>NZ_BAABJY010000008.1:0-16552 GCF_039543545.1 Luteimonas vadosa | reverse complement strand
GCGACAACGTGAAGATGAAGGTGAGCCTGATCAACCCGGTGGCGATGGACGAGGGCCTGCGCTTCGCGATCCGCGAGGGCGGCCGCACGGTCGGCGCCGGCGTGGTGTCCAAGATCACCAAGTAAGGCGCCGGTGCGCGTGCGCCCTGCGCACGCGCACTACCCGGCGAATCGTCCCCTGCGCACGCGGGGTCCGGCTCCAGATGGCAGGGCGGCGAGAGCCGCCGTTGCCGTTTCAGAAACAGGCAAGTCAGGAAGCAACGAACAACCAATACGCCAGTAGCTCAATTGGCAGAGCAGCGGTCTCCAAAACCGCAGGTTGGGGGTTCGAGTCCCTCCTGGCGTGCCACTCGCGGCGCGAAGCAACAAGCGCTAGATGCGCATGCCCCCTGGCATGCCTGAAAAGAGATCGATGAACAGCAGAGTCGAACAATCCAAGGACAGCGTCGCCGCCGGCGACATGGTCAAGTACGCCATCGCGGTGCTGCTGGTCGTGGGCGGCGTGGCGTCGTTCTACTGGTTCGATGGCCAGTGGCCGGTGATCGCACGCGTGCTCGCCGTCGTGGTGGGGCTGGCCGCGGGCACCGTGGTGTTCCTGACCAGCGGCAAGGGGTTGCAGACCCGCGAGTTCCTCGCCGAGTCGCGCTTCGAGCTGCGCAAGGTCGTCTGGCCGACGCGCCAGGAAGCGATGCGCACCACCTGGGTGGTGATGATCGTCGTGGTCATCATCGCGCTGATCCTGGCCGGTTTCGACGTGGTCATCCAGTGGGCGATCCGCCTGCTGCTCGGACGTTGAGGGAGTTGAATTCTTGATGGAAGCACAAGGCGCCAAGCGGTGGTACGTGGTGCACGCCTATTCCGGCTTCGAGAAGACGGTGGCGCAGGCGCTGCGCGATCGCATCGCGCGCAACGAGATGCAGGAGCGCTTCGGCGACGTCCTGGTGCCGACCGAGGAAGTGGTGGAGATGCGCTCCGGCCAGAAGCGCCGTTCCGAGCGCAAGTTCTTCCCCGGGTACGTGCTGGTGCAGATCGCCACGCAGGACGAGGGCGGCGTGCCGCGCATCGACAGCGAGAGCTGGCACCTGGTGAAGGAGACGCCGAAGGTGATGGGCTTCATCGGCGGGACCGCCGCGAGCCCGTTGCCGATCAGCGACGCCGAAGCCGCCGCGATCCTCGATCGCGTGCAGGAGGGCGTGGAGAAGCCGAAGCCCAAGGTGCTGTTCGAGCCGGGGCAGATGGTCCGCGTCAACGACGGCCCGTTCAACGACTTCAACGGCGTGGTCGAGGAAGTCAATTACGAAAAGAGCCGCGTCCGCGTGGCGGTGTTGATCTTCGGGCGCTCCACGCCCGTGGAGCTCGAATTCGGCCAGGTCGAGAAGGCCTGACCCAACCGGGGCGGCGAGTGGTTCGCCGCCCGACAACGCGAGGAGCCCCGCAGCCGATGGCGTGCAGGCGTTCGCACTCGCAGGAGTACTGAGCAATGGCAAAGAAAGTCATCGGTTACATCAAGCTGCAGGTCAAGGCGGGCCAGGCGAACCCTGCGCCGCCGGTCGGCCCTGCACTGGGCCAGCGCGGCCTGAACATCATGGAATTCTGCAAGGCCTTCAACGCGGCCACGCAGAAGCTGGAGCCGGGCCTGCCGATCCCGACCGTGATCACGGCGTACTCGGACCGCACCTTCACCTTCATCACCAAGACGCCGCCTGCGTCGATCCTGCTGAAGAAGGCGGTCGGCATCCAGTCCGGTTCGGCGCGTCCCAACACCGAGAAGGTGGGCAAGGTCACGCGCCAGCAGCTGGAGGAGATCGCGAAGGCGAAGGAACCCGACCTGACCGCGGCCGACCTGGACGCGGCGGTACGCACCATCGCGGGCTCCGCCCGGTCGATGGGCCTGACGGTGGAGGGCTGAGGCCATGGGCATGACCAAGCGACAGAAGAACATCCAGGCAGCGGTCGTCCCGGGCAAGACCTACCCGATCGACGAAGCGCTGAAGATCATCAAGGACAACAGCAAGGCCAAGTTCGTCGAAGCCGTCGACGTGGCCGTGCGCCTCGGCGTCGATGCCAAGAAGTCCGACCAGCAGGTGCGCGGTTCGACCGTGCTGCCCGGTGGCACTGGCAAGAGCGTGCGCGTGGCGGTGTTCGCGCCCGCCGGGGCCAAGGCCGACGAGGCCCTGGCCGCCGGTGCCGATGCCGTGGGCATGGACGACCTGGCCGAGAAGATGCAGGGCGGCGACCTCAACTACGACGTGGTGATCGCCACGCCGGACGCGATGCGCGTGGTCGGCAAGCTCGGCACCCTGCTCGGGCCGCGTGGCCTGATGCCCAACCCCAAGGTCGGCACCGTGTCGCCCAACCCGGGCGAAGCGGTGAAGAACGCCAAGGGCGGCCAGGTGCGTTACCGCACCGACAAGGCCGGCATCATCCACTGCACCATCGGCAAGGCCGACTTCGACGACGCCAAGCTCAAGGACAACCTGCAGGCGCTGCTCGCCGACCTGGTCAAGGCCAAGCCGGCGACCGCCAAGGGAACCTACCTGCAGAAAGTGTCGCTCAGCTCGACCATGGGCCCCGGCGTCGCCGTGGACCAGTCTTCGCTGTCGCTCAAGTGACGTGACCGACCCGCCTCCCGCTTGCGGGGGCCGGGCAGGGTGAGGGGCACCGGCGCAGCGAACAGGCTGGCCGCCACGCCCCGCATCCCGACCCTTTCCCGCGAGCGGGAGGGGGAGCAAGAGTTTTGAGGGCATCGCAACGGGCTTCCGGCCCCGCGCGAACGCCGTCAAAGACCGCAGGCGCGGGAAATCGAAGGTTCGGCGACGGGCAGGGACGCTCGCTTGGCAATGGAGTCGCCGCCGGATCCGAGGCAACCGCTTAAGCCGCAAGGGCCTGCGTAGATGGTCGCCGCCCCTCCACAGCATTCGTCTGGATGTGATTGGAAACGGCCACCGCAACGGGCATCGCGAGATGCCCCGGCATCGAAGGATCGATGTCGCCGAGTTCCATCCTGGTTCGGAACCGGGATGGCGTTGAAGAAGTTTCCAGGCAGACCATCGCCTGAAAACGAATCGAGGTAATGCAATGGCTCTGAATTTGACCCAAAAGAAGGAAGTCGTTGCCGAACTGGCCGAGGTCGCCGCCAAGGCGCACTCGCTGGTCGCCGCGGAGTACGCGGGCCTGACGGTCGCCCAGTTGACCGACCTGCGCAAGAAGGCGCGCACGGACAACGTGTTCTTGAAGGTAGCCAAGAACTCGCTGGTCTCGCGCGCAGTGGAGGACACCGATTACGCCGTCATCAAGGACGAGCTGACCGGACCCCTGCTGTACGCCTTCTCGCAGGAAGACCCGGGTGCCGCCGGACGCCTGATCAAGGACTTCGCGAAAGCGAACGACAAGCTGAAGCCGCGACTGGTGTCGTTGGGCGGACAGATGTACCCGGGCTCCCACGTGGATGTCCTGGCGTCGCTGCCGACCCGCGACCAGGCGTTGTCGATGCTGCTCAGCGTCATGGTCCAGCCCGCCACCATGCTGGTGCGCTTGCTGGCCGAGCCGGCCTCGCAGGTCGCCCGCGTCACCAACGCGGTCGGACAGCAGAAGGCCGCCTGAGGCGATCGGTTCGGTACACGAGATCCCAATCCACAAGTCGTTTCCAATCTTAGATAACAGAGGTAATCACAATGTCCCTTTCCAATGAAGAAATCATCGAAGCGATCAGCAGCAAGACCCTCGTCGAGGTGATGGAGCTGGTCAAGGCGATGGAAGAGAAGTTCGGCGTTTCCGCCGCCGCCCCGGTCGCAGCTGCCGCCGGTCCGGCCGCCGCAGCGGCCCCTGCCGAAGAGCAGACCGAGTTCACCGTCATCCTCAAGTCCGCGGGCGAGAAGAAGGTCGAGGCGATCAAGGTTGTCCGCGCCATCACCGGCCTGGGCCTGAAGGAAGCCAAGGACCTGGTCGAAGGCGCGCCGCAGACCATCAAGGAAGGCGTGTCCAAGGAAGAAGCCGAGAAGCTCAAGAAGGACATCGAGGCCGCAGGCGCGACCGCGGAACTCAAGTAATCGCCATTCGTCGCCGGATTGCATAGGCGGCACACCGAGGCCGGGGGCGAAAGCCCCTGGCCTTCGGTCGTTGCAGAGAAAGGCGCGGACCACGCGCAGACATCGAGAGTCGGTAGTTGGAAGTAGCGGGAGAGGGCGTGCTGGTGCCGGCAATACCAGCGACTTCCCACTGACGATTCTTCATTCGTTCTGAAAAGAATGTTCCCCCGGGCCGCGGACGCGCGACCCACAGATGCCAGAGGCGGTCACACCCCATGACGACATCCCCGCAGCAGTCAGACTACTCGTTCACCGAGAAGAAGCGCATCCGCAAGGACTTCGGCAAGCGCCGTTCCATCCTCGAGGTGCCGTTCCTGCTCGCCATCCAGGTCGATTCCTACCGCGAGTTCCTGCAGGCGGACGTTGATCCGGCCAAGCGCGAGGAGCGCGGCCTGCACGCCGCGCTGAAGTCGGTGTTCCCGATCGTGAGCTACAACGGCTACGCGGCACTGGAGTACGTCGGCTACAAGCTGGGCGATCCCGTGTTCGACGAGCGCGAGTGCCGCAACCGCGGCCTCAGCTACGGCGCCCCCCTGCGCGTGACCGTGCGCCTGGTGATCTACGACCGCGAGTCGTCCAGCAAGGCGATCAAGTACGTGAAGGAGCAGGAGGTCTACATGGGCGAGATCCCGCTCATGACCGAGAACGGCACCTTCATCGTCAATGGCACCGAGCGGGTCATCGTCTCCCAGCTGCATCGCTCGCCGGGCGTGTTCTTCGACCACGACCGCGGCAAGACGCACAGCTCGGGCAAGCTGCTGTACTCGGCGCGGGTCATTCCCTACCGCGGCTCCTGGCTGGACTTCGAGTTCGACCCCAAGGACGCGCTGTTCACGCGAATCGACCGCCGCCGCAAGTTGCCGGTGTCGATCCTGCTGCGCGCGCTGGGCTACAACAACGAGGAGATGTTGAACGAGTTCTTCGAGATCAACACCTTCCACATCGATCCCAAGGAAGGCGTGCAGCTGGTGCTCGTCCCCGAGCGCCTGCGCGGCGAAACGCTCGACTTCGACCTCGCCGACGGCGACGAGGTCATCGTCGAGGCGGGCAAGCGCATCACCGCGCGCCACGTCCGGCAGCTCGAGGAGTCCGGCATCGCCGCGCTCGCCGTGCCCGACACCTACCTGGTGGGGCGGATCCTGTCCCATGACGTCGTCGACGCGACGACCGGCGAGCTCATCGCCTCCGCCAACGACGAGATCACCGAGGAGATGCTCGAGGCCCTGCGCAAGGCGGGCATCGAGGCGGTGGGCACCATCTGGGTCAACGACCTGGATCGCGGTGCCTACCTGTCCAACACCCTGCGCATCGACAGCACCACGACCCAGCTCGAGGCGCTCGTCGAGATCTACCGCATGATGCGTCCGGGCGAGCCGCCCACCAAGGACGCCGCGCAGAACCTGTTCCACAACCTGTTCTTCACCTTCGAGCGCTACGACCTGTCGGGCGTCGGCCGGATGAAGTTCAACCGCCGCCTGGGCCGCAAGGAAACCGAGGGCGCGTCGGTGCTTTACGACCACCGCTACTTCAGCGAGCGCAAGGACGAGGAAGCGCAGAGGCTGGTCGCCGAGAATGGCGAGACCTCCGACATCCTCGAGGTGATCAAGGTCCTCACCGAGATCCGCAACGGCCGCGGCACCGTCGACGACATCGACCACCTCGGCAACCGTCGCGTGCGCTCGGTCGGCGAAATGGCCGAGAACGTGTTCCGCGTCGGCCTGGTCCGCGTGGAGCGCGCCGTGCGCGAGCGCCTGACCATGGCCGAGGCCGATGGCCTGACCCCGCAGGAGCTGATCAACGCCAAGCCGGTGGCGGCCGCGGTCAAGGAGTTCTTCGGCTCCTCGCAGCTGTCGCAGTTCATGGACCAGAACAACCCGCTGTCCGAGGTCACCCACAAGCGCCGCGTGTCCGCGCTTGGGCCCGGCGGCCTCACGCGCGAGCGTGCAGGCTTCGAGGTCCGCGACGTGCACCCGACGCATTACGGCCGCGTCTGCACCATCGAGACGCCCGAAGGCCCGAACATCGGCCTGATCAACTCGCTCGCCGTGTTCGCGCGCACCAACCGCTATGGCTTCCTCGAGACGCCCTACCGCAAGGTCGTCGACGGCAAGGTCACCGACGAGATCGAGTTCCTGTCGGCGATCGAGGAGAACGAGTTCGTCATCGCCCAGGCCAACGCCGAGCAGGACGAGAAGGGCCGCCTGACCGCCCAGTTCGTGGCTTGCCGGCATGCCGGCGAGTCGCTGCTCAAGCCGCCCGCCGAGGTGGACTACATGGACGTGTCGCCGATGCAGACCGTGTCGGTCGCGGCGGCGCTGGTCCCGTTCCTGGAGCACGACGACGCCAACCGCGCGCTGATGGGCGCCAACATGCAGCGCCAGGCGGTGCCGACGCTGCGCAGCGAGAAGCCGCTGGTCGGCACGGGCATCGAGCGCGCGGTCGCGCGCGACTCGGGCGTGACCGTGAACGCCCGCCGCGGCGGCGTCATCGAGCAGATCGATGCCGGTCGCATCGTGGTCAAGGTGAACGAGGGCGAGATCGAGGGCGAGGTCGACGCGGGCGTCGACATCTACAACCTGATCAAGTACACGCGCTCCAACCAGAACACCTGCATCAACCAGACGCCACTGGTCAACGTGGGCGACGTGGTCGCGCGCGGTGACGTGCTGGCCGACGGTCCCTCCACCGACATCGGCGAACTGGCCCTGGGCCAGAACATGCTGGTCGCGTTCATGCCGTGGAACGGCTACAACTTCGAGGACTCCATCCTGCTGTCCGAGCGGGTGGTGAAGGAGGATCGCTACACGACGATCCACATCGAGGAGCTGACCGCGGTCGCCCGCGACACAAAGCTCGGCCCGGAAGAAATCTCCGCCGACATCCCGAACGTCTCGGAGCAGGCGCTCAACCGCCTCGATGAGTCCGGCGTGGTCTACATCGGCGCCGAGGTGCGGGCCGGCGACATCCTGGTCGGCAAGGTCACGCCCAAGGGCGAGTCCCAGCTGACCCCGGAGGAGAAGCTGCTGCGGGCGATCTTCGGCGAGAAGGCGTCCGACGTGAAGGACAGCTCGCTGCGCGTTCCGCCCGGAATGGACGGCACGGTCATCGACGTGCAGGTCTTCACCCGCGACGGCATCGAGAAGGACAAGCGCGCCCGGCAGATCGAGGAGAACGAGGTCAAGCGGGTCAAGAAGGACTTCGACGACCAGTTCCGCATCCTCGAGGCGGCGATCTACGATCGCCTGCGCGGGCAGCTGCTGGGCAAGACCGCCAGCGGCGGCCCGGGCGTCAAGAAGGGCGAGACGGTCACCAGCCTGGTGCTCGACGGCCTGAAGAAGTCCGACTGGTTCTCGCTGCGGATGAAGGACGAGGACGCGTCGGAAGCCATCGAGCGCGCGCAGAAGCAGATCGAGGCGCACCAGAAGGAATTCGAGAAGCGCTTCGCCGACAAGCGCGGCAAGATCACCCAGGGCGACGACCTCGCCCCCGGCGTGCTGAAGATGGTCAAGGTGTACCTGGCCGTGAAGCGCCGCATCCAGCCGGGCGACAAGATGGCCGGCCGCCACGGCAACAAGGGCGTCGTCTCGACCATCGTCCCGGTCGAGGACATGCCGCACATGGCCGACGGCGAGACCGTCGACATCGTGCTGAACCCGCTGGGCGTGCCGTCGCGCATGAACATCGGCCAGATCCTCGAGGTCCACCTCGGGTGGGCGGCGAAGGGGCTGGGCCAGAAGATCCAGCGCATGCTCGATGCGCAGGCGAAGATCGCGGACCTGCGCGGCTTCCTCGACGAGATCTACAACCACGACGAGAAGCTGCAGGGCCAGCGCGTCGACCTGAAGCAGTTCTCCGACGCGGAGCTGATGACGCTGGCGCAGAACCTCACCGCCGGCGTGCCGATGGCGACGCCCGTGTTCGACGGTGCGGCCGAGTCCGAGATCAAGAAGATGCTTGAGCTCGCGGACCTGCCGCAAAACGGCCAGACCCAGCTGTACGACGGCCGCACCGGCGAAGCCTTCGAGCGCCCGGTGACGGTGGGCTACATGCACATGCTCAAGCTCAACCACCTGGTCGACGACAAGATGCACGCGCGTTCCACGGGTCCGTACTCGCTGGTCACCCAGCAGCCGCTCGGCGGCAAGGCCCAGTTCGGCGGCCAGCGCTTCGGCGAGATGGAAGTCTGGGCGCTGGAAGCCTACGGCGCGGCCTACACGCTGCAGGAAATGCTGACGGTGAAGTCCGACGACGTGCAGGGCCGAAACCAGATGTACAAGAACATCGTCGACGGAGAGCACGAGATGGTGGCCGGCATGCCGGAGTCCTTCAACGTGCTGGTCAAGGAAATCCGCTCGCTGGCGATCAACATGGAGCTGGAGGAGAACTGAGGAGGGAGTGCGAGAACGCACTGAATCCACCCGAATCAAGCCTCCCCATTCCCGGAGATACACATGAAAGACCTACTGAACCTGTTCAACCAGCAGCGCCCGGCGCTCGACTTCGACGCGATCAAGATCGCGCTAGCCTCGCCCGACATGATCCGTTCGTGGTCGTTCGGCGAGGTCAAGAAGCCCGAGACGATCAACTACCGCACCTTCAAGCCCGAGCGCGATGGCCTGTTCTGCGCCGCGATCTTCGGGCCGGTGAAGGACTACGAGTGCCTGTGCGGCAAGTACAAGCGCATGAAGCACCGTGGCGTGGTGTGCGAGAAGTGCGGCACCGAGGTCACCCTGGCCAAGGTGCGGCGCGAGCGCATGGGCCACATCGACCTGGCCAGCCCGACCGCGCACATCTGGTTCCTCAAGTCGCTGCCCTCGCGCATCGGCCTGATGCTGGACATGACCCTGCGCGACATCGAGCGCATCCTGTACTTCGAGGCCTTCGTGGTCACCGAGCCGGGCCTGACCCCGCTCGAGCGGGGTCAGCTGCTCAACGAAGAGCAGTACATGCAGATGCGCCAGGAGCACGGGGACGACTTCGACGCCGCGATGGGCGCCGAGGCCGTCTACGACCTGCTGCGCACGATCGACCTGCAGGCGCAGCTGGTGCAGCTGAAGGAAGAGATCGCCGCCACGGGTTCGGAGACCAAGCTCAAGCGCTTCACCAAGCGCATCAAGCTGGTCGAGGCCTTCCTGGAGTCCGGCAACCGTCCCGAGTGGATGGTCATGACCGTGCTGCCGGTGCTGCCGCCGGACCTGCGTCCGCTGGTGCCGCTGGACGGTGGCCGCTTCGCGACCTCCGACCTCAACGACCTGTACCGCCGCGTCATCAACCGCAACAACCGCCTGCGCCGCCTGCTGGAACTCAATGCGCCCGAGATCATCGTGCGCAACGAGAAGCGCATGCTGCAGGAGTCCGTCGACGCACTGATGGACAACGGCCGCCGCGGCCGCGCCATCACCGGCACCAACAAGCGCGCGCTCAAGTCGCTGGCCGACATGATCAAGGGCAAGCAGGGCCGGTTCCGCCAGAACCTGCTCGGCAAGCGCGTCGACTACTCCGGCCGTTCGGTCATCGTGGTCGGCCCGACCTTGCGCCTGCACGAGTGCGGCCTGCCGAAGAAGATGGCGCTTGAGCTGTTCAAGCCCTTCATCTTCGCCAAGCTGCAGCGCCGCGGCCTGGCCACCACCATCAAGGCGGCCAAGAAGCTGGTCGAGCGCGAGGAAGCCGAGGTCTGGGACATCCTGGAAGAGGTGATCCGCGAACACCCGGTGATGCTCAACCGCGCCCCGACCCTGCATCGCCTCGGCATCCAGGCGTTCGAGCCGGTGCTGATCGAAGGCAAGGCCATCCAGCTGCATCCGCTGGTCTGCACCGCGTTCAACGCCGACTTCGACGGCGACCAGATGGCCGTGCACGTGCCCCTCTCGCTGGAAGCCCAGCTTGAGGCGCGCGCGCTGATGATGTCGTCCAACAACATCCTGTCGCCGGCCAACGGCGAGCCGATCATCGTGCCGTCGCAGGACGTGGTGCTCGGCCTGTACTACATGACCCGCGCGCTGGAGAACCAGCCGGGCGAGGGCATGGCCTTCGCCAACGTGGCCGAGGTCAAGCGCGCCTACGACCACAAGGTCGTCAGCATCCACGCCAAGGTCAAGGTGCGCATCACCGAGACCGAGGTCGGCGAGGACGGGTCGCGCGAGCAGCGCACGTCGGTGGTCGACACCACCGTCGGCCGCGCGCTGCTGGCCGAGATCCTGCCCGAGGGGCTGCCGTTCGCCCTGGCCAACGTCGAGCTGACCAAGAAGAACATCAGCCGCCTGATCAACTCGTGCTACCGCCTGCTGGGCCTGAAGGACACCGTGGTGTTCGCCGACCAGCTGATGTACACGGGCTTCGCCAACGCCACCCGTGCCGGCGTGTCGATCGGCATCGACGACATGATCATCCCCGGCGAGAAGAAGGGCATCCTCGCCGAGGCCGAGACCGAGGTGCTGGAGATCCAGCAGCAGTACCAGTCGGGCCTGGTCACCGCCGGCGAGCGCTACAACAAGGTCGTCGACATCTGGTCGCGCACCAACGAGCGCGTCGCCAAGGCGATGATGGACGCGATCGGCACCGAGACCGTGACCAACGCCAAGGGCGAGCAGGTCAAGCAGAAGTCGATGAACTCGGTTTACATCATGGCTGATTCCGGCGCGCGTGGTTCACAGGCGCAGATCCGCCAGCTGGCGGGCATGCGCGGCCTGATGGCCAAGCCGGACGGCTCGATCATCGAGACGCCGATCACCGCGAACTTCCGCGAGGGCCTCAACGTCCTGCAGTACTTCATCTCGACCCACGGCGCACGAAAGGGCCTCGCGGATACGGCGCTGAAGACCGCCAACTCGGGTTACCTGACGCGTCGCCTGGTCGACGTGGCCCAGGACGTGGTGATCACCGAGACCGATTGCGGCACCACCCAGAGCCTGGCCATGACCCCGATCGTCGAGGGCGGCGACGTGGTCGAGCCGCTGCGCGACCGCGTGCTCGGCCGGATCGTGGCCGAGGACGTGTTCCTGCCTGGCGACGACGAGGATCCGATCGTCACCCGCAACACCCTGCTCGACGAGGCGTGGGTGTCCAAGCTGGAGGAAGCCGGCGTCCAGGCGATCCAGGTGCGTTCCACCATCACCTGTGAGTCGTCCTTCGGCGTGTGCGCCATGTGCTACGGGCGCGACCTCGGCCGCGGCCACCTCGTGAACCACGGCGAGGCGGTCGGCGTCGTCGCCGCGCAGTCGATCGGCGAGCCCGGCACGCAGCTGACCATGCGTACGTTCCACATCGGTGGCGCGGCATCGCGTGCCGCCGCCATCGACAACGTCACGGTCAAGACCACCGGCTCGGTCAAGTTCAACAACATCAAGTCGGTGCAGCACGCCAACGGCCACCTGGTCGCGGTGTCGCGCTCGGGCGAGCTGTCGGTGCTCGACACCCACGGCCGCGAGCGCGAGCGCTACAAGCTGCCCTATGGCGCCACGATCAACGTCAAGGACGGTGCCGCGGTCAAGTCGGGCGCGACGGTCGCCACCTGGGATCCCCATAACCACCCGATCGTGTCGGAGGTCAAGGGCGTGGTCCGCTTCGTCGATTTCGTCGAGGGCGTCACCGTCATCGAGAAGACCGACGAGCTGACCGGCCTGGCGTCCAGCGAGATCACCGATCCCAAGCGTCGCGGAACCCAGGGCAAGGACATGCGCCCGATCATCCGCATCGTCGATGCCAAGACCGGGAAGGACCTGGACATCCCGGGCACCGACCTGCCGGCGCAGTACCTGCTGCCGCCCAAGTCGATCGTCAACCTGCAGGATGGCGCCCAGGTGGGCGTGGGCGACGTGGTTGCCAAGATCCCGCAGGAAGCGTCCAAGACCCGCGACATCACCGGCGGCCTGCCGCGCGTGGCGGACCTGTTCGAGGCCCGCAAGCCCAAGGATCCGGCGATCCTGGCCGAGCGCTCCGGCGTGGTCAGCTTCGGCAAGGACACCAAGGGCAAGCAGCGCCTGATCATCAAGGGCGCCGACGGCGAGGACCACGAGGAGCTGATCCCCAAGTACCGCCAGATCATCGTGTTCGAGGGCGAGCACGTGGAGAAGGGCGAGACCGTCGTGGACGGCGAGCCCAGCCCGCAGGACATCCTGCGCCTGAAGGGCGTCGAGGAGCTGGCGTCGTACCTCACCAAGGAAATCCAGGACGTCTACCGGCTCCAGGGCGTGAAGATCAACGACAAGCACATCGAGGTGATCATTCGCCAGATGCTGCGCAAGGTCGAGATCACGGAGCAGGGCGACAGCAAGTTCATGCACGGCGAGCAGGCCGAGCGGCAGCGCGTGCTCGAGGACAACGTCGCGCTGGAGGCCAAGGGCGACCTGCCCGCGACCTACGAGCCGGTGCTGCTCGGGATCACCAAGGCCTCCCTGGCGACCGAGTCGTTCATCTCGGCGGCCTCCTTCCAGGAGACCACCCGGGTCCTGACCGAGGCTGCCGTTCGCGGCACCCGTGACGGCCTGCGCGGGCTCAAGGAAAACGTCATCGTCGGGCGGCTGATCCCGGCCGGCACGGGCCTGGCGTACCACAACGAGCGGCGCAAGAACGCCTCCGGCCTGACCGACTCCGAGATGGAAGCCCTTTCGGGCGGCATGACCGAGGAGGTCGAGGCCGCACCGGAGGTGTCCGACATGATCGAGGCGCCGTCGGACGAGGCTTCCAGCGACACCTGATAGAACAGTCAGCGACGGTCCCGCGGGACCGTCCCAGATCACGAAATGAGGCGCCAGGGACGCGCCTCGTGTTCGGCCCAGGATGGGCGGGAGACCCAGTTCCGGGCCCGGGAAGCGCAGGTCGCGCCCCCGGGCCCCGGGGTAGCTTGCGTTGACGCTTGGCGTCCGCGCCAGCTATACTTTTCCGTCTTGGCAGGCCGGGTCACTCCGCCTGCCTTCGTTTTCGCGCACGGGTGCCCCCCTTGCGCCGGAACCGATACGACTTCGCCGCTACGACAAACCAAAGAAACCGACAACGATGGCAACGATCAACCAGCTGGTGCGGAAGCCGCGCAGCCCCGAAACCTACAAGAGCACCTCGCCCGCGCTGGAGAATTGCCCGCAGCGTCGCGGCGTCTGCACCCGCGTGTACACCACCACGCCGAAGAAGCCGAACTCCGCCCTGCGCAAGGTCGCCAAGGTTCGCCTGACCAACGGCTACGAGGTGATCTCCTACATCGGTGGCGAGGGCCATAACCTCCAGGAGCACTCGGTGGTGCTGATCCGCGGCGGCCGCGTCAAGGACCTGCCCGGCGTGCGTTACCACACGGTGCGCGGTTCGCTGGACGCCTCCGGCGTGGCCAAGCGCAAGCAGAGCCGCTCCAAGTACGGCACCAAGCGTCCGAAGTCGTGATCCCGGCGGGCGCCAGCCCGCTGCATCGAACCTATCAATCTGCAACACGGCGGACCCGGGTCCGCCCATGAACCGGTAAACAACAATGTCACGCAAAGGTTCCGCCCCACAGCGCTCCGTCCTGCCCGATCCCAAGCACGGCAGCGAAACCATCGCCCGCTTCATCAACATGGTGATGTACAGCGGCAAGAAGTCGGTCGCCGAGAAGATCGTCTACGGCGCGATGGACGTGATCGGGGAGAAGAACCCGAATCCGCTCGAAGTCGTCGAGAAGGCGCTGGCGAACATCTCCCCCGCCGTCGAGGTCAAGTCGCGCCGCGTCGGTGGCGCCACCTACCAGGTCCCGGTCGAGGTGCGCCAGTCGCGCCGCATGGCGCTGGCAATGCGCTGGTTGATCGACTCGGCGCGCAAGCGCGGGGAGAACTCCATGCCGCGCAAGCTGGCCGCGGAACTGATCGATGCCTCGGAAAGCCGCGGCGGCGCGATCAAGAAGCGCGAGGAAACCCATCGCATGGCGGAAGCCAACAAGGCCTTCGCGCACTACCGCTGGTAAGACCGACAGCCCCGTAGGCGCACATGCGTGCGCCCGGGCGTGCCGGTCCCCTGGCCGCCGGCAAGCGGCGGCAGGCCAGCAACGGCGCAAGACGGCTCCAGGCGCTAGCGCCTGCGGCAACGAAAACCAAGTCGCCGTGGCACGCCGGGAGGCGCGCCCGGCATGCGCGGCACCTGCCGCGGCCCTGCGCACCCATGCGCAAACCGATCAATACAGCATCCGAGGCAAACCGTGGCCCGTACAACACCCATCGACCGCTACCGCAACTTCGGCATCATGGCCCACATCGATGCCGGAAAGACCACCACGTCCGAGCGCATCCTTTTCTACACCGGTGTCAGCCACAAGATCGGCGAGGTGCACGATGGCGCCGCGGTGATGGACTGGATGGAGCAGGAGCAGGAGCGCGGCATCACCATCACGTCCGCCGCCACCACGGCGTTCTGGACCGGGATGGACAAGTCCCTGCCGCAGCACCGCTTCAACATCATCGACACCCCCGGGCACGTCGACTTCACCATCGAGGTCGAGCGCTCCCTGCGCGTGCTTGACGGCGCGGTCTTCGTCCTGTGCGCCGTGGGCGGCGTGCAGCCGCAGTCCGAGACGGTCTGGCGCCAGGCCAACAAGTACTCCGTGCCGCGGCTCGCCTTCGTCAACAAGATGGACCGTACGGGCGCCAACTTCGACAAGGTCGTCGCCCAGCTCAAGTCGCGCCTGGGCGCGTACCCGGTCCCGATGCAGGTGCCGATCGGCGCCGAGGACGGGTTCGAGGGCGTGGTCGACCTGCTCAAGATGAAGGCGATCCATTGGGACGTCGCGTCGCAGGGCACGATCTTCGAATACCGCGACATCCCGGCCGAGCTGCAGGACAAGGCGAACGAGGCCCGCAGCTTCATGATCGAAGCCGCGGCCGAGGCCAACGAAGGGTTGATGGACAAGTACCTCGAGGGCGGCGAGCTCTCCGAGGAAGAGATCATCGGCGGCCTGCGCGAGCGGACCTTGAACGTCGAGATCATCCCCGTGTTCTGCGGCAGCGCGTTCAAGAACAAGGGCGTCCAGGCGATGCTCGACGGCGTGATCCAGTTGCTGCCGTCGCCGGCCGACCGTCCGCCGGTGCAGGGCATCGACGAGAACGAGCAGACCGACACTCGCAAGGCGTCGGACTCCGAGCCGTTCTCGGCGCTTGCGTTCAAGATCATGACCGATCCGTTCGTCGGCTCGCTGACCTTCTTCCGGGTGTATTCGGGCGTGTTGCGTTCCGGCGACCAGGTCTACAACCCGGTCAAGTCGAAGAAGGAGCGCGTCGGCCGCATCCTGCAGATGCACTCCAACAACCGCGACGAGATCAAGGAAGTGCTGGCCGGCGACATCGCCGCCGCGGTCGGCCTGAAGGACGTGACCACGGGCGACACCCTGTGCGCGCAGGACCACGTCATCACCCTGGAGCGCATGGTGTTCCCCGAGCCCGTCATCTCGATGGCGGTCGAGCCCAAGACCAAGTCCGACCAGGAGAAGATGGGCCTGGCGCTCGGCCGGCTGGCGCAGGAGGATCCTTCCTTCCGCGTGCGCACGGACGAGGAATCCGGCCAGACCATCATCGCCGGCATGGGCGAGTTGCACCTGGACATCCTGGTCGATCGCATGAAGCGCGAGTTCAACGTCGAGGCCAACGTCGGCAAGCCGCAGGTGGCCTACCGCGAAACCATCCGCAAGGCCGTGCGCGCCGAGGGCAAGTTCGTGCGCCAGTCCGGCGGCAAGGGCCAGTTCGGCCATGTCTGGCTCGAAATCGAGCCGAACGAGCAGGGCGGCGGCTATGTGTTCGAGAACGCCGTCGTCGGTGGCGTGGTGCCGAAGGAGTACATCCCTGCGGTCGACAAGGGCATCCAGGAGACCGTGGCAAGCGGCCTGCTGGCCGGCTATCCGATCGTCGACGTCAAGGTGCGGCTGGTCGACGGCTCGTACCACGAGGTCGACTCGTCCGAAATGGCGTTCAAGATCGCCGGCTCGATGGGCTTCAAGGAAGGATTCGCCAAGGCCAGCCCGGTGTTGCTCGAACCGATCATGAAGGTCGAGATCATCACCCCGGAGGATTACCTCGGTGACGTGATGGGCGACGTCAGCCGTCGCCGCGGCATCCTGCAGGGCCAGGACGACACGCCGTCGGGCAAGGCGATCAACGCGATGCTGCCGCTGGGCGAGATGTTCGGTTATGCGACCAGCCTGCGTTCGATGTCGCAGGGCCGCGCGACGTTCACCATGGAATTCGACCATTACGCGGAAGCGCCGGCGAACATCGCCGACGAGGTCACCAAGAAGAACTGACCAACGCCCGGTTTCGGCGCAACTGGCGCCGTACCGGTCGCATCGGATCGGGATCCGATCTTCGCAATCCAATTCAACGCAACGGGAATCCAATCATGGCCAAGGGAAAATTCGAGCGCACCAAGCCCCACGTGAACGTGGGAACGATCGGTCACGTGGATCACGGCAAGACGACGCTGACGGCGGCGCTGACGAAGATCGGCGCGGAGAAGTTCGGTGGC
>NZ_BAABJY010000007.1:0-7436 GCF_039543545.1 Luteimonas vadosa | reverse complement strand
ACTCAATGGGCCCTAACAATTCGTTCAAGCCGAACCCACATCGGTGCAGCGCCTAAGCGCCCGCCTTCGGCTATATTGCGCTCAGTCGCCGCCCCGCTGCGGGTCGGCTTAACTCAGGCGTTAGGCCCCAATGAACGATCGCATGAGCCATGAAGAGTACGTTTCTTCTTGCCGCGAACGCGCTGCTGATATCGCGCGGGGCATCCTGGACGGAACAGTGCCGTTGCTTGAGGGCTGTCATGCCTTGGCATCGCTGCACGCCGCACTAGAGGTTCCGGAGCGAGACTCAGACTTTGAGACGTTCGTTGTCATTTCCTCGGAGTGCGATTCATTGCCTATCGGAGCCGCCAGATTTAAGTGGGCACCGGACGCTTTAGCCAAGCTGGAGCCTGAGATACAGTCAGCCATTGCGTGGGCAACTCCGCTGGCCCTTCCCGCTTGTCGGTCTGTGCTGCAGCGGTTTGGGGCCTAACAATTCATTCAAGCCGAACCCACATCGGGGCGGCGCCCAGGCGCCTGCCTTCGGCTATATTCGCCCAGTCGCCACCCCGCTGCGGGTCGGCTTAATTCAGGCGTTAGGCCGCATGAAGATTGGCGACTACTCGGAAGAAGCACAACAGCGCTTAGATACGCTTATCTCTGAGATGAGTACTGGCTCTGCTCGCACGGTTGCAGTCGTGGGTGGAGCCTGGGTCGAGGAAATGTTGGCCGCAGCCATTGAGTCCGCGCTGCACCCGCACAAAAAGGCGTGGGAAGGCCTGTTCAATAAGAGCCGCCCGCTGTCGAGCTTCTCAGCCAAAATCGACATGGCGCGCCTACTCGGCTTGGTCACTGACGCCATCTGGGCGGATCTCCACCGCATTCGGGAGATCCGTAACACGTTCGCCCACGACATCGCCCATAAGACGGACAACTCCGTACTGTCGTTTGCCTCCCCGCACATCAGCGACCAATGCTTAGCGATTCTCTGCGTGGCAAAGGAGAACTTGCAAGACCCAAGACACAGATTCACAAGGGCATGCGCAAGGCTGACCGCTGATCTTGATATGGTTCGCTTCTTTGGCACGCGCGTGACAGGCCCCGGGCAAGTCACGGCAGATGGCGTAGATGCGGCCTAACAATTCGTTCAAGCCGAACCCGCATCGGTGCGGCGCCTAAGCGCCCGCCTTCGGCTATATTGCGCTCAGTCGCCGCCCCGCTGCGGGTCGGCTTAACTCAGGCGTTAGGTTGCTCTGGAGACATCATCGTGCGTATAGCTCTATTCAAAGACAGCGACGAGTCGTTTACCCGGGCACTAGACGATGCCGGCGTTCCTTATGCCGAGCTCAAGGCTCCGCCTGGTCAGGTTATGGCTGCTGGCACCATGATCGCTGTGGCACAAACTGCTGCGGTTGCTGGCCCCGTTGCTGCCGTTCTGGTTGCTTGGCTCAAAGCACGCGCGAGCCGCAAGGTCATCCTCACACTTCTGGACAAGCGGATCGTTCATCTGGAGGGTTACTCCGTCGATCAGGTCAAAGAGTTGCTCCCGTTGGTTGATCATGGCACTGCCATCGACACCCAACCGCCTGCGGACTGAGCAACCTAACAATTCATTCAAGCCGAACCCGCTTCGTTACAGCGGGCATGGCAATAAAATCCTGCCATGCCCGCTTCCACTACACGGGTCGGCTTAATTCAGGCGTTAGGGCCCATGCCACGCACCTCCGCAAACGGATTCAAGGCGCTGGTGCTCGTCGCGTTCTTGGCAGCAATTGTGGGCGGGGTGTGGCTCGGCCTGTTCTCGTGCGGTACCTACGCCTGGCACAAGCAAGCGATGCTCTGGATGCTCCTAGCTTTTGCCGTGGCAATACTACTTTGGCCGCGGGGACGCTCCCCTGCCATCGGTCGCAAAAGCATTCTTTCACTCGCAATCCTTGGGGCGTTCTACTTCGCTCGCGCACTGGCCGCGCCGTTCTACCCAGCTCCTCCAGACTTCGGTGATTACTTCCGCTTGGTGTGGCTGGCTCTGGCCACAGGTCCCTGCTAATGGGCCCTAACAATTCGTTCAAGCCGAACCCGCATCGGTGCGGCGCCTAAGCGCCCGCCTTCGGCTATATTGCGCTCAGTCGCCGCCCCGCTGCGGGTCAGCTTAACTCAGGCGTTAGGCGTCATGATCAATGATCTCAATCGTCCGCCCACTAAAGCTGAGCGCGTAATTGCCATCATTGTCTCGGCAGTGGCTGCCGCAGCGTTCGGTTCCGTCGCTGCTTTGGTGTTACTTAGCAGTCCCGTGTCGGTCCCAGCTGCCGCCATCTTCTCCGTGCTTTTTATTGGTAGCGCCACAATGTTCTTTCGCGCCGCTTTTACGGCCCCGCGTTCTCTTTCGGTCAAGGAGACGCGCAGACTGTCATGGCTCCTGCTCATCGGCGGCGTCTTGGTTGCACCGCTGGCGTTGTGGGCCGGCGCTAGCGCTCAGGGACTCATGCTCTTGGGGGCCAGCCTTTCAAGCGTCGCTTACGGCCTTGCAGGGCTGAGCTGGCGTGGCACAGACGCCTAACAATTCATTCAAGCCGAACCCACAGCGGGGCGGCGCCTAGGCAAGCGCCTTCGGCTATATTCGCCCAGTCGCCGCCCCGCTGCGGGTCGGCTTAATTCAGGCGTTATGCTGCAGGCGGGAACGATCTGCTCTTGCTCGGAAAAGCCTGACAGCACGGAGCGCCGCTTGCCGACTGCCGCTCTGCTCCGAAAAATGCTAGAAAAGCGGCGCGACACGTCGCCGCAAAGCCGCCTTTGCGGCGGCGGGTTCACCGCTTTTCTGGATCCTCGCAACCGCTGCTGGACCTCTTGCGGATCGCGTACCCGAGCTGATGCTTCCAAGGCCGTGAGTGGACCGGCCGCTGCACCATAACAAGTCGCTCAACCGGAACCCGCATCGCGGCTGCCCCTTCGCCTGGGGTTGCGGCTATGATCGGCTCGGAACGGACCCACGGCGGGTCCGGTTAGCTCCGGCGTTAGGCCCCATGAAAGGCTTTCGTGCGCTCTTGTTCTCAATCCTCGCCGTGGTCGGCTGCACCGGTGCTGCGCAGCCTATCGACACTTCCGGCTTGACCGAGGCATCAATGAACCTCGACCAAGAGCATGTTCGTCCTTTGCTCACAGAAATCTCTCAACTTTTCTCAGCTGGCTTCACCCAGGACTCTGCGGCAAAGCTTGCCGATCAAGTAGATGGCCTCTGGGTCGGGCAGTCCGGCAACTGGGAGTTCTCAATTATCTTCAACGGCCAACCGGCCAGATTGGTGGTTGCGGCATACAAAGACGACACAGACGCTCCAGACTTGTACTTCTTCAGCTCTCCAGACGTTGCCGCTCGCATTGACAAAGAGTTGGTCGCGTTTTCAGAGGCTCACGGCATTTAGGATGGGGCCTAACAATTCGTTCAAGCCGAACCCGCATCGGTGCGGCGCCTAAGCGCCCGCCTTCGGCTATATTGCGCTCAGTCGCCGCCCCGCTGCGGGTCGGCTTAACTCAGGCGTTAGGCCCTACATGTTGAGTGTGATGAGGCACTGATGGTCAAGAACATTCACATTATTGCCTCGACCCTCATCGCGCTTGCCGCTATCGCGTCTGTTAGCCGCGCGACACCACCTCCAGAGAATAGGCCGCACTATTGTGCAATAACCTTCTGCGTAGAGGTCATTGCATACAGCTTCGTAGAGAGCGCGGTAATTGACCGCACTGACCGCACTGAGCGCATCAGCCTCCGGTTGCGTGACGGCACAAAGGTAGCTTTCGCTGGTCGAGTGTTCTATGAGGATGAGGTAGTTGACCAAACAGCACAGCCCTGGGACTTGCGCTCTCCTTCTTTGGCAGTAGCGCGTCAGTGCATTGGTTGCAACAGCCAAAACGTTCCATCACTCATAGTCGGGGCCGCAGTAAGCGGACAGCCCACCCTTGTACAAACCCATCTCAAAGGCAGCTTGTGCGTATGGTCTTCGCGCTACAGATGGAGAGCCGAACAACCTCAACCTCGTCGGATCGAGCTTGGAAAGCGAGAATGCTTTCAGCCCCTCCGGCAGTAGGGCCTAACAATTCGTTCAAGCCGAACCCACATCGGTGCGGCGCCTAAGCGCCTGCCTTCGGCTATATTGCGCTCAGTCGCCGCCCCGCTGCGGGTCGGCTTAACTCAGGCGTTAGACCTTAGGCTCTTTCATGCGGACACCCCGACCAAAAGCCACGAGAGTCTTCCTGCTTGTGTCCGCTCTTGCGGTAGCTGCTGCCATTGCGCTTCACATAGATTCAGAATCGTCTCGATCAATTGCGCCAGAGCCTTGTACGCCTGTCCCACGCGGTATCGTGCTGACTGGGCGCGGAATGACAACAGATCAAGCGGAGCGTCGCTCGCTTATCAGGATAAAAGACTCGCGCCCCTCAGTCCCACGCGTTCCTTTCGGTTACCTTAACTCAGAGTGGCGCGAACTAAAGAGCAACGCGAGAAGAGGCGACACCGTTCATGAGTACCGCACTGAGGAGTCTGGCGGGTACCTCATTCTTCGGGGTCAGTGTCTCGTGGGCCAGATGCCAACTTGGATCCACTAAGGTCTAACAATTCGTTCAAGCCGAACCCCCATCAGGGCGGCGCCCAGGTGCACGCCTTCGGCTATATTTGCACCCGGTCGCCGCCCTGCTGTGGGTCGGCTTAACTCAGGCGTTAGGCCCCAGGAGCAAACTGTGCCGGCACACGAGAAGATCAACTACGTCGAGTACCCGGCGCGAGACTTAGACGCAACCAAGCGCTTCTTTCGCGCCGCCTTTGGCTGGGAGTTCGTGGACTACGGACCCGAGTACGCGGCGTTCACCGGCCAGTGCTTGGACGGTGGATTCTTCAAGTCCGACCTGGCGGCCACGACCCGTCAGGGGAGTGCTCTCATCGTTCTCTACAGCGAGCGCCTTGAGGACACGCTCTCCAACGTTGTCTTGGCGGGTGGAGAGGTTGTAAAACCAATATTCTCCTTCCCAGGCGGTCGCAGATTCCACTTCACTGAGCCGAGCGGCAATGAACTCGCGGTGTGGTCGGAGCCTGTGGCCTAACAATTCAATCAAGCCGAACCTGCTTCGCAGGTCGGCTTATTTCAGGCGTTAGGCGCCGCACTTATGGCTCGGTATCGCGTCGTAGTCATCGCTTCTGGGATGAGCATCCCACCTGATGGGATCGCGGGCTTTGCTACAACGCGCTTCGTGCGTGCCTCTTCAGCTGCCTTGGCTTCTCAAGAGGCTCTCCGCCTGGTTGCCGCCTCTGCCGCAGCGGAACCGGCTTTTCAATCTTCGCCAAAACCGGTTCTCTCCGTTGACCTGGTCACCCGCGTCTGGAGCCCTTTCAAGCCATCTCAACCAAATTCTGGCTACAGCTTCTTCGGCCCAGACGATGGTCCTGACTCTATCTTGGACATTGAGCGGGCGGCAGGAGCTGGCTGGTGGTGAGCCGGGCGGCGCCTAACAATTCGTTCAAGCCGAACCCCCATCAGGGCGGCGCCCAGGTGCGCGCCTTCGGCTATATTTGCACCCGGTCGCCGCCCTGCTGTGGGTCGGCTTAACTCAGGCGTTAGCGCCCACAACGCATGACCACGCAGACTGATCCATTCTTCGAGGGCTTGGAGGAAGAGCTTGCTCCGTACACGGACGAGCAAGTTGACTCTATGCTGTCCGCAACAGAATCAGACCTTCGCTATCGCAGTGAAATCTGGCTTCTCTATGCGCTCGCCGTAATCTTGCCAATCTCCGTTGTTCTCTTCGGCATGTATCTCCTTAATGAGTTCCAGCTAGGCGGCATCGCGCGGATCATCGGCTTCATTGCAATCCTCGGCATGATGTGGGGAGCCATTCGCCTACTCAACAGATTCACTGCCAGATATGCCAGGTGGCGCTACCAATCCTCATTCTTGAGACAGCTAGCCCAAGTCAGATCCAACAGTGGGCGCTAACAATTCGTTCAAGCCGAACCCACATCGGTGCGGCGCCTAAGCGCCCGCCTTCGGCTATATTGCGCTCAGTCGCCGCCCCGCTGCGGGTCGGCTTAACTCAGGCGTTAGGCGGCAGAGCATGAAACACCTTGTCGTGACCCTAAGACTCTTCGCTTGGACCTTGGCCGCATTAATGTGGCTAATCGTCCTGCTCACACTTACGGGATGGGTGCCGTTCTACTCAGAGGAGACTCAAATTCCCGGTTTTTGGGAACGAGCTGTTTCTATTCTTCCGGTTGCTGCTGCCTGCATTGTTCTCTTTCTGCCGCATGCCTTGTTCATTAGAGCAAATGGGTTCGCCGTACTTCTCGCTCTTCACTTGCTATTGCTCTCCGCCGTTCTGGGCTTGGTGATTCGGGATACCACTCGCTACTTGGACGGTGCAATTCACATTGCCGCTGTTTACGGCAGCGTCATCGTATTCTTGGTGATTGCCGGTAATGCGGTCGCTCTGTGGCTTCGGTGCAAGAAGCTGCCGCCTAACAATTCGTTCAAGCCGAACCCGCATCGGTGCGGCGCCTAAGCGCCCGCCTTCGGCTATATTGCGCTCAGTCGCCGCCCCGCTGCGGGTCGGCTTAACTCAGGCGTTAGGCCTCACATGGGCACAGATAAGCTCGTTGAGATTGCTCAAGAACACGCGGCGGTCGACTTCGCGTCTCCGGACTCTATGCGCGGGGGCAACGCTGCGGCTGCTGAATTACGCGCTGCTATCTTGTCTGCGCTTAGTACGCCTTCCGGTACTGACAAAATCATCGAGCTGCTGAGCAATGCGGCTATCGCTCCATGGATTGCCTACAGCGCCCTAGAGCACGGCGAGCTGACTGAGTTCCAACGTGCGCGCTGTCTGTCCGTTATCCGCTCGCTTGCCGTGGGTGATGGCGTGGACGCCGTCGGTGCCAAGACGTGGCTTGCGGAGCACGGCTGTGAGGCCTAACAATTCGTTCAAGCCGAACCCCCATCAGGGCGGCGCCTAAGTGCGCGCCTTCGGCTACATTTGCACTCAGTCGCCGCCCTGCTGCGGGTCGGCTTAACTCAGGCGTTAGGCGCCGCAAGAGCGAGAGCCATGCAGTCCGTCCCTTCGGAGACTCTGGCTCCCGCGTGGGACCGCGTGAGAGTTCTTCGCTCCGCCCGGCGGGTGGCTTCGGGCACACCCCGCCAACCGCTCACACCGGGCCGTTGCCGGGGCAAGCCTTCTGGGGTTTTGGCTTCGCCTGCCGTGACCTTCCCCGCTCGTTCCGGCCTGGCCTTGCCGGGCCTTCCACTTCGTCGCATGATCGCGCCTAACCATTCGTTCAAGCCGAACCGGCTTCGCCGGTCGGCTTAACTCAGGCGTTAGGCACCACATGAGCACTCTTCGCAACGGAAGCATCTCTTACACCACAGCGGTTGGCTCTGATGTTTCGCGTGACGGCTTCTATGCGGAGCTTTGCCGGGAGACAG
>NZ_BAABJY010000006.1:0-2567 GCF_039543545.1 Luteimonas vadosa | reverse complement strand
CTGTCTCCCGGCAAAGCTCCGCATAGAAGCCGTCACGCGAAACATCAGAGCCAACCGCTGTGGTGTAAGAGATGCTTCCGTTGCGAAGAGTGCTCATGTGGTGCCTAACGCCTGAGTTAAGCCGACCCGCAGCGGGGCGGCGACTGAGCGCAATATAGCCGAAGGCGGGCGCTTAGGCGCCGCACCGCTGTGGGTTCGGCTTGAACGAATTGTTAGGGCCCATCTAGTAATCGCTAATCACCTTCCAATGCGAGCCATCACGGCTCAATGTTGCAATTCTTGGGGAGCCGCTTCCATCGCAGTATCGGGTCAAAACGAGAGCAACTGCTAGGCCATGTGATTCTTGTATAGCGGCTCTACTGATTCTCAGAAGCCGAGGTCTTATAAGTTGACTGCAACCTTCAGGTTCTCCCAGCAAGGGCAACTCTTCTGGGCTTGTCACGTAAGTCACACCGGGCAGAACTGGATCCCTGTTTTCTGTCTGAGTTTGCGTGGTGTGTGCTAAGAGCTCATGTAGCCGGCGCGGTGTCGTGCTGTCCGCTCTGCTGATAAAGAAATTTGTCCTATCAGCAGACCTAATCTCGTGCTCTTCCCATGTATCAGGATGATTGAGCGAGCGAAGTACGGCAGAACTCCGATCGAAGTAGATTGGCTCCTGGCACTCTTTTGGCGGTCGGCAAAGTACTCGTACTTGCGCTTCTCTTGTTAGAAGGATCTTGACGATAGAGGTCTGTTCTGATTCCGAAGCAATCCGAAAGTCGCGCTCTTCTGCACGTTGTTCCTGTAAATCAGACAGAAAGTCAATCGCTAGCGGATAGGCTAGTCCTCCCGCGATCCACACCCCGCTTGCAATGCTCATGAAGGCGATCGCAGATGGGCGGATCTTTGGCATGGGCCCTAACGCCTGAATTAAGCCGCGCCGCGAAGCGGCGTCGGCTTGAATGAATTGTTAGGCTGCGCGCCGCTGCAGCCGTGGAAACAACATGAGAGTTAAACCATAAAGTACATGGGCAGCCACGAACAGCAGAAGCGCCTGTAGGCCGAAGAACACGGCGACCAAGCAGGCGGCGGCAATGCCAACCAAAACCGCCGGTGCTAAGCGAGGCCTCAGCAAGACAAGAGCCCCGAACGTGCAGAGCAGTACTAGGTGCAAGTTTGACTTTACGATCGCGACCAACGCTGGCGGAGGCTCAGGTCGCGGCGCTGGGTCTAAGGTTTGATAGAACGCCGCCATATCCTCCGGAGATGCCGCAGGATTGCGTTTAGCGTACGCAGGCATCTCTCGCTCGATCCGATGTGCAAGGTCCGGGTCTTGCCAGTAGCCAGAGAAGGCCCCGAAGAGTGTGGACAGCGCCAGGGCGAGTGCCAACGCAGCGATCGCCCTAATGGCCTGAGTCCAGTATTGCTTCATTAGCAGCCTAACGCCTGAGTTAAGCCGACCCGCAGCGGGGCGGCGACTGAGCGCAATATAGCCGAAGGCGGGCGCTTAGGCGCCGCACCGATGTGGGTTCGGCTTGAACGAATTGTTAGGGCGCACCCTGCGAAGTCACAGTTGCGGAAATGACACAGATGGAACCGGGCCATTGGCCCAGATGTCCCTTGAACGCTTGTGTGAACTGGCCCGTGATCTCCACGTGCTTCCCCGACAGCGTTGGGTCCATGCGGTCGAGCCAAATGCCAGAAGCGAACTTATGGTCATACGGATCCGCCTCGAGAGTGGCGTAGATAGCGCTGTGCTCAAAGTCACGCGCGTAGTACCCGGAAGTGCGAACAAGTACCCCCTCAAATCGAGCGGGGGAGCCTGTGATTTGCTCGATGGCCACGCCAGTTGCCACAACCTGTGGCGCTACGCAGTCAGACCCCCAGGGCGGTGACGGCTCTGCCTTACCTGCAAGGTCGCCTGTATCAGCGTTTGGCTGACACGCCGAAAGCGCGACAAAAATAGTGAGCAGCAGGAACTCGCGCATGCGCCCTAACGCCTGAGTTAAGCCGACCCGCAGCGGGGCGGCGACTGAGCGCAATATAGCCGAAGGCGGGCGCTTAGGCGCCGCACCGATGCGGGTTCGGCTTGAACGAATTGTTAGGCCTTAGTCGTAGCACAACTTTGGCTGCCCGGCGCGTCGTTTGTCATCAAGGTAGTACTGACAACCGGCCGAGCTTGTGTGAGATGAGCACACACCAACTGCCGCCGATTGCGAAGGAGCGATACACGCGCCTTGGCATTGGTCGCTCCGACTGCATGAGGCGCCGGAATCTGATGTGCGAGCTACGCAGATCTCGGGGCAGCCAGCTCCGGGAACCCCACGGCAACTCCAAATGTGGCCTGCTGCCTCGCACTCAGATTTGCTAGTAGGCAGACCAGGCTCTGCAATCTGACTGATGCCAGCGCACGACGAAAGCACGAGAAGAAAACTTGCAGCGGCGAGAACGCTTCTCATAAGGCCTAACGCCTGAGTTAAGCCGACCCGCAGCGGGGCGGCGACTGAGCGCAATATAGCCGAAGGCGGGCGCTTAGGCGCTGCACCGATGTGGGTTCGGCTTGAACGAATTGTTAGGGCCCATTGAGT
>NZ_BAABJY010000005.1:0-1194 GCF_039543545.1 Luteimonas vadosa | reverse complement strand
CCTTACTTGGTGATCTTGGACACCACGCCGGCGCCGACCGTGCGGCCGCCCTCGCGGATCGCGAAGCGCAGGCCCTCGTCCATCGCCACCGGGTTGATCAGGCTCACCTTCATCTTCACGTTGTCGCCCGGCATCACCATCTCCACGCCCTCGGGCAGCTCCACCGCGCCGGTGATGTCCGTGGTCCGGAAGTAGAACTGCGGGCGGTAACCCTTGAAGAACGGCGTGTGGCGACCGCCCTCGTCCTTGCTCAGCACGTACACCTCGGCGTCGAAGTCCGTGTGCGGCGTGATCGAACCCGGCTTGGCCAGCACCTGACCGCGCTCCACCTCGTCGCGCTTGGTGCCGCGCAGCAGCAGGCCCGCGTTGTCGCCCGCCTGGCCCTGATCCAGCAGCTTGCGGAACATCTCCACGCCCGTCACCGTCGTCTTGACCGTCGGACGGATGCCCACGATCTCGATCTCGTCGCCCACCTTGATGATCCCGCGCTCGATGCGACCGGTCACCACCGTGCCGCGACCCGAGATGCTGAACACGTCCTCCACCGGCATCAGGAACGCCTTGTCCACGTCGCGCTCCGGCTGCGGGATGTAGCTGTCCAGCGCCTCGACCAGCTTCACGATCGACGGCACGCCGATCTCGCTCTCGTCGCCTTCCAGCGCCTTGAGCGCCGAACCGGTCACGATCGGGGTGTCGTCGCCCGGGAACTCGTACTTGGACAGCAGCTCGCGCACTTCCATCTCCACCAGCTCCAGCAGCTCGGCGTCGTCCACCATGTCCGCCTTGTTCAGGTAGACCACGATGTACGGCACGCCCACCTGGCGGGCCAGCAGGATGTGCTCGCGCGTCTGCGGCATCGGGCCGTCGGCCGCCGAGCACACCAGGATCGCGCCGTCCATCTGCGCCGCACCCGTGATCATGTTCTTCACGTAGTCGGCGTGGCCCGGGCAGTCCACGTGCGCGTAATGACGGTTCTCGCTCTCGTATTCCACGTGCGCCGTCGAGATCGTGATCCCGCGCGCCTTCTCCTCAGGCGCCGCGTCGATCGCGTCGTAGGCCTTGAACTCGCCACCGAACTTCTCCGCGCCGATCTTCGTCAGCGCCGCCGTCAGCGTCGTCTTGCCGTGATCCACGTGACCGATCGTTCCCACGTTCACGTGGGGCTTGGTGCGCTCGAATTTTCCCTTGGCCATG
>NZ_BAABJY010000004.1:0-558 GCF_039543545.1 Luteimonas vadosa | reverse complement strand
GGCCTAACGCCTGAGTTAAGCCGACCCGCAGCGGGGCGGCGACTGAGCGCAATATAGCCGAAGGCGGGCGCTTAGGCGCTGCACCGATGTGGGTTCGGCTTGAACGAATTGTTAGGGCCCATTGAGTGGCCTGTCCGACCAGATGTAGGTGTACTGATCACAATCCCATTGCGAGTTGAACCAGCACGCGTGAATTCCGGCGTGAACACCTGGATCCCGGCACGCCCCGGTAGCGGAACAGACTCCGCTGATCTGGAAAGTTGATTTTGGCCGCAACCTGTTCGCGTGAAACATGGTGACGGCGCCCGGTGGATCTGGGGACAAGACGGGGCGAGGAACGGGTGAACGTGCCAAATCCGATGAAAAGGTCACCCAGTAGTGGAGGAAAAGTGCGCTACGCAGTGAGTTGTTCTTAAGCGTCAGAGCGAACTTGCCACTGGCCGGGTCGTATGAGTCCACATGAAGCGTCAATTGCCTTTCAACGGGGCTGGGCGAAGTTGCGCAAGCAGAGAGGCATAGAAACAGAACAAGCAAGATGCATCTCATGGGCCCTAACGC
>NZ_BAABJY010000003.1:0-113029 GCF_039543545.1 Luteimonas vadosa | reverse complement strand
GCCACCGAACTTCTCCGCGCCGATCTTCGTCAGCGCCGCCGTCAGCGTCGTCTTGCCGTGATCCACGTGACCGATCGTTCCCACGTTCACGTGGGGCTTGGTGCGCTCGAATTTTCCCTTGGCCATGGCTGCTAAGTCTCTTTTGAACTGTGGGTGGCGGTGGTTGCTTGCTGTTTGCCCGGATCGAGACGCTGGATCCAATCCGTCTCGGCCCAGGCCTGGTTGGTGCTCACGAATGGAATCGAACCATCGACCTCCTCCTTACCAAGGAGGTGCTCTACCGACTGAGCTACGTGAGCGGCGTTACATGTTGTCCGGAACGACCGCGCTCCAGCGCGGCGGCCCGATGCCCCGGAGGCCAGGCCTCCGTTCGCTGCCGCGCGCCGCCTTCGCGTCGCGCGACCGGCGCGTCCTGCGCCGGTGACAGCATTCGAGTTGTTGCCGGGCCTGAAGCGAGTTGTTGCCGGGCCTGAAGCATTTCAATGGAGCGGGAGACGGGAATCGAACCCGCACCATCAGCTTGGAAGGCTGAGGTTCTACCGTTGAACTACTCCCGCACCGTGCGGAACCGTTGGTGCCTTTCGGCGTCGTCGCAATTCAGTGACGCAATGCAAAGTGGTGGAGGGAGGTGGATTCGAACCACCGAAGGCGTAAGCCAGCAGATTTACAGTCTGCCCCCGTTGGCCGCTTGGGTATCCCTCCGGTGTGCCTGATCTTGCCCGAATCCGTGAAACAGCCCGCGATTTTGACCTGCGCGGGATTTCCTGTCAACGCGGCGTGCCGCCGGGATTGCCCTGCCAGGGGCCTTCGCGGGGCGGCAACGCATGTTCCCGGAGCGCAGCCCGGCCAAGCGCGGCCGGACGCTCCCCGGTGGGAGGATTGACCGCCGGGCCACCCGCAAACGCCCCAATCCGGCCTAGACGTTGAACCGGAAATGCAGGACGTCTCCTTCCTGAACGCGATACTCCTTGCCTTCCAGGCGCAGCCGCCCCGCGTCCCGGGCGCCGGATTCCCCCTGGTAGCGGAGGAAATCGTCGTACCCGATGGTCTCCGCGCGGATGAAGCCCTTCTCGAAGTCGGTGTGGATCACCGCGGCGGCCTGGGGCGCGGTCGAGCCCGCCCGCACCGTCCACGCCCTGACTTCCTTCGGCCCGGCGGTGAAGTAGGTCTGCAGGCCCAGCAACTTGTAGGCCGCCCGGATCACCCGGTTCAGGCCCGGCTCCTCGAGGCCCAGGCTGGCCAGGAACTCGTCGCGGTCCGCATCGTCGAGCTGGGACAGCTCTTCCTCGATGGCGGCCGAGACCGGGACCACCTCGGCCCCTTCGGCGACCGCACGCGCGCGCACCGCATCCAGGTGGAGATTGCCCTCAAACCCGTCCTCGAGCACGTTGGCCACGTACATGACCGGTTTCAGGGTCAGCAGGAACAGGTCGCGCAGCTCGCCCCGATCCTCGTCCGATAGCCCCAGGGCGCGGGCCGGCTTGCCGGCGTCCAGGCCTTCGCGGACCCGGGCCAGCACCTCGGCCCGCGCCTTGGCGTCCTTGTCCCCGGTCTTGGCCGAGCGCTGGGCCCGGTCGAGGGCGCGTTCGACGGAGTCCAGGTCCGCCAGCGCCAACTCCGTGTCGATGGTCTCGATGTCGGCGATCGGATCGACCCGGTTGTTGACGTGGACCACGTCCGCGTCCTCGAAGCAGCGCACCACGTGCGTGATCGCATCGACCTCGCGGATGTGGGCCAGGAACTTGTTGCCCAGGCCCTCCCCGCTGGCCGCGCCGGCCACCAGGCCGGCGATGTCGACGAACTCCACCGCCGTCGGGATGACCTTCTGCGGCTTGACGATCGCCGACAGGGCCCCGAGGCGGGGATCGGGCACCGGAACCACGCCGACGTTCGGCTCGATGGTGCAGAAGGGAAAGTTGGCCGCGGCGATGCCCGCCTTGGTCAGCGCGTTGAACAGGGTCGACTTGCCGACGTTGGGCAGGCCGACGATGCCGCATTTGATGCCCATGTGTACTCCGGTTGCGGGGATGGGGCAGGCGGGGGTCGGATCGGCGATCCCGCCGCCTCCCCGTTCCGGGTCACTGCCTGCCGGTCACCCGGCGCGTTGTGTGTGCAGCCGCTTCATGGCCTCGTCGAAGTTGCCTTCGACCGCCAGCGGCAGGACATCGATCGCGTCGTCGATGGCGCGATCGATGAGGATGTCGTCCGCGGCACAGGCCCGTCCCAGCACCCATCCCGTGACCCGGTCCTTGTGCCCGGGGTGTCCGATCCCGATGCGCAGGCGATGGAACCGCCCATGGCCGAGCAGGCGCATGGTGTCGCGCAGCCCGTTCTGGCCGCCGTGCCCGCCATCGAATTTCAGGCGGGCAACGCCCGGGGTCAGGTCGAGCTCGTCGTGGGCCAGCAGCGCCTGCTCGGGTTCGACCTTCCAGAACCGGAGCGCGGCGGTCACCGACTTGCCACTGAGGTTCATGAACGTCGACGGCTTCAGCAATCGGACCGCCTGCCCGCCCAACTGGACCTGGGTGGTTTCGCCGAACAGCTTGGCATCCACCTTGAACCGCTCGCCCGCCTGCGCGGCGAGCGCATCCACCACGCGAAACCCGGCGTTGTGCCGGGTGTGCGCGTGCTCGGCGCCGGGATTGCCCAGCCCGACGATGAGGCGCAGACCGTCCATCCCGGAACCCATGACGACACGCCCCGGCGCGACCTGGCTGGCCGCGCCGGGACGCCGGCGTCACTTGTCCTCGCCGGTCCCTTCTTCGCCTTCGGCTGCCGCCGAATCCCCGGTGTCCTCGTCGTCGTCGGACACCTTGGTCGCCGGGACGTCGGCATCCAGCTCGCCCTCTTCCGCGGCCGGCTCTTCCTCGACGCGGCCGTGGCGCGCGACCACGATCGCGACGTCGTGCTCCTTGCCCAGCTTCAGCTCCGGGATCTCGACGCCTGCGGGCAGCTTGATCTCGGACAGGTGGACGGTGTCGCCCAGCGACAGCTCGCCCAGGTCGACCTCCAGGTACTCCGGCAGGTCCTTGGGCAGGCAGCTCACCTCGACCTCGTTGTGCTCGTGGCTCACCACCACGTCGGCGGCCTTGCCGGCGGGCGAGGCGTCCTCGTTGAGGAAGTGCAGCGGCACCGAGACGCGGATCTTCTCGCCGGCGCGGACGCGCTGGAAGTCCAGGTGCATGATCTGCTGCCGGTAGGGGTGGCGCTGCATGTCGCGCAGCAGGACCTGTTCGGCCTTGCCGTCGACGTCGAGCGAGAGGATCGACGAGTAGAACCACTCGTTCTGGCTGGCGAGCCAGGTCTTCTCGTGCTCAAGCTGGATGCTCTGCGGCTCGGCGCCGCCGCCATAGATGATGGCCGGGACCTGGCCGGCATGACGCAGGCGGCGGCTCGCACCCTTCCCCTCGTCCGTGCGGCTGGTCGCCGTGATCTTGTGTTCGGTTGCCATGGTTGTTTTGCTCACTGTGCTGCTTGTTGCGATGGACCGCCTCGCGGCGGCGTTGGTGACTCCCCCGCGACCAGGGGAGCCGGTGTTCCCGGGAATCGGGAATGGGGACCCGGCGGCCGGAAGAGCCTGTCTGCTCGACCGGAGCCGGTTCCGGCACACGGATGCGCCGGGGCGGCGGGCGCCAGCCCGTCGCGGCACCGGACTGCGGCGGTGCCGCTGGCCGGTGCTTGCGGGGCGGGCAGGATGCCCGATCCGCGGTAGAACGCCTAATCCACGTAGAGCGAACTGACCGATTCGCCGAACGCGATCCGGCGGATCGTCTCCGCCAGCAGTTCCGCGACGCTCAGCTGGCGGATCTTGGAGCAGGCCTGCGCCGCGTCCGACAGCGGGATGGTGTCGGTCACCACCAGCTCGTCGAGCTGCGACTTCGCGATGTTGTCGATCGCCGCGCCCGACAGCACCGGGTGCGTGCAGTAGGCGACCACCTTGGTGGCCCCCTGCGACTTCAGCGCCGCCGCCGCCGCGCACAAGGTGCCCGCGGTGTCGACGATGTCGTCGACCAGCACGCACGTCTTGCCCGCCACGTCGCCGATGATGTTCATCACCGTCGCCACGTTGGCCTTCGGGCGGCGCTTGTCGATGATCGCCAGTTCGGCGTCGTCGAGCCGCTTGGCGATCGCCCTGGCCCGGACCACGCCGCCGACGTCGGGCGAGACCACGATCAGGTTGTCCGTGCCGTGCGCGCGCCAGATGTCGGCGAGCAGCAGTGGCGAGGCGTAGACATTGTCCACCGGGATGTCGAAGAACCCCTGGATCTGGTCGGCGTGCAGGTCGACGGTCAGCACGTTGTCGGCCCCCGCCGCCGTGAACATCTTCGCGGCCACCTTGGCCGTGATCGCCACCCGGGACGACCGGGGACGCCGGTCCTGTCGCGCATAACCGAAGTACGGCACCACCGCGGTGATGCTGGAGGCCGAGGCGCGCTTGAGCGCGTCGATCAGCACCATCAGCTCCATGAAGTTCACCGCCGTCGGCGCGCAGGTGGACTGGACCACGAACACGTCCTGGCGGCGCACGTTCTCCTCGATCTCTACCTGCACCTCGCCGTCGGAGAACGTCGACACCAGCGCCTTGCCGAGCCGGATCCCGAGTTCGCCGCAAACCGCCTCTGCCAGCGGTTTGTTGGCGTTACCCGAGAAGATCAGCAGGTTTTGATCTTCCTTCATGGTGTCTCCGCGTCGCTCTGACTTCTGCGGTGGGGCGCTGCAATGGGAGGGAGCCCGAGGACGGCGCGTCCGGATTGGCAGGGGCGGCAGGATTCGAACCTGCGAATGCCAGGATCAAAACCTGGTGCCTTAGGCCTCTTGGCGACGCCCCTACGTAAGACCGCGGCGGTCGGGCTTCGGCGCTCCATCGGCTGCCGTCGTCCCGCTGCCATGTACGCATTGCGGCCAGGCCGCAATGCACCCTCTAACCACGAGGGCTGGTGGATCCCGTTTCGCTCCACGCGTCCAGCGCATCCAGCAACGGCGATCGCGGCGCGCCGCCCGCCACCCAGGCTGCGATCCCGGCCGGCAGCGCCGATCGCGCGGCTTCGGCGGCCCCGCGCTCGGCGAACTCGACGAAGCAGCCGCTGCCCGATCCGGTCAAGCGCGGCGAGCCGAAGCGCGACAGCGCGGCGAAGGCGGCCTCCACGGCCGGTTCGCGGCGGCGCAGCACCGGTTCGAAGGCATTGCCGAGCGGAGCACCTGAAACGAAGTCGGATATTGTCGCGGGCGCGGCATTACGCGTCAATTCCGCATCCTGGAAGAGCTCCCCGGTGGGCGCGCGCACTCCCGGGTCGACCAGCAGGTACCAGGCGGGCGGCAGGTCCAGCGGTGCCAACTGCTCGCCGATGCCCTCGGCCCATGCGTTCCGGCCATGGACGAACACGGGGACGTCGGCTCCCAACCCCGCCCCGAGCTCCGCAAGCCGGCTGGTACCCAGGGACAGCCCCCACAATGCGTCGAGTGCGCACAGGACGGTTGCGGCATCGGAAGACCCGCCGCCCATGCCGCCGCCCTTTGGAATGCGTTTTTCGACGCAGATGTCTGCACCTTGCGTGCAATTTGATTCTTTTCGAAGCAGATGGGCCGCGGAGAGGCTCAGGTCACCTGCTTCGGGGATCGCCTCAAGGTCGCTGCCGTGGCGCACGATCAATCCGTCCGCCCGCGGGCGCAGGTGCACGGTATCCCCCCAGTCCAGCAGGCGGAAGACCGTTTGCAGCAGGTGGTACCCGTCCTCCCGGCGCCCGGTGATGCGAAGGAACAGGTTCAGCTTCGCCGGCGCCGGCCAGGTCGACCAGCCCGTGTCCCCGGTCACCGGTCCTCCGCCCCGTCCGCCGCCGCCTGGGCCGGCGGGCCGCCACCCTCCGTGTTCCAGGCGTCGACGATCAGGCGGACCCGGGCATCGCCCCGCGCTGCGTCCAGGCGCGTCGGCAAGCTGGGGATGGCGCCTTGCCCGCCTTGCCATGCCAGGTAGTCGATGGTCCAGCCACCCTGCACGAGCCGGGCCAGGCGCCGCTCGGCATCGAAATGCAGGCGCGCCGGACCGAAGCGGTCCTCGTCGGCCCGCGCGCCCCGCGCCCAGGAGGCGAGCGCCGCCACCGGGATCTCCAGGCCGGTGGCCTCCAGCAAGAGCTGCGAGGCATCGGCGCCCTCGCGCGGACCACCGTCCAGGCCTTCGATGCGCGCATGGCTGGCGTCGCCGACCAGCCTCCAGCTTTGCCGCGTCACCGGCGCACTCAGTGCAAGCCGATACGACTGCCCCTCCTGCCGCCAGTCGATGCGGCCGCTGCCGCCCTTGTCCCCGCGCGAGATCGCGGCGCGACCCTGCAAGGTCCACCGCGCCTGCCCGGCAAGCGCGGCCTCGCGCGCCACCTGCGCCTGCTCGGCCTCCGCGCGCTGGCCCTGCGGCAGATCGGCGATCGGCGCGCGCACCGGCCGCGGGACGCAGGCCGGCAGCGAAGCCACGCAGGCCACGGCCAGCACCCACGCACGCAGCCTCATGCCTCCGGCTCCGCCGCGCCGGTTTCGGCCAAGGCGCGCTTGAGCGAACGATTCTCCGGATCGAGCTTGCGCGCCTGCTCGAAGTACTCCCTGGCCTCCTGCTTGCGCCCCATTCGCCACAACACCTCGCCCAGGTGCGCACCGATCTCGGGGTCCTTCTGCATCGTGAATGCCCGCTTGAGCTCGACCAGGGCTTCGTCCAGCCGCCCCAGGCGGAACAGGACCCAGCCGTAGCTGTCGATGATCGCGGCGTTGTCGGGTTCGGCCGCGCGCGCGCGATCGATCAATTCCAGGGCCTCGGCGTAACGCGAGGTGCGATCGGCCAAGGTGTACCCAAGCGCATTGAGGGCGGCCACGTTCTCGGGGTCGGCGACCAGGATGCGGCGCAGGTCCGCCTCCGCCCGCGGGATGTCGTCGCGCCGTTCCCACATTAGGCCGCGGGCATACAGCAGCGCCGGCTCGTCGGAGAACGCGGCCAGGCCGCGCGCGTAGGCGTCCAGTTCGCCCTGGAAGTCGTCGTCGTCCTTGTGCAACTCGGCCTCGAGCAGGTAGGCGTCGCGGCGGGTTTCGTCGCTGGCGGAGGCATCCTGCTGCAACTGGCGGACGGCCTCGAAGGCTTCCTGCCTGCTGCCGAGCTTGTGGAGCACCGTGATGGCACGCATGCGGGCTTGCCAGCGCGCTTCCCCGCCGGGGACGCTTCGATACCATTCCAGCGCCTCGGCATGGCGTTCCAGGAATTCCGCCGTCTGGCCCAGCAGCAGGCGGCGCGACGGATCCGGGTCGGCCGAATCGCGCTTGAGGTCCTGGTAGAGGGAGGTCAGCGCGGCCTTGTCCTCTGCCTTGGCGAGCATCGCCGCCCGCATGCGATAGCTCTGTTCGTCCTGCGGCCCGCGCGACATCACTTCCGCGGCGGAAGGAAAGTCGCCCAGGGCATCGTATTCGGCGGCGACCGCCAGCCGAAGGTCCTGCCCCAGTCCGGGGCGGGCTGCGATTTCCGCCAGCACCCCGCGGGCCCGCTCGCGGTCGCCCGACTCACGGAGCTGGCTGGCGTGGAGCAGCGCGACGCGCGGTTCGCCGGGAAAACGCTCGACCACGTCATCGACGATGCGTTTGGCGAGCGCGTCTTCGCCCAGGCGCTGCGCCAGCCCGCCGAACGCCAGCCACGGTTGCAGCTGGTCGGGGATCGCCCCGGCGTCGACGAGTTCGCCCAGCACGCGCGCCGACAGCGCCTGGTCCTTGCCACCGCCGGCCAGGACGCTGAGCGCGTGCCGCCATCCCCGGGGGTCCGGGTCACGCAGCAATGCCTCGAGCCGGGCCCGGGCCTTCGGGGCATCGCCATCGCGCATGGCCAGCGTGGCTTCAGCGGCCCGCATGGCCAGCGACCGCGGCGCCCGCTCGTGCCAGAGCGCAAGCGCCTGCCGGCTGCGTTTGTCGTCGCTTGCCAGGAGGCCGATCCGGGTCGCCCGTTCGGCCAGGCCGGCATCGCCCTCGGCGGCCTGCGCGGCCTTCAGGTACCAGGTCGCGGCTTCGTCCAGGCGGCCCGCCTGCAGGGCATATTCCCCGGCAAGGGTGGCTTCCATGGCGTCGGGCGTGCGGGCCGGCGCCGCCGCGTGGACCGGCGCCCACGACGGGCCGACGACGCAGGCTGCGAGAACGGCAAGGCCGGCCGCCAAGCGCATCGCGCGACGCTCGTGCCGGCAGCACGCGGATCGTGCGGGCAGCGTTCGCCGCGGGGCCGTAAAATGTCGGATTGCCATGCCCGAAGCTTATCGCAAGCACCTGAACGGATGACGCCCGAATGAGTCTGCTGGCCATCGGCATCAACCACCAGACCGCGCCGGTCGCCGTGCGTGAACGGGTAGCGTTTGCCGAACCCGCCGTGTCCGCTGCGCTGGCCACCCTGCACGCCATGCCGCAGGTCAGTGAAGTCGCGTTGCTTTCCACCTGCAACCGAACCGAGCTGTACGCCGTCGCCGATGACGGGGGCGACGCGTTGGCGCACTGGCTGGCGACGCACCCGGGGGCTGGCGATGAATCGTTGCATGCCTACCTGTACCGGCACCGCGACGGCGAGGCGGTCCGCCATCTCTTCCGGGTCGCCAGCGGCCTGGACTCGCTGGTGCTCGGCGAACCGCAGATCCTGGGCCAGGTGAAGCAGGCCTGGGCCGCTGCCCGCAGCGCCGGCACCCTGGGGGGGCGCCTCGACCGGTTGTTCCAGCACGCTTTCGTGACCGCCAAGCGCGCCCGCAGTGAAACGCGCATCGGCAACAGCCCGGTCTCCGTGGCCTCGATGGCCGTGCGCCTGGCGCAGGAATCCTTCGCGCGTCCCGCGGACTCGGTCGCCTTGCTGATCGGCGCGGGCGAAACCATCGAGCTGGCCGCGCGCCATCTGGCGCAGGCCAAGGTCAAGCGCCTGCTGGTCGCCAACCGGACCCTGGCCCACGCCCAGGACCTCGCCTCCCGCCACGGCGGCGTGGCGCTGCCGCTGGACGAACTCGAACACCACCTTTACCTCGCCGACGTGGTGTTCTCCGCCACCGCCAGCCGCGAGCCCGTGCTGGCGCGCGCGCAGGTGGCCGACGCGCTGGCCCGGCGCAAGCATCGGCCGATGCTGTTGCTGGACCTCGCCGTCCCGAGGGACGTCGCGCCCGACGTCGCCGAGCTCGACGACGCCTACGTGTACACCGTCGACGACCTCGAACGCAGCGTGGAGGACAATCGCCGGGGACGGCGCGAGGCGGCGGCCGGCGCCGAGGACATCATCGACCTGCAGGTCGCGCATTTCGTCAGGCGCATGGCCGCCGGGACTCGCGATGCACCGTTGAAACGGCTGCGCGCCCACGGCGAGCGCCTGCGCATCGACACGCTGCGCAGTGCTCGGCGGCAACTGGCAGCGGGACGATCGCCGGACGCGGTGCTTGACTACCTTGCCCATACGCTCACCAACCGGCTGCTGCACGCACCGACCGCGGTATTGCGCGACGCCGTCGTCGCCGGCGACGCGGAACTGATGCGGGCGATCGAGCGGCTGTTGCCGCTGCAAGAGGTGGACACCCGCCTGGATCCCGACGCGGGGGACGACGATGCTGCCGACCCTGCGCCGTAAGCTCGAGGCGCTGGCCGAACGCCGCGAGGAACTGGAACGCCTGCTCGCCGATCCCGCGGTGGCCGGCGACCAGGACCGCTTCCGCGCGTTTTCACGCGAGTTCTCGCAACTCGAACCGGTGGCGACTGCGCTGGCCGAGGAGCGCCGCGCACGCGACGACCTCGCCACCGCCGACGCGATGCGCGCCGACCCGGAGCTGCGGGCCCTGGCCGAGGAGGAGATCGCGGCCGCGCAGGCACGCCTGGACACCATCGAACGCACGCTGATGGCCCTGCTGGTGCCGCGCGACGCACGCGACGACGGCGGATTCTACCTGGAGATCCGCGCCGGCACCGGCGGCGACGAGGCGGCGATCTTCGCCGGCGACCTGTTCCGGATGTATTCGCGCTACGCCGAGCGGCAGGGCTGGCGGGTCGAGGTCGAATCCGCCAATCCCGGGGAGCATGGCGGTTACCGCGAGGTCGTGGCGCGCGTCGACGGCCGCGGTGCGTACGCCCAGCTCAAGTTCGAATCCGGGACGCACCGCGTGCAGCGCGTGCCCGAGACCGAGTCGCAGGGCCGCATCCACACCTCCGCGGCCACGGTCGCGATCATCCCGGTCGAGGAGGACGGTCCGCCGATCGAGGTCAACCCCGCCGACCTGAAGGTCGACACCTTCCGTTCCTCCGGGGCCGGCGGACAACACGTCAACAAGACCGACTCGGCGATCCGCATCACCCACCTGCCCAGCGGCGTGGTCGTCGAATCCCAGAGCGAGCGCAGCCAGCACGCGAATCGCGACAAGGCGATGAAGCGCCTCAAGGCCATGCTGGCCGAGGCGCGGGCCGAGAAGCAGGCGGCGGCCACCGCGGCGGAACGCAAGCTGCAGGTCGGCAGCGGCGACCGCAGCCAGCGCATCCGCACCTACAACTATCCGCAGGGCCGGATCACCGACCATCGCGTCGACGGACTCACGCTCTACGACCTGCCCAACGTGATGGAGGGCGCCCTGGAGCCGCTGGTCGAGCGCCTCTCGCGCGAGCACGAGGCCGACGCGCTCGCCCGGCTGACGGAGGCGGCGTGAGCCTTGCCGTCCGCCGTGCCGGCGTGGACGATGCCGAAGCGATCGCGCCGCTGTTCGATGCCTACCGCGTGTTCTACGGGCAGCGCAGCGATCGGGCTGCCGCGCGCACCTTCCTGTCCGCGCGACTGCAGCGCGACGAATCGGTGATCCTGCTCGCGCGGCACGGCGACGACATCGCCGGCTTCACCCAGCTGTACCCGATGTTCTCCTCGGTCGCGCTGGCGCGGACCTGGATCCTCAACGACCTGTTCGTCGCCGCCACCTGCCGCCGCGCGGGTGTTGCCCGCGCCCTGCTGGGCGCCGCCGCCGAGTTCGCGCGGGCGGACGGTGCCCTGCGGCTGGAACTGGAAACCACGCCCGACAATGCCGGCGCGCAGGCGTTGTACCGGTCCGCCGGGTGGCAGGACTACGACGGCACGATGCGCTTCCACCTTCCGCTGGCGCCGGGTTGACCGTGCAGCGCGGCCCGGCGGGACACGACCCGCGCAACGACGCCCGCGAAGCGACGGCGCGCGATCCCGACAATGCCATGGCCTGGATCGTGTTGGCCGAATGCGAACTCGACGCCGGCGATGCCAGCGCCGGCGAGGCGGCCGCGCGACGTGCGCTGGCCCTCGCACCCGGTCACCCGGAGGCCCTGGCTCGACTGGGACGCGCGCAGTGGATGTCGGGCGACCATGCCGAGGCGGCCGGGAGCCTGCGCGCTGCGGCGCGCCATGCGCCCGACCACCCCGGGATCGCGGTCTGGCTCGGGCACGTCCTGGAAGACATCGGCGAAGCGGAAGCGGCGAGCGACGCCTACGCACGCGCGTATGCGCTGGCGCCGGGCGAGCCGCAGCTGGCCGCGTACCTGCTGGCGTGGCGACGCAAGCTGTGCGATTGGCGCGATCTCGATGCGCTTTCGACCCAGGTCCGCGCGGCGGTCCGCGAAGGCCACGCCGCCGTCGAGCCGTTCGCCTTCCTCAGCGAGGACGCCACCGCCGCCGAGCAGTTGCGATGCGCGCGCGTGAGCGCGGCGCAGGTAGCGCGGCAGGTGCGGCCGATGCCGCCCACGACGGTCCAGGGCGAAGGCTCGCCCTTGCGCGCGGGATTCCTTTCCAACGGCTTCGGGGCGCATCCCACCGGATTGCTGACCGTCGCTTTCTTCGAGGCGCTGCGCGGCCACGGCGGCGTCGATGCGCACCTGTTCGCGTTGAACGGCGACGACGGCAGCGTGGTGCGCCGGCGTCTTGGGCAGGCGACCACGCTGCACGACGTCGCCACCCTGCCCCACGCCCAGGTCGCCGCGCGCATCCGGGACGCGCGGATCGACGTGCTGTTCGACCTGCGCGGCTGGGGCGGCGGCGGCGTGCCGGCCGTGCTCGCCATGCGGCCGGCCCCGGTGCAGGTCAACTGGCTGGCCTACCCCGGGACGTCGGGCGCGCCCTGGATCGACTACGTGCTGGCCGATGCCTTCGTACTGCCCGAATCGCTGGCACCGCACTTCTCCGAGCACGTCGCCCGGCTCCCGCGCTGCTTCCAGCCTTCGGACACCGCCCGCGCCCTGCCCGCGCCACCGACGCGCGCGGAATGCGGGCTGCCGGAGCGTGCGGTCGTGTTCTGCTGTTTCAACAACAGCTACAAGACCAACCCGGCGACGTTCCGGCGCGCGCTGGACGTCCTGCATCGCGTGCCGGACGGCGTGCTGTGGCTGTTGTCGGGCCCCGGCCACGCCGACGATCGCCTGCGACAGGCGGCACGCGACGCAGGGATCGAGCCGCGCCGGCTGGTGTTCATGGCCAAGCAACCCCACGCCGCCTACCTGGCACGCCTCCAGCTTGCCGACCTGTTCCTGGACAGCAATCCCTACAACGCGCACACCACGGCGTCGGACGCGCTGTGGGCGGGCTGCCCGGTGCTCACCCGACCGGGCGACACGTTCGCCGCGCGCGTGGCCGGAAGCCTCAACCACCACTTGGGCCTCGGTGAGCTCAATGCCGGGGACGACCGTGCCTACGTGGAACTCGCGGCCAGACTGGGCAACGATCGGCCCGCGCTGGCGGCCTTGCGACGGCGACTGCTGGACCGCAAGGCCGACGCCGGCCTGTTCGACATGCACGGCTTCGCGCGCGACTTCGCCGAGATCGTCGGACGCATGGCCGCGCGCCAGCGCCAGGGACTGCCGCCAGCCCCGTTCGATTCCTGACGGGCGTTAGACTGCCTGCATGAGCCACGCGCCCGCTTTCATCCCGCTCTCGCTCTGCGTGCTGACCGTGTCGGATACGCGCGGCCCAGGCGACGACAGCTCCGGCAACTACCTCGCCGACGCCCTGCGGGCCGAGGGCCATCGCCTGCATGGCCGTGCGCTGTTGCCCGACGACAAGTACCGGCTGCGGGCGCAGGTCTCCGCGTGGATCGCAGACGACGGCGTCGACGGCATCCTGGTCACCGGCGGCACGGGATTCACCGGGCGCGACTCCACCCCCGAGGCCTTGTCCCCGCTGCTCGACAAGGCCATGCCCGGGTTCGGCGAGATCTTCCGCGCGCTGTCGTTCGAGGAAATCGGGACCTCGTCGTTGCAGTCGCGCGCCTTCGCGGGGCTCGCCAACGCCACCTTCGTGTTCTGCCTGCCGGGTTCGACCTCGGCCTGCCGCACCGCTTGGGAGCGGATCATCCGCGCCCAGCTGGATGCGCGCACCCGGCCCTGCAACCTCGCCGCGCTGCGCCCCCGGCTCGAGGAGTGACGCCATGGCCATCGACCAGACCTTGCGCCTGCTGGCCAGGGCCCGCGGCCTGACCACCGCCGAGATTGCGACGGCCATCCCGCGCGCCGGCGTGGCGACGGTCGCGGCGTGGATGCGCGGCGAAAAGACGCCGGCGCGCGAACAGCTCGATGCCCTCGCGCGCACTTTCGGCGTGCCCGTCGGCGCACTGCTCGCCGAACTGGCCAGCACCTTCGACCCCGCCCGCACCAAGGGCGAGCACGACCTGCTCGAGGCCTACCGCAGGCTCGGGACGCGCCAGCAGGGCGCCCTGCTGGAAGTGGCGCGTGCGATGGCCGCCGGCAAGCGCGGCGGGAAATAGCGCACCGCACCCCCTGCAAAGGCACCCCGCCGTGGAGGAACCCGGATCGATGGCCAAGCTCAAGCGCAAGGACTACGAAGAACGGCTCGAACCGATGCAGCTGGAACTCGTCGCCATGGCGCGCTGGGCGCGGCGCACCGGCCAGCGCATCGCGGTGCTGCTGGAGGGCCGCGACACCGCCGGCAAGGGCGGCACGATCAATGCGATCACCGAGCACCTGGACACCCGCCAGGTCCGCGTTGTCGCCCTGCCCAAGCCCAGCGAGCGCGAGCAGGGGCAATGGTATTTCCAGCGTTACGTCGCGCACCTGCCCGGCGAGGGCGAGATCGTGCTGTTCGACCGCAGCTGGTACAACCGCGCCGGCGTCGAGCAGGTCATGGGCTTCGCCGACGCGGCGCAGGTCGCCGCCTTCCTCGCGCAGGCGCCGGTCTTCGAGAAGCTGCTCGTCGACGACGGCATCCTGCTGTGCAAGTACTGGCTGGCCACCGACCAGGAACGACAGGAGGAACGCTTCGCCGAGCGCCTGCACGACCCGCTCAAGGCCTGGAAGCTCTCGCCCATCGACGTGGCCGCTCGCCAGAAATACGACGAATACACCCGCGCGCGCGAAACCATGCTCGCCGCCACGCACACGCCCCACGCGCCATGGACCCTGGTCGACTTCAACGACCAGAAACGGGGCCGGCTCACCCTGATCCGGCACCTGCTGGACCGGTTGCCGGACGTGCACGTGCCCGACGAGAAGCCCCGCTTCCCCAGGCTTAGCGGCAAACCGCGCAAGGAAACCTTCGCGGTCCTGCCGCCGATCCCTTCCTTCGGTGCTTCGAAGCGCGGCTGAGCGCGCCGACCGCGCCGTGCCCCGGTCTCGCCGGGCACGGGCGGAACGAGTCTGCCGGCACCCCTACAAGGGCAGCAGCGCGACCAGCAACGCCGTGACTGCGTAGATCAACAGGAACGGCACGACGAGGTAGCCCATCACGTCCCGGGCCTGGATCGAAACGCCGGCGCCCATCACCGGCAGGATCACCAGCAGGAAGAACGGCTGCAGCAGGTTGGTCGAGGTTTCGCCATAGGCCGCGGCGAGCGCGGTGCGCGCGACCAGCGCCTGGCGTTCGGCCTCCGGCAGTCCGCTGCCCAGGTCGAGCGCGGCCTGCGTCAACGACGGCCCGATGACGGCCCATTCCCCGCCCGCCGAGGGGATCGCGAAGTTCACCAGCGCCCCGCTGAACTGCGCGACCAGTGGCAAGGTCTGCACCGTCGCCTGCGACACCAGCCACTCCGAAATCATGGCGCCGAGGCCCGAGAACATCATCATGCCCATGATCCCGGCATAGAACGGGTACTGGAAGACGATGCCGGAGATGTTGGAACAGGCGCGCTTCATCGCGACCACGAACCGCATCGGCGTGCGGTGCGCCAGCAACCCCAGCGCCAGGAACAGGAAGATCATGATGTTCAGGTCAAGCGCGAAGCCGTTGGTCGCGAAATGGCGGACGACGACCCAGGTCGCGGCGATGGCCACGATGCCCTGGACCCAGGCGTCGTGGTTGAGGCGGTCCGACAGGCAGGCGGCGTCCAGTCGCGTGCGCTCGGCCTCCTCCTCGACGCTCCGCGGGACCTGCTCGTCGTCGTCGCGCAGGTCGTCGAAGCCTTTCGCCGCCGCTGCCGCGGGACGCAACCACAACATCAGCAGGGGCACGGGCAGCAGGTAGAGCGCGACGTAGCCGGCGTTCACCCAGGTGCCGAGCGTGGCCGACGTCGGCACCACGCCGTCGATCACCCCGGACTCGATCAGGAAGTTGCCTTCGGTCCCGATGAGCAACGGGATCGTGCTGGACAATCCACCGGCCCAGGACCCGCTGGACAGGTAGACGCATGCGACCAGGTACGCGTAGTCGACGCCAGACGTGCGCCGCGCCAGTTCCCGCGCCAGCACCGCCGTGAGCACGGCCCAGCCCCAGCTGACCAGGCCGAACAGGGCGCCCGCGACCAGCACGAGCGCGTACACCGCGCCCGGTGTCCTGGCTAGGCGGGCGAGGCGGTCGATCAATCCACCCGCCACCGGCGACAGCGCGATGGCATAGCCGGTCGCCAGCAACAGCACCATCTGCATGCCGAATTCCAGCAGCCGCCAGAACCCGTCGTACCAGTGTCCCAGGACATCGCCCAAGCCGGCATCGGTCAGGCCCATCGCCAGCGCCGCGACCAGCAAGGTCAGCACCAGCGCGAACACGAACGGATCGGGGATCCAGCGCGGCAGGTGCCTGGACAGGAATTCGTTCAAGGAAGACGATCCATGCCCGGACGCCTCGGCTCGGGCAGCCGGAGAGCGCGGGCCGGCACGGGAATCACGACGCATCACTTACCCCCTTTCGGCGTCCTGCCCGCGGGGCCGCGGGCACTTGCCACCAGTTCGAAACCATACATGCTGCCTCTGGCTGACAGGGTGGCTGCTTTTCCCACACGCAGACCCCTTCAAGCGATCGAGAACCCCTCGCCCACCGCATGGCCCGTCGCCTCCTCCCGCAGCACGCGATCCACGCGCGCCCTGGGCGACCCTTCGTGCAACCAGCGTTCCAGCGCATCGAGCGAGTCCGCATCCCCCACCGCGACGACTTCGACGCGGCCATCCGCCAGGTTCCTGGCAAGTCCGCGCAAGCCTAGCTGCTGCGCCTGCGCGCGGGTGCTCGCGCGGAAGAACACGCCCTGCACCCGGCCACTGACGAAGAAGCGCGCGGCGCTCATGCCTTGGGCGCCTCCGGGCCTCCGGCGGCGGCGATGGCGGTCTCGATCTCGATGGCCGTGACCGGCCCGAGGAATTTCTTCGCGACCCTGCCGTCGGGCGCGATCAGGTAGGTCATCGGCAGGCCGCGAGGGCTCGCGAAGTCGGCCGGCGGGTCGTACACGTCGAGCAGCACGATCGGGTAGACCACCGGGTGCTTCTCGAGGAACGCGCGCATCGCCTCCGGATCGATGTCCTCGTACGCCAGGCCGACGACCTCGACGTGTTCGCGCATGGCGTCGAGCGCGGATAGTTCGGGCATCTCCTTGAGGCAGGGCGCGCACCAGGTCGCCCAGAAGTTCACCACCACCCATTTTCCCCGGCGCGCGGCCAGGTCATACGTGCTGCCATCCAGCGCGGTCAGCTCGAGCGTCGGGATCTCCGCTTCGACGATCTTTCCCGAGTCCTGTCGCGGCGACGCGGCGGGGTCCGGCTCCGCTTTCGTCGTTGCTGTTTCCAGGTTCGCGACGGAGGCATCGGGCACCGGCGGCGCGTCATCGCGCTGGCACGCGGCGAGCATCATGGGCAAGAGGATGAGGCAGAGCAGGCGAAGCGGCATGTTCATTCCTTGGTCGGTTCGTAAAGGGTCCCGACGCGGCGCTTGAGCAGCTCGCGCAGCGGGATGCGCAATTCATCCAGCACCTCGGTGGCGACCTTGCCCAGGGCATCGTCGCGACAGGGTAGGTGCGCCTCCGAGATGGGGATGCGCAGGCCGCCGCTTTGGTAGATCTCCGCCAGCGTCACCTCGTCGAGGTCGCGGGCGAGCAGCCACTCGCCGGTCTCCGCGCGACGCACCAGGTCGATGGACTCGAACTGGGCGAGCAGCTGTTGCACCAGCGCGTCGGTCAGCATCGGCTCCATGGACTCGATGTCGTCGCTGTGCAGCCCCTTGCCGGCGCGGCGCGCCTCGGCGAAGCGGCCGAGCATGCGCACGATGCCGTACAGCTCGTAGCCTTCCGGCAGGCGCATGTTCGCGGGCTGGTACCGGAACGCGGACATGGAGGCCGCGAACGACGCACCGAGCAGGATCGCCACCCAGCTGAAGTAGACCCACAACAGGAAGATCGGCGCCATCGCCAGCTGGCCGTAGATCTTCTGGTAGGCGTTGAAGCTGCCCAGGTACAGGCCGATCGCCCACTTCGCCAGCTCCAGCATGAACACCGCGAGGAAGGCACCGGCGAACACGTGCCGCCAGTGCACGGTGCGGTGCGGCACCACGCGGTAGATGGCGGCGAAGGCCAGCAATTCGATCGCGATCGGCGCCATGCGCAGCATCACGTCCTGCAGCCACTGGCCGGACACGCTCTGGAAGATCCCAAGGGCGAAGAAGCGCGCGGACACCGCGAAGCTGGCGGCGGCCATCAGCGTGCCCAGCGTCAGCACCGTCCAGTACACCAGGAAGCGCGACAGCCTGGGCCGCGCCGATTTCACCCGCCAGATGCGGTTGAAGGTGGTCTCCACGCTGACCAGGGTGACTAGCAGGGACACCACCAGGGCGATCACGCCGACCGCGGTCAGCTGGCCGGTGTTCCGGGAGAACTCGAGCAGGTAGCCCTGGATCGCACTGGCCGAGCTCGGCACGAAGTTGGCGAAGATGTAGTCGCTGAGCGTGTCGCTGAGTCGGCCGAACACGGGAAACGCCGACAGCACGCCGAACACCACCATCGACAGTGGCACCAGCGCGAACACGGTGGTGAACGACAGCGCACCGGCCGCCTCGAACAGCCGGTCGGCGACGAAGCGCTTCCACAGGAAGCGGGCGAAGGTGGACGCACGCGCGCGATCGCGCGCGCGCTCGGTCCATCGGTAAAGGCTGTCCAATGGCTCCATCGCCGCGAGGGTAACCCATTGGCCGTCTTCGACCGCGAGGCCCGGCCCACCCCCTCCCCGGGCGACGCGCGTCGCCACCGAAGTTGGTGCCGGGCTATCCTGTGACTCCAGGAGACCGCATGCCCGACATCCTCGTCCTTTATTACAGCCGCGGCGGTTCGGTGGCCCGCCTTGCACGCCAGGTCGCGCGCGGCATCGGCGAGGTCGATGGCATGTCGGCGCGCCTGCGCACCGTGCCCCCGGTCTCCGCGGTCACGCAGGCCGCCGCCCCCCAGGTGCCGGAGGACGGATCCCCCTACGTGGAACGCCGGGACCTCGCCGAGTGCGCCGGCCTGCTGCTGGGCAGTCCCACCCGGTTCGGCAACATGGCCGCGCCGTTGAAGCACTTCATCGACGGCCTCGGCGCCGAATGGGCCAGCGGCACGCTCGTCGGCAAGCCGGCCGCGGTCTTCACCTCCACCGCGACCATGCATGGGGGGCAGGAATCGACCTTGCTGTCGATGATGCTGCCGCTGCTGCACCACGGTTGCGTGATCGCCGGGATCCCGTACACCGAACCGGCGCTGAGCAGCACCCGCAGTGGCGGGACGCCCTATGGCGCGAGCCATGTCGCCGGCGGCGACGACGATCCGCAACCGACCGAGGACGAGGCCGTGCTGGCACGCGTCCTGGGCCGCCGCGTGGCCAACCTCGCGGTCCTGCTGTCGCGATGACACCGCGATGACCCGCCGGCGTTCGGAGCGGCTGCTTGCAGCGGGGCTGGCCGCTTTGATCGCCCTGTTCACCGCCTGGTTCCATGACGCCACCCAACCCCTGGCGGCGATCGCCGTGTTCGCGGGCCCACCCCTCCTCCTGCTGGCAGGTGTCCTGCGCGGCAGTCGCACGGCGGTGTTCTGGAGCGGCGTGCTGGGCCTGTTCTGGTTCTCGCACGGCGTGATGCTGGCCTACGACCGCCCCGGCGAACGCGCGCTTGCGCTGGGCGAAGTGGCACTTTCGTTGCTGGTGATCGTCGCGGCCAGCTGGCCGGGACTCCACGCGCGCTTCGGGCGACGCGACCGATAGCGAGCGGATTCCGTCAGCCGTGGGACGCGCCAAGGGCCCGCGGCGCCACCGCGGCCGTTCGGGTGCAGGCAGGGCACGCCAGCCGCCCTCCCCACTGGGCTCCGCCGGCCAGCTCTTACAATGGCGTCCCGCAGCGGCAAGACCGCTCCAAGGAGACCGCGATGCCTCAACGCGCCATGGAAGAACTGCTGGTCATCACCACCGGCGGGACCATCGACAAGGTCTATTTCGACGACAAGTCCGATTACCAGGTCGGCGAACCCCAGATCGGCCGCATCCTCGAGGAGCTGGGCGTCGCGTTCCGCTTCCGGGTGATCCCGATCCTGCGCAAGGACTCGCTGCACATCACCGCCGAGGACCGCGAGCTGGTCCGGGCGACGATCGCCTCCCAGGAGGCGAGGCACGTGCTGGTCACCCACGGCACCGACAGCATGGTCGACACCGCCCGCGCCCTGGCGGCGATCGATGGCATGACCATCGTGCTCACCGGCGCCCTCAACCCGGCGCGCTTCCGCGGCTCGGACGCCGAGTTCAACATCGGCACCGCCGTCGGTGCGGTGCAGTCGCTTCCGCCGGGGGTCTACATCGCCATGAACGGCCGCATCTGGGACCCCGGCAAGGTCCGCAAGAACGTCGACGCCAACCGCTTCGAACCGGCCGGTTGAGGAACCCGCGGCGCCTGGACGGGCCGAAAAAAAACCCCGGCCGGAGCCGGGGTTCATGCAACGGCATGCAGCCCTTGCGTCTTACATGGTGATCGACCAGCTGTTGATGTAACCCACGTCGGCCGCGGCCAGGTCCTTGACGCGCAGCTTCCAGGCGCCGTTGATGGCCTCGCTCGACAGGTTCACCGTATAGGTCTGGTTGATGTTGTCGGCACTGCCGCCGCTGCGGTTGTGCAGGTTGTACACCGAACCGTCCGGTGCCAGCAGGTCCACCACCAGGTCGCCCTTGTAGGTGTGCACGATGTTGACGTACACCTGCGTGTTGCTGGGGGCATTGCCGCTACGGCCGCTGACGCTGATCGTGCTGGTCACGCCGGTGCTGTTGTTGTCCGGGATGTTGACGTCGGTCCCGTTGCTGTAGACCTGCGAGCCGCCACCCGTGGCGTAGTCGCCCACCAGGCTGACCCCGGAGAAGGTCGAGTAGGCCTTGAGCCGGACGTGCCAGGTGCCGGCCTGCGGGCTGGCGAAGGTGCAGCTTTCGTTGTTCCCGTTCAGGTAGGGACGGCAGTCGTAGGACGTGTCGGTCGGGGCGCTGCCGAATTTCACGTACATGTCCGAGTCGCCCGTGCCGCCCGACGAGTTGAACGTCAGGTTGGTCGAGCCGGCGGGCACCGTCATCGTGTAGTTGAGCGAGTTGCCCGTGGATGCAGTCAGTCCGGTGACCGCCACGCCCTTGGTCAGGGTGTTGCCGGTGGGCGGCGGCGTGCCGCCGCTGACGGCCGCGACCGCCGCGTTGGCATCGACGATGCCCGCACCGCAACCGCCCGAGCAGGTGCCCGGCAGCGCGCGCGCGGTGGACTTGAGCAGGGACTCGATCTCCGCAGGCGTCTTGGGGGTCGTCGCCTTCGACTGCATCAGCGCGACCACGCCGGCCACGTGCGGTGCCGCCATCGAGGTGCCATTGTAGGACGCGTAGCTCTCGGAACCGGGCGTGGTGCTGCCGGTGTTGAGGGTCGACATGATCCCCACGCCGGGTCCCGAGACGTCGATGCCGGTCCCGTAGTTGGAGAAGCTGGCACGCGACCCGTTGCTGTCGGTGGCCGCCACCGCGACGACGTTCGGGCAGTTGGCCGGCACCGCGCCGGAGACGTTGACGTTGCTGTTGCCTGCCGCGACCACCACCGTGCTTCCGCGGCCGACCGCGCCGTTGATGGCGTTCTGGTAGGTGCTGGAGCAGGTGCCCGAGCCGCCCAGGCTCATGTTGATCACTTCGGCGGGGTTGGCATTGGCGGGCACGCCGCTGACGGTTCCGCCGGACGACCAGATGATGGCGTCGGCGATATCGGAGGTGTAGCCGCCGCATTTGCCGAGCACGCGCACGGGAACGACCTTGGCGTTGAACGCGGTACCCGCAACGCCCTTCGCGTTGTTGGTTACCGCGGCCACGGTGCCGGCGACGTGGGTGCCGTGCCAGCTGGAGCCGGAGGCAGGACCGCACTCGCCCGTGGTCCAGTCGCCTTCGTCGTTCGGGTTGGAGTCGCGCCCGTTGCCGTCGCGCGCCATCGCCGCGTCGCTGATGAAGTCGTAGCCGGGCAGCATGTTGGCGTTGAGGTCGCTGTGGTTGGTGCTGCCGGTGTCGATCACGGCGACCACCACGCCCGTGCCCGTGGCCGAATCCCAGGCCTGGGTGGCGCGAATGCCGCCGGCACCGGTGCCGTAACCGTACTGCTGGCTGAAGTTGGTGTCGTTGGGGGTGAAGACCGGCCGCATCAGCTGGTCGACCTCGACGTATTCGACGCTCGGATCCGCGCCGAGCTCGCGCATCAGGGATTCTGCCTCGGCCCGGTCCAGCTTCCGGTTGGTCTCCACGACGTCCGCGCCGGTGGCGATGCGCCGCAGGCGCTGGACATCCAATGCCTTCTGCGAAGCACGCGCCGGCAGCGCGCGCGCGGCCTGCTTCAGCTTCGCCGCCAATGCCGCCTCGCTGGCGTGTGCGTCGCTGCCGTCGCGGTACTTCACGATGAACCGGTCGTACTGCCCCGACGACTCGAGCGCCGTCAGGTTGATGCGCTCTGCCGCGGATGCGGAGAGGACGAACATGGACGACAGCGCGACCGCGGTCGCCGCGGCGAGCGCATGCATGCGCAGCCCGCGATTGGATGGATCGGACATCGAGAATTACCCCCAGAGGTTGTGGCCGCAAAGGCGGCAAATACCTGCCCCCGACGAACCAGGTGGGGGACCGGCTCGCGCTTCGTCAGGCTGGATTACGGCGTGACGGATCACGCCGCAAAGCGACGCTAGTCGACCGGGCCGAATTCACGCAATAGGTTCTGCGGACCAATCGCGGTCCAACGCGTGCGCACTGTCACAGATCGCGCAGCCGCATCCGTATGGTCGACGTGGGTCCTGGCCGGTTCGTCGCCCAGCACGGGGTCGCGACACGTTGGCGATGCCCGCCGAATGTCCCATGGACCCCGGGGCCGCCTACAACATGCCGGTTTCCAGGCGGGCAGCCTCGGACATCATCGTGCGGTTCCAGGGCGGGTCGAAGACCAGCTCGACGTCGGCCTCGGCCACGGTGGGGATCATCTCAAGCTTGCTCCGGACGTCGTCGACCAGGATGTCGCCCATGCCGCAACCGGGCGCGGTCAGGGTCATCTTGACCTCGACCTCGCGGTCGCCGTCGTCCCGATGCTTGACCACCGCCTCGTAGACCAGGCCGAGATCGACCACGTTGATCGGGATTTCAGGGTCGAAGCACGTGCGCAGCTGCTTCCACACCAGCTGTTCGACCGCCTCGTCGTCGGCACCGGGCGCCAGCTCCAGCGGCGCCGGCGGTTCCTTGCCGATGGCGTCGGCGTCGCGCCCGGCGATGCGGAACAGGTTTCCCTCCAGGAACACCGTATAGCTGCCGCCCAGTGCCTGGGTGATGTAGCCGATGCTTCCCGCAGGCAGGGTCACCTCCTCGCCCTGGGGGACGAGGACGGCGGCGCAGTCGCGTTCGAAGCGGACGGGTTCGCTGTTGCGGGAGTACATGCAGGAGACGTGGTGCCGGGCGGGCGGGCGCGCAAGGTCGTCATTGTACCGGGGCGCCAACGGTATCCTGTGCGACCCTGGACACGGTGCCCGCCGGATGAGCGTTGATTCGACCCGCCAGGCCGCATGGTTCGCGCCCTGGCTGCTGGTGCTCGGCTGTGTCGGCTTCGCCTCGGCCTGGATCCTGCTGGCCTACGCGCGCGGGGCGACCTTCGCGTGGCTGGGCATCGTGGCGGCGCTGGACATCGCGCTGCTGCTGCGCCTGGGCCGGGTGCGCCGTGGCTGGCGACGGGCGCTGGCGGGCGTCCTGGTCACCGCGCTGACCATCGTGGCGACGGCGTGGGGCACGCTGGCGGCCCTCACCGGGGCACCACTGGGACTGCTGCCGTGGGAATCGATGTCGCACCTGGGCCCCCACCTGGCCCGCACCCTGTTCCCCCTGGTCTACGACGGCATCGACCTGGCGTGGTTCGGCGCGTCGCTGGTGGTCGCGGCGGTGGTCTCGCGCTGAGCGTCGGGGGCGCCGGTGCGCGCCTCAGTGGCCGCCGCCATCCAGGGCCTTGAGTTCGCTCACCAGCGCATTGGCCATCTCGCTGCCGTCGCCGTAGAGCATGCGGGTATTGTCGGCATAGAACAGGGCGTTCTCGATGCCGGCGAAGCCGGTGCCCTTGCCGCGCTTGATGACGATCGCGTTCTTCGCCTTCACCACGTCGAGGATCGGCATGCCGTAGATCGGCGAGGCCGGGTCGGTCTTCGCCACCGGATTGACGACGTCGTTGGCGCCGATCACCAGGGCGACGTCGGTGTTGGGGAACTCCGGGTTGACGTCGTCCATGTCCGCGATCAGGTCGTACGGCACGCCCGCCTCGGCCAGCAGCACGTTCATGTGCCCGGGCATGCGGCCGGCAACGGGATGGATGGCGAATTTCACCTTGACCCCGCGGTCGATCAGCTTCTGCGACAGCTCCCAGATCTTGTGCTGCGCCTGCGCCACGGCCATGCCGTAGCCGGGGACGATGACCACCCGCTCGGCGAAGGCCATCATCGCGGCGACGTCGCCGGCCTCGATCGGCTTCTGCGACCCTTCGATCGCCTGCGCCTCGCCGCCGCCGCCGAAGCTGGAGAACAGCACGCTTCGGATCGAGCGGTTCATCGCCTTGGCCATTAGCCGCGTCAGCAGCATGCCCGCCGCGCCGACCATCATGCCGGCGATGATCAGGGCCTCGTTGCCGAGTACGTAGCCCTCGAACGCCACCGCCAGGCCAGTGAGCGCGTTGTACAGGGAGATCACCACCGGCATGTCGGCGCCGCCGATAGGCAGCGTCATCAGGATGCCCAGCGCCAGCGCCGCCACGAAGAACGCGACGATCATCGGTACGCCGAGCGACTGGATCGCCAGGCCGCCCAGCACGACTGCCGCCAGGGCCACCCCGGCGTTGAAGACCTGCTGCCCGGGGAAGGTGTAGCGCTTGTCCATGCGGCCGTCGAGCTTGGCCCAGGCGATGACCGAGCCCGAGAGCGACACCGAGCCGATCAGCGCACCCAGCGTGCCCAGCACCAGGGTTACCATCGACGGCGCCGCGCCGGCGGCGGAGAACTTCAGCAGCTCGACACCGCCGATCGCGGCCGCCGAACCGCCGCCCATGCCGTTGAACAGCGCCACCATCTGCGGCATGTCGGTGATCGCCACCTTCTTGCCCCACAGCCATGCCACCACGGTGCCAACACCGGCGGCGACGAGGATCAACCCGATGTTGTGCAAACCGGGCAGCAGGAAAGTGGCGACGATCGCGATCACCATGCCGAGACCGGCCCAGCGGATGCCGCTGCGCGCCGTCATCGGCGAGGCCATGCGTTGCAGCCCGAGCAGGAACAGCGCCGCGGCGACCAGGTAGCTGGTCTTGACCAGCAGCATCAGCAGCTCCGGCATCGCCAGGCTCACGATGCGGTCTCCTTCCCGGTGGGTTTCTTCGAGGACTTGAACATGTCCAGCATGCGCTCGGTCACGACGTAGCCGCCGGCGGCGTTCCCCGCGCCCAGCAGCACCGCGATGAACCCGATCACCTTCTCCAGCGGGGTGTCGGCGTGTCCAAGCACCACCATGGCCCCGATCAGCACGATCCCGTGGATGAAGTTGCTGCCCGACATCAGCGGCGTATGCAGGATCACCGGCACCCGGGAAATGATCACGTTGCCGGCGATGGCCGCCAGCATGAAGATGTAGAGCGCCACGAATCCGTCAGCCATTGCCATCCTCCCGCGCAGTGCCCGCATCATAACCGGCCCTGAATACGTCGCCACTCCGGTCAACCCCGGGCTTTGCGGGACGTTTTCCTGCCACGGGACCGACAAGCAATCCCACGGAGGATCCAATGAAACAGACCCACCCGACCCGCACCCCCTTGGCGGCGCTCGCCTTGCTGCTGTTCGCCTCCACGGCGGGCGCCCACGACCCGGGAATCCACGTCGAGCAACGCCTGGACCGCCAGGGCGATCGCATCGACCACCGCCTGGATCGCCGCGGCGACCGCATCGAGCATCGACTCGACCGGCGCGGCGACCGCATCGATCGGCGCTACGACTGGTTGAGTGACCGCGCCGAGGCCGCCGGCAGGCACCGCCAGGCCGCTCGGCTGGATCGCAAGGGCGACCGCATCGAGCGGCGCCTCGGCCTGCGCGGGGATCGCATCGATGCCCGGCTGGACCGGCGGGGGGATCGCATCGACCGTCGCCTGGATCGGCTCGGCACGCGCCTCGACCGGCACCGGAAGCACCGGCGTCCAGGGGCGTGGTGACGCGCGCATCCGTCGCGGTGGCACCGCGTTAAGCTGCGACACGTGAGTGCCGCCGCCCTGCCATCGCACGCGCCCGTGGCGGACGCCCCTGGCTCCCTGCCCGGAGCGCGCACGCTGGAGCAGTTCCTGGACGCGATCGCCCCGCGCGCATTCCGCTTCGCCGAAGCTGGTTTGCGCCACCGCGCCGATGCCCAGGACGCGGTCCAGGATGCAATGGTCGCGATGCTCGGTTACCGCGACCGCCCGTCCGCGGAATGGCCACCGCTGTTCTGGGCCGTGCTGCGCAGCCGGATCATCGACGTCCAGCGCCGGCGCACGTTCCGCCTGGGGTGGCTGGCCAGCGACGGCGACGGTCGCCACGAGGGCATCGAGTGGGCCGACATGGCAGCCGGCCCATCGCGTCGGAACGATAGCCGCGAGGCGTACGCGACCCTGGTGGAGGCCTTGCGAGACCTGCCGCGCCGGCAACGCGAAGCCTTCGGGCTGCGGGTGCTGGAGGAACTCGACGTGGCCACCACCGCACGCGTGATGGGCTGCAGCGAAGGCTCGGTGAAGACCCACCTGTCCCGTGCCCGCGATGCGCTGAAGAAACGACTGGAGCCATTCCGATGACCACCCCTGCCCACCCCGACCATGAAATCGACCGCTACGCGCGCCGGCTCCACGCCGAGGCCGTGGCGCGCGTGCCGGCACGCACGCTGGCGCAGCTGCGGGTTCGCCGCGCGGTCTCCACGAACGGCACCACGCGCCCCGCACGTCCCTCCTTCGGCTGGGCGCTGGCCGCAGCGGGCGCAGCGGTGCTCGCGATCGCGATCGGCTTGTCTCCCGCGGTGCGCGCACCCGGCGACGCGCAGCCGGACCGCATCGCCGCGGCCCCCGACGCAAACGGCAACGCCTACGACGAGGCCGTCGCCACGCTCGAGGAAGATCCGGATTTCTATCTCTGGCTGGGCACGACTGACGTCCAGCCACTGGCCATGGAGTAAGGACATGCAACCATCCCGCCTACGATCGTTCTGCGCACCAATCTTCCTGTCGATGCTGGTGCTGGCTTCGCACGGCGCGCTCGCGCAGGCCACCGGCGAAGCCTCGCTCCCGGAATGGGACCGCCTGAGCCCGCAGCAGCGGGAATTGCTGGTCGCGCCCATCCGCGAGCGCTGGAACGCCCGCCCCGAACACCGGCAGCACATGCTGGATCGCGCACGCGACCTGCAGCGGATGACCCCGGAACAGCGCCGCGACGCGCGACAGGGCGTCAAGCGATGGCGCCACATGACCCCGGAACAAAGGGCCGGGATGCGCGCGCTCTACGGCCGGATGCGGTCGCTGGACGAGGCAGGGCGCCGCGAACTGCGCGAACGCTGGCGGGCCATGACGCCGGAACAGCGGCGTGCCTGGGTCCGGGAAAACGCGCCCCCGCCGCGCGACGAGGACCGCTGAGGGGCGGGATCAGCCCGCCTCGCCCTCCGCCACCGGCGGCGCTGCGCCCGCGTCCCGGGTTTCGGCGGCGTCTCGCTCCGGCCAGACGGTCTTCGACAGCAGCTCGTCGTCCCAGTCGAACACGAGCTCGCCCTCCCGGAGCAGCAGAGACACGAAGTTGTACACGTTGCGCGCATACATCTCGCTGGCATGCAGCGCACCGCTGCTGGCCAGGTTCAAGGGGCCGGCGATGGCCACCCCGCCGTGCTCGATGGTTTCGCCGGGCCGGGTCAGTTCGCAATTGCCACCGGTCTCGGCGGCCAGGTCCACCACGACGCTGCCGGGTTTCATGCCGTCGACCATGGCGGCGCTGATGATCCTGGGTGCGGGACGCCCCGGCACCGCGGCGGTGCAGACGATGACGTCGATGTTCCTGAGATGTTCCGCCAGTCGCGCCTGCTGCTCGGCGCGCTCCTCGTCGGTGAGCTGGCGCGCATAACCGCCCTCGCCCGCGGCACTCACGCCCAGGTCGAGGAACTTGCCGCCCAGGGATTCGATCTGCTCGCGGGTCTCGGGCCGCACGTCGAAGCATTCGACCTGCGCCCCCAGCCGCCGGGCGGTCGCCACCGCCTGCAACCCCGCGACGCCGGCACCGACCACCAGCACCTTGGTCGGCCGGATGGTTCCCGCCGCCGTGGTCAGCATCGGGAAGAAACGTGGCGCGAGCTGCGCGGCGATCAGCACCGACTTGTAGCCGGCCATCCCGGCCTGCGAACTGAGGACGTCCATCGCCTGCGCGCGGGTGGTGCGCGGTAGCCGCTCGAGCGGGAATGCAAGCAGCCCACGGGCCGCGATCGCCTCGCCGCGCGCGGCATCGGCCTGTGGCTGGAGGATGCCGACGATGGTCGCGCCCTGCCTGAGCCGGGCGAGCGCGTCGGGTGCCGGAGGCTGCACGCAAAGCACGAGATCCGCGTCGCCCACCGCGGCCGCCGCATCCTCGACCAGGGTCGCGCCGGCGTCCGCATAGGCCTGGTCGGGGAAATGGGCCAACGCACCCGCGCCACGCTCCACGTCCAGCCTCGCGCCGGCAGCCACCAGCTTCCTGCAGGTTTCGGGCGTCAGCGCCACGCGCCGTTCGCCCGCCGCCGTTTCCCGCGCGACCCCGATCTTCACCGCCATGTCCCGCTCCAACGCCTCGACGCCTGCATCCTAACCAATGCAGGAGACGAAGTGGCTCAGGCAGCCTGGGCGGTTCCGCCGGTGGCGGCCAGGCGGTGGCGGACCTGGTGCAAGGCATCGTCGAACGGCATGTGGTCCGCATCCGTCGACAGCCGCCCCAGCTTGGCCAATGCCGCGAGTTCCGCGGGCGAGGCGACGAGCCTGCGGACCCCGCGCCGGTTGACCAGCAAGAGGCGCGAGGTCAGTGGACTGATCCACGCGACCTTGACGCCGGTTTCGTTGCCGGCTTCGTCGGTCAGCCGCAGCCAGGTCCCTGGCTCGAGCGCACGCATGCGATCCAGCGTGTCCTGATCGAAATCCAGCGCGCCATGGCCGCCGACCGCCTTCAGCAGGCGGGTATCGTCGCCGTCGTCGTCCAGCTTGGGCACCGCCGGCAGGCTGCGCGCCACGCGGCTGGCATCCGGGAACGCCAGGGCCCGCGCGAGGCTGGCCATCCACTCGTTGGCGCCGTCGGCGTCGATGCCGGCGCTGGACAGGCACTCGACGAGGCGCGGACGCACCGCGACCACCTTGGTCACGACCTCGCCGCGCCCGCAGCGCGCGGCGGCCTGGTCGATCGCGATCAACTCGTCCGCCAGCTCCAGCGCCACGACATGACGGCCGCAGCCGAACCCGTCGCGGAGGATCACCTGCACCACGTGGTGCGACCATTGCTGCTCGAGGAATTCGAACACCGTCGCCGAAAGGGGCACGCCCGATGCGCGCTGCGCGAGCGCCGCGGCCGCCTGCAGGCGCGCCTGCAACAGGCGCTCGCGGCCATTCACGGTTTCCACCGAACGCCGCTCCACCACCTCGGCGCGGCGCCGGTTCTGTTCCAGCAGGTCCTGCAACTCGCGCGTGGCCACCTCGAAGATCGCCAGGTCCTCGTTGTAGCCGGCGACCACCCGGTCGACCGCCGCGGATGCCCGCTGCAGCAGTTCGGCATGCTGCGGCGATTCCTCGCCCCAGTCCTCGCAACTCAGCGCCACCGCATCGACGAACCGGCGCGCGGGATGCGAGGCCTGCATGAAGAGCTTGAAGTCGCCCAGGGCGATCCGTGCGTAGGGCACCATCAGGCGCGCCAGCAGCCGCTGGCCTTCGGCGGCGAGGCCTTCGCTGCGGACCAGGGATTCGAACAGCAGGCCGACCAGGTCGATGGCGTCCTCCTCGTCCTCGCCCAGCCGCATCCTGTCGGGATCCAGGCCGAAGCGGCGCGTCCCTTCGAGCAGGCAATGCCGGAGCGCCAGGCGCAGGGAGCCCCCATCCGCCACGGCCCGGCTGAGTTCGGGATGGGTGTCGCGCTGGATCAGCATCGCGACGCTGCTGAGTTCGGCCGCACGCAGGCGCGGGCCGTCGCCCGCCGCGGGGGAATCACCCTGGCTGCCGCCGGCATCGTCGTTCGCGGCGCGCCAGCGGTGCATGAGCGCACGCAGCTCCTGTTGCTTGCCCTGGGTGTCGCCCGCGGGCGGCGACTCGGCCCCCGTCGCCTCGGGCGCGCGCTGGGCTTCCTGCGCCGCTTCGGAACTTCCGAACGCGGGCCGCCTGCGCTCCGCGAGATAGCCATGGATGGCCAGGCGGCTGTTGAGCCGCTGGTAGAGCTCGGCGAGGACCTTGGAGAGCTCTTCGTCGTACTGCCGGAACATCAGCGGCTGCAGGCTGTCCGACACCCCCGCGTCCTGGAAGGTGCGCAGGAACACGCTGGTGAGCTGCACCGGACCGACCGGATTGGTGGCCGCCGGCAGGCCGAGCGCGGTCGACAGCGCATCCAGGCGGCGTTCCAGCAGCTCCAGGGGTTTCTGGTAACGGCGGGCGATGCCCTCGGCCAGTCGCTGGCCTGCAAGGTGGAATTCGAGTTCGCTTTCGTTGACCAGGCCCAGGGGCAGACCCGAGCCCATGGCCGTGTTGCGGTCGCGGAAGTCGTCGAACCCGCGCGCCACCAGTTCGCGGTAGCGCATCACGTACTTGGCGTTGTGCTGGCGCATCGCGAGCACGAGTTTCAGGTCGTTGCGTGGCGTGAGCTGGGTGCCCAGGCGCAAGGCCTCGTTGAGCTGGCGCTCGATCGGTTCGTACAGGCCGCCCGGCACCGCCGCCAGGCGCTCGACGGACAGCGTCTTGAGCTCGCCCAGCAAACGCTCGGCGGCGGCCGGGCTGGTGTTCGCAGGCTGCATGAAGGGGTTAGGCATGTCGGGGGATCGCCTTGCACGCGGCTTCACGCCGCGCTCACCCCACTCTATGCCCGACAGGCACCGTGTCCAGTGCGCAGCGCGTATTCTGTGATGGCGTTCCCCCCGAAAACGGAGCCATGACGCCAACCCTCGAATGCCTGGACACCCGCCGGTCGATACCGGCCAAATCCCTCGGTGAACCCGGACCCGACGCCGCCACGCTGCGACGCATGCTGCAATCGGCGGTACGCGTGCCCGACCATGGCAAGCGCGTTCCGTTCCGATTCGTGCGCATCGCCGGCGATGCGCGGCACGCGCTTGGCGACGCCCTCGCCGCCCGGACGCTGGAACGCGACCCGGACGCCGGGCAGGCCGTGGTCGACAAGGATCGAGCGCGGTTCACCCATGCGCCGCTGGTGCTGGTCGTGGTCGCCGTGCTCGACCCCGGCGACGACAAGATCCCCGGGCAGGAGCGCCTGCTGTCCGCCGGCTGCGTCTGCTTCGCCCTGCTGCAGGCGGCGCAGGCGCTGGGCTTCGGCGCCAACTGGCTCACCGGATGGCCGGCCTACGACGAGGCCGTCCATCGGCTACTGGGCTTGACGGCGAACGAGCGCGTGGCGGGATTCATCCACGTCGGCACCCCGCAGCGCGAGGTTCCCGAGCGCGATCGGCCGGATCCCGCGGCATTGCTGACCGACCTGGCGCTGTAAGCGCGGTCGCGTGCCGTTCCTACAATAGCCCGATGGCCACGCCGCTCTACCTCGTCGATGCCAGCCTTTACGTGTTCCGCGCCTGGCATTCGATGCCGCCGGACCAGTTCCACGACGGCGACGGCTGGCCGACCAATGCCGTGCACGGGTTCGCGCGGTTCATCCTCGACCTGCTGGAGCGCGAGCGCCCCCGCCACATCGTCATCGCCTTCGACGAGGCGCTGGACTCGTGCTTCCGCAATGCGCTGTACCCGGAATACAAGGCCAACCGGGATCCGGCACCGCAGGAACTCAAGCGCCAGTTCGCCTACTGCAAGGCGCTGTGCGCGACGCTCGGGCTGGTGGTCCTGTCCCATTCGGAATACGAGGCCGACGACCTGATCGGCAGCGCGCTGCACGTGGCGCGCCTGCAGGGCTATCGCGGCGTCATCGTGTCCGCCGACAAGGACCTCTCGCAACTGCTGGCCGGCGCGGACGAACAGTGGGACTTCGCGCGCGGGCTGCGCTGGGGCGCGAAGGGCGTCAAGGCGCGGCACGGCGTGGAGCCGGGGCAGATCGCGGACTACCTGGCGCTGTGCGGCGACGCCATCGACAACATCCCGGGCGTGCCCGGCATCGGCGCCAAGACGGCGGCCATCCTGCTGGCACACTTCGGCAGCCTGGACGCGCTGCTGGAGCGGATCGACGAGGTGCCCTTCCTGCGGTTCCGCGGCGCGGCACAGGCCGCGGCCCGCCTGCGCGCGCACCGCGAACAGGCGCTGCTGTGCAGGCAACTGGCCACCATCGCGCTGGACGCCCCGCTGGAACCGGCCACGGCCCCGTTTGCGCGTGGCGATGCCGAGGCCGACACGCTGCATGCCCTGTGCGAGGCGCTGCACTTCGGCCCGTTGACGCGGCGCCGGTTGCACGCGGCGGCCGGACTGGAATTCACGCCGGCGCCCGGGAACGCTTAGCATCCACCCATGGCCGACGCGAACGACGACTGCAAGGACGAATGCACGGTCCTCCACGAAGGCGACTGGCTGCGGCTGGTCAAGCGCGGCAAGTGGGAATCCTGCGAACGTACCCACGGCAAGGATGGCCTCGCCGTGCTGGTGATCGCGGTGACCCCCGACGACCACGTGCTGTTCGTCGAGCAGTACCGCGTGCCGCTGGGTGCGCGCACCATCGAGATGCCCGCCGGGCTGGTAGGCGACGACTACGACGAGGACACCCTGGAGTCGGCCGCGCGCCGCGAACTGATCGAGGAAACGGGCTGGGAGCCCGGCCGCGTCGACGTGCTGCTGATCGGGCCCACCTCGTCCGGCATGAGCAACGAGCGCATCGCGTTCGCCCGTGCGCTGGACCTGCGGAAGGTCGGCGACGGCGGGGGTGTGGGCGCCGAGGACATCACCGTGCACGCCGTGCCGCGTGCCACGGCGCCGGCCTGGCTGATGCGGAAGCATGCCGAAGGCTACGAACTCGACCTCAAGCTCTGGGCGGGCCTGTGGATGATCGAGCACGACCCGGACGGGACCAAGGTCGTTCCCTGATCCACCGGAGCCCGGGATCCTGCCTGCGAAAGCCCCTCTCCCGCTTGCGGGCGAGGGGTAGGGGAAAGTGTCTGCAGGAGCCTGATCGGAGATTGCCGCCAGAATCCTGCCCCATCCGGCGCTTCGCGCCACTTTCTCCCGCGTGCGGGGAAAGGGAACCGAAATCCGTCGTCGGTTGACCGAGCGTTCCGGCAGCGGCGACCGGGGCTGCGAGACGGCTCAGGCGAACCGGTCGGTCGCCTCGACCAGCGCGTTGACGTTCTCCGCCTCGAACGCCGAATGGCCGGCGGTCGGCGTGATGCGCAGCTCCGCCTTCGGCCAGGCCTGGTGCAGGTCCCAGGCATTCTGCAGCGGGCAGACCACGTCGTAGCGTCCGTGCACGATGACGCCGGGGATGTCGGCGATGCGCTCGGCATCGCGCAGCAGCTGGTCCTCGGTCTCGAAGAACCCGCCGTTGACGAAGTAGTGGTTCTCGATGCGGGCGAAGGCGAGCGCGAACTTCGCGTCCTCGTGCCCGCTGACGAAATCCTCGTCCACGCGCAGGAAGCTGGTCGCGCCCTCCCAGACGCTCCAGGCGCGCGCGGCGGCGAGGCGCGTGGCTTCGTCCGCGGACGTCAGCCGGCGATGGAAGGCGGAGATCAGGTCGTGGCGCTCGACCGGCGGGATCGCCTTGACGTAGTGCTGCCAGGCGTCCGGGAACAGCCTCGATGCGCCCTCCTGGTAGAACCACTCCAGTTCCCAGCGGCGCAACATGAAGATGCCGCGCAGCACCAGTTCGGTCACCTTGCCCGGGTGCGTCTCGGCGTAGGCCAAGGCCAGCGTCGAACCCCAGGAGCCGCCGAACACCTGCCACGCCTCGATGTCCACGTGGTGGCGCAGCTTCTCGATGTCGTCGACCAGGTGCCAGGTGGTGTTGTCCTCCAGGCTGGCGTGCGGGGTCGAGCGGCCCGCGCCGCGCTGGTCGAACAGCACGATGCGGTACTTCTCCGGGTCGTGGAAGCGCCGCATCTTGGCGCTGCAGCCGCCGCCCGGACCGCCGTGCAGCAGCACCACCGGCTTGCCTTCTGGATTGCCGCATTGCTCGTAGTACAGGGTGTGCGTCGCGTCCACCTCCAGCGAACCGGTGTCATAGGGATCGATCTCGGGGTACAGGGTGCGCATCGCGGGCCTCGCGGCAAACAGAAGCTTGCAGTCTAGCCTTCCGCCGCCCTGCGCCCCAGCGTGACGCGGTCGCGCGCCTCCAGGTCCTGCAGGGTCTCGACCTCGGTCAAACCTGCCGCGGCCAGCAACGCGCGCACCGATGCGCCCTGCTCCCAGCCATGCTCGAGCAGCAGCCAGCCGCCGGCGGCCAGGTGTGCGGGCGCGGCGGCGGCGATCGCGCGGAGGGCGTCCAGGCCGTCGTCGCCCGACGCGAGCGCGGATGCTGGCTCGAAGCGCAGGTCGCCTTGCGAAAGATGCGCATCGTCGCTGGCGATGTAAGGCGGATTGCTGGCGACCAGGTCGAAGACCTCGCCTGCCAGCGGTGCCCACCAGTCGCCCTGGCGGAACTCGACGTTGGCGATGCCGTGGGCGGTGGCGTTCCGGCGCGCCACGGCCAGTGCCGCGTCGCTTGCGTCGGTCGCGACGACGCGGGCGCGCGGGCGGTCGCGCGCGATGGCCAGCGCGATCGCGCCACTCCCGGTGCCGAGGTCGGCGACCCGCGCGTGGCCGTCGGCGGGAATGCGCTGCAATGCGGCCTCGACCAGCCCTTCGGTCTCGGCGCGCGGGATCAGCGTGTCGGCGGTGACTTCCAGGTCGAGGCTCCAGAATCCGCGCCGCCCCGTCAGGTAGGCGACCGGCTCCCCGGCCTGGCGGCGCGCCAGCAGCCCTGCGAAGCGTTCCGCGGCTTCCGCGCCGACGCCGTCGTCACCATGGGCGTACAACCACCCGCGCGGCTTGCCCAGCGCGTGGGCCAGCAACAGTTCGGCGTCGACGCCGTCGACGCGGAGCCGCGCCGCGCGCAGCAATGCATCCACCCGCGGCGGATCGTTCGTATCCATGCGCGCATGCTAACTGCCTGCCGCCACGCGACGCTCACCCTCGACCACCCACGCTGACGCAATGAAACAAACCTCCAACCGCACCCTTACCGCCCTGCTGGTGGCAACCGCCGCGCTGCTCACCGCCGGCTGCGAGCGGGTCATCTTCGGCGTCGCCAACCGCGGCACGCTGCCGCCCACGGCCCGCGTGGTCTACGCCGAAGACACGGGCCTGTCGCTGGACGTCTACCGCCCGCGCGACGCATCGACGGCGGCCCCGGTCGTGGTGTTCTTCTACGGCGGATCGTGGAAACGCGGCAGCCGCGACCAGTACCGCTTCGTCGGCAGCCGGCTGGCCGAACACGGCGTGCTGGCGATCGTCGCCGACTACAGGACCTTCCCGCGCGCGGGCTTCCCCGCGTTCATGGACGACGCCGCCGCCGCGGTCGCCTGGGCGAAGCGGAACGCCGCGGGGCATGGCGGCGATCCCGGGCGCCTCTTCATCGCCGGCCATTCGGCGGGTGCGCAGATCGCGGGGTTGCTCGGCACCGACAAGAGCTACCTCCGGCGCGCCGGCGTGGCGATCGGCGACATCGCCGGGGTGATCGGACTCGCGGGCCCCTACGACTTCAACGTCGGGACCGAGTACGCACCCATCTTCGGCCCACCCCGGCAATGGCCCAAGGCGCAGGCGGTGAACTACGTCGATGGCGACGAACCGCCGTTCCTGCTGGTCCACGGCGGCAAGGACCGCATCGTCGAAGCCCGCGACAGCATCGACCTCGACCGCAAGCTTCGCGCCAAGGGCGGCGAATCGACCTTGCTCCTGTTGCCCGATGCCGGGCACTTCGCCCCGATCGCCGGCTTCTACGAACCGGCCCGCGCCCCGGGCGTGGTCGCGGCGGTCCTGCGCTTCGTCGGTGCCGCGCCAGGAGGCCCGGCGGGCGCCGCGCCGTAGAACCGTTGGGCCAGCGCCATCGCGGGTGGAAGCAGGCCGGCGTGCGTCGCGCGCGCTGAGACCCGGCAAGCGCACGCTCGCGCCATGCCAGGCCAACTGCAGCTGGGGCTCCACGGCCCCGCGTCTCACCCGGCCTCCGGGCGGCGGGATAATGGGCGGATGACAGCCTGCGCCACATCGCGACGAGGATCGACGACGCTCCCGGAGGGATTCCATCCGGCGGTGGCCGCCTGGTTCGATCGCGCCTTCCCGGGCCCGACCGAGGCCCAGGCGATGGCCTGGCCGGCGATCCGCTCCGGCCGCAACACCCTGGTCGCCGCGCCGACCGGCTCGGGCAAGACGCTGACCGCGTTCCTGGCCGCGATCGATGCCCTGGTGCGCGAGGGCCTGGCCGACGGCCTGCGCGACGCCACCACCGTGGTCTACGTGTCGCCGCTCAAGGCGCTGTCCAACGACATCCACCTCAACCTGGAGGCGCCGCTGGCCGGCATCCGCGAGGAACTGGCGCGGATGCAGCTGCCCGACGTCGCCATCCGCACCGCCGTGCGCACCGGCGACACGCCGCAATCCGAGCGCGCCGCGCTGCGCAAGCGGCCGCCGCACATCCTGGTCACCACGCCCGAGTCGCTGTACGTGCTGCTGGGTTCGGACTCCGGGCGCGCGATGCTGGGAAGCACGCGCACGGTGATCGTCGACGAGATCCATTCCGTGGCCGCCAGCAAGCGCGGCAGCCATCTCGCGCTTTCGCTGGAACGCCTGGAAGCGCTGTGCGGGACGCGGCTGGCCCGCATCGGCCTGTCGGCCACGCAGAAGCCCATCGACGAGGTCGCGCGCTTCCTGGTCGGCGCGCCGGCAGTCGGGCACGACGGCATCCCGGACTGCGCCATCGTCGACATCGGCTATGCCAAGCAGCGCGACCTCGCGCTGGAGTTGCCGCCGGTGCCGTTGCAGGCGGTGTTGTCGAACGAGCAATGGGAACTGGTCTACGCGCGCCTGGCGGAACTGGTCGAGGCGCACCGGACCACGCTGGTCTTCGTCAACACCCGGCGCATGGCCGAGCGCGCGGCGCGCCAGCTCGGGGAGCGGCTCGGCGACGGGCACGTCGCGGCGCACCACGGCAGCCTGTCCAAGGAATTGCGCCTGGACGCCGAGCAGCGGCTCAAGCGCGGCGAACTGAAGGTCCTCGTCGCCACCGCCTCCCTCGAACTGGGCATCGACATCGGCGACGTCGACTTGGTCTGCCAGCTGTCCTCGCCGCGCTCGATCGCGTCCTTCCTGCAACGCGCCGGGCGTTCGTCCCACCACGTCGGCGGCATCCCGAAGGCACGGTTGTTCCCGGTGTCGCGGGACGACCTGGTGGAATGCGCGGCCCTGCTCGACTGCGTGCGCCGCGGCGAACTCGACGCGCTGGTGATGCCCAAGGCGCCGCTGGACGTGCTGGCGCAGCAGATCGTGGCCGAAGTCGCCACGACCCAGTGGGACGAGGACGCGCTCTACGACTGGATGCGGCGCGCGTGGCCGTACAGGGACTTGCCGCGCTCCGATTTCGATGCCGTCGTGCGGATGTTGTCGGAGGGCTTCAGCACGCAACGCGGCTCGCGCGGCGGCTACGTGCACCGCGACGCCGTCCACAAGCGGCTGCGCGGCAAGCAGGGCGGGCGGATGACCGCGGTGATGTCGGGCGGCACGATTCCCGACACCGGCGACTACGCGGTGGTCATGGAGCCGCAGGCCCTGGTGATCGGCACGGTCAACGAGGATTTCGCCATCGAAAGCATGGCCGGCGACATCTTCCAGCTCGGCAACGCCAGCTACCGCGTCCTGCGCGTGGAGTCCGGGCGGGTACGGGTCGAGGATGCGCAGGGCCTGCCGCCGAGCATCCCCTTCTGGCTGGGCGAAGCGCCCGGCCGGACGGACGAGCTGTCCGCCGGCGTGTCGCGCTTGCGCGGCGAGATCGCCGCCCGGCTCACGACCTGCGCCGGCGGCGACGCGTCGCCCGGCACGGCCGACGGCGGCGACGCGCTGTCGTGGCTAGTCGGCGAGGTCGGCATGTCACGCGAGGCGGCACGACAGCTGGTCGACTACATGGCCGCGCAACAGGCGGCGCTCGGCGTGATGCCGACGCAGCGCACGCTGGCGATGGAACGCTTCTTCGACGAATCCGGCAGCACCCACCTCGTCATCCATTCCCCCTTCGGCAGCCGCGTCAACCGCGCATGGGGCCTGGCGCTGCGCAAGCGCTTCTGCCGCAAGTTCAACTTCGAGCTGCAGGCCGCCGCCACGGAGGACACGATCGTGCTGTCGCTGTCGACCAGCCACAGCTTCCCGCTGATCGAGGTCGCCGGCTACCTGCATTCGGCGTCCGCGGAGCACGTGCTGGTGCAGGCGCTGCTGGACGCGCCGCTGTTCGGCGCGCGCTGGCGCTGGAACGCGACCACCGCGTTGGCCCTTCCCCGCTTCCTCGGCGGCAGGAAGGTCGCCCCCCAGCTGCAGCGGATGAAGTCGGAGGACCTGCTGGCCTCGGTGTTCCCCGACCAGGTGGCCTGCGCGGAGAATCTGGTCGGCGAGCGCGAGGTGCCCGACCATCCGCTGGTCGCGCAGACGCTGGATGACTGCCTGCACGAGGCGATGGACGCCGAGGGATGGCTGGCGTTGCTGCGGAAGCTGGAGGACGGCGATATCGACATCGTTGCGCGCGACCTGACCGCGCCCTCCCCCTTCGCCGCCGAAGCGATCAACGCACGTCCCTACGCCTTCCTCGACGATGCCCCGCTGGAGGAACGCCGCACCCGTGCGGTGACGGCGCGTCGCTACGACCCGCAGGACGCCAGCGACCTCGGGCGCCTGGACGGGCGGGCGATCGAATCGGTGCGCGAACAGGCGTGGCCCGACGCCCGGAACGCCGACGAGATGCACGAGGCGCTGCTCGGGTTGGGTTGCATCACAGCGCAGGATGCGCTGGCTCGGGGCCATTGGCCGGCGATGCTCGCCACGCTTGCCCGGGACCACCGCGCCACCCGCCTCGGCATCGGCGCCAGCCTCTGGTTCGCCGCCGAACGCCTGCCGCTTGCGCAGGCGCTGTATCCGGGCGCGAAGCACGTCCCCGCGATCGAACCGCCCGCCGAGTTCGCGCAAGCGACCTGGACGCGCGAAGCGGCACTGGTCGAATTGCTGCGCGCGCGCCTGTCCGGCCTGGGCCCGACGCCTGCGTTCGCCCTGGCCGAAAGCCTCGCCCTGCCCCAGTTCGACATCGACATGGCGCTGGCGGCCCTGGAGTCGGAGGGCTACGCCATGCGCGGCCAGTTCACGCCCGGGACCACCGTCGAGGAATGGTGCGAACGCCACCTGCTGGCGCGCATCCACCGCCAGACCCTCGGCGGGCTGCGCCGCGAGATCGAGCCGGTGGAGCGCCACGACTTCATGCGCTTCCTGCTCGACTGGCAGCGCGCGACGCCCGAGGCGCGCGCCAGCGGCCCCGATGCGCTGGCCGCGATCCTTGCGCAGCTGGAGGGCTTCGAGGCGCCGGCCGGTGCCTGGGAAACCGAATTGCTGCCGGCACGCATCGCCGACTATTCGATCTCCTGGCTGGACGAACTATGCACGGCGGGCCGGATCGCCTGGAGCCGCCTGCGCGAGCCGGTGCGCGAGGGGACCGCCGGCGGCAATGGCCCCGTCCGGGCAACGCCGATCACGCTGCTGCCACGACGACAGCTGGCGGCATGGACCGCACTGGCCTGCACGCAACAGGCCGACGAACCGCCACTGTCCTCGCGCGCTCAGCGCGTTGCCGACCACCTGCAGGCTCATGGCGCCTCGTTCTTCGACGAACTGGTGACAGGCGCGCACTTGCTGCGCACCGAGCTGGAGGACGCGCTGGGCGAGCTGGTCGCGCGCGGGCGCGTTCACTGCGACAGCTTCGCAGGCCTGCGCGCGCTGCTGGTGCCGCAGGCCAAGCGCGCTTCGCGGCACGGCCGCCATCGCCGGCGCGTCGCCCTGATGGGCATCGAGGATGCCGGTCGGTGGACGCTGGCGCGTCGCACGAACCCTGCCGAATCCGGGCCGGGCGCGCACGAGGGCGATCGCCGCACGCAGGCCAGCGATCCGGAGATGGTCGAACACGTCGCCCGCATCCTGCTGCGGCGCTACGGCGTGGTCTGCTGGCGCATGCTCGAACGCGAGGCACCGTGGCTGCCGCCGTGGCGCGAGCTGCTCCGCGTGTACCACCGGCTGGAAGCGCGGGGCGAAATCCGCGGCGGCCGTTTCGTCGCCGGCCTGAGCGGCGAGCAGTTCGCCTTGCCGGAGGCCGTCGCCAGCCTGCGCGCCATCCGCAAGCGCCCGCCCGACGGCGCGCTGGTCGCGGTGTCGGCCCGCGACCCGCTCAACCTGGTCGGCACCGTCCTGCCCGGCGAGAAGGTGCCGAGGATCGCAGGCGCACGGGTGTTGTTCCGCGACGGGATCACGGTCGCGCGCCTGGTCTCCGGCGAAGTCGAACTCCTCGCGGCACTGTCGCCTGACGACGCGCGCACGGCGCGCCGGCGCCTGCTGCGCGAACCGGAACCGCTTTCACCCGCGTCTTCCGCAATGCCGGCGTCAGGCGGCGCCTGAGCGGAGCGTCCGCGACACCGCGCAGGGGGAGGTGCACGGCGCCGCGGATCGAAGTCCGAAACCCGGTCCCCGCTTGCATTTCCAGCGCGCTGCCGGCCTGCGGTCAATGCGCGTCGCGTGGGTTCGCTGCATTTCCACGGAATCGACTCCCGCCATCGACGCGTCCACCGGCTCCCGCGGCGATCGGCAAGTCCTTCAGGCCACCGCCGGCGACTGCTCCAGCGTCACCGCGACCGCGTGCACGACCGCGGCGATCTTCAGCGCGCTCTGCACGCCCTGCGCGCCGACGCCGTGCTGGCGCAGGATCTTCTCGTGCGAGGCCATGCAGGCGCCGCAGCCGTTGATCGCCGAGACCGCCAGCGATGCCAGTTCGAAACCGGCCTTGTCCAGGCCGGGGTTGGCCATGACGTTCATCCTCAGGCCGGTGCGCAATTGCCCGTACTCGTCGTTCCCGATCAGGTGCGTGGCCCGGTAGTACACGTTGTTCATCGCCATGATCGCCGCGGCGGCCCGGGCGCCGGCGATCTGCTCTTCGGTCAGTTCATCGGCCGCGAATGCCTCGATGGCGGCAACCAGCGGCGCATGGCGCGACGCGATGGCCGACGCGATGCCGACGGCACGGATCTGCTTGCCGTCCAGCCCCGGCGAGCCGCCGGTCGACAGCACGCTGTCGAGGTTGAGCTTGAGGTCCTTGGCGTAATCGGGCAGGGAGTTGCGCAGTTCGGTCAATGTCATCGCGGTTTCCTTGCGGTGGGACGCAGTGGTCCAGGACTGGAAAAAGACAAAGGCGGCCGAAGCCGCCTTTGCGCCCGCGCGACCACGGGGAGGGAGCGCCGGGGAACGGCTGCCGCGCGGAAGGTCGGTGCCGGTCAGGCCACCTTGAGCACATCGTCGCCCTGCTTCCAGTTGCACGGGCAAAGCTCGTCGGTCTGCAGCGCGTCGAGCACGCGCAGCACTTCCTCGGGGCTGCGGCCCACCGACAGGTCGGTCACGTAGACGAAGCGGATGATGCCGTCGGGATCGACGATGAAGGTCGCGCGCTGGGCGACGCCCTCTTCCTTGTCCAGGATGCCGAGCGCCGAGGTGAACTCGCGCTTGATGTCGGCCAGCATCGGGAACGGCAGTTCGGCCAGGTCGCGGTGGTGGGTGCGCCAGGCGTGGTGCACGAACTCGCTGTCGGTCGATCCGGTCAGCAGCTGGGCATCGCGGTCCAGGAACGCTTGGTTGTGCGCCGCGAACCCGGCGATCTCGGTCGGGCAGACGAAGGTGAAATCCTTCGGATAGAAGAAGAGCACCAGCCACTTGCCCTTGTAGGTATCGTTGTCGATGTCCGCGAATGCCTTGTTCAGGTCCGTGGACACCGTGGCCTTGAGCTTGAACGGGGGGAGCTTGTCTCCGACGCTGAGCATGGTTGCCTCCTGGCATTTGGTGATAAAGGGTGGAATTGGCAGCGACACGCGGGAGATCGACGAAGATAGCGACAGACCGCATTGCTGCAACGCGGTAATTATTGCGGTGCAGCAAGAATAGATCAAGCCCATGGCGCCTATCGAAGCGATAGCGTTAACCTATCGCCATGAACTTGCGCGACCTTCGCTACCTCGTCGCCCTCGCCGAAGCGAAACATTTCGGTCGGGCGGCCGCGGCCTGTTTCGTCAGCCAGCCCACCCTGTCGACGCAGATCCGCAAGCTCGAGGAAGAACTGGGCGTCCCGCTGGTGGAGCGCGCCCCGCGGAAGGTGATGCTCACCCCCGCCGGACGCGAAATCGCCGAGCGCGCGCGCCGCATCGTCGATGACGTCGAGCAGTTGGGCGAGGCGGCCCGGCGCAGCCAGGACCCGGAAGCGGGGACGGTGCGCCTCGGGCTGTTCCCGACCCTGGGCCCCTACCTGCTGCCGCACGTCGTGCCGCGGATCCGCCGGCGCTTTCCCCGCCTGGAACTGCTGCTGGTGGAGGAGAAAAGCGACGTCATTCTGTCCCGGCTGCGAGAAGGCAAGCTCGATGCCGCACTGCTCGCGCTGCCGCTGCACGCCGACCAGCTGCACGTGGAGGTCCTGTTCGAGGAACCGTTCCTGCTCGCCGTGCCCGAAGGCCACCCGCTCGCAGGCCGCGACACGCTGGCACTTAACGAGTTGTCGCAGCACAAACTGCTCCTGCTGGAGGACGGCCATTGCCTGCGCGACCAGGCGCTGGATGTCTGCCAGCTCGCGGGAGCCGGCGAGCAGGGCGAGTTCCGGGCCACCAGCCTGGAGACGCTGCGGCAGATGGTCGCCGCCCAGGTGGGCGTGACGCTCTTGCCCACGCTCGCGGTCAAGCCTCCGGTCGCGTGCTCGCCCGACATCCGCTTGCTGTCCTTCCACGATTCGCAGCCCAGCCGCACCATCGCCATGGCCTGGCGCAGGAGTTCCGCCATGCACGGCTTCCTCCTGCAGCTCGCCGGGATCTTCCGGGACCTGCCTGCGGAACTGTTCGAGCCGACGCCCGGCGGGCCCCGGTCGTCGCGCCAGCCCCGGACGCGCCGTCCCACCGCGCCGCCTCGGGCAGCCTGACGACAGGCCGCGCTGGGACCCGGGCGTAGGCACGGCCTCATTCGATAGCGGCAACCTATCGATTTCATCTACATAAACGATTTCTTCTATTGCCATGGCTGCGTCATGCTCGGGTGGACGCCGACCCACGCCCAGGAGGAACCACCATGCCCAGCGAATCCAAGTGCCCCATGAAACACGCCGCAGGCGGCGGGACGACCAACCGCGACTGGTGGCCCAACCGCTTGCCGTTGGAGATCCTCCACCAGCATTCGGACAAATCCGATCCCATGGGCGAGGATTTCGACTATGCCGAGGCCTTCAATAGCCTGGACCTGGCGGCGGTGAAGCAGGACCTGCACGCCTTGATGACCGACTCGCAGGACTGGTGGCCGGCGGACTTCGGACATTACGGCGGCCTGTTCATCCGGCTGGCTTGGCACAGCGCCGGCACCTACCGCATCGGCGATGGACGCGGCGGCGGCGGGCGCGGGCAACAGCGCTTCGCGCCGCTCAACAGCTGGCCGGACAACGTCAGCCTGGACAAGGCGCGCCGCTTGCTGTGGCCGATCAAGCAGAAGTACGGCCGCAAGCTCTCCTGGGCCGACCTCATGATCCTCGTGGGCAACGTCGCGCTGGAGTCCATGGGCTTCAAGACCTTTGGGTTCGCGGGCGGCCGCGAGGACGTCTGGGAGCCCGACCAGGACGTGTACTGGGGCGCCGAGGACGAGTGGCTGGGCGGCGATGTCCGTTACACCCATGGTTCCGAAGGCGTGGAGAAAGGCGGCGACCACGGCGTGCTGGTATCCGATGACGACGCCGACGGCGACATCCACTCGCGCGACCTGGAGAATCCGCTCGCCGCCGTGCAGATGGGCCTGATCTACGTCAACCCGGAAGGCCCGGACGGCAACCCCGATCCGCTCGCCGCGGCACGCGACATCCGCGAGACTTTCGGCCGCATGGCGATGGACGACGAGGAGACCGTCGCCCTCATCGCCGGCGGGCACAGCTTCGGCAAGACCCACGGCGCGGCGTCCGCCGAGCACGTCGGCGACGAACCCGAGGCCGACGGCCTCGAGGCGCAAGGCTTCGGCTGGCACAACCGTTACGGCACCGGCAAGGGTCCGGACACCATCACCAGCGGCCTGGAAGTGACCTGGACGAAGACGCCGACGCGGTGGAGCAACGATTACTTCGAACACCTGTTCGGCTTCGAGTGGGAGCTGTCCAAGAGCCCGGCCGGCGCCCAGCAGTGGGTGGCGAAGGGTGCCGAACCCAGCATCCCGCATGCCTACGATCCGTCGAAGAAGCTGGTGCCGACGATGCTCACCACCGACCTCTCGCTGCGCATGGATCCGGCCTACGAAAAGATCTCGCGCCGCTTCCTGGAAAACCCCGACCAGTTCGCCGACGCCTTCGCCCGCGCCTGGTTCAAGCTCACCCACCGCGACATGGGCCCGCGCGCCCGCTACCTCGGCCCGGAAGTGCCCGCCGAGGAACTGATCTGGCAGGACCCCGTCCCCGCCGTCGACCACGACCTGGTCGATGCCGACGACATCAAGGCGCTGAAGAAGCGAATCCTGGAGACGGGCCTTTCCGTGCCGCAGCTGGTGTCGACCGCCTGGGCGTCGGCATCGACCTTCCGTGGCGGCGACAAGCGTGGCGGGGCCAACGGCGCGCGCATCCGCCTGGCGCCGCAGAAGGACTGGGCCGTCAACCAGCCGGCGGAGCTGTCCAAGGTGCTCGACGCGCTGGAAGGGATCCGTTCGGACTTCAACGGCGCGCAGTCCGGCGGCAAGAAAGTGTCGCTGGCCGACCTGATCGTGCTCGGCGGCTGCGCTGCCGTGGAGAAGGCCGCGCGGGACGCCGGTGTTTCCGTCGACGTGCCATTTGCGCCCGGCCGCACCGACGCGTCGCAGGAACAGACCGACGTGGACTCCTTCGCCCCGCTGGAACCGCGGGCCGACGGTTTCCGCAACTATCTCAAGGCGCGGTATCCGGTCCCGGCCGAACGCCTCCTGGTCGATCGCGCGCAACTGCTCACACTCACCGCGCCCGAGATGACGGTCCTCGTCGGCGGGCTGCGGGTGCTGGGCGCCACCGTCGACGGTTCCCGCCATGGTGTGTTCACCGACAGGCCCGGGGTGCTCAGCAACGAATTCTTCGTCAACCTGCTCGACATGTCCACGGAATGGGCGGCCGACCCGAACGACGACAATGTCTTCGCGGGACGGGCGCGCGGCAACGGCAAGACCCGATGGACGGCCACCCGCGCGGACCTCGTATTCGGCTCCAACTCCCAGCTGCGCGCACTGTCCGAGGTCTACGCCTGTGCCGATGCCCAGGCAAAGTTCGCCAGGGACTTCGTGGCCGCGTGGAACAAGGTGATGAACCTGGATCGTTTCGACCTGAAGTGATGCGCGGGACGCTTCGCTCGGGCGGCTTGCCGCCCGCCGCCATCGGGCAGGCAAGGTGCGCCTGCGCGGCTGGCTGACGCTTGCCGTCCTGATCGCGGCGGTCGGCTGGTGGTTCTCGCCAGCTTCGCCACGCGTGCCTGCGATGGCTCGCGCGGCCACGCCCGGCCAGGTGCACTGCCCGCTACCGCCGCGCGTCGCCGTGGGCGCGGTGCCGCTGCAGAGCGCGCCACCGTCGTCGCTGCCTGCGTTCCAACTCCAGGCAGCCACCCTGCAGCCGCTGGCGGGAATGAGCATCGAGGCACGGGTGCTGGCACGCCGGGACTACCGCTTCGACCGCGAAGCCCGGCTCTCGCCGACGGACCTGGCGCTGGGATGGCAGCGGATGGGCGATCCTGCGGTGCTGTCGCGCCTGCACGTCTCGCAGGCCGCACGCTGGTATCGCTACCGCTGGGAGGGGACCCCGCCGTTGCCGCCTGCCGAGATCGCCGGCAGCAGCGCGAACATGCACATGATTCCGTCCGATGACGCCACCGCGCGGGCGTTGAGCCGCCTGCGCGAAGGCGACCGAGTCCGCATCGATGGCTGGCTGGTGGAGGCCGCCGCGCCGGACGGCTGGCGTTGGCGCAGTTCGCTGTCCCGCGACGATGAGGGGAGCGGCGCCTGCGAAGTGGTCTACGTCTGCGCGATCACGCCGTTGTAGGCCCGGCGATGCGAATCGCCACGCGGCCGCGACGGCTCGACGGTCCCGTCGGCGCTGACGGTCCTAGGCGCCCGCCCCGACCGGACAGCTGACGCCGGTCCCGCCCAGACCGCAGTACCCGTCCGGATGCTTGGAGAGGTATTGCTGGTGCTCGTCCTCGGCGTAGTAGAAGGTCGGCGCGGGAAACACGATCTCGGTGCTGATATCCCCGCGCCTCGCCTCTCGCAATCGTTGCTGGTAGGCATCCCGGCTGGCGAGGGCGGCGTCGTACTGGTCGCGGGTGTGGCAATGGATGGCCGAGCGGTACTGGGTGCCGGTGTCGTTGCCCTGGCGCATGCCCTGCGTCGGGTCGTGTCCTTCCCAGAAAACCTTCAACAGCCGATCGAACGGGATCCGTGCCTCGTCGAAGACGACGAGGACCGCTTCGGTGTGGCCGGTCTGGCCGCTGCAGACTTCCCGGTACGTGGGATTGGCGGTGTAGCCGCCCGCGTAGCCGACGGCCGTGGTCTCGACCCCCGGCAGCGACCAGAACAGCCGCTCGGCGCCCCAGAAGCACCCCATCGCAAACTGCACCCGCTGCAAGCCCGGGTATTGGCCGCGCAACGGCCGGCCATGGACATGGTGGGCATCGCGCAGCTCGACCTCGGTGGCTCGACCCGGCAAGGCGTCCTCCGGGCGAGGCAGCCGCTGCTTGAAGGCACCGATTCCCAGCATGTCCGTTTCCCTGCAGGCACCCGCGGGGTGCGTCGCGCTTCAATATGCGTACAGCACCGTCGCGCCGCAAGCCGGCCAGTGCGGCGCGTTCAGGCGGTTCCGCCGGTGCGTCCCTCGAACACCGCCGGTGCCACCCGCACGCAGTTGCGACCTTCGCGCTTCGCGGCGTACAGCGCCTTGTCGGCACGATCGACCGTCGAGGCGGGTTTCTCGTCCGGACCCAGGCGCGTGGCCAGGCCGATGCTGACGGTGACCTCCAGGGTGCGGCCCTCGCACTCGATACGCAGGTCCTGGATCGCCTGCCGAAGGCGCTCGCCCGCCACGCGTGCCGCGGCGCCGCCTCGCCCCGGCAGGATGACGATGAATTCCTCGCCACCGTAGCGACCCAGCAGGTCGCCGGCGGACAGGCTCTGGTGCAGGGTGGCAGCGACCCGCCGCAGGCATTGGTCGCCGCAGGCGTGGCCGTAGTCGTCGTTGATCCGCTTGAAGTGATCCAGGTCGACGAACAGGACCGAGACCGCCTGATCGTTCCGCTCGGCATCGGTGAAGCAGCGTTGCAGCCACTGGTCGATCGTGCGCCGGTTGAACGTACCCGTGAGCGCATCGAGTTCCGCCGACCGGCGCAGGTTGATCGCCGACAGCGCCTGCTCGACGTTCACCATCACCAGGCGCACCATCTCTTCCGCCAGCGCGAGCTCTTCGTCCAGGAAGCGCTGCTCGCCCGAACGCCTGAGCATCAGCATGCCCCAGCCCGGGGCGTGGATCGGCAACGGCACCAGCGCTTCCGTCGCGATGATGCCGTCCCGGTCGGGGGCCGTGACCGGCTGCTGAAGCGACAGGCGCTTGACGGCCTCCCGCTTGAGCTGCAAGCGGCGCGTCGCCACCAGCGAGTCGACCTCCGCCTGCGCCGACCGGGGCATCACCATGCAGATGTCGTGGCCCTGGAAACCATGCGCCACCGCGGCGGCGAACTCGACCGGCACGTGGGGAAGCAGGTGTTCGAGCAGCAGGCGCAACGCGGTCCATTCCACGTCGCCAGGACCGAGCGTCTGCAGGTTCGATTGAAGTGCGTCGCTGAGGCTCGCGCGCGCGGTCTCGTGCCGCATCCGCATTTCGGAATCCGCGCGCGCCTGGCGATCCTCGTCGCGCTGGTTGCGGTACACGCCGACGCGGTCGACCATCCCGACCGCCAGCGTCGCGGCGAACACGACGAGCACCATCTGGTAGCCATAATGCAGCCAGATCGGGTCCGTGCCAGGAGCGAAGAAGCCGATTTCGCCCCCATACAGCGCCACGGCGACGAGGAGGAGCGTTATCGCAATCGGGCCCGCCAGGCGCACGCGCCGCCGGGCCGCCTCGGCGGCCAGCAAGACGCCGCATCCCAGGGTGAACAGGACCAGCCACGGACCTGCCGTCACGATCCACTGCAGCGTCCCTTCCCACCCGAGGAGGCAAACCGCCGCAAGCAATCCCAGCAACAGGCAGTAGCCGTCCACCCATCGCGCGACGCGCGGGTGGCGTTCCTGCGTCGAGGCATAGCGCGACAGGAGCTGCAAGGCCGCCCCGGCTGCCAGCAGGCCCAGCGCCCAGAGGCCCTGTCCCCGCCACCAAGCCATGGCCCGCAGCAAGGGCACCTGGTACAGGTGTCCGTTGATCGCCGCCAACGCGAGCAAGGCCAGGACGTTCGCGCTGCAGAAGACCAGGAAGATGCGGTCCCGCGCCGCGCTGTACAGGGCCAGCATCAACAGCGTCAGCATCAACAGCGATCCGTAGATGAAGGCGGCGATGACCGCCCCGCGTTGCTCCAGCCTGAGGGCCGCCCCCTCCCGCAAGACCCGGACCCGGACCGAGCCCGGCATGGCGCCGCGCATTTCCAGCCGCAGCTGGACGTCGCCCGACCAGTCGCCCGGCAGCGGGAAGACGTAACCCGAGGCGAGCACGCCCGCCGTTGGTGCGGGATGGAAGAAATCCCGCGTCGGGCTGCGCCAGTCAGCGCCTTCTAGCGCGATCGTGTCGGCCACCCCACGACTGACCCACACTACCCAGCGCGCATCGCTTTCGCCCGAGGGTGGCAGCTTGAACGACAGCGGCGTCGCCATGACTTCCCCACCGGGGTGTACAGGCACGTGCAGCGCCTGCGAACCAGCTCCCGGGTCCACCGGGGTGCCGTCGTCCGCCGTCGTGGCCTGGATGCTGACGGGGACCTCAGGCTGCGCCGCCTTGAAGGCGAGCGCCATGCCGGCCGCGAACAGCGCCAGCAACAGCACCAGGCCGACGACGTACAGCCAGTCGGCTCCGTCGGTGCGGGTCGGCGTCATTGCGGCCACGGCGCCAACCGGTCGCACGGGCTGCCGCCACGCACCCGCTGGTGGCCGGGCGTCCATGGCGGAGACACCGCCCGGGCGTCGACGCGCGGCGACCGGTGCCACGCACCTTGCGAATGCAATGTTGCCTTCCCCTTCCCCATATCGCCTCCTTTCGTCATCAATCGGAGCACGACCCGTGCCATCAAAATAGCATCCCCGTCACAATTCGACCCTCCGGGAAGCGCGGGGACTGGCGAGCGCGCCGCGACGTCGAAGGCAAGCGCAATCGGCCTGCTCGGCTAGACTCCTACTTTTGGCCTTCCCAGTCGCATGACCCGACCCGCCCCCCCGGTGCAAGAAAAGCAGGACTTCATCCGCCAGATCGTCCGCAAGGACCTGTCCGGCGGCAAGCACGACACCGTGCGCACCCGGTTCCCGCCGGAACCCAATGGTTACCTGCACATCGGCCATGCGAAGGCGATCTGCCTCGATTTCAGCCTGGCCAACGAGTTCGGGGGGCGCTGCAACCTGCGCCTGGACGACACCAATCCTGCCAAGGAGGATCCCGAGTTCGTCGCGGCGATCCAGGAGGACGTGCGCTGGCTCGGCTTCGACTGGGCCGAACTGCGCCATGCCTCGGACTACTTCGACGTGCTCTACCTGGCCGCGGAGAAGCTCATCGCGCAAGGGGACGCCTTCGTCTGCGACCTGAGCGCGGAACAGGTGCGTGAATACCGCGGCACCCTGACCGAACCCGGGCGCGATTCGCCGTACCGCGAACGAAGCGTCGAGGAGAACCTGGACCTGTTCCGTCGCATGCGCGCCGGGGAGTTCGCCGACGGCAGCCGCACGCTGCGCGCGAAGATCGACATGACCGCCGGCAACATCAACCTGCGCGACCCGGCCTTGTACCGCATCAAGAAGGTTCCGCACCAGAACACCGGCGATGCCTGGCCGATCTACCCGATGTACGACTTCGCCCACGCGCTGGGCGACGCCATCGAGGGCATCACCCATTCGCTGTGCACGCTCGAGTTCGAGGACCACCGCCCGTTGTACGACTGGTGCGTGGACAGGGTCGACCTTGCCCATTCGCCGGAGCTGCTGGCGCCCCTGTTGGCGAAAGGCCTGCCGAACGAGGCTTCCAAACCCCGCCAGATCGAATTTTCGCGGCTCAACATCAATTACACGGTGATGAGCAAGCGCAAGTTGTCCGCGCTGGTCGCCGAAGGGCTGGTCGACGGCTGGGACGACCCGCGCATGTACACCTTGCAGGGCCTGCGCCGCCGCGGATACACGCCGGCGTCCCTGCGGCTGCTGGTCGACCGCGTGGGCATCAGCAAGCAGAACTCGGTGATCGACTTCTCGGTGCTCGAAGGCGCCCTGCGCGACGACCTCGACGCCAGCGCCCCCCGCCGCATGGCGGTGGTCGAACCCCTCAAGCTGGTGCTGGCGAACCTGCCGGAAGACCACGCGGAGTCGCTGGCGTTCGCCAACCATCCCAAGGACGCCTCGCAAGGCGAGCGCCAAGTGCCGTTTTCCCGCGAGATCTGGATCGAGCGCGACGACTTCGCCGAAGTGCCGCCCCCGGGATGGCGCCGCCTGGTGCCTGGTGGAGAGGTTCGCCTGCGCGGCGCGGGCATCGTGCGCTGCGACGAAGTGGTCAAGGACGAGGGCGGCACGATCCAGGAATTGCGCGGCACGCTGGATCCGGAGTCGCGCCCGGGGATGGAGGGCGCCAACCGGAAGATCAAGGGAACCATCCACTGGGTGAGCGCGGCGCATGGCGTCCCGGCGGAGATCCGTCTGTACGACAGGCTGTTCTCCGTCGCGGATCCCGACGACGACGCCGACGGCAAGAGCTATCGCGACCACCTCAACCCGGACTCCATCCGCAGCGTGCGCGGGTACGTGGAACCCGCCGCCGCGCAAGCCGCTCCCGAGCAGTCGCTGCAGTTCGAGCGATTGGGGTATTTTGTCGCCGACCGCCACGACCATCGCAACGATGCCCCGGTGTTCAACCGCAGCGTCACCCTGCGCGACACCTGGGCCACCAAGGGACCCTGATCATGCCCCACGCCATCGGAACCCGAGTGCTGCCAGGTTGCCTGTGCCTCTTCCTCGCACTCACCGGCTGCACCGCGCCGTCGCCCGACGACACCCGGATGTCGAGCGAGGCCCCGACACCCACCACGACCGAACGCGCGCCGGTCGCCACGGCGCCTGCGCCGGGTCCCGCTCCAGCCCCGCCGCCTGCGCGCACCGCGCCGCCGCCTCCAGCGAAGGCGCCGCGCATGAGCGATCCGATGCCAGCGGTGGAAGTGCCTTCGCCGGTAGCCATCGATTACAGCTGCAGGACCGATTCCGATTGCACCGTCAAGAACGTCGGCAACTGCTGCGGCATGATGCCGGCATGCGTCAACAAGGGCAGTCCCACTGATCCTGCCGCGGTCCAGGCCGAATGCAACAAGCAGGGCGTGGCCTCGGTCTGCGGCTTTCGCGAAATCTCTGCCTGCAGTTGCGTGAGCAATCGCTGCCAGGACCAGTCTTCGGCGCCGGTCACGCGCTGATGCTGCGCGCGCAAGTCCGGCTTGCGTTGCCCGAATGGATCCACGAGGTGGTGGAGCAGGCGGACGTCTGCGCGACCGACGCGGACAAGGTCGCCTTCGCGATCGAGTTGTCGCGGCGCAATATCCACGCGCAGACCGGTGGACCATTCGGGGCCGCCGTGTTCGGTCCCGACGACCACCTGGTGGCCGTTGGCGTGAACCGCGTGCTGCCGCAGTCGACATCGGTCGCGCACGCCGAGATCATGGCGTACCTGCTGGCGCAGCAGGGATTGGGCCGGGCACGCCTCAACGAACGTGCCGACGGCAGCCACTTCGGACCCTATGTCCTGGCGACCTCGTCGCAACCCTGCTGCCAATGCTACGGCGCGACCATCTGGGCTGGGATCGATCGGCTGCTGATCGGCGCCCGCTCCTCGGACGTCGAATCCTTGACCGAATTCGACGAGGGGCCCCTGCCCGAGGACTGGATCGGCGAGCTTGGGAAACGTGGCATCGAGGTCGTCCAGGACCTGCACCGGCAGCGCGCCTGCGCCGTGCTGTCCGAATACGGTGCCCATGGCGGCAAGCGATACTGATTCGCGCCGCGCCGCGGCAAGCCGCGCCTGACCGCGGCCGGATGGCAGCCGACCCGGTGCGATGCGCACCTGCGGACGCCTGAAGGGGGATTTCGATGCGAGTGACCGGGCTGCTCTGCTATTGCCGCGCCGGCTTCGAGCCCGAACTCGCGGCCGAGCTGGCTGCGCGCAGCCTGGCCGCGGGATTTCCCGGCTACGCCCGTACCGAGCGTGGCTCGGGGTTCGTGGTGTTTTTCGCGGAAGACGCCGGGGCACTGTCTCGGGCACTGCCCTGGCGCGAGCTCGTCTTCGCGCGGCAGAAACTGCTGCTGATGGCCGATCTGCCCGGCCTTGACCCGAAGGACCGCATCACGCCCATCCTTGGCGCGCTGGCCCTCGCCGGCCCGGACGAACGGCCTGCTTACGGCACCCTGCTGGTCGAGCATCCCGACAGCGACCACGCAAAACCGCTCTCGGGCCTGGCGCGCGCCTTCGGCAACGCCTTGCGGCCGGCCTTGCGTGCGGCGGGTCTGTTGAGCGTCCGCGACGACAACCGGCTTCCGCGCCTGCATGTGTGCCTGGTCGAAGGCGACCATCTGCTGCTGGCCTGCAGCCTCATCGGCGACAGCGCGCCCTGGGCGATGGGCGTTCCGCGCCTGAAGTTGCATCGCGACGCGCCTTCCCGATCCGCCCTCAAGCTCGAGGAAGCCCTGATGGTGCTGCTAGACGCGGACGAGCGTGCCCGCTTGCTGCGCCCGGGCATGCACGCGGCCGACCTGGGCGCCGCGCCCGGGGGATGGACCTGGGTACTCACGCGCCACGGCCTGCACGTCGTCGCGGTGGACAACGGCCCGCTGCGGCAGCACGTCCTGGACAGCGGGCTGGTCGAGCACCTGCGCGCGGACGGCTTCCGCTGGCAGCCGGCGCAATCCCTGGACTGGATGGTCTGCGACATGGTCGAACAACCGCGCCGCGTCGCCGCCCGGATGGGGGAATGGTTCCGGCAGGGCTGGTGCCGGCAGGCAGTGTTCAACCTTAAGTTGCCGATGAAGAAGCGCTGGGACGAGACCGTCCTGTGCCTCGACCTCTTCCGTACCTCGGCCGGCGTTCCCCTGCGCATCCGCGCGCGCCAGCTCTACCACGACCGCGAGGAAATCACCGTCCTGGCCATGCCCGAAGTCGTCTCCTGAACGGGCTGCTTCTTGCTGTTCAGGAGTGGTTCCGCCGGTTGACGCCCGCTTCATGGGAGCGTCCCTACTGTCGCCGGGGTAAGCACGACCCCCCGTCGAACGAGGATTCCCCACATGAAAACGAAGCACCAGAAACAGTTGCTGACCGTCGCGCTCGCCGCCCTGCTGGGGACCGGCGGCGCTGCATTCGCCCAGTCGAAGACCGGCTCCGCAGAGGCCAAGGTCCGGACCGACGTGACCTCCGAAGCGGCCATGGAAGATGCCGAAGCGGCGCGTGACGACGCCGAGGACGCGATGGAAGCCGTGCAGGACGCGGTCGCCGCCGATGAAGGCGGGGCGCTGACCGTCGAAGGCGCCGTGTCCGCCGACGCGAATGCCGACATGGCGAAGGATGCCTCGGTCAAGGCCCAGGCTGCCGCGATGGCGGCGTCGAACGCCGCCGACGAAGCCAATTCGGCGAAGGATGCCGCCCAGGGTGGCACCGCATTGCCGGAGGAGGCATCCACTCGCGCGCAACAGGCCGCGTCCAAGGCCCACGCCGCCATGCACGAGGCGGATCGCGCGGCCGCGAACGCGGAAGTGTCCGCCAACGTTGCCGAGCAGGCCGCTGCGATGCCGTCGGCACCGCCGCCGGTCGCGGCGCCCATGCCCGCGCCGGCAGCGACCGCCACGGCAGCCGTGAACGTGACCTCGTCACCGAACGATCCGATCCGTACCAACTTCGTCGCCACCGACGCCAATGGCGATGCCGCGATCGACAGCGGTGAGGCCAGCGTCGACGCGCAGCTGGCGGCGGTCTTCGACCGCTACGACAGCGACGACAGCGGCAGCCTGACCCTGGCCGAGTACAAGGCCTGGCGCGACGACAAGTAAGCGCCAGCGTCGCCAATGGCCCGTGGTGCCGGTGTTCCGTGTGCCGGCCCTCCCGGAAACGCCCGCATCCCCGATGCGGGCGTTTTTTCGTGCCTACAGGCCTGCCGCCTTCCGCCACAAACCGCGGGACAGCGGTGGGAGGCGCCCGGCCAGCCCCAGCAGGGGACCACGCAAGGCCGTCGGCAGCAGGGCATCGTTGCTGAAGAACCGGTTGATCGCGTCGAAGGCATGCGCCGCGACGGCCGCCTCGCTCCGCCGACCCCGCGCCCAGCGCTCCAGTTTTTCCCCGGACCGCCAGTCCTGGCGGGAGCCGCGGGCCTTCCCGACCCAGGCCACCAGCGACGACACGTCGCGCAGCCCCAGGTTGACGCCCTGTCCCGCCAGCGGATGCACCACGTGGGCCGCATCCCCCAGCACCAGCACGCGACCCCGGGCATGCGTGTCGGCGAGCTGCCGACGCAACGGGAACGCGACCCGGCGCGACCGCGGCGCAACCTCGCCCAGCCGGGCGTCGAAGGCCCGCGTCAGCACCGCTCCGAAGGCCTGGTCATCCAGGACGAGCACCCGTTCGGCTTCGTCCTCCGGCAGGGTCCACACGATCGAGCTGCTGCCATCCGCGCAAGGCAGGAAGGCCAGGGGTCCGGTCGGCAGGAACCGTTGCCAGGCCGTCGCCTGGTGCGGCAGGTCGGTCTGGACATAGGCCACCAGGCCACGCTGCGCGTAGTCGTGCACGGAGACGTCGATTCCCGCCAGCCGGCGCACGGCCGACTGCGCGCCATCGGCGGCGATGGCCACGGTCGCGGCCACGCGCGTTCCGTCGTCCAGCCGCAGTTCCACGCCGGCGTCGTCCTGCTGCAGCGCTTCCACGGCCGCGGGGCAAAGCAGGCGAACGTTGCTGCGTGCGATCGCTTGCCACAGCACGTCGACGAGGAGGCCATGCTCGACGATCCAGCCCAGTTCGGGCCGACCCAGCGCATCGGCGTCGAACGCCAGCTCGCCGCCGCCCGCGGCATCCCAGACGCGCATCGACCGATACGGTTGCGCGCGGGCCTCGAGCACGTGACCCCAGACACCCAGATCCTCCAGCAGGGAGGCATTGTCCGGGGCGAAGGCATAGACGCGCAGGTCGGGCGATCCCGGCGACCAGGCGTCCGGTCGCCTGGCCTCGACCAGGGCGACATCGAGCCCGAGCCGCGACAAGGCCAGCGCGCAGGCGGCCCCGACCACCCCGCCACCGACCACGATCGCATCCGCTTGGCGCCGGCTCACGATCCACCCGGACGACACAGCGCCGGAACGTCGCCGCGGTACCCCATCGCGCCACCGGCCAGGAATGCCTGCGCGGACGCAGACCGATCCAGCGCCAGCAACCCCAGGCTGCGCAAGGGGGACAGTGCCGGGGCCTTGCCCGAGGCAAGCCGCGCCAGCCCGTCGGTGAAGGCCAGCGTGCGACGGCGATCCTCCGCGCGGCGCGCGGCATGGGACTCGAGCAGGTCCGGGGCGCCCGGGTCGCCCGGTCGCTCGCCGATCAACTCCGCCAGCGTCAACGCGTCGCGCAAGCCCAGGTTGAAGCCCTGGGCCCCGATCGGATGCATGGTCTGCGCCGCGTTGCCGACCAGCACCGCACGCGGGGCGATCGTGCGACTCGCGGCAACGCGCAGCGCGGGGTAGACGCTGCGTGCGCCCACGGACTGCAGCTTCCCGGCCCGCCATCCGAACGCCTGCTGCACGCGCGCCAGGAACTCCGGATCGCCCATGGCCTGCACCTCCGGGGCATCGGCGCTGGCCACGCCATGCACCAACCCATAGTGGCGATCGCTGCGCGGCAGCAGCGCGGTCGGCCCATCATCGCCCAACCGTTCGTAGGCGGTGCCGTCCGGGGCACGCCCGGTCCGCACCCGGGCCACGAACAGGCTCTGTCCGTAGTCATGCTCGTCGCAGGCGATGGCGAGCGCATCGCGTACGCCGCTCCGGGTCCCGTCCGCCGCCACCAGCAGGCGCGTATGCAACGTCCTCGTTCCATCCGGCGTCTCGACATGGACGCTGCGGTGGTCGTCGTCCGGGGTTGGCTCGCCCAATGCGACGAATCGCGCCGGCCGGTATCGGGTGAGCGAGGCCAGTCCGGCCAGGCGGGTCTCCAAGGCTTCGCCGAAATCGCGCGCCACCACGACCTGGCCAAACGCCTCCCGTCCGTAGTCCGGTGCACGCAGCAGCACGCGCCCGAAATCGCCCTTGCGGCTGACGTGGATGCGGCGGATCGGTTCGCCGGGTTCGCGCAACGCCTGCAGGACGCCGAGCGCATTGAGTGCGTTGACGGTGGCGTCGGCGAAACTCAGGTTGCGCTCGTCGAACACCGCGGGGAGCGAGCCGGGCCGCGTGGCCTCGACCATGCCCACGTCCAGGCCGTGGGCGTCGAGCGCGATCGCCAGGCTCGCGCCGACCAGGCCGCCGCCCACGATCAGCACGTCATGCATGTCACTGGCCGCCGCGTCCATGGCGGCATGATAGCGACAGCACCACCCCTCACGGGCCTCCGCTAGAATGGTCGCCTGTCCGCAAGCAGCACCCACCGGAGCCCTGCATGAATCCCAGCGTCGCCCAGCGCGCCTCCATCCTGACCGCCCTCGCCGTCGCGATGGCCGCCACCCGGCTGCACCATTTCGCGGCCATCCCGGATGCGTCCTGGGCGGTGTTCTTCATCGGTGGCTACTACCTGCGCGACTGGAGCCGCTGGGCGTTCCCGGCGTTGATGGCGCTGGCGGTCGTGGTCGACTGGCTCGTGATCCGCTCGCAGGGCCTGGACTTCTGGCGGCACTACTGCGTCTCGCCGGCGTACTGGGCCCTGGTGCCTGCGTACTTCGCCCTGTGGGGCGGGGGCATGTGGCTGCGGAGGCAGGGCATCGACAGCGGTTGGCGTGCACTGGGCCTGCTGGCTGCCAGCCTGGTCGCGTCCGTGGCCGTGTGCCACCTGCTCGCGCAGGGCAGCTTCTACTGGCTTAGCAGCAGCGTCGCCGCACCGACGCTGGCAGGTTGGTGGAAGAACTACAGCGATTGGCTGCCCCCCTACCTCGGGGTCGCGTCGATGTACACCGGTCTTGTCGCCCTCGCCCATGTCGCGCTGGCGAAGGCCGGGGCCCACGGCCTCGCTCCGCCGCAGCGCCGCTGACCCGGGGACGCGTGGTGGGCGATCGTCTTGCCATCCGCTGCGGCGACTTCATCGACGCATGCAACGGCGATGCTGCCCGGCCCTGCGCTTCCCACCGCGGGGTACGAGTGGCTCCCTGTGGTGCCACGCGGGGTAGTCATGGGTAACCGGCTCTCGAAGATCTATACGAAGACCGGCGACGACGGCACGACCGGCCTCGGCGACGGCACCCGCGTCGCCAAGGACTCGGCGCGGGTCTGCGCCTATGGCACGGTCGACGAAGCCAACTCGTGCATTGGCTTGCTGCTGGCGTGCGAACTGCCCGAAGCCATGGCCGAGCTACTGACCACGATCCAGCACCAGCTGTTCGACCTGGGGGGGGAACTCTGCATCCCCGGACACGCAGCGATCGACGACGGCGACGTGCAGCGCCTGGAACAGCACCTCGACCATTACAACGAGGCATTGCCGGCGTTGAAGGATTTCATCCTGCCCGGGGGCGGCGAGGCCGCCGCGCGCTGCCATGTCGCGCGTACCGTCGTACGCCGGGCCGAGCGCAAGGCCGTCACGTTGTCGCACCACGATGCCGTCCGGCCCGAGGCGATCCGGTACCTCAACCGGCTCTCGGACCTGCTGTTCGTGCTCGCCCGCGTCCTGGCGCGCGAGAGCGGCCACGGCGAGGTGCTGTGGAACCACGAGCGCCGCAAGCGCTGACGGTGCCTGCCTCGGTGCCGCTTCCCGTCTTCACCCATCCTGCCTGCCTCGCGCACGACACCGGCCCGGGGCACGCGGAACGTCCGCAACGCTTGCAAGCGGTGGTCGACGCATTGCGCGCGCAGTTCGACGACCTGGACTGGCGCGAGGCGCCACGCGCCACCCGCGGGCAGTTGCTGCGGGTGCACTCGGGGGAGCTGCTGCATACCGTGCTGGAGACGCGACCGGCCGAGCGTATCCATCTTGATCCGGACACCGTGCTTTCGCCCGAATCGGCCGAATCCGCATTGCGCACCGCGGGTGCGGCCGTCGCGGCGGTGGACTGCGTCCTGGCAGGCGAAACCAGGACCGCCTTTTGCGCCGTGCGGCCGCCCGGGCACCATGCGACCGCGAGCCAGGCGATGGGCTTCTGCCTGTTCAATGGCGTGGCGGTGGCCGCGGCGCATGCACTGGAACACCACGGGTTGGCGCGCGTCTCGATCGTGGATTTCGACGTCCACCACGGCAACGGCACCCAGGCCATCTTCCAGTCGGAGCCCCGCGTGCAGTACCTCAGCTCCCACCAGATGCCCTTGTACCCGGACACCGGCCATCCCGACGAACGCGGGGTGGGCAACATCTTGAACGCCGCGCTCGCCCCCGGCGAAGGCAGCGAGGGCTTCCGCGCCACCTGGCGCGACCGGCTGCTGCCTGCGATCGAGGCCTTCGCCCCGCAATTGCTGCTGGTCTCCGCCGGCTTCGACGCCCATTGGCGCGATCCGCTCGCACAGGTGCAGCTGGTCGCGGATGACTACGCCTGGCTGACCGGGGAGTTGCGCACGCTGGCCGAAACGCATGCGCAGGGGCGCCTGGTCTCGGTGCTGGAAGGGGGCTACGACCTGCAGGCGCTGGGCGAATGCAGCGTCGCCCATGTCGCCGCGCTGCGCACCTGAGGCCGGGGAAGCACGTTCCGGCATTGGTGGCCCGGCCGCACGGCCGGGTCTCGCATCATCGGCAAGCCCGCGGCCCGTCCAATGGGGTCGCCGAGACTGCACCGAACGCCTGGCCCAGGTCCCAACGCCTCGCTGACCGCCGGCTGGACACGAGTCGCATGCCGCCGATGGGCGCATTGCCGCTGCCGGAGGGATGCGGCAAGCTAGCGGACGTTTTCGACGACGGACATCCGCGTGCGCCCAACCCTCCGCCTGCTCCCGCTGCCGCTGTGCATCGCCTGTGCCCTCGCGACCCCGCCGGCCGTTGCCCAGAGCGGCGACAAGCCGCCCGACTACTCGCTTTGCCCGGTCGTGGACGCGGTACCCGCATTCGCCGACGCGCAGCCACCGGTCGGCGACCCCGATGCGCGCGAAGCCCAGCCCACGGATATCGCCGGCGACATGCTCGACGGCATCGACGGCGAGACCCTCAACTACAGCGGCAACGTCACGCTGCGTCGCGGCGACCAGTTCCTGGGCGCCGACAACCTGACCTACGACAGCGAGGCCGGTACCTACGTGGCGGACGGCAGCATTCGCTACCAGGATTCCGCGATGCGGCTGGAGGCCGAACGGCTGGAAGGCGACCAGAACGACGACACCCACCGCGTCGACAACGTCCGCTACCAACTGACCCAGCGCCGCGGCAACGGCGGGGCCGACCGCGTGGAGATCAAGGGCGACCAGGGGTCGTTCCACGGATCGACCTATTCCACCTGCCCCCCCGACGAGCGCCTGTGGGAATTGCGCGCCGGCCGCATCGACATCGACAACGAGAAGGGCATGGGCGTGGCCCGCAACGCGACGCTGCGCGTCGGCAAGGTGCCGGTGCTGTACATCCCGTGGTTCCCCTTCCCCACCGACGACCGCCGCCGCACCGGCCTGTTGTACCCGACCGTGTCGCTTTCGGGGCGCAATGGTTTCGACTGGCGGCAGCCGATCTACCTCAACCTGGCACCGAACTTCGACATGACGCTCGAGCCGCGCCTGATGACCAAGCGCGGGTTCCTGCTGGGCACGGAATTCCGTTACCTGACCGACTCGGGGGCGGGCGAATTCGACATCGAGCTCTTCCCCTCCGACAAGCTTGCCGAGGACGGCCGCCAGCGCGAGATCGAACTCGGCATCCCGGAGGAGAACCGCCGCAAGGACGATCGCGGATCGCTCCGCTTCCGGGGCCACGAGAACCTCGGGGACCAATGGCAGGCGCGCGCGGACCTGAACTGGATCAGCGATCCACGCTACCTCGAGGACATGAGCAGCAACGTCGGCAGCTTCTCCAGCTACCAGTTGCTCAGCAGCGCCGGGGTGTTCGGGCGTGGCCGCAACTGGGAGGCCGGGCTGATGGCCGACCACTGGCAACTCAGCGACTACACGTTGCGCGACTTCCACCTGCCTTACAACCGGCTGCCGCGGCTCTACGGACGCTGGGAGGAGCCGTTCCAGCCTTGGCTGGTCGCGGGCGTCGACGCCGAGCTGGTGCGCTTCGAGCACACCGACTCCGCGACGCGGCCCGGCGGGTCGCGGCTGGACCTGATGCCGTACATCAGCTTCCCGCTGGAGGGCGCCTCCTGGTTCGTGAAGCCGACCTTCGCGTGGCGCTACACCGGTTATGCGCTCGACCAGGACATGGCGGACAGCATCGCCCTCGGCAACGGTTCACCGACCGCGGACACTTCTCCGTCGCGCAGCTTGCCGGTCACCACGGTGGATGCCGGCCTGTTCTTCGACCGGCAGGCCAGTTGGGGCGGCGAATCCTACCTGCAGACACTGGAACCGCGGATCTTCTACCTGAAGTCGCCCTACCGGGACCAGAGCGACCTGCCCCTGTTCGACACCCAGCCGCTGACCTTCAGTTACGGCCAGCTGTTCCGCGACAACCGCTACTCGGGCGCGGATCGACAGGCCGATGCCGACCAGCTGACCCTTGCCCTGAGCACGCGGCTGATCAACGAAGAGGACGGTCGGGAAAAACTGTTCGCCAGCATCGGGCAGATCCGCTACTTCGATGACTCCCGGGTCACGGTGCCCGGCGAAGTGCCGCTGGACCGCAGCAAGTCGGCATGGATCGCCGATGCCAGCTATGCCATCAACGATCGCTGGTCGGTCAGCGCCACCTACCAGTGGGACCCGAAGTTCCGGCGCGAGGACCTCGCGAGCATCCGCACGCGCTACCTGATCGGCGACGATGGTGTCGTCAACTTCAGCTATCGCAACCGCCGCGACCTGTTGCAGCAGGTCGACTTCTCCTTCCTGTATCCGCTCACGCCCGCGTGGAGCCTGGTGGGCCGCTACTACTATTCGCTCCAGGACCACCAGTTGCTCGAAGCCATCGCCGGCGTGCAATGGGACAGCTGCTGCCTGGCGGTCCGCCTGGTCGGCCGACGCTACCTGCGCAATCGCCTGGGCGAGCTGAACGATGCGATCCAGCTGGAGATCGAATTGAAGGGCCTGGGGTCCGCCGGCCCCGACACGGAGCGCCGCCTGCGCCGTGCTATCCTCGGTTATTACCGGGATGACCTCTATCTCGTGCCGCCGTTGCAGGTCCAGGACGGCGATGACCGCGACGCCAACACCCCACTCCCCGACCCGATTCCATGAAGAAACTTCCGTTTTTCGCAAGCGCCCTCGTGCTCGCGCCCTTGCTTGCCGCCTGCCTGCTGCTTGCACCGAATGCGCAGGCGCAATCGGTGGAGCCGCTCGACGGCATCGCCGCCGTCGTCGACGAAGACGTCATCCTGCGCAGCGAGCTCGATCGCGCGGTACGCAACATCCTCACCCAGTACGCGGGCCGTCCCGGCCAACTGCCTCCGCGGGACGTCCTCGAGCGCCAGGTGCTGGAGCGGCTGATCCTGGTGCGCCTGCAGACGGCGCGCGCACAAGCCACCGGCGTGAGCGTCAGCGACGCCGAAGTCGACGCGGCGATCGCGAACATCGCCAGCCAGAACAATTCGACGCCCGAGCAGCTGCGGCAGCAACTGGTCCGCGACGGGCTGTCCTACCCCGAATTCCGCAATTCGCTGCGCGACGAGCTCATGATCCAGCGCCTGCGCCAGCGCTTCGCGCAAAGCCGCATCAGCGTCAGCGACGCGGAAGTCGATGCCGCGCTCGCCACGCAGGGCAATGCAATGCAGTATCGCCTGGCGCACATCCTGGTCGCCCTGCCGGAAGGCGCGACCGCCGAGCAGATCGCGACCGGTGAGCAGAAGATCGAGGGTGTCAAGGGACTGCTCGAGCGCGGCGAGATGGACTTTTCCGCAGCGGCCGTACGCTACTCCGACAGCCAGAACGCCCTGGAGGGCGGCGACCTTGGCTGGCGCACCATCGACGAGATCCCTGCAGCCTTCGCCGGTTCCATCCGCGGCATGCAGCCCGGCCAGATCATCGGGCCGCTGCGCGGTCCCAGCGGTTTCCAGCTGCTGCAACTGGTCGAGACGCGCCAGGGCGCGCAGGCCACGTCCGGCGGGGGCATGGTGACCCAGTACCAGGCGCGCCATATCCTGATCCGCGCCGAGGACGGTGCGGAGGATGGCCAGGCCAAGGCGAAGATCGACACCCTGCGGGCACGCATCGCCGGCGGCGCGGACTTCGTCGAAGTCGCCCGCGCCAACTCCGAGGACACCCGCACCAAGAGCGCCGGCGGTGACTTGGGCTGGTTCAACGCGGACGACTTCGGCCCACTGTTCGGCGCGCAAGTCACCGCGCTGGAGGACGGGCAAGTCTCCGCGCCCTTCCGGACCGATGCGGGCTGGCATGTGGTGCAGCGCATCGGCTCCCGCCAGGTCGACGCAACCGACGAGAACCGCCGGGCCATGGTTCGCGAGACGATCGGCCAGCGCAAGCTCGAGGACGACTGGAACCGCTTCCTGCGGGAGATGCGCGGCGAAGCCTACGTCGACATCCGCACGGGCGCCAACGCCGACGACGCCACCAGCGGCGGCTGAGTGAGGCGCCCCCGGCTCGCGCTGGTCCCGGGCGAACCGGCCGGCGTCGGGCCGGAACTCTGCGTCCGGGCGCTCCAGCGACGCTGGGACGCCGAAATCACCGTGATAGGCGACCGCACCGTGCTGCAGCAGGCCGCGGCACGCCTGGCCCTCCCGCTTCCCCTCCCCCCCTGTGGGGATGATTCCGTGGCTGGGGAAGGATCGGCCGCGGTCGATGGCCTGCCAATCGGGTTCATCGACAGGCCGAACACGGTCGGCGTCGATCCCGGTTCCCCGAATCCGCGAAACGCAAGCGCCGTGGTCGAGGCGTTGCTGTCGGCGGCGCAAGGCTGCATCGATGGCCGATTCGATGGCATGGTCACCGGGCCGGTCCACAAGGCCACGATCAATGCCGGTGGAATCGCCTACACCGGCACCACCGAGCTGCTGGCCGGCCACGCCGGCTGCGAGGTGGTGATGATGCTCGCGAACGACGTCGCGCGCGTGGCGCTCGCAACAACCCACCTTCCGCTGCGGGAGGTTCCCGGGCGGATCACCCCGGCGGTGCTGGCGCGCACGTTGCGCATCGTCGATTCCGCGCTTCGGCGGGACTTCGGCATCGCCGCGCCGGTGATCGCGGTGCTCGGCCTCAACCCGCATGCCGGCGAGGACGGCCTCCTGGGCCAGGAGGAACTCGAAACCATCGGCCCCAGCCTGGAGCGACTGCGCGCCGAGGGACTCCAGCTGGTGGGTCCGCTGCCAGCCGACACCGCCTTCCTGCCCCGAAAGCTCGAAGGCTTCGATGCGGTGCTCGCCATGTACCACGACCAGGGGCTGCCCGTGCTCAAGTACAGCGGCTTCGAGCGCGCGGTGAACCTGACCCTGGGCCTGCCGTACCCGCGCGTCGCGGTCGACCACGGCACCGCGCTCGACATCGCCGGGACCGGCCAGGCCGATCCCTCCAGCCTGTTCGCTGCCATCGAGACCTGCGCCCGCCTGGCCGCGCGGGGCCGGCCACGGCGCGGGGAAGCCTCGTGACGGAACCGCTGATCGACTGGCAGGAGTTCATGCGCGTGGAACTGCGCGTCGGGCGCGTGGTGTCGGTCGAACCCTTTCCGCGCGCGCGCAAGCCCGCCTACGTGCTCAGGATCGACTTCGGTCCTGGGATCGGTCTCCGCAAGTCCAGTGCGCAAGTGACGGCGCGCTACTCACCCGGGGATCTCGTCGGCCGCCTCGTGGTTGCCGTCCTGAATTTCCCGCCGAAGCAGGTCGGACCGATGATGTCCGAATGCCTGGTGACCGGCTTCCACGACGACGCGGGCGACGTCGTGCTGTGCGTCCCCGATGGCGACGTTCCGCTCGGAGCACGCCTGGCATGAACGATGCCTTCAGCGGACGGGCCAAGAAATCGCTCGGCCAGCACTTTCTGCACGAGCGCGGCGTCGTCGACCGCATCCTGCTGGCGCTGGACGCGAAACCGGGCGACTGCGTGGTCGAGATCGGCCCCGGGCAGGGGGCGTTGACCCTTCCCCTCCTCCAACGCCATGGCGCGCTGACCGCGATCGAGTTCGACCGCGACCTGCTCGTCCCGCTGGCCGCCGCAGCCGCGCCCCACGGCGACCTGACCCTGGTCCATGCCGACGTGCTCGATGTCGACTTCACCGAGCTCGCGGCGGGACGCACGCTGCGACTGGTGGGCAACCTGCCGTACAACCTGTCGTCGCCGATCCTGTTCCATGCACTCGACCATGCGGCCGTGGTCCGGGACATGCACTTCATGCTGCAGAAGGAGGTCGTCGACCGCATGGCCGCGCCGCCGGGGAGCAAGGTCTACGGACGGCTCAGCGTGATGCTGCAGGCGTGGTGCGAGGTCACTGCGCTGTTCCCGGTGGGTCCGGGCGCATTCCGGCCGCCGCCGAAGGTCGACTCCGCCGTGGTCCGGCTGGTGCCGCGCGACCCGGTGCAGGTCGGCATCGAAGATGCGCGGCATTTCGCGGCCATCGTCCGGGCCGCGTTCGGCCAACGCCGCAAGACGCTGCGCAATGCCTTGCGGCTGTGCTGCGATGGCGACCGGATCCAGGCCGCCGGCATCGACCCGGCCTTGCGGGCGGAACAAGTGCCGGTCGCGGACTTCATCCGACTCGCCAATGCCACCACGCCCGCATAGTCGGGGCGTTCACGCGTCCGGCTTACACTGTGGGCATGGACGAGACCTCCGATTACACCCTCGAAATCCAGATCGCGACCCGGTTCCTGGACGACGAATCGGCGCCGGAAGACGACCGCTACGTCTTCGCCTACACCATCCGCATCCGCAACCTCGGCCGCTTGCCGGCACAACTGCTGGCGCGGCACTGGCTGATCACCGATGCCAACGGCAAGGTCGACGAAGTCCGCGGCGAAGGCGTGGTTGGCGAGCAACCGCGGCTGGAACCAGGCGAGCAGTTCACCTACACCTCCGGCGCCGTGCTGGAGACCGCCGTGGGAACGATGGAAGGCAGCTACGACATGGTCGGCGACGACGGGACCCGTTTCGATGCCCCGATCCCGCCGTTCACGCTCGCCGTCCCGCGCACCCTGCATTGAGCTTCCCGGGCATCGACAAGGGCGGGCACTGAATGGCTGTCTGGGCGATCGGCGACCTGCAGGGCTGTTACGCACCCACACAGCGGCTGCTGGAGCGCATCGCATTCGACCCCGCGTCCGACCGGCTGTGGTTTTGCGGCGACCTGGTCAACCGCGGTGGCGAATCCCTGCAAACCTTGCGCCTCGTGCATTCGTTGCGCGAGAACGCCGTGTCCGTGCTGGGCAACCACGACCTGTCGCTGCTGGCGATCGCGGAGCGCAGCCATGCCGACCAGCGCCGCGTGAATCCCGACCTGCAGGGCGTCCTGTTCGCCGAGGATCGAGACGTGCTGCTCGACTGGCTGCGCCAGCAACCGCTGGTCCACGTGGACCGTGCCCTGGGCTGGATGATGGTGCATGCGGGACTGGCGCCGAAGTGGACCACCCAGGTCGCGGAACAGCATGCGGGCGAGGTCGAGGCCACGTTGCGGGGCAAAAGCTATCGGAAGCTGCTCAAGAACATGTACGGCGACCGCCCCAACTGGTCCGAGGGCCTCAAGGGGCTCGATCGCCAACGCGCGATCATCAACGTCTTCACCCGGTTGCGCTATTGCACGCCCCGTGGGCGCATCGCATTCGAGGAGAAGGACGCGCCGGGAACGCAGGCGCCCGGCCTGTATCCCTGGTACGAGGTGCCGGGGCGCGCCGAGCGCGACCTGAAGATCGTTTGCGGCCACTGGTCGGCGCTGGGGCTGTTCCTGGGCCTGGGCGTGCATGCGATCGACACCGGCGCCGTCTGGGGCGGCAAGCTCACCGCGCTGAGGCTGGACAGCGAGGCGTTGCACGTCGTGCAGGTGCCTGGGAAAGACGCGTAGCCGCCTTGTTTCGCGAGGTGCCGCTGGGGGGCAGGGCATCGGCGTACTTCAGCGCGAGCGAACGCATCGCGAGCGGCACTTCGCCGCGTCAGGCGCGGACGTAATCCACAAAGTCGAACGCGAACGGGTGCCGCTCATCCGCCACGCGGGATTCCCGGGACACGACCCGCCATGCGTCCGCGTCGAAACGCGGAAAGAACGCATCCGCACCATCCACAACGGTGTCGACATGGGTCAGGTGCATCCGCAGGGCCCGCGGCATCGCGAGCGCGTAGACCTCGCCACCGCCGATGACGCACAGTTCGTCCGCGCCGTCCCCGCGCGCGACCTGCACGGCTTCCTCGAGCGACGAGACCGGCCGCATGTCGTCGAACGGCGCCTGCCCGGAGCGCGTGAGCACCAGGTTGCACCGCCCTGGAAGCGCCCGGCCCAGGGACTCCGCCGTCTTGCGTCCCATCAGCAACGGCTTGCCCAGCGTCAGGGCCTTGAACCGCTTCAGGTCGTCCGGAAGGCGCCAGGGAAGTGCGTTGTCGGCACCGATGCCGCGACACCGGTCCATGGCCGCGACGAGGACGATGTCGGGATGCTCGGAAACCGCCATGGGCCTGTTCAGACCGCGACCGGGGCCTTGATCGCCGGCTGCGGCGCGTAGCCTTCGATGGCGATGTCGTCGTAGCTGAAGGCGAAGACGTCCTGGACCTCGGGATTGAGCCGCAATCGCGGCAGCGGGCCCGGTTCGCGGGACAGCTGTTCCCGTGCCTGCTCGAAATGGTTTCGGTAGAGATGCGCATCGCCGAGCGTATGCACGAAATCGCCCACGCCCAGCCCGGTGGCCTGCGCCACCATGTGGGTCAGCAGGGCGTAGCTGGCGATGTTGAACGGCACGCCCAGGAAGATGTCGCCGCTCCGCTGGTACAGCTGGCAGCTGAGCTTGCCGCCGGCCACGTAGAACTGGAACAGCGTGTGGCACGGCATCAGCGCCATGTCGCCCAGTTCGGCGACGTTCCAGGCGCTGACGATCAGCCGGCGCGAGTCGGGGTTGCGCCCGATCTCGTCGACGATCCACCGGATCTGGTCGATCTCGCGGCCATCGCCTGCCGCCCAGCGCCGCCACTGCTTGCCGTAGACCGGACCGAGTTCGCCATCGGCATCGGCCCATTCATCCCAGATGCTGACCTTGTTTTCCTTGAGGTAGGCGATGTTGGTCTCGCCCTTCAGGAACCACAGCAGCTCGTGGACGATCGAACGCAGGTGCAGTTTCTTGGTGGTGACCAGCGGGAAGCCCTCGCCCAGGTCGAAGCGCATCTGCCAACCGAACACGCTGCGGGTGCCGGTCCCCGTGCGATCGTCCTTGTCGGTGCCGTGCTCCAGGACGTGGCGGAGGAGGTCGAGGTATTGCTTCATCGAACAGGCTTCATCGAACGGGCTTCATCGAACGGGCTTGTGGTGGGCTCCATGGGAGGGGGCTCAGCGCCCCCCACCGGCCGGTTCGGTGGCCTCGGGCTCCGCCGGGTGCGGATGCAGCGTGGGAGCCGAGCGTGAGCGCCACAGCAGGTACAGGCCGAACGCGATCAATGGCAGGCTCAGCAATTGCCCCATCGTCAACCAGCCGAAGGCGAGGTAACCCAGTTGCTGGTCGGGTTCGCGCACGAACTCGACGGCGAACCGGAAGACGCCGTACAGCACCGCGAACATCCCGGAGACCGCGTACCGCGGGCGGGGTTGGGCCGAGAACCACCACAGCACCGCGAACAAAACCAGGCCCTCCAGGAACGCCTGGTAGAGCTGCGAGGGATGCCGGGCGAAGACATCGAGCAGGCCGGCGTCGAAGCGTTCGCGCAAGGCCGGTGTGTCGAGTTGCTGCAGCTCGACCGGCAGCGCACGCGGAAAGACCACGCCCCAGCCGGCGTCGGTCGGCTTGCCCCAGAGTTCGCCGCCGATCCAGTTGCCGAGACGGCCCAGGCCCAGCCCAGGTGGCACCCACGGCGCCACGAAATCCATCACGTCGAAGAAGTGCAGGCCCCGCGAACGGGCCCACCACCAGGCGGCCACGAGGACACCGAGCAGGCCGCCATGGAAGCTCATGCCCCCGTCCCACACCCGCAGCAGCATCAGCGGATCGGCCAGGAAATCGTCGAAGGCGTAGAAGAGCACGTAGCCGACGCGGCCGCCGAGCACCACGCCAAGCATGCCGTAGAACAACAGGTCGCCAAATCCGTTCAGGTCCACGCCCGGGAGCCGGCCTGCCCGGATCCGGCGCTGGCCCAGCCACCAGGCCGTCGCGAATGCGAGCAGGTACATCACCCCGTACCAGTGCACCGCGGGATGGAACTGCCGCCCGAACAGCTCGAAGGCCGGGAACTGGAGCGCGATCGGATCGATCTGGTGCAGGTAGCTCATGGTTCGCGTGGGTCCGGGTCAGACGACGGGAGGCAGTCCGCGCGCGCGGCGCTTGGCCCACAGGTTGAGGATTTCCACCATGGCCGAGAAGCCCATCGCGCCGTAGATGTATCCGCGCGGGATGTGCAGGTCGAAACCCTCGGCCATCAGGTAGGCGCCGATCAGCAGGATGAAGGCCAGCGCGAGCATCTTGATCGTCGGGTTGTTGTCGATGAACCGCCCCATCGGCTGCGCCGCCAGCAGCATGACCGCCACCGCGATCAGGATCGCGGCCACCATCACGGGCACGTAGTCACCGGCCATGCCGACCGCGGCGATCACCGAGTCGAGCGAAAACACGATGTCGATGACCGCGATCTGGACGATGACGAACGCGAACGAACTGGCCGCCTTGCCGGTGCCCGAGTCGTCGCCGTGGCCGCCCAGCACGAGCTGGCGGATTTCCAGGACGCCCTTGACGACCAGGAACAGCCCGCCAAGGATCAGGATCAGGTCGCGCACCGAGATTCCGTGCCCGAACAGCGCGAAAAGATCATCCGTCAGGCCCGCCAGCCATGCCAGGGTCAGCAACAGGAGGATCCGGGTGATGCAGGCCACCGCGATCCCGAACTTGCGGGCGAACTCCCTGCGTTCGGGCGGCAGGCCACTGACCGCGATGGAGATGAAGACCAGGTTGTCGATGCCCAGCACGACCTCGATCGTGCTCAGCGTCAGCAGCAGGATCCAGACCTGCGGGTCGGATAACATCTCGATCATTGCGTCCTCGTCCTAGTTCTCGTCCTAGCGCTCTTCGCCACTTCCGGCAGCGGCAGATCCATCATGTCCACCAGCGGGGGCCCAGGATCGCGCCCCAGACGAGCGCGGCATTGAGCATGGCGACCATCACCGCCGCCGATCCCATGTCCTTCGCACGTCCCGAGAGCACGTGGTGTTCGGCGCCGAAGCGCTCGATCACGGTCTCGATGGCGGAATTGACCAGCTCCACGCACAGTACCAGCAGCAATGCCCCCACCAGCAGCGCACGTTCCACGCCATTGCCGCCCAGCCACCAGCCTGCCGGTGCCATCACGAGGAACAGGCAGACCTCGAGGCGGAACGAGGATTCGTGCAGCCATGCGTCGCGCAACCCCTGGAGCGACCACCGCGTCGCCATCAGGATCCTCGCCGGTCGCCGCGGCAGGTGGCCGCGCTCGTCCGCCATCACGGACGCAACGCGCCCTGAAGTCGGCCCGCGGCACGGCCAGCGCCACCTGAACGAGGACCGTCGTTTCGGGACGTCGCAACAAGAGGGCGTGGAAGCAGCGGCAAGCGCGTCTCGGCGGGCGCGGCGATCGCCGCAGACCGGGATATTTTGCCACAAGCGCCACCGCCGCCGACGACCATTGCGCCCCGGCCTGGGCCGGGGGGCACGGAACAGGCGTCAGTCCGGGTCGCGGAAAATCGCGGTCCCGCGCGAGCCATCGGGCCTCACCCAGGCGCGGTACATCCCGGAGGTGTTGAAGGGCATGGCGATGTTGCCCTCGGCGTCGAGCGCGATCACGCCGCCGTCGCCGCCATGCGCGGGAACCACGTCCATGACCACCACCTCGGCGGCCTCCGCGAGCGTGGCGCCACCGTAGGCCATGCGTGCGCAGATGTCGTGCGCCACGGCATTGCGGATGAAGAATTCGCCCCATCCGGTCCCCGAGACGCCGCAACGCGCGTCCGCCCAGGTCCCCGCGCCGATGATCGGCGAATCCCCGATCCGCGCCCACTTCTTGTTGGTCATCCCGCCGGTCGAGGTCGCCGCGGCGATGTAGCCTTGCGCATCGAGTGCGACGGCGCCAACGGTGCCGAAATACGCGCCGTCGACCGTGGGAATGGCGTTGAGCGCCTGCGCGCTTTCCCGCGCGCGGGCCTGGTCCAGCTGCCGGCGACGGGCGTCGGTGTCGAACCAGGTGTTGCGGACGCGTTCGATGTCCTTGCGGGTATCGGCGAAGGCCTCCGCACCGGGGCCCGCCAGCATCACGTGCGGGGTGTGCTCCATCACCGCCCGCGCCAGCTGCAACGGGTGCCGCACCGTGGTGACGCCGGCCACCGCCCCGGCGCGCCGGGTGTGGCCCTCCATGACCGAGGCGTCGAGTTCATGCCCGCCCTCGGCGTTGAACACGGCGCCCTTTCCGGCATTGAACCGGGGGGAATCCTCGAGCACCGCGACCGCGGCCTGCACCGCGTCCAGTGCGCTCCCGCCCGAGGACAGCACGCCGTGGCCGGCATCGAGCGCGCGATCGAGGTCGGCGCGAATCGCGCGCTCGTCTTCGGCACTGAGCGCAGCGCGCTCGATCACCCCGGCGCCGCCGTGGATCACCAGCGCGGTGCGCGGTTCCTGGGCGCTCACGTCAACGGCGAAGGCGCCCAGCAGCAGCGGGAGGAGGAATCGATGCATGGGCAGGCTCCAGGGGACATGGTCGCAGGATACCGCCTGCGGGCATTGCCGCCAGGCGTTGCCGGCGGACCGACGGCCACGGCGGCCGGCAACCGTGGATTCACGCCAGGTGCTTCGTGAGGTCGATCGTCGCGGTGGTCCCTTCGCCCGGCGCGCTCTGCAAGGCGACCGGCCAGCCGAAGCGCTCCCCGAGCCGGTGCACGATCGACAGGCCCATGCCCTTGCCTCCGGCACCGAACTGGTCGGCGCGGTAGAACGGGTCGTAGACGCGTTGCAGGGTCTCGGCCGACATGCCGATCCCAGTGTCGGTTACCACCAGCCGGTCGGCTTGCACGCGCACTTCGATGCGGCCTTCCTCCGTGAAGTTGCAGGCATTGCTGAGCAGGTTGTCCAGCATCACCGAGAGCACCCGGGGCAGCGCCAGCAGCCGGGGCGACGCGTCGCAGACCACGTCGAGCTCCACCGGCTTGCCGTCCAGCAGCCGCCGGGCCTTCTCGGCGGACTCCCACGCCACCTCGCAGGCGTCGAACTCGTCCAGGGGCGCCGTGGCCTCCGCCTCGCGCGCCAGGATCAGGAAGGCATCGATCACCGCCTCCATGTCCTGTCCGGCCCGCTGCATGCGCTGCAGCGGCTTGCGCAATTTCTCTGGCGTGTCCGGATCGGCGCGCATCATGTCGGTGGCCACCCTGATCACCGTCAGGGGTGTCCGGAGTTCATGGCTGGCGTCGCGGGTGAATTCACGTTCGCGCTGCACGAATTGCCGGGTGCGCTCGGCCAGGTCGCGCAAGGCATTGCCCAGCTGCTGGACCTCGCGTCCCGGGTGTCCCGGCATGTGCCGCGCATCGATCGCATCGGTATCGGGCTCGCGCGGATCCCAGCTCGAGACTTCCTGCGCTAGCCAGTCGACGGGTGCCACCAGCCGCCTGGCGCTGCGGTAGGTCAGCCAACTGACGGCGGCGATCGCCAGCAAGGCCATCGCGATCGCGACCAGCCCGGCCCAGAACACCACCCGGTCCACCAGCGGGAACGACATGCTGACGTACAGCCGGCCTTGGGGCCGCTCGTCGATCAGCAATTTCACCCTGCCGGGCAGGTCGTGCAGGCCGGGTTCCAGCGGCAGGTACTCGGGAGGGACGCCTTCCCCGTTCGGTTCGGCCTCGCTGGGGACGAAGTATCCGTTGACGTTCGGGTTGCGCGGCAAGGGGAACTCCGGATGCCGCTCGATCACCGCCCAGTAACGGTCGGCCTCGTCCTGGACCCGGCCACCGATCAGCGCGTCCTTGACGAACATGCCGACGAAGTAGAAGCCGATGACGATGACAAAGCTCGCCATCACCGCCTGCAGGACAAAGACGTAGCGCAGCTTGCGCGGCAGACCCTCTGACATGGCCAGGCCGGGCCCTCAGGCCGGCGGCTGCTCGATGTCGGCGATCCGGTAGCCCGCGCTCTGCACGGTGTGCAGCAGGGGCTTGTCGAAGGGTTTGTCGATGGTCTTGCGCAGGTTGTACAGATGGCTGCGAAGGGTGTCCGAGTCGGGCAGGCTGTTGCCCCAGATCTCGCGCTCGATCTCCTGCCGGTTGACCACCCGCGGCGATTCCCGCATCAGGATCGTGAGCAGCTTCAAGCCGATCGGGGAGAGCTGCAGTTCCGTGCCGCCCCGCGTCGCGCGCAGGGACGCCGGATCGAGTACCAGGTCGGCGACCTTGAGCACTTCGGAACCGACCTGGCGGCGCTCGCGCCGAATCAGCGCCCGCAGGCGCGCCTCGAGTTCCTGGATCGCGAAGGGCTTGGTCAGGTAGTCGTCGGCACCCGACGACAGGCCTGTCAGCTTCTCGTCGAGCGTGTCGCGCGCCGTCAGCATCAGCACCGGCGTGGACTTGCGGGCCTCCTCGCGCAGGCGCTTGCAGACCTCGATCCCGTCCAGGCGGGGCAACATCAGGTCCAGCACCACCACGTCGTAGTTGTTCTCGGCGGCAAGCCGATAACCGTCGAGCCCGTCGGCGGCGTAATCGACCTCGAATCCCCGGCCCTCCAGGTATTCGCCCACCATTTCCGAAATGTTGCGGTTGTCCTCGACGATCAGGACGAGTCCGCCCGGTTCCTGCGATCCGCGCATGGGTGTTTCCTTCTCATGATGGATAGCGTCCCGGCAGGGACGGCTTCAGCTTTGTGAAAGGTGCCCGGGACGGGGTGGAGATCCCGTGAAGGCTCGGCGGCTCGGCGACCAGGTCGCCGGAAACGGGGCCACGCGTGTCCGGCCCGGTGACGCGCGCTCGAACGCCTGGCCGGTAGGAAAGCCACCCGCCACCCCCCTGCCATGTAGGCAAGGACATCGGGTTTCCGCAGGGCAGGGATCCTTTGCGCGGGCCGGCAAGCCCGTGCCTCGACTCAGAACCTGATCTTCCCCGTCAGCACGTCCTTCAGCATCACCCAGTCGCCGATAAAGGAGTACACCGGGTGCTTGAACGTCGCGGGCCGGTTTTTCTCGAAGAAGAAATGCCCGACCCAAGCAAAGCCGTATCCGCAGGCCAGTGCAGCCAGCAGCCACCAGGCATTGCGCTCGACGATGGCCACGCCGACCAGCGCCAGCACCCCCAGGCTGCCGACCACGTGCAACCGGCGCGACGTGCGATGGCTGTGCTCGGCCAGGTAGAACGGGTAGAACTCCCGGAAACTCGCGAAACGCCGGCTCATGGGGCCTCCCCGGACTTGGCGCGATCCCAGTATCGATCCTGCGCCTCGAGCGGGAGGTCGGCAAGCGAGACGCCGTCGTCCGCCGCCAGCCGCTCCATGGCCCGGAACCGGCGCTCGAACTTGGCGTTGGCCCCGCGCAGGGCGCTGCCGACGTCGATCCGCGCGTGGCGCGACAGGTTGGCCGCCACGAACAGCAGGTCGCCGATCTCGTCCTGCAACCGCCTGCGTACCGAAGGGTCGTCCGGCGACCGCTCCAGCGCGGCGAATTCCTCGCGCACTTCCTCGACCTCCTCGAGCAACTTCCCGAGCACCGGTTCGGGGCCCGGCCAATCGAAGCCGACCTTCGCCGCGCGATCCTGCAGCTTGACCGCGCGCAGCCATTCCGGCAGGCCGCGCGCGACGCCCGCCAGCGCCGAGGCCTCGTCGTCGCCGCCGACCTCCCGTTCCTGGCGCTTGATGGATTCCCAGCTGCGCGCGACCGCCACAGCGTCGTCGCGGTCCGCGTTGCCGAACACATGGGGGTGACGGCGGGTCATCTTCTCGCTGATCGCCTCGGCCACGTCCGCGAATCCGAAGGCCCCTTCCTCCTCGGCCAGGCGCGCATGGAAGACCACCTGGAGCAGCAGGTCTCCCAGCTCGTCGCGCAACGCATCCCGGTCGCCACGCTCGATGGCATCGGCCACCTCGTACGCTTCCTCGATCGTGTAGGGGGCGATCGTCGAGAAGTCCTGCTGCAGGTCCCAGGGGCAACCGCGCTCGGGGTCGCGCAACCGGGCCATGATCTGGAGCAGGCGCTGGAGGGGAGCGATGCTGTCGTCGGGCATGGGAAACCGTAGGCGGGAGACTGGACGAGCCTATCGCGTTTCGCCCGCACCACTGCAATCGCATGGCGCGCGGGATCGACCCGTTGCTCGCCGATGCGGGAATGCCGCGCGGTGTGTGCCTGGCGGCGTCGCCTGCACGCCATGGCCGGCGGCCGCAGGGACCGGCCATCGGCAGCGAGGGAGGCACGATGGACGAACGATGGCGTCTCCGCAAGACGCAGGCCTGCCCGTACGCCGCTCGTCGGCGTGGCGGCCCCTGCTTTTCGCCCGAAGCAGGCGCGCGGGGAGCGTCCGCTAGGCGCGCTCGCCCACCCACTTCCGCCAGGGCAGGGCGGGATCGCCCAGCGCGATGAAGTCGCCGTTCAAGAGCGTCTGACGCTGGTTGTAACGGAAGGGACGGCCCTGCTTGTCGAGCACGCAACCGCCGGCGGCCACCAGGATCGCCTGGCCGGCCGCGGTATCCCATTCGCTGGTCGGGCCGAAGCGCGGATAGACGTCCATGTCGCCCTGGGCCAGGCGGCAGAACTTGAGCGACGAACCCAGCCCGACCGGCTCGGTCTCGCCGATCCGCTGCATGAGCGCGGCCGTGGCCGGATCGAGGTGGGAGCGGCTTGCGGCGACGCGCAGTGGCCGACCCGGATTGGCCCGGGCCTGCAGCGGCACGTCGACATCGGGCGCCTCGCGATCGCGTCGATAGGCGCCCTGCCCGGGCGCGCCATGCCACAACGTGCCCGTGACGGGTGCCTGGATCACCCCGAACACCGGCACGCCGTCCTCGACCAGCGCGATGTTGACGGTGAATTCGCCGTTGCGCTTGACGAATTCGCGGGTGCCGTCGAGCGGATCCACGACCCACAGGCGCGTCCATCCCATGCGGACCTCGGCCGGCACCGTGTGCGCCGACTCCTCCGACAGCACCGGGACATCGGGCGTCAGCCGCCGCAGTCCGCCGATGATGCAATGGTGCGCGGCCAGGTCCGCCTCCGTCAGCGGGCTGGCGTCGTCCTTCCGCACCACGTCGAAGTCCTGCGCGTACACGCCGAGGATGGCGTCCGCGGCTTCGCGCGCAAGCGCGATGACGCCTTCGCGCAACTCAGCGTCGATCGCCATGGTGCGCCATCCAGTCGCGCGCGATGAACAGCGCGGCGATCGAACGCCCTTCGGAGAAGTCCTCGCGCAGGATCAGCTCGTGCAAGGCATCGAGCTTCCAGGGCACCACTTCCAGCTCCTCCGGCTCGTCGCCGGGCAATCGCTCCGGATACAGGTCGCGGGCCAGGACCACGTGGGTCTGGTGGCTCATGTACAGCGGCGCCTGGGTCAAGGAACGCAGGCGAACCAGGGATCGTGCGCCGTATCCCGCCTCTTCCTTCAGCTCCCGGTTCGCTGCCTGCTCGGGCGACTCGCCGGGATCGATGCGGCCCTTGACGAGGCCCAATTCGTAACGGTGCACCCCCGCGGCGTACTCGCGCACCAGCAGCACCGTGGATGCGTCCAGCATCGGCACCACGGCCACCGCCCCGGCGCCCTGCGCGCGCACGCGGTGGAACAGCCTGCGCTCGCCGTTGCCGAATTCCAGGTCGATGTCCTCGACCACCCGGTCCGGCGCCTCGTGTCGCGTATGCACGCCGTGGACGATGGGCAGGCCACGTTTCACCGCGCAGCTCCCACCGGCCTGCAGGCGGCTGGCGTGCAGGCAATAATGTCGGGATGGACGAAGGACATGACGCTGCCATGATAAGCGACGCCCAGCGCTGGCGCGCGCGCGACCTGGCCGTGCTCTGGCACCCGTGCACGCAGATGCGCGAACACGATGCGGACGAGTCGCTCGCGGCGTTGCCGCTGTTGCCCGTGGCGCGCGCGGAAGGCGCCTGGCTGGTCGGCCACGACGGCTCGCGCACCCTGGATGCGGTCAGCAGCTGGTGGACCAACCTGCACGGCCACGCGGAACCGCGCATCGCCGAGGCGATCGCCAGGCAGGCGCGTACGCTCGAGCACGTGATCCTGGCCGGCTGCTCGCATCCGCCCGCGGTGGAACTGGCCGAACGCCTGCTGGCGCTGTCGCCCACCCAGGCCGGCCGGGCGCCGCTGGCCAAGGTGTTCTACGCCGACAACGGCTCGGCGGGCGTCGAAGTGGCGCTGAAGATGGCCTTCCACTGGCACCGCAATCGCGGCGACGAACCACGCCGCACGAGGTTCGTGGCGCTGGAGAACGGGTACCACGGCGAGACCCTCGGCGCCCTCTCGGTGGGCGACATCCCCCTGTACCGGCGCACCTACGCCCCGCTGCTGGCCGAAGCGCTGTTCGCGCCCTCGCCCGATGCCTACCTTGCGCGCGACGGCCAGGACGCGGCCGACTGCGCAGAGGACGCCGCCGACGCGCTGGCGCGGCTGTTCGACGACCATCCGGGCGAAATCTGCGCGCTGATCCTCGAGCCACGCGTCCAGTGCGCCGGTGGCATGCGCATGCACCATCCCGTCTACCTGCGGCGCGCCCGCGAGCTCTGCGACGTCCACGGCGTATTCCTCATCGCCGACGAGATCGCGGTGGGTTTCGGCCGCACCGGCACCCTGTTCGCCTGCGAGCAGGCGCCTGGCGACGCGCGCGCAGGCGGCACCGGTATCCAGCCCGACTTCCTGTGCCTGTCCAAGGGATTGACCGGAGGCTTCCTGCCCCTGGCGGCGGTGCTGACGACGCAAGCGGTGTACGACGGCTTCCTGGACGACTCCCGCGAACGCGCCTTCCTCCATTCGCACAGCTACACCGGGAACCCGCTGGCCTGCGCGGCGGCGCTCGCGTCGCTGGACATCTTCGACACCGACGCGGTCCTGGCCCGCAATCGCGGGACGGCGCGCCGGATGGCGGCGCTCGCGGCGCCAATGGGAGATCTGCCGCACGTCGCCGACGTGCGCCAGGCAGGCATGATCGTCGCGTTCGAGCTCAGCCGCGACGGCGATCGGCGCACGCCGCTTGACCCCGGCCTGCGCGCGGGCTTGCGTGCCTACCGCTGCGCGCTGGAACGCGGCGTGTTGTTGCGACCGCTCGGCGACGTCCTGTACTGGATGCCGCCCTACTGCATCGACGACGCCGAACTCGACCTGCTGGCCGAGACCACGCGCGCAGCGATCCTGGCGGCGACGCGATGCGCGTGACCCGCGTTCACGTCGACTGGCCGCTGGCCGTCGGCGGCGGCATCGTGCTGCCGGAGGACGCCGCCGCCCACCTGCTGCGCGTGCTGCGGCTCGGCGTCGGCGACGCGTGCGTGCTGTTCAACGGCGACGGCCACGATTACGACGCCCGCATCACCGCCACCGGCAAGCGCAGCGCCGAAGCCGAGATCGTCGCCGCGCGAGAGATCCGCAACGAGTCGCCCCTGCGCATCGAGTTGCTGCAAGGCGTGGCCCGGGGCGAGAAGATGGACTGGATCCTGCAGAAGGCGACCGAACTGGGGGCGTCGGCCTTCGTGCCGGTCGACAGCGAGCGCAGCGAGGTGAAGCTCGCCGGGGATCGGGCGGAGAAGCGGCTTGCGCATTGGCGTCGCGTGGTGGTCGCCGCCTGCGAGCAGTCCGGGCGCGCACGCGTCCCGGCGATCGAGGCACCGGCACCACTGGCCGATGCGGTGGCGCGGCTCGATGGCCACGGCTGCCGCCTCATCCTGGATCCCTTGGCGGAGGGCGGCATCGAAGCCCTCGGCCCGCCGCCGGGCGGACGCTGCGTGGTCGCCATCGGACCGGAAGGCGGGTGGTCCCCACGCGACCGCGCCGTCCTGGCGGGGGCCGGCTTCAGGGGCATGCGCCTGGGTCCGCGCATCCTGCGGACCGAGACCGCGGGCATCGCCGCGATCGCGGCATTGCAGGTGCGATTCGGAGACCTTGGCTGAGGCTTCGGGTCCGGCGCCGCCACGGCGGGCGATGCGGCGCCTCCGACCAGGGTCAGGCTGCGGCCGCCATCGCTTCCCGGATGGAATCCTCGATCGCCCCGATATCCGGCACCAGCGCCGGGTCGTCCTTGAGCAGGACTTGCATCTGCACGCCGTCGGGGAGCGGGTCTTGGGATTCCTCCCGCGCCAATGCATCCCGGGACACGGTCACCAGCCGCGGGAATCCCTGGGTCAGCAGGGCGAAGTGCGGCATCTTGTCGTCTCCACCCAGCGCCTTCAGGATCACCACCTTGCTGCCCAGGCCGCCCTGCTCGTCCGCCAGCCCGCTCAGGCGCGCGAACGACACCAACGGCAGCATCCAGCCACGCCAGCGGATGCGGCCAAGCAGCCAGGCCGGCGCATCGGCGATCGGCTCGGGGTCGGCGAACGAAAGGACCTCGGAAATACTGGCGTTGGGCAGCAGCAGGCGCGCGCCCTCGACCTGGATGAGGACGCCACGGATATCCTGGCTGGCGGTGCTGGTTTCGCTACGAGTGGACATGCGGATCCCGATTCGGTGTTTCCCGGAGTGGTGCCGGAGGCATCAGGTCGTCCAGCGCGCGGCGAGCAGCTGCGCCAGGTCGCCCAGGGCGCAGGCGTCGCCACCCCGCTCGACCAGGGCGGCGGCGGCGGTGGGCTCGTAGCAGTCGCTGGCGGGCTGCGCGGCGACCAACGCACCCTGGCCACCGTGCTCCAGGACCCCATCGACCAGGGCGGGGTCGCTGCCGCTGAGCAGGACCAGGGCCGAATCCGCTGCTGCCAGGTGGCGATACAGCTCGGCGGCGGGCGCGGAGGACTCCGCGAACCGCAAGGCCCCCGGCTCGCTTTCCATGCCCATGTTCGGCGCCAGGAAGTAGACGTTCCCCGGTTCCAGCGCCTGGCCTGGTTCGGCAAGCAGGACGGGCATGGAGGAGGCCTTCGCCATCTGCTGGGCAAGCCGGTCGTAGCGTCCACCGTCGAGTTGGAGCCGGACCAGCACCGGGCGCGGGAACCCTTGCGGCAGCGCCGACAGCAGTTGCCGGACGGCATCCGGCCCGCCGATCCCGCCCTCGAGGACGACGGCGCCCCGCGCTGCATCGGCACCAGGGTCCGGCGCGTCCCCGGGCGCATCGTCCTGGTCGTCGACCAGGGAGAGGTTCGCGAACATCGCCTTCAGGTCATCGCCGTCGTCCGCGTCGGCTTGTGCGTCGCCGTCGTTGCCCGGCGAGCCCGCCTCCGGTGCCGCGTCACCGCCAGGCTCGGCATCGTAGGGCCCGAGGTAGTCGTCGTCGCGGGGAACGTCCGCGGCGAGTTCGAGGGCCTCACCCTCGAACAGGGCGGCATCGAGCTCCCCCGGCTCGACCCGCGCCTGCAGCGGACCGGGCGTGGGGTGCATGTCGTCGTCGGCCTCGCCCCCTGGAGGCAGGACGTCGTCTCGTCCGTGCAACTTGGCCGAAAGGTGGCGCGTCCAGCGCGCGGCATCCCAGCCTTCCCGTTGCGCAGCGACGTCGGCCTCGTCGAACAGGACGGTGACGGCCGGATCGGAGAACAGCGCTTCATAGGCATCGAGCGCGTTCTCGATCGCCGGCTCCAGCGCGACCAGCACCACCCTCGGCGCGAGCCCCCGGACTTGTTCGGGATCGGTTTCCGACGGATCGGCGGCAAGTACGACCTCGGCGCCCGCCGCGTCCAGGGCGGAGGCCAGGCGCGTGCGGGCTTCGCCAGGCCGCGCGAGCAGGACGGCGCGGGTGGCGTCAGCCGTCATGCCGTTCCAGCTTCAGCAGGTCGTAGACGTTGCGCACCAGTTCGTTCTCCTGGTAGGGCTTGCCCAGGTAGCGTTCGACGCCGAGCTCGAAGGCACGCTGGCGATGCTTCTCGCCGGTGCGCGACGTGATCATGATGATCGGGACGTTGCGCAGCCTCGCGTCCGCCTTCATGTGTGTCGCCAGCTCGTAGCCATCCATGCGCGGCATCTCGATGTCCAGCAGCATCAGGTCGGGCACGCGCTCGTTCATGTGCTCGAGGGCGTCGATGCCGTCCTTCGCGGTGGCGACCTCGAAGTTGTGGCGCTCGAGCACGCGACCGCTGACCTTGCGCATGGTGACCGAGTCGTCGACCACCATGACCAGCGGCACCGCGCGCTTCTCGGCCACGGGCTCCGGCACGTAGTCGTGCGGGCGAGTCGCCTGGCGGCGCACGAGCGGCGCGACGTCCAGGATCACGACCACGCGGCCGTCGCCCATGATCGTCGCGCCGAAGATGCCGGGGATCGACGCGACCTGCGGCCCCACCGGCTTGACCACGATTTCGCGGTTGCCGAGGATCTGGTCCACGGCCACCGCCGCGCGCAGGTCGCCGGAGCGGATCAGCAGCAGCGGCATCTGCAGCTGGCCCTCGGCGCGTGCCGGGGCGTGGCTGACCAGCCCGCCGAGATCGTGCACGGCGTAGTCCTCGCCGCCGTACTCGTAGCTCGCGCCAGGCGCCTGCCAGGCGTCGCGATCGATGCGGCCGACGCCCCGTACCGATGCGATCGGCACGGCGAAGCTCGTCTCGCCGATCCGCACGAACACGGCCTGGGTGACCGCCAGGGTCTGCGGCAGGCGCAGGGTGAAGGTCGTGCCCTGCCCGCGCTCGGTCGAGATGTCCAGGGTACCGCCGAGCTGGCGGACCTCGCTGGCCACGACGTCCATGCCAACGCCGCGGCCCGCCAGGCGGCTGACCTCCTCGGCGGTCGAGAAGCCCGGCTCGAAGATGAGCATGTCCAGGTCGCTGTCCCCGAGGACGGCGTCCGCGCGGACCAGGCCGCGCTGTTCCGCGCGACGGCGGATCGCGGCACGGTCCAGGCCGGCGCCGTCGTCGCTGACCTCCAGCACGACTTCCGATCCTTCGCGCCGCACCGCGATGCGGACCTCGCCCTCGGCACCCTTGCCTGCCTTGCGGCGTTCGTCCGGCGATTCGAGGCCATGCGCCACCGCATTGCGGAGCATGTGCTCCAGCGGAGCGGTCATGCGTTCGAGCACGTTGCGATCCAGCTCGCCCTGGGCGCCGTCGAGCTTGAGCTGGACATCCTTGCCCGTCTCGGCGGACGCCTGGCGGACGATGCGGCGCAGTCGCGGCACCAGGGCGTCGAAGGGCACCATGCGCGTGCGCATGAGGCCTTCCTGCAGGTCCGAACTCACGCGCGACTGCTGCAGCAGGAGGGTTTCGTACTGCCGGGTCAGGTCGTCCAGCGTTCCCTGCAGGCTGGCCATGTCGGCCGCGGACTCGCCCAGCGCGCGGGAAAGTTGCTGGAGGGTCGAGAAGCGGTCGAGCTCGAGCGGGTCGAACGTGGCGTCTGCCGTCTCCTGCTCGCGCTGGTAACGGGCGATGATCTGCGCTTCGGTCTCGATGTCCAGGCGGCGGAGCTGGTCGCGCAGGCGCGCGTTGGTCTGCTCCATCTCGTCCATGGCTCCGCGGAACGCGCCGAGCTGCTGCTCGAGGCGGGCACGGTAGATCGCGACCTCGCCGGCGTAGTTGACCAGGCGGTCGAGCAGGTCGGCGCGGATGCGAACCTGTTCCTGCGGGGCGCGCACGCCGATGTCGTCCTCGTCCGCGTCGAACTGCTCGCCCATCGGCGCGGACAGCGGCTTGAGTTCGACCTTCGGCGCGGGCATGCGCGTCGGCATGTCCTCCCGGGCGTCGCCGGCGGGAATCGCCTTGCCGCGTGCACGGGCATCGAAGGCATCGACGAGCGCCTGCGAGGCGCTGATCGCCTTCCGTTCCCCGGCGCGCGTGACCATTGCGTGCAGGCGGTCGAAGCCGCGCTCCAGCATGGGGATGCCGTCCCTGCCCAACTCGCCACGCTGTTCGACCACGGACTCGAGCAGCGATTCCATGGCATGCCCGAGCTCGCCGATCGGCAGGATGCCGGCCATGCGGGCGCCGCCCTTGATCGTGTGCAGGTCGCGTTGCAGGCCCACCAGGGCTTCACGGTCGCTAGGCGAGTCGCGCAACTGCGCGAGCAGGCCGTCGGAGTGGTCGAGCAGGTCGCTGCTTTCCTCGACGAAGATGTCGATGAGCTCCGGATCCAGGCCGGTGAGGTCCAGCGCCTCGTCGGGATCCTCGTCGATCGCCCGGGCGAGCAAGGCAGCCACCGCAGGGTCCGGCGGGCTGCGTTCGGCTTCAAGGCGTTCGGCTTCGAGGCGTTGAGCTTCGGCACGCTCGGTTTCGACCCGTTCGGCTTCGACGCGTTCCGCTTCCAGACGCTCGGATTGCGCGCGTTCGGCTTCGGCCCGTTCGGCTTCGGCCCGTTCGGCTTCGGCCCGTTCGGCTTCGGCCCGTTCGGCTTCGGCCCGTTCGGCTTCGGCACGTTCGGCTTCGGCGCGTTCGGCTTCGGCGCGTTCCGCTTCAAGACGTTCGGCTTCTGCCCGTTCGGCTTCGGCGCNCACGTTCGGCTTCGGCACGTTCGGCTTCGGCGCGTTCAACTGCGAGGCGCTCGGCTTCCACGCGATCGGCGTCCGCTTGCTCGGCTTCGGTGCGTTCGGCTTCGGCCCGTTCGGCTTCGGCCCGTTCGGCTTCGGCCCGTTCGGCTTCGGCCCGTTCGGCTTCGGCCCGTTCGGCTTCGGCACGTTCGGCTTCGGCACGTTCGGCTTCGGCACGTTCGGCTTCGGCGCGTTCGGCTTCGGCGCGTTCCGCTTCAAGACGTTCGGCTTCTGCCCGTTCGGCTTCGGCGCGTTCCGCTTCAAGACGTTCGGCTTCGATACGTTCGGCTTCGATACGTTCGGCTTCGATACGTTCGGCTTCGATACGTTCGGCTTCGATACGTTCGGCTTCGATGCGTTCGGCTTCGATACGTTCGGCTTCGATACGCTCGGCGTCAATACGCTCGGCTTCGGCACGCTCGGCTTCGAGGCGGTCCGCCTCAGCAGCTTGGACTTCGGCAGGGTCCACATCGGGGCTGCCGTCCTGGGGCAGATCGACGCTCACCGCCCCCGGCAGTCGTTCCACTGCCGAGGTATCGGCGAACGCCGCCAAATCGAGGTCGGTGATCTCCTCCGGCGCATCGGTTTCCGCGCCTACGGCCTCGTCGATGAAGCCTTGCAGCGGGAATACGGTCACTTCGGGCAGCGTGTCGCGCAGCTCGTTCAGCCGCTCGGCCAGCGCCCCGCACCTCGGGACATGCGGATCCGCCGCCTGCAGGCCGGTCACCGCGCCGCGCACGACCAAGGCAAGCTCGCCCAGCGCGGCGATCCCCTGGGGGGTCGCCGCCGCCTTGGCGGCCATGAGGCGCTTGACGTAGCTCTCCGCGGGCGCGATCACCGCGCCGATCTCCGGCACTTCGGTCATCGCGAACGCGCCGTTCATCGTATGGATCGCACGCACCAGCTCGTCCGTGGCGACGGCCTCGCCACCGGAGGCAGCCTCGCTCGTCCAGGCATCGACCGTCTGCAGGTGGCCGGTGATCTCGACTTCGAGGATTTCCAGCAGCAACGCGTCCACCGATGCCGGCACGGTATCGACGACTGCGTCGGCGCCGTCCTTTTGCGCTGCATCGGCAGCGGGCGCTTCAAGCGCGGCATCGTCCCCGGCCGTCTCGACCGGCTGCGCTGCATCGACGTCCGCGGTGCCGAGCGTCGGGATGGCCTCGGGCATGGTCTCGTCGCCCTGGGCGATCCGATCGGCGCAGGCTTCCATCGCCGCCAGGTCCGCAATGACCTTGCCCTCGCCGCGAAGCGCGGATTCGAGTTGCGGAAGCGTATAGAACGCCTGGTCGACCATCGCCACGACCGCCGGGCTCGCCGCGCGGGAACCATCGAGCACGCGGTTGAGCATGCTTTCGATCTTCCAGCTGAATTCGCCCAGGGTGCGCGCGCCCACCAGGCGGCCGCTGCCCTTCAGCGTATGGAAGACCCGTCGGATCGGCCGCAGGCGCTCGAAGTTGTCCGGCTCGGCGCGCCAGAGCGGAAGCAGCTGGTCGAGGTTGTCGATCTCCTCGGCGAGTTCCTCCAGGAAGACCTCGCGGATTTCGTCGTCGATCTCGTCGCCGGTGACCTCGAAACCACCGGACTGTTCGCCTGCCGCCGCCACCGGCGGTGCAGCCTTCTCCACGGACGCAGTCGACGGCGATTCGTGCTCGGGCCGCTCCGGCTCACCGGCGTGCTCGCGGCCGCGATCGATCAGCGACGCGACCGCCTGCGCGACGTCGGCGTCGACATCGAGGGTGTCTTCCTCGTCGCCTGCCTGCGGCGCCGGCGTGAACGAGCGCGACGCTTCCGGCAAGGGCCAGTAGCCCAGGGACTCGAGGCTGTTGCGGGCGACGTCCAGGATGTCTTCTCGGTTGCCGCGACTGTCGCACAACGCCTCGAGGTAGTATTCGAGGCTGGCCAGGGCATCGGCGAAGGTATCGAGCTGCCGGCCGTTGGGAACGCGCTTGCGGCCGAGCAGTTCGGATTCGGTGTACAGGCGAACGGCGGTGAGGTAGGCCGATGGTTGCTCGAACTCGAGCATCTTCAGCGCGCCACTGACCTCTTCCAGCAACCGGGGCACTTCGGCCAGCTCGCGATGGTCCCAGCTGGTCTCGACGAAGGCCACGAACGCCTGGCGGGCGTCGGCGAAGTTGGCGATCGCCTCCCGGACGATCACCTCGAGGAGCTTCTGCGATTCCGAGGCGGCGAGCGTCGCTTCGTCGGTCTGCGCGTCGTCGCCGCTTCCCAAGTGGGCGACCTGGTCGTCGAGCGTGGCATCCACGTACAGGAGCGCGCCGGCGATGTCGAGCAACGCGCCTTCGTCCGCGGCCACGCTGCCCTCGACGATCCCGTGCAGCGCGTCGCGCTGGGACTGGATCACCGTCCGCGCCACGCCCAGTCCGAGCATGCCCAGCGTGTCCGCCACGCGCTCGAGGGACTCGACCTGCGGCTGGAGCTGGGCGACATCGGTCTCGCTTGTGCGCAGGTGGAGGTCGAGCGAATCCTTGATCCGCAGCAGGTCCTCCTTGATCGCCGCCGCGACCGTGTCCAGCAACGCGCGGTTGCGCCCGGTCAGGCTGCCCTGCGCGTGGACGATTTCCGATTCGCTCGGCTGCTGCTTGTCCAGCTCGAAGGTCTCGCGCAATTCGCGCAGGACGGGGTGCCTGTCCTCGCTGTGCGTGACGTGGTAGAGCAACTGGCGCGTGGGCTCCAGCGTGGCCTCGGCGCGCGACAGCCCGGGGTCCTCGTCGGTGAACATCCGGCGCGCCTCGCGCTCCACGCTGGCGAACGCCTGGCGCAGGCCTTCGCCCGCCACCAGCGCGCCATCGCGCAGCGCTTCGGCCACGGAAGCGGCGACCCAGAGCATGCGGCGCGCCGGCTCGCTCGAGGCATGCGGCAACAAGGACTCGAGCGCGGCGTGCAGCGCGGCTGCGTCCGCCGGGGCGCCGTCTTCGGGCCAGGCGGACATCGCCGACCGGAGGCTGGCGACCGCGCCGGACGGGGCGTCACCTGCTGCCGGCGTGCCGCCCGCCACCGAGTCCGGCAGGGAGCGTTGCAGGTCCGGCGAGAACAGCACGCCCTCGCTGAGGCCGGCGCTGCCCCGGGCGGCGCGCAATTCGTTGAGCAGGGGCAACAGGACGATCGGGATGTCCTTGTGCCCGCTCTGCAGGCGCTCCAGGTAGTCGGGCAACAGCACCACACCCCGCATCAGGGTGGCGCACGCCGTGTCCCGGTCCTGCACTTCGCCTTCCTGCAGCGCCTGCGCCAGCCGCTCCATTTCCTCGGCCACCATCGCCGGCGCGTAGAGCTCGACCATGCGCAGGGTGCCCTGCACCTGGTGCAGGTAGGCGGCGCACAGGCGCATGCGCGCCCCGTCGCCGGGATCCTCGGCGAAGCCCTCGATCTCGATCCGCGCCTGGCGCAGGGTTTCGTCGAGCTCCGGCTTGACCCAGCCCAGCGTGGTGTAGTCGATCGCTTCGCGCAACGCGGTCATCGTCCGCCATCCTCAGGCAAGGCGGATCCGCACGGCGCGGCGTCGCGGTGAAAGTCCATGGTACTCATCGAGCGCGCGTGTCCCCGCCTCAGGCCGGCAGCTTGAAGTCGGCGACCGAGCGTCGCAGGTCGGCGGCCAGCTGCGCGAGGTTTCCGATCGACTCGGCGGTCTGGTTTGCGCCTTGCGAGGTCTGCGCGGTGATCGACTGGATCGTATGCATGGTCTCGGTGATGTTGCTCGCCGCGGTGGACTGCTGCTGCGACGCGCTGGAAATGCCTTCGATGAGCGACGCCAGGTTGGTAGACACGCTTTCGATCTCGCCAAGTGCGGTACCCGCGTCCTCGGCCAGGCGCGCACCGGCCACCACCTCGGACGTCGTCTGCTCCATCGAGCTGACGGCCTCGTTGGTATCGGCCTGGATGGTCTCGACCAGCGTCTCGATGCGCTTGGTCGCGTTCGATGCGCGCTCGGCCAGTCGCTGCACTTCGTCGGCCACGACCGCGAACCCTCGGCCCGCCTCGCCGGCGGACGCCGCCTGGATGGCTGCGTTCAGCGCCAGGATGTTGGTCTGCTCGGAGATGTCGTTGATCAGTTCGACGATCGAGCCGATTTCCTGCGACGACTCGCCCAGGCGCTTGATGCGCTTGGAGGTTTCCTGGATCTGGTCGCGGATCGAGTCCATGCCGGCGATCGTCTGGCGCACAACGCCCGCGCCGCTGGTGGCGATCTGCACCGAGCGCTGCGCCACCTCGGCCGACTCGGCCGAGTTGCGCGACACCTGGTTGATGCTGGCCGCCATCTCGTTGATGCGGTCGGAAGCAGAGTTGATCTCCTGCGCCTGGTGCTCGGCGGCCTCGGCCAGGTGCATCGCGGTGGCCTGGGTTTCCTGCGCGCTGGAGGCGACCTGCACCGAGGTGTCGGTGATCGTCTGCACCAGGGTGCGCAGCTGCTCGACGGCGAAGTTGATGGAGTCCGCGATCGCGCCGGTCATGTCCTCGGTCACGGTCGCCTTCACGGTCAGGTCGCCTTCGGCGAGCGAACCCATCTCGTCCAGCAGGCGCATGATCGCCTCCTGGTTGCGGTTGTTGAGTTCGAGCGTGGTCTCGTAGCGCTCGCGCTGCTGGCGATTGAGGGCCCAGAGCAGGCCGACGATGGCGAGCAACGCCACGAGTCCCGACAGGATGCTGACCCAGATGTTGCCCAGCACGCTGGTGTCCTTGAGCGAACCGAATGCGGTGAACGCCTGGAACAGCGATTCGCTGTCGGCGAGCAGCTTGTCGGACCCGGCGGTCAGCGCGGCCGCTGCGGACTGCGCGCGGAACAGGTTCTGCGAGCTGGCCAGGATGGCGTCGAGGTCCTTCTTCATCTCCACCCAGAGCGCGTTGGCCTGGCCGAGCGCCGAAAGCGCGGCGGCGTTGGTCAGCGGCTGCACGTTCATGGCGTCGTCGCCCGAACGCAGGCCGGTCAGCACCTGCTCGAACACGCGGGCATCGCGCGCCAGCGCGTCGCCTGCCAGCTGGGCGCCTTCGCCGCCGGCCTGGATCTCGGTGACGCGGCGCGCCATGGTCGACGCCAGCACCACTTCGCGCAGCGCGATGTAGATCTGCGAGGACGGAGAACCGCTGGCCGACATCGCGCGCACCACCTCGTCGAGCTGGGCCTGCAGCTGCGGGACGCGCCCGGTGAAGCTGTTGGCGTTGCCGGCGAAGGCCCGCACCGCGGCCTCGCTGGCGATTACCTGCTCTGCGCTCGCGGACAGCGGCACCCAGGTCTCGGTTACGGTATCAATCGGACCGGCGACGCCGGCCGTGTCGCCGAAGTTGTTGTTGAGCTTGATGATGTCTGCATCGATGCGCGCCTTGGTCGCCTTGAAGGCTTCGAACGCCTCGGCATCGCCCGCGACGGCTTCCCGGCCCTGGTTGGCGAGGCGCTGCGAATCCACCTGCAAGCTCGAGGCCGCCGTGCTGGCTCCGCCGAGTCGCGCCCCTTTCCACAACGTGTAGCCGGTGTTCGCGGCGAAGACCAGGAGTGCAATACCCAGGACAATCAGCCAGAAGTTGGTGCCCATGTTGCGGGCCTTGCCGGTAAGGGTCTCGATTTCAGTGCTCATGGTCTTCCTCGGTGCTGCATGTGGCGGCCGTCAGGCCGCGGCTTGTCTGAATTCGGGGGTGCGCGCCAACCGGTCGAGGCTGAAGACGCCCCAGGGGTGGTCGGCCAGGCGGAAGGTGCGGTCGACGAAGTGCGCGTAGCGTCCCTCCGTCAGTGCGGCGCCCGACGGATCGTCCGCCGGCAATTGCTGTTCCTCGACGAAGCTGCGCTGGCCGTAGAGCTCGTCGATGGTCACCGCCACGTCGCCGCCGGGCTGGCGCACGATCAGCACGCGTTGGCTTTCGTGCAGCACCGTGCGCTCGCCTTCAAGGAACTGCTTGAGGTCGACCACGGGCAGCAGGTTGCCGCGGATGTTGGCGACGCCGATCATCCAGGGATGCGCGCCGGGGACGGGCGTGACGGGAGGCATCGGCAGGATCTCGACGACTTCGTCGAACCCCGAGGCCAGCCTCCGGCTGCCGAGGCGGTAACCCACGCCGCGCCACAGGCCCGGCGCGTCGATCTGCTCCGGCAGGCCCGCCACGTGGGCCAGGCTGCGGCGTTCGTAATCGGCCAGGACCTCGAACGGATCCGTCGGCACCGCGCCCGGACGGGAAGCGCCGGCACTCGCCGCCTTCGCCCCGTCCGCGGCGCCCGCCGGGGGGGCACCTGCGTTGGCTGGACCCGGCTTGGCGTGGTGCTTGCGCTTCTTTCCCATCTCAGTCGCCGAGCAGCGCGTTGATGCGCCCGATGAGCTCGCTCTCCACCGGCGGCTTGACGATGTAGTCCTTGGCGCCCTGGCGCAGGCCCCAGGCGCGATCGGTCTCCATGCCCTTGGTGCTCACGATGAGGACCGGGATGGCCTTCGTCGCATCGTCCCGCGACAGGGCACGCGTGGCCTGGAAGCCGTTCATGCCCGGCAGGATGACGTCCATCAGGACCAGGTCGGGCGATTCGCGCTTGCAGACCTCGATGCCGTCCTCCGCGTTCGCCGAGGCCATGACCTCGTGCCCGTTGCGTTCCAGCAACTGCGTCAGGACCGCGGTGTCGGTCGGAGAATCCTCGATCAACAGGATGCGTGCCATTGGTTTGTACTGCCCCCCGGTCAGTTGTTGACGTGCTTGCGGATCGCGTCGAGCAGCTCGTCGCGGGTAAATGGTTTGGTGACGTATTGCTCGGACCCCACGATGCGGCCACGCGCCTTGTCGAACAGGCCGTCCTTGGACGACAGCATGATGACCGGCGTCTGCTTGAACAGCTGGTTGTTCTTGATCAGCGCACAGGTCTGGTAGCCATCCAGGCGCGGCATCATGATGTCGACGAAGATGATCTGCGGTCGCTGGTCGGCGATCTTGGCCAGGGCCTCGAAGCCGTCGGTCGCGGTGGTGACCTCGGCGCCCTCCCGCTTGAGCAGGGTCTCGGCCGTGCGCCGGATCGTCTTGGAATCGTCGATCACCATGACTCGCAGGCCATCCAGGCTGCCGGCGCGGTTTTCGTCTTGCGTCATCTTCTCTCCCCGGTGAGCAACGCCTGTACGCTGCATGCGTCGCTGCAAGCCGTCTTATATCCCAGCCCGCCGCCGCAGTGTCAAGTTTCCATGAAGTGTTCTGTGCAAACCATCGGAATCCATCGAATCTTGCGTGCTTACCAGCTGATAACATTTGTCACTAACTGCCGTGGATGGATCGCATGACGCTCAACGTCGTCGTCGTGATGGACCCGATCGGGTCGATCCGGATTTCCAAGGATTCGACCTTTGCCATGCTCCTGGAGGCCCAGAGGCGCGGCCACCCCCTCCATTACGTGGTTCCGGGTGGACTGTCGATGCGCGACGGCCATGCCTTCGCGAACATCGCCCCGCTCTCGGTCCGGGACGATCCGGCTTGCTGGTACGAACTGGGACAGGCGTCACAGCGTGCGCTAGCCACGGGCGACCTGGTGCTGATGCGGCGGGACCCGCCGGTGGATGCGTCCTACCTGCACGACACCCAGATCCTCGGCGCCGCCCAGCGGGCCGGCGCCCTGGTCGTCAACGACCCTCAGGGCCTGCGCGACCTCAACGAGAAGCTCGCGGCCCTGGAATTCCCGCAGTGCTGCCCGCCGACCCTGGTGAGCCGCGATGCGGCGGCACTCAAGGCTTTCGTCGCCCAGCACGGCGACACGGTGCTCAAGCCGCTGGACGGGATGGGCGGGCGCTCGATCTTCCGCACGCATGCCGGCGATTCGAACCTGAACGTGATCCTGGAAACCCTGACCGGCAACGGCCGCGAGCTGGCGATGGCCCAGCGCTACCTCCCGGAGATCGCCACGGGCGACAAGCGCATCCTGCTGGTCGACGGCGTGCCGGTGGACTATTGCCTGGCCCGGGTCCCGCAGGGCGACGACTTCCGCGGCAACCTCGCCGTCGGCGGGCGTGGCGAAGGGCGGCCGCTGACCGAGCGCGACCGCTGGATCGCCGCGCAGGTCGGGCCGGAAATGCGGCGGCGTGGCATGCGTTTCGTCGGCCTGGACGTCATCGGCGACTGGCTGACCGAAGTCAACGTCACCAGCCCGACCTGCATCCGCGAACTGGACGCGCAATTCGGCCTCAACATCGCCGGCATGCTGTTCGACGCGATCGAATCGTCGCAGGGATGATCGCCCCCGCGGCCCGTCCGCCAGCGCGCTGCCCCGGCACGAAGCCGCGCGCGGATCGAACGTCGCGCCGGCGCGCGGACCGGACGGCCGCCCCGGTGCCGCCCCCCGGATATCGCGCGCCATGAACGCGCTGGCCGCCCTCCCCCGGAAGCACTCAGGGCCGACCATCGGCGACAACGACCGGCTCGGCGCCACGTTCGCCCTGTCGTTGCTGCTGCACGGCATGCTGGTGCTGGGGGTCGGGTTCGCGATCGAGGACGCCGCACCGGTGCTGCCGACGCTGGACGTGATCCTGACCCGGACGCAGAGCCCACTGACGCAAGGGCAGGCGGATTTCCTCGCGCAGGCCAGCAACCAGGGCGGCGGCGAGCACGACAAGACCAGCCGCCCGAGCGACCCCTTGTCGGGGCAGTCCGCGCAAGCCGAGGGGGGGGTGGCGCCGCGGCCGCTGCGCGCGCAATCGCCTGCGCCGCAAGCGCCGCCGCAGGCACGCGTGGTCAGCAGCCCGCGCGCGCAGGTGCAGGCGCCGATCCCGGAGGCCACGACGCAACCCGAGCCAATTCCGCGTCCGCCCGGGCCGGAAAAAATCGAGCGCGACCTGGCCATGGCGCGGCTGGCGGCGGAGATCCACCTGCGCTCCGAGCGCTACGCCAAGCGCCCGAAGCGCAAGTTCGTCTCGGCCAGCACGCAGGAATACGCCTACGCCGGCTACCTCCGCGAGTGGGTGGACCGGGTCGAGCGGGTCGGCAACCTCAACTATCCTGACGAGGCCCGCCGTCGGCGGCTGGCCGGCACGCTGGTGATCAGCGTCGCCATCCGCCGCGACGGCACCGTGGAACGCGCCGAAGTCATCCAGCCCAGCGGCATCCGCCTGCTGGACGACGCCGCCCTGCGCATCGCCAGGCTCGCCGAACCCTATCCGCCCCTGCCGCGGACGGGGGACGACATCGACATCCTGCATGTCACCCGGACCTGGAACTTCCTGCCCGGCGGCGAGCTGGTGGACGACTGAGCCCCACGGGGCAGTTCTGGCCGCGGAAAGGCGCGTTGGCGAAGGCAATCGCTGCGCGGGCGACGGAGGTTCCGGCTAGCTGCGCTCGCGCTGCTGCCGCTGTTCCCTGAGGGTCAAGGCGACGTTGTCGCGCAGGTAGGCCGGCTCCGCGCGCTCGGGCGCGACCGCTTCGCCGCGCGCGTGGGCCGCGACCGCGAGTCGCGCCACGGCGGAGGCATGCGGCAGCGCGCCGGCATCGACCGATCCCAGCCGCCCCGCGAGCCGCGCCTGCAACGCGGCGTCCTGCGCGGCGAACCCGGTGCCCACGCCGAGCCAGCCATCGCCGTCGGGCAATTCCGCTTCCGCCGGCACGACCACGCATTCGCGGCCGAGCGACTCGACGCCGCCGCCAGCGGCACGGAACGCGCCCAGGTAGACCTCCCCCATGCGCGCGTCGATGGCGGCGAGGATGCGGCTGCCCGATTCCGCCGGCGCGGCGTGCATCGCCAGGGCCGCCAGCGTCGACACGGGCACCACGGGGCGGTCCAGCGCGAGTGCGATGCCCTGCGCGATCGAGATGCCCAGGCGCACGCCGGTGAACGCGCCCGGGCCCCGGCCGACGGCGACTGCATCGAGCGCCGAGCGGGCCAGCCCCGCGTCGGCCAGCAAGTCTTCCGCCCAGGGCAGGGCCAGTTCGGCGTGCCGGCGCGGCGCGACGTCGAAGCGCTCGCGCACCTCGCCATCCACCCACAAGGCGACGGAACAGGCTTCGGTCGCCGTTTCGAACGCGAGCAGTTTCATCGCGACAGTCTATCCATTGCCGGCAGCCGGCTGGCGGCGGAAGAATCCTTCCACGTCGGCCACGTCGCGGGTGACGGGCAGCGGCGGCAAGGAGTCCAGGAACAGCTTGCCGTAGGACTTGCCGAGCAGGCGCGGATCGCACAGCACCAGCACGCCGCGGTCGGTCTCGCTGCGGATCAGCCGGCCGACGCCCTGCTTGAGCGCGATCACCGCCTGCGGCAGCTGCTCGTCGCGGAAGGGGTTGCCGCCCGAGCGGCGGATGGCGTCGAGGCGGGCTTCGAACACCGGGTCGTCCGGGGCGGCGAACGGCAGTTTGTCGATGACGACCACGCTCAGCGCATCGCCGGCGACATCGACGCCTTCGCGGAAGCTGGCCGCGCCGAGCAGGACCCCGTTCCCCGACTCGCGGAACTGCTGCAACAGCAGGTGGCGCGGTGCCTCGCCCTGCACGAACAGGGGCCAGGGGCCGTCGCGCAACAGCGCAGCCGCCTCGCGCAACGCGCGATGCGAGGCGAACAGCACGAAGGCGCGCCCACCCGAGGCGTGCAGCACCGGCAGCAGCGCTTCGGTCACCGCCGCCGTGTAGTCGCCGGCACCGGGCTGGGGCAGGCCCCTGGGCAGATAGCACAGCGCTTGGTGCGGCCAGCGGAAGGGACTGGGCACCAGCAGCGTTTGCGGATCGTCCAGGCCCAGGCGTTGGCTTAGGTGGCCGAAGCGCCCGTCCACCGCCAGCGTCGCGGAGGTGAAGATCCAAGCCGCCCGCGAACGCTCGCGGTGCGCGCGCAGCGGCGCGGACACGTCCAGCGGCGTGCGCTGCAGGCGGAAACCGCGCGGCGAGAGCTCGTACCAGGACACGTCGTCGGCGTGGACGTGGCTGGAAACGGGGTCAGGGTCAGTTTCCGACCAAGGGCCATCGGAGGGCGATGGATCCGGATCGGAAACTGACCCTGACCCTTTTTCCTGCTCCAACCTGTCCGACCCCAGCCAACGCCCCAGCCGGGCATGCTGGTCGCGCGCTCGCGCCACGCAGGCCTCGAAGCCGGGCGAGGCCTCGCGCAGCGGTGCAAGCGCCTGGATGAATCGCGACAGCGCTTCCGACAACCCGTCGATCGCGTCGCAAGCGCCCGCATCCTGCAGCAACCGGAACCGGGTGCCCCGCGCGGGCAGCCCTTCCAGCGCAGCGCGCAGCGCGCGCGTTGCGTGCTCCAGCCGGCGCGCCGGCTCCTGCACCACCGCCAGCGCGCCATCGACGTCCTTGCATTCGCCCAGGGCGTCGCGCCCGAGCTCGGCGAGCGGGCGCGCGGACAGCCCTTCCCCGAAGAATTGCGCGGCAAGCTCGGGCAGCTGGTGCGCCTCGTCGACCACGAAGGCCTGCGCGCCGGGCAGGATCTCCCCGAATCCCTCCTCCTTCAGCGCCAGGTCGGCGAGCAGCAGGTGGTGGTTGACGACGACGATGTCGGCCCCTTGCGCCCGCTGCCGGGCCTGCACCACGAAGCAGTCGTCCCAGAACGGGCACTCGCTGCCCAGGCAGTTCTCGGCGGTGGAGGTGACCATCGGCAGCAGCGGCGAATCCTCGGGCAGGGCCTCGAGTTCGGCCATGTCGCCCATGCGCGTGCGGCCGCCCCACGCGACCACGCGCTGGAACTGCTCGGCCTGCGCGGGCGAAGCGAACGCCGTTTCGCCCCGGGCACGCTCCAGCCGATAGCGGCACAGGTAGTTGGCGCGTCCCTTGAGCAGCGCGGTCCTGACCCCGGTGCCCAGCGCGTCGCGCACCCGGGGCAGGTCGCGATGGTAGAGCTGGTCCTGCAGCGCCCGGGTGCCGGTGGAGATGATCGTCTTCAGCCCCGACAGCAGCGCCGGTACCAGGTACGCGAAGGTCTTCCCCGTGCCGGTCCCTGCTTCGGCCAGCAGGACGCTGCCTGCATCGAACGCCCCGGCCACGGCCGCTGTGAATGCCTGCTGCGACGGTCGCGGCGTGAACCCCGGCACCTGCCGGGCGAGCGCGCCGCCATCAGCCAGCGCCGCACGGCTGCGCGCGGCGAGGTCGCCTTCCTCCAGGGGCACGTCGGCGGCGCCGCGCTCGATCAATAGCGCGGCGGCGGAGCGAGCTTGCAGGCTTCGATCCTCGCCTTGGCGTCGGCCGCGCCGGCCGCATCGGCGGCCAGCAGCCGGACCTTCTCGATCGTCGCCCAATGGCGGCGGCACAGCGGTCCGACCTGCGCGCCCAGCGAGTGGGCGCGTTCGGCCAAGGCGCCCGCGATCGCCGGGTCGCCTTCGAGCAGGGCGACTTCGGCGCGTTCCTGCAGCAAGGCAGGATCGTCCGGCACGATTTCGATCGCGCGGTCGAGCGCGGCACCGGCGTCGGCATGGCGGCGCTGGGCCTCCAGGCGCTGGGCCTCCTCGCGCAGGTCCTCGACCATCGGATCGCGCAACGGCTGGACCGCCAGCTCGCCTTCGCCGTCGCCCGCGCTGGCGCGGATGGAGGCGACCATCTGCTCCGGCGTCTCCGTGGCCAGGGACGGGCGCTGCGGCGACGCAGGCTCGGGCGCGCTGGCGCACGCGGCAAGACCGGCGAGCACCAGGACACAGATCGATCGCGACATGGCGGGCATGGCGGGCATGGCTCAGGGCTCTGGGGGCGGCGGCACATCGTCCGCGGGGCGCTCGATCCGCTTGGCGGGGTCGAGCTCCTGGCCCCGATCGCCGATGCCGAACCATTCGCGCCAGCCACCGCGATCCTCGTCCGGGTCGGTGGCGTAGGGATCCATCGCGTAGGGATCAGGGTCGCCGTAGTGGCAGGGCTGGTAAGGGGGCGCGAAGCCGGCGGCGAAGGCAAAACGGGTCGCGCCCGGACACCCGGCATCGGTGCTGGAACCCTGCGCCACCCATTGCCAGTCCAGCCCCTTGCCGCCGACTTCCAGGGGCGCGCTGGGAAGCCGCTTGAACAGGCCCGACCACACGCGCATCGCACCCGTCGCGCCGTACAGGCCCGTGGTCTTGTTCTCGTCGTTGCCGACCCAGACCACGGCAAGGTGGTCGCCGGTGTAACCCGCGAACCAGCTGTCGCGGCCGTCGTTGCTGGTCCCGGTCTTGCCGGCGGCCTTGAGCCTGCCCAGGCCGTCGTTGAGCAGCTGGCGCGCGGTCCCGGACGTCACGGTGTGCTGCAGGGCCGTGGTGACCAGGCGCGCCGCCGTCCGGTCGCCGTCATCGGGGGTCGGCGGTGCCTTGTCGTAGCGCTTGAGCACGCGACCGTCGGGGTCGAGCACGCCGCGCACGGCGTACAGGGGCTGGATTTCGCCGTCGGACGCAAGGAACTGGTACAGCTGCGCCATGGCGTAGGGGCTCTGGTCGACGGAGCCCAGGATCAGCGACGGATTCGCCGTCGACTTGATCCCCGCGAGCTGCTCCATGAGCCGGGACAACCGCTCCGGGCGCACGACCATCCCGACGCGAACCGTGGCCTGGTTGTAGGACCGCGCCAGCGCATCGATCAGGCGCACGCTGCCATGGCTGCGGCCGTCCGAGTTGCCCGGGTTCCACCGCCGGCCGTTGTCCAGGGTCACCGTGATCGGGCTGTCGTCCACCCAGGTCGCCAGCGAATACTGCTGCGGCGTGGCCAGCGCGAGCAGGTAGACGAACGGCTTGAGCAGCGAACCGACCGGGCGCTGCGCCTCGACCGCGCGATTGAACCCGGGCGTGGCGACATCCCGGCTGCCCACCACCGCGATCACCTCGCCGCGATGGACATCGGTCACCACCACCCCCGCCTCCAGCGGCGGGCGCTTCTTGCCCTCGAGCGCCTTGAGGGTGCGCGTCACCGCGCCTTCCGCGTACGCCTGCGCCGAAGGCGACATGGCGGTCATCACGCTCAGGCCGGCGCCCTGCAAGGCGTCGGCCGGGTAGTCGCGGGCAAGCTGCCGGCGGACCAGGTCGACATAGGCGGGGAAGCGGTTGGCCGACGTGGTGCCGGGGGACTCGGTGATGCCCAGGGGCGCCTTGAGCGCCCGGTCGTGCTCGGCCTGCTCGATGAGGCCGGTTTCCAGCATCTGCCCGATCACCAGGTCGCGCCGCGCCTTGGCGCGCTCCGGATGGCGTCGCGGATCGTAGTGCGAGGGCCCGCGGATGATGCCGACCATCAAAGCGATCTGCTCGGTGGTCAGGTCGTCGAGCGCCCGCCCAAACCAGAACTCCGCGCCCGCGGAAACCCCGTGGATCGCCTGCGCGCCTCGCTGGCCGAGGTAGACCTGGTTGAGGTAGGCCTCCAGGATCGTTCCCTTGTCGTAACGCGCCTCGATCAGCATCGCGTACAGGATTTCGTTGAACTTGCGGGTCAGCGTCTGCTCGCGGCCGATGCCCAGCAGGCCGGAGCGGGCCAGCTGCTGCGTCAGGGTGCTTGCGCCCTGCCTGGCCTCGCCGGACTTCACGTTGACGAAGGCCGCGCGCAGGATTCCGCCCAGGTCGATGCCGTGGTGGTGCGCGAAGTTGCGGTCCTCGACCGCCTGCAGCGTGTCGGTCAACCGTTGCGGCACTTCCTCGATGCGGACCAGCCGGCGCTCTTCCTGCTTCTGGCCGTACAGTGTGGCGATGCGCGCCGGATCCAGCCGCGCCGACTTCACCTTGCGCTTGCCGGCCAGGTCGCGGACGGCGGTCACGCGGCCGCCCGACACCTGCGCCTCGACCCTGCTGGGCCCGACCGGGCCGTCGATGTCCTGGAAACCGCGGCTGGCGATGGTCCAGCGGCTGCCGTCGCGCTTCCAGGTCCCCGACCTGACGCCGTCGCCCTCCCGATAGGAGGCTGCGGCGAGTTCGGTGGCCAAGGTCTGCCGGTCCATCGCCAGGCCCGGCTGGAGCTGCAAGGGACGGGCGTAGACGCGGGTCGGCAGCTGCCAGCGCAGCTGGCCGAACCGCTCGCCGACCTGGTGGTTCAGGTACAGGGTGTAAGGGATCAGGAAACCCAGCCCGAGGCCGACTGCGGCCAACCCCCAGGTCAACAACCGCCGGCGCCAGTCGGGCGCCAGGTCGTCGTCGTAATCGTGGTCGTCTTCGTCGTAGTCGATGCGGGCCATGGAGCGTGGGCACCCTTTGCGTCGATGGATGCCCCGGCGGGCGGGACAGGCTGGGGGAATGCGACAATGCGCTGAATGCGGAGTCTAACGTAGCGATCGCTCGCCGAACCCTGCCGCAAGTCCCCTGGTCAGCAAGAGTTTTGCGATAGATGGCTTATTCCCTGGCCGATGCGCGCTTCCTGGTCGACCGCGCGATGGGTTTGCTGCGCCGCACGCTCGCCAGCCTGCGCACCCGCGGCTGGCGCGAGAGCCTGGCGCGCGCCAAGGCTCACCTGGGACGCGCCAGGCCGACCGCCGCGAGAGGACTGTACGTGCCCGCGCCCGGGCCGTTTGCTCCTTTCGCCCTCCCCACCAGCGGCCATCCGCGCGCCAGTGTCGTCATCCCGGTCTTCGACCAGTTCCCGCATACGCTGGCCTGCCTGCGGGCGATCGCGGAACACCCGCCGCGGACCGCGTTCGAGGTCATCGTCGTGGATGATGGCTGCTCCGACGAGACGGTCGCAGCGCTACCGCAGGTCGCGGGACTGCGCTACCACCGCCGCGCGCGCAATGGCGGTTTCATCGCTGCCTGCAACGACGGTGCGGCCCTGGCGCAGGGCGACCTGCTGGTCTTCCTCAATAACGACACGGTGCCGCAACCCGGCTGGCTGGATGCGATGGTCGATACCTTCGCCGCCCACCCCGACGCCGGCCTGGTGGGCGCGCAGCTGCTGTATCCGGACGGACGACTGCAGGAAGCCGGTGGCGTCGTCTTCGCCGACGGCAACGCATGGAACTATGGGCGCTTCGAGTCGCCGGACGATCCGCGCTTCGGGTACCTGCGCGACACCGACTATGCCAGCGCCGCGGCCATCGCGATCCCGCGCTCCTTGTTCGAGTCGCTCGGCGGATTCGACGCGCGTTACGCCCCGGCATACTACGAGGACACCGACCTGGCCTTCGCGGTCCGCGCCGCCGGCAGGCGCGTGCTTTACCAACCGGCCGCTCGCGTGGTCCACGACGAGGGCGCCACGGCGGGCACCGATCCGACGCGGGGCATCAAGGCGTCGCAGGAGAGGAACAAGGCCATCTTCCGCGCCAAATGGGCGGAGGAACTCAAGGCGATGGCGGACGGCGGCGCGCGGCCGTCCCCGGGTCGACTGCATGCAGCGCAGCGCCAGGTCCTGGTCATCGACGAGTGGACGCCCCGCGCGGACAACGACTCCGCCTCGTTGCGTCTGGTCAACCTGATGAAGATGCTGTCGGACCAGGGCGCGCACGTGGTCTTCCTGCCAGCCAACGGCAAGCATTGCGGGGCCCACACCGTGGCGCTGCAACGGCTCGGGGTCGAGGCCTGGCATGCCCCGTACAGTTCGGGAATATCGAAATGGTTCGCCGAGCACGGCGAGCGCTTCGATGTCGCGCTCGTCTGCCGGCACTACGTCGCCCGCGAATTCCTGCCGCTGCTGCGCAAGCACGCGCCGCAGGCCCGCGTGGTGTTCGACACGGTCGACCTGCACTACGTGCGCGAGCAACGCGCCGCGGCGCTGGCGGGCGACGCGGCATTGGCGAGGCAGGCCGCCACGACCCGCGGCCTCGAACTGGAGGTGATCGCCCGCAGCGACATGACCCTCGTGGTCAGCCAGGCCGAGCGCGTCCTGCTGTCGCACGACGCCCCCGACGCCCACGTCGAAGTGTTGTCGAACCTGCATGAAGTCGCCGGCCCGGGCCTGCCCTACGCCGAGCGCCGGGACCTCGTGTTCGTCGGCGGCTTCCGGCATCCGCCGAACGTCGATGCGATCGGCTGGTTCGTCGATGAAGTATTCCCGCTGATCCGCCAGGACCTGCCCGAGGTGCGCTTCCACTGCATCGGGGGCAACGTGCCGACCGCGATCCGCGCACGGGGCGAGATCGACGGCGTCGTCGTGCACGACCACGTCCCCGACATCCGCCCGTGGATGGACGGGTGCCGGGTCGCCGTGGCGCCGCTGCGCTACGGCGCGGGGGTCAAGGGAAAGGTCAACCTGAGCATGGCCCACGGCCAGCCCGTGGTGGCCACCACCTGCGCGGTCGAGGGTATGCACCTGCGCGATGGTTTCGACGTGCTGGTCGCCGACGATGCCGCAGCGTTCGCCCGGGCCGTGGTCCGCCTGCACGACGACCCGGACCTCTGGTCGTCCCTGAGCCGCCACGGCCTGGAGAACGTTTCCAGGCATTTCTCGATGGACGCGGCGCAAGAAACGGTTCGCCAGGTCTTCCTGCAGCCCTGATCCAGGCGGCGTCAGTCGTTGGACGCCGTCGCGGCGCGCATGCGCTGGTCGAATTCGGCCAGGCCGGGCGTCGACCGGTCGAGGGCACGCGCCTGCGCCAACGCGGCGGCGGCGGCCTGCAGTTCGTCCGCGCCGAGGCGCTCGTTGCCGACCGCCAGCCATCGCTCCGCCAGCCGTCGCCTTGCTGCGGCGATCCCGGCATCGTCGTCCGATAGCGCGCTGCGCGCGTCCAGGCAGGCACGCGCCCTCCCGAGGCTGTTGCCGCGCAACTCGCGTTCGAAGCAGGCATTCGCCGCCCCCAGCAGGCGCGCGGCAGCTTCCCGTACGGCCCTGGAATCCGGCGCCAGTGCGCGCGCCGCGCGCACCTTGTCGAATGCGCTTTCGCCGGGAGGCGCCAGCAGGTCGCCACGTGCCTCGGCCGCGGCGGCGTCCGCCAGCAGGCTGCGGACGCGCTGGTCACGGTCGCGCGAGGAAACGCCGGGCGACAGGCGCGCGCTCGACTGTCGGGCGCGTGCGAGCCGGCGTGTCGCGTCACGCACCTCGGCGGCATCCGGCGCCAGCGCACGCGCGGCCTCCAGCTCGGCTTGCGCCTCGCCGAACCGGAAGTCCGCGGCGAAGCGTTGCGCGCGCGCGGCATGCGCACCGGCGACGGCCAACAGCCCTCGCACGGCGGCCTCGTCGGTGGCCGACAGCGCCAGCAGGCTGCGGTAGGCCCGGGTCGCCTCCGGCAGCCGGCCCCACTTGAGGTCGCGGTCCGCGCGACGGCGCAGCGCCTCGGTCTCCTCGGTCAGTCGCGCCTGGCTGTCGGGCAGGTCCACGTGGCCCGGGTCGTACTTGCGGGCCAGCGCGATCCGTCGCGCCGCGACGTCGAGGTCGCCTTCGCGCAAGGCGGCGCGCGCCGAATCCAGCAGCTCGGTCAAGGCGTCCTCGCGGCCGCGCAGGGCGTCGGCGCGCTCCGGCTGCAGTTCCAGCACGCGGCGATACAGCGGCAAGGCCGCCTGCGGATCGCCATCGAGCCGCCCAGCCAGGTGCGCCGCCTCCGCCCGGGCCATGAGCTGGTCGATCCCCGCATGCGCGGCCTCCCGTCGTCGCAAGGCGTCGGCGACGGCATCGGCGTGGGCGGCGGGCACCGACAATTCGCGCGCCAGGCGCAGGTGGCCGTGGGCCGTTTCGAAGTCGTTCCGGCGCAGCGCCGCCACCGACGCCACCAGCGCGGCCGAGGCGACGTTCGCCAGACCCGTCAGGGCTTCACCGCGATCGGGGTCGATCGCCAGGGCCGCCTCGTACAGCTCGCGGGCGCCGCTGCCGTCGGCGGCGGTCAGCCGGTTGGACGCCAGCGCCCGGGCGGCGGCGGACTGCAGGGCCTGGGCCCGCGTTTCCGGCCAGATCCAGTCCGCGATCGGCTGCCGGAACACCAGCACCGCCAGCAACAACACCCCGACGACGGCTGCCGCACGCCATGCCCACCGCCGGATGCTGGCGGGCGGCGACCGGCGCCACGGACGGCGGCGCGGTGCCGGCGTCGGCGTGTCGATCCCCTCGAGGCTGCCTAGCGTGGGTTCGCGGCGGACCTGCGGCCGGCTCGCCTCCAGCGCCTGATCGGCGGTCCACGTCGGGTCTTTGCGCATCACTGCGCCAGCATAGAAGCGCAAGGGTGAACACCGCCGTGATCGTGGCGGGCGCGTCGCCTGCGCAGGCTCATGTCCGGCGCGCGGCCTCGATCCCGGGCAAGGCCTCGATCCTGCCCAGCAGCCGCGACAACTGGCCGAAATCGCTGACGCGGAGGCGCAGCTTCAAGCGCATGCGCGCCCCCCGTGCCGGGCCGCTGCTGATCGCGAGCACGTGCGCGTCCTGCTGCGCGATCAGGTTGGTCACGTCCTTGAGCAGGTGCTTGCGGTCGACGGCGTCGATCGTGACCTCGGCCTCGTGTCCACCCTCGGCCTTGCCCCACTCCACGGGCATCACCCGCTGCGGCTGCCTGGCCGACAGCCGCAGGAAGGCCGCGCAATCGCTGCGATGGACGCTGACCCCGCGGTTGCGGGTGAGGTAGCCCGACACCGCCTCGCCCGGCAGCGGCTGGCAGCAGCGCGCGACCTGCACCAGCAGGTTGCCGACGCCGACCACGGTGAACGCCGAGGTCGCCGCCTTGGGCGCCCGCCTCGGCGTCCGCAGCGCCAACGCCTCCCCGGCTTCGTCGTCGTCGCGGTCCTCGGCGCGCTCATGCTCCAGCAGCGCCCGGCCCACCTGGTGCGGACCGACGTCGCCCAGGGCGACCTGCACGCACAGGTCGTCGTAGCTGTCGACGTTGAAGCGGCGCAGGATCGGCGCGGGATCAACCTGGTGCACGCCCAGGCGCTTGAGTTCCTTTTCCAGCAGTTCCCGGCCGTCGTGCACGTTGCGCTCTCGGTCGAGCTTGTGGAACCACTGGCGCACCTTCTCGCGCGAGCGCGCACTGGCGAGGAAGCCGTTGGCGGCCACCAGCCAGTCGCGGCGCGGCTCGGCATGCTTGCCGGTGAGGATTTCCACGCGATCCCCGCTGGCGAGCACGTGATCCAGCGGCACGATCCGACCATCGACCTTGGCGCCGCGGCAGCGGTGGCCGACCATGGTGTGCACTCGGTAGGCGAAGTCCAGCGGTGTTGCGCCGGCAGGCAGGTCGATCACCTCCCCCTTCGGCGTCAGCGCGTAGATGCGGTCCTCGGTCAGTTCGGACGCCAGCCCGCCCGCCAGCGATCCCTCCTCGTTCCCCGGCTCGCCACGCGCCTGGCCCTGGTCGTGCCCTTCCAGCAGGCGGCGCATCCATTCCACCTTGCGATCCCAGGCCGCATCGCCGGCGCCGGAACGGTGCGAACCACCCTTTTCCTTGTAGCGCCAGTGCGCGGCGACGCCCAGCTCCGCCTGGGCGTGCATCTCTCGGGTGCGGATCTGCACTTCGACGGTCTTGCCTTCCGGCCCCACCACGGCGGTATGCAGCGAGCGGTAGTCGTTGTGCTTGGGCCGGGCGATGTAGTCGTCGAATTCGCTCGGGATCGGCGCCCACAGCGCGTGCACCACGCCGAGCGCGGCGTAGCAGGCGGGGACGTCCGCCACGAGCACGCGGACGGCACGCAGGTCGTACAGCTCGCCGAAGGGGACATCCTTCTTCTGCATCTTCTTCCAGATGCTGTAGATGTGCTTCGGGCGGCCGGCGACCTCGCCATCGATGCCCTGTGCCGCCAGGGCACCGGCGAGTGCATCGACCACCCCGGCCACGTAGCGCTCCCGGCCGGTGCGCTTGTCGTCGAGCAGCCGGGCGATGCGCTGGTAGGTTTCCGGCTGCAGGTAGCGGAACGCCAGGTCCTCGAGTTCCCACTTGAGCTGCCAGATGCCAAGCCGGTTCGCCAGCGGCGCGTGGATATCGCGGGTGAGACGGGCCAGCGCCTCCCGCTCCGGCACCCCCAGCGAGGGGGCCGCGCGCATCCGGGCGAGTTGCCGCGCCAGCAGGATCGGGACGACGCGCAGGTCGCGCACCATCGCCAGCAGCAACCGGCGCAGGCCTTCCTGGCCGCGGACGCGATCGTCCTGCTCGGCATGGAGCGCCCCGACCTGCTGCGCGGCCTGCTGGCCTTCGAGCAGCGACAGGATCGCCGGGTAATCCCTCGCCAAGGTCGCCTCGCAAGCGCGCTGCCACTCGGGCAGGTCGTGCAGCAGCGCCGCGGTCACCACGTCGGCGTCGGCCGAGAGCAGCGAGAGCGATCCAAGGGTGTCGAACAGCACGTCATGCGAACGACCCGCGGCGAGGGGCGCGGCCGCGGCCGCTTCGCGCAGCATGCGCTTCAGGGTGCCGGGCAACGCATCGACCCCGGGTGCCGCGAACACGCGCTCTGCGCTGACTGGGTCTTGCGTCGCCACGGCGCTTCATGTTTCCTGCGGGGGAGCGACTACACTAGCGGCCTCACGCCATGAGGAACAGGCCATGACGATGCGATCCGGATTCATCCAACCCCTGCTCGCCTGCATGCTGCTGGCGTTCTCGCTGCCGGCGATGGCGCAGGACGCGGCCGCCCAGGGCATCGAGCGGCAGATGACCACGGAGGAGTTCAAGGCCGCCGGCCTGGACAAGCTCAGCCCTGCCGAACTCGCCCGGCTCAATGCCTGGTTGAACCGCACGGTCGAGACCGCCGCCGCCGAGGCCAAGAAGCGGGTCGAGGACGACAACCGCGGCTTCTTCAGCTTCGGCTCCAGCGAACCCGTGGTGGCCACCATCGCCGGCGAGTTCCGCGGCTTCGCGCGTGGCCGCGAATACACGCTGGACAACGGCAACGTGTGGAAGCAGGTGGACGAGGCATCGCTGGTGGGGGCCCGCCTCACCAACCCCGAGGTGAAGATCACTCCGAGCATGGTCGGCAACAGCTGGTACATGCAGGTCGGCCGTTACAACACCCGGGCCAAGGTGCAGCGGATCAAGTAAGGCCCCCGACTCCGATTCCATCCAGCACGGGATCCACTCCATGCGCGTTCTTGCCTGGTGCACCCTCCTTGCCGGGGCAGCGTTCCTGCCGCCGGCCTTCGCCGAAGAGCCCTACGTACCGCTCGAACAGCGGCTGACGCCCGAACAGCTCCGCGAGACCGGCCTCGACGGCCTGTCCGCGGCCCAGCTCGAACGCCTCAATGCCATCCTCCGCGCGGACACGGCGGCCGTCGTGGCGCGCGAGCAGGCACGCCCCCGGCCGGACGGCGGCGGATTGTTCGGCCCGGCCCGCGAGCCAGTCACGACCCGGCTCGTCGGCGAGTTCCGCGGCTGGAGCAATGGCACCCGGTTCACCCTCGAGAACGGCCAGACCTGGCGGGTCATCGATACGCCCGAGTACTACGTGTCCAAGTCGAAGTTCAAGGCCTCGCCGGCCATCCTCCTCTCGCCCGGCCTGCTCGGCGGCTGGTACCTGCAGGTCGACGGTGACTCGATGCGCGCCAAGGTCACGCAGGTCAACTAGGCTCGCCGCGCAGCGCCGCGACGCGTGCCGCCAGCTTCTTCGGCGACACCGCCACCTGCGTGCCCAGCTCCTGGGCATGGATCGACACGCGTAGTTCCTCGAGTTCATGGCGCAAGGCGCGCCATCCCGCCTCGCCGCCGGCACCGGCCGCCTCGGCGGCACGCAAGGCGTCCACGAAGGGCTTGAGCTCCAGCATGCGCTGCTGGTCGCGCAGCGGGTCGCGCAGCGCCCGTTCCGCGCGCAAGGCCAGTGCCTTGAGGTAGCGCGGGTAGTGTTCGAGCAACCCGCCCGGCGTCTCCCGGAGGAAGCCCGGCGGCGTCAGCGCCGCGAGGTGTGCGCGCATGTCGTCGAGGTTGCCGCTGGCCCAGCCGACCAGCGGGGACTCCAGGCGCGCGCGGACCTCGGCGACCTGGTCGAGGATCGCTTCGGCCAGCCGCAGGCGCCGCGTGGCTTCGGCGAAGAGCGCCTTGCCGGTCCGGTCCACGAGTGACGCGAACGCATCGGCGTCGCGGACGTCTTCCAGCCCCTCCCGGGCGACTGCCTCGAAGGCGCCGTCGACCAGGTCTTCGCGCAGGTGGTCGACCGGCTTGCCGCCGGTATCCCGCGGGGCGGCCGATTCGATCGCCGCGTACAGCAGCGCGGTCTTCGGCCTGACCGGCAACTGCTTCCGGGCCTGCCGGAGGGTGGCCGCCAGCGCGATCGCCAGCAGCCGCCGGACACCACGCGGGTGGTGGCGCAGGGCCTCGTCGCGGTCGGCATGCACCGCGAGCGAGACGCTGCCGCCGTCGTCGTGCAACGCGGGGTACGCAGGCACGCCGCCCGCACCGGGCACCGACTCGGGGATAGAGTCCGCCGGAAACGCGGTCATGCCGTCGCGCGCCATGCCTTCGGCGGCACGCGCCGCGAACGCCGCTGCCGCACGTTGCCCGAACCGGTCCCGCAAGTCGCCGAGATCCCGGGTTTCGGCCAGCACTTCGCGCCCCTCTGCGTCGACCAGCCGCAGGTTCGCACGCAGGTGCGGCTCCAGGGCCGCTTCGTCGAAGTCCGTCGGCGGGACATCGACACCGGTCATGCGCCGGAGGAAGCGCGCCAGCGCGCCTGCGAAGGCATCGGGCTCCGCCGGACCATGCGCGGCCGCGAAAGCCTGCGCGAAATCCGGCGCCGGCACGAAGTTGCGCCGTAGCGACTTGGGCAGCGACTTGATCATCGCCACGGCCTTGTCATGCACCAGCCCCGGTGCCAGCCACGACAGGCGCGCCGGGTCGAGCGCGTTGATCAGGTGCAGCGGGACGACCACGGTCATGCCGTCGTCCACCGCGGCGGGCTCGAACCGGTAGCTGACCGCGAGGCGCGCGTCGCCCAGCGCGAGGTAGTCCGGGAACGCCCCGGCATCGCTGGCATCGGCGACCATCAGGTCGTCGTGCGACCACTCCAGTGCGCGGCGCTTGTCCTTCGGCAGCTTCGCGTACCACGCGTCCAGGGCCTGGGCACTGACGATCTCCGCCGGGATGCGCGCGCGGTACCACTGCGTCATCCACGACTCGTCGACCACCAGGCCGACCCGCCGCTGCTTGGCCTCCTCCTGCTCCGCTTGCGCCAGGACGCGCCGGTTGCGGGCGACGAATGCGCTGCGGGTGTTGATTTCCCCGGCCACCAACCCGTCGCGGAGGAAGAAGTCGCGCGATCCCTCCGGGTACAGCCCGCCGTAATGGATCGGCTTCTTCGGCGCCAACACCAGTCCGAACAGCGAGATCTGTTCGCTTCCAACCACTCGCCCCTGGCTCCGCGACCAGCGCGGATCGAAGTGGCGGCGGGCGAGCAGGTGCGGCAACTCGGCGATGGCCCATTCCGGCTCGATGGCCGCGTTGGTCAACGACCAGACCTTCTCGGTGTCGAGCAGGGTCGCCGACAGCACCCACGGGGGTGGCTTGGCGGCGAGCGTCGAGCCCGGGAACAACTGGAACCGGCGGCCGCGGGGCCCTTCGTAAAGCACGGCGGACTTGCCGGCCTTGTCCGTGGCCACGCGGTGGCCGACCTGGGTGGGCAAGCCGGCGATCAGTGCGCGATGCAGCTGCTCGTACGCGGCGCGGTGCTTGCCATCGGTACGCGAGGGAAGGCGATCGCGCTTGCCCGGATCCTCGGTCTCACCCTCGGTGAATCCCTCGAGCCCTGCGTCACGGCGCACCTCCCAACCCAGCGCCTCGCACTGCAGCTTCAGTTGCCGGTGCAGCTCGCGCCACTCGCGCATGCGCAGGAATCCGAGGAAGTGCGTCGCGCACCAGCGCCGGAGTTGCGACTGAGTCATGTCCTCGTGCGCGGCCTGGTAGGCAGTCCAGAGCTTGAGGATGGCGACGAACTCGGACCTCGGATCGCTGAACCGCGCGTGCGCGGCATCGGCCGCGGCGCGCTGGTCGGCCGGGCGCTCGCGGGGATTCTGGATGCCCAGGAAGGCAGCGATCGCCAGCATGTCGTGCAGGCAGCCGCGGTCGTTGGCCGCGACCAGCATCCGCGCCAGTTTCACGTCGACCGGCAGCCGGGACATGGTGCGGCCGATGGCGGTGAGCGCGCGCTGGTCGTCGACCGCACCCAGCTCCTGCAGCTGCTGCCAGCCGTCGGCGATCGCACGTGGATCGGGTGGATCGAGGAAAGGGAAGTCCTCGACCAGCGTCGCGTTGCCGGACTTCGACGTCGACGTCGCACCCCCGCCGCGACGCCTGGGCTTGCCACGGCCGCCGTCGCCGCCGGACAAGCCCAGCGACAGCATCCGCAGGATCACGCCCGCCAGCGCGGCGCGTCGGATTTCCGGATCGGTGAAGGCAGGCCGCGCGTCATAGTCGGCTTCCGAATACAGGCGGTAGCAGGCCCCCGGCGCCACGCGCCCGCAACGGCCCTTGCGCTGGTCGGCGCTGGCCTGGCTGACCGGTTCGATGTGGAGCCGGTCGAGCTTCAGCCTCGGGCTGTAGCGCTTGACCCGCGCCAGCCCGGGATCGACCACGTGGTGGATCCGCGGCACGGTCAGCGAGGTTTCCGCGACATTGGTCGCCAGCACGATGCGGCGCTGGGTGCCGGGATGGAATACGCGGTCCTGGTCGCGCGCCGACAGTCGTGCGTACAGCGGCAGCACTTCAGTATGGCGGTAGTTGCGGCCTTCCAGCGCACGATGCGCATCGCGGATCTCGCGCTCGCCGGGTAGGAACACCAGGGTGTCGCCGGTGGGCCGGCCGCGCGCGATCTCGTCGCAGGCCGCGACGATGCCGTCGAGCACGGATCGCTCGCCTTCGTCCGCGCCCTCGCCTTCCAGCGGGCGCCAGCGCACTTCGACCGGATGGCCGCGGCCCTCGACGTCGACCACCGGCGCACCGCCGAAGTGTCGTGCGAAACGCTCGGTGTCGATGGTCGCCGAGGTCACGATCAGCTTGAGGTCGCGGCGCTTGCGCAACAGCTGCCTGAGGTAGCCGAGCAGGAAATCGATGTTGAGGCTGCGCTCATGGGCCTCGTCGATGATCAGCGTGTCGTAGGCCGACAGCCAGCGATCCGACGCGATCTCGGCCAGCAGGATGCCGTCGGTCATGAACTTGACCGCGGTGTCGGCCGTGACCTGGTCGTTGAAGCGCACCTGGAACCCGACCGCGCCGCCCAGCGGCACCTGCAGCTCCTCCGCCACCCGCCGCGCGACCGCGCGTGCGGCGATCCGGCGCGGCTGGGTGCATCCGATCATGCCCGCCGCCCCGCGCCCCGCCGCCAGGCACAGCTTGGGCAGCTGGGTGGTCTTGCCGGAGCCTGTTTCGCCGGCGACCACCAGCACCTGGTGCGACTGCAGCAGCGCGACGATTCGCGCGGCCTGGCTGGCGATCGGCAACGTGGGGTCGACGTCCGCCTGCGGCAGACTGGCCGCCCGCGCTTCACGGCGTGCCACGGACCGGGCAAGCGCATCCTCGAACGCGGCACGCGCCTTGTCGTCGCCGGGCGCAGCCTGCCAGCGCCGCCACAGGCCTTGCAGGCGCGCCGCGTCGCGGCTGCAGGCACGCTCGATCGGCGCGTGATGTCGCGGGCCACCAGGCTCCCTTGACGCTGCGCTTGCATTGCGGTCGATAGGCTTCACAGGTCGGCTCGACGGCAACACTGCATTTCATTCTCTCGCCGCATCCGCCTATTGTGGCGTCATCCCCCGAACGGAGAAACCCGATGGCCAAGCAAGACAAGTCCAAACCCACGCCCAAGACCTCCAAGGCCCAGCCCGCCGCATCGCCGGGAAGCAGCGACAAGGGCCCGGCCATCGACATCGGCATCGGCAGCGGCGACCGCAAGAAGATCGCGCAAGGCCTGTCCGCCTTCCTCGCCGACAGCTTCACGCTCTACCTCAAGACCCACAACTTCCACTGGAACGTGACCGGGCCGATGTTCAATTCCCTGCACAACATGTTCGAAGGCCAGTACACCGAACAATGGGGGGCGCTGGACGAGATCGCCGAACGCATCCGCGCGCTGGGCTTCAACGCGCCGGGTTCGTATGCCGAATACACGTCCCTGTCGTCGATCCCGGAAGAGCCCGGCCTCAAGGACGCCGCCGACTGGCAGGAGATGGTGCGCCAGCTCACCAAGGGCAACGAGGCCGTCTGCCGCACCGCCCGAAACGTCCTGGCCACCGCCGACGAGGCCGGCGACGACCCCTCTGTCGACCTGCTGACGCAACGCCTGCAGGTGCACGAGAAGAACGCCTGGATGCTGCGCTCGCTGCTGCAATAGGCATGCGGTGGGGGAACCGGGATCCTCTGAAGAGCGAGCGTCCCCCGCGCTGCGCCGGCATTCACTGACCTGCGGGACGACCTGTTCGTTCAATCCGGCGCGCACCTCATGCCGACACTCCGGGAAGGAACTGGTGCCGGTCCCCACGCGCCGGATGCCAACCCCACGTACTTGACGCATCCCCCACGTACTTGACGCAAACCCCAGGTACTTGATGCACCCAACGCAGCAGATTCCGCACCCCGTGCACACCTGACGCAAACCCCCCGCGCACCGAATCCCAATCCCCTCCCCCGCTTGCGGGCGAGGGCCAGGGTGGTGGCAACGCCACCAAGGCGCCGGGCGTCTGGCAATGCGTCGAGCGGGGCGCTTCTGGTCGATGCTTCCTCATCGAGCCACGAGCGTGCCCCGGCACGCGGAGTTGCCTGACCTTTCCCCACACCCACGACTGACGTCGCTCGGCCTACGGCTTGTTACCCTAGCCGCATGCCAGATGCCTCCCTGCACCAGCTCCGCCAGGTCTTCGGATTCGAGGCCTTCCGCGGCGAGCAGGCCGCCATCGTGGCCCACGTCACCGCCGGCAACGACGCCCTGGTGCTGATGCCCACCGGTGGCGGCAAGTCCCTGTGCTACCAGCTACCGGCACTGCTGCGCGAGGGCTGCGGCATCGTGGTCTCGCCGCTGATCGCGCTGATGCAGGACCAGGTGGAGGCGCTGCGCCTGCTGGGCGTGCGCGCAGCCTTCCTCAACTCCACGCTGGATGGCGCGACCGCGGCGAGCATCGAGCAGGAGCTGCTCGCGGGCGAGCTGGACTTGCTCTACGTCGCACCGGAACGGCTGCTGACGCCCCGCTTCCTGTCACTGCTGGACCGCGCGCGCATCGCGCTGTTCGCCATCGACGAAGCCCATTGCGTCTCGCAGTGGGGACACGACTTCCGCCGCGAATACCGTGAACTGACCGTCCTGCACGAACGCTGGCCGGACGTGCCGCGGATCGCGCTCACCGCCACCGCCGACCCACCCACCCAGGTCGAGATCGCCGAACGACTGCAACTGGAGGAGGCCCGTCGCTTCGTCAGCTCCTTCGACCGGCCGAACATCAGGTACGCGGTGGTCCAGAAGGACAATGCCATCCGCCAGCTGCGCGACTTCCTCGCCGGGCACGCGGGCGAGGCGGGGATCGTGTATTGCCTGTCGCGACGCAAGGTCGAGAAGACTGCCGCCGCGCTCGTCGACCTGGGCATCGACGCCCTGCCCTACCACGCCGGACTGGACGCCGAGACCCGCGCGACCCACCAGCGGCGCTTCCTGCGCGAGGACGGCGTGGTGATCGTGGCGACGATCGCCTTCGGCATGGGCATCGACAAGCCCGACGTGCGCTTCGTCGCGCACCTGGACCTGCCGAAGTCGCTGGAAGGCTATTACCAGGAGACCGGACGCGCCGGCCGCGACGGCGAACCCGCCGACGCCTGGATGTGCCAGGGGCTGGGCGATGTGGTGCTGCTGCGGCAGATGATCGAGCAGTCCGATTCCGGCGAAGAGCGCAAACGGCTGGAACGCCGCAAGCTCGACGCGCTGGTGGCCTATTGCGAAACGATGCGCTGTCGCCGCCAGGTCCTGCTATCGAGCTTCGGCGAGGACTACCCCCGGCCCTGCGGCAACTGCGACAACTGCCTGGAGCCGGCCGAGACCTGGGACGCCACCGTCGCCGCGCAGAAGGCGCTCAGCTGCGTCTACCGCAGCGGGCAGCGCTTCGGCGCCGCGCATGTAATCGACGTCCTGCGCGGCAGCGACAACGAACGCATCCGCCAGTTCGGCCACGACCGGTTGAGCACGCACGGGATCGGAAGCGAACTGGACGCCCGCGCGTGGCGCAGCGTATTCCGGCAACTGGTCGCCTCAGGCCTGCTGGAAGTCGACGCGGAAGGTTATGGAAGCCTGCGCCTCACCGACGCGAGTCGAGAAGTCCTCACCGGTGGCCGGCAGGTAATGCTGCGCAAGGAAGCCCCGCGCCGCAGCGGGCGCGAGCGGCCATCCCGCGGCAAGCCTCCAGTCGCCGACCTCGACCCTGCCGACCAGCCCCTGTTCGACGCCCTGCGCGAACTGCGGGCCAACCTGGCGCGGGAGCAGAACGTCCCCGCCTACGTCATCTTCCACGACACTACCTTGCGCGGCATCGCCGCGCGAAAGCCGGAGAATGCCGATGAACTTGCTCACGTCGACGGCATCGGCAGCACCAAGCTGGAGCGATACGGCGACCTGGTGCTGGAAACAGTCGCCAACACCACCCAAGCCTGAAACCACGGATCCGTACAAGCCACGCCGGGAGCCTCCGGCCCCGTCCTCCGGATGCGGACACCATGAATCGCATCGGGGCGGCCCGGAAACTGTTGGAACCGAGGGACAGCGGCAAGAAGGAGTGGCCGGTTGTGATGTGCTCCAGTCCGCCTAGACAGTCCCACCTCCGCAGCATCACCCATGCCGCGCGCGGCTGTCGAAAAAGAAACGCCCGCGACACTGCGCTGGACGTCGAGGGGTTCTGAATGAAAATGGTGGGTCGTGATGGATTCGAACCCGCCCAGGCAGCCCCCTCCGCCCCCGCATCACCCATGCCGCGCGCGCGGCTGACGAAAAAGAAACGCCCGCGACACCGCGCTGGATGTCCAAGGGCTCCGAATTAAAGATGGTGGGTCGTGATGGATTCGAACCCGCCCAGGCAGCCCCCT
>NZ_BAABJY010000002.1:0-1270272 GCF_039543545.1 Luteimonas vadosa | reverse complement strand
GCGACAACGTGAAGATGAAGGTGAGCCTGATCAACCCGGTGGCGATGGACGAGGGCCTGCGCTTCGCGATCCGCGAGGGCGGCCGCACGGTCGGCGCCGGCGTGGTGTCCAAGATCACCAAGTAAGGGATTTCCGGCTGCCCAAGGGCTTCCGGGCAACCCTGCCGTTTGGCCACCCACAGGGTGGCCCGCGCCAGGAGCGTCAATAGCGGGTTCCGGGCAATCAGCGCTTGCGCTGACCCGGCCGGCCCGGCTAGAATGTGCGGCTCACCGCGGTCGACCCTTCCGGGACGGCCGCGAAACGCGAAATGAGGGGCAGGATGCACCTCGTCTTCGCCAGACAGGGAAATGTCGCGCGGCAGCGCCCCGTCCGTTCCGAAAGATAGTTCGGGACACATCGACGGGGCCTTTCGGCGCGTTTGCAGTTTCCGTCTGGGCGGGCCGGGTGACCGGCCTGCCGCGTTTCTGGAAGGGACGGATCCAGGTACAGCGTCATTTGCAGGGAAACTACCGGGGTGGAGCTCTTTCCCCGGCAAGTCATTGATTACACGGGGTTTCGTGCACCCAGCCACGAAGCCTGTCGCTCTTTCAACGAAGGAATCTCCGTCATGGCGGACCAAAAGATCCGGATCCGGCTGAAAGCGTTCGATCACAGGCTGATCGACCGTTCGGCCAGCGAGATCGTCGAAACGGCCAAGCGGACCGGCGCGCAGGTGCGCGGCCCGATCCCGCTGCCGACCAAGATCGAACGCTACACAATCCTCGTCTCGCCGCACGTCGACAAGGACGCGCGCGACCAGTACGAGACCCGCACGCACAAGCGCGTGCTCGACATCGTCGACCCCAACGACAAGACCGTGGACGCGCTGATGAAGCTCGAGCTCGCGGCTGGCGTCGACGTCCAGATCAAACTGACCTGAGGACCGGATCATGACCGCGAAGAAATATTCGTTGGGCATCGTCGGTCGCAAGGCCGGGATGAGCCGGGTGTTCACCGAAGATGGCCAGTCCATCCCGGTGACCCTGATCGAGGCGACCCCCAACCGCATCACCCAGATCAAGACCCCCGAGACCGATGGCTACAGCGCCGTGCAGGTCACCGTCGGGACCCGTCGCGCCTCGCTGGTCAACAAGCCCGAGGCCGGACACTTGGCTAAGGCCAAGGTCGAGGCGGGCCGCGGCCTGTGGGAGCTGCGCGTGGCCGACGACAAGATCGGCGACTTCGAGATCGGCGGCGAGATCAAGGCCGACATCTTCGAGGCCGGCCAGATCGTCGACGTCCAGGGCGTGACCAAGGGCAAGGGCTTCCAGGGCACGATCAAGCGCTGGAACTTCAAGATGGGCGACGCGACGCACGGCAACTCCTTGTCGCATCGCTCGCCTGGCTCGATCGGCCAGCGGCAGACGCCGGGCCGCGTGTTCCCGGGCAAGAAGATGTCCGGGCACATGGGTGCGGTGCGCCAGAGCACGCAGAACCTCGAAGTGGTCCGGGTCGACGCCGAGCGCGGCTTGATCGCGGTCAAGGGCGCGGTGCCGGGTGCGCCGGGCGGCGACGTGATCGTCCGTCCGACGAGCAAGGCATAAGGGAGAGACGACGATGGAACTCGCCATCACCAGCAAAGACGGCAAGGCCGGCAAGGACACGATCTCCGTGTCGGATGCCGTGTTCGGCCGCGAATTCAGCCGCGACCTCGTGCACCAGGTCGTCGTGGCCTATCGCAACGCGGGCCGCGCCGGCACCAAGGCGCAGAAGACGCGCTCGGAAGTCAACGGCACCACCAAGAAGTCGAAGAAGCAGAAGGGCGGCGGCGCCCGCCACGGTGCGCTCACCGCGCCGATCTTCGTCGGCGGTGGCGTCACCTTCGCGGCCAAGCCGCGCAGCTTCGAGCAGAAGATCAACCGCAAGATGTACCGCGCGGCGATGTCGGCGATCCTGTCCGAGCTCAACCGCCAGGGGCGCCTGAAGGTCGTCGATGCGTTCGATGTCGACCAGACCAAGACCAGCGCGTTGGCCGGCAAGCTCAAGGATTTCGACCTGGGCAAGCGCCCGTTGATCGTCACCGAAGAGGCCTCCGAGCACCTGTACCTGTCGGCGCGCAACCTGCCCTACGTTGAGGTGCGCGACGTCCAGGGCCTGGACCCGGTGTCCCTGGTCGGCGCCGACAGCGTCCTGGTCACCACCGACGCGATGAAGAAGATCGAGGAGTGGCTGGCATGAGCACCGAAATGAACAGCGCCAAGCTCTACAGCGTGATCCGTGCACCGCGCGTCTCGGAGAAGACCGCGCGCCTGCAGGAGCTCTCCAACCAGTACGCCTTCGAAGTCGCCAGGTCGGCCACCAAGGCCGACATCAAGACCGCCGTCGAGAAGATCTTCGACGTCAAGGTCGAGACGGTGAACGTGGTGAACGTGAAGGGCAAGAACAAGGCCTTCCGCAATCGCCAGGGCAGTCGCGGCGACTGGCGCAAGGCCTACGTGAAGCTGGCCGATGGCCAGACGATCGACGTCATGAACGCCAAGGCCTGACGGGGTTTCGACTTGTCGGAACTCCAATAAAAGGACCCATCCCATGCCATTGATGAAATTCAAGCCAACCTCCGCAGGCCGCCGTTCGGCGGTCCGCGTGGTCACGCCGGACCTGCACAAGGGTGCGCCGCATGCGCCGCTGCTCGAGCCCCAGAGCAGGACGGGCGGCCGCAACCACCACGGCCGGATCACCACGCGCCACATCGGTGGCGGCCACAAGCAGCACTACCGCATCATCGACTTCAAGCGCGACAAGGAAGGCATCCCGGCGCGCGTGGAGCGGATCGAATACGACCCCAACCGCACCGCGCACATCGCGCTGCTGGTCTACATCGACGGCGAGCGCCGCTACATCATCGCGCCCAAGGGCCTGAAGGCCGGCGACCAGGTGATCGCGGGAACCGATGCGCCGATCAAGACCGGCAACACCCTGCCGCTGCGCAACATCCCGGTCGGATCGACGGTGCACTGCATCGAGATGAAGCCGGGCAAGGGCGCGCAGATCGCGCGCGCCGCCGGCGCCGGCGTGCAGCTGGTCGCGCGCGAGGGCGTCTACTCGACGCTGCGCCTGCGCTCCGGCGAGATGCGCCGCGTGCCGTCGGAGTGCCGCGCCACCATCGGCGAGGTCGGCAACGTCGAGCACAGCCTGGAGAAGCTCGGCAAGGCCGGTGCCAAGCGCTGGCGCGGCATCAAGCCGACCGTCCGCGGCGCGGCCATGAACCCGGTCGACCATCCGCACGGCGGTGGCGAAGCGAAGGCCGGCCAGGGCAACCCGCATCCGGTGACCCCGTGGGGCGTGCCGACCAAGGGCTACAAGACCCGCAAGAACAAGCGGACGCAGCAATTCATCGTGCGCGATCGCAGGAGATAACCGAGCATGGCACGTTCACTGAAGAAGGGTCCCTTCGTCGACCACCACCTGATCAAGAAGGTGGAAGCGGCGGGCAACACCAAGCGGCCGATCAAGACCTGGTCGCGTCGCTCGATGATCCTGCCCGAGATGGTGGGTTACACGATCGCCGTGCACAACGGCCGCAACCACGTCCCAGTGCTGGTCAACGAGAACATGGTCGGCCACAAGCTGGGCGAGTTCGCGCTGACCCGCACGTTCAAGGGCCATGGCGGCGACAAGAAGGCTGGCAGGTAAGGAGATGACGACCATGAACAACGACAATGGCGCCAGGGCCGTGCTGCGCACCGCCCGCATCTCGCCGCAGAAGGCCCGTCTGGTCGCGGACCAGGTCCGCGGGCTGAGCGCGGAGCGCGCCGTGAACCTGCTGAAGTTCTCGGACAAGAAGGCCGCGCACATGATCCGCAAGGTCGTGGAGTCGGCGATCGCGAACGCCGAGAACAACCAGGGCGCGGACGTCGACGAGCTGAAGGTCAAGACGATCATGGTCGACGAAGGTCCGACCCTGAAGCGTTTCATGGCGCGGGCCAAGGGCCGCGGCACCAGGATTCTTAAGCGTACGAGCCACATCACCGTGGTCGTGGGCGAGGGCAAATAAGTTATGGGCCATAAAGTTCACCCGACTGGCATCCGTCTCGGCATCTCCAAGGACTGGAACTCGAAGTGGTACGCCGGCAAGAAGGATTACGCCGACTACCTCGTCGCCGACCTGCGCGTCCGCGAGATGCTGCGCAAGAAGCTGGCCTCGGCCGGGATCAGCAAGATCCTGATCGAGCGCCCGGCCAAGACCGCGCGCGTCACGATCCACACCGCCCGCCCGGGCGTGGTGATCGGCAAGCGTGGCGAGGATATCGACAAGCTGCGCAAGGAAGTCTCCGACCTGATGGGCGTCCCCGCGCACATCAACGTCACCGAGGTCCGCAAGCCCGAGCTCGACGCGCAGCTGGTTGCCGAAAGCATCGCGCAGCAGCTCGAGCGCCGCATCATGTTCCGCCGTGCGATGAAGCGCGCCGTCGGAAACGCGATGCGCCTGGGTGCGCTGGGCATCAAGGTCAACGTGGCCGGCCGCCTCAACGGCGCGGAAATCGCGCGGTCGGAGTGGTACCGCGAAGGCAGGGTGCCGCTGCACACGCTCCGCGCCGACGTGGACTACGGCTTCGCCGAAGCCAAGACGACCTACGGGATCATCGGCATCAAGACCTGGGTGTACAAGGGCGAGATCTTCGATTTCTCGCAGGTCGGCCAGGAGAAGAAGGACGACGCGCCACGTGGCGGCGACCGCGGTGACCGCGAGCGCCCGCGCGGGCCGCGACGCGACCGCAACGAGGCGAGGGACTGAGTCATGTTGCAACCCAAGCGAACCAAGTACCGAAAGATGCACAAGGGCCGCAACGACGGCCTGGCGTGGAGCGGCAACACCGTGAGTTTCGGCGAGTACGGCCTGAAGGCCACGCAGACCGGGCAGATCACCGCGCGCCAGATCGAGGCGGCCCGCCGCTCGATCAGCCGCTACGTCAAGCGCGGCGGCAAGATGTGGATCCGCGTGTTCCCCGACAAGCCGATCACCAAGAAGCCGATCGAAGTCCGCATGGGCTCCGGCAAGGGCAACGTCGAGTTCTGGGTCGCGCAGATCCAGCCGGGCCGCATGATCTACGAGATCGAGGGCGTGGACGAGGCGACCGCGCGCGAGGCCTTCCGCCTTGCCGCCGCCAAGCTCTCGGTGACCACTACTTTCGTGACCCGGACGGTGCGCTGATGGAACTCAAACAACTCCGCGAGAAGTCGGCCGAAGAGCTGCAGGCGCACCTGGTCGAGCTGCACAAGGAAACATTTTCCCTGCGCATGCAGAAAGCGACCGGGCAGCTTGCCAAGTCCCATGACATCCGCCGGGTGCGCCGCGAGATCGCGCGCGTCAACACCCTGCTGGGTGCGAAGTAAGGAATGGTCGACATGAACGACAACACAGACAAGAAGCTGCGCACGGTCGAAGGCCGCGTCGTCAGCAACAAGATGGACAAGACCGTCACCGTGCTCGTCGAGCGCCAGGTCAAGCACGCGCTGTACGGCAAGTACATCCGCCGCTCGACCAAGCTCCACGCACACGACGCCGAGAACGCCTGCAACGAAGGCGACCAGGTGCGCGTGGTCGAGTGCGCGCCGATGTCCAAGACCAAGAACTGGCGCGTGGCCGAGATCGTCGCCCGCGCGGCCGAATAAGAGGAGGCTGAACCCATGATCCAGATGCAGAGCCACCTCGACGTCGCCGACAACTCGGGTGCCAAGGAAGTCATGTGCATCAAGGTGCTCGGCGGCTCCAAGCGCCGCTACGCCCACATCGGCGACATCATCAAGGTGTCGATCAAGGATGCGATCCCGCGCGGCAAGGTCAAGAAGGGCGAGGTCTACGACGCGGTCGTGGTCCGCACCCGCAAGGGCGTGCGCCGCAACGACGGCTCGCTGATCCGTTTCGACGGAAACGCCGCGGTCCTGCTCAACACCAAGCACGAGCCGATCGGCACGCGCATCTTCGGGCCAGTGACCCGGGAGCTGCGTTCCGAGAAGTTCATGAAGATCGTCTCGCTCGCGCCCGAAGTGCTTTGAGCGAAGGAGAGTTCAATGAATCGCATCAAGAAGGGTGACCAGGTGATCGTCACCGCCGGCAAGGACAAGGGCAAGCAGGGCGAGGTCGTGCGCGTCGTCGGCGACAAGGTCGTGGTGTCCAACATCAACATCGTCAAGCGCCACACCAAGCCGAACCCCCAGGCCAACCAGCCTGGCGGCGTGATCGAGCGCGAGGCGCCGATCCATGCGTCCAACGTGATGCTGTTCAACCCTGCCTCCGGCAAGGGCGAGCGCGTCGGAACCAAGGTGCTCGAGGATGGACGGCGGTTGCGCGTGTTCCGCTCGAGTGGAGAGGCCATCTAATCAGGCAGAGTGACGCCTGAGGAAGCAGACATGAGCAGACTTGAAAATTTCTACAAGGAAGAAGTGGTGCCGAAGCTGATGAAGCAGTTCGGCTACACCAATCCGATGCAGGTGCCGCGGGTGACCAAGATCACGCTGAACATGGGCGTGGGCGAGGCCGCGACGAACAAGAAGATCCTGGAGAACGCGGTCGACGACATGGCGAAGATTTCCGGCCAGAAGCCGCAAATCACCAAGTCGCGCGTTTCCGTGGCCTCGTTCAAGATCCGCGATGGCTGGCCGATCGGCTGCAAGGTGACCTTGCGCCGGGCGAAGATGTACGAGTTCCTGGATCGCCTCATCAACGTCTCACTGCCGCGCGTGCGCGACTTCCGCGGCGTCTCGGCGCGATCCTTCGACGGCCGCGGCAACTACAACATGGGCGTCAAGGAGCAGATCATCTTCCCGGAGATCGACTACGACCAGGTCGACGCCGTGCGCGGCATGGACATCGCCATCACCACCAACGCGAAGACCAACGAGGAAGCCAAGGCACTGCTCGAAGCCTTCCGCTTTCCGTTCCGCTGATCACGAGGACACTAGAACCATGGCCAAGACATCGATGGTGAACCGCGAGATCAAGCGGGCCAAGCTGGTGAAGAAGCACGCCGACAAGCGCGCCGCGCTGAAGAAGATCATCACCAGCGCCGAATCCAGCTACGACGAGAAGATGGATGCCGCGGTCAAGCTGCAGAAGCTGCCGCGCGACTCCTCGGCGTCGCGCATGACCACGCGTTGCGCCCTGACCGGCCGTCCGCGCGCGGTGTACAAGAAGTTCGGCCTGGGCCGCAACAAGCTGCGCGAAGCGACCATGCGCGGCGACGTCCCGGGCCTGCGCAAGGCGAGCTGGTAGCGCCTTCCCACTCCACCGGGGACCTGCCGCCGAAGGCCGGGCCCCGACCCCAAGATTTTCGCGCAAGCGGATATCGGTGCACTCAGAGGTGACATTCAATGAGCATGACTGATCCAATCGCCGACATGCTGGTCCGCATCAGGAATGCGGCCGCGGTCGGCAAGCCGACGGTGAAGATGCCGTCCTCCAAGACCAAGGTGGCGATCGCCAAGGTGCTGCAGGACGAGGGCTACATCCTCGGCTCGCACGTGACCGAGAACGGCGCCAAGGCCGAGCTCGAGATCGAGCTGAAGTACCACGAGGGCCGACCGGTCATCGAGCGGCTGAAGCGCGTTTCGCGCTCCGGGTTGCGCCATTACCGCGGCAAGGACGAACTTCCCAGGGTCCTCAACGGCCTGGGCATCGCCATCATTTCCACCTCGAAGGGCATCATGACCGACTCGCAGGCGCGCCATCAGGGCGTCGGCGGCGAAGTCCTGTGCTTCGTGGCCTGAGGGAGGAGCAGACATGTCCCGAGTTGCCAAGAAGCCCATCGCCCTGCCCAAGGGCGTGGACCTGAACATCCAGCCGACCAATGTCAGCGTCAAGGGCCCGAAGGGCACCCTGTCGATCGACAAGCCGGAAGGCATCGAAGTCCGCATCGAAGACGGCACCGCGCTGCTTTCGGCCAACGACGACACCCTGATCCCGCTGACAGGCACGTTGCGCGCCATCATCGCCAACATGGTCCACGGCGTGACCGAGGGCTTCGAGCGCAAGCTCGAGCTGGTCGGCGTCGGCTATCGCGCCGCGATGCAGGGCAAGGACCTGAATCTGTCGCTGGGCTTTTCGCACCCGGTGCTGTTCAAGGTGCCCGAAGGCATCACCGTCAGCACCCCGACCCAGACCGAAGTCCTGGTCAGCGGGGCCGACAAGCAGCGCGTCGGCGAAGTCGCCGCAAAGATCCGGGGCTTCCGCCCACCCGAGCCCTACAAGGGCAAGGGCGTGAAGTACGCCGGTGAGAACATCATTCGCAAGGAAGCCAAGAAGGCGTAATCCCTCGGGATTGCAGCGCTTTCAGCTTTCGAGGACAAGAGCATGAAGAAGAAAATCGCCCGTCTCCGCCGCGCCAAGTCCACACGCTCGCGCATCCGCGACCTCGGCATGCCGAGGCTGTCGGTGCTGCGCACCGGCCAGCACGTGTACGCCCAGCTGTTCAGCGCCGACGGTTCCAAGGTCCTGGCCGCCGCCAGCACCACACAGTCCGACGTGCGCGAGGGCCTGAAGAGCGGCAAGAACACCGAAGCCGCGATCAAGGTCGGCCGCGTCATCGCCGAGAAGGCCAAGGCGGCCGGCATCGACAAGATCGCCTTCGACCGCTCCGGCTATCGCTACCACGGTCGCATCAAGGCCCTGGCCGATGCCGCGCGCGAGGGTGGCCTGGAGTTCTGATTCGTCGCCTCGCTTGCCCCGTCAGGGGCGAGCCTGGCCCCGCGAAGCCGGCAGCGCCGGACTCGCGCCCCGCCCCGAGCACGGTGTGCTTGAGTCGGGGACGGCACATCCCCGTGCCATTGCTTGAATGCTGCGGGCTCGCCCCAATGCATTGCCCGATCCGCCGATGCGGTTTGCATCGGACGCCCTCCGCCTTGTGCGCGGTCCGGCGGTCCACCGCAGTCAGACCACAACAACAAGCGGCAGCCAGCCGTACATCCTTCAACGAAACCTGAGGCAATCGAGATGGCAGACGACAGAGGACCCCGCGGGCGCAACCGCGAAGAGATCGACGACGGCATGGTCGAGAAGCTGATCGCGGTCAACCGCGTCAGCAAGACCGTCAAGGGCGGTCGCCAGTTCACCTTCACCGCGCTGTCGGTGGTGGGCGATGGCAACGGCAAGGTCGGCTTCGGCTACGGCAAGGCGCGCGAAGTGCCGGTCGCGATCCAGAAGTCGATGGAGTACGCGCGCCGCGACATGCGCAGCGTCGAACTTAACAATGGCACCTTGTGGCACGTGGTCAAGTCGCGCCATGGGGCGGCCAACGTGTTCATGCAGCCCGCGTCCGAGGGCACCGGCGTGATTGCAGGCGGCGCGATGCGCGCCGTGCTCGAAGCCGTCGGCGTCAAGGACGTGCTGGCCAAGGCGGTCGGCTCGCGCAATCCCATCAACCTGGTCCGCGCCACGGTCAAGGGCCTGGAGGCGATGCACTCGCCTGCCAGCATCGCCTCCAAGCGCGGCAAGAAGGTCGAGGACATCCATCATGGCTAAGAAGGAAGTCAAGGAAGGCGGCACCGTCAAGGTGCGCCTGGTCAAGGGCCTGCGTGGTTCGCAGGCGCGCCACCGGTTGTCGGTGCGTGCGCTCGGATTGAGCAAGCTCAACGACGTCCGTGAACTGAAGGACAGCCCGCAGGTGCGCGGCCTGATCAACACGGTCCATTACCTGGTCCGGGTCGAGGAGTAATCGAATGAAGCTCAACACACTCAAGCCTGCGGATGGCGCGAGGCAGGATCGCAAGCGCGTCGGACGCGGCATCGGATCGGGCCTGGGCAAGACCGCGGGCCGCGGCCACAAGGGTTCGTTCGCGCGCTCCGGCAAGGGCAAGATCAAGGCCGGCTTCGAAGGCGGCCAGATGCCGCTGCGCAAGCGCCTGCCGAAGGTCGGTTTCCGATCCAAGCTCAAGGACGATACCGCCGAAGTCATGCTGTACCAGCTCGAGAAGCTCGACGGCGAAGTCAGCTTCGCCACGCTGCGTGAAGCCAAGCTCGTACCGAGCAAGGCCAAGCGCGCGAAGATCGTGAAGAAGGGCGAAATCAGCAAGAAGCTGGTGCTCAAGGGCCTGTTGGCCACGGCCGGCGCCCGTGCCGCGATCGAAGCGGCCGGCGGCAAGGTCGAGTCCGACGAGGCAGGGGAGTAAGCCAGGCATGGCGCGTAGCGGACAGGCCATGGGCGGGATCGGTGCAGGGCTCGGCAAGTTCACCGAGTTGAGGCAGCGGCTGCTGTTCGTGCTCGGTGCCTTGCTGGTCTACCGCTTCGGCAGCTTCATCCCGGTCCCCGGGGTGAACCCGGAAGCCATGCTGCAGCTGATGGAGCAGCAGGAAGGCACGATCGTGGACATGTTCAACATGTTCTCCGGCGGTGCCTTGTCGCGCTTCAGCCTGTTCGCGCTCAACGTCATCCCGTACATCTCCGCCTCGATCATCATCCAGCTGCTGGTGCAGATCGTGCCCAGCCTGAAGGCGATCCAGAAGGAAGGCGAATCGGGGCGCCGCCGCGTCACGCAGTGGTCCCGCATCGGTGCGATCCCGCTGGCCATCTTCCAGGCCGCCGGAATCGCGGTGGCGCTGCAGAGTTCCGGCGCCAACAACGGCATCCCGGTGGTCTATGCACCCGGGGTCGGCTTCGTCCTCACGGCCGTGGTGGCACTGACCGCGGGCACGATGTTCCTGGTATGGCTGGGCGAACAGGTGACCGAGCGCGGCGTTGGCAACGGTGTGTCGCTAATCATCTTCGCCGGCATCGTCGCGGGCCTGCCGGGCGCCGTGATCAGCACCCTGGAGGCGGCGCGCAACGGCGACATGAGCACGATCTCGGTGATCCTGATCGGGGTCATCGTGCTCGCCTTCACCTATTTCGTGGTGTTCGTCGAGCGTGGGCAACGGCGCATCACGGTCAACTACGCGCGGCGGCAGGGTGGCCGTAGTGCGTACATGAACCAAAGCTCTTTCCTGCCGCTCAAGCTCAACATGGCCGGCGTGATCCCCGCGATCTTCGCGTCCTCGATCATCATGTTCCCGGCCACCGCCTCGACGTGGTTCGCGCAGGCCGGCTCCGCGAACTGGCTACAGCGCCTGAGCCAGGCCCTTTCTCCCGGCGAGCCGCTTTACCTCATCCTGTACGCGTCGTTGATCGCCGGGTTCGCGTTCTTCTACACCGCGCTGGTCTTCAACTCGCAGGAGACCGCGGACAACCTGAAGAAATCCGGTGCCCTGATCCCGGGCATCCGTCCGGGCAAGGCCACGGCCGATTACGTCGACGGCGTGCTGACGCGGCTGACTGCCGCGGGTGCCGCCTACCTGGTGCTCGTCTGCCTGTTGCCGGAGTTCATGCGCACCGAGCTGAATGCCTCGTTCTACTTCGGTGGCACCTCGCTGCTGATCGTCGTCGTGGTGGTGATGGACTTCATCGCCCAGATCCAGTCGCACCTAATGTCCCACCAGTACGAGAGCCTGTTGAAGAAGGCCAACCTGAAGGGCGGGACGCGGGCACGGTAGTCCGGAGCGACCGGCAGGTGCATGCACGAACCTGGCCAGGCTGTCCGCAGCGTGCGGCGCCGGGCAGGGAGGAAGCGATCCATCGGGTACGAAGGCGTTGATCTCGTACCCGGCAACCCGGCAGGAGCGCCGGGCCGGGCAGGGAGAAGCCCGCATCGGCGGCCATGGAAGGGGCCGCGAAATCAAGAGCCGACCCCGTGGCTGGAAGCGGAGGCGGCAAATGGGCGACTCGCGCAGCGGTCTCGTGCGCGGGTGGGTCCCCGCCAGTCCCGACGCCAGAGTAGCGCCGGGCGGCCGAACCCCGGATTTCCGGGCGTCCGGCCTGCGGGGCCCCGTCGCCGGAGCATGGGCACACTCCCCATGCCGGGTCCAGGGTCGCCAAGGCGGCCAAGGGCTTCCTGTCAACCCGAGACCCTGTTAGAATTTCCAGTTCACTTGATCAAAGTGCCCCGTGCCGGACGCTGTCCGGCCGCAACCAGTTTGGAGATCCGCGCATGGCGCGTATTGCAGGTGTGAACCTGCCTGCCCAGAAGCACGTCTGGGTCGGGCTACAAAGCATCTACGGCATCGGCCGTACCCGTTCGAAGCAGGTCTGCGAGTCGGCCGGCGTCGATTCCTCGACGAAGATCCGCGACCTGTCGGAGCCGGAAGTCGAGGCGCTGCGCGCCGAGGTCGGCAAGTTCGCCGTCGAAGGCGACCTCCGCCGCGAAGTCGGCATGGCCATCAAGCGCCTGATGGACCTGGCCTGCTACCGCGGCCTGCGCCATCGCCGCGGCCTGCCGCTGCGCGGCCAGCGCACGCGCACCAACGCCCGTACCCGCAAGGGTCCGCGCAAAGCCATCAGGAAGTAAGGAACAGTCATGGCCAAGCCGGCAGCCGCCAAACCGAAGAAGAAGATCAAGCGCGTCATTACCGATGGCATCGCGCACGTCCACGCTTCGTTCAACAACACGATCATCACCATCACCGACCGCCAGGGCAATGCGCTCTCGTGGGCGACTTCCGGTGGCGCGGGCTTCCGCGGCTCGCGCAAGTCGACCCCGTTCGCGGCCCAGGTCGCCGCCGAGAAGGCCGGCAAGGCCGCGCTCGACTACGGCGTGAAGTCGCTGGAAGTGCGCATCAAGGGCCCGGGCCCCGGGCGCGAATCGGCCGTTCGTTCGCTCAACAACGTCGGCTACAAGATCACCAACATCATCGACGTGACGCCGATTCCGCACAACGGTTGTCGCCCCCCCAAAAAGCGTCGCGTCTGAGGAGCTGAGAAGAGATGGCTCGTTATATCGGTCCCACCTGCAAGCTCGCCCGCCGCGAAGGCGCAGACCTGTCGCTCAAGAGCCCGACGCGGGCGCTTGATTCCAAGTGCAAGCTCGAGCAGAAACCCGGCCAGCACGGCGCCGGCACCGGCGCTCGCCGCAGCAAGCTGTCGGACTACGCGGTCCAGCTGCGCGAGAAGCAGAAGGTCAAGCGCATCTACGGCCTCCTCGAGCGCCAGTTCCGCAATTACTACAAGAAGGCCTCGACCAAGAAGGGCAACACCGGCGAGAACCTGCTCCAGCTCCTCGAGACGCGGCTGGACAACGTCGTCTACCGCATGGGCTTCGCGGTCACCCGCCCGGCCGCGCGCCAGCTGGTGTCGCACCGTGGCGTGACCGTCAACGGACAGCGCGTCAACCTGCCGTCCTACCAGGTCAAGGCCGGCGATGCGATCGCATTGTCCGAGAAGGCGCAAAAGCAGCTTCGTGTCTCCGAGGCGCTGAACGTCTCCTCGACCATGGACCTCTCCCCCTCGTGGGTGGAAGTCGACGCCAAGCAGTTCAGCGGCGTTTTCAAGACGGTCCCGGAACGCGCCGACCTGCCCACTGACATCAACGAAGCACTGATCGTCGAGTTGTATTCCAAGTGATGATTCGGCGGGCCCAGACGGCCTGCCGCTTCGGATGCATGAGGCATACCCCCACAACCCTGGCCGGCTCGTGATCGAATCGGCCGCCCCCTGACCCAAGGGGGCTCCAAAAGCTCAAACCGCCCCGATCCGTTCGCGGCGGTATTTGCAGGAGAAGCTTCACAATGACGGTTACCGCCAACCAAGTGCTGCGTCCGCGCGGCCCCCAGATCGAACGCCTCGCGGGCAATCGCGCCAAGGTCGTGATCGAGCCGCTCGAGCGCGGCTACGGCCATACCCTCGGCAACGCCTTGCGCCGGGTGCTGCTGTCGTCGATCCCGGGCTATGCGATCACCGAGGTCGAGATCGATGGCGTGCTGCACGAGTACAGCACCATCGAGGGCCTGCAGGAAGATGTGCTGGAAGTGTTGCTCAACCTCAAGGACGTCGCCATCCGCATGGGGACCGGGGACAGCTCGACGCTGACCCTCGACAAGTCCGGCCCGGGCGTTGTCACGGCCGCCGACATCAAGACCGACCACAACGTCGAGATCCTCAACGGCGAGCATGTGATCTGCCACCTGACCAAGGAGGCTTCGATCAGCATGCGCCTGAAGATCGAGCGCGGTTTCGGCTACCAGCCCGCCGCCGCCCGACGCCACCCCGACGAGGAAACGCATGCCATCGGCCGGCTGATGCTGGACGCTTCGTTCTCGCCGGTTCGCCGCGTGGCCTATGAAGTCGACGCTGCGCGCGTCGAGCAGCGCACCGACCTGGACAAGCTGGTGCTCGACATCGAGACCAACGGCACAATCGATGCCGAGGAAGCCGTGCGCACCGCCGCCGACATCCTCACCGACCAGCTCAGCGTGTTCGGCGACTTCACCCATCGCGATCGCGGTGCGTCCAAGCCCGCAGCCGCCGGCGTCGACCCGGTGCTGCTGCGTCCGATCGACGACCTCGAACTGACCGTGCGCTCGGCCAACTGCCTCAAGGCGGAGAGCATCTACTACATCGGCGACCTGATCCAGAAGACCGAGGTCGAGCTGCTCAAGACGCCGAACCTGGGCAAGAAGTCGCTCACCGAGATCAAGGAAGTGCTGGCCCAGCGCGGCCTTGCCCTCGGCATGAAGCTGGAGAACTGGCCGCCGGCCGGGGTTTCCTCGCACGGAATGCTCGGATAAGAACCCGTGTAGGCGCGGCGGTCCGCCGCGAGCGGCTGGGACCAGCCGAACCTACGCGAAGCAAGAAGGCGCAAAGCGCCAACCAACGAGGATGTAGTCATGCGCCACCAGAAATCAGGACGCAAATTCAGCCGCACCAGCGCCCACCGCGCCGCCATGTTCAGCAACATGGCCGCGTCGCTGTTCAAGCACGGGCTGATCAAGACCACGCTGCCCAAGGCCAAGGAATTGCGCCGGGTCGCCGAGCCGCTGATCACCATGTCCAAGCGTGACGGCGTCGCCAACCGCCGCCTTGCCTTCTCGCGCCTGCGCGACAAGGAGGCGGTGGGCAAGCTGTTCGTCGAGCTGGGTCCGCGTTACCGCGAGCGACCGGGTGGCTACCTGCGCATCCTCAAGTGCGGTTTCCGCGACGGCGACAATGCGCCAATGGCATACGTCGAGCTTGTCGACCGTCCGGAAGCGGCGGCGGAGTAACCCAGCCAACCCTGTCAGCCAAGACCCCGGCCCCGTGCCGGGGTTTTGCTATGGTAGCCGCCGGTTGCCCGGCGAAGCACACACCGGGTCCGGAACCCAGGTCCAACGATGACGATCAACCCGCTGCAATGGACGTTCCGCGAGCAATGCCTGGCCGGCTTTCTGGCCTGCGCCGGCTTGCTCGGCTTCGCGGTCTACACCCAGTTGCAGATGGGCCTGGAGCCGTGCCCGTTGTGCATCTTCCAGCGACTCGCCTTCGCCGCGCTCGCGGTCGTGTTCCTGGTCGCGGGATTGCATGCGCCGCGGGGAGCGACGGGCCGTCGGCTCTACGGAATTCTCGCGTTCGTTGCGGCCGCCGTCGGCATGGGAATCGCGGGCCGCCACGTGTGGCTGCAGCTCAATCCTCCGCCGATCCCGGGTTGCGGGCCGCCGCTGGAGTTCATGCGCGAAACCATGTCGACGACAAACGTCATCCGTCGCGTGCTGACCGGCAGCGGCGATTGCGGCAACATCGACTGGACGTTCCTGGGCCTGTCGATGCCTGCCTGGAGCCTCATCTGGTTCGTGGTGCTTGGCGGACTCGCGCTGCACGCCGGATTCCGCGGCCGCCGGACGAGCTGAACCCTTTTCATTGCGGCGGGCAGTCATCCGGCCGATGATGGGTGCTCGCGACACGAGCCAACAAACGACCATGCACAAGCACGACGCCTCCCCGCGACGAGTGTCCCTGCCGACCGACTGGCGGCCGGACAGCTGGCGCGCGCGCAAGGCGCTGCAGTTGCCGGTCTATCCGGATGCCGATGCGCTTGCGGGCGTGCAGCATGAGCTTCAGGCGCTCCCTCCGCTGGTGACGTCCTGGGAAATCCTGGCACTCAAGCAGCAGCTGGCCGAGGCCCAGGAGGGCCAGCGCTTCGTGTTGCAGGGCGGCGATTGCGCCGAGAGCTTCAGCGACTGCAGCTCGGAACTGATCTCGAACCGGCTCAAGGTCCTGCTGCAAATGAGCCTGGTGCTGGTGCATGGCATGCGTCTGCCGGTCGTGCGCGTCGGGCGCTTCGCTGGCCAGTACGCCAAGCCTCGCTCCGCAGACACCGAAACGCGCGATGGCTGCACGCTGCCGAGTTACCGCGGCGACATGGTCAACGGCCCCGAGTTCACCCCCGAAGCCCGGATCCCCGATCCGCGCCGCATGGTCAAGGCGCATGCACGCTCCGCGATGACCATGAACTTCGTCCGCTCTTTGATCGATGGCGGATTCGCCGACCTCCACCACCCCGAGTACTGGGACCTGGGCTGGGTCACGCACTCGCCGCTGGCTGACGAATACCACCGCATGGTCGCGGGCATCGGCGACGCGGTCCGGTTCATGGAGACGCTCTCCGGCTCCGAGGTGCACAACCTCAACCGGGTCGATTTCTACACGGCGCACGAAGCGCTTCTGCTTCCTTACGAAGAGGCGCTGACGCGCCAGGTTCCGCGGCAATGGGGCTGGTTCAACCTGAGCACCCATTTCCCGTGGATCGGCATGCGCACGGCGGCGCCGGAGGGCGCGCATGCGGAGTATTTCCGCGGCATCCGCAATCCCGTCGCGGTCAAGATCGGTCCTTCCGCCAAGCCGGACGAGGTGCTCCGGCTGGTCGACATGCTGAATCCGGACGATGAACCCGGTCGGATGACGCTGGTCCATCGCATGGGTGCCGCGCACGTGTCCGGGGCACTGCCGCCGCTGCTGGACGCGATCAGGCGCGAGGGCCGGCGCGTGCTGTGGATATGCGACCCCATGCACGGCAACACCGAGTCGACCAGCAACGGCTACAAGACCCGGCGCTTCGACAACATCCGCAGCGAGATCGAGCAGGCGTTCGAGCTGCACGCGGCGGCAGGCACCCGGCTGGGTGGCGTGCACCTGGAACTGACGGGCGAAGACGTCACCGAATGCACCGGCGGCGCGCGCGAATTGACCGACACCGACCTGGAGCGCGCCTACAGGTCCACGGTCGATCCGCGGCTGAACTACGAGCAGGCGCTGGAGATCGCGATGTCGATCGTGCGCAAGCAGGCACAGCTGGCGGCGCCGGCGGCGACCTGAGAAGGCCGTCAGTCGCTGCACCTGGCGATGTCGCACGCCAGGTTGCAGGTCACGATCGCGTTGCTCGACGGCACTGCGGAAGACAGGCATCTGGGTGCGCCGCGACAGCGTGTGCTTCGAACGGCAGGTCGATCCAGACCGCGCTGCAGCCAAGCCAGGACGGCCAGGCCCTGGCGCGCCAATCGCCCCAGGCTCCGACTAGATGCGGCAGGCCATGGGCGACGAAGAAGACGGCGGCAGCCCTGTGGATCGAGCCGGGATTGATCGCATCCAGCGACCAGGCGAGCCCAGCGGGGCCGCGGTTCGAACTGGAAACGCTCGATCAGTGCCTGCATGCATCGCTGCCGCGCCAACGGTCAGATCGATTCCACGTCGCTGGCGGCGATGCTCGCCAATGCGCCCTTGATCGCCACTATGGCTATGAAATGCAGGCCGCGGTGCGCGTGTGCAGCCGGCGCACTGCGGATGCGTGGTGCCTGCGGGGCCTGGAACTAGCCGCCCGGACCTTCCGCCCGAGGTGCCGACGGATGGATCAGGCCGCGCGGGAGGCGCGCTTGCGATCGCTCTCCGTCAGGAACTTCTTGCGCAGGCGGATTTCCTTTGGCGTCACCTCGACCAGTTCATCGTCCTCGATGAAATCCAGCGCCTGTTCCAGCGTGTACTTGATCGCCGGCGTCAGCTTGATCGCGTCGTCCTTGCCCGAGGCGCGCACGTTGGTCAGCGGCTTGGGCTTGATCACGTTGACCGTGAGGTCGTTGTCCTTGGAGTGGATGCCGACCAGCTGGCCCTCGTAGACGTTGTCGCCTTCGGCGGCGAACAGCTTGCCGCGATCCTCCAGCGGCCCGAGCGAATAGGCGGGCGTGGTGCCGGCGGCGTTGGCGATCATGACGCCATTGGATCGCTTGGCGATCGCGCCGGTTTCCTTCGGGCCGTAATGGTCGAAGACGTGGAACAGGAGCCCGGAGCCCTGGGTCAGCGTGCGGAATTCGTTCTGGAATCCGATTAGGCCCCGCGCCGGGATCATGTAGTCCAGGCGCACGCGCCCCTTGCCGTCGGACTCCATGTTCTGCAGCTGGGCCTTGCGGGTGCCGAGCTTCTCCATGACGCCGCCCTGGTGCTGGTCCTCGACGTCGACCACCAGCTGTTCGATCGGCTCCATCAGCTGGCCGTCGATCTCCTTGATGATGACCTCGGGGCGCGACACCGCCAGTTCGAAGCCTTCACGGCGCATGGTCTCGATCAGCACCGACAGGTGGAGTTCGCCACGACCCGAGACCAGGAACTTGTCCGGGTCGGAGCCTTCCTCCACCTTCAGCGCGACGTTGTGCAGGACCTCGCGTTCCAGCCGCTCGCGCAGCTGGCGACTGGTGATGAACTTGCCGCCGCTGTGTTCCTTGCTGCCGGCGAACGGCGAGTTGTTGACCTGGAAGGTCATGCTGATCGTGGGCTCGTCCACCGTCAGGGCGGGCAGCGCCTCGGGCGTGTCGAGCGCGCAGATGGTGTCCGAGATGCTGAGATCCGATACGCCGGAAATTGCGACGATGTCCCCCGCCACGGCTTCTTCCACCTCGATCCGCTCCAGCCCGAGGAAGCCCAGCACCTGCAACACTTTGCCCTGACGCTTCTTGCCCTCCCGGTCGACGACGCTGACCGGCATGTTGGTGCGGACCTTGCCGCGCTGGATGCGGCCCACGCCGATCAAGCCGACGAAGTTGCTGTAGTCGAGTTGGCTGACGCGCATCTGGAAGGCGCCGTCGCGGTCCACGTCCGGCGGCGACACGTGCTTCATGATCGCTTCGTAGAGCGGGGTCATGTCGCCCTCGCGGGCGCTGTCGTCCAGGCTGGCGTATCCGTGCAGCGCAGATGCGTAGACGATCGGGAAATCGAGTTGCTCGTTGGTGGCGCCGAGCTTGTCGAACAGGTCGAACACCTGGTCGATGACCCAGTCCGGTCGGGCGCCCGGGCGGTCGATCTTGTTGACGACGACGATCGGCTTGAAGCCCATCGCGAACGCCTTCTGGGTGACGAAGCGCGTCTGCGGCATGGGGCCGTCCATGGCATCGACCAGGATCAGCACGGAATCGACCATCGACAGCACGCGCTCGACCTCTCCGCCGAAGTCGGCGTGGCCGGGGGTGTCGACGATGTTGATGCGGTTGCCCTGCCAATTGATGGCCGTGTTCTTAGACAGGATGGTGATGCCGCGTTCCTTTTCCTGGTCGTTGCTGTCCATCACCCGTTCGGCGATGACCGCGCGATCGCTGAACGTGCCCGATTGCTTCAGCAGGCAGTCGACCAGGGTGGTCTTGCCGTGGTCGACGTGGGCGACGATGGCGATGTTGCGGAGGTGTTCGATGGACATGGGATTGGACATGCGGAAGGGCGCCGTGGAGCCGCGCAGGCAGGGTAGGGAAGGGAGCCGGGTATTATAGTCGGTCGGCGGCCCCGGAACCCGGACAAACCGCCAGGACCTGAACCGTGACCCCGGCCGCGCAACGGTCCGAAGGAGGACGCCGGATCTGCCCGGTCCACCACCAGGCGGTGCGTTGGGCTACGGTGGCCCGGATCCCCGGCCGGCTCGTGTCCCCGTGGTCACTGGCTAAGGCCCGCCGCCGTTCAGCGTCGGCCCCGACGACTTGCTCCACCGCTTCTTCGAACCAGCCTCAAACCAATCCCCGACCCCTCCCGGACCAATCAAGGAAACCTCATGTCCCTGCATGCCCTGTTCGATACCGACCGCGGCCCGATCAAGGTCGAGCTGTATCCCGAGAAGGCCCCGCTGACGGTAGCCAACTTCGTCAACCTCGCCCGGCGCGGTTTCTACGACGGCCTCAACTTCCATCGCGTCATCCCCGATTTCATGGTCCAGGGCGGATGCCCGCAGGGCTCGGGCACGGGCGGCCCCGGGTACAAGTTCGAGGACGAGACCGACAACGGCGTCCGCCACGAGCGGGGCGTGCTGTCGATGGCCAATGCCGGGCCGAATACCAACGGCAGCCAGTTCTTCATCACGCACGTGGCCACGCCCTGGCTGGACGGGAAGCACACCGTGTTCGGCAAGGTCGTCGACGGACTGGAGGTGGTCGACGCGGTCAAGCAGGGGGACGCGATCAAGGCGGTGAAGATCGAAGGCGATGCCGATGCCGCGCTGGCCGCGAAGGCCGATCGCGTGGCCGAATGGAACAAGGTGATAGCTGCCTGATCCGGTTCCGGCGCCCATCCCCGAGCGGGGGAGGGCGCCGGCCCGCCATGCTAAAATTGCGGGCTGCTGCAGCGCGCCTGCACGGCCCGCTCGCCCACTCCCCGAGGTTCCCGCGATGCCCCAGCTTGCCAAGCGCATGGGTCGTGCCAAGCCCAGCGCGATCATGATGGTGGCCGACAAGGCCAAGCAGCTCAAGGCCGAAGGCCGCGACATCATCAGCTTCTCGATCGGCGTGCCCAACTTCCTGCCCGGCGACCATGTGTATGCCGCGGCGCGTGCTGCGCTTGAACACGACTCGGGACAATACGGCAGCAACCGAGGGGCCGATGCCCTGCTCGATGCGTTCCTGCAGCACATCGGCGCGATCGGCCTCGAAGGGTATTCCCGCGCGAATTGCGCCGCCGGCATCGGTGCCAAGCACATCCTGTACAACCTGGCCGAGGTCCTGCTCGACGAGGGCGATGGCTTCGCCTTCGCCACGCCGTACTGGACCAGCTACCTGGACATCGGCGAGATCCTCGACGCCGACATCCAGCTGCTGCCTTGCCCGCCGGAACAGGATTACAAGCTCAAGCCCGCGCAGCTCGATGCGGCCCTGGCCCGGAAGCCCAAGCTCTTCCTGTTCAACAATCCCAACAACCCGACCGGCATGGTCTATTCGCGCGACGAGATCGCCGCGCTGGCCGACGTCATCGCGAGGCATCCTGACACTTGGATCGTCACCGATGACATCTACAACCGGATGGTTTTCGACGGCGTCGGCTACCACAACTTCGTCCACGTCCGCCCCGAGCTGCGGGACCGCGTGGTCTTCGTCGACTCGCTGTCCAAGACCTACGGCATGCCGGGCTGGCGCGTGGGGTTGATGGCCGGGCCCGAGGTCGTCGCCAAGGCGGTGACCACCATGAATTCCAACCACATCACCAACCTGCCCGAGATCGTGACCGCCGCGGCGGTGGCCGCGCTGTCGGGACCGCAGGACGTGCCGACCGCGAAGAACGCGGAATTCCAGGCCAAGCGCGACCAGGTGATGGCCGTGCTGGATGCGATTCCGGGCGTCGTGTGCCCGAGGCCACAGGGCGCGTTCTATGCGTTTCCGGATGTCAGCGCCGCATTCGGGAAGTCGCACGAGGGCAAGCGCATCGACGACGACGTGGATTTCTGCAATGCACTGCTGGAAGCCAAGGGCGTGGCCTGCGTCCCCGGGTCGGCCTTCGGCGAACCTCGATCGATGCGCATCAGCTACACCTGCCCGACGGAGCAGTTGCAGCCTGGCTTGCAACGCATCCAGGAGTTTTTCGCCGAACTGCGCTGACGGGTGGTCGGTGGTCCGCTGAAGTGCGGATCGCCAATCCTCCGGGCCGCCGCCTTGCCATCCACGAACGACGAACCACCCTTCACGGAGCCCCACGATGAAACAACCCGTCCGAGTCGCCGTCACCGGCGCTGCCGGCCAGATCGGTTACGCCCTGTTGTTCCGGATTGCTTCCGGCGAGATGCTGGGCAAGGACCAGCCGGTGATCCTGCAGATGCTCGAGTTGCCGATCGACAAGGCGCAGGCAGCGCTGCAGGGCGTGATGATGGAGCTGGAGGATTGCGCGTTTCCGCTGCTGGCCGGGATGGTCGGCACCGACGATCCGCTGGTCGCCTTCAAGGATGTGGACATCGCGATGCTGGTCGGCGCCAAGCCGCGGGGACCGGGCATGGAACGCAAGGACCTGCTGCTGGAGAACGCCAAGATCTTCACCGAGCAGGGCAAGGCGCTGAACAAGGTCGCCAGCCGGGACGTCAAGGTGCTGGTCGTCGGCAACCCGGCCAACACCAACGCCTACATCGCGATGAAATCCGCGCCCGACCTGCCGGCCGGTAACTTCACCGCGATGCTGCGCCTCGACCACAACCGTGCACTGAGCCAATTGGCCAGCAAGGCCGGCGTGCCGGTCGGGGAGATCGAGAAGCTCGTGGTGTGGGGCAACCATAGCCCGACCATGTATCCCGACTACCGCTTCGCCACGGTGGGGGGAGAGTCGCTCAGGCACAAGATCGGGGACGAGGACTGGAACCGCGATGCATTCATCCCGCGCGTGGGCAAGCGCGGCGCCGAAATCATCGAGGCACGCGGGTCGTCTTCCGCCGCTTCCGCGGCGAACGCCGCCATCGACCACGTCCGCGACTGGGTGCTGGGCAGCGGCGGCAAGTGGGTGACCATGGGCGTCCCGTCCGATGGCAGCTACGGCATTCCGGAGGGCATCATCTACGGTGTCCCGGTGACGACCAGCGACGGCGCTTACGAGCGCATCCGCGACCTCGAGATCGACGCGTTCAGCCGCGAGCGCATGGACAAGACGCTGGCCGAACTGGAAGAAGAGCGCGCCGGCGTGGCGCACCTGCTGTAACCGAGGCGCGGCCGCGCGGCCGCGCCGTGCATTGGAGTTGCCTGGACGATGACGACCATCCAGCCACCAGCCGCCTCGGCGGGAGGCCGCTTCCGGGCGGCGCTGCGCGCGGAATCGCCGCTGCAGGTCATGGGCGCCATTACCGCCTATGCCGGCATGATGGCCAGCCGCGTCGGCTACCGGGCCCTCTACCTGTCGGGGGGTGGTGTCGCGGCCAACTCGCTGGGCATGCCCGACCTTGGCATCTCGACGATGGAGGACGTGCTGACCGACGCTCGCCGGATCGTCGACGCGACGGGCCTGCCCCTGCTGGTCGACATCGATACCGGATGGGGCGGGGCGTTCAACATCGCGCGCACCATCCGGAGTTTCGAACGTGTCGGCGTCGCCGCGGTGCACCTGGAAGACCAGGTCGGGCAGAAGCGCTGCGGGCATCGTCCGGGCAAGGAAGTGGTGTCCAAGGCCGAAATGGTCGACCGGGTGAAAGCCGCGGTCGACGCGCGCAGCGACGGCGATTTCGTGTTGATGGCACGCACCGATGCCGCCGCGGTCGAGGGCATCGATTCGGCCATCGAACGGGCCGTGGCATACGTCGAGGCGGGGGCGGACATGGTCTTCCCTGAGGCGATGCGCTCGCTGGAGGACTACCGCAAGTTCAAGCAGGCGGTGGGGGTGCCGATCCTGGCCAACCTGACCGAATTCGGGAGTACCCCCTTCTACACCACGGACGAGCTGCGCCAGGCCGGCGTGGACATCGCGCTGTACTGCTGCGGTGCCTATCGCGCCATGAACAAGGCCGCCCTGAATTTCTACGAGACCGTGCGCCGCGAGGGCACCCAGAAGCACATCATCGAAACGCTGCAGACACGTGACGAGCTCTACGATTTCCTCGGGTACCACGATTACGAGGACAAGCTCGACGCGCTGTTCGCTCAGGACCGGAACGAGGACCCAGCATGACCGAAAGCACCCTACCCAAGCCGAAGAAATCCGTCGCCCTGAGCGGCACCGCCGCCGGCAACACGGCGCTGTGCACGGTCGGTCGCAGCGGCAACGACCTGCATTACCGGGGTTACGACATCAAGGACCTGGCGACCCGTTCGACCTTCGAGGAAGTCGCCCACCTGCTGGTGCACGGGACTCTGCCGACCCGGGCGCAGCTTGATGCGTACAAGACCAAGCTCAAGCGGCTGCGCGGGCTGCCCGCGATCGTGCAGGAAGCGCTGGAACTGGTCCCGGCCAACGCGCACCCGATGGACGTGATGCGTACCGGGTGTTCCGTGCTCGGCACCGTCCTCCCCGAGCGCGATGGCCATCCGGCGCCGGAGGCGCGTGACATCGCCGACCGGCTGATGGCCAGCTTCGGCTCGATGCTCCTGTACTGGTGGCACTTCACCCGCAATGGCCGGCGCATCGACGTCGAGACCGACGACGACGGCATCGCCGCGCACTTCCTGCACCTGTTGCACGGCGAGCCGCCGAGCGACCTGCATGCCGACGCAATGGACAAGTCGCTGATCCTCTACGCCGAGCATGAGTTCAACGCGTCCACCTTCACCGCGCGCGTCATCGCCGGTACCGGTTCGGACATGCATTCCTGCATCACCGGCGCCATCGGTGCGCTGCGCGGACCCAAGCATGGCGGCGCCAACGAAGTCGCGATGGACATCATCTCCCGCTATGCGAGCGCCGACGAGGCCGAGGCCGACATCCGCGCGCGCGTGGAACGCAAGGAGATCGTGATCGGCTTCGGCCACCCGGTCTATACCATCGGCGACCCGCGCAACCCGATCATCAAGGAGCTCAGCCGGAAGTTGTGCGATGCCGGCGGCAACCAGGTGCTGTTCGACGTGTCCGAGCGCATCGAGACCCTGATGATGGACATGAAGAAGATGTTCCCGAACCTGGACTGGTACAGCGCGTCGAGCTACCACATGATGGGCGTGCCGACCCCGATGTTCACGCCCTTGTTCGTCATCGCCCGAACCTCGGGCTGGTGCGCGCACGTCATCGAGCAGCGAGAGGACGGCAAGATCATCCGGCCGAGCGCCAACTACACGGGTCCCGAGGACAGGGACTACGTGCCGATCGAAGACCGCTAGGGAGCGTCCCGCCGATGCAGCAGGACATGGTGGCCAACGCGATCGTGGTCGCGACCACCGTCGCCGTGGTCGCGCTGGCGGTCATGCTGCACTACGAGGGGTTGAGCGCGCTGAGCAAGCGGCGCCCAAGCAACGACGCCCAACTCGGCCACCGTGGCGTCGTGGTGGTCGTGTTGTGGCTGTTCGCGCTGCACGTGGCAGAGATCTGGCTGTTCGGCCTCGCCTACTGGATGCTGGTGGCCAAGCTCGGCCTGGGCGGCATCTCGGGTTCGACGGACACGGGGCTGCTGGAGGCCGTCTACCTGTCGGCGACGACGTACAGCACCGTGGGTTTCGGCGATGTCGCGCCCACGGGGCCGATCCGTTTCCTTGCCGGCACCGAGGCCCTGGTCGGCCTGATGATGATCACCTGGTCGGCGTCGTACACCTACCTGGAGATGTCGCGGCGCTGGCGCGACTGAGCACGACCGGCGGCCAGGCACCGGTGCCGGTCAATCCAGGCCCTCGTCCGCCATCACCCTGCGCACGGCTGGATCGGCCGACATCGACTGGAAGAACCGGTCCAGGTTGTCCAATCCGGACAGGTCGACGTCCATCGCCTTCGCCCATCGCGTGACGACGAACAGGTACGGATCGGCGATCGAGCGTGTCCCCGCGAGCCAGTCGCGCCCGGCCAGCTGTCCGTCCGCCCGCTCGAACATTCCACGCAGCCTGTCGCGCGCCGCCGCCTTGGTCCGGTCGATGGCGGCCGCGTCCTGCAGGTAGGCGGTCGCGCCGAACAAGGGGTGGAACGCCGGATGGATGTCGGCATTGGCGAAGGCCAGCCACCGGTTGATTTCCGCGCGCCCCTTGGGGGTGCCATCGCCACCCAGCCCGGCTTCCGGGAACCTGTCGGCCAAGTAGTTCAGGATCGCCGCGTTCTGCGTCAGTACCCAGCCTTCGTCCTCGAATGCCGGAACCGCGCCGGCCGGGTTGATGGCCAGGTACTCCGGCGCCTTCATCTGCCGGCGCGACAGCCTTACCGCCTCGTAGGGCTGGCCGATCCACTCCAGCACGATGTGGTCGGCCAGCGAGCAGGCGCCTGGCGCGTAATACAGTTTCATCGGGACGGACTCCTTGGAAGGGAGTCCCCACCATGGGAACCGCGCGGTGAAGCCACAATGAGGCTGGATGCAACGCTGCGTCCTGCTCCGTCCCTGCGGGTTACGTCTCGCCGCTCAGGACTTGCGCGGTTTCAGGGACTGCACCTTGAGGAAGGTGTGGCTGCCGATGGTGGCGACCTGATAGGCGTTGCGCCAACTCGGCGCCGCGATCTCGTGGGCCATGAAGTGGCTTGCGCCGGGCACGATCTCCTTGCGCTCGCCTGCCGGAAGCGCCCAGTTCTGCTGCGACTCCAGGGCCACGGTCACCGCACGGGACCAGGCCTCGGTGTTGCTGAGGCGGGTCCGCGGGGAAACGATGGTCGGCGCGAACTGCTTGCGGGCGGTGACGACCTCGCACATCGAATCGCCCCAGAGGCCGCTGTCCTCGCGCCGGAGGGCGACCTCGGCCACGGCCTTCTGGCCCCGAACCGACTGGTCGCGGGCCTCCAGGTACACGGTCGTGCTCAGGCACAGGGAATCGGCGGCTTGCGGCGGCAGGACGGACGCCAGCCACAGGATCCAGGCGAGTTTCATGTCGTACTCCTTGCTCGTTGCTTCGCCCCGGGCTGGATCCACCGCGACGCAAGCAAGGCATCGATCGGTCGATCCGTCGAACGGGTCAATCTGGCGGGTTGGGGAGGGCGGCGGCACTCTCTGGCGCTCTTGCTGCCCGGGCGCAGCGTCGCCGGGATTTGGCGACACGCACCGGTTGGCTGGACTAGGCCAGCGCTGAAGTTGGCGCACCTTAAGCACGCAAAACCCAACCTCAGCTGAACGCAGAAAAAGGAACCAATTGATTAATTTGGAGTTTTTATTCTGAACAGGGGTGCGTCGACGCCGAGCCCCCGCCGGGGCTCGGTGCGATCAGATCACCGCCGCCAGCCGGCTGGCCTGGGCGATGGCACGCTTGGCGTCGAGTTCCATGGCGACATCGGCACCGCCGATGACGTGCACCGGCCGGCCCTCGGCCTGTATGGGCGCGAGCAAATCGCGGCGCGATTCCTGGCCGGCGCAGACCACGACGTGGTCCACCGGCAGAAGCCGTTCGTCGCCGCCATCGATGCGGACATGGAACCCGGCATCGTCGACGCGAAGGTATTCGACCCCGCCGAGCATCCTGACCCCCTTGGCCTTGAGCGTGGCGCGGTGGATCCAGCCCGTCGTCTTGCCGAGTCGGCGCCCAGGCCGTCCCTCGGAGCGCTGCAGCAACCAGACCTGCCGCGCCGCGGGAGAGACCGCAGGACGGGCCAGCCCGCCTGGTGAGTCGAATCCGGGATCGATGCCCCATTCCTGCATCCACTCCACAGGGTCCAGGGTGGGGGACGGCGCCGGCTGCACCAGGTATTCGGCGACATCGAAGCCAATGCCGCCGGCGCCGACGATGGCCACCCGTGCGCCGACCTCCACCCGGCCATTCAGCACATCCAGGTAACCGACCACCTTGGGGTGGTCGTGGCCGGGGAAATCCACAGGCCGGGGCGTGACCCCCGTGGCCAGCACCACGGTCTCGAATCCCGCCAAGGCGTCCGCTTCGACACGGGTGGACAAGCGCAAGTCCACACCCGTTTCCTCGATGCGGTGGCGGAAGTAGCGCAGCGTCTCGTGGAACTCCTCCTTCCCCGGGATGCGCTTGGCGAGGTTGAACTGGCCCCCGATGTCGTCCGCTGCGTCGAACAGGGTGACCGCGTGACCCCGTCCCGCGGCTTCGGTGGCAAATGCCAGTCCGGCCGGCCCGGCACCGACCACGGCGATCCGCTTGGGCGCCGCCGTCGGCGCGAAATTCAGTTCCGTTTCGGCACAGGCGCGCGGATTGACGAGGCAATTGGCGGCCTTGTTCTGGAACACGTGGTCCAGGCAGGCCTGGTTGCAGGCGATGCAGGTGTTGATCGCGTGCGGCTTGCCGGCACGGGCCTTCTCGACCCAGCGCGGGTCCGCCAAGAGCGGGCGGGCCATCGACACCAGGTCCACCGCCCCTCCCGAGAGGATCGCTTCGGCGACCTCGGGCGTGTTGATGCGATTCGTGGCGACCAGGGGCAGCGCCACGTGGGGGCGCAGTTTGGCGGTGACGCCGGCAAAGGCCGCCCTGGGGACGGACGTGGCGATGGTGGGTACCCGCGACTCATGCCAGCCGATCCCGGTGTTGAGGATGGTCGCACCGGCGGCCTCGATGGCCTTGGCCTGCTGCACGACCTGCGACCAGTCCGATCCCTCCGGGACGAGCTCAAGCATCGACAACCGGTAGACCAGGATGAAATCGGGGCCACAGGCTTCGCGGATGCGGCGCACGATCTCGACCGCGAAACGCATCCGCCGGGTGACGCTGCCCCCCCAGCCATCCGTCCGGGCGTTGGTCCGCGCGCTGGCGAACTGGTTGATCAGGTAGCCCTCCGAACCCATCACCTCGACGCCGTCATAGCCGCCGTCGCGCGCGAGCCGCGCGGCGTCGACGTAAGCGGCGATCGTGCGCTCGACGCCGCGTGCCGTCAGCGCCCGGGGCGTGAACGGGTTGATCGGTGCCTTCCGCCTCGAGGGCGCCACCTGCAGCGGGTGGTAGGCATAGCGCCCGGCGTGCAGCAGTTGCAGGCAGATGCGCGCATCGTGGGCGTGGACGGCATCGGTGACCTGGCGGTGCTTGCGCACCTCCCAGGGCCAACTCAACTTGCTCGCGAACGGCTTGAGCCAGCCTTCGATGTTGGGCGAAAAGCCCCCGGTGACGATCAGCCCGACGCCGCCGGCGGCACGCTCGGCGAAATAGGCCGCGAGTTTGGGAAAATCCCGGGCGCGATCCTCCAGGCCGGTATGCATCGAGCCCATCAGGACCCGGTTGCGCAGGCGGGTGAAGCCCAGGTCCAGCGGCGTGAACAGGCAGGGATAGGGGGTAGGGGTGTCGGGCATGCCGACAGCATACTGTTCCGTATGGAGTTGCGCATGGGTCTCGATCCAGGCGCGCAAAGGTGTCGGAGCCCTGCGTCCGGAGATGCAGGCCGGTTCGCCACCAGCGCGCCAGCGCGGCAAAATAGCCGGCTTCCCCGCAACCCAGGCACCTCACCCAGATGAGCCATTCCGACCAGCGTTCCGCCATCCGCCCCGCGCCCGATGCCCCGATGGTGGCGATCGCCGACTATGTCGTCGATACCCAGATCGAATCCGACGAGGCCTACGACACCGCCCGCTACATGCTGCTCGACTCGCTGGCCTGCGCGATGCTCGCGATGAAGTTCGAGGGCTGCACCAAGCACCTCGGGCCGCTGGTCCCGGGCGGAGAGATCGCCGGGGGCGCGCGCGTGCCGGGCACCGGCTTCGAGCTCGACCCGGCCCAGGCGGCCTTCAACATCGGCACCCAGGTCCGCTGGCTCGACTTCAACGACACATGGCTGGCGGCCGAATGGGGCCATCCGTCCGACAACCTCGGCACCATCCTCGCCGTCGCAGACTGGCTGTCCCGCAAGGAAGGCAAGGCGATCACGGTTCGCGACATCCTGACCTGGGCGATCAAGGCGCACGAGATCCAGGGGGTCTATGCGCTGCAGAACTCCTTCAACCGCGTCGGCTTGGACCACGTGATCCTGGTGCGCCTCGCGTCCACCGCCGTGGCCACGGCGATGCTGGGCGGCGGCAAGGAAGAAATCGTGACCGCGGTGTCGCACTCCTGGATCGACAACGGCGTCCTGAGGACCTACCGGCATGCGCCCAACACGGGCCCGCGCAAGAGCTGGGCCGCGGGTGATGCCTGCCGTCGGGCCGTCATCCATGCGATCAACGCCGTCCGCAAGCAAGTGGTCGGCTATCCGAGCGCGTTGAGCGCGAAGACCTGGGGTTTCTACGATGTCGCCTTCAAGGGCAAATCGTTCGAGTTCGAGCGGCCCTTCGGAAGCTACGTGATGGAGAACGTCCTGTTCAAGATCAGCTTTCCGGCCGAGTTCCACGCCCAGACCGCGGTGGAATGCGCCATGGAGCTGCACGACCAGGTGCAGGGCCGGATCTCGGAGGTCGAGAGGATCGTGATCGAGACCCAGGAGGCGGGGGTGCGCATCATCGACAAGACCGGCCCGCTGGCCAACTACGCCGATCGGGACCACTGCCTCCAGTACATGGTCGCCGTGCCGCTGGTCTTCGGGCGCCTCACGGCGGCCGACTACAACGACGACATCGCCGCCGACCCCCGCATCGACGCGCTCAGGGGCGTGATGGAGGTGCGGGAGAACCCGCAGTTCACCAAGGACTACTTCGACCCGAACAAGCGCTACATCGGCAACGCGGTGCAGGTGTTCTTCAAGGACGGCACCTCCACGGACCGGATTTCCATCGACTACCCCATTGGCCACCGGAAGCGCCGTGACGAAGGGATCCCGGTGCTGCTGGCCAAGGCCCTGGCCGCGTTCGAGGCACAGCTGCCGGCGGGCAAGGCCGAGGAATTGATGGCCTTGGCGGCCGACCCGGGACGGATGGACTCGATGGCCATCTCCGACTTCCTGGGGTATTTCGAGGCTTGAGGGGCTAGAATCGCCCTCGAGCCCGATGACAGGCGGGTTTGATTTGTTATATGCTCGTTAACACAGCTTTCACGCTGTGGACTCTAACCTGCGCGGGATGGCGACCAACAGGCGGCCGTCTTTCCATATGGAACCACGGAATCACGGTTCTCTTTTTTCAAGATTTAAGGAGCTGAACGCATGAAAAAGAAACTCCTCTGTGCAGCGCTGTTGGGCGGCTTGGGCGTGGCGAGTGTCGCCAATGCTCAGGAGTTCGACGATCGCTGGTACATCACCGGCACCGCCGGCTTCAACATCCAGGACTCGGATCGCCACACCAGCAACATGCCGTACGGTGCCATCGGCTTCGGCAAGTTCTTCAATCCGAACTGGTCGTTCGACATCGAGCTGAACTACGGTCAGACCAACTTCGAAGAGCGCAACGGCATCAGCCCGCGGAACACCAATCCGCTGGTCAGCGGGCAGGACCTGAACTGGAGCCAGGCCGGCATCTCCTTCGACCTGCGTCGCCACTTCATCGCCGAAGGCCGTAACTGGAACCCGTACTTCCTGATGGGCCTTGGCTATCAGCAGGAAGAGATCGAGACCGACAACTTCCCGAACCCCAACTCCCCGTTCGAGGAAACCGAAGGCGGCCTCGCCGGCAAGTTCGGTATCGGTGCCCAGAGCCACGTCGGCCGCGTCCGCGTCCGCACCGAGCTGGCCTATCGTGCCGTTGCCATCGACGACACCCGCGCCCAGCTCCTGCTCGACGATCCGCCGCCGGAGCGTAACGACGGTGAAGACTGGTACGGCGACGTGCTGGCCTCGGTGGGCATCATCATCCCGCTGGGCCCTGAGCCGACTGCCCCGGTCGGTCCCGCCCCGGTTGCCCCGAGCTGCGCCGACATGGACAGCGACGGCGACGGCGTGAACGATTGCGACGACAAGTGCCCGAACTCGCAGCCTGGCCAGACCATCGGTCCTGACGGTTGCCCGGTGCCCGTGTCGATCGACCTGAAGGGCGTCAACTTCGACTTCGACAAGTCGACCCTGCGTCCCGACGCGGTGGCGATCCTCAACGAAGCCATCGAGATCCTGAAGCGTTACCCGGATCTGCGCGTCGAAGTCGCTGGCCACACCGACGAGTGCGGTACGGACGAGTACAACCAGGGCCTGTCCGAGCGCCGCGCGACTGCGGTGTACGACTACCTGACCAGCAACGGCATCGATGCTGGCCGGATGTCGGGCCCGAACGGTTACGGCGAGAGCCGTCCGCTGGAGGAGCTGGGTGATGCGTTCCCGGGCTGCAAGAGCGAGACGAACCGCCGCACCGAGCTGAACGTCCAGAACTAATCGGACGCCACAGCTGCAACACGCGAAGCCCGGCTCATGCCGGGCTTCGTTTTTTTGCGCCCAGGCCGCCATGAGGCGTTCAGGCTTTGGCGGTTCGCAGGGTTGTCGGTCATGGCGTGCGCGCCTACACTCGCCCAGGTCCTATAGGTGGGGAGTTGGCATGCGCGGAACGAAGAAATACCTGCTTTGCCTCGCGATGTTGCCGGGCTTCGCGCATGCGGCAGACTGCGCCGACCTCGTCCGTGAAGGGCCGCAACCCCTGCGTCCGACCGTGTTGTTGCCGGTCGCCGCCGAGCTTTCGGCGCCGTCGTACCAGCTGGGCGCCCAGAGCGGGGTGCTGGCGCACGCATACGACGAGTCGCAGTCCGTGGACCAGGTGCTGCTGCGCTTGCGTATCGAGGCATGCCGCACCGTCGCGATGGCGGCACCCGCCCCGACACCCGTACCCGATGCCATCGAGCCGGTCGCACCGGTCGATCCCAACGATCCAGCCGTCTACAAGCCCAAGACCGAGTTCGACAACACCCCGTGGCGCTTCAACATGCAGCAGGGTGGCAAGCAGATGACCGCGGACGAGTTCGATGCATGGATGAAGTCGCGCGGCGTGCGCGTGGTCAAGGCACGCGCAGCCGCGCCCGCGGAAGTTCCGCAAGAGGCTCCACTGCAAACGGATGCCGGCACTCCTTCGGCGCCGGCCGCCGGGACTCCTCCCGGCGCAACTCCCCCGGCGCAGCCAGCTTCCGCGCCCGCAGCAGACACCGGACAAGAAGCCGACGAGAAAGGCGCCGACGAGACCGGCGGAACTCCGCGCTAGCGCGCCTGACGGCCAGGTGCTTGGCCGCGAACTGGCGCGTCAGGGTGGCCGCCGGGACGTGTCGGGGCCAGCCGGCCATGCCGTCACCATATCGTGGAGCGTCACTTTCCGAATCGATAGTGGGCGACGCCCCATTCATTCCCTCCGCGATAACCGAACAGCTCCGCGCACGCCATCCAGAAGATGCGCCAGCGCTGCGCCCAGCGGCGTGCGTGCTCCGCGCCGTGCGCGGCAGCCAGCACCTCGAGCACGGCTTCCCGATGGTCGTCCTGGTTGGCCAACCAGTGGTTGGCGGTGCGCTGGTAGTGAGTGCCGGACAGCAGCCAGCGTTGTTCGAGGTGGAGGTCGCGCTGCATGTGAACGAGGGTTTCGGCCGATGGCATCAGGCCGCCGGTGAAGAAGTGGCGGGCCATCCAGTCGTCCCGGCCGGCATCCTCGAAGGGATAGACGAGTGTGCGATGGCAGAAGACATGGACGAACAGGCTGCCATCGTCCTCCAGCCACCCGGCGATGCGGCGAAGCAGCCCGGCGTGGTTGCGTACGTGTTCGAACATCTCGATCGAGACGACGCGGTCGTAGGGCCCTTCGAGCGCGAGGGTGTTGACGTCCCGGGTCAGGATCTCGATGTTCGCCAGTCCACGCTTATGCGCCTGCGCCATGATGTACTCGCGCTGTCCGCTTGAATTGGACACGCCGGTGATGGATGCGTTGCGGAAGCGCTCGGCCATCCACAGCGTCAGCGACCCCCAGCCGCAGCCCAGTTCGAGGATGCGCTGGCCATCGGCCAGTGCCGCGCGTTCCCCGTAGAGCGAAAGCATCGCCTCTTCCGCCTGGTCCAGCGATTCATCGCCCCTGGGGTAGTAGCAGCTGCTGTACTTGAGCCGCTTGCCCAGGCACAGCTCGAAGAACCGGGCAGGCACTTCGTAGTGCTGCTGGTTGGCGGCTTCGGTTTCGACGGCGATCGGACTTTCGCGCAATTGCAACATCAGCATGCGGGCACGCATGTCGGCACCCTCGATATCCCCTGAATGCTCGTCGTGCAGCCGCTTCGCGCAGAGCTTGCGAATACCGGCGCGGATCGCCGCGTCAGGAAGCAGGCCGCGTTCGGCCAGGTCGATCAGGGACATGGGTACCTCAGTGGCTATGACCGCGAGAACCGGACCCGGATCGAGGCGGCCAGGGAATGAAGGGGCTCACTTCACGCTGGTAACGCGCGTAGTCCTCGCCGCGACTGCGCAGCGCGTTCTGCTCCGTCCAGGGGATCCCGCTGACGCGGTACAGGAACGCGAGCATGACCACGGGGCCCAGCCAGCTCAGTGCCCAATGCGGGGAGTGGACGGCCAACAGGACATAGGTGAACCAGTGCAGCCATTCGAAGAAGTAATTGGGGTGGCGCGACCAGGCCCAGAAACCGCTGCGGCAGGTCTTGCCCTGGTTCGCGGGATCGGCACGGTGTTCCGCCAATTGCGCGTCGGCGAGCGCTTCGCCACCGACCGCGGCCAGCCAGACCAGGATCGCGGCGATGGCCCACGCATCGGCATTGCTCTGCGTGCTGCTGGCCGCGGCGAAGAACGGCAGCGCGAACAGCGCGACCACGACCGCCTGCGCCTGGAAGAACACGAAGAACCTCGCCGGACTGCCCTGCCAGCGTTCGCGCAGCGCGCGGTAGCGCCCGTCCTCGGCCTCGTGCATGACGCGATTGAGCAGGTACAGGCACAAGCGCGCGCCCCAGACCGCCCCGGCCAGCGCGGTGAGCGTGCGCGGCAGGATGGCGCCATCGGCCAGCAGGCCGGAGAGGAGGGCCGCCACTGCCATCAACCCGGCCCAGGCGACGTCGACGTAACCGACGTTCCTGACACGGATGGCGAAAGCCCAGACCGCCGCCATCACGATCGCGCTCAATGCCCACACCAACGCCGCGAACACCCAGGGACTCATGCGCCTCCTCCCTACTCGATACGACAACGATAACCGGGGCGCGCGAAGAGCATCTGCACATCGCCGATCGATCGCTCGAGGAACCCGCCCTCGCAGTAGCACAGGTAGAACCGCCACAGCCGGAGGAAGCGTTCGTCGTAGCCCAGTGCGCGTACCTGATCGTGAGCGTCCTCGAACCTCCGGCGCCATTCGCGCAGGGTCAGCGCATAGCTGTCGCCGATCTCCTGCAGGTGGAGCAACCCCAGGTCGCTGTGGCCGGCCATGGCCCCGAGCATGGCGCTGGTGGACGGGATGAAGCTCCCGGGGAAGACGTGGCGCTTGATGAAGTCGACCTCCCGCAAGGCGCGGCGATAGCGATGGTCCTCGATGGTGATCGCCTGCACCAGCGCCAGCCCGTCGGGTTTCAGCAACCCGGAAAGCTGGGCGAAGTAGGTGGGCAGCTGCGCGGCGCCGACGGCCTCGACCATCTCGATCGAGACCACCTTGTCGTATTGGCCCCCGAGGTCGCGATAGTCGTCGAGCAGCACGGTGATCCGATCGGACAAGCCGGCCGCCGCGACGCGACTTTGCGCGAAATCCCGTTGTTCGGCCGACAGAGTCGTGGTCGTGACCCGGCAGCCGTGGCGGGTGGCCGCGTGGATCGCGAAGCCGCCCCAGCCGGTACCGATTTCGAGCACGTGGTCTCCGGGTTGGAGCTGGAGCCTGGCGCAGATCGTCTCGAGCTTGCGCAACGACGCCTGCTCCAGTGTCTCGTCGGCCGATGCGAAGATCGCCGAGGAGTACATCATGTCTGGCGACAGGAAGAGTTCGAACAGGGGATTGCCAAGGTCGTAATGCGCGGAGATATTCCTGCGGCTCCCGCCGCGCCGTGAGTTCGGGCGCAGGGCGTGCCAGCCACGCAGCAGCCAGCCCGCGAAACGGGCGAAGCCGGACTCCATGGCGTCGAGCCGTTCGCGGTTGCGAACCAGCAGGCGGACCAGCGAGACCAGGTCGTCGCAGTCCCACAAGCCGTCGAAGTAGGCCTCGCCGGCGCCGACGCTGCCGCCCAACGCGACGCGCCGGTAGAACGCCTCGTCATGGACGGTCAGTGTCGCGCACAAGGGCGCGTCGCCGTCCGCATGGCCGAGCAGGGTGGTGCCGTGGACGTCCCGGACCACAAGGGTTCCGCCATGCAAGTCGTCGAGCAGGTCGAGGATCCGCCTGCGCCAGAAGCCGCCCACCTGCCGGTCGGCGGGCCTTGCACGCGCGAGATCCCGCGGTCTGGAGTTCATGGGTGCGTCACCGAGTCGGGGTGGGGTTGGAAGGGCGTGCGCTTGAGCCAGAGCCGCAGCGCCTGCCAATAGATGGCCGCCACCACCTGGGTGCACATGGCGGGGTAACGCAGCAGGGCGCGGGCCAGGTTGGGTCCGTCCAATGGTCGGCGTTGCAGCGTCAGCGTGGCGTCGAACTCACGCGACGTCCCGTCGCGGACTTCCATGTGCACGCGCAGGTCGTCGCCCGGGACGCTGAAGCGCCAGGCGTACGCCCGCCGCATCGGCATGAATGGCGAGACGTGGAAGCGCTTGTCGAAGTCCCAGCGCAGCATGCCGTGACGATGCACGGCGCCGGCGACGGGCAGCACGTAGGCGTGGCGTTCGTTCCACGGCGTGTTGGTGATGTCCGCCATGATCCATTCCAGCGTGGCGCCATCCTCGCGGAAACCGTAATAGAGCGCGACGGGATTGAAGCACTGGCCGAGATAGCGCAGGTGCGCCAGCATCCGGATCGGTCCGGTCGGCCGCGTCCCGGTGCATGCAGCGACGGTATCGCGCAAGGCGCTGTCCAGGGGCGTCGCGGGATCCCCGTGGAAATCGCCGCGCCGGAACGACGCGACGTTGCCGCGCCCGACCGACCACAACCAGCGTTCGGCGAAGACCTGGTCGAGCTCGGAGAGGTCCAAATAGGGCTGGAACATGCGATAGCGGAAGGCGTGCGGCCGCGGGAGGTGCCTGCGGTGGCGGACGACTCCCTGGTACAGCGCGCTGGCGACGGATGCGGTCATGCGGCCTGCCCGGCCTGGTGTCGCTGGAGCAGGCCGTCGGCGGCCGCGTAGCCGCTGCGCAGGCCGTCTTCATGGAAGCCGTATCCGCACCAGGCGCCCGCGAACCAGATGCGGTCGCGGCCACTGATGCCCGGGATGCCCGCCTGCGCGGCGACGCTTGCGTGCGAGTGGACGGGGTGGCGGTAGCGCGCGCGGGCCAGGACCTTGCCCGCATCGATATCCGCACTTCGATTGAGGGTTGCCACGATGGGCTGTTTCGAGCGGATCGATTGCAGGATGTTCATGCAGTAGCTGACGGTGCAGGCCTCGCTGCGGTCGACCGGAACGAAGGCATTCCATGCCGCCCAGGCCCTGCGGCGCCTGGGCAGGAGGCGTGCATCGGTATGCAGCACCATGTCGTTGTCCTGGTAGGCGATCGCGCCGAGCACGGCGCGCTCCCCGGGAGTCGGTGTCTCCAGCAGGGCCAGGGCGTCGTCGCCATGGCAGGCGAGTACGACCTCGTCGAAGCGTTCGCTTCCATTGGCGCATTGCACGAAGACATGGCCCCCGGCGTGCCTGGCCACGCGTTCGACCCGCGTGCGCAGCCGGACGTCGACCCGCCAGCGGGATTGCAGGGCTTCCACGTAACGCATCGACCCCCCGGACACGACACGCCATTGCGGCCTGCCCTCGACCTGCAACATCTGGTGTTGCTGCATGAAGCACACCAGGTACTTGGCGGGGAAGTCGAGTACCGCCGATGCCGGCGAAGACCACAGGGCGGAGGCCATGGGCACCAGGTGGTCGTCGACGAAGGCGTCGCCGTAGCGATTGGCCGCCACGTATTCACCCAGGCTGGGCCCTCCCCCCGGCAGTTCGAGTAGTGCCGGGGCTTGCCGGTAGAAACGGCGGATGTCGCGGAGCATGCCCCAGAACCGCGGCGAGGCGACGTTGCGGCGTTGGGCGAACAGTCCATCGAGGTTCGTGGCGTTGTATTCCAGCCCATTGCAGGCGTCCTGCACCGAGAAACTCATGGTGGTCGGCCGGGTCGCGACCCCCAGTGACTCGAACAGTGCGGTCAGCAGCGGGTAGTGGGCGTGGTTGAACACGATGAACCCGGTGTCGACGGCGTGGCGGCGGCCGTCCAGCTTGATGTCGTGGGTGTGGACATGTCCGCCGAGCCGGTCCGAGGATTCGAACAGGACGACGTCGTGGGCGGTCGACAACCGCCACGCGGCACCGAGTCCGGCGATGCCGCTGCCGACGACCGCAATGCGTCGACGCGGGTTCAAGGGCGGCCTGCGCGAGGATGGGCCCGGCGTGCATCGACCAGGTGCGCAGGCATTGTCTTGAGGTCCCAGACCAGGCCGAAGGCCGACATCAGTTTCAGCAGGTACCAGGACAGGTCGACCTCCCACCAGCGCACCCCTTGCCGCGCCGAACCGGGGAAATGGTGGTGGTTGTTGTGCCAGCCTTCGCCGAAGGTCAGCAGGGCGAGCAGGGCGTTGTTGCGGCTGTCGTCCCGGGTTGCGTAGCGACGGGTGCCCCACTGGTGGGCAAGCGAGTTGATCGAGACGGCGACATGGAACAGCACGACCGTCGAGACGAAGAAGCCCCAGACCAACAGCTGCGGACCGCTGGTCCCGAGCGACGGATGGGCGTGCCCCAGCCAGGCGCCGAGCGCATACAGTGCGGCGGCGTAGATCACAGGGACGACGACGTCGTACCGATCGAGCCAGCGAAGTTCCGGGTACTTCGCCAGATCGGGTACCGCGGCCTCGTCGGTGCGGAACGCGCCCCGGGCCATGAACCAGCCCATGTGGCTGCGGAAGAAGCCCAGGTGGCGCGGCGAGTGCACGTCCTGCTCCGTATCGGCATGCCGGTGGTGGTGGCGGTGGTGCGCCGCCCACCACAACGGTCCCCGCTGCACGCAGCTGGCGCCGAGCAGGCCGAACGCGAACTGCATCGCGCGCGACGTGTGGAAGGTCTTGTGCGAAAAGTAGCGGTGGTTGAACGCGGTGATGGCAAACATGCGCAGCGCGTAGGACGCGAGCGCGACCCACAGGGCGGTGGCCGACACGCCCACCCACAACACGCCGATGCAGGCCAGGTGCATCCCGATGAAGGGGGCGACGCGCAGCCAGTCGATGCGGTCGTCGTGCGCCGGCACGGGTGCCGCATGGCGGGTATCGAACCACCGCAGCAGGGCTGCGATGGCGGGAGGCGGGTTGCTCGCGGCGGGAGGCGACGCGTTCGCTGGGGTCTCGCTCATGGGTGGGCATCTCGGTGCGCGACGGGGGCTGCGACGAACCATCCGCGGGCGGGCCGCGGGCATTCGGTCAAGCCCAGTTACGGAACCCGCCGAGTCGCGGATGCGCGATGATGGCGCCGACGCGGCGGGGTTGCCGCGGGGAACTGCAGGCATGCGCCAACGGAATCCATCGTCCGGCCCACGGTACGGCCTTGCCCGCGTGCTGAGCAAACAGGGCCTGTGCTCCCGCACGGTCGCGACCCGATGGGTGCTCGCTGGCCGGGTCGCCGTGCATGGTCGCGTGGTCCTCAATCCGGAATTCCCGGTCCCCGCGCAGGACCTGGGCAGCGTGAGCATCGACGGACGTGCGCTGCGCCCGCCTGAAGGTGTGTACCTCATGCTCAACAAGCCGCGCGGCCTGGTGACCACGACGACGGACGAGCAAGGCCGCGAGACGGTCTACCGCTGCTTCGATGGCGCCGGGCTGGGCTGGATCGCGCCGGTGGGCCGACTCGACAAGGCCAGCGAAGGCCTTCTGCTGTTCACCAACGACCCCGGGTGGGCGGCACGCATCACCGACCCGGCTACCGGCCCGCACAAGCGCTACCACGTCCAGGTCGATGAGCTGCCCGACGCCGCCGTGTTGCGCACGCTGGAAACCGGAGTCGACTGCGACGGCGAGCGCTTGCAGGCCACGGGCGCCCGGCTGTTGCGCAGCGGTGGTCGCAATGCATGGCTTGAAATCGTGCTGGCGGAGGGGCGAAATCGCCAGATTCGCCGCCTGATGGCTGCCTGTGGGCTACGCGTGCTACGCCTGGTGCGTGTCGCCATCGGCGACCTCGCCCTGGGCCAGCTCGGCAAGGGACAGTGGCGACGGCTGGAGGCGGCCGAGATTACACTTCTGGCCGGCATCGACTGGAGTCCGCCAGCCGCATGACAGCCACGATCACGGTACGCCGCGCCGAGCCCGAAGATTATCCGGCCGTCAGGCGGATCTACGACGCCCCGCTCGCGCAGGCCGATACGTTGCAGCTGCCGTTCCCGTCGCTGGATCTCTGGCGCGCGCGCATGCAGTCGGTCGACGGCAATAGCCACCTGCTGGTGGCCGAGTGCGGCGACGAGCTGGTGGGACAGCTCGGCTTGCAGGTCTCGACCAATCCGCGCCGCCGCCATGTCGGCGACCTCGGCATGGGCGTCCGCGACGACTGGCGGGGCCGTGGCGTGGGCACCGCCTTGCTCGAGGCCGCGCTGGTGCTGGCCGACGGTTGGCTGCAGCTGCGGCGCATCGAGCTGCAGGTCTATGCGCGCAATGCCGCAGCCATCGCCTTGTACGAGAAGCACGGGTTCGAACAGGAGGGCCTGCTCCGAGACTATGCCTATCGCGACGGCACCTACGTCGACGCGCTGGCGATGGCCCGGGTGCGTGGCTGAGCGGCTGCGGGAATTCCCGATTCAGGTCTCGAGCACGCCCAGTTCACGGCCGATGCGCGTGAACGCATCGATGGCACGGTCGAGGTGCTCGCGGGTGTGGGCGGCGGAGACCTGGGTGCGGATTCGCGCCTGCTCCTTCGGCACCACCGGGAAGAAGAATCCGATGGCATAGATGCCTTCCTCCAGCAGGCGCTTGGCGAACTGCTGCGCCAGCTTCGCGTCGTACAGCATCACCGGGCAGATCGGATGCGTGCCGGGCTTGAGGTCGAAGCCTGCCGCGGCCATCTTCTCGCGGAAGTAGGCGGTGTTGCCTGCGAGTCGTTCACGCAGTTCTCCCGCGGCATCGAGCATCTCGAACGCCTTGATCCCCGCCGCGACCACGTGGGGCGGCAGCGAATTGGAGAACAGGTAGGGTCGCGACCGCTGGCGCAGCAGTTCGACCACCTCGGCCTTGGCCGTGGTGAACCCGCCCAGCGCGCCGCCCATCGCCTTGCCCAGCGTGCCGGTGACGATGTCGATGCGCTCGAGCACGCCCTTGACCTCGGCCGAGCCGCGCCCGGTCTTGCCCAGGAATCCGGTGGCATGGCACTCGTCGATGTGCACCAGTGCACCGTACTTCGCGGCCAGCGCGGTGATCTCGTCCAGAGGCGCGATGAAGCCGTCCATCGAGAACACGCCGTCGGTGGAGATCAGCTTGGTGCGGGCGCCGGCGGCGTCGGCAGCCTGCAGCTGCTTTTCCAGGTCGCCCATGTCGCAGTTCGCGTAACGGAAGCGCTTCGCCTTGCACAGGCGCACGCCGTCGATGATCGAGGCGTGGTTGAGGGCGTCGGAAATGATCGCGTCCTCCTCGCCGAGCAGCGGTTCGTACAAGCCCCCGTTGGCATCGAAGCAGGCGGCATACAGGATCGTGTCCTCCATGCCGAAGAAGTCCGCGATGGTCTTCTCGAGCTGCTTGTGCAGGTCCTGGGTGCCGCAGATGAAGCGGACCGAGGCCATGCCGAAGCCATGGGTGTCGAGCGCGCGCTTGGCCTCGGCGATGATGTCGGGATGGTCGGCCAGGCCGAGGTAGTTGTTGGCGCAGAAGTTCAGCACCGTGCGCCCGTCGGCAAGGGTGATCTCTGCCGACTGCGGGCCGGTGATGATGCGTTCGGCCTTGAACAGTCCGGCGTCGCGGATCTCGTCGAGGGTGTCGGCGTAGCGGTCGGTCAGGGACATGGCAACTCCGTCAGATTGGTTCCGGTCGCAGTCGATCGCGGCTTGCCGCCGCCGGCTTCCGGACCCGGCAAGGGTGGGCGCACCCATGCCGTCCGGCCGGCCATCGCGGTGGCAGGGGTGATTCCTAGTTCCAGCTGAGCACGACTTTCCCCGACTTGCCCGACTCCATCAGGTCGAAACCCTTCTGGAACTCGTCGGCGGGGAGCTGGTGGCTGAGCACCTTGTGCAGCGGGAACCCGTCCAGCACCAGCTGCGTCATCTTGTACCAGGTCTCGTACATGCGCCGGCCGTAGATGCCGTGCAGGGTCAGCCCCTTGAAGATGATGCGGTCCCAGTCCACGCCCGCACCCTTGGGCAGCAGGCCGAGCAGGGCGATCTTGCCGCCGTGGTACATGCAGTCGAGCATGTCGTTGAAGGCATGTGGGTTGCCGCTCATCTCCAGGCCCACGTCGAAGCCTTCCATGTGCAGGTCCGCCATCACGTCCTTGACACTGGTGTTGGTGACGTTGACCACCCGGGTGGCGCCCATGTCGGCGGCGAGCTTTAGGCGGTAGTCGTTGATGTCGGTGACCACCACGTTGCGCGCGCCGATGTGCTTGCAGATGCCGGCGGCCATGACGCCGATCGGGCCGGCGCCGGTGATCAACACGTCCTCGCCAACCACGTCGAACTCCAGCGCGCAGTGCGCGGCATTGCCGTAGGGGTCGAAGAAGGCGGCGAGTTCGCTGGGGATCTGGTCGGGGATCGGCCACAGGTTGCTGGCCGGCATCACCACGTACTCGGCGAAGGCACCGTTGCGATTGACGCCGATGCCGACGGTATTGGGGCACAGGTGCTGCCGGCCCGCACGGCAGTTCCGGCAGTGGCCGCAGACGATATGGCCTTCGGCCGAGACACGCTGGCCCACCGAGTAACCGGTGACGCCGGGGCCGAGTTCGCTGATGCGTCCCACGAACTCGTGGCCGATGACCAAGCCGGGCTCGATGGTGCGCTGGCTCCACTCGTCCCACAGGTAGATGTGCAGGTCAGTGCCGCAGATCGCGGTCTTCTCGAGCTTGATCAGCACCTCGTTGGGGCCCGGCTCCGGAACCGGGACCTGTTCCATCCAGATGCCCTTGGTGGCTTCGCGCTTGACCAGCGCCTTCATCATTCGGCCCATGTGGGGACATCCGTAGGTGGGGGTTGCGGGGCCCCGAATTATACGCGGGGGCCGCCGTGCCTCATGGCACCCGGTTCGGCGGGTTCCCGGCGGCGGGACGATCCGCATCGACGCCCCGATGAATGCGACCGCAGCGGCGCCGACGTTAGACTGGCCCACCCGACACATGCGGAGTCATTCGATGCGCCTGACCGTCCTCACCGCCGCGATCGCGTTGGCGACCGCGTCCGCCCTGCCCATGGCATCCGCCGGCGAGGGCATGTGGGTGCCGCAGCAGCTGCCCGAGCTGGCCAAGCCGATGAAGCAGGCCGGCCTGAAGCTCAAGCCCGAACAGCTGGCGGACCTCACCGGCGATCCCTTGGGGGCGGTGGTCTCGCTGGGCGGCTGCACCGCGAGCTTCGTCTCGCCGCAGGGGCTGGTGGCGACCAACCACCACTGCGCCTATGGCGCCATCCAGCTCAATTCGACCCCCGAGAAGAACCTGATGCGCGACGGCTTCAACGCCGCGACGCCGGCCGCGGAGATCCCGGCCGGCCCGAATGCGCGCATCTACGTGCTCGAGTCGATCCAGGACGTCACCGGCGAGGTGCGCGATGCGATCGCCGCGGCACCCGACGCGCTCGGCCGTACGGCGGCCCTGGACGCGGCTGAGAAACGACTGGTGGCGGGTTGCGAAGCGGTCGAGGGCTATCGCTGCCGCCTGTACAGCTTTTCCGGCGGCAATACCTATCGGCTGTTCCGCAACATCGAGATCAAGGACGTTCGCCTGGCCTACGCACCGCCGGGCAGCGTCGGCAACTATGGCGGCGAAGTCGACAACTGGTCGTGGCCGCGGCACACCGGCGACTTCGCGTTCTACCGCGCCTACGTCGGCCCGGACGGCAAGCCGGCTGCATTCGCGCCAGGCAACGTTCCCTACAAGCCCAAGCGCTGGTTGAAGCTCGCCGACAAGCCGCTGCGCGAGGGTGACTTCGTGATGATCGCCGGTTATCCCGGCAACACCAGTCGCTACGCCTTGAGCCGCGAATTCACCAATACCGTCGAGTGGTCGTATCCGACGATCAGCCGCCATTACAAGGCCCTGGTGGCGCTGGTCGAGGCGGAAGCCAAGGCCGATCCGGAAATCGAGGTGAAGTACGCCAGCACCGTGCGCGGCTGGGAGAACGTGCTCAAGAACTACGACAACCAGCTGGCCGGGTTCGAGCGCATCGGCGCCGTCGCCGGGAAGCGGGCGCAGGAGCGCGCCGTCCTCGACTGGCTGGCGGGGCGTGGCGCGGACGGGCAAGCCGCGGTCGCGGCACACGCCCGGCTCGAAGGCCTGCTGGACGAGGAACGCGCCACCAGGGAGCGGGACCTGGTCATGGCCCAGTTCGGCAATACCGGCCTGGTGTCGGCGGCCACCACGCTGTACCGGCTCGCCATCGAGCGTGCCAAGCCCGATGCCGCGCGCGAGCAGGGTTACCAGGAGCGGGACCTGTCGACCATCGAAGGCAGCCTGCGCCAGATGGAGCGTCGCTACGTGCCGGCCATGGATCGCAAGCTGCAGCGCTACTGGATCGACCAGTACCTGCAGCTGCCGAAGCCGCAACGGGTCGCGGAGATCGACAAATGGCTCGGTGGCGACAGCAGCAAGGCCGTCGAGGTCGCACTCAACCGGCTGGGGCGCAGCGAACTGGTCGAGCCGGATGCGCGCATGAAGTGGTTCGCGGCCGATCGCGCCGCGTTCGAGAAGAGCAAGGATCCCGCGATCCGTTACGCCGTGGCGGTGATGCCGACGCTGCTCGAACTCGAACGCCAGCGCAAGGTCCGTGCCGGCGAGGCGCTCGCCGCGCGCCCGGTGTTCCTGCAGGCAGTGGCCGACTACAAGCGCAGCCAGGGCGAGTTCGTGTATCCCAACGCGAACTCGTCGCTGCGGATCACGTTCGGCAACGTCAAGCCCTACACCAGGCTGGACGGAAATCGGCAGCATGCGTTCACCCGGCTCGAGCAGGTCGCCGCCAAGCACACGGGGCAACCGCCGTTCGATGCCCCGCAGGCCCTGCTCGATGCCGTGGCAGCGAAGGCGTACGGCGGCCTCGCGGATCGGCGCCTGGGCACGGTGCCGGTCAACTTCCTGTCCGACCTGGACATCACCGGCGGCAACTCCGGGTCACCGGTCATGGATGCACGGGGCGAGCTGGTGGGATTGGCGTTCGACATGAACGCCGAGGCCGTGGTGTCGAACTGGATGTTCGATCCCGACATGACCCGCGTGATCTCGGTGGACCAGCGCTACATGCGCTGGATCATGCAGGAAGTCTTCCCCGCCCCGCAGCTGCTGCGGGAAATGGGCGTGGCGCCGAAGCGTTGACGGTGGCTTGCCTGCGAAGGGTGGCGGGATCGGTGCATCGGGCCTGGCGCGGCGTTCCCATAGACTGTGCGCCGTCCCGGCCGCGTCGGCGGCCGCCGCATCGGGAAACCACCGCATGAGGATCCTGCTCGCCCGCCATGGTGAAACCGCATGGAACGCCGAGGGCCGTTACCAGGGCCAGGAAGACATCCCGCTCTCGCCCACGGGTGAGCAGCAGGCCCGCGCCCTGGGTGGGCGGCTGCGGGACGTCGGTATCGACCGCGCCGTCTGTTCGCCCCTCGCGCGCGCGCGCGACACCGCGACGCACGCGCTCGGCGAGCGTCGCGCCCCGATGCTCCAGGTCGATGACCGGTTCATGGAGATCGCGCACGGCAGCTGGGAAGGCAAGCTTGCCGGGGAAATCCGCGACGAGGATCCGGAAGGCTTCCGGGCCTGGCGGGAAGCGCCGCACACGGTGCAGATGCCCGGCGGGGAATCGCTGCAGGAGGTGTTCGACCGGTCGTGGGCCGCGCTGGCTGCAAGCTGCGAGGGATTGGGCGAGGACGAGACCTTGCTGGTCGTCGCGCATGATGCGGTGAACCGCGTCTTGCTGTGCCGCATCCTGGGCATCCCCCTGTCGCGGCTGTGGAGCTTCCGCCAGGCGCCGACCACGCTGAACCTGCTCGAAGGCCCCGGCGTCGATCGGCTGGACGTCGTCCGTCTCAACGATTGCAGCCACCACACGCTGCTGTTCGGCGAAGCGGTCCACCGCGCACTCTGAAGCGTCCGCCGGGTTGCATGGTGCGCCTGGCGACGCGGGCGGGCGCAGTACCCGGACACGAACCGGTGCCTTGCCGGCGTGAGTGGTGGGCGACCCTACAATGGCCAGCATGGCGCGCACGCTTCCCGACTGGCTGGCCTTCATCGAACGCCAGCATCCTTCCGCGATCGCCCTCGGACTCGATCGGGTGCGCGAGGTCTCGTTGCGCATGGGGTTGCGCCGGCCAGCGCCCCGCGTGGTCACGGTGGCGGGGACCAACGGCAAGGGTTCCACGGTCGCCTTCATCGAGGCCATCGCCCGCGCCGCCGGTTTCCGCACGGGTGCCTACACCTCGCCGCACCTGGTGGCCTACAACGAGCGCATCCGCATCGATGGCGATGATGCCGGCGACGCGGAACTCGTGGCGGCCTTCCAGGCCGTGGACGCGGCACGCGGCGACACCTCGCTGACCTATTTCGAGTACGGCACGCTCGCCGCGCTGTGGCTGTTCTCGCGGGCCCGGCTCGACCTGGCGATCCTGGAAGTGGGGCTGGGCGGCCGACTCGATGCCGTCAACTTGGTCGATGCCGACGTTTCCGTGATCACCACGGTCGACCTCGACCACCAGGACTGGCTCGGCGCGGACCGGGAGGCCATCGGCCTGGAGAAAGCCGGCGTCGCACGCGCCGGAAGGCCGCTGGTGCTCGGCGAAGACGACCCCCCGGCCAGCGTGTTGCGCCACGCCTATCGCATCGGCGCGCCCGCGATCCGGGCGGGCAGCGATTACCTGGTCGAAAGGCGGGCCGACGGGTGGCGCTGGCGGGAGCCGGGATTCGAAGTGGACCTGCCGATGCCGCGGCTGGCGGCGCCCGTCCAGTTGCGCAACGCCGCGGCCGCGATCGCAGCGCTGCGCGCATTGGATCTGGAGATCCCCCGGCAGGCCTGGGGCGAGGGCGTGTCGGACGCGCGGGTGGCCGGTCGCCTGCAGCGCTTCATGCGCGACGGCATCGAGGTACTCGTCGACGTCGGCCACAACCCGCAAGCGGCGCGCGCGTTGTCCGACGCACTGCGTGCGCTGCCCGTTGCCGGCCGGACGCACGTCGTCTACGCGGCGCTGGCGGACAAGGACGCCGTCGGCGTGGTCTCTGCGCTGGCGGGACAGGTCGATGGCTGGCACCTGGCGGGGCTGGAACACGCGGGCGCGCGTGGCACGAGCGTGGATGGACTGGCGGACAAGCTCGCCGGCACCGCGGCGGCGTCCGGGGCGCGCCACGCGACCGTCGCCGAAGCGATGTCGGCGGCGTTGCCGCAATTGCGCGTCGGCGACCGCTTGCTGGTCTTCGGATCGTTCCATACGGCCGCCGAGGCCCTGGGCGTGCTCGCCGCCGATCCCGGAGCCCCGCGCGAAGCCATCGGTTCATCGGTCGATCCGGGGGGCGGCGTATAATCCGCGTGCCCCGCCGCGCGCGACATCGATGGATCCTGGATCGTGGAACCACAATTGAAGCAGCGCCTCGTCGGTGCCGCAGTGCTCGTCGCCCTGGCGGTGATCTTCCTCCCGATGCTGGTCAAGGGTCCGGCGCCGGACAGCGGCGTATCCGACCTCTCGCTCACCATGCCCGACGCACCCGAGGGCGAGTACGCCACTCGCGACCTCCCATTGGTGGAACCGCAACCGGCTTCGCCGGGGGCGCTCGATGAACAAGCCCTGCCAACGGTCGACACCGCCGATCCGTCGCCTGCCAGCCGCCCCATCCCATTGGGCGCGGACCCGGCGGTAGCCGGATCCGGGTTGCCCGAGCCCATAGCGGCCAGCCCGCGGCTACCGGCCAGCGTGGCCGGCGGCGACTACGCCGTCGGTTTCGGCGCGTATTCCAGCGCGACGAATGCCCAAGCCGTCGTCGCGCGGCTGCGCGAGTCCCGGCTTCCCGCCTATCGCGAGTCGACCACCGTCGACGGCAAACCGGCCTGGCGCGTGCGCATCGGCCCCTATGCGACCCGGGCCGATGCGGAGGCAGCGCGGGTATTGGCCGAACTGATCCCCAACGACGTCGACGCCCGCGTGGTCGCGCTGGATGCCGGGGCCACCCGGCCCACGCCGCAGCCGGGCCCCCCGGCGGCCGCCGGCTCGCCGGCCGATACCGTGGCCGTGCCCGAGCCGGTCGCGGCGAAAGCCCCGGCGGCCAAGCCCGCCGCCGCGGCGGACGTCGGCTTCGCGGTCCAGGTCGGCGCCTTCCGCAATGCCGCCGACGCCACCGCCTTGCGCGACCGCATCCGCGGCGCGGGCTTCAACGCCTTCACCGAGGCGGTCCAGACCGACCAGGGCGCCTTGACCCGGGTCAAGGCCGGCCCGGTGCTCGGCCGCGGCGACGCCGACCAGCTCAGGTCGCAGCTCAAGTCCCGGCTGGGCCTGGACGGGATCGTCCGTTCCCATCCCTGACGCGTTTCCCCGCAACCCCACCCCCGAAACTCCCAAAGGACGCCAACGCCATGTGCGGCATCATCGGCATCGTCGCCACCTCCGAAGTCGCTCCCGCGCTCTACGACGGACTGACCGTGCTGCAGCACCGGGGGCAGGACGCGGCCGGCATCGCGACGGCCGTCGGGACGCAGCTGCGCGTGCACAAGGGCAACGGCCTGGTGCGCGACGTGTTCGATGCGCGCGCGATGGCCTTGCTCGAGGGCCGCGTCGGCATCGCCCATTGCCGCTACCCGACCGCCGGCAGCGAGGGCACCGACGAGGCGCAGCCGTTCTACGTCAACTCGCCGTACGGCATCGCGCTGGCGCACAACGGCAACCTGATCAACACCGATGCCCTGCGGCGCGAGGTGTTCGAGGAGGACCGCCGCAACATCAACACCGAGTCCGACTCCGAAGTGCTGCTGAACGTCTTCGCGCACGAACTGGACCGTGAACGCAGCTTGTCGCCGGAGTCCGCGTTCCGCGCGATCGAAGGCGTGAACCGGCGCTCGAGGGGCGGATACGCAGCGGTCGCCACGGTCCTGGGCCTCGGCCTGGTCGCCTTCCGCGACCGGCACGGCATCCGCCCCCTGGTCCTGGGCAAGCGCGTGGTCGATGGCAGCGACGAATACGCGGTGGCATCCGAGTCAGTGGCACTGGACATCCTGGGCTTCGAGCGCGTGCGCGACGTGCGTCCCGGCGAGGGCGTGGTGGTCACCGCGCGCGGCGAGCTGCACACGCGCATGTGCGCCGAACCGGGCGAGCCGGCGCCGTGCATCTTCGAGTACGTCTATTTCGCGCGCCCCGACTCGATGATCGAGGACATCTCGGTGCACAAGGCCCGGATGCGCATGGGCGTGACCCTGGGCGAGAAGATCCTGCGCGAGCGCCCGGACCACGACATCGACGTGGTGATCCCGATCCCGGACACCTCGCGCGACTCGGCGCTCGAGCTCGCGAGCGTGCTGGGCGTGAAGTACCGCGAGGGCTTCATCAAGAACCGGTACGTCGGCCGGACCTTCATCATGCCGGGGCAGGGCGAACGCGCGAAATCGGTCAAGCGCAAGCTCAACCCGATCCCGCTCGAGTTCCGCGGCCGCGTCGTCCTGCTGGTGGACGATTCCATCGTGCGCGGCACCACCTCGCGGCAGATCGTGCAGATGGCGCGCGATGCCGGGGCGCGAAAGGTCTACCTCGCCTCCGCCGCACCTCCCGTGCGCCATCCCAACATCTACGGCATCGACATGCCGACGCCCGAGGAACTGATCGCGCACGGCCGCAGCGAGGCCGAGATCGAGCGCATGATCGGCTGCGACTGGCTCGTTTACCAGGACCTGGCCGACCTCGAGGCGGCCGTGGCGGGGCCGAAGTTCCCGGGCCGCAGGTTCGACAGCTCATGCTTCAGCGGCGAGTACATCACCGGCGTGGAACCGGGTTACTTCGAGCGCCTCCAGCAGCTGCGTTCCGACGACGCCAAGCGGCAGCGCCGGCTGGCGTTGTAACGCGCGTGCGCTGATGCCTTGCCTGTTCCAGGCGGCCCGGGACTGCCTGGCCGCCAGCCAGCCCGACGAGAAGCTGGCGATGAGCTTCGCGGCCGCCGCGGCCTACCGGCGCGGGGAGCTCGACATCGATGGCACGGCCACGCCACCCGGGCCGATCGCCATGCCTGGCCGTCCCGCCAGGCCCGCCCTCGTGCATCCCCGCGAACTGCCGCGCCGCGGACTCGGGACCCCAGTGGGCCGCGCCGCCTTCGTGCACGCCATCGCCCACATCGAGTTCAACGCCATCGACCTGGCCTGGGACGCGGTCTACCGGTTCCGCGGCATGCCCGGAGACTTCTACGCGGACTGGGTCGCGGTCGCCGACGATGAAGCGCGCCACTTCGCGATGCTGCGCGCGCGGCTCCAGGACCTCGGCCACGACTACGGCGACTTCGATGCGCACAACGGCCTGTGGGAAATGGCCGAGAAGACCGCGCACGACGGGCTTGCCCGGATGGCGCTGGTGCCACGGGTGTTGGAGGCCCGCGGGCTGGACGTCACCCCGGGGATGATCGTGAAACTGCGCAAGCTGGGCGACGAGGCGACGGCCGGCATCCTGGAGACGATCCTTCGCGAGGAGGTCGCCCACGTGGCCGCCGGCAGCCGCTGGTTCCGATGGTTCTGCGCACGCAGCGGGGACGAGCCGGAAGCGAAGTTCCGCGAGCTGCTGGCCGAGTATGCCCGCGCCGTGCTCCACGGTCCGTTCAACGAGGAGGCCCGGCTGGCCGCCGGGTTCGGCGAACGGGAACTGGCTGCATTGCGCGAGCTGGCCGGATGACGCGGTATGCCGCGTTGCAACGGATGTCGTCGAACGTGGGGGAGGGCGCCATGAGCGTGGGCAGGTGCATGCCGGTTGGCCTGTTGGTCCTCGCGCTGGCATCGGCCTGCGCGTCCCTGCCGCCGCGGGCCGGGGAAGGTCCTTCGACCCACCGTTACCGCGCCGCCGGCAACGAGCCCTTCTGGTCGGTCGACGTCGACGGCGCGCGGTTGGTGTTCAGGACGCCGGAGAACGTGGACGGCACGGTGATTCCGGCAGAACGCCTCATCGACGGCACTGATGTCGTGTTTACCCAGCGTGCCGGCAACCCACCATTCCTCCTGCGCCTCAAGCCCGGCCCCTGCTAGGACACGATGGCCGACAAGACCTGGACGCATGTCGCGTCCTTCGCCCGCGGCGGGCGAACCCTGCAGGGATGTGCCGAAGCGATCGACTAGCCGGTGACGTCGTGGTCCGGCGCGGCCCGCGCATGGTGCCGGTCGCACCTGTCATGCCACCGGGTCCAGTCCGGCGAGTTCGGTCCCGTCGCCATCGACCCGCAAGACCGATCCCTGTTCGTACCAGTCGCCCAGCACGATGCGGGTGCGCCCGTCCTGGCAGTGGATCGCCGGCCGATGGGTGTGGCCGTGGATGATCCGATCGATGCCGTGCGCCCGGAAGGCGTCGTCCACCGCATCGGGCGCGACGTCGGTGATCGTTTCCATGGTCCCGGCTTCGCGCAGCGCGCCCTGGTGCTTCGCGCTGGCGCCCCGCGCTTGGCGGGCGAACGCCAGCCGCGCCTCGAGCGGCTGCGACAGGAATTGCCGTTGCCATTCCGGATCCCGGGTCTGCGCGCGGAACTGCTGGTAGGCAAGGTCGCCGGTGCACAGGGTGTCGCCATGCATCAGTAGCGTGGGAGTTCCATGCAGGTCGACGCGCGTCGGGTCGGGCAACAGCGTCATGCCGCAGCGCTCGGCGTACGCGTCGCCGAGCAGGAAGTCGCGATTGCCGTGAATGAAGAAGACGGGCACCCCGTCGTCGGAAAGCGCCTTGAGCTTCCGCGCCACCAAGGCACCGGCCTGCGAGGGATCGTCGTCGCCGATCCAGGCCTCGAACAGGTCGCCCAGGATGTACAGCGCGTCCGCGCCGCGCGCCTCGCCGTCGATGAATTCGCCGAACAGGCGGGTGCTGCCGGGCCGCGCGTCGTCGAGGTGCAGGTCGGAGATGAACAGCGTGGGCATGCGCCGATTGTAGGCCCGCGCCCGCCATGCCGTTCCCGTGGACCCTGTGATCCTCGGGCCCCCAGCCGCTCGCTGCGGGACGGCAAGCGGTAAAATCGTCGATTCCCTCGTTCCGCGAGTCACGCATGGCCTGTCGTACCCGTTTCGCCCCGAGCCCGACCGGTTACCTCCACATCGGCGGCGCGCGTACCGCGCTGTACTGCTGGCTGGAGGCGCGGCGGCACGGTGGCCAGTTCATCCTGCGCATCGAGGACACCGACCGCGAGCGCAGCACGCAGGCGGCGATCGACGCCATCCTGCAGGCGATGGACTGGCTGGGGCTCGATTACGACGAGGGCCCGGTCTACCAGACCCATCGCCTGGACCGCTACCGGGAAGTCGCCGAGCAGCTCGTCGCCGGCGGGCATGCCTATTACGCCTACGAGTCGAAGGACGAGCTCGACGCCATGCGCGAGGCGGCCATGGCTGCCGGCGGGAAACCTCGCTACAACGGCGCCTACCGGGAGCGCGGCGAAGCATGGCGCGATGACCCCAATCGCGTCATCCGGCTCAAGAACCCCTTGGAGGGCACGGTGGCGTGGGACGACAAGGTCAAGGGTCGGATCGAGATCGCCAATGGCGAACTGGACGACCTGGTGATCCTGCGCCCCGACGGGCACCCGACCTACAACTTCGCCGTGGTGGTCGACGATGTCGACATGGAGATCACCGATGTCGTGCGCGGCGACGACCACGTCAACAACACGCCGCGCCAGATCAACATCTATCGCGCGCTGATCGAACTGGGCTTGGCGGGCGGCGTGCCGTCGTTCTCCCACCTGCCCATGATCCTGGACGAGCACGGCGCCAAGCTCTCCAAGCGCACCGGGGCCGCCGACGTGATGCAGTACCGCGACGCCGGCTACCTCCCGCACGCCCTGCTGAACTATCTGGTGCGGCTTGGCTGGTCGCATGGCGACCAGGAGGTGTTCTCCATCGCCGAGATGACGGCGCTGTTCGACCTCAAGGACGTCAACGCCAAGGCGGCGCGCATGGATCCAGCCAAGCTTGGCTGGCTCAACCAGCAATACCTCAAGGCCGACGCGCCGCAGGACGTCGCCGCGCACCTCGACTGGCACCTGCGGCAGGCGGGGTGCGATCCGCAGGACGGACCCGCGCCTGCGGATGTCGTGCTGGCACTGCGGGATCGCGTCCAGACCCTCAAGGACATGTCCGAACGCGCACTGGTCTGGTACCAGCCGTTGGCCGTCTACGACGACAAGGCGGTCGCCAAGCACCTCACCGCCGAGGCCGGCATGCCCCTGGCCGAGGCGCGCGAACGCCTGGCGAAGCTGCCCTCATGGACCGTGGAAGCCGTCGGCGAGGCGCTGCACGCAACCGCCGAGGCGCTGGGACTGGGCATGGGCAAGGTGGCGCAGCCGATGCGAGTGGCGATCACGGGCACGCAGGTCAGCCCGGACATCGCGCACACCGTCTACCTCGCCGGTCGCGACGAGGCCTTGAATCGCATCGACGCGGCGCTGGCGCTGATCGACGCGTCATAGGCGAATCCCCGCACCCTCGGGCAACCACGCCGCCGGACGGGTGCCTGCTCGAGGTCCGGACATGCCACCCGCATCCCTCCGCGTGGCGCACGCTGGAACGCGCGCCGGCCGCTGGCCGCGGCTGCCATGCATTGAGCGCCGGCGTGTTTGCCACCATCATGACCCCATGCCCCGGCACGAGTGCACCGATCCCCGCCACCACGTCGAAGATGCCGCCGCCTATGTGGTGGCGGTCGAACGTGCGTGCCGCGAGCGCGGCCTTCGGCTGACGCCGATCCGCGCGCGGGTGCTGGCGCTGATCGCCGAGGTCGGGCAACCGATCAAGGCCTACGACCTGCTGGACCAGGTGCGCCAAGGCGAGGGCCCCGGCGCGGCGGCCCCGCCGACGGTGTACCGCGCGCTCGATTTCCTGCTGGCCAACGGCTTCATCCACAAGCTGCAATCGGTCAATGCCTTCGTCGCGTGCCACCATCCCAGCACGGCGCAGCATTCGGTGCCGTTCCTGATCTGCGATCGCTGCCACGACGCGGTCGAACTGGAGGACCGCGAGGTCGTGCGAGCGTTGGACGACCGCGCGCGCGCGTTGGGATTCGAGCCCCAGGCGCAGACCCTGGAAGTGCACGGGTTGTGCGCCCGCTGCAGCGCGAAGGGCCGGGACCCGGGTTGAGCGACGCCCGGCGGTTGCGGGGGAGCCGCGGGACCGGACAAGGCGGCGCCGTTCTGCGACTTCGCCCGGGCAAGCCGTCCGCCCCGCACCCAGGCGCGCTTGCGCATGCGGGAGGCGCTGCGTGATCCGCGTGATCCTTTCAGCGCGGTCCGATATCCGGGTCCTGGAAGCCGGGATCCGGCTTACAGCATCAGGGTTTCCGTGCGCTTACGGGGACGACCTCCGTTTCCCCCAGGTGCTGCCCTAGAAGAACACACGCACGCCTGCGGTCACGCTGCGCCCGGGCAGGGGGGCCAGGTCCTTGAGGAAGGACGTGTGCGGGCGCGCCTCCTGGTCGAGCAAGTTGCTGCCGTCCAGGAACAGCTCCCAGGCGTTCCCGCCGGGCGTGTCGCGGTGCCAGGCCAGGTTGGCGTGTACGAGCGTGTAGCCATCGGTGGCGGTCTCGAAGGCGGCCACGTCGTCCTGGCTGGCGTAGCGCACCGCACCCAGGCCCGCGCGCCAGCCGTTGCCGGCCCAACGCAGTTCCGCACCGACGCGCCCGGGGGCGATCCGTGGGAGGTTGCCGGACTGCGCGATGTCTGCGGTGAACGCCTCGACCTCGCCGTCCTCCTCGACGGCGAAGGCCACCGTGCGCTCGCCGTCCCCGGTGAGTCGGGCGCGCACCGTGTCGGCGAAGACGCGGGCGGTCCAGGCACCGGTCTCGTTCTCCAGGAAGGTCCACTGAACGTCGATCTCGCCGCCGGTGAAGCGCGCATCGGCCTGGTTCCAGACCCGCGCCGGCGTGCCGTGCGCCTCCACGCCGGTGTCGGCGAGATGGATGAAATCGTCGTAGTGGACCTGGTACAGGGCCGCGTCCAGCTTGAGCGCGCCGCGATGCCAGTGCAGGCCGAGTTCGGCGCGACGGGCGGTTTCCACGTCCAGCGTCGGGTCGCCGAATTCGAAGCTTCCGGTGGCGACGTGCAGCCCGTTGGAATAGAGCTCCTCCGCCGCTGGCGCGCGCTGCGCGCGATCCAGTCCCAGCGACAGATGGACGTCCTCGCCGAAGTTCCAGCGCGCTGCGGCCGACAGGCTGGTGCCGTCGAAGTCACGGGACGGTCCGACGGCCACGGCGGGGTCGACGTCGATGCTGCTGCGGTCGTGGCGCGCCCCGAGTTCCAGCGACAGCGCACCGAAATCGCGCTCGCCGACCCAGAACAGGCCGGTGTCGCGCGAATCGGATCCCGGCACGAACGCCTCGTCGCCGACGGCACTGAATTCGCGCCGCGACACCTGCAGCCCGAAGGCGCCGGTCCACCCCGCCCACGCGCGGTGGACCAGTTCCGCGCGGCCCTCGTAAGCGCGGTTGTCGAACACGGTGCCCACGGCGCCGCCTTCGAACTCGGTATGGGTGTAATCGTTGCGCGCCAGTTTCACCCGCAGGGTCTGGAAGGCGCCGAGTTCGTCGAGGCCCGCACGGACTTCTTGGCGGCGCTGGTCGAGCACGATGTCCACCTGGGCGTCTTCACTCCCATCGGCCTCGTCGTGCCCGTCGTCGTGGTGGTGGGCCGCACCGGGGATGCCGTAGCGGGTATTGAACAGGCTGGCGCCGACGCCGATGAAGCCGCGTCCACCGACCCAGGAAACGCCCAGTGCACCGCTGTCTGTGCGCAGGGCGCTGTTGGGCAGGGTGCCGGCGATCTCTTCGGCCTCTTCGCCTTCCGCAGCTTCCTCCGCACGCAAGCCAGCGCTCTCGGCGAATCCGGGGATGTCGTAGTCGCCGGTCTCGCGGTGCAGGCCATCGACGTGGAACACCAGGTTGCCCGACGCCGAGGTGGCGTCAACGCGGACCATCCCGGTCTTCTCGTCGTTGACGCTGCCCGCGCGCAGCTCGGCACGGCCCTCGAGCGGTTGCGCGGTGACCGCCTCGGGGATGCGGCCGTCGACCACGTTCACCGCGCCGCCGATCGCCCCGCTGCCGTAGAGCAGGGTGGCCGGTCCCTTGAGCACTTCGATCTGGTTGGCGAGGAAGGGCTCGATGCTGACCGCATGGTCGGCACTGAGGGTGGAGACGTCGCCTGAGCCGAGGCCGTCATTGAGTACCTGCACCCGGGCGCCGTCCAGGCCGCGGATGATCGGTCGGCCGACGCCGGGCCCGAAGTACGACGACTGCACCCCGGGCAGGCGCGCGACGGTCTCGCCCAGCGAGTTGGCCTTGGCCTCGTCGAGCCGGGCGCCAGCCAGGACCTCCACCGGGCGGGTGAGATCCTCCGCCGTCTTGGGCAGTGGTGTGGCACGCACGATGACGGCGTCCAGGTCGGTGGGCTCTTCGTGCCGCGGGTCGTCCTGGGCCACGGCGGGCAGGGCGAGGCCCGGGGCCAGGCAAAGCGCCAGGGCGAGGCGGGAACGGCGGGGCAATGCAGGCGAGCCGGGGCGTTGAGCGCTGTTCATGCGGGCAGGGATCCGGGCAGGGCGAAGACCCGCTGGATGTTATAATGTTTCACCATGGACGCCCACCGCCCGGAAGTCATCGTTCAGCCCCGAGCCGCGTTGCGGACGGCGGACCGGTTCGGGTTCGCCGCATCCTTCCTGTGCGCCGTGCACTGCGCCCTCTTGCCGCTTGCGCTGGCCCTGCTGCCGGCCTTGGGGCTCAACGTGGGGGGGTGGATCGACCTGGACCAGGCCTTCGTGGTCTTCGCCACCTTGTTGGGCCTGACCACGCTGACGCTCGGCTACCGCCGGCACCGGGCCTTCCGCGCCTGGGCCCTGCTGCTTCCGGGCCTTGTGATGGTCTGGGCGGGCGCGTTCACCAGCCTGCATACGCACGGCCTGCTGCACGCGGCGGTGATGGCCCTGGGCGGGGGATTGCTGGCGGCCGCGCACCTGGCCAACTTGCGGCTGACGCATGGCGCTGGAGCGGCCGGCGGCGGGTGAGGGGGCGAGCCGCGTGCTAGGATTCGCGCCTCGCTGTGCACTCGCGACAGCACCTGCCGCCGAGGCAGGGGAATCCAGGACCAGGAGCAACAAGATGGGCAAGGGCGACCGCAAGACCGCCAAGGGCAAGCGTTACAACTCCAGCTACGGCAATGCCCGTACGCAGGTGACCAAGAAGGCCGCGGGCTCCGCCTCCGCGCCGGTCGCGAAGAAGGCCGCGGCCAAGACCGCGACGAAGACGTCCGTCCGCAAGACGGCGAAGAAGGCCGTCGCCAAGAAGTCCGTTGCCAAGGAATAAGCGCGGCGCGACGGCGGCACCGAAAGCCCCGCATTGCGGGGCTTTTTCGTGGGCGCAAGAACCTCAGCGCGGCTCGGCGCCGGCTTCGATCGCGGCCCAGACCCGCAGCAGGTTGCCGCCCAGGATCTTGCGGATGTCGGCCTCGGCATAGCCGCGCGCCTGCAGGCCGGCGACGAAGTTCGGGAAGTCGGCGACCGTGCGCAGCGAGTCGGGCAGGTTGCCGCTGACGCCGTCGAAGTCGGAGCCGATGCCGACATGGTCGACGCCCACCAGCTTCACGGCGTGGTCGACCTGGTCGAGCACGGCGTCGATCCTGGTCGGTGGCGAGGGATGCGCGGCGTCCCAGTCGTCATCGAATTTCTTCTCGTCCAGCAGCGGCTGGCCCGCGGCCTTGCGCGCCGCATTGCGCTTGTTGAACTCGGCCTCTGCGCGGAAGTAGGCCTGGACGTCGGCCGCCGCGACCGGGTTGACGAAGGCATTTCCGAACGGGATCTGCACGACCCCGCCCCTGGCGGCGATGGCCTCGAGCAGTTCGTCGCTCAGGTTGCGCTCGAAGCCCGGGGTGAAATGGCGCAGCGCCGAATGGCTGGCGATCACCGGCACCGTGCTCAGCTCCACCGCCTGCCGCACCGCCGGGTCGGACAGGTGGGACACGTCGACCATGATGCCGAGCCGGTTCATCTCCGCCACCACCTCGCGCCCGAACGGGCTGAGGCCGTTCCACTTCTTCTCCAGCGCGTACGAGGAATCGCTGATCCGGTTGTTGCCGCTGTGCGCGAGGGTGATGTAACGCACCCCGCGGTCGAAGAAGAACCGGAGGTTGGCGAGGTCGTCGCCGATCGGTGCACCGTTCTCCATGCCCATCGGCAGCAGCACGCGGCCACCTTCGCGCAGCCTGTCGACGTCGCCCGGCGATGTCAGGATCGCGAACTTGTCCGGATGCCGCGCCGCCAGCGCCTGGACCGCATCGATCATGGTGTTGGCGACCTGCCACGCGCTGCCATCGTCGTCCTGGCGGGGCGAGGTGTAGATCGACATGAAGGCGACGTCCAGCCCGCCGGCGCGAGCGCGCGGATAGTCGAATTCGCGGTCTGGCGCGGCCTTGCCGAGGTCCGCCCACTTCTTCATCAACTGCCCCGGCGCGTCGATGTGAGTGTCGACGATGAGGGCGTCGCGGGCCAGTTGTACGGCGGCCGGTGGGGCGTCGGACGCGACGGCGGGCAGCGCGATGGCGAGGCCGAGGCAGCCCCCGAGGACGAGGCGATGCATGGAAGCTCCGGGCAGCAGGAAGGTCCGCACAGTGTGCCGGATTGCCGGAGCGGCTTCAGCAGGGCCTGCACCGCCGCGGCCTGGCGCGTCGAGCTCCATGCGGCGGCGTGACGGCGCGGGCGGCCATGCGGCGGATTTCACGCCACGCGACGCCCGCCGGCGTACACGCCGGCCGCCAGGTTGCCCCCGAGCCAGTAGCAGAGCGCCGCCGGCTCATGCACCCGCCAGCGCACGAAGTCCGCGCGCATGCCCGCGCGCAGCACGCCGCGATCGGCCAGGCCCAGTGCGCGCGACGCGTGCACGGTGGCGCCCCGCAACGCCTCCTCGGGCGTCAGCCGGAAGTGCGTGCAGGCCAGCTGCATCGCCTGGCGCAGCGACAGCAGCGGCGAGGTGCCCGGATTGCAATCGGTGGCGACCGCCATCGGCACGCCGTGGTCGCGCAACAGGTCCAGCGGCGGCAGCTTCGTCTCCCGAAGCACGTGGAACGCACCCGGCAGCAGCACCGCCACGGTGCCGGCACGCGCCATCGCCTTCACGCCGGCCTCCGAGGCGTACTCGATGTGGTCGGCGGACAGCCCCCCGAACTCGGCTACCAACCCCGCGCCGCCAAGGTCGCTGAGCTGGTCGGCGTGCAGCTTGACCGGCAGGTCGAGCGCGTGCGCGGCTTCGAACACCCGTCGCGTCTGCGCCGCGGTGAAGCCGATGCCTTCGCAGAAGGCGTCGACGGCGTCGACCAGGCCTTCGGCGTGCAGCCTCGGCAACCAGTCCACGACCTCGTCCACGTAGGCATCCGGCCGGCCGGCGAACTCCGGCGGCAGGGCGTGCGCCCCGAGGAAGGTGGTGCGGACCTCGATGCCCAGCTCGCCGCCGATGCGTCGCGCAACGCGCAGCATCTTGCGTTCGCTGGCGTAGTCCAGCCCGTAGCCGGACTTGATCTCCAGCGTGGTCACGCCATCGCCGCGTAGCGCCTCCGCGCGTGGAAGCGACTGCGCCAGCAGGGCATACTCGTCGGCGGCGCGGGTATGGCGCACGGTGGAGAGGATGCCGCCGCCTGCGCGGGCGATGGCTTCGTAGCTGGCGCCCTCCATGCGCTGCTCGAACTCGGCCGCACGGTCGCCTCCGAACACGACGTGCGTGTGGCAGTCGATGAGCCCGGGGGTGATGCAGTCGCCGCCGGCGTCGATCACCTCGTCGGCCAACGCCTCCGGACGGTCGGGCAGGGTCGCGCCCGTGCCGATGTGGACGATGGCGCCCTCCCGCCAGCCCAGCACGCCATCGTCCTGCATGCCGTAGCCGTCGTCGGCGTCCAGCGTGGCCAGCCGCGCATTGACGACCAGTCCGTCCCAGCGATCGATCGCGGAAGTCTCCATCCTTCGATTGTAAGCGGCCGATGGCGACAGGCCCGGCGTCGCGGGCGACAATGGGCCATGGACCAGACCCACGGCCACGTCGAACCCATCCCCGGCGGCTGGCGCCTCCCCGGCATCGCGAACCTGCATTCCCATGCCTTCCAGCGGGCGATGGCAGGGCTGGCCGAGCGGCAGACCCATCCGGAGGATTCGTTCTGGACCTGGCGCGAGACGATGTACGCCATGGCGGCCCGGTTCGATCCCGACTCGCTCCATGCGGTGGCGTCGCAACTGTACGTGGAGATGCTCGAGGCCGGCTACACCTCGGTATGCGAGTTCCACTACCTGCACCACGCGCCCGACGGCAGCCCGTACGAGGACCGCGCCGCCATGTCGCAGGCGATCATCGCCGCCGCGCGGGAGGCCGGGATCCGCCTGACGCTGCTTCCGGTGCTGTACATGGCGGGCGGCTTCGATGGTCGCGCGCTGGGCGAGCGGCAACGCCGCTTCGGGCACGACGTCGACGGCTACCTGCGCCTGTTCTCCGAGCTGCACGCCCTGCAGGACGGCATGCTGCGCGTCGGTTGCGCCCTGCACAGCCTGCGCGCCGTGCCGCAGGACGCGATGCAGGCGGTCGTGCGATCGCTGCCCGGAGACGCCAGGATCCACGTCCACATCGCCGAACAGATCGGCGAGGTGCAGGACTGCCTCGCCGTCCGCGACGCGCGTCCGGTGGAATGGCTGCTCGACCATGCCGACGTCGATCACCGCTGGACGCTGGTCCATGCCACGCACCTCACCGACGCCGAGGTCGCCGGCATCGCGCGCAGCGGCGCGACGGTAGCGATCTGCCCGACCACGGAAGCCAACCTGGGCGACGGCCTGTTCCCGTTGCGCAAGTACCTGGACGCCGGTGGCGCCTGGGGGATCGGGTCCGATTCGCACATCTCGGTCTCGCCGGTGGAGGAGTTGCGCTGGCTGGAGTACGGCCAGCGACTCGACAGCCGCCACCGCAACATCGCCGTGCGCGAAGGTTCGCAGAGCGTTGGCGATACCTTGCTGCACGACGTGGTCGCCAGCGCCGGCGCCGCTACCGGGTTCGAGGGGACGGGCGACTGCGTGGTGCTCGACGCGCTGGCGCCGCAGCTGGCAGGCGCCACCGGGAGCGACGTCGTCGATCGCTGGATCTTCAGCGGCAATCGAAACCTGGTGCGCGATGTCGAGGTGGGCGGGGAGGTCGTCGTCGGGAACGGTCTCCACCACGACCGCGAAGCGATCGCCGCGCGTTACCGCGGAGTCATGGAGACCTTGCTCCCCGGGTTGTAGCGCCCTGCGCGATGCTCGCATCGCGGGCGGATCCCGGGCACCTGTCTCGAGGGCGTCCCGCGCGACGGCCGGGCTGGCCTCAGTCGACGCTCCGCGATGGTGCGGGCCCCGGGGAAGGCTCGGTGGCCAGGGCAGGTCCCCAGGTGCGCGCAGCGCCGTCGTTCGGTTCAGGGTCCACGCCCAGCAGCCGGGCCAGCAGCGGATAGACATCGACGTTGTCGAAGGGCGCCAGCCGCACCCCGCGGCGGAACGAGGGCCCGTGGGCGACGAACAGGGTGCGCATCGACGGGTCGGCGGGATCGAATCCATGCGACCCCCGGTCGTGGTCGGTGGGCCGCCGCGCGAGCGTCTCGCGACGGATCGCGTCCCAGCCCACGTCCATCTGGCAGACGATGGCCGGGACGCGCGGGTGGCTGCCGTAGCGCCAGCGCGGTGGCAGATCGGACTTCCGCCAGCAGGCATGGTGCGGGTGGCGGCCGAGCAGGTGGCGCGCCGCGTCCGCTTCGCGCCCCGGACGGGGCTCGAAGCCGACAGACTGCCCGGTGGTCACCACCGTGGCCACCTCCGCCGGCACCAGGTCCTCGACCGCGATCGCCTGACCGGGTGGCACGGTCGCCATGCCGTGGTCGGAGACGATGACCAGGTCGGTGGCCTGCCACAGGCCAAGCCGCCCGAGCCCGTCGACCAGCCGGCCCAGCATGGCGTCGACCTCGCGCACGGCGGCGCGCGCCTGCGGGGAATCCGGGCCATGCGCATGGCTGGCGACGTCGATGGCTTCGAAGTACAGGGTCACGAAGCGGGGTCGCGTGGCCGGCGGCTCGCCGAGCCAGTCCAGGACGGCGTCCACGCGCGCGTCCATCGGTCGGTCGGCATCGAACAGGTGCCAGCGGCCCGGACGCACGCCATCGATCGCGGCCTCGGACCCGGGCCAGGACAGGGTGGCCGTGGGCAGGCCCGCGCGCTCCGCCGTGACCCAGATCGGCACGCCGCCCCACCATCGACCATCGCCCACCGCCGCTCGATCTTCGGTCCGGAACCGTCCCAGCGCGTCATCGCGCATGGTGTTGTGGACCACGCCGTGGCGATCGGGGCGCAGGCCCGTGACCAGGGTGTAGTGATTGGGGAAGGTCAGGGTGGGGTATGACGGCGTCATCCAGTCGGCGTGGACGCCCTCGGTCGCCAGCCGTGCCAGGTTGGGCGCCAGGTCGGCGCGCACGTCACCGGCACGGAAGCCATCCAGCGACACCAGCACGACGCTGCGCAGTGTGGAAGGGGGTGGGGCGGCAGTCGCCATCGGCATCGCGTCACCGCCCGGAACGCGTGGCGCCTGGGCGCAGGCGGCCAGCAGGCAGGCCAGGAGGCCGCCGGCAAACCTCCAGCGATCGGGCTTCGGGGATGGCTTCACCGGCACCATCATAGGAACTCCGCGCCAAGCCGAGAAATGTCCCGGACCTGGTACTTCCGGCGCATGCGCCGGGAGTGGCGACAGCCGACATTGGCGATCCCGTCCGGCGAGGTCGCTCCGATGCCTACGCGCTGCCTGCCCACGCTCCTGCTCTCGCTTTCTTTCCTGGCCTCCGCGCAGGACGCGCCACGACCCCCGGCGCCCGCGCCGGCACTGGGGGAAGCCGAATGCCAGGTCTGGGCGCGCGAGCTCGGGTTCGCGCAGTCCGTCGCCGACCATGACGCCGAGGCCTTCGCCGAGCACGTGCACCCGCAGGCCGCCTTCGGCGCCAAGGGGCCCAGGCCGACGCGCGGCCGCGAGGCGGTGGTCGCGGAATGGGCAGGCATCATTTCCGGCGAGCCGGTCGAGGTGCAGTGGTACCCGACGATGGTGACGGTTTCCGGCGACAGCGGCGTCGCGTATTCCAGCGGGCCGGCGCTGTACCGACGGCGGGACGCAAGCGGCGAAACGCAACTCGCGCTCGGGGCCTTCGTCTCCGTCTGGGTTCGCGACGTCGATGGCGCCTGGCGGGTGCTGTACGACGACGGCATCCGCCCGGTGCCGGCCGACGCCGCGCAGGCCGAAGCCTTCACCGCCGGCCGCCGGATCGCCTGCCCCCGGGCATGAGCGAAGCTGAACCGGTTCAACGGATTTTCAGGCGACGTTCCCTGGGCAGGCGTATGGTGGTGGGTGCCCGGCGCAATCCGGCGCCGTTCCCGCTTCCACGAGGTGACGCCATGAAAAGACTCCTGATCGCCAGCGCGCTGCTGGCCCTCGCGTCCACCGCTTCCGCGCAATCGCCCACCGCCCCGGCCGGCGAGTCCGAAGCCGCGAAGGCCGCCGACTTCAACGCGGCCGCCGAACGCGATGCCGCCATCGACCGCTTCTGCCTGCAGCACACCGGCTCGCGGATCACGGCCACCAGCAACTCCCGGACCCGTGAGCGCCTGCAGCGCTGCGCCCCGGTCCACGGCCGGGTCTATTCGCAGTCCGACATCGACAGCACCGGCGCCGTCGAGCTGTCCGATGCGCTGCGCAGGCTCGACCCTTCGATCAACTGAAGGCGCGCGAGAGCAAAGCAGACGCGCAACCGCAAAGCAGAAACGCCCGGCTTCCCGCCGGGCGTCTTTCTTGCGGCCATCGTGGTGCCCTCGACGGACCTCTCCCTGCCGAGGCCATCGCCAGGGGTCCTGACCCTGTCGTGTCCTCAACCTCCGCCCAGGAACGCCGCGGTGGCGGCGGCCAGCACGATGACCAGTGCCGCCGCGGCGCCCCCGAACGCGGCGCCGAATGTGCGGCCCTTGTGCACGGCGCGTACCTGCAGGCGCGTGATGTCCTCCTTTGCGATGTGGATCTCGTTGCCGACGAGGGCGTCCGCCGTGACCTGGGTCACCACGAACCGCTCGATTTGACCGTCGGTGGTGACCACTTCGACGGTGTCGCCGGCCTCCACGTTCGCGGTCACGTTGGACCAGGCGTCATGGGTCACCGCCTGCATGCTCTTGCAGCCGGGCAGGGCGACGAGCAGCGCGGCGAGGCAACGCAGGATCGACAGCTTCTTCATCTGACGGCGAGGTTGCCTGTCGACCCTTCCGTCGGCGAAGTTACGGCAAGCCCGGTCCCCACGGCACAGCCGAACGAACTCGACGTGTGGGCAGATTTTCAGCCTCCCGGTGGCCAACCGCAGCCTGGGCCAGACGTTTTCCCGCAGCCTTGGCACGCGCCGCGGACCGGAGTCCGACGGCCTGGTGGCGACCCAACTGAACGATGGTTCCCGCCCACCCCTGTAGAGGGACCACGGCCCGTCTCCGGCCACGCAGAGTGGCGCTTGACGCCGCGCTACCCTGGTATTAAATTGAACGACTATTCAATCAAATTATTGTCATGACACGTCGTCGCTATCGCCTCGGGAAGCGCGGCCAAGCCGCCGAAGACACCCGCCGTCGCCTCGTCGAGGCGACCTATGCCCTCCATGTGGAACAGGGCATCGTCGCGACGTCGATGAAACAGATCGCAGAGCGCGCCGGCGTGGCCGTGGGGACGGTCTACCACCACTTCCCCCAGTACGCCGACGCCATCAATGCGTGCGGTGCTCATGTCATGGAGCAGGCGCCGATGCCCGGCATGTCGGTGCTCGACGGACATGCCGCGCCGGCGGACCGCCTTCGCGCCTTGGCGGTCGCCTGGTTCACCTACTACGCCGCGCGGCCCGGATGGGCGCGCCTGCATGGCGAGCGCGACCAGGTCCCGCAGCTCGCCGCCATGTTCGAGGCCCAGCGAGAGCAAAGGCGCACGCAGCTTGCCGCCGCACTGCGACCGCTCAAGACACCGCCACCGACCGAAAGCCAGCAAATGGCGGTCGCCCTGCTGGATACAGGAACCTACCTGTCCCTTCGCGAGAGCGGGCTCGATGTCCTCGAAGCCGCCGAAGAAATCGCCGCGGTCCTCTGCTGCCGGCTGTTGCCGGCCCCTTCCGTCAGGAGCAAGTGACTTGAATACGCAAGTACATGAAATCGCCGATGGCATCTTCCGCCTCTCGACCTGGGTGCCCGACATCGCGCCGCCGTCGGGATTCGTCTTCAACCAGTACCTGGTGCGTGACGAGCAGCCGTTGCTGTTCCATACCGGCCCCAAGGCCATGTTCACTGCGGTGCGCGATGCCGTGGCGCGGGTCCTTCCGCCCGAAAGCCTGCGCTGGATCGGCTTCAGCCACGTGGAGGCCGACGAATGCGGCAGCATGAACCTGTGGCTTGCCACTGCGCCCGCGGCGCAGGTCGCGCACGGCCAGCTGTCCTGCGACGTGGTCCTCAACGACATGGCCGACCGGCCGCCGCATGTGTTGGCCGACGGCGAGGAACTGGTGCTGGGCGCGAAGCGGGTGCGCTTCATCGCCACCCCGCACGTGCCGCATGGCTGGGACGCCGGGATGATGTTCGAGACCACGACCGGCACCCTGTTCTGCAGCGACCTGTTCACCCGCATCGGCGATGCCGGCGCCACCTCCACCGACGATCCGCTGCCGGCGGCACGGGAAGGCGAGGAGCTGTTCCACGCCACCAGCGTCGGCCCCGCGACCGCGCCCACCCTGCGCCGCCTGGCCGCGCTGCAGCCTCGCGTGCTCGCCCTGATGCACGGGCCTGCCTGGCTGGGCGACGGCGCCGATCCGTTGCTGCGGCTTGCCGACTACTACCAGCAGCTCGCGCAGGCCGAGGCCGCCTGAGCAGGGCAACAGGGGCGCCGCCCGGCCACGGGTGTCCGGGCGGCCCTGGGGGCAGGGACCCCGATGCGATAATCCCGCGCATCCCCACACCTGGCCCTGGCATGTCCCTGCGCAGCGACGACCCTCGCCACGACCCCTCCCGCAGCATCCGCGCACCCCGCGGCGCCACGCTCACCTGCAAGTCCTGGCTCACCGAAGCCCCGTTCCGCATGCTGCAGAACAACCTCGACGCCGAGGTGGCCGAAAGGCCGGAGGACCTCGTGGTCTACGGCGGCATCGGCCGCGCCGCGCGCGACTGGCCGTCCTACGACGCCATCCTTGCCACCCTCAAGGAACTCGAGGACGACGAAACCCTGCTGGTGCAGTCCGGGAAGCCGGTCGGCGTGTTCCCTACGCACCCGGACGCGCCGCGCGTGCTGATCGCCAACTCCAACCTCGTGCCGGCCTGGGCGACGTGGGAGCACTTCCACGAACTCGACCGCAAGGGCCTGATGATGTACGGCCAGATGACCGCCGGCAGCTGGATCTACATCGGCAGCCAGGGCATCGTGCAGGGCACCTACGAGACCTTCGTGGAGATGGGCCGCCAGCACTACGGCGGCGACCTCGCGGGCAAGTGGATCCTCACCGCCGGGCTGGGCGGCATGGGCGGCGCGCAGCCGCTGGCCGCTTCGCTGGCCAGTGCCTGCAGCCTCAACATCGAATGCCAGCAGTCGCGCATCGACTTCCGGCTCAAGACCCGCTACGTCGACGAGCAGGCCGACGACCTCGACGACGCCCTGGCCCGCATCGGGAAGTACACGCAAGCCGGTGAAGCCAAGTCCATCGCGTTGCTCGGCAACGCCGCCGAAATCCTGCCCGAGCTGGTTCGGCGCGGGGTGCGCCCGGATGCCGTCACCGACCAGACCAGCGCCCACGACCCCGTGCATGGCTACCTGCCGATCGGCTGGACGGTGGAGCAGTGGCTCGCGGAACAGCAAGCCAATCCCGAACGTGTGCGCGACGAGGCGAAGAAATCCATGCGCGTCCACGTCGAAGCCATGCTCGCCTTCGAGCAGCAGGACATCCCCACCTTCGACTACGGCAACAACATCCGGCAGATGGCCAAGGACGAGGGCTGCGCCAACGCCTTCGATTTCCCGGGTTTCGTGCCGGCCTACGTGCGGCCGCTGTTCTGCAAGGGCATCGGCCCGTTCCGCTGGGTGGCGCTGTCCGGCGACCCGGAGGACATCTACAAAACCGACGCCAAGGTCAAGGAACTGATCCCCGACGATCCGCACCTGCATCGCTGGCTGGACATGGCCCGCGAGCGCATCGCCTTCCAGGGCCTGCCCGCGCGCATTTGCTGGGTCGGTCTCGGCCAGCGCCACAAGCTCGGCCTGGCGTTCAATGAGATGGTCCGCAACGGCGAGCTCAAGGCGCCCGTCGTCATCGGCCGCGACCACCTCGACAGCGGCAGCGTGGCATCGCCGAACCGAGAGACCGAAGCGATGCGGGACGGGTCGGACGCCGTGAGCGACTGGCCGCTGTTGAACGCGATGCTCAACGTCGCCGGCGGCGCCACCTGGGTTTCGCTGCACCACGGTGGCGGGGTGGGCATGGGCTACTCGCAACACAGCGGCGTGGTGATCGTCTGCGACGGCACGCCGGAAGCGGACAAGCGGATCGCACGCGTGTTGTGGAACGACCCGGGCACCGGGGTGATGCGGCATGCCGATGCCGGCTACGACATCGCCAGGGATTGTGCGCAGGAACAAGGCCTGAAACTGCCGATGGCACGCCCATGAGCACCGAAGGCGGCGTCCCGATGCGCATCGACTTCGTCTCTGACATCGCGTGCCCGTGGTGCGCCGTGGGGCTGGCCTCGCTGGAACAGGCGCTCGAACGCATCGGCGGGGACATCCGGGCGGAAATCCACTTCCAGCCGTTCGAGCTCAACCCGCACATGGCGCCCGAAGGCGAGGACACCGCCGAACACATCAAGAACAAGTACGGCCTCGACGATGCCCAGCTGGCGGAGAACCAGGCGCGCATCCGCGAGCGCGGCGCCGAGCTCGGTTTCACCTTCCACCCCGAGGGACGCCGCCGCATCGTCAACACCTTCGATGCGCACCGCCTGCTGCACTGGGCCGGCATCGAGGGCAGGCAGTCCGAGTTGAAGCACGCCCTGCTGCGCGCCTACTTCACCGACCGCCAGGACGTGTCGGACCACGACACCCTCTTGCGCATCGCAAGCGAGGTCGGCCTGCCGGGCGACCAGGCGCGCGACATCCTCGCCTCCGATCGCTACGCCGCGGAAGTGCGCGCGGCGGAGGAGCTCTTCCAGCGCAGCGGCATCAACGCCGTCCCGTCCGTCATCCTCAACCGGCGCCACCTGGTTTCTGGCGGGCAGCCGGTGGAGGTGTTCGAGCGGGCGCTGAGGGAGGTTGCGGCGGGCGAGATCGAGTGAACCCGGGCCCGTCCCGGCCGCGAGCCCGCCTCCAACCATCCGCGCGTCCCGCCCCGCTTCGACCCCCTTTCTCGCCTACTGAAGTTCCGGATCGGTCCCTCGTCCACCGGGCGTCCCACACGTTTCCGCCCTGAAGGGGCGGCCGCTGGCTACTCCGCGGGCACCACCCGTCCCGCGCGCACCGTGAAGCGCAGCCGCGAGGTGTTGCGGATGTCGGCGAGCGGGTCCGCGTCGAGCACCAGCAGGTCGGCCACCTTGCCGACCTGCAGCGTGCCGTGGCTCTCGCCCAGCCCCAGCGCCGCGGCGCCGTCGCGGGTCGCGGCGACGATCGCCTGCATCGGGGTGAACCCCGCCGCGTCTACCAGCAGGACGAGTTCGTCATGGGTGTGCGGAAGCGCGCCATCGCCGGCGGGTTCGAACCAGTCGGTCCCCGTCGTCACCCGGACGCCCGCCGCGCGCGCCAGCGCGGTCGCGAGTGCCCCCCAGCGGAACGCCGCGGCCGACCAGTCCGCGACCACTCCCGGCGAATAGCGCCCCATGGCTTCGTATACGTAGAGGGTTGCGTCCAGGAACACGCCGCGTTCGGCCATGCGCCGGTAGAGGGACAGCAAGCGTGGATGGTCCGCGGGCACCTGGTCCCACGGCCCACGGGTGCGCACTTCGTAGTCTGCCGGGATGTGGTCGACCGCCTCCCAGACCAGGTAGGGCGCGTGCGCCAGCGAGCCGATCCCCGCGTCCACCAGCTCACCCGGTCCCGTGGGGAAGACCGTGGCGTGAGCGGTGGTCGATAGCGACTGCGACCTGGCCTGTTCGATGAGGCCCCTGGCCAAATCCGGCGACAGGTTCCCGTAGAGCTTGAGGTTGCCGACCCCGCTTCCCTGGGCCTGGGCGACGATGCGCTCGAGGTCGGTAGACGCGTCGACCGAACGCGCCCAGGGCGCCGTGCCGGGCGCATGTCCGTTCGCCAGCTGGCGAACGGTCTCGGATTCCAGTACCGCGGACCCGCCGACCAGGGCGCTGAATTGCAGGTTGGGACCAATGAATTCGCCGGCGGCCATGGCCCGCGAGAGTTCGGCCAGTGCGCGGGCATCACCGCCGAGGTCGCGCACGGAGGTGACGCCCCCACGAACGGCCTGGCGCAGGATGCGTTCGGCCTGCGCCCTGGTGTCGGGAAACCGGGCGACATGGACATGGGTGTCGACCAGGCCGGGCATTACCCACGCGCCATCGAGATCGATCCGCAGCCAGCTCGAGCGGGGCTCGGGCGTGGGCTCGTCGCCCTCGTCGTCGATCCTGACGATGAGTCCGTCGCGCACCAGCAGCCGGTCGACCACGCGGCTTGGCTTTCCGGTGCCGTCGATCAGGTGCAGGTCCTGCAGCTCGAGGTAGTCCGAGCCCATGGCGGGCGCACCCGCGAGCCACAGCAAGCCCGCCACGACCATGCCTGACCGCATGCCCACCCCTCCGAATCGCCTGAACCCGCCCGCCAGATTGCCTGCAATCGCGGGACGGGCCAAGTCCGGACGGTAAAAGAGGAGGGTGGGAATCAGGGTGCGAGCAGAGGGACGAGCAGGAGTGTCACGTCGGTCCGTCCACGTCGCCCACCTTTCGCCATTGCCTAGGAGAGACCGGCAACTGAAACGGTCGGTCACATCCCGGCGCCTTCTGCTGTCGCCGGTAGTTCCGGACCTCCGCGCTGACTGGTGCGGTGACGCATCGCTCGACAACCCACGATATGCCACGGCCCGCGCCGCCGGATCAAGTGACGGGATCTGATCAAGTAACTGGGTCAGGTTCACTTGATCACGATTCGACCAAGGGGAGCCACATGCGCGCCACCGCCTGCGAGAACGGGGTCATGTTTCCTTACTAATATTGACTGAAGTCCAGGCTCGCCGAGCCGGACTGGGCGGCGGCGTAGATAGAGTATGCGCGAGCAATTAGGGCGGGCGGAATTGCCCGATAACGCGATAAAAAAAAGGGATCAGAGAACATTATTGCTTGAAGCGCATATGTTCTCTGACCCCTTTTTTTGCTCCTTTTTTGCTCGGTGGCGCGCCACCCGCCGCTCCCGACGCCGCCAAGGCCAGCGGACCCCCGGTGCCCAGCCAACACTCGCCCCTGCCCAAGATCGACCCGGAACCCTCCGTGCGCTTGGGCGCCGAGGCAATGACGGTCGCCGTGCGGGAAATTCCGAAGCCGGGCGGAAACACTCCCGACACGGTGAGTGGCGGCTGAAAAGGTATCAGGGACCACTCAGTGGGCGAAATCGCAGGCCTCAAAACTCGACCGTGGGTTCGGGGTCGTAGAACACGCCGAGGTGCTCGCCCAGTGCCCCGATCCATTGGTTGATCCAGGCGACGGTATCGCCGTTGAGCTGGGGAAACAGCGACGCTTCGACGCCGAGCACCGCGACGAGGCCGATCCAGTACACCGGATGCACCGACCGCACCGTCAGCCAGTCGTAAACGATGCCGATGACGATGAAGAGGCTGCACGCAAGAATGCCGATCGGCACCGACAGGGGATGAAACTCGCTCAGCAGCATGAGCACGCGAGCGGAACCGGCGCCGACCACGATGGCGCTGGCCACGATGATCAGCCGCTTGTGCGCCTGGAGCCGGTTTGTCATGGCCATGCGAATGGCGGCCGCATAAAACGCAACGAACAGGAGCAGGTTCGACAGGAAGAGCGGACCGTACAGCAACCAGATTTGGGGCCCCCCGTTTCGCAAGGCTTCTTCCACCCGGACGCTCAACACCAGGATGCCCGTCACTGTCATCACGATGACCAGCACCACGCTGAGCCGACCCAGGGCCATGTGCAGAGCGTACTTGTCCCTTGCGACCAGGATCGCCTGGAGGGGGAACAGCAGGTACCAGAGGAAGAAGGACCATCCGTGCAGGTGTAGCGGGGCGCCCGCAGGAGGGTAAGAGCGGGCAACCATCGGTCCGAAGTAGGTCCATGAGAACCCGGCGAAACAGGTTGCGCTGATCAGGATGGCAAGCGCGGGGTAGAAGAGGTGATCCCTGTTCTTGATTGGCACGATGCACTCTCCTTGGCGTGGCCAAACAGCGTCACGGTCCTGGCGGGTGGGGCCGGACTGGAGACGCGAAGGGCGGCTGCCAGATCCCCTCGGGCGCGTTGCGGATGCCGGATGCGGGCACGTCCCGCCAGTGATCCTGCCTGGCGCCCATCGCTGGAGATCCGGATGCGGGAATCGACAGGGCAGTGGCGGCGGTTTCCGATGAACACATGATTCCAGCCTGCACGGTTCGGGTGCGTCTCAATTAGGTCCCGGGCGCGCGAACCACGGCAACGGACATGGCGGGCCAGAGCCGGTCATAGCTGGTCACGGTCGATTTGCGTTGCCTATAATCGATCCATGTCGGGTACCGAGGCCGGAAAGCGCCTCAGCTCCTGGAAGGCGATCGCGAGGCATATCAGGCGCAGTGAGCGCACCGCACGCCGCTGGGAAGCCGAGGAAGGGATGCCGGTGCATCGGCACATGCACCTTTCGCTGGCCAGCGTTTTCGCCTATCCGGCCGAGCTCGACGCCTGGATGGCGCGGCGCGCAGCGGTCGATGGCGCATCGGGGGAACAGGACGTGCCCGTGGCAAGGCATGAGTCGGCATCCATTGCGGTCCTGCCGTTCGATTTCATCGGGCAGGATTCTGGCGATGCCTATATCGCCGACGGCTTCACCGACGAGATCATCGCCGACCTCGCCAAGATCAGTTCGCTTCGCGTCATCTCCCGCACATCGTCCATGCAACTCAAGGCCAAGGGCCTTTCGATCGGGGACATTGCCGCCAGGCTGGATGTCTGCTACCTACTCGAAGGCTCCGTCAGGCGGCACTGCGGCGAGATCAGGGCAAGCGCGCAGCTGATCGAAGCGGATCGTGAGCGCCGGGTCTGGTCGGAGAAGTTCGCGGGCACGGTGAGCGAGGTCTTCGACATCCAGGCGCGTATCGCCCGGGAAGCGGCGGCGGCGATGAAGCTGCGCTTGACAGCGGAAGATGAGAGCCGCCTGGCCCATCGGGGCATCAGCGAATGGCCTGCATGGCTGGCCGCCCTGCAGGCGCGGCAGGCATCGCTGCGGTGGACGCGGGACGGCATCGATGAAGCCATCGGTTTGCTGGAAGATGCGCTCACGAAAGCCGGCGATGAGGCCCAACTCCACGCGGTCCTCGGCAAGACGCACCTGCATTGTCGTGAAGCCGGCCTGGACCTGAGCGAGCGTCCCCTTGTGGAGGCACGACGTTGCGCGGAGCGGGCTTTCGCTGCGGATCCCGATGGCGCGCATGGTCACGAGCTGCAGGGCTGGCTGCATTACTCGCAAGGCGAGATCCAATCGGCGGTGGAGAACCTCAAGTCGGCATACGCCCGTCAAGGCTCCAACCCGGACACGCTGGGCCTGCTGTGCTATTGCTACCTGATCTCGGGCCAGGTGTCAGTGGCAAGGGCGCTGATGCCACAGGTGCTTGCGATGGATCCGTTGACCCAGGCCTACCAGGCCCTGCCGGCATGGGCCGACGTGCTCGAAGGCCGGCACCGTGATGCCGTATCGGTCTACCGAAGGCTCCTCGACCGGGAGCCACAGAGCCCCCTGCTGCGATTGTTCCTGGTCTGGATCCTGTCCATCAACGGCCTGACCGATGAGGTGCAAAGTACGGTGGACGGGTACGCCGACAGCGACAGGGACTCCTTGTCCGCGAAAGTCGCCCGTTGCTTCGCGGCAGCCTGCCGCGGATCGCGTCCGCAGATCGAACTGTCGGTAACGGATCGGGCGTTTGCGAATGCCAACGACCTCTATCCGCGAATGCTCGCCCAGGCCCATGCCCTGGCCGGTGAACCCGCGCCCGCGATCGAGTGGTTGACGCTTGCCGTCAGCCGCGGATTCATCAACTACCCATACTTGAGTACGCACGATCCGTTGCTGACCCGGTTGCAAGAGGAGGCCAGTTATCGTGACCTGCTCCAGGTCGTGCATCGGCGCTGGGTCGACTTCGTCGTCTGAAGTCGCCGGATCCAGCACTGCGGACTTCGGTAGATGGAATAAGGTGCATCCATGACGCGGACTGGTGTGCCGGTGTGGGAACTGGGGCAAGGTGCCCGATCAAGACGACACGCTGCCGCGTGAGGAGAAACGAGTTCATTAGCTGCCAATCCGCAATCCCGTCCGGCGTTCGCCACGCAGGGTCCCTCAGCCGGCTGGTGACGATGCTGACCCTTGCCATGGCGTGCATCTCCCTGGCCGGCTGCGAACGGCACCGTGCCCGCAGCGCCGAGGAAGTCAACGCCAGCCTCCTGCGCAAGCTGCCGCCGCGCCTGGAGGACCGCAACGGCTGGGCGCGCGACGTGCAGGCAGCGTTCGCGGCGCTGCGGGTCGAGCCCAGCGATACGAACCTGTGTGCGGCATTGGCCGTGGTCGAGCAGGAGTCGACCTACCGCGCCGACCCGCAGGTGCCCGACCTGGGGCGGATCGCGGTGGCGGAGATCAAGCGCCGCGCCGCGGCCCGGCACATCCCGGCGTTCGTGGTGGATGCCGCGCTCGACCTGCGTTCCCTCGACGGCCGCACCTATGCCGCGCGGATCGGCGCGATGCGCACGGAGCGCGAACTCAGCGAGCTGTACGAGGAGATGATCGCGCGCCTGCCGCTGGGCAGCGGGCGGGTCCTGAAGGGCCTGAACCCAGTGCGCACCGGCGGGCCGATGCAGGTTTCGATCGACTTCGCGGAGCGCCACGCGCGCGGTTACCCCTACGGCACGGAGCGCTCGATCCGCCACGAGGTGTTCACCCGGCGCGGCGGCCTGTACTTCGGCATCAAGCACCTGCTGGATTACCCGGCCGCCTACGACCGCCCGCTGTACCGTTTCGCCGATTTCAACGCCGGCCGCTACGCCAGCCGCAACGCGGCCTTCCAGGTGGCGGCCTCGATCGCCAGCGGAACCCGGCTCGCGCGCGACGGCGACCTGCTCGCGCCCGGTGCGCCCATGGATCGCCCCGGCGCCACCGAGGCGGCGCTGCGCAGCATCGCCCCCAGGCTGGTCATGGATGACGCCGCGATCCGCAACGCGCTGGGCAAGGGCCATTCGGAGGCCTTCGACGAGACAGACCTCTTCCGCCGGGTCTACGCGATCGCCGACGCCGCCGGCGCCGGCAATCCCGTGCCACGCGCCCGCGTCCCCGAGATCGACCTGGCCAGTCCGAAGATCTCGCGCAAGCTGACCACGGCGTGGTTTGCCGGACGCGTCGAGGCGCGCTGGAAGGATTGCCTGAAGCGCTAGGCCAGCGAGTCGGAGGCAATCAAGGAAATGATCAGGGCGGCAGGACCGCCCAGGATCTTTCCGACCCTTGTCGACCTGTTCTCGCGAAAATAGACGCTGAGGCTGTCTCAGCCGGGCGCTTTACACGCAGCACGCAAGGGGCCGCCTGTTCCGGGAGCCTGCCGCGCGGTGGCCGGTCCCGGAGCAGCCAGGCGTTGAATGGTTATTGGCGAACGAAATTGGCCGGCCCTGCCGGCGCCTTGAAGGTCTGGTGCCCTGTTTCCCGGGTGGCGTTTTCCATCGCAGTTCGGGCCGGACCAAGCGGCATGCTCGATCAACCGCGGCGCAATGCTTTGCGGGAACGCCAGGCTCGCGACCCCGGAACTTCGATCACCAGGGCAGGACGCCTGACGACCGCCGTGGACGGCCACGGTCCGCTGGCGGCCGGCAGCGACGGTCCCCGCGATGCAATGTTCGCCCGTCGTTTCATCGCTTTGCAGGTTCAGGAAGGTCGCCATCCCGGCGGCCGATCAGGGAGTCCACGATGTTGAAGCTACGTTTGCTTGCCACCCTCTTTGCACTCATGTTCGCGTCCTCCGCGTTTGCGCAGTTGAAGCCGCACCACGACTACGGCATCGGCAAGGAGGTCTGGAACATCGTCACGGTCAAGGTCCACGCGAACATGGTCAACCACTACCTCGAAGGCCTTCAGAAAGGTTGGGCCCAGTCGCAGGACGTCGCGAAGAAACTGGGTCACATCGAGGACTACTTCATCTATACCAGCGACCTGCCCTTGAGCGGCGACTTCAACGTGCTGCTGGTGACCAAGTTCAAGGACGACTCCACCCTCGGCCCCTCGAAGGCCCGCTACGATGCGTTCATGAAGGAGTGGGGAGCGGCGCGCGAGGCGGAGAACGCCGAACTCGTGAAGAACTATCCGTCCATGCGCGAAATCACCGGCGAGTACCAGATGCACCGGGTCACCTTGTCGAAGTAAGCCCACCGGCGCGTGGCGGAGACGAACCGCCGCCCGCGCGGTCGAAGAGGACCTGAAGGAATCAGGGCGCAAGCCAATGGCGCTGATTCCCTTCTTCCACGCTCGCCGCTGAGCGAACCAGGGCGCAGGCGATGGCGTTGATTCCCTCCGTCCGCTTTCGTCACTTGCCGGCGTGGCAACCGCGCCGGGACAACGTGCGGGTCGCCAACCAGTCGCGCAGGGTCGGCAGGTAGTCGTCCGCGTAGCGTGCGTCGGGCGACTGCGCGTCGACCACGAAGCTGTGCGGGGCGTCTTCAAGGACGACGAGCGTCTGGTCGTCGCCCGGCATGCGCGCGAACGTGCGCGACAGCGCCGCATGGCTGGAGACCAGCGGGACATTCTCGTCGTCCTCGCCCAGGAACCAGAGCACCGGCCCGTCGTAGCGTTCCAGGTAGGGGACGGGCGATATGGACATGCTGTCGGCAGCTCGCCCCCACCAGCGCGCGCTCCACAGCTCACTGACCGGCTTGTCCCCGAAGGCCTTGCGGTACCACGGCGTGTCCCGCCAGGGCGCGACCAGCGCATCGGCTTCCGAGATGGGGCGTCCCTGCACGGCCAGTGCGTACAGTTCGCGGCGCAGGTCCATGGCCTTGTCCAGGTCGGTGCCCGCCAGCCCCTCGGCGCGCAGCTCGTTGCGCGTTTCGTGGAGCAGGGCTTCGGTCTCGGTGACCCCGGGACCGGCGCGCACGATCAGGAAGTCCGCGCCGGGATCGCCCACGGCCGCCATCGCACCGGTCCAGCCGCCCTGGCTGGAACCGAAGATGCCGGTGCGTCGCGGGTCGATCTCCGGCTGCGCGACGGCCCAGGCGAGGGCCGCGGCGGCATCGGCGCCGATTTCCGTCAGGGATTGCTGCTGCCAGCCGGGGGTCGCGGGATCGCCGTCGCGCTTGTCGTACACCAGCACCGCCATGCCCTGGTCGAGCAGGAAGGTGGCGAAGTCGCCGATTTGGCGCGTCGTCCGGCCGGAACCGTTGACGAAGACCACCGTCGGATGCGGCGCACGGCAAGCGGGCGCGAGCAGCGATGCCCCGATGGTGCCACCAGCCGCAGGGATCTGGACGTCGCGGCGGGTGTTCCGCGGGCCGCGACGACCGGTCTGCGCCGGTCCATCTGTCGCGTGGAGGTCGATACGCTGGAACTGGCCGTCGACCAGCTCGGAGAAGCTCAGCGCCTGGCCGGGACGGAGCAGCGATTCGAAGCGCGTCGCGGACGCTTTCCGATAGACGCCCCCCAGGCCTGGCCGCTCGGGATTGCCGAAGATCCAGATGTCGGCATCGCCTTCTTCCAGCAGGCCGCCATGGAACAACGTGCCGTCCTGCAGTGTGTACAGGCCGAAATACGCCCAGGGATCCGGCTCGGCGGCGTGGGCCGGCCTCGGCACGGCACCACAGGCCAGCATCGCTACCAGCAGCAACTTGGCGAGAGGGATGCGCATGGGACGGGACTCCTTTGGAGGGCGGGATCGTCGACGCTGGCCTGCTGCCGTTCGACTCGGGACGGAGGGAAGCGGGCCCAAGCCGGCGGGCGTCCCCGGGATGGCCAGTTCGCTCTAGACCGTCGCCGGAGGCGGCGCACGGACGCCGGTGTCCAACATGGCAAGCGGCATCCCGCGGCAACCGAACACCTGCCCTCCGGGGCGCGTGCAGCGTACCCCGATCATGGACCCCGGCCCCGACGCGGTCAAAACGCCTTGGGCGCGCTGCCGTGCGGCGCCGGCCGGTTGACGGGTTTTTTCCGCGGCGTGCTTTAGCATGCTCGCCTTTCCCGAAACGGAGCCCGTCATGCCCTTGCGCCCCCTGACACTTGCCCTCGCCCTGACCCTGGCCGGCGGCCTTGTCGCCTGCCAGCAGAAGGCGCCGACCGAACCCGCCGCAGCCGCGACGCCGGCAGATGCGACGGAGGCCGACAGCGACATCGCCGCCAAGGTCGCGTCCTACGCCGAGGTCGAACTCAACGCCGATCTCTCCAAGCTGCCCGAAGGCGACCGCCAGGCGATCGTGCTCCTGCTGCAGGCCGGCGAAATCATGGACGCGCTGTTCTGGAAACAGGTGTGGGGCGACAAGCAGGCACTGTTGTCCAAGGTGGAGGACCCGGCGACCCGGCGCTTCGTCGAGATCAATTACGGCCCCTGGGACCGGCTCGACGACGACAAACCTTTCGTGGACGGCATCGGGCCGCGCCCGCCCGGCGCGCGCTTCTATCCCGAGGACATGACCAAGGAAGAGTTCGAAGCCGCCGACCTGCCGGACAAGGACAGTCTGTACACGCTTCTGCGTCGCGACGAAGGTGGCAAGCTGGTCGTCGTGCCCTACCACGTGGCGTACAAGGCCGAACTGGAACAGGCAGCCGACCTGCTGCGGCAGGCCGCGAAGGTCGCCAGCGACCCGGGTTTCCGCGAGTACCTGGGGCTGCGCGCCGACGCGCTGGTCAGTGGCAAGTACCAGCCGAGCGACATGGCCTGGATGGACATGAAGACCAGTCCCATCGACGTGGTGATCGGACCGATCGAGAGCTACCAGGACGCGCTGTTCGGGACCAAGGCGGCGTTCGAGGCCTTCGTGCTGGTGCGCGACATCGAGTGGAGCGAGCGGCTGGCCAAGTTCGCGCAGCACCTGCCCGCGTTGCAGCGCGAATTGCCCGTGGACGCGAAGTACAAGGCGGAGACCCCCGGCACCGACGCCGACCTCAATGCCTATGACGCCATCTACTACGGCGGCGACGCCAATTCCGGCGCCAAGACCATCGCCATCAACCTGCCCAACGACGAGGAGGTTCAGCTGGCCAAGGGCTCGCGCCGGCTGCAGCTCAAGAACGCGATGCGCGCCAAGTTCGACAAGATCCTGGTGCCGATCGCCAACGAGCTGATCGATCCGGAGCAGCGCGAGCACATCACCTTCGACGCCTTCTTCGAGAACGTGATGTTCCACGAGGTCGCCCACGGCCTGGGCATCAAGAACACCCTGGACGGCAAGGGCACGGTGCGCCAGGCGCTGACCGACCTGGCCAGCAGCTACGAGGAGGGCAAGGCCGACATCCTGGGCCTGTACATGATCGGCAAGCTCGGCGACATGGGCGAGCTGGACAAGGCGAAGCTGGACGACAACTACGTGACCTTCCTCGCCGGCATCTTCCGCTCGGTGCGCTTCGGCGCCAGCAGCGCGCATGGCAAGGCCAACATGGCGGCGTTCAATTTCCTGCGCGAGCAGGGCGCGTTTGCCCGCGACGGCGGCGGCCGTTACCGCGTGGACTTCGACAAGATGCAGGCCGCGGTGGACGCCTTGTCGGCCAGGATCCTGACCCTGCAGGGCGACGGCGACTACGAGGGCGCGCGCGCGTTCATCGAGCAGTACGGCAAGGTCGGCCCGGAACTGCAGGCCGACCTCGACCGGATCGCCAAGAAGGACATCCCGGTCGACATCGTGTTCCGGCAGGGTCGCGAGGTGCTCGGGCTCTAGCAAGGCCAGCGCGCAAGGCGGGCGGGCGATCGGAACAGGGGGCGGATTGGCCGGTCGCCCCCGGGTGTTCCGTTGATGCCGGGAACGTCGCATCACCAACCAGGGAGACACCAGTGCGCAGCAGACGATTCCTGACAGTGTTCGCTGGCGTTGCCACGGCGGTCCTTTGCGGAACAGCCAGCCTGCCCGTGGCGGCGTCCGAGCCCGCCGGCCCCGTGGCAGGCCGCCCGGTCATCGACATGCACCTGCATGCGTTCCCGATGGACGAATTTCCCCCCGGGGCGCCCGCCTGCCCCGGCGACCAGGATGTGCTGGTCCCGGTGATCGACCCGGCCGAGGAAGTGGATTTCGGCGCGTTTGCAACCTGCGCCGCGCCCTTGCTCGCGCCGGCCAGCGCCACGGAACTGCGCGATGCGAGCCTCGCCGCATTGCGACGGCACGACGTGCGCCGCGCGGTGACCGAAGGGCCGGTCGAGCTGGTGGCCGATTGGCGGGACGCCGCGGGCGGGGACGTCATCATCCCCGGCGTCGCGTTCGGTGCGCGCGCCGACAAGCCCGTGGACGAACTGCGGCGACTGCATGCCGAAGGCAAGCTGCAAGTGCTCGGCGAGGTTTACATCCAGTACCGGGGCCATCGCCCCGACGACGCGCGCTACGCGCCGTATTTCTCGCTGGCCGAGGAACTGGACGTGCCGGTCGCGCTCCACCTGGGGGAAGGCCCGCCGGCGGCGGCGCGTTTGCCGGGCTACGAGGCCTACCGCGCCAGCATGGGTTCGCCCTTCCTGCTGGAGGACGTGCTGCGCAGGCACCCGAAGTTGCGCATCTACGTCATGCACTACGGCTCGCCGCTGGTCGACGAGATGATCGCGATGATGTTCACCCACCCCAACCTGTACGTGGACGTGGCGATGAACAACTGGGGTTTCCCGCGAGCGCAGTTCCATGCCGCCCTCAAGCGCATGGTCGACGCGGGCATGGGGAAACGCATCCTGTTCGGTTCGGACCAGATGTACTGGCCGGGGGCGATCGGGGAAGCGATCAAGTCCATCGAGACGGCGCCTTTCCTCGACGAAGGGCAGAAACGCGACATCCTCTACAACAACGCCGCGCGGTTCCTGCGCCTGACCCTGGAGCAGGTCGCCAGGGACCACGCCCCACGCGCCCCGGCGGGCGACTAGAAGCGGGTCCAGGAAAGGGGTGCGGTCGAAGCGCCCGCCGGACATCGACGCGAGCCGTTCGTCAAGGCTGCGCCGGGCCCGGGGCCGGCCGGCACCGGCAGCCCGTTTCCCTCCGGCCCCGAGTCGTGTAAGACTCGGGCATCCGGGGTGCCCCCCGGCCGCGGAACGGGAGCATTCATGCACGCAGTCGCCGAACGACGCCTGGTCGAGCGCCAGCCCACCGAACTCATGCGGCGCGAACTCACGCCCGAACAGGTCGGCATGCTCTACACCCTGGAACGCTTCGGCTGGGGCCTGAAATTCGTCCGCAAATCCGAGACGCACAAGGTCGTGGTGCTGTTCGACCCGGATTCGCGCCGCTACGCCGTACTACGCAGCGACGGAGAGCTGGACGAGAAGCCGGAAGGGCTGCGCATCCGCGACGCGCAAGGCAACGCGACGGATTACACGGGCGCACCGCTTCTCGCCTGAACGGGACAGCCGGCCGCCACTCGATGGCTCCAAGCCCTGCCGCCAGCGAGGGTGAGCCAGGACGGACATCACGATGATGCCCGTGGTTTGACGCGGGTTGGCCGATGACACGGGCGTTGGCAAAACGCGGTCGAGCCGATCCCTTCCGACGCCGTGGCCACGCAAGGCCACGCGCACTCGGGAGCGTCGGGGACGATCAGTCCGCCGTCGCGCGCTCGGCGCCGCCACGCCCCAACGGATCCGGCAACGGCTCGCCGCGGGGCGTGAATTGGAGCGACACCGAATTGAGGCAGTGGCGTTCCCCAGTGGGCGGCGGGCCGTCGGGGAAGACGTGGCCCAAGTGGCTGCCGCAGCGTGCGCAGACGATCTCGTCGCGGATCATGCCGTGGCTGGTGTCGCGCAGGATGCGGACGTGGTCAGGGTCGTAGGGCTCGAAGAAGCTGGGCCAGCCCGTGCCGGAATCGAACTTGGCATTCGAGCGGAACAGCGGCAGTCCGCAGAAGCGGCAGGTGTAGACGCCGTCGTCCTTGTTGTCCAGGAAAAGGCCGCAGCCCGGCGCTTCGGTGCCGTGCTGGAGCAGCACGCGGCGTTCGTCGACATCCAGGGCTTCAGTGAGTTCGGCGCGCTGCGCATCGGTGGGCGGGCTGAGGTCGAAATCGGTCATCGGGGCTCCTTGCGGATCGGTCGTCCATACCAGAGGTGGGGATGGACGGATCGGATACAAATGTCGACGAAAGGCGACGCCGTCATCCGTGAACGGGGTCGATCCAGTCAGGCGGGGCTGGCGGACAGCACGATCGGCGATTGCGCCTGGCCCTGCGTGCGGATCACGTGGTGGATGAAGCGCAGTTTGCGAACGACCGGCGGGGTCAGGGTGAACGGGTAGCTGTCGCGCGTTCCCATGCTGCGGTTGAGGCTGTTCATGGCATAGGTCAGCGGGAACCAGCGCGCGATCATGTCGCGGAATCGCTGGGTCTCGATGTCCAGTGGCTCGGCCGGCATGGCCGGTTCCTCCGGATGCTCCGGCGTCAGCGCCATCCCGCACGCCGCGGCCGTTTCCAGCGTGTCGACCATGTGCAGGTAGTGCGCCCAGGTCTCGGCCCAGTCCTCGTAGGGATGCATCGTGGCGTAGGCGCTCACGTAGGAGGCTTGCCAGTCGTCGGGCGGACCCTGCTCGTAGTGCCGCTGCAATGCCTCGCCGTAGTCCAGTTCGTCGTCGCCGAACAATTCCCGGCATTGCGGCAGCATCGGGCTGTCTTCCATCAGCCGCATGAAGTAGTAGTGGCCGATCTCATGGCGGAAGTGACCGAGCAAGGTGCGGTAGCGTTCCTCCATCTGTACCCGCGTGCTGGCGCGGTGGGCATCGTCTGCCTCGGCGATGTTGATGGTGATCAGTCCGTCGGAATGACCGGTGTGCACCGGCGGGCCGCCGCTGAAGTACTCCAGGAACTCGAACGCCAGCCCGGTCCCGGGCTCCTCGCGCCGCGAAACCACCGGCAGGTCGAGCATGTCGAGCGTGTACAGCAGGCGCCGCTTCGCGCGCTCGAGCTTGTACCAGTAGCTCCGGTTCCGTCCCGACGCCAGCGACGGAATGATCGTGGTCAACTGGCAGGATCGGCACAGGTGGTGGGGGTCGTCGCTGGGGATCATGCGGTTGCAGACCCGCTCGACGGCGTAGTTGCGGCATTGCCGGTACCGCCGCGTGCTCGCGTGCTCGCCGATGCAGCGCCATGCGCCGTCGTCGTCCTGCTCGAAAGCGCTGACCTCGCCCGCGTCTTCGTGGTAGCCGAGCACGTGTCCACAGCGCTCGCAGCTCACGTTCTCGAAGAAAACCTGGTGGTTGCAGCGGGTGCAGTGGAAGGTCTTCAAGCAGGGTGTCGCCCGGTAGGGAGGTTGGCTTTGTTCGGTCGCCCGGACCTGCCGGGCAAGCAGGCCTCCCGTGCCCCGGTCGCGCGCAGGCCAAGTTCGTTGCGGGTCATGGCGCTTCGGCGGCGATGCGGTTGATCTCGTCGTTCTCGACGATCCCGGGTGGATCGTCCTGGCGCAACAGCGCGAGCATCGCCTGGCCGACGCGGGTCGTGGTGGTCATCTGTCCCGGCATCAGGTGCACGCCCAGCCGCATCAGCGGGTCTGCGAGCGTGTACAGCGTCTCCATCATCGCGTGCGGGGAATGCACGCCGTCCACCGGCCGGACGCCGCCGGTGCGGAGCATGATCGTCCTGATCGGCAGCGCCGCGAGCGCGGACTCCGTTTCGCCTTTCACGCGCAGTGGCATGAAGGCGCTGTCCGGGTCCGAGTGCGCGCCCGACACGTAGACGAACGTCATCCCGGGATTGAGGCGAGCCATCGTCCGTGCGACGTGGAGCGTCAGGTCCAGCGTGACGCGACGGTACTCGCCTTCCGGCGTGCCCAGCGGCGGCGCACCGGCGCAGTACAGGCAGGCATCGAAAGGCTGCAGTTGGTCCTCGACGGCGCCCAGTTCGGCGAAGTCCGCGACGACCAGTTCGCTCAGCTTGGGATCGATGCATTCGGTCGGGCGGCGCCCGAGGGCAACCACGGCGGCCACGCCGGGATCCTCAAGGCAGGCCTGCAAGACGCCTTGGCCGACCAGGCCGGTCGCTCCGGCGATGAGGATCCGCATGGTTGGCTCCGGTTCCGGGTGCGTCCCAAGCCTAACGCGATCGCGGTGAACGTGGTGCCGGGACGCGGGCGGCTCGGCAACGGGACGGGGAACTGGTGGCGCGCGCGAATGCTTGGGCTCGGGGGGATGCGCCTTGCGTCGTGCACCGACTCACCACTCCGTCGGCGCGTAATCCTTCAGGAATTGCCCCCACACGTGTTCCCCGGTGTTGAAGCCATGGATGATGGGGTCGACGATGCGCGCGGCCCCGTCGACGATGTCCAGCGGGGGGTGGAAGCGCTCCTGCACCCGCTTGCGCGCGGCCAGCTCGACGGGATCCTCGTCGGTCACCCAGCCGGTGTCGACGCTGTTCATGTGGATGCCGTCGCCGTGGTAATCGGCGGCGGAGGTGCGCGTCATCATGTTGAGCGCGGCCTTGGCCATGTTGGTGTGCGGATGGCGCGTGGTCTTGAAGTTGCGGTAGAACTGCCCCTCGACCGCGGAGACGTTGACGATGTGCTTGTCGCGGGTCGCCCGCGCCCCGTCCGGGACGCGCAGAAGCAACGGCTTGAGCCTGGCATTGATGATGAACGGCGCCACCGCGTTCACCAGCTGCGTTTCCAGCAGTTCGACCGATGGCACCTCGTCCATCCGCAAGCGCCAGGAGTTGCGATCGCGCAGGTCCACCTGTTGCAGGTCCTGGTCCAGGCGGCCTTCCGGGAACAGGTGACGCTGGCCGAGGAGTTCGTCCGCGAGCAGCGGCACCTGCGACAACTCAGCGGCCCGGGTCAGACCGGTGGCGTCGCCGACCGCGTTGCCCATGCCCGCGACGGCGCCGGATGCGCCCGGCAGCAGGTCCGGCGAACGCAATCCCTCGTAACGGCCGACCAGCCTGCGCGCCTGCGCCGGCAGGTCGTCGAGCGCGGCGTTCTCCGCGGCCATCATGTGCGCGTAGAACGCCGGTGGGCGGCGCACCGTCTGGCAGGCATTGTTGATGATGAAGTCCAGGCGCTGGTGCGTGGCAAGCAGCTGGCTGCAGAAGGCTTCGACGCTGGGCGTGTGGCGCAGGTCGAGCCCGAAGATTTCGAGCCGGTGTCCCCATTGGTCGAAGTCGGGTTCCCGCGCATAGCGTGCCGCCGAATCGCGCGGGAAGCGCGTGGTGACGATCAGGGCGGCACCGGCCCGAAGCAGCTTGAGCCCGGCTTGGTAGCCGATCTTCACCCGTCCTCCTGTCAGTAGGGCGACCCGCCCTTGGAGGTCGGCGGTTTCGGTGCGCTTGGAGAAGTTGTGCGCGGCGCACTCCGGGCACAGCTGGTCGTAGAAGTGGTGGACTTGCGTGTACTTCCGCTTGCAGACATAGCAGTGCAGCAACTCCGGCGACTCGGCGTCGCCCCTGTCCATCGCCGGATGGGCGTCCCGGTCGAGTTGCGCCTGCGTCGTCGGCGGAAAGTAATTCGGCGTGGTGAACACCGGTTTGCGTCGCAGGGTGCGGATGCCGGTGCGGTCCAGCAGGGCTTCGGTCCTGCGGGCCTTTTCCTGTTGGCGCTCGCGTGCCGCGTCCCGGGACTTCCGCCGGCGGGCGCGGGGTTCCGGGTGGTGGACCAGTGCCACGGCCTGCAGCAATCGGGTGCGCTCCTCCTCGGGCAGCGCGTCGAGCAGGCTGCGGTCGGCGACGATCGCCTCGAGTGCCTGCAGCGCGGTACGCAGGCGGGCGGGGAGTGGATCGCCGTCAGGCGGGCAGGAGGGGCGTGATTCGTCAGTCAAAGGGGGGTCCCGTGGGGTGGCAGGCAGGGCGCACGGCACGCAGCGCCCGAGGTGGACGGGGAAGGATATCGGTTGCGGGCGCCGGGGGCTGGTCATCCGCTGCCTCCTCCGCGGCCAATTCGAGTGGTCCGCAACGGAGCCATCCTCGCGTCGGGCGCGAGACGTGCCCTGCGGGGCGGTTCGAGCACCGGGGTGCCCGCGTCCAGGCGCCGCCCGCGGCCAACCGACGCCCTGGCCAGTCCTTGGGGGCGCGTGGCGCCGGCGGGGGTCTACGCGCGCCTTGGACACTCCACATGAACGAGTTGGGCGAGTGGTCACGGTGCCGTGCGGGATCGGTGCCACAATGCGCACCTCGCCGATGCACACCCAAAGCCATTGAACATCCAAGCCATGACCGACCATCCCGCCCCGACCGCGAAGGACTTGCGCCAACTTTGCTCCGGGTTCGTGAAGCCGCACGCCGGCCGCGCCGCATGGCAACTGGTCAACACCCTGGTGCCCTTCGTCGCCCTGTGGTCGTTGGCGGCCTGGAGCGTCGTGCAGGGGTGGAGCTACCTCTGGACCCTGCTGATCGTGCTTCCCGCCACGGGCCTGTACGTGCGCACCTTCATCATCCAGCACGACTGCGGGCACGGCTCGTTCTTCGCCAGCCAGAAACTCAACGACCTCGTCGGGCGTTGCCTGGGCGTGGTGACCCTGTTCCCGTACGGCTACTGGAAGAAGACCCACGCCGTGCACCATGGCACGTCGGGCAACCTCGATCGCCGTGAAATGGGCGACATCGATACGCTGACGGTGCGCGAGTACCAGTCGCTGTCCCGTTGGCGGCGTTTCTGCTACCGCTTCTACCGCAGCGCCCCGGTGATGCTCGGCATCGGCCCGGCTTACCAGTTCGTGATCAAGCATCGCTTCCCCTTCGACCTGCCGTTCTCGTGGAAGCGCGAATGGGCGAGCGTGTTGCTCAACAACGTGGTGCTGCTGCTGGTCGTGGCGCTGCTGGGCTTCGCCATCGGCTGGCAGACCGTCCTCCTGGTCCACCTACCGATCGTGCTGATCGCGGGCGCGCTCGGGGTCTGGCTCTTCTACGTGCAGCACACGTTCGAGGACGCGTACTGGACCCGGAAGGAGGAATGGAACTCGCACGAGGCGGCGATCGCCGGCAGCTCCTTCTACGACCTGCCGCGCGTCCTGCACTGGTACACCGGCAACATCGGTTACCACCACCTGCACCATCTCTCGACACGCATCCCCAACTACCGCCTGCGCGAATGCTACGAGTCCAGCCCGCTGCTGCAGCAGGCGCCCAAGCTGACGCTCTGGACCAGCCTGAAGAGCATGCGCATGAAGCTCTGGGACGAGCAGCAGAAGCGGATGGTCGGTTTCCCGCGCCGCGCGCGGGCCTAGCACTCCGCCCAGTCGATCGCACCAGCAAGCCGGTGCCGGCCGTGCCGGGCTCGGTTATATTCGCGCGATGACCGTCGACGCGTCGCGCCGCTCCCTGTTGGCCGCCACCCTGGGCCTGGCCGCGACAACCGGCCTCGGCTTGCGCCCAGCCGGTGCGCAGGGTCGCCAGGCGCCCCTGCAGCGACTGATGGCACTCGAACGCAGGCATGGCGGGCGGCTCGGCGTGGCCGTGTACGTGGCCGACACCGGGCGTCGCATCAACCATCGCGGCGAACAGCGCTTCCCCATGTGCAGCACGTTCAAGTTCCTCGCCGCGGCGCAGGTGCTCGCACGCGTCGATCGCGGCGAGGAGGACTTGGAACGGCCGATCGTCTTCGACGACGAGGTCCTCGTGACCTACTCGCCGGTCACCCAGTCCCGCACCGGCCCACCGGGAATGACCGTGGCAGAGCTCTGCCATGCCGCGGTCGCCGTGAGCGACAACACGGCGGCCAACCTGTTGCTGGCGACCCTTGGAGGACCCGGCGGCCTGACCGCCTTCCTACGCTCGCTTGGCGACCGGCACACCCGGCTGGATCGCATCGAGCCCGAGTTGAACGAGGCCACGCCCGGCGATCCGCGCGACACCACCACGCCGGCGGCGATGTTGGCGGACATGCGCGCCCTGCTGCTGGGCGACAGCTTGTCGCCGCCGTCCCGCACCCGGCTTGCAGACTGGCTGGCCGCCTCCACCACCGGTGGCAGGCGATTGCGCGCGGGCTTCCCGCCCGACTGGCGTGCCGGCGACAAGACCGGGACCAGCGGCAACGGCGTGTTCAACGACATCGCGATCGCCTGGCCGCCCGGGCGCGGCCCGCGGCTGGTGACGGCGTATTACGCCGGATCCAGCGCCTCGGCCGCGCAGGCCGACGCGGTGCTCGCTGAGGTCGGACGGATCGTCGCCACGCTTTAGCAGAGGCATGGCCAGGGAGGTGCCCGGCGCTGCCGGGGGCGTGGCGTGCGCCATGCCCGGGTTCATCGCAGGTTAGGCAGCGCGGACGGGTGCGCGCCTACACTGTTGGCCTCGACGCTTGAGGCCAGTTCGGGCCGGGCGCGTCTCCACTTCCCGCGTGTGTGCATGTCCAAGCTCTGTTTCGCCCTGGCCTGCTGCGTCGCGCTCGCTGCCTGTGGTCCGCCTTCGGAAGAAGGGCGGTCCGGCGCGGACGCGCAGGATGCCCGCGCCACGGTGGAAGCCAATGGCACCGGCGCCTTCATCAGCGCGCCGCCGGAGGCGCCACCCCCGGCATTCGACATCCGGCGCGAGACCGACTGGCCCCCTGCGGAAGTGGTCTCCGGGGAGGCCTCGATCAGCTGCGAGCTCGACTACTCCGAGCATGGCGACGGCGAGCCCCTGGTCAACCTGGGGTTCTTCAACGTGGTCGATGCGCTCAAGCCCTGCCAGGAGCGGGGCGTGGTGCGGCTGCGCTACAAGGGCAACATCACCGCGGACTTCACCTCGCTGGTGGAACGCGTGGCGGAGATCGCCAATCGCATGGACATCGACAAGCGCATCCTGGACATCGATTCGCTGGGCGGCCAGGTCGAGGACGCGATCCGCGCCGGCGATGCCATCGGCGCATCGGGCTGGACGATCTGGGTGCGCGAGGGCGCGTCCTGCCATAGCGCCTGCGTGCTGATCCTCGGCGCGGGCGACGTGCGCATGATCTCCGGGCGGGTCGGCATCCACCGCATCATCCGCATGAGCTCGACCGCGACCACGCGCGCGCAGCTCAATACCGAGCTGCAGGCGGTCTATGGGCGGGTCAAGGAATACCTGGAACGCAACGGCGTGGCCGTGGCGGTGGGCGACCTGATGATGGCCGTGCCCAACCGCAACCTGCGCCTGTTGAGCGTGGAGGAGTTGCGCGAGTACGGGCTGGACGGCACCAACCCCGCGCAGGACGACCTCGACCGGCTGCAGCTGATGCGCAAGTGCGGCGAGGATTTCGTGCTGCGTCGCGACAGCTTCGCGCGCGCGTTCGACCGCGAATGCAAGGCCGGCGACAAGGACGTCGACGAACTCAACGCCTGCGGCCTGTCGCTTCGACCGCGGTTCGGGTTCCCGGACAAGACCTGCCCCGACGACAGCCCGATGAGCGAGTTCGATCCGGTGCGCAGTGCCTTCTTCGATCGCCCGCGCGACGTGGTGCCCAGCGCCGACGTACGCAAGGCTCGTTCACGCGATACCAGCGGCTGACCGGCGGGCCGGCGGTCAGCGCCCGCCGCCCCCACCGCCACCCCCGCCGCCGCCGGAGGACCCGCCGCCCCCACCGCCGGACGAGCTGCCTGGCGGGGTCGAGGACGAGGCGATCTGCGAGCTCAGGCCGCCGCCGATCGAATCGGCGAGATTGGCGATGCCGTCGCTCCCGCCACCCTGGTACCACTGGATGCCGGAGGCTGCGGCTTCCGCCGCGGCGGCACCGACGGCCAGGGTGAACTTGTCGGTCCAGGCATCTTCCACGTCCAGCGCGACAGCGAAGGGCAGGAGTCGTTCGAAGCGTTCTGCATCCAGGACGGGTTCGCCTTCGGCCCGGGGGCCGGGCAGGCGCGCCAGGTCGTCCTTGTCGGCGACGGACAGGTAGCGCCGGAACCCTTCGATCGCATCCATGAGTTTGCGCCCCTCGCGCGTGGGCGCCTTGATGACGATGGCGAAGACCACGAGGGTCACGGCCATCAGCGCGAGGAGCGCGAAGACCAGCACCTGCGCGCCCTGGGTGCCGAGGAGCAGCGCACCCCCGCCGAAAACGGCGGCCAGGACGATGGCCTGACCGATGCTGCTGACGTTACTGGCGAAGTACTTCGGCTGGAAACGATCCGCGAGCTCGGCCGCATGGCGCCTGAGTCCAGCCTGCACCGTGGATGCATTCTCCTGGTCCAGGATCAGGTCGCCCGCATGGTGCGGGAAGAGGCTGGTGAGCAGGGCTCGTTGCTCGCTGGTCGGGATTTCAGCGGCTTTCACGTATCGCCGATTGAGTTGCCACTTCTTCTTCCTCCCAAGCAAACCTTTCTCGTTGCGGATCCGTACGAGGCCTTCCACTGCCGAGAGTAGAAGGTCGGCGGAAAAGCAGCGCGTGTCGTACTTCATCCTGCGCATGTAGCGCAGGCCTGCCGGCGAGTAGCCTTCCGGCGGGTCGTAGCGGACGACGATCGTGCCGGGCGCCGGGTCGCGCCCGACCTGTCGCCAGCGGATGACGCAGTACCCCAGAAGCAAAAGTAGGCCGGCCAAGGCCACCAGCACGCCGATGTTGTCCTGGAGCAGCCAGGAGGTGCGCTGCGCCCGGGTCGGCTCGGCGACCACCCCCTTCGGGAACGACAGGACGATGGTCAGGCCTTCGCCGGGATGCAGGGTACGCGTCAGCGTCCAGTGCGCTACCCCGGGCGACGGAACAGCGGTGGTGAAGTCCTGGCCGCGCATGCCGCGCGCGCCGCTGTAGCCTTCCGCGCGCAGTGCGTCCAACCCGACAGGCTCGGGCAGCCGCACCTCGACCTTCCCCTGGTCGATGGGAAATGCCCAGCCGGTGCCGATGGCATTGAAGTAGAGCTCGTCGTGGTCATCGAAGAACCCGAGCTGGCGGTTGGTCCTGTAGCGCAAGGTGTAGGTGTATTCCGCCGGGACGGGGAGGTAATCGTCGTTTCCGGTGTTGACGCGCACGCCGTTGGACAGGCGCTCCGTGAACCAGGCTTCCGGCTGGCCATCGCGCTCGACGCCCAGGACATCGAAATCCACGACCACGCGGTTGCCCCAACGGTCGGTGTAGCGGGTCGGGAAGTCCCGGTAGATGCCGCGGCGGATCTGGTTGCCTTCGGCGCGCACCCGGATCCGTTCGGTGATCTCAAGGGAGCCGCCGGCAAGGATTTCGATCAGGGTGTCGTAGCCGAGGATGCGCTCCTGCGCCGTTCCGGTCGCGGGCCACAGGAGCACGAGCACGACCAGGAACCATCGGCACGCGCCCTTCATCGCTGCAGTTCCACTCGCGGCGCCTCGCGCGCTTCCCGCTCGGCCTGGAAGAATTCCGCGTCGTCGAAGCCGAACGCGCGCGCCACCAGTAGGTCCGGGACGCGCTGCGTGCCGTCGTTGTAGTCGCGCACGGCGCCGTTGTAGAAGCGGCGCGCGAATTGGAGCTGCTCCTCGACGTCCACCAGGTGCTCGGTGAGCTGCAGGAAGTTGTCGCTGGCCTTGAGGTCCGGATAGGCCTCCTGCAATGCGATCAATCGCCCCATGGCCTGTTCCAGCGCGGACTCCACCTCGCCCAGTTGCGCCGGGCTGCTTGTAGCGGTGGCGCGCGCGCGCAGCTCGGTCACGGTTTCGAGCAAGGCGGCCTCGTGCCGGGCGTAGCCCTTGACGGCACCGACGAGCTGCGGGACGAGGGCATGCCGCCGTTCCAGCTGGACATCAACGTCGGACCATGCGGTGCGGACCTGGTTGCGCAGGCGCACCAGCCGGTTGAAGGCAAGCATCGCCCAGCTGGCCAATGCCAGGAGCAGGACCAGCGCGACGGCTGTCGTGAGGTTCATCGAGCGGCGGTTCCTGGCGTGCTTGCGGAGTGGACACGGATTTCGGTATCCCCCACGGCCACGGACTGTCCTGCGCGGATCTTGCAGGTCTTGCGCAGTTCCACCACGCCATCGACGCGGACCACGCCGCTGGCCACCAGCGCCTTGCCGGCGCCGCCGCTGTCGCAGAGGCCGGCCAGCTTGAGCAGCTGGTTCAATTCGACGTGGTCGCGTTCAAGGGTGAATTCCACTCGGGACATGGCGGTCATCGTCGTCGGGGGTCGCTGCCGAGACTAACGCAGCGCAGCGGTTCTGGTTACCCTGCTGGTGCATCCGGGAGGTCGTGATGAAACGAGTCGAGTACCGCCGGCGTGGGCCGGTGCCGCAGGACGTGGTCGAAGTGGTGGAGCGCGAGACGCCGGCCCCGGGGCAGGGCGAAGCGCTGGTCGAAGTGTTGGCCGCGCCGATCAATCCCTCCGACGTGCTCACCTTGGCCGGCGACTACGGCACGCTGCCACCGCTGCCTGCGGTCGGTGGCAATGAGGGCGTGGGTCGCGTGGTCGCCCTGGGTGCCGACGCGCACGGCCCGGGCCCTGGGCAGATGGTCCTGCTGCCCGTCGGCATCGGCACCTGGAGCACGCACGTGGTTGCGCCCGCCAAGGCCCTGATGGCCTTGCCGGAGGGCGCGGACCCCGTGCAGCTGTCGATGCTGACGGTGAATCCCCCGACCGCCCGCCTGCTGTTGACCGACACCGTCGAGCTTCCACCGGGAAGCTGGGTGCTGCAGAACGCGGCCAATTCCGCGGTCGGCGGCTACCTCGTCCAGCTGGCCAAGGCGCGCGGGCTCCGAACCGTCAACGTGGTGCGGCGGGAGTCCGCGGCCGAGGTGGTGGAAGAACAGGGAGGCGATGTCGTGCTGGTCGACGGCGACGACCTGGCCGCGCGCGTGGAATCGGCGACGGGTGGCGCAGCGATCACTCTGGGCATCGACGCCGTTGGCGGCATGGCGACCGAGCGGCTCGCGCAATCGCTGGCCAGCGGGGCCACCCTGGTCAACTATGGCGCGATGGGCGGCGAGGCCTGTGCGATTTCACCGGCTTCGCTGATCTTCCGCGGCATCACGCTGCGCGGTTTCTGGTTGTCGTGGTGGTACAAACAGGCGGAGCCGCAGGTGCGGGCGGCGCTGTTCGCCGAACTGGCCGGGTTGATTGCGCAAGGGCAGCTCAGCGCCCGCGTGCAAACCGCCTATGCAATCGATGACGCCGCGCAGGCGGTGGCTGCCGCAGCTTCGGGGGGGCGGGACGGCAAGGTCGTGTTGCTTCCGAACGGAGCGATCGGCGGCTGAAGCCCGGAACGAGGACGCCGCCCGAAGGCGGCGTCTGGATCGCGCTCGAGCCAGGGCCCGATCAGTGCTTGGGAACCGAAACTTCCTTGACGACCCCGGCGGTCGCTTCGTCCTTGCCGGCCAGCGCGAGGTCGGCCAGGGAGAACATGCCGCACAGCTTGCCGTCGGCGTCGACCACGGGCACGCGTCGGACGCGGGCCGCTTCCATCAGGCAGACCGCGTCCTTGAGCGGGCTGTCGCAGCGCACGGTCTGCACCGACGGGCTCATCGCATCCTTGGCGCAGCATTTCGAACTGTCGCGGCCATCGGCGACCACGCGGATGGCGATGTCGCGGTCGGTGACCACGCCGATCGGCATGCCGGCGTCGTCGACGACTGGAATCTGACCGCAGTCGTTGTCGATCATCAGCTGCGCGACTTCCTTCAGCGCGGTGTTCACCTGGCAACAGGCGGGCTTGGGGGTCATGACGGACTGAACGTCCATGGGCGGTCTCCTGCGAGGGGGAAGCCTCAGGATGCGGCCGTGGCGGTCGTCATGTCGTGAACCGCGGCCGGACGATGCGGCCGTGAGACCGCTCAAAAGGCTCCTCGACGCCGGCTTGGCGCGCGTTGCAGGCATGGTTCGCGTCTGCAAGAGATCGGCGTCGCCGGAGCCGGTGCAGGGGACCTGCGATGCCGACGCAGTACGATGCTCAGCGCAGCGGCAGGCGCACGGCGCGGCCGTTGAGCTCCAGGGTGACGCCGTCCGGATCGATGCGGGTGATGGTCGCGTCGCCGATGCGGTCGCCTTCGCCATGGCGGTTGCCGTCGAGGATCACGAAACGCTGCGCAGGACGTTCGTTCCACATGTGCATCGTGAGCTTGAGCGGCGGCAGCTGGTCGCGTTCGGCGGCCGGCAGTTCGGCGACGGTCGGCACGGCAGGGGCGGCGCGCGAGGTCGGTGTCGTGGCTGGCGGGGGCGCGGCAGGGGCGCGGGGTGCGGGTGCGGGTGCGTCGACCACGGACGGGCCGGGCGGCGTGCGCTCCGTGGCGTCCGGCGGCGTGGCCGTGGCCGGCCCGGGTCGCACTCCAGGCGGCGGCTGCACCGCTGCAGGAGCCGGCGGAGATGCAGGCGCCTGGCGTGGCGCGGGCGCCGGCGGGATCCGATCCACGCGCGGATACGCCGTGGCGGTTGCCGGTTCGGGCTGCAGCACGACCTCCGAAGGCGCGGCTGGCGCGGAGGCCTCCAGGCTGGTGTGTTGCGTGCCGCTCCACCACCATGCCACTGCGATGAGTGCGGCGGCAGCCAGGGCGAGGCCAGCCCAGCGCGGGATGCGGTTCGGGTGCCCATGGGCCAGCGGCGGAAGTTCGGCGTGCAGGTCGGGTGCCTGGCCACGGCGGCGCTCGGCCTCGGACTTGCGCAGGGCTTCGAGGATCAGGGACACGGTCAGTCGAGCCTCGTCACGAGCCGGGGGCCGGGTTGGCGCGAGGCCAGCGCGAACAGGGTTTCGGGGCCGACGACGCCGTCGGCGCCCAGGGCATGCGCGCGCTGGAACCGGCGCACGGCATTGGCGAGCGTCGCGTCGTACTCCCCCTCGGCCAGCGATGGGTCGAGGAAACCCGGAGACAGCCGCGCGCGGACCCAATCGACGGCCGGGCCCCGGCTGCCCGGTGCGAGGGGTTCGATCATCGGTTCGGCCAGCAGGGGCTCGCCACGCCAGGGCGCGACGTACTCGCCGCGCCAATGATCCTGCAGCGCGATGCGGTCGGTCTCGACGGTCTTGCCGTCGAGCCAGAGCCGCGCGTGCAAGGCGTCGACGCCGAGGAGCACCGCCCAGGCGTCGCGCGACCCTGCATGCAGGCGCAGGAGCACGGGGCGGCCGATGGCCGCGAGCCGGTCGAGCCGGGCACGCCCGCGCAGGCAAAACACGCCTGGCGCGAGGGCTGGCGTGCAGCGCGTGGCGGCCTGGGCGTCGCTGCTGGAGTTCGGCAATTGCCACTGCTCCAGCAGCCGCGACCACGCGGGGAGGGGCGAATCGGTCGCGGCGGCAATCGCGCTCGCCAGCATGTCGCCATCGATGGCGGGGATGCCGTCGCCGGCCGGGCCGGGGGTCTCGGTTGGACTACTGGCAACTGGTTGGGCAGCCAACGGACCAGGCGCGTCCTTGGCCATTGCCAGCTCGGGGCCTGCGACCTCGTGGGGCGAGGGTCGCATCCACAACGCGACACCCACGACAACCAACGCGACCAGGGCGCCTGCGCCGACCAGCATCCACCAGCCACGCTTGTGCCGGTGGGGCATCGGCGGCAGGGCTTCGCTCGCGGCGGCCTCGACGAGCGCCTCGTCGATGGTGGCTGCGTCTCGTGCGTAGCCGGCGAGCAGGGCGCGCTCGGCGATCACGTTGGTCAGCCGCGGCACGCCGCCCGAGCGACGATGGATGCGCTGCAGGGCGCGTGCCGAGAATGGGAGGCGTTGGCCGCCCGCGATCCGGTAGCGGTGGCGCATGTATTCGGCGGTCTCGCCGGCGTCGAGAGGCGTCAGGTGGAAGCGGGCGGTGATGCGCTGCGCCAGCTGGCGCAGTTCGGGGCGGGCGAGCATGTCGCGCAGCTCGGGCTGGCCGAGCAGGATGATCTGCAGCAGCTTCTGGGTATCGGTTTCCAGGTTGGTGAGCAGCCGGACCTGCTCCAGGGCATCCACCGGCAGGTTCTGCGCCTCGTCGACCACCAGCACCACGCGCAAGCCCTGCGCATACGCGTCGAGGAGGTAGGCGTTGAGCCGGTCGACCAGGGCCTTGGCGCTGCCGCGCGCGCCGTCGAGGTCGAGGTGCAATTCCTCGCAGATCGTTTCCAGCAGTTCGGTGGCGCTCAAGCGGGGATTGAGCACGAGGGCGACGCGGGCGTTGTCCGGAATCTGCTCGAGCAGCAGCCGGCTGAGCGTGGTCTTCCCGGTCCCGACTTCGCCGGTGAGCTGCACGAAGCCGCCGCCGCCGCCCTGCGTGATGCCGAACAGCAAGTGCGCCAGCGCATCGCGGTGGCGCTCGCTGAGGTAGACGAATCGCGGATCCGGCGTGATCGAGAACGGCGGTTCGTTGAGGCCGTAGTGCTCGAGGTACATGCGCACGACGCGTGGAGGAGGGTCGCCAGCCTGCCACGATTGCCTGCGGCACGCGAGCCGTGCCTATCGGTGTCGTCAGCCCGACAGGTCCTTGGCTTCGGAGACCGCCAGCGACTCCGGATGGGCCGGTCCCCTGGGCCTGGACAGCAGCGGGTGAACCAGCACGGCCGCAAGGATGACCAGGACGCCCAAGTAGAACCGCGGGCTGAGTTCGTGCTGCTCGGAAAGCAGCACGATCGCCAGCATGATCGCGTAGACCGGTTCCAGGTTGACCGCCAGTTGGGCCGCGAAGGCGCTCATGTGGCGCAATGCCACCAGCGACAGGGCGAAGGGGAAGAGGGTGCAGGCCAGGGACAACACGAGCAGGTAGCCCAGGTCGTGCGCACTGGGGATGGCGAACAGCTCGCCGGCAAACGCCGGGAAGATCAGCGGCATGGCGGGGGCCAGCACGGTGAGCGCCAGGGTCCCGGCCCCGAGTTCGATGGCGGTCACGGTCAGCGCGTCGCCCTGCTCGACCAGTCGCTTGTTGAGCGATCCGAAGAATGCCACGAACAACGCCGACAGCGCCCCGACAGCGACGCCGATGCGCATGTCGTCCGGGATTCCGCCGACCACCAGCGCAACACCGGGCAGGACCGCCACCCCCAGCGCCAGTTCCCGCCTGGAGAACGGCCGCCCGGCGAGTTTCGGTTCGACGAGCGCGGTGAACACCGTCGCCAGGGCGATGCACGTCGCCGCCACCGAGGCGTTGGCGAGCTTGATCGCGCCATAGAACGTGAGCCAGTGCAGCGCGACCAGCACGCCGACGCCGGCGTAGGACAGGACCAGGCGCGCCGGCATCGCCCGCAGGCCCCGCCAGACGCGTGGCAGCAGCGCCAGGGCGACCACGACCAGCCCCATCCGCCACCAGACCAGTGGCAGGGCCGGCAGCGTGATCACCTTGCCGAGAATCGCGGTGAAGCCCCACAGCAGGACGCAGAAGTGGATCTGCCAGTAAGCTCTGGTCGTCGGACTCATGCGCGTTCGCGTCGGCGGGGTCCGGGCAATAGTGCCTTGTGCGGCGGATGAAAGGGGAGCACATGGATCGCAGGCCGGTTGCAGTGCGTCGGGTCCTCGGTGGCGCCATCGCGCTGGTGGGTGCCTTCGCCCTGGCCTTGCAATGCCTGTTGCTGCTCGAGGCGACGCGCGGCGAAATCAGCGCCGGAATGGCGCTGCTGCGCTTCTTCAGCTATTTCACGATCCTCAGCAATTGCCTCGTGGTCCTGGCCACGGCCGCCGCTGCGATCGAAGACGGGTCCGGCGCGGGCTTCTTCACCAGGGCAACCGTCCGCGCCGGGATCGCGATCTACATCGCCACCACCGCCCTCGTGTACGCCGTGGTCCTGCACTCGCTCTGGCAGCCCACCGGCGCCCAGTGGTGGGCCGACATCCTGCTGCATTACGTCGTGCCGGTCGCCTACCTGGCCTGGTGGGCGGGCGCGACCCCGCACGGTGCGCTGCGTTGGGGCAATTTGCACGGCTGGCTGGCGTTCCCGCTGGCCTTCGTGGCCTGGATCGTGTTCCGCCAACGGGCCATCGAAGCGTGGTCGCCTTACCCCTTCCTCGACCTCGCCCGGAATTCCACGCCTTCGGTCCTGGCGAGCGTGGGCATGATCCTGGTGGTGATCCTGTCGATCGCTTCGGTATTGCTCGCCATGGACCGATGGCTGGCCCGTGGCAGCGGGGCGGGCTAGGCGCCGTCGGGTGCGACAGCGCGTGCCCGCCGCCCATGCGCCCGGGCCAGCCATCCTCCGGTCACGCCCCAGGCGACGGCGAGCGCGGCGCCGATCACCATCGCGATTGCAGGTTGCTGCGCCAGCATGTCGATCGCGGCCTTGACCCAGCCGCTGACCGCGTCGGCACCGCGGTAGACCACGGTATCGTTGAAGTTCTTCGCCTTGTACTTGGATTCCGCGGGGACGACGGTGTAGAGCATCTCGCGCCCGGGGCGCACGAATGCGTATTCACCCGCGCGACGCGCCACCATCACCACGGCGAAGACCGCGAAGGTCGGCGCGAACGCCAGCCAGAGGAAGCCGCCCGCGACCACCAGCGGCACCGCCACCAGCAGCACCCCCACGCCCAGCGTCCTCGCGATGCGGCCGGTCAGGAACAGTTGCGACAGGATCGCCAGCGATTGCACCACGACGTCGATGATGCCGAACACGCGCGTCTGCTGCGTCGGGTCGGGGAAGGTCGCCTCCACGATGCGCGCCTGCTCGAAGTACAGGAAGGTGGTGACGCTGGCCAGCAGCAGCACGAACACCGCGATGCCGAGCAGGTAGGGCGAGCGCAAGACCTCGGTGGCGCCCGCGAACGGACTGCCGCCGAGTGGGCGCCGCCGCAACGCATCGCTGCCGGGATCCACCGGGTGCCGGTCCCCCCAGCGTTGCACGGCGTGGGCCGCGAAGGCGGCCGCGACCAGCAGGATCGCCGCGAGCAGGAGCAACCCGGCGTGCCCGATCGGGCCGACCAGGAACACGCCCAGCAGTGGCCCCGTCAGGCCGCCGAGGCTCGCGCCCGCGGCCATCAACCCGAACAGGCGCTTGGCCTGAGCAACCGCGAACACGTCGACCAGGACGCTCCAGGCGACGGAAATGGCGATCAGGTTGAACACCGACAGCCAGATGTAGAACGCGCGCGCCAGCCCGAGGTTGTCCGGGGATGCGAGCATCCCCAGCGCGAACCCGACCAGGTTGCTGGCAAAGAACCCGAATACCCAGTACAGGATGCGCCGCCGCCGCACCTTGCCCGCGACCCAGCCGAACAACGGCATCGCCGCCAGGGTGGCCACGAACGTCCCGGTGAACAGCCATTGCAGGTTGTCCACGCCGCCGGCGATGCCCATGGTCTCGCGCACCGGGCGCAACATGAAGTAGCCGGCGAACAGCAGGAATAACAGCGAGAAGCCGGCGACGACCGCCGGGGCCTCCTCGCGCCCGACGTCGAACGATCGCGTCAGCAGGCGCTGGATCGCACTTTCGCCCAAGTCTCGTCTCCCTTGCGGGTCAGGGCGATGAGTCTTGCATGGAATCGGCGGGCAGGTGCGCCGCCCGCATTATCCGAACATCGCGATCAGTTCTTCCTGCTGCGCCTGCTCGAGCAGCGGGCCGATGCCGCCACGCAGGTTGTCGGCCTGGTGCCCGGGCTTGCCGGTGGCCGGGATGACAGCCGTCACCGCCGGATGGCTGAGCACGAAACGCAGGAACATCTGCGCCCACGAGGCGATGCCGAGCCCGTCGGCCCAGGCGGGCAGCGGTTTGTCGCGCGCCTCGGCGAAGATCCTGCCGTCGTCGAAGGCGCGATTGACCATCACCGCCACCCCGAGTTCCTGCGCGGCTGGGAACAGGGAGCGGGCCGCCTGCGGCGCGGTGACCGAATAGTTGACCTGGATGAAATCCGGCTTCTCCGCACGCATCAGGCGTTCGAGCTCCGCGTGTCCGCGCTCCAGGTAGTGGGTGAGGCCGACGTACCTCGTCTTGCCGGCCGCTTGGAGTTCACGGGCATAGGGCAGCGCCTGCCCGATGTTGCGGAGGTTGTGTACCTGCAGCAACTCGACATGGTCGGTGCGCAGGCGGCGCAACGACTCCGCCCACTGCGCCTCCAGCGCGGGACGGTCGTCGGCGGCCAGCTTGGTGGCCAGAAAGCAGTGCTCCCTCCAGCCGCCGCGCGCCAATAGCGTGCCGACGACCTCCTCGGCATTGGAGTAGTTGGGCGAGGTGTCGATCACGCGCCCGCCGCCCTCGAAGAAGATGCGCAGCACGTCCCCGAGCCTGTCGAATTCCGGTGAGCCGATCGGAACCTCGTAGCTGCCCGACGTCCCGACGCCGATCACCGGGATGCGCTCTCCCGTCGAGGGGATCGCGCGCACCAGCAATCCACCGCTCGCGCCTGGCGCGACGGAGGCCGGTTCGCTGTGGGCGCGGGCATCGTTGCGGCTCTTGGTGTCCGGGCGGCACGCCGCCAGGGGCGCCAGCGCGAGCGCGCCGGCGCCGAGCGCGGCCGAGGCCAGGAAGGCGCGTCTATCCACCATCGTCGATCCTCCTTGGCGGGCGCTCCCCGATGATGCCGCATTCGGGCTCGCGCGGGGTTGCGGCCGGGGATGCCCCCGGGCACCCAGGGGCATTCCACCGGCACCGTTGGCCGTTCCAGGCGCCGTTTGACGTTCGGGCGCACATGGCCCATCTTTTCGACGGTGGTCCACGGAGGACGCGTGATCCCATGTTGATCGAGGAACGCAAGGTCGAGGTCGACCAGCTGCGCAAGGGCATGTACGTGTGCAGGCTCGACCGCGACTGGACCGAAACGCCTTTCGCGCTCCAGGGCTTCCTGATCGAGACCGACGAGCAACTGCAATACCTGCGCGGCCTGTGCGAGCACGTCTTCATCGACGTCGAGCAGGGAGTCGACGCTGACGCGGCACCGTTCCTGCAACGGGGGGGATACCCCCAGGCGTCCCGGACCAGGGAATTCGAAGCCGTCGCCCGCGAAGTCGTCGAAGAACTGCCGCGTGCCGAGCGGGCACTGGAAACCATTACCGAGGGCGTCACCGGCATCCTGGAGGCCTTCGACTCCGGCAGTTTCGTGCCGGAATCGGAGATCGTGGCCACCGTCGAGCCTGTCGTGTCGAGCCTGGTGCGCAACCCGGATGCGTTCTTCTGGCTGCAGGCGCTGCGCAAGCGGGGCGAGTACGCGTACAGCCACGCCATCAATTGCTGCGCGCTCGCCGCGACGCTGGGGCGCCAGCTGGGCCTGCCGGAGGGCGAGCTCGTCGAGCTCGCCAAGGGGGGGATGTTGCTGGACATCGGCATGACCCGGTTGCCGGTCGGCATCCTGAGCCAGCCGACCGTGCTCTCGGCGCAGGACCGACTCACCATGCAGGGGCACGTCGCGCTGGGCATGGAGATGTACCGGGAGTCGGAACTGTCCCATCCGACGACCGAAGCCATGCTCGCCCACCACCATGAGCGCCACGACGGCTCGGGATATCCGCGGGGCCTGGCGGGTGGGGACATTCCCTTGCCGGCGCGCATCGCAGGCATCGTGGACAGTTACGACGCGATGGTGTCCGAGCGTCCCTGGCGCCCGGCCAAGCCGCGCCACGATGCGCTGCAGGAGATGTACCGCGAGCGCGGGCGGCTCTACCAGGAGGAACTGATCGAGCAGTTCATGCAGGCCCTGGGCGTGTACCCGGTCGGAAGCCTGGTGGAACTGAGCAATGGCGAGGTCGCGATCATCATGGCGTTGAACCCGGCGCGCCGGCTACGCCCCGCCATGATGTTGCTGACCGACGCCGAGAAGAAGATGCGGAGCCATTTCGAACCGCTGGACCTGATGCTCGCGGACCGCGCGCAGCTGCCGCAGTCCGAGCTCAAGATCGTGCGCAGCCTCGAACCCGGCGCCTACGGGCTCGAGCCGTCCGAGCTCTACCTGTAGACGCGCCCCCGCGTGCGTGGAGGCGCGCAGCCTTGGCTTATGGCATCTTTGCGCCTGATCTGGCCGCAGGAACCGGGGCATGCTGAATCGCGTCGATCTGTACGAGCGCATGGAGCGCGCCCGCGCCGGGGGCGGTGAGGCGTCGGTCGGCGGCGTGCTGGTGCTGCGCATGCAGCGCCTGCGCGAGTTCGAGGCCATCTTCGGTTACGCCGGCACGGAACGACTCAGCCAGGCGATCGACGACCGCCTGCGCCGGGCCCTGCGCAGCGTGGACCAGATGGTCAGGATCGGCGACTGCGATTTCGTGGCCATCCTTCCCCAACTCCACGACCGTCAACACGCCTTGCTCGCCGCCAACAAGGTGGCGCGGGTGATGAGCGAGCCCTTCGAGATCATGGGCCGCCCCGCGCGCGCCATGGTGGCGGTGGGCGCGGCGACGTGGCCGCACGACGGCACCGACCCGGACACCCTGTGCCTGCGCGCCGACGAGGCCTGCCTGCATGCCGCCCGCCAGCGCGGCCGCCATGCGCTCTACAGCGGCAGCCAACGTTGCGAGATTTCGCACGACACCTTGCACGAAGCGATCCTGCGCAACCAGCTCCAGGTCTACCTGCAGCCGATCCATGCGCTGCACGACGACGCGCTGGTGGGCTTCGAGTCGCTGGCGCGCTGGCACGACGGCATGGACTGGATCCCGCCGGACCTGTTCATCCCGGTTGCCGAGCAAACCGGCCTGATCGACGAACTCACCCAGTGGAGCATCAACACCACCCTGCGCCACTGTGCGCCGGTGCTGGCGGCCAATCCGGGATTGACGTGTTCCATCAACCTGTCTCCCCGCGCCATCTTCGAGCACGGCATCGTCGACCAGATCGAATCGTCGCTGAAGATCTGGAACGTCAAGCCGAGCGCGCTGACCGTGGAGATCACCGAGACCGCCTTCATCGAGGACGCGGACTTCCTGTCCGACGTGCTCGGCGAGCTCCATGCCTTGGGCGTTGGCATCGCCATCGACGACTACGGGACCGGCTTTTCGTCGCTGGGATACCTGCGCCAGTTCCCGATGACCGAGCTGAAGATCGACCGCAGCTTCGTGCTCGACATCACGCAGAACACGCGCAGCGAACAGCTGGTTGCCGCGATGATCGACCTGGCGCACCGACTGGACGCCACCGTGGTGGCGGAGGGCGTGGAGGACGCGGACTCCCTGGCCGTGCTGCGCAGGCTGGGTTGCGACTGGTACCAGGGGTATTACAAGGCCAGGCCGGCACCGGCGGACGACGTGCTCGCCGGGATCGGCGAGCAGGCCGTCGCAGGCTGACCCGGTCGCACCGGACGCCCGGAAGCCACGGGGTCAGGGCTCACGCGGTCAGCGGATGGGCTCGTCCAGCATCAACTGGCGTACGAAACGCACCGGCGGGGCACCATGGGACAACACGTCGTCGTGGTAGGCCTTGAGGGCGAAGCGATCGCCCAGCCTGGACTCCACCGCCTTGCGCGTGTCGAAGTGTTCCTGCGCGCCGACGAAGTAGGTGGCCAGCTGCCCTGACGAGAGCTGCGCGCGGGTCCACTTGCCTTCGGCCTCGCGCTCCTGCTGGAACGTCTGCCGCACCATCAGGTCCATCGCCTGCTCCTTGGTCCAGCCGTCGACGTGCACGCCCTGGTCGAGGATGGCGTTGGCCACGGCGCGGGCGTAGAACTTGAGCTGCATGAGCCGGAACAGGGGATCGTTGTCCAGGTATCCGGCGTCGGCCATCATCCGTTCGGTGTAGACCGCCCAGCCCTCGGCGAACAGGCCCGAACGCAGCACGCCACGCAGCACCGACGGGTGCTGCACCGAGTGCGCGCCTTCCAGGTAATGGCCCGGCATGGCCTCGTGGATCGTCAGCACGTGGATCATGTGCTTGTTGTATTCGCGCAGGAAGGAGTCGACCTGCGTGTCGGTCCAGTCCTCCGGGATCGGCGAGATCGCGTAGTAGGTGTCCAGGCCCTTGTCCAGGGGCCCGGGCGAATCGGCGTAGGCGACGGCGAAGCCGCGCTGGAACTCGGGCATCAGGATGATCTTGACCGGATCGGCCGGGACGGTGACCAGGTCCTTCTCGCGGACGAAGTTGGTGGCGACCTCGAGCGTTTCCTTGGCGAACTCCACCAGCTTGTCGCGCGCCGGCTTGTCGGCGTACGCCATTTCGAGCGCGGCCTCGATCGCCGCCTGCTGTTGCCCGGGCGTGGGTTCGGCGGGCATTTCCGGCGCGTCGGGTTCGTCCTTGAGCACGCCCTGGGCGACGGCGTACATCTCGCTGCGCACCCGCGCCAGCTCGGCGGTGGCGCGCTGCGCGATCTCGGCGCGCGACAGCGAGGAGTTCAGCGAGAATTTGAGCTTCTGGTCGTAGAGATCGGCACCGATGCGGAAGTCGCCCTTGGCGTTCGGCACCAGGGTGCCGTCGAGCCATGCCTGGTGTTCGGCGACGGCCTTGCGCGTGGTCTCGATGGCGGCGTCCAGGCGCGCGCGCTCCTCGCCCTGGAGCTGGTCGAGGTTGGGCGTGATGTAGTTCTCGATCAGGCTCAGCAGGCCCTTGTTCTGCTTGGCGACGGTTTCGGCATGGGTCTTGGGCACGCGCGCCGGATCCAGGTTCTCCCGCGCCTGCGCGAGCAGTGTCGGCAGTTTCTCCATGCGCGCGGTCGCCGACTTCAGGCGCTCGGGCATCGGCGCGAACTCACGCGCCATCAGGTTGTAGATGGCGCCGCCGGCCAGGCTGCTGTAGCCCTGCGGGTCCCAGGCCCAGCTCTGGAAGGTCTCGGCATCCCAGACCGCGCCTTCGAGCTGGTTGCGCAGGATCAGGGCATCGACCTGGTTCTCGCGCGACAGGCCCGCGGCGTCGATGGCGTCGAGTTCGGCCAGCATTGCCTTGGTCCAGTCGAGCGCCTTCTTGCGCCCGGCCTCGCTGAGATCGTCGATCTCGCTGTCGAAGCGGTGGTCGCCGATCTGGGTGGCGCTGATCGGGTTCAGTGCCAGGCCTTCGTCGAGGAAGCGCCTGGACAACGCAGCGAACGCCGCATCCTGGGCGGATTCGCTTTCGCTGACGGCTTCGGTGGCCTCGGGGGAGGTGGAGGGCGCCTGCCCCTGGCAGGCGGCGAGCAGGGAGGCGAGCAGGGCGGTGGCGAGCAGGGAACGGGTCATGGCGGCTCTCGTTGCGGCAGGCCGACAGCATAGGCGCAGGCCATCCGCGGCGCACCTGCCCCGGGTGGGCGGGACAGGATTGCGCGGCGCGCGTTGCGGTACCGTAGTCTGGCCAATCCGGCGGGAGGGTCGACATGAAACATCCAGGCGGCTGCCACTGCGGCGCGATCGCATTCGAGCTGGATGCGGAGGTCACCGAGGCCATGGACTGCAACTGCTCCATGTGCCGGAAGCGAGGTGGCCTGCTCGCCTTCTTCCCGCGTGAGGCGCTGACCCTTGCCACGCCGGAGTCCGCGCTCGGCACCTATACGTTCAACAAGCACCACATCCGCCACCATTTCTGCCGGAACTGCGGCGTCTCGCCGTTCAGCGAAGGCGAGCACCCCGGGACGGGTGCCGCCATCGTGGCGGTGAACGTGCGTTGCCTGCCCGGCGTCGACCTGGCGTCACTTGCGATCAAGCAGGTCGATGGTGCCAGCCTGTAGCGGCCCGGACATGCGGAAGTTCATGCCTGTCCGGGAATCAGCGAAGACATCGTCCCGGCTGCTAGTCCTGGTGGCCGGGCTTCTGGCCTGGGTGCCGTCGATGGCCGGCTGCCCACCAGAGGGTGGCGGCCGACAGGACTTGCGGGCACTGAAGGCGCAGGAATTCGTGCTGGAGGACGCACGGGAACGACTGGAATGGGTCGAGTTACTGGTGGACTGCCTGGGCGACCCCGATCCTGCGGTGCGCGATGCGATCGCCTACGAAGGTCTCGCGACGTGGCTGCGGGCGGCCGAACTCGACGCCGCCGCATTGCGTGCCCTTCGCGAGCGGCTGTACGCATTGCTGGATGGCGATCCAGGGGAAGGGTTCGCGCGCCCGTTTGCAGCGCTGTTGCTCTCCGAGGTGGCCCGCACTGATCGCATTGCACCGTGGATGACCCTCGGGGAGCGCGCGGCGATGGTGGATGCGGCGGCGGATTACGTGGAAGGCGTGCGCGATTACCGCGGTTTCGACAACGTCGAAGGCTGGCGCCACGGCGTCGCGCACGGTGCCGACTGGTTGATGCAACTGGCGCTCAATCCCGCGTTGGACCGCGGGCATCACGACCGCCTCCTGGCCGCGGTCGCCGTGCAGGCGGTCCCGGAAAACGCGCATGCCTACGTGTTCGGCGAACCGGCGCGGCTGGCGCGCCCCGTGGTCTTCATCGCCAGTCGCGGCTTGCGGTCCGAGGCAGAGTGGACCGACTGGTTCGCGGCACTGGCGACTCGACTGGGCGATCCTGCTTTGGCATATGCCGATGCCGCCTGGCTGGCGCGCCGGCATGACCTGTCGGCATTCCTGACCGCGCTTTACATCGAGGCGGATCGCAGCGAGAACCCGGGCGTCCAGGCACTGAAGCCCGCTACCGCAGCGGCACTGGAGCGCTTGCCCTGACGGGCCGCATCGCTTGTTGGCGGGGTCTGCCCGCCGAACGGGTCAGTCTTCGTCGTCTTCCTCGAACTCGACCAGCGCATCGACCTTGAACGCCAGCTCCTGCACCGCCTCGCGGACCTTGCGCGCGGTGGACGGGTTGGGGCAATCGATCTCGATCTGGTGCATGTCCGGGCCGTCGACGTCGCTCAGCCCTGCGGAGCTGGAGTCCGGGTCGTCCATGTGCGGCATCAGGTCGCCGATCTCCTCGACGTGTTCGATGCCGTCCAGGCTCTGCAGCAGGTTCATCACCGCGCGGGCGGCATCGTCGTTGCCGGTGAGGCGGATGCGGAGCAATGCCATCTGGCGTTCCTTGGCTCTTGGGACCGGGTCAGGCTAGGGGGCGGCTGGCTAAAGTTGCGTGACGGTTCGTGTGTCGGTGGCCGCAAGCGGTCATTGCTTCGGCGGTTCGCGCGTCGGGATGGCGAGGTTGCAGAGGTCGACGTGGCCGGCCGGGCGCTTGTAGAACTCGTCGCGGCGGTTGCGCCGCGATTCGACGAACGCATCGAACGTCGCGGTGTCCGTGCGCAGCACCTCCAGCGATGCGCGCTCCGCCTCCGGCACTTCGGATGCCAGGCGGATCGCCTTGATCGGCGTGCGCTGGGCGGGATCCTCGTAGAAGCCCAAGGGTCCGGTGCCGCGCGGCAGGGCGCTGAGCAACTCCATCCCGTGCACCACCCGGCCGACCAGGGTGATGTTGCGGTCTAGCTGGCGCGGGGACTGCCCGGTGACGACGTAGAGCTCGGTCCCGTTGCTGGAATCGGCGGCGAGGTCGCGGCCGGCGCCGACGGCGCCGTAGCAATGCGCCATCCAGACCTGGCCTTCGGCAGGATCGCGTCCGGCGGGGAATCCGTGGGCGAAGCCGGTCTGCGCGGCCCAGCCGTCGGCATCGGGCAGGAGGTGGAAATCCAGGCCGGCGCTGGCGCGCGAGAACTCCGCGGGAAGCTTGGCCTTGGCGCTGCCGATCGACTTGCCGGGCGCGCCTTCTTCGGTGATGTCGCCGAACTGGACCACGAAATTGTCGTGGGACCGGTAGATGCTCAGCCCGTCCCAGAATCCTTCCCTGGCGAGCGTGCGGATGTTGGCGACGTGCGCGGGTGCGAAGGCGGGGGCCAGCTCGATGATGGCGCGGCCATCGGCCAGATCCATGTAGAGGGTGTTCGCCGGATCGAGCGTGCGCCAGTCGCCTGGGCCGGAGGCGTCGAGGACCTGTTGCGTGGTCCGCGGCTGCGATTGGGCGTTGGCGGCTTCCTCGGCCTGCGTCGGCGGGGACAACGCGAGGACGGTCGCGAAGACGACGGGAACCAACAGCGATTGCGTGGGATTCACGGGCACTTGCTCCAGGCGGGATGCCCGATTGTTGCCCAGCGGGACGCCGATGGCACGCCCGCGCTGCGCCGAGGGTGCCCGCGCAGTGCGTTCCGTTCCCGCGCCGGACCCGTCGGCCAGCCCGTCATGGAGGTACCGGTGACTTCAGGCACATTCACTATCATCAAGTCAGTAATAGCATGGTCTCCAACCTAGTCGGAGAGTGCCATGAGCGCAGCCGAGGCCAGCCCCAACGACGATCCCCACCTGCGCAAGTTCCAGAAGGAGCTGAGCGCCGGCACGGTGTCGCTGGCCCTGCTGGCGGTGGTCGAGGCCGCCGGCGAGCCGATGTACGGCTACCAGATCGCCAAGACCCTGGAGCGATTCGGCGAAGGGGTGCTCAGCGGCAAGCAGAGCGCGTTGTACCCGGTGCTGCGCAACCTGGGGGCCGCCGGATTGCTCGACAGCCATGTCGAACCGTCCGTCGCCGGCCCCCCGCGCCGCTACTACTCGATCACCGACACCGGTCGCGCCGCCTTGCGGCGCTGGACCGAGGCCTGGGAAGCCACCCGAAATTCCGTCGACGCCGTCCTGAAGGGGGACACGCCATGAATGCCGAGAGCCTGCCGACCAACATCCCCGATTACCTCGCCCGACTGCGCAAGTCGCTGGCCGGCGCCGACCCGGCGCTGGTGCAGGACGCCTTGTACGACGCCGAGGAATACCTGCGTTCGGAACTGGCCGAGAACCCGGGCCGGGGCGAGGCGGAGGTCATCGCTTCAGTCGCCTCGAGCTACGGGGCGCCCGACGAAGTGGCCGAGATCTACCGCGAGACCGAGGCCAGGGTCGAGACCGCGCTGCGCGCGCCCACGCCCAAGCCGAGGCGTACCTGGCTGGGCCGGTTCTTCGGGGTCGCGGCCGACCCGCGCACCTACGCATCGCTGTTCTACATGGTGCTGGCGCTGGCCACCGGCATCTTCTATTTCACCTGGGTAGTGACCGGCGTGTCCCTGTCGCTGGGGCTGATGATCCTGATCATCGGCATCCCGATGTTGATCCTGTACTTCGGTTCGGTCCGGATCCTGTCGCTGGTCGAGGGACGGATCATCGAGGTGATGCTGGGCGAGCGCATGCCGCGGCGTCCGCTGTACGGCTCGCGCGGCAAGCCATGGCTGGAGCGGATCAAGGACATGTTCACCGATCCGCGCACGTGGTCGACGCAGCTGTACTTCCTGCTGATGCTGCCCCTGGGGGTGGTGTACTTCACGCTGGCGGTGACGCTGCTGGCCGTGTCGGCGGGACTCATCGCCTCGCCGCTCGCCCTCTTGCCGGGGGTGCACCTCAATGTCTGGATGGGAGGCATCGATCTGCCGGCCGAAGCCCCATGGCTGCTGCCGCTACTCGCGGTGGTCGGCGTGCTGCTGCTGTTCGTGACCCTGCACGTGGCGCGCGGCATCGGGCGCCTGCACGGCCGGTTCGCGAAGCACATGCTGGTGAAGTCGGCGCAGTACGCCTAGCGGAGCGCCTGGCCCGCCCGCGGACCTGCCAAGGGAGGCCCGGCGCTCAGCGACGGGCTTTCTTCTTCGCGCTAGAGCGCGCGGGGCGCTTGGCGGCCGCTTTGCGCGGCTTGGCCGCGGCGCGCGGGGCTGGACCGGCGCGACGGCCGGGCAGGGGCTTTGCAGCGGTAGCCGCCTTGCGCTTGGCCGGCTTGGCCGGGGCCGCGGCGAAACGGGCGATGAAGTCGCGCACCTGCGGGTAGACCTGGGTGCGCCATCGCCTGCCGCTGAAGATGCCGTAGTGGCCGGCGCCTGGCACGGTGTAGTGGGCCCGGTCGGCCGCGGCCACGCCGGTGCACAGCTTGTGCGCGGCGCGGGTCTGGCCTTCGCCGGAGATGTCATCGAGTTCGCCCTCGATCGTCAGCAGGCCGACGTCGCGGATGGCGGACGGGTCGACGCGCTCGCCGGCCACGTCCCACAGGCCCCGCGGCAGCAGGAACTCCTGGAAGACCACGCGGATCGTGTCCAGGTAGTAGGTCGCGGGCATGTCGAGCACGGCGTTGTACTCGTCGTAGAACTTGCGATGCGACTCGGCGTCGTCCAGGTCGCCCTTGACCAGGTCCTGGTAGAAGTCCCAGTGCGAGGCGAAGTGGCGCTCGGGGTTCATCGCCATGAAGCCGGCATGTTGCAGGAAGCCCGGGTACACGCGGCGGCCGCGGCCCGGGTAGTTGGCGGGGACGGTGTGGATGACGTTGCTCTCGAACCACCACAGCGGCTTCTGCGTGGCCAGGTTGTTGACCGCCGTGGGGCTTTCGCGGGGGTCGATCGGGCCGCCCATCATCACCAGCGAGCGGGGGGTCGGCTCGCCGCGCGCGGCCATCAGCGAGACCGCCGCGAGCACGGGGACGGTCGGCTGGCAGACGCTGACCACGTGCAGGTTGTCGGTGCCGATCGTGCGGATGAATTCCTCGATGTAGCCAACGTAGTCGTCAAGCGAGAACGTCCCGTGCGACTTGTCGACCATGCGCGCGTCGATCCAGTCGGTGACGTAGACCTTGTGGCCGGGCAGCATGGTGCGCACCGTGTCGCGCAGCAGGGTGGCGTGGTGGCCCGACAGCGGCGCGACCAGCAGCACCGTGGGGTCGTTCTTCATGTCGGTGATGCCGGCGACGTCGTCGGTGTAGCGCTTGAAGCGCAGCAGCCGGCAGAACGGCTTCTCCAGCACGGTCTTCTCGACCACCGGCACGTCGCGACCCGCGACCTCGACGGCATGGATGTCGAAAGCGGGCTTCTCGTAATCCTTGCCGATGCGATGGAGCAGCTCGTTGCCGGCGGCGATGCGCGCGGCGCCCGGCAAGCCAGACAGCCAGCTGTCGGGAGCGGAGAAGATCCTGGCGTTGGCTTCGGCCCAGTAGGTGTACGGCGCCATCAAGGCGCGGCTGTATTCGTGCATCTGGTAAAGCAGCATGGTCAGCGTGGTTCCGTGGTTGCTGCGCCGCAGCATAGCGGATCGGGCGAGGGCACGCCGTGATCGGGTGCGCGGGACGGCCGTTGGGTGTTTCCCGCGGTCAAAAGCCCGGGAAACCTCGCGTCGGCGCGTCCGTCGCCGCTAGCCGAGGGCAGGCGGCGCCACTTCCAGCGCGGTCGCCTCGTCCTGCAACGCGGGCGACAGCCAGCAATGCGAGCCCAGCGCGCGGAACCCCGATGCCTCGAAGCGTTTGCGGTAGAACGCCGCGGGGCGCTGCATGAACCCGTCCTCGTCGCCTTCGGCCTGGTCTTCGCGTGCGAAAGTCTCGAGGAACGCGACGCCGCCGCAAAGCGCGGCCAGGCCGGGCAGGCCACGGTCGAGCTCGCGCGCGTCCAGGTAGTGCAGCACGTCGCTGCAGACGAGCAGGTCCACCGGTGCGCAAGGGCGCAAGTGGGCGAAGTCCGCGAAGCGCGCCAGGTGCAGGTTGCGCCGCGTGCCGTAGCGGGCGACCGCGTACGCGCTGCCGTCGAAGCCCAGGTAGCCCGCGCCCGGGCGCAGCTTCAACAGCGGGGCCCGCCACGCGCCTTCGCCGCAGCCGATGTCGAGCACGGTGCGCAACGGTCGCTCGAGGTGGTACTCGGCCGTCGACACGGCCAGCGCGACCTTCCGCGCCAGGCGTTGCCGGCCGCCCATGCCACCTTTCCGGTACCAGCGATCGAAGTACGCGCGGTCGTAACGTTTGTCGCCCATGCCGGGACGATAGCGCGCCACGACACCCGGGTGGCGGGGACGAAGGCCGGCATGCGCCCGCCGGCGCGCGTGTAGGATGGCCGGGCCCCGGATCGAGAACGACGATGCAAGCCTATTTCTGGACCAAGACCGCGCACCTGGTGTTCGTCATCGCCTGGATGGCGGCCGTCTTCTACCTGCCGCGGATCCTGCTCAACCTCGTCGAGGCGGGCGACGTGCCCGCGGTCCGCGAGCGGCTCGAGCTGATGGGGCGGCGCCTGTACCGGTTCGGGCACGCGATGTTCGGCTTCGCCGTCGTCCTCGGCCTCGTCCTCTGGCTGCATTTCCGCGTCGTGGGGCCGTGGCTGCACGTCAAGCTGCTGCTGGTCGGCGCGGTGCTCGCGCATTTCATCTGGGCCGGGCGCTGGCTCAAGGGTTCCGTGCAGGGCCGCCCGCTGCCGTCGACACGCACGCTGCGCTGGTTCAACGAACTGCCGGTGCTGGCGCTGGTGGCCATCGTCTACCTGGTGCTGGCCAAGCCCCAGTTCTGAGCGACCTGCGGCAGGCCCTGCCGTGCCGCGATCGGCAAGGCAAGGCGAGCCGCGCCGCGCATCAGCCCGGCGCGGTCCGCCGGGCGACGAGCCGGGCGGCGGCGTAGGCCAGCGGCACCGGCAACACCACCCCGAGCACGACCATCCAGGCCGGGTGCGGGATGTTGGCGGCATTGAAGATGACGCCGACCACGATGAGCACCCCGATCGCGAGCGCGGCGACCTGCCGGTGCACGCGGGACAGGCGCCCGGCGACCCAGGCCCCGAGGAAGCTGGCCAGCGCCCAGCCCAGGACCACCAGGGCCTTGCTGGTGGGCGAGGCCATTTCGACGAGGCGGGCGAGGTCGGCCTCGCTTTCGATCGCGAAGCCCGGCGGCGGCGGCGACAGCCGGGTCGCCACGAACTCCATCGAGATCATCACCAGCATCGCGGTGACCAGGCCTGCGAAAACCGCGAGGATGGTGCGGCCCATGGCGTGCTCCAGTTGGCGTCGATGCCCCGAGGATGGCGCGGCGCAGGCGTGGTGGCAACCGGCGCGGCGGCAGGTGGCTGCTTTGTGCCGACCCTTCCGATGCGTCGACGGCGGGCATCGACATGGACCGGCCCCACAACGGCGACGGCCGGCGCAAGGCTCTGGTCGGGGAGGACGGCACTTCCTGATTCGGCTTCGCCGGCCACGGTGACTTCCCGCTGGGCAGGCAGGTGGACGGCTGGTGGGAAAGCATGCACGGCAAGAGCGGCTTGCCAATGTCCTGCCCACGAAGGGCACGGACGGCTGGCTGGATATTGCCGTCCGCGGCCCGGCGTCCCGCCTCCCGGTCCATCGCTGGAACGGGCGCACGTACGGGCTTCATCGCCATGAAGACCGGGGCAAGCCCCGCCGGACACCACGATGGGATCGCGCGGCGCCTAGCGGTGGCGACGCCCCGGAAACGACGAAGGCCGCTCGCGCGGCCTTCGGTGTGTTGGATCAGTGCCCGGGATGGGTCAGATGCCGGCGACCCGACGGGCTTGCAGGAACTTTCCGCTCCAGTAACCCTTGTCCAGGTCCGACACCATGACGTCCTTGCCGGTGCGGGGGGCGTGGACGAACTGGCCGTTGCCCAGGTAGATGCCGACGTGGTCGACGAGCTTGCCGCGGCGGCTGAAGAACACGAGGTCACCGGCGCTCAGCGCGCTGCGCTCGACCTTCTCGCCGTCGTTGGCCATGTCGCGGGACACGCGCGGCAGCTCGATGCCCAGCGCGGTGCGGAACACGTAACCCACCAGGCCGCTACAGTCGAAGCCGCCATCGGGCGACGTGCCGCCCCAGCGGTAGGGCGTCCCCAGCAGGGCCAGTGCGCGCTTGAGCATGGTCTGCACCCGGCCCTGCGGCTCGGCGGCCACTTCGGCCCGTGCGGTGATGATCTGGTTGACGTCGGTGGCGAACAGCAGGCTGCGGTCGGCCACGAGGGTGTCTTCGACCAGCGCCTGGCTGGTGGAATCCACGCGGATCGCATCGGCGGAATCGGCGGCCAGGCCCGGCGCGGCCATCGCCGGAAGGGCGGCGGCGCCAAGCAAGGCGCAGAGGAGGGCGGACAGGCCCCGCGAGGGGCGGCGGGCGGCGGCAGGTAGGCCGGAAATCAGGTCTGGTGTCGTCACGCGTCGGTTTCAGGAATGTCAGCAGGGCGTGATGGTGCCGGACGACGGCAGCCCAGTGGTTCACATTCCGTTAGCACCGCGTGAAAACCAGCGATGGACTTCACATTTCCGTCATCGCGTAGGCAACGGTTCAGCGTGGTGACGGGAATCCACACTGGAATCGGCAAGTGGTTGTATTCAAAGCAAATTCAGAGATCGGCGATCCGTGCCGGGGTGCCCAGGCGTTAGCGGGCACAGCAGGGCCTTCGCGGAATCGTCGCGCATGCTTAACGAAGGACGCGCTTGGCCCCTGAGTAGTGGTCGCGCCAGTAATGCCCGTCCAGATGGTCCAGCCGCACGGTGCCGCCGCTGCTGGGGGCGTGGACGAACCGGCCCTCGCCGACATAGATGCCGACATGGCTGACCTGCCCGCCGCTGCCGAAGAAGACGAGGTCGGCCGTGGCCAGCCGCTCCGGGGCGATCCTCGGGCCTTGGTAGGCGGCCAGCTCGCGCGAGGTCCGCGGCAGCTTGATCTCGAGCATGTCGTCGTAGACGTAGTTCACCAGGCCGCTGCAATCGAAGCCGCCCTCGGGCGTGTTGCCGCCGTAGCGGTAGGGCGTGCCGACCAGGCTGATGGCCCGGATGAGAACGGCGTTGGCCGAGGCGGGGTCTGCGGGCGAGGTGCCGGACCAGTCGCGCTGGGGGACGACCGCGCTGCGCTGCGCGGTGGACCGGACGGCATCGCGGCCGCAGCCGGCGACCATGGCCAGGACGCCGATCGCCAACGCGACGGCGGCCGCGGTTGGCGCGCGGCGCGCGTAGCCCGGATAATGCGCGAGAGTTCCCACGGCCGACATCTTGGCCGAACCCCCGCCTTCCCGACAAGCGGCACGCCGCCGCCTCCACGAGTGCTGCCATGAAGATCGAGAAAGACCGCGTCGTCCGTTTCCATTACACCGTGTCCGAGCAGGGCCAGGACCCCCTGGAATCTTCGAAGGAACGCGAACCCATGGCGATCCTCGTCGGGCACAACAACATCATCCCCGGGCTGGAGAAGGCGCTCGAGGGCCATGAAGCCGGCGACAGCTTCGGCGTGGACGTCGCCGCCGCCGAGGCCTACGGCGAGCGCCGCGAGGGACTGTCGCAGCGGGTACCCAAGAAGCATTTCGACGGCCAGAAGCTCGCCCCGGGCATGCAGGTCGTGCTCAACACGAACTTCGGCCCGCGCGCGGTGACCATCCAGAAGGTCGGCATGAGCGTGGTCGACGTCGACCTCAACCACCCGATGTCGGGCAAGGACCTGCACTTCGACATCGAGGTCGTCGACGTCCGGGAAGCGAGCAAGGAAGAGATCGAACACGGCCACGTGCACGGCGAGGGCGGCCACCAGCACTGATGCGGTCCTGGCCGGGGTTCTCCTCCTTGCTGGCCCACCGCGACCTTCGGCATCGACGATGGGTGTAGCCGCACCCATGGATCGGTCCTAGGATGGCTGTCGATCCGGCCGTGCGTGGCGATTCCGTCGCCTGCGCCGGTCTCCCCGACATCCCGGAAGGAGCGTGCAATGCGCCGTCTGATCACCCTCGCCCTCGCGGCCGGAGTTCTCGCCGGTTGCGCCACTTCGCCAACCCCGGGCGTCGTTGAACACTACGACCTGCTCATCCGCAACGGCGCGGTCTACGACGGCACGGGCGCCCCGCCGGAACCGCTGGAGGTCGCGGTCAATGGCGACCGCGTGGCCGCGCTGTTGCCACGCGGTGCGGTGGCCACCGCGCACCGGGTGGTCGACGCGGAGGGCCGGGCGGTCGCGCCGGGCTTCATCAACGTGCTCAGCTGGGCGACCGAATCGCTGATCCAGGACGGCCGCGGCGTCAGCGACACCAAGCAGGGCATCACCCTGGAGCTGTTTGGCGAAGGCTGGTCGATGGGGCCGTGGAACGCCGGGATGAAGGCCGACGCCCGCAAGCAGCAGGGCGACATCCGCTACGACATCGAGTGGACCACGCTGGGCGAATACCTCGAGTTCCTGGAGCGGCGCGGCATCACGCCCAACGTCGCGTCATTCGTCGGCGCGACCACGGTGCGCATCCACGAGCTGGGCGAAGGCGACATCGACCCGGACGCGGCGCAGCTGGCGCGCATGCAAGGCCTGGTCCGTGCCGCGATGCGGGAGGGCGCGCTGGGCGTCGGCGCCTCGCTCATCTATCCGCCCGCGTTCTTCGCGGAAACCGAGGAGTTGATCGCGTTGGCGCAGGCCGCGGCGGAGTCCGGCGGCGGCTACGTGGCGCACATGCGCAGCGAGGCGGGCCGGTTGCTGGAGGCGCTCGACGAAACCATCGCCATCGGCCGCGCCACCGGCCAGCACGCCGAGGCCTACCACCTCAAGGCCGCCGGCGAACGCAACTGGCCGAAGATGGCGCAGGCGGTGGCGAAGATCGATGCCGGACGCGCCGAGGGCGTCGAGATCGGCGCCAACATGTACGCCTACCCCGCCGGCGCGACGGGGCTCACGGTGGCGCTGCCGCCCTGGGTGCAGGCCGGCGGCCACGACGCGATGGTCGCGCGGCTCAAGGACCCGGCCACGCGCAAGCGGCTGATCGGGGAAATGCGCACGCACAGCGATGCCTGGGAGAACCTGCGCCTGCTGGCCGGCTCCGACGAGCGCGTGCTGTTCATCGGTTTCAAGAACGACACCCTCAAGCCGCTGATCGGCAAGACGCTGGCCGAAGTCACCGCGATGCGCGGCACCTCGCCGGAGGACACCATCCTCGACCTGATCATCGAGGACGATTCGCGGGTGGACACGGCGTACTTCCTGATGAGCGAGGAAAACGTCGAGCTGGGTTTGAAACAACCCTGGACCAGCCTCGGTTCCGACGCCGAATCCTCCGCGACCGAGGGTGTGTTCCTCAAATCCAGCACGCATCCGCGCGCCTACGGCAACGCCGCGCGCTTCCTCGGCCACTACGTGCGCGACCGGAACCTGATGTCGCTGGAAGAGGGCATCCACCGCATGACCGGCCTGCCGGCGCGCAACTGGAAACTGCGCGACCGCGGCTGCCTGCAACCCGGGTGCCACGCCGACCTCGTCGTGTTCGACCCGGCCACCATCCAGGACCACGCCACGTTCGACAAGCCCATGCAGTACGCCACAGGCGTGGACGACGTATTCGTCAATGGCGTGCAGGTCCTGCGCGACGGCGAACACACCGGTGCCACGCCCGGCATCGTCGTGCGCGGACCGGGTTGGACGGGCTGGCCGGATGGGGGGCAAGCCGATCCGGACTGAGTCCCGGGCACAGGCGGCTTCCCTCCAACCGGAACGGCATCAGTGCTTCGTCCCGCAAGCCAGGTGGCCCGGGGCACAAGCGCCAAGTGAGCCGTGCCACGCACAAGCGCTAAGTAAGCTGCCCCAGGGCACAAGCCCCGCGACCATTGATGCGAGCCGGTCCGAGTGCACGTGCCGCCGCCACCCGGCAAGTTTCGGTGAGCCCCTCTCCCGTTTACGGGACAGGGGTTGGGGTGAGGGCCGTGAGTCCAGGTCGGCATCCTCTACCTGCCTCGATCCATTCCGCCGTTGGCGCCGCCTCCCCAACACTGGGCAACACGCGCCCTCCGCCTCGCCGCTTGACCACCCCCGTAGACTGGACCCATGGGCAACGACGACGACGTGCTGGTCATCGGCGGCGGGGTGATCGGCCTGGCGACGGCGCTGGCGCTGGTCGAAGCCGGTCGCGGCGTCCGCGTGCTCGAGTCCCGGACCATCGGCAGCGGCAGCTCCCACGGCAATTGCGGCACGCTCACGCCCAGCCACGCCGCACCGCTGGCGGCGCCGGGCATGGTCGCCAAGGCATTGCGCTGGATGTTGACGCCGGACGCGCCGTTCTACGTCGCGCCGCGCATCGATCCGGCCTTGTGGCAGTGGCTGCTGCGGTTCTCGTCCCGCTGCAACGGCCGCGACTGGCGCAGCGCGATGCAGGCGAGGGCGGCCCTGCTGCTGGCCTCGCGCGCGCTGTTCCCCGACTGGGTCGCCCGCCACCGCCTGGACTGCGACTTCACCGAGTCCGGCATGGATTACCTGTTCCGCACCCCGGCGGCACTGGAGCACTTCCGGCACGAATTGCCCTTGCTGGCCGAGCTCGGCATCGCCTCGGAGTCCATCGACGGCGACGACTACGTGCGCCGGGAGCCCGCCCTGAAACCCGGCCTCGCCGGCGTGGTCCGTTTCCCCGGGGACGCGCGGCTGCGACCGGACCGCTACGTCGCCGCGCTGGCGCAGGCGCTGCGCGCGGCGGGCGGCACGATCGAAGAGCAGCGCGACGTCATCGCGCTCGACCCCGACGGCACCGGCGCCACGGTGCATACCGCGCAAGGCCGCTGGCGCGCGCGCGAGGTCGTCATCGCCACGGGGGCCTGGTCGCCGGCGCTCGCGAAGGCCGCAGGGCTGCGTGCGTTGCCGGTGCAACCGGGCAAGGGCTACTCGATCACCTACGATCCACCCCCGCTGGTGCCGTCGCGTCCCGTGGTGCTGCCAGAGCGCAGCGTCTGCGTCACGTCGTGGGACGGCGGCTTCCGCCTCGGCAGCACCATGGAGTTCTCCGGCTACGACACGCGCCTCAATCGCCGCCGCCTTGACGCGATCGAACGCGGCGCAGCCGAGTACCTGGTGCATCCCGTCGGCCCGGCAAAGCGCGAGGAGTGGTACGGCTGGCGGCCGCTGGCCTGCGACGACCTGCCGATCATCGGCCGCGTCCCCGGCCGCGACCACCTGTGGCTGGCGACCGGACATGGCATGCTCGGCGTCAGCATGAGCACCGGGACCGCGGAACTGCTCGCCGACATGATCTGCGCGCGCACGCCACGCATCGACATGGCGCCGTTCTCACCGGCGCGCTTCGCATGAGCGGGCGTCCCGACCCGCGCGGGTTCGACTTCGACCTCGTGGTGCTCGGCGGCGGCTCCGGCGGCCTGGCCGCCGCGTTCCGCGCCGCGGGGCATGGCGCGCGCGTCGCCCTGGTCGAGCCGGGGGAACTGGGCGGCACCTGCGTCAACGTCGGCTGCGTGCCGAAGAAGGCGATGTGGCTGGCGGCGCAGACCGCCGAGCGCATCGAGCTGGCGCGGCGCATGGGCTTCGCCGGCCTGCCGTGTCCGGAGCTGGACTGGCGCGAGTTCGTCACCCTGCGCCAGCACTACATCGCCAACATCCACGCCAGCTACCGGCGGCGCCTGGACGAGGCCGGCATCGTCAGCGTCGTCGGCCGCGGCCGGTTCGAAGACGCACGCACGATCATCACCGACGACGGCGCACGCCTGCACGGCGACCACGTGGTCATCGCCACCGGCGCGCGGCCACGCCGCCCCGCCATCCCGGGGGCGGACCTGGGGCTGGTCTCGGACGATTTCTTCCACTTCGTCGCACCGCCCGGCCGCGTCGCCATGATCGGTGGCGGCTACATCGGCGTCGAGCTGGCCGGCGTGCTGCAACGCCTGGGCTGCCCGGTCGAGATGTTCATGCGCGGCCCGTGCCTGCTGCAAGGCTTCGAGCGCGACCTCGCCGAGCACCTGGAGGAGGACTACCGGCAGGCGGGCACCGCGTTGCATTTCGGGTTCGACCTGCAGGCCGTCGAGCGCTCCGGCGACGGCAAGCTGCGCGTCTCGTCCCAGGGCGGTGACGCGCAAGGCGGCTTCGACCAGGTGATCTTCGCGATCGGTCGGGAACCCGTGACTGCGTCCCTCGGGCTGGAACGTGCCGGGGTGGAATGCGACGGGCAGGGCCACGTCCGCGTCGACGACTTCCAGGACACCAGTGCCGATCGCGTACATGCCGTCGGCGACGTCACCGACCGCATCCAGCTCACGCCCGTCGCCATCGCCGCCGCGCGCCGGCTGATGGACCGCGTCTTCGGCGGCCACGCGGAGGCGCGCCTGGATTACGACGACATCCCGACCGTGGTGTTCTCGCACCCGCCGATCGGCAAGGTCGGCCTGAGCGAGGCCGAGGCGCGCAAGCGCCACGGCGACGACGTCCACGTCTACCGCAGCGACTTCCGCGCCATGCTCCACGCCCTGGCGGACGTCCCGCAGCGCAGCCTGTTCAAGTTGGTCTGCGTGGGCGAGGACCGCCGCGTGGCCGGCATCCACCTGCTCGGCGAGGGCGCCGACGAGATCCTGCAGGGTTTCGCCGTCGCGCTGAAGAAGGGCATCACCCTGGCCGACCTGCACGACACCGTCGCCATCCACCCCACCAGCGCCGAGGAAGTGGTGCTGATGCGCTAGGCGTGACCGCGGAGAGCCCCTCTCCCGCTTGCGGAGTGAGGTCTCACCGCCGGCGCGTCATTGGCGCGCGTGTGATCGAACGCCCGCACCGCTGGGCCGGGGCGCGGAGCGGAGGTTGGGGTTAGGGTGTGTCGCGTGGGGTGACGGCGTGTCACGGGTGAGCACCCTCATCGGGCACGCCGCGTGCGGCCCGGGAGGAGGGCGATGCCGCTTCCCGCGAGTCGCGAGCCGCCCGCAAGGCTTCGCGTGTCCCGTCCCGCGACACCCCCGCCGTCGGGCAGCCGGCGCTCGCCGCCGCAGGAGACTCGCATGCGCGCCGCGCGGCGTCGCTTGCCGCTTTCCGGGTCACGCATGGCGTCCGAAGTGACTTCGGTGCCGTGGCCGAGGCCTCGCATGCGGTTCCCGGGGACTCCCGTGCCTGCGTCGGCGACTCGCATGGGGTCCCGAAGGCGTCGATTGCCGCTTTTTTGTCCACGCATGGCGTCGGACGGGACTTTGATGCCGTGGCGTGCGCGTCGCATGCGGTTCCCGGGGATTCCCGTGCCTGTGTCGGCGACTCGCATGGGGTCCCGAAGGCGTCGATTGCCGCTTTTTTGGCCACGCATGCCGCCCGCAGGGACTTTCTTGCCATGGCCAACGCCTCGCATGCGGTTCCCGACGCACTCAACTCCCGCGGCGCGTATCTGGCCAGGGATGACCCGCAGGCCTTGCCATCCCGGGCGCCCGCGAATCCAGCCGCCGGGTCTGGCCAGCCGGAAGCGCAGTCGCGCTCGCCATCGTCGGGCCGGGGAGGCCACTCGACCGCCGCCGGCGCCGAAGGCGGTAGCATCGCGACCCATGGACTTGTTCACCCTGCACCACGGGACCGCGCCATTGCTGGTCAGCGTGCCGCACGACGGCACCTTCGTCCCCGACGCCATCGCCGCGCGCCTCACCGACAGCGCGCGCCGCGTCCCCGACACCGACTGGCACGTCGCCCGCCTGTACGCGGACGCGGCGCGCGCGTTGGGCGCGTCAATGCTCGTGCCCACCCATTCGCGCTACGTCGTCGACCTCAACCGCTCGGAGGACGACGTGTCGCTGTACCCCGGCCAGAACACCACCGGCCTGTGCCCGACCGTGCAGTTCACCGGCGAGCCCGTGTACCGCGCAGGCGAGGAACCGGACGAGGCCGAGGTGCGCGCCCGCGTGGACACCTACTGGCGCCCGTACCACGCGGCGTTGCGCGAAGAGCTCGACCGCCTGCGCGCCGAGCACGGCCGCGTCGTGCTGTGGGAAGGCCACACCATCAAGGGCCACCTGCCGTTCCTGTTCGAGGGCCGCCTGCCCGACCTCAATCTCGGCACCGCCGCCGGGGCGAGCTGCTCGCCCGCGCTGCAGGCGCGGCTTGTCGACGTCCTCGAAGGGCAGGGCGACTACGACTTCGTTGCCAATGGCCGCTTCAAGGGCGGCCACATCACCCGCCACTACGGCGACCCGGCCAACGGCATCGACGCGGTGCAGCTGGAGGTCAGCCAGCGGATCTACATGGACGAGGACACGTTCGAATACGACGTGCCCAAGGCAGCCGGCGCGCAACGCGCGATCGCGAGCCTGCTGGAGGCTGCGCTCAGATAGAGAGCATGGGTGGCAAGGCCGAGCCGCGTTTCAGGCCTCGGCGCTGCGGTGCCGAACGGCGCGCGGCCGTCCGGCGGCGATTCTTTCAGGTCAATCCGAATCGAGCTCCAGCGTGTGGTCGCCCATCCTTCCCCAGGTCTGGATGCGCTGGGCGCTGACCTTGATCAGGGACACCGCCGGATCCTCGGGGCCGTTCTCGAACCAGCGCTCGAGGTCCTTCTGCCATAGCTTCTTCTTCATCGCCGTGTCGTCCACGATCTCGCCCTGGCCCCACACCGAGATGAAGTTCATCCCGTCGCGGTCGGCGAAAGTGAGCTGGACGCGGTCGTCCAGGGCGATCTCCTCGTTCTTGGTGGAGTCGCTGCGCGAGAAGAACCAGTTGTCGCCGTCGTATTCGACCTCGCCGTTGTTCGACATCGGACGCGTGTTGACCCCGTGCTCGCCGACGGTCTGCATCATGCAGATGTCGATCCTGCCCATGGCCTCCGCGACGTCCTTGAATTCCTTGCTGCGCTTCATCGATGTGCTCCCTGGGGTGGTGCCCCACGGTGGCACGGGCCGGGTGTTCGACAGGTGAGCCGTTGCGCCAGGCGTCGCGGGACAGAAGGAGGGGCGCCACGGGGCCGGCAGCCGGATGGCCGCATCGACAGCCACGCTGTCATGCGGCCGCGCCGTGCCGCGCTTCCGGCCCGTTCTCCCAGGGCCGGCACCGCTCACTGATCCCGGCCTAGGCCGCCATCCGGTGCTCGTAATAGGGCCGCGCGCGGTCGTCGAGCAGGGCGTAGAGCGCGTCCAGGTTTTTCGGATCCGGGTCCAGCCACGCGTCGACGTGCTCTTGCTTGATCGGGATGATGCAGCGGTCGTGGCCGGCGGCGGCGACCTCGGCGGGCGGCTCGTCGGTGATCGCGGCGAAGGACAGCAGGTCCGGTTCGCCCTTGCCGCTCCAGCGCGACCAGAGGCAGGCGACCAGCATGTCCTGCTTGGGCTCCGGCGCGAACTCCAGGACCACGTTTTCCTCGGCCTCGCCCGGCGCCAGCTCCCGTCCTTCGACGGCGTGTCGGCTGACGTTCTCGTAGAACGCCGTCACCACCATGATCCCGTGGTCGTGGCCGAACTGGCCTTTCCAGAAACCTTCGAGGTTGTCGCGGCGCGCGTTGTAGGTGCCCGGGTAGCGGCGGTCGTAGCTGGCCGGCTTGCCGGCGGGCCGGCACTGGTAGCGCATCGGCCGGACCACGCGCTGCCCGCCTTCCATCACCATGACCGGTGCATACACGCCGGGGAAGATGCGCGCGTCCCTGGTCTCGACGCGGGTGCGGCGCAGGTCGGCGAGCTTGCCCTTGGCCCAGGCGATCTTGTTGGTGGCGATGCGCTGGTCTTCCTGCGCCTTCTTCGTTGTCTTCGTCGACAGCGTGCGCTCGGCGTCGGCCAGGCGCCGGGTCTGCTTGAACAGTTCGCGTTCCAGCTTGGCCGCCTGGGCCTGGTCGTGTTCGTCGATCAGCGCCTTGATCCGCCGCTGCAGGTCGTCGGCCGGGTCGGCGAAGGCCGCGTCCATGGCGCGGGTGGTCTTGATCCCCGCGCGCCTCGCCCGGTCGCCGTACAGCCGCGCGAATTCGGCGAAGTCGACCTTCGCCCCGAACTTGCGGACGTAATCGCGGTAGTCGGCCCAGGCGCGCGCGGAAAAGCACATGGGGACAGGGTACAACCCACGGTCGATGGGGGCGCGCGGGAGGCCAAGGCCGGTCAGGGCACCGGCGGCAACGGAGGGCAGGGTCCGTCAGAAGGCTGCGCGCGTTCTGACGGGCGTCACGCGGCGTGGTCTGCGCCCGAGGCCGGCCCTGCCTCAGCGGGCAGCCTTGGTTCCCTGCAACAGCGCATCGGACAACGGCCCGCCATGCAGCACCGAGATATCGCCGGTCGTTTCCAGCACCACGGCACGCACCTGGGAGAAATCGAGCACGTTGGCCTCGCGCAGCTTGGCGACCAGGTCGGACCGGGTGACGCGCGTGGCGGCCAGGGCCTGGTCGATGACCTGGCCATCGCGCATCAGGACCACCGGTTCGTTCTGCACCAAGGCCTCGAAGCGGTCCGAGGCCTTGCGCAGCCGGGCGCTGGCGTACTGCACGAGGAACAGCGCGGCCATGGCCGAAAGGGTCTGCAGGAAGGGCAGCCAGGACGTGGACTGGCTGGCCCCGGCCAGCAGCGAGCCCACGGCGACGGTCATCACGAAGTCGAAGTTGGTCATCTTGGAGAACGACCGCAGCCCGTTGATCCGTACCAGCACCACCACCCAGGTCATGGCCAGCGCTGTCAGGATCAAGCCTCGAAGCACCACATCCAGTGTTGGACTAGCCGTGAACATGGCAATGACCTCCTCGTTAAGCGTGGGTGCGAAGAAACGCCGGTGATTCCAACACTAACCGCTTGCCTGCCGAAGCGCTGCTTCGCGGTCGCGATCGAGTCGGCGTCTGGTGTCGTGGCGCGTGTCGCGACGTCGAGGTCGCAAGGCCGGTCGGCGGGTGTTCCGTCGGCCGCGTGCACCGGCTTTGCGGGGAAGAGCCCGGGAATACCCCCGTTCCAGACGGCAAGCGCCCGTCGGGATCAGCCCTGCCCCTCGGCCGGGCGCAGGAACACGCCTTCGGTCCCGCCGTAGCGGGTGCGCAGGTCGTATTGCCGATTGAGCACCCGGTAGCGCCGCACGATTTCGCGGGCGGACTTGTTCAATCGCCGCTGCACCTGGGTGCACCGTGCACCGTCCTCCGCTGGCGATGACAGCAGCGCGCCGATGGCGTTCCCGGCCTCCAGCGCAAGGAGAACGTGCTCGTTCTCGTGCTTGTCGAGCGCCTCCAGGTAGCGGTCGAACTGCCGCGACACCGCGTGCGGCAGCAGGCGCCGGTTGCGGTGCCGGGGCACTTCCACGGTGATGTCCAGCAAGACCTGCACGTCGGCGATTTCGCAACGGTCCGCGTCCTGCCACGTCCGGAAGGTCCACGTCACCTCCGCCTTCGTCAGCCCCGCCGCTCGCGCCGAACCGGCACCCTCGCGGGGGCCATGCCGGGCGATGCTGCCCACGATCTGCTCGATGGTGATGCCGTCGACGTCATAGGGCCGGTAGGCGCTGGTCAGCTGGACGGCGGGATGCACCTGCGCATCCGTGGCAATGGAAAGGAGGGCGAAGAGAAAGGGGGCCATGGCATCCGTGCGGCGTTGCGGAAGAAGATGCGCTTGCCGATCCACCTTGGCAGGCGGGCGCGGGACGCATCATCTCATTTTGCGCGGCCGGTGCTTCCTGCAGCTGGCCAGGGCCGGGCCCTGGGGCAGGCGTACCAATGCATTGCACGGCACGCGCGGCTCGCCGCCTACTCGCTTGGCGGAAACGCGTCCATGTCCATCCACATCGCTTCCCAGACGTGGCCATCCGGGTCGGCGAGGTTTCGGTTGTACATGAATCCGAGGTCCTGGGCAGGATTGATGTCGGCGGTCCCGCCGTGTTCCGACGCGGCCCGGTTCATTGCGTCGACTTCGTCGCGGGAACCGCACGAGATCGCCAGCATGACCTCGCTCGATGAGGTCGGGGGAATCGGGCGGTTGGTGAAGGTCCGCCACTTGTCGTGGGTCAGCAACATGACATTGATGGTCTCGCTCCAGACCATGCACGCTGCGGTGTCGTCGGTGAACCGGGGATTGTTGGTGAAACCGAGTGCGGCATAGAAGGCCATCGACGCCTTCAGGTCGGCCACGGGCAGGTTGACGAAGATCGTCCTGGTCATGGATGGCTCCTGTTTGGAGTGGGGCAGGGCAGGGAACTCATGGATGCATTGTCCGGGCTTCCTGCTGCTCCGGGAAGCGCCTTGCGGCGTACCTCCGCGCGCGGCGCCTCTCTGGATTTAGAGGACGACTCCGACCTCGCGTCACTTCTTTCGTCGAGGCGGTGAACCAGACCCCTTCCCTTACAGGCCGTGGTCAGCCCGGGACGCCTGGGCCAGCTTCCTGATCAAGGGGTCCGGGATCGGCTTGCCCGGCGAAAACGTGACACCCATCTTGGTCGACTTCAGCCCGGCTTCCGCGATGTCGCCGGACAGGGCGCTGATCGCACCGTGTGACACATAGAGGCCACACTGTTTCGCGAAAGCCGCGTAGCCGGCGATGATCGTCTTCCCGATCCTGAAGCCAGGCATCTTGTACGCAATGACCACCTCGGCGTCGGGCAATGCGCGTGACAGCTGCGCGTGCAGGTTCTCCAGCAAGGGGCGCAGGGGTTCCGGGGCGGCCGCGATGTAGGCGTCGTGATCCGATGCATTGGTCATCTGTAATTCCTGGTTGTTTGTGGGTGCGGTCCCAGGCGAGTCGACCACCGGCGCCGAGATGGTGCCCAGGGTGCAGTTTGTCCGAGGTTCTTGGGAAAAACGAATCCGGGCCCGCGTGATCAGGATTGTGGCGGAAGCGAACCTGGCGCCGCTGTCTTAGGTGGACGAACCCACGAGCGGCCGGAACCCGCCGTAAGCCATCCGCCGCGCATCGAAACCCGTCTCCATTGAATCGACCAGTTCCGCCATCCTCGGGTCGGCGGCGACCCGGGCGTTGGCGCGGTCCCGCGCCTCGCGGGAATCGAAGGCCACCCATCCGAAGACGATGGCTTCATCCTCGCCAGCGGCGACGAGCTCGGCGAACGAGCGCGTCCCGTCCAGGTGCAGGTCGTCCGCCACGTACTCCTGGTACTCGAGCGCGCCGTGTTCCTTCCAGATCCCTGCAACGGCTTCCGCGAGGCGCCTGTACGTGCCCAGGCGGTCGCGCGGGACGGGAAAGACGAATCCATCGATGTAGGGGGTCATGTCTACTCCTCCTTCTTTTTCCCTTCCCGCGCGTCGAGTTCGTCCTCCGTCGGCAAGCGGTAAGGGCGCTCGTAGAGGATGTCGAACAGCTCGATGTAGAAGGTCGGCAGGGTTTGGTTGTTCAGCACGATGATCGCGATGCCGTCCTCCGGCACGCGCCACAGCCGGGCGCTCCAGCCGAGGTAGTAACCCGAATGGCCCACGACCGTGACGCGGTCGGCGGGACTGGCGCCGGGCCGCTGGTGGATCTCCAGCCCGTAGCCGTAGAAGTGCTCGAGTCCGGGGCCGAAGAAGTTGCCGATCCTGTCGTCCCCGATCCGGGGCGTGGCCATCACGGCCTGCATCGCCGGCGACAGCAGGCGCCCTGCGCGGAGGGCCTCGTCGAAGCGGAAGAGGTCGCGCACCGTCGAGTACGCCACGCCGTCCGCATGCAGTGCGTGGAAGAACGGGGCATGCGCCAGCTGCCCGTTCTCGCGCTTGTAGGCCGTGGCCATCCGCGCCACCACGGGCTCGTAGGACACGCATCCGCTTGCCGCCATGCCGGCCGGCGCGAACACCTCCTCGCGGAGGAGGTCGCAGTAGGGCCGGCCCGTCACCGACTCCAGCAGCACCTCAAGCAGGACGTAGCCGGTGTTGCTGTAGTCGAAGCGTTCGCCGGGCGCGAACTCCAGCGGTCGCTGCAGCATTTCAGCCACGAGGGTCTCGGCAGGCACGCGGCGATGTTCGTACCGCGCCATGTACTCATCGCCGTCCAGGTCGTTGACGTAGTCCACCAGGCCCGAGCGGTTCGAAAGCAGGTGGTCCACGGTGATCCGCGCATCGATGGGCACGGGGAAGTCGGGCAGGTAGCCCGCCACGGGCGCATCGAGGCGGAGCGTCCCGCGTTCGACCTGCTGCAGGACGAGCACCGCGGTGAGGACCTTGGTGACGGATGCGACGTGGTACCTGACGTCGGCGGCGTTGGCGATGCCCCAGGTCGCATCTGCCTGCCCGAAGCCGCCCTCATAGACGACCTTCCCGTCCTGGGCGACGAGCACCGCGCCATGCAGGCGGCCGAGCGCGTGGTAGTGCGCCATGAGCGCATGGATCCGCTCGGTCTTGGTCTGGGCCAATGCGGGACACGTGATGACGCACCCTGCGAGTAGGGCGAGGAAACACCGTGCGAGCTGTCGCTTGAGCATCATCCGGCACCGGGAGTGCAGTCAGAGGACGTGTGGTTCTGGACAATGAGAAACCAGCTGTTTCGAGGAAGCTCCCGACTCAGAGCAAAGTTGAAAATTGTCCCTGACACCTTTTTCCTCACTCACCATCCGAGGCGCCGTCGCCATTCATCGCAGGGGATAGGCTGATCACGCCGGGGAAACGGGCGAACGCTGTCCAGCTCTTTGGGATGACCGAATCCGAAAAGCTTGGACACGTCCGTAAAGCACGACAGCGGAGCGCTCGGCATCAGCCTCCACTCGTAGCCCTCGATCCGGCCCTGCTGCGATGGCACCAGTGCCATCGTGTTCATGGCATCGAACACCTGGGAAAAGCGAAGCGGACCCGCGTCCCACGGATCCAATCCCAGGTCGAAGATCAGCCTGGCCACTGCCTCCCGCGCTGCAGGGTCGTCGCCGGCGATCAGGATGGTAGGCGGCGTGCCGACCAGCATGGGGTCCACGAAGAACGCCATCAAGGGCAAGTTGATCCTCACCACGCGCGCGTTCGGGTGCCGGGACTGGATCCGCTCGCTATTGGACTCGCCGGGAATGAGCTCCAGATACCCATCTGCCGCCACCCGCTTCATTCCGCCACTCACGTCAACGACGATCTTGCCGTCCAGCTCGCCCAAGCTGTCGGTGACGTCATCCAGCACGTTCCTCGGGACGGCGAGGATCACGATCTGCGCATTCGAGGCCGCCTCGCGCGGACTGGCGGCCGAGGCTTCCGACCCCGTCTTCTCCACGAGCGCACGCACCGATGGCCGAGCGGGCTCGCGGCTGCCGTAGACCACGGTATACCCGGCGCGGCCGATCGCCGGGCCGAACGTGTCCGCGAGAGTGCCCGTACCGATCATGGCGACAACCGGCTCGTCCTGGGCCGCCACGGGGGCGACAAAGCCTCCCAAGCCGACGACCACGAGCAGGATCATTGTCCATTTCATGAACTCACCTCTGCGTTGAAAGCAATGAGAAGTCCAAGGCCACAGGGAGAGGCCTTTGGGCGGTTACACCGAGCAGTGCAAAGGGACAATTGCCTGGTCCGCTATCGCGACAACGGGGATAGAGAGCGGTGCAGGACAGAAAACCGAAACCCGGGCAAGCAGGTCGACTCTGACCCTTCTGTCGGACCCAGGTCGGCAGAAACATCCTTGAGCTCGTTAGTTCAGGTAATGAACCTGGCCGCGCCGTTCGTCCGCGTCTCCCCGGTCTCAGGTAGCAGCTGGCCGTTTGTGCCAGGACAAGGCCAGGTACGCAACGTAGCACCCGACAAGAAAGTCGACCGAGCCGCAAAACTCCGGCCACCAGGTCGGAGCACCCGGATTCACGAAGAACGCGTCATGGTAGAAGTCATAGGCCGAGTGGGCGACATACCCCAGGGCCAACAGCAGCAAGGTGGCGAATGACCTGAGCCTGTAAGCCGCATAGGCAATGGCCAGAAACGCGCCGCCCGCGATGAACTCGCGAACCAATGCCGTGTAATCGGACGCGTACACCGCAAAGATCCAGTAGTAGACCGGGAAGGTTGCCAGGAGAAGCGGGTACGCGCACCGGGTGTGCTCCAGGCCTTTCGACCGGAATTGCAGCACCACGACCACCGCAACGACCATGCCGATGGCAAGCGCGTAGACGTTTATCGCCGCAGCCTGTTGCCGGAGTCAAGCCGACCCGCGAGCGGGCTCGGTTCGAACGCAGTGTCTGGTCTTTTCATGAATGCCTCATTCGAGACGCCGGAGGCCATGGTCGTGCCGCCAGCGACGCTAGCCAAATGAACTTCGCCGTCGCTCTCGAGAATGTACCTGATCCCTTTCTTCGTACCTGAGCCATTTCCCCGGAAGTGGACCTGCCCCGTGTTCCGCTCACGCCACTCAGAAGTCAGCCTCTTCCTTTAGCCGGACGTTCACGGAGACATGCTGGACGCCTTGCCTGGTCTCGACGTCCAGCACCCAACCGAATCGACCCGCCCCTGCCGAGCGTCGGCGTTGTTCGGGTGGGACCATCGGATCGTCCGCCAGGAAGACCGTCGGAGCCCACTGACGGCCATGGACGGGCGAATCGAGCGTCAAGTGAACATGGGCACCTTCCCGACCCAGATGATCAGGCGCCGGCCGGATCGTCCGGAACCGGAAACGCCCATCCTCGCCCGTCCTGACCCAGCCCTGGAGTCTCCACGTCGTGAGCGCTTTGTCATCGGGACCGAAATCGAAGCCGGCATGGTCCCGGTGGTAGGCGTGGACGACCACGCCATCGGCCGGCGTGCCGTCAGGGTTGAGAACCCGCCCATGGAGGATGAAAGGCTGACCCGGCTCGCCCTCTCCTGCGATCCTGCCGCTGGACGTCATCGCCTTCGGCCGCGTTTCCTGCGCCTCGTTCCAGCTTTTCAGCCAGGCGGGATCCGCCTGGCCCCGGCTCTCTGCAGGGACACATGCCACCGCCACAAAGATCAGGGCGCTTAAAAGGGTGATGCGTTCGATCTTCATCAGGGCTTTTCTCCTGTGACGTACTGCGCTGCCAGCGCAAGGGTCAGAGAACATTGGCGATTGAAGCAGAAATGTTCTCTGACCCCTTTTCCGCCTGAACTAAGCCGACCAGAAAATTGTCCCTGACACCATTTCCTTCGCCTGAACTAAGCCGACCAAAAATTGTCCCTGACACCTTCTTCATCCCTACCATAGGCGACTAAGTGCATGTTTTTTTGCGCCAAAGCGCAATGCCCAAGGTGACTCCTGTTTCGTGTACAAAAAGCGATTGGTGTTCCGCGCTGTGCGCCTGTTGATCTCGAGCACAACGCTTCGTTCCACTGGCAAAAAGTAGGGCTTCGGCGCGCGACTCCGCGCAGCCCATAAAGCAACCCGCGAACTTAGAGGCACGCTCAGCTCAGACTGAGGTGAGCCAATTCCCTCCGCAGCAAAGAAGAAAACTGGGTTGTCCGAGGTAATGAAATGCTCGCGCTCAGACACGAGGATTGCCCACTGCATCTCCAGAAGACCGTGAACCATTCGTGGTGTTGCTTGAGTGCCTACCGTGTAATGCCAAAAGTGATCCGGTGGATCCTGCTTGTACTTGGCGATTAGGGCGTTAACTTCACGTCTTCGACTCTCTGCAATGTCAGAGAGGCTTGGATCCTCGGTCGCTGCGTCCTCGAGGCCGCGCTGAATTTCGGCGTTCACTGAGTCTGCGACCTCGGGGATAGTTGCGGCTACGCGCATTCGCCCCGACGGTACGCGCTTCCACATAGCGATGACGTAGCGTGCAAGTGCTTCTCGCTCGCCCCCGGAAAGCACGGTTAACTCGCGAAGCTTCTCGATAGCTGGCTGCGCTGGACTCTCAACTTCATTGGCCAAGTAAGCTTCTAAGTCCACCGTATACATGGCGGTCTCATTGGCCACAGACTTAACCTGAGTGCGGTACGAGCGTGTGTGCATCAGGTCATGTACCCAGATCGACCTGTCTATCGCAAATCCGCGAAGATAGTGTTGCGGTAGGTAGTGATGTCCCATATTGCGCCTAATGCAGAGTTTAGCTAGGCCATATCGGGCTGCGACCGGGGTTAAATCTAGCCGAAGGCGCGCACCTCGGAGCCGACAGGATGTGGGTCTGGCGCAAACTATTCGTTAGGCCTCAAGTTGTGACGCGAGTGCATCTGTGATGCGGATAATGCCAACTGAGGTAGCTGTAATCCTTGAGGAATATGAAAACGGCTTGCCTATAGCGCTTACGGACACTAAGTTTGCAAACGCTTTGAGCCGATCGAAATACGCTAGATCTTCATCTTGCTCAAAGGCTCCGAGTGCGCCACCAGCGAGAATTGCGCAAAGATCATTGTGAGAGAGTGCTTTGTTACGCACTTGGCGAAGTTTGTCCGCAAAAGAATCGAGCTCTTTGCGGATCATTTCCAACTCACTTTTAGCTGGTTCATCCCAGCCGCCGTAGACCAAGATGTAATCAATGCTAAGCGTTACTCTTCCGGACACGACGGCTTTGTCATGCAGTTTTGCGATTTGAAGCGCGGCATACTCGACCGTGACACCGCTTAGCTGACTAAGCGCATCACCAAATTGTGAATTTATCAGTCTGTCGACATGCGGATTGTTGTCGAATAGATGTCTGTGAATTTGATTGGCGTGATACGCCCAGTCGCAAAGAGAGCAGAACTCTTGTGCAACGTGCGGAGTGAGCCCCTTCATTGTCGACTGAAACCTGAGTCAGGCCATACCGCTATACGGGACGGCGGAGTGGCACACGTTACCGTGCAAGACAAGCTGCTATGCGGTCTGCGGCTTAACCAAACGCTAGGTCTTGCGCTCCTTGCGAGTGCATCCTGGCTCTTATGCTCGGACAATGCCATCAACGAACTACCTGTAATGCATAATTTCATCCTCGGCCTCTACTCATTTGCAGAATTAATCCGTGAGCGCGACAACGTTGCCAAGGCTGTCGAGCTTCATAATCCGAACCGGGTCAGGCTGCAGATCCTCGCAGCTTGCAAAAGGCCAATCCGCTTCCTGATTCTCTAGACGCTGCACCTAAAATCTACTGAGACTGCAATTAAGAAGCACCGAGAAACGGCGTCAACGTGAATTAATCATCAGACAATATATGACGGGTCCTGATTCTCAACATGAAAAAAAACGTGATCATTGTCAATCGAGAAGGTTTGGTATGCAGCAACTCGGATAGGCCTTGTTCGCGCACCTATATTGCATGACCCAAAAGCTTCCAAGAACTGCTTTCGCGTCAAGCCATTTACAAAGTAGTCTGCCTTCCTGCTCTTGTACGCTCCAAATAACTCTCGAATCTCACATGCAGTGAAGTACGCTATCTTCTTTTTTCCATGCAAGGCATACCAAGACCCGCAACAAAACCTGTTCGTTGGAAGGCAATTAACGGGGCAGGCTTTTTCTAGTTCTACTAATTGGGGCTTATCCAAGACAACTCGATCTGTAGAACTCGACTTCTTGTACTGAACAAGTACGAACTTTCTGTTGCCTAGTTCATAGTAGAGGTCGGCTCCCTTCACGTCGCTTAGATCTAGGCCTGCACGATGAATCTTCCAGATCTTTAGCATTGAACCGGCAACTCTTACGATACGGTGAACTCCTGGTGCTTGTCCGAAGCAGTCAGCATCAATGATTTGTTCTTCAGAGGGAGACACGCTTCTGGTTTTGAGAAGATCGCGAACATCGCCTTGAGTCTTGGAAGCTCTAGTCAGCATCTCGACGTCGCGATTGACCGCTCTTGCCAAGAGGCTCCAGTCTTCAAGATTCATGTCGTCTGACACCTGAATTGAGCCGACGCGCGAGTCGGTTCCGGCTTGAGTGAATTTTTAGGAGACGTTAGTACGTACCAGCATCTGTGGATTCTTCTCCACCAAAGCGGCCACAATTCCGATCACGTTGAGTCCACCGATTAGGAAGCAAATACACGACTCAGCTATGCGCGGAAGTTCTGTTGGCTTTACATAATTCGGAGGGTACTCGAAATCGGTTGGTTCACACAGCTTCTGCAGGGCGTGGAGGCGCGGCTCCAACTCTTTTGGCTCCAAGTTATGAACCAACGAATTTCTAATGGTATTCAAAAGACTAATTGCTGGAGAGCAGGCTTCCATCACGGGGATTTTCGTAAGAGCGCAAACCATGTGGAGAAGTTGCGCAAAAGTAAGTCTTGCTTTTGCGAGCTCATCAGGCTTTGCGCAGTGCTCTAGCGCGATGGCATAGAGCATCTCTTCGATGATTAGATGACCCTTGAGTACGACCAACGACACATCGTCAGATGTTGGCAGCATTTGTTGGTAGCGAGCCCACTGGTCCTCGCTGATTCGATGTAGCTCGTCCAGTTGCTCTTTGACTTTCGCGGCCATATGGGCTCAACCACCTAATAAACAATCAGCGGGTAAAACACCTAGATAGCTAGATATTACTCGCGTTTAAATCGGTATCAGTACATCTATCGTGGCGCAGAGAGTTGCCTAAACCTCCAACGTCGCCAAATCCCCCTTCTCCTCCAGCCAAGCCTTCCGATCCCCAGCGCGCTTCTTCGCCAGCAACATGTCCATCAACGCCCTCGTATCCGCGTCGTCGTCGTTGGTCAGCTGCACCAGCCGCCGGGTATCGGGGTGGATGGTGGATTCGCGCAGCTGGGAGGGGTTCATTTCGCCCAGGCCCTTGAAGCGGGTGACGTGGACGGCGCCCTTGAGCTTCTCGCGCTCGATCTTCTCCAGCAGCAGGCGCTTTTCTTCCTCGTCCAGCGCATAGAACACCTGCTTGCCGACGTCGACGCGGAACAGCGGCGGCATGGCGACGAAGATGTTTCCGGCGGCGACCAGGGCAGGGAAATGCTTGAGGAACAGGGCGGTGAGCAGGGTGGCGATGTGCAGGCCGTCGGAGTCGGCGTCGGCCAGGATGATGACCTTGCCGTAGCGCAGGCCGGAGATGTCGTCCTTGCCGGGATCGCAGCCGATGGCCACGGCGAGGTCGTGGACTTCGTTGGAGGCGAGCACGCCGCCGGAGGCGACTTCCCAGGTGTTGAGGATCTTGCCGCGCAGGGGAAGGATGGCCTGGAAGTCCTTGTCGCGCGCCTGCTTGGCGCTGCCGCCGGCGGAGTCGCCTTCGACCAGGAACAGCTCGGTGCGCGACAGGTCCTGGCTGATGCAGTCGGCGAGCTTGCCGGGCAGGGCGGGGCCCTGGGTGACCTTCTTGCGGGTGACCTGCTTCTCGGTCTTGAGCCGGGCGGTGGCGCGTTCGATCGCCAGCTGGGCGATGCGCTCGCCCAGTTCGGTGTGCTGGTTGAGCCACAGCGAGAACGCGTCGTGCGCCACGCCCTCGACGAAGCCGGCGGCCTGGCGCGAGGACAGCCGCTCCTTGGTCTGGCCGGAAAACTGCGGGTCGGTCATCTTGACGCTGAGCACGAAGGCGACGCGGTCCCAGACGTCGTCGGGCGCGAGCTTGACGCCGCGCGGCAGCAGGTTGCGGAAGTCGCAGAACTCCCGCAGCGCGTCGGTGAAGCCGGTGCGCAGGCCGTTGACGTGGGTGCCGTGCTGGGCGGTGGGGATGAGGTTGACGTAGCTCTCCTGCACCAGCTCGCCGTCCGGCACCCAGGCGACGGCCCAGTCGACGACCTCGGTGTCGCGGGCCTGCTGGCCGACGAACAGTTCCGGCGGCACCAGCTCGCTGCCCGCCAGCGCGCCGAGCAGGTAGTCGCGCAGCCCGTCCTCGTAATGCCACGTCTCCTGCTCGCCGCTGGCTTCGTCGGCCAGCTTCACGGTCAGCCCGGGGCAGAGGACCGCCTTGGCGCGCAACAAGTGCTTGAGCGCGCGCAGGCCGAACTTCGCCGTGTCGAAGTACTTGGGGTCCGGCCAGAAGCGCAGGCGGGTGCCGGTGTTCTTCTTGCCGACGCTGCCCACCTCCTCCAGCGCGGTGACGCGGTCGCCGTCGGCGAAGGTCATGCGGTACTCGCTGCCGTCGCGCTTGATGTGGACCTCGACCTGCTTCGACAGCGCGTTGACCACGCTCACGCCCACGCCGTGCAGGCCACCGCTGAAGGTGTAGTTGCGGTTGTTGAACTTCCCGCCGGCGTGCAGCCGGGTGAGGATCAGCTCGACGCCGGGCATCTTCTCCTCGGGGTGGATGTCCACGGGCATGCCGCGGCCGTCATCGGACACCTCGCAGCTGCCGTCGGCGTGCAGGGTCACCTCGATCTGGCGGGCGTGGCCGGCCAGGGCCTCGTCGACGGCGTTGTCCACCACCTCCTGCACCAGGTGGTTGGGCCGCGTGGTGTCGGTGTACATGCCGGGGCGGCGCTTGACCGGGTCCAGGCCCGACAGGACTTCGATGTCGGCGGCGTTGTAGCGGGTGTTCATGCAGGCGTTGGGCCCTGTCGCGCGGAGGGGATGGCCATAGCTTACCGGCCCGGGACCGGGGGCCCGCCGGGCGTGGGATCGGGCCTTTCGCGACCCCGTCGTTAAGGTCCCGTTGTTCAGTCGCGAGCCGGGTGGGGGTGCGTAGGGTGCGCCCCGTCGCTGCGGTGACCGGGTGTGTGCCCCGGCCATCGAAGACCCCAGGCCGGCTGACCGAGCAGCCGGCGGACCAAGAGCCAGAAGACCAAAGCCCGGTCGCAAGCGACGCCCTGTTCCACCTGATCCATCTGCTGGACCTGTTCCAAATCCCCCAATGGAGATCCACCCGCATGAGCAATCACAAGATCCTGATCCCGACCCTGCTGGCCGCTGCCCTCGCCACCCCCATGGCCTTCGCGCAAGGCGTTGGCGTCGGCGGCAAGGCCGGCGTCAACGTCAATGCCGGCGCCGTGGGCGCCGACGTCTCCGCCCAGACCCGCATCGATGCCGGTGCCCGCACCGACGCGGTGCGCGAGGCCGCCGACACCGCCCGCGAGACCGGCGACCAGGTCGGCAGCGCCGTGCGCGACGTCGCCCGCCAGGGCGCGCAGGCCGGCGAGATGGCCAGCGATACCGCCGTCGACGCCGTTTCGGGCAACGCCACCGCCCAAGCCAACTCCGCGGTGACCGCCGACACCGGCATCGAGCCCGAGGAAGAAGAGCTCGAGGAAGAAGACCCGTCCTGATGGACCGTCGCGGCGTCCCCCTCCGCCGCGACACGGTGCAAGGATGCCCATGCAACGCCCCGACCTGGTCGGGGCGTTGTTCTTTCCGCCATCCACCGGCGCGCGGCCGTGGTCGCAGATGCGGTCTTAACGCGCCCCGGTGCAGGCTGGCGCCACGCCGTGACGTCCACGCCGGATCGCATCCGCCGATCCAATTGATCCCCTATCCCGGAGCCCGCCGATGAAGCCGTCCCTGCCCCTGATCGCCCTCACCCTGTCCGCCACCCTGCTGGCCGCGCCCGCTGCCCTGGCCGCGCTGCAGGAGCCGACCAAGAAGGAAAGCGCCGAAGCAGCGAAGCAGGCCGCCGAGCGCGCCCGCGAGGCCGCGGAATCGGCACGCGAGGCGGCCGATGAAACCAGCGGCAATGCCGAAGTCGCCGCCGACAACGATGCCGCCGCCGCGGAACTGGCCGCCGAGCAGGCCGAAGCCGCCGCCGAGATGGCCGAGGACGCGACCGAAGACGAAGCCGGCACCGCCCGCCTGGCGGCGGAGCAGGCCTCGTCCGCCGCGGCCATGGCCAAGGCGCTGGAGACCGAGGTGGAGCTGCGCGCCAACGTCGAGGAAGAAGAGGAAGAAGAAGAGGAGGAAGAGGTCGAAGTGCCGCGCTGACGCGGCGCCTGCCCCAAGTGCCTCCAGGCGACGCCCCGGTTTCCGGGGCGTTTTCATTGGCGGACGCCACCGGCCGGGGCGGCCCGGGTCGCGGGGGCGGGGGGCAGCCGGTAGAATGTCGCTTTCCAGACCTGGTGCCGCCATGACCGCCCCCGCCGCCGTGACCCCGCTCGTGTTCGTGACCGGCGGCGTGGTGTCTTCACTCGGCAAGGGGATCGCCGCCGCCTCCCTGGCCGCCATCCTCGAGGCCCGCGGCCTGCGGGTGACGATGATGAAGCTGGACCCCTACATCAACGTCGACCCCGGCACGATGAGCCCGTTCCAGCACGGCGAGGTCTACGTCACCGACGACGGCGCCGAGACCGATCTGGACCTGGGCCACTACGAGCGCTTCGTCAGCGTCCACCTCGGCGGCCGCAACTCGATCACCACCGGCAAGATCTACGAGAACGTGATCCGCAAGGAGCGCCGCGGCGACTACCTGGGCGCCACCGTGCAGGTGATCCCGCACATCACCGACGAGATCAAGCGCTGCGTGGACGCCGCGACCGAAGGCTTCGACGTGGGCCTGGTGGAGATCGGCGGCACCGTGGGCGACATCGAGTCGCTGCCCTTCCTCGAGGCGATCCGCCAGATCCGCACCGAGCGCGGGCCGGACAAGGCGGTGTACATGCACCTGACCCTGGTGCCGTTCATCGCGGCCGCCGGCGAGCTCAAGACCAAGCCCACCCAGCACTCGGTGAAGGAACTGCGTTCGATCGGCATCCAGCCCGACATCCTGCTGTGCCGCAGCGAGCAGCCGTTGCCCGACGGCGAGCGCCGCAAGATCGCCTCGTTCACCAACGTCCCGGAAAAGGCGGTGATGTCGGCCGTCGACCTGGACAACATTTACAAGATCCCGATGTGGCTGCAGGCCCAGGGCCTGGACCAGATCGTGCTCGAACGGCTGCGGCTGGAGGACAAGGCCGCGCCGGTGGCCGACCTGTCGGACTGGCAGGCGGTGGTGGAGGCGTCCGAGCAGCCGATCGACGAGGTCACCATCGCGGTGGTCGGCAAGTACGTGGACCACAAGGACGCCTACAAGTCCGTCGGCGAAGCCCTGAAGCACGGCGGCATCCGCCAGCGCACTCGGGTCGACCTGAAGTGGATCGAGTCGCAGGACATCGAGCGCCAGGGCGCGGACGCGGTTTTGGCGGGCGTCGACGGCATCCTGGTGCCGGGCGGGTTCGGCGACCGCGGCTTCGAGGGCAAGGTGCTGGCCTCGAAGTACGCCCGCGAGCACGGCGTACCGTACTTCGGCATCTGCTACGGCATGCAGGCCGCGGTGGTGGACGTCGCGCGCCACATGGCGGGGCTGGACGCCGCCAACAGCACCGAGAACGACCGCCAGACCCCGCATCCGGTGATCGGCCTGATCACCGAGTGGCGCACCGCCAGCGGCGAGGTCGAGAAGCGCAGCGAAGACAGCGACCTCGGCGGCACGATGCGCCTGGGGTTGCAGGAACAGCGCCTCAAGCCCGGCACCAAGGCCCGCGAGCTCTACGGCAAGGACGTGGTCGGCGAACGCCACCGCCACCGCTACGAATTCAACAACCGTTACCGCACCCAGCTGGAGGATGCCGGCCTGGTCATCGCGGCCAAGTCGATGGACGACCTGCTGGTGGAGATGGTGGAGCTGCCCGACCACCCCTGGTTCATCGCCTGCCAGGCGCATCCCGAGTTCCAGTCCACCCCGCGCACCGGCCACCCGCTGTTCGTCGGCTTCATCCGCGCCGCCCGCGAGCGCAAGGCCAATGCCGGGCACGGCGGTGGACGGCTGCTGAAGGAGGCTAGCGCGTGAGCGCCGCTGCCGGGACAGGCGCCGGGAGCCTTGCATGAAGCTCTGCGGTTTCGAGGTCGGCCTCGACCAGCCCTTCTTCCTGATCGCCGGTCCCTGCGTGGTCGAGTCCGAGCAGCTGCAGCTCGACGTCGCCGGGCGCCTGAAGGAGATCACCTCCGCGCTCGGCATCCCCTTCATCTTCAAGTCCAGCTTCGACAAGGCCAACCGCACCTCGGTCAACAGTTTTCGCGGCCCGGGCATGGAGGAGGGGCTGCGCGTGCTCGGCGAGGTCAAGCGCCAGCTCGGCGTGCCGGTGCTGACCGACGTGCACGAGTACACGCCGATGGACGAGGTCGCCTCGGTGGTCGACGTGCTGCAGACCCCCGCCTTCCTCGTGCGCCAGACCGACTTCATCACCAGGGTCTGCGCCGCCGGCAAGCCGGTCAACATCAAGAAGGGCCAGTTCCTGTCGCCTTGGGACATGCAGCCCGTGGTCGAGAAGGCCCGCGCCACCGGCAACCAGGACATCATGGTCTGCGAGCGCGGTGCCAGCTTTGGCTACAACAACCTGATCAGCGACATGCGCAGCCTCGCCGTGATGCGCGAAACCGGTTGCCCGGTGGTGTTCGACGCCACCCATTCGGTGCAGCTGCCCGGCGGGCAGGGCAGTTCAAGCGGCGGCCAGCGCGAGTTCGTGCCGGTACTGTCGCGCGCCGCAGTGGCGGTGGGGGTGTCGGGCCTGTTCATGGAAACCCACCCCGATCCCGACAAGGCGCTCAGCGACGGCCCCAATGCCTGGCCGCTGGCGAAAATGCAGGCCTTGCTCGAAACCTTGCTGGAGCTCGACCGCGCCACCAAGCGCGCGGGCTTCCTCGAATCCCATTCCTGACACGGACCTTTTTCCGAACGATGACCAAGATCGCGACCATCCACGCCCGCGAAATCCTCGACAGCCGCGGCAACCCGACGCTCGAAGCGGAGGTGACCCTCGACGACGGCAGCACCGGCATCGCGATGGTGCCCTCGGGCGCGTCGACCGGCGCCAAGGAGGCGGTGGAGCTGCGCGACGGCGACAAGACCCGATATGGCGGCAAGGGCGTGCTCAAGGCGGTGGCCAACGTCAACGAGGCGATCGCCAAGGCGCTTGCGGGCTTCGACGCCGCCGACCAGGCCGGGCTGGACAAGCGCCTCATCGACCTCGACGGCACCGAGAACAAGGGTCGCCTGGGCGCCAACGCGCTCCTCGGCGTGTCGCTGGCCAGCGCGCATGCGGTGGCGGCGTCGAGGAAGGTTCCGCTGTGGAAGCTGCTGGCCGGCGGTCGCGCGCCCGTGCTGCCGGTGCCCATGATGAACATCATCAACGGCGGCGCGCATGCCGACAACAACGTCGATTTCCAGGAATTCATGGTGTTGCCCGTTGGCTTCGATTCGTTCTCCGAATCGCTGCGCGCCGGCACCGAGATCTTCCATTCGCTCAAGTCGGTGCTCAAGGGCCACGGCCTGAGCACGGCGGTCGGCGACGAGGGCGGCTTCGCGCCGGACTTCCGCAGCAACGTCGAGGCGCTCGACACCATCCTCGAGGCCATCGGCAAGGCCGGCTACCACGCCGGCGACGACGTGCTGCTCGGACTCGACGTCGCCTCCAGCGAGTTCCACGACAACGGCAAGTACCACCTGGTAGGCGAGGGCAAGCGCCTGTCCAGCGAGCAGTTCGTCGATTTCCTCGCCGACTGGTGCAGCGAATACCCCATCGTCACCATCGAGGACGGCATGGCCGAGGACGACTGGGACGGCTGGAAGCAGCTCACCCAGCGCTTGGGCGAGAAAGTGCAGCTGGTCGGCGACGACCTGTTCGTGACCAATCCGCGCGTGTTCCGCGACGGCATCGAGCGTGGTGTTGGCAACGCCATCCTGATCAAGGTCAACCAGATCGGCACGCTGACCGAGACGCTGGAGGCGATCGCCATGGCGGACGCCGCGGGCTACGCGGCCGTGGTGTCGCATCGCTCCGGCGAGACCGAGGACACCACCATCGCCGACATCGCCGTGGCCACCACCGCCACCCAGATCAAGACCGGCTCGCTGTGCCGCAGCGACCGCGTCGCCAAGTACAACCGCCTGCTGCGCATCGAGCAGGCGCTCGGCAGCGAGGCCCGCTACGCCGGCCGCGAGGCCTTCGTCTCGTTGCAGGGCTAGGAGCACTCCTGCCGATGCGCGCCCTCCGGCTCATCCTGCTGGTGCTGGTCGTGCTGCTGGCCTGGCTCCAGTACCGGCTGTGGCTGGGCAACGGCGGCACGAGGGAGGTCGCCGCGCTGCAGGCGAAGGTCGAGCAGCAGGCGCGCCAGAACGCCGGCCTGCAGGAACGCAACGACGCGCTGGCCGCGGAAGTGGCCGACCTCAAGTCCGGCGAGGCGGCGATCGAGGAGCGGGCGCGCAGCGAGCTGGGCATGATCAAGCCGGGCGAGACCTTCTACCGCGTCGTCGAACCCGTGGCCGAGCCGGCGCCGGTCGACGAAGAGACCCCGCCGTGACCCCGGGCCATGCGCGCGGCGGGTTGTGGGCCGTCGTGCCTGCGGCGGGGCGGGGCATGCGGTTTGGCGGCGACACACCCAAGCAATACCTGGAGGTGGCCGGGGAACCCCTGCTGGCGCATACCCTGCGCGCGCTGCTCGCGCACCCGGCCCTCGAGGCCGCCATGGTCGTGCTGGCCGACGGCGACGCGCACTGGCCGGACTGGCACGATTTCCACGGCAAGCCGGTGCTGACCTGCATCGGCGGCGCCCAGCGCGCCGATTCGGTGCTCGCGGGCCTGGCGGCGCTGCCCGACGGCGTGCGTGCCGACGACTTCGTCCTCGTCCACGATGCCGCCCGCCCCAACCTGCGCAAGCAGGACCTGGACGCCCTGCTCGAGCGCGGGCGAGCCGACCCCGTCGGCGCGATCCTGGCCGCGCCAGTGCGCGACACGCTCAAGCGCGCCGGCGACGACGGCGGCATCGACGCCACCGCGCCCCGCGAACGCCTGTGGCGCGCGCTCACGCCGCAACTGTTCCGACGCCTGCAGCTCACGCGCGCACTGGAGGCGGCCCGCGACGCCGGCATCGCGCCCACCGACGAATCGATGGCGATGGAGCGACAAGGCCATCGTGCGCTGCTGGTCGAGGGCGCCGACGACAACCTCAAGGTAACCACGCCGGCCGACCTGGCCTGGTTCGAGTACCTTTTGGCGCAACGACGAGAAGGGAAACCCGACTGATGGCCAACCGATCCGCGGGCATAGTCGCCGCCATGCTGTTCGCCTGCCTGCCCACGCAGGTGGAGGCGGGCCCGGCGACGGACGCATTGTCCGAATGCCTTGTCGAATCCACCGATGCAGGGGATCGCCAGGCGCTGGTGCGCTGGATCTTCGTCGCCATGTCGCGGCACCCGGACCTGGTCGGCATGACCCGGCTGGAACCGGACCGCATCGCGGAAGTGGACCGCGAAGCCGGGGCGCTTTTCGAGCGCCTGCTTCTCACCGATTGCGTCGCCCTGGCGCGCCGCGGCTTCCGCGAGGAGGACGCGGCTGCGTTCCAGGGCGCCTTCCAGACGCTGGGCATGGTTGCCGGGGAAGGTGTGTTCGCCCATCCGGAGGTGGACCGCGCGGCGCGCAACCTGCTGCGCAACGTCGACATGGCGCAGTTGCAGCGAGCGCTGACCTCGCCTCCGCAATGAACGGCGTGCGGATCGGCCAGGGGTTCGACGTCCACGCCTTCGGCGACGGCGACCACGTCATGCTCGGCGGCGTGCGCATCGCGCACGACCGGGGCCTGCTCGCCCACAGCGATGGCGACGTGGTGCTGCATGCGCTGTGCGATGCGATGCTCGGTGCGCTGGCGCTGGGAGACATAGGCCTGCATTTCCCGCCGTCGGACGATCGCTGGAAGGACTCGGACAGCCGGGAATTCCTGCGCCAATGCAAGGCCATGCTCGCCGAACGCGGCTGGCGCCTGGGGAACGCCGACGTCACCATCGTCTGCGAAGCCCCCAGGATCGCGCCGCATGCCGAGGCCATGCGCGCCACCATCGCCTCCGACCTGGGCGTCGGCGTCGATGCGATCGGCCTGAAGGCCACCACCAGCGAAGGCCTGGGGTTCACCGGACGGGGCGAGGGCATCGCCGCACTGGCGACCTGCCTGCTGCTGCGCGATGGCTAAGACTGAAGCGATGGACGAACGCCCGGCGGCAAGGCAACGGCGATGCGGTGGATGGCATGCCGGCAGCGTCCGGAGGCGCGCGGGAATGCTCGCCGCCGTGGCGCGGCCATGATGGAACAGGTGCGTGCCCACGGCGATGCCGCGCTGTCGGGCGTGATCCGTCGCGCGCCCGAGGATTTCCGGGTCGACGAGATCGAGGCCTTCGCCGCCAGCGGCGAGGGCGAACACCTGCTGCTCGAGATCGAGAAGCGCGGGATGAACACGCAGTTCGCCGCGCAGCGGCTGGCGGAATGGGCTGGCGTCGGGGTGCCCGCGATCGGCTACGCCGGCATGAAGGACCGGCATGCGGTGACCCGCCAACGGTTCAGCGTCCACCTGCCCAGGCGCCAGGCACCGCCGATCGAGACGCTGGCCTCGGACGACCTGCGCGTGCTGTCGCACGGCTGGCATGCGCGCAAGCTGCCCCGGGGCGCGCACGCGGGCAATCGCTTCGACCTCGTGCTCAGGGACGTTGTCGGCGAGCACGCCCGGATCGAGGAACGGCTGCAGGCGATCTCGGCGTCCGGCGTGCCCAACTTCTTCGGCGGCCAGCGCTTCGGCCACGACGGCGGCAACGTCGACAAGGCCCGGGCGATGTTCCGGGGCATGCGCGTGCGGCGCAACGAGCGCACCCACCTGCTGTCGGCGGCACGCTCCACGCTGTTCAATCGCGTGCTGGCGCGGCGCGTGCAGGACGCCTCCTGGGACCGTGGCCTGGACGGGGAGGTCTGGATGCTGGACGGCACCCGCAGCGTGTTCGGACCCGAGCCGTGGAGCGACGCGCTGTCCGAACGCTTGGCGAGGTTCGACATCCATCCCAGCGCGCCGCTGTGGGGGCGGGGCCCGCTGCGCACGCAGGGCGCGGCGGAGGCGCTGGAACTCGACGCGCTCTCGGATGGGACGTCGCTTGCATTGCGGGAGGGACTGGAACGCGCGGGCCTGTCCCAGGAACGCCGCGCGACGCGCCTGCGTCCCGCGAGCATGCAATGGCAATGGCAGGCCGACACTGTGCTGCAGGTCTCGTTCTCGTTGCCGCCAGGCGGCTATGCAACCGCCGTGTTGTTCGAACTCGGCGAATTGCACGACGCTGGCGCCGCCGAACGGCACCGCTCGTCGGAATAGCACTTCCAGCACTGGCCGGGGCTTGTCGGGGGCGTATAACTGGGGTCAGGCGCCGGTATGGGGCTGGCGCCACGGGTGCCTCAGGGCACCGCCACCGGAGAAACGATATGAATGCATCGCTACGTATCGGCGTGCTGTCGCTCTCGGTCCTCGGCCTGGCTGCCTGTGCCTCCACCGACAACAGAAGTGCCTACGTCGAACCCGCAAAGGTCTCCAATCCGGGTGACGTCCGGATCGTCAGGGACGAAGCCTACATCGACTATGTCGAGCGCAACGCACGCCGCAGGGGCATCCACCTGCAGTGGGTCAACGTCCCCACCAAGCGGGTGACCAACGAGTAACGCCCCGGCGCCGTCAACGCGGCGCCAGCAGCACCAGCACCGCTCCGGTGCCGCCCTGCGCGGCCGGGGCGGAGTGGAACGCCAGCACGTCCGACCGCTGGCGCAGCACCCGGTCGACCACGTTCTTGAGCACCGGCAGGCTGTCGTCGGAATTCAGTCCCTTGCCATGCACGATGCGCACGCACGCATGGCCCATGCCGCGCGCGTCGACGATCAGGCGCCTGACCTGCCGTTCGGCCATCGTCGCGTCCGCGTGGTGGAGGTCGATCTCCTCCTGCGCCGCGTACTCGCCGCGCGCCAGCCGCCGCAGCACGCGCGGCGGGACGTTGTCGCGGCGGTAGGAGAGCACGTCGCCGCGGCCCAGGCGGAAAGCCTCCTCCAAGCCCGGCGCCAGTCCTGCGGCGCGCGATTGCCGCAACGCCTCCGCCTCGTCGATCTCGGACATGCGCGCGCGCGGCTTGGGCTTTGGCCTGGGCGGTGGCAGCGGCACCGGCGGCAACGTGCGGACCGGGCCGATGGCGTCGCGGAACAGCGAGCCGTCGTCCTGGTCTGCATCATCGTCCCGCGGGCGGTCCGGGGTCGGCATGCGCGACTTGGGCATGGGCCCAAGCGTAGCGCGGATGCAACGCGACCGGGCGCGGCGGATCGCATGGTCCCGGCCCGGGGACGGCGTGGCCAGGCCAGGGTCGGATGCCGCGGCGGCATCCGCTATCATGTCGCGCAATCGCAACGCCAGAAGGCCCGGCAGACCGCTCCATGCCCTTGGATTCCGAATGAGAGTGCTGGTCAGTAACGACGACGGCGTCGACGCCCCCGGCATCCGCATCCTCGCCCAAGGCCTCCGCGACGCCGGCCACCAGGTGTTCGTGGTCGCGCCCGACCGGGATCGCTCCGGCGCCAGCAATTCGCTGACGCTCGATTCGCCGCTGCGCGTGGTCGCCATCGACGAGGCGACCTGGAAGGTCTACGGCACGCCGACCGACTGCGTGCACGTGGCGATCACCGGCATGCTGGAGGAAGAGCCCGACCTGGTGGTCTCGGGCATCAACAACTCCGCCAACCTGGGCGACGACGTCATCTATTCGGGCACCGTCGCCGCCGCGATGGAGGGCCGCTTCCTGGGCCTGCCCGCGGTGGCCGTGTCGCTGGCCTGCGAAGCCCATGCCGGCAAGCATTTCGACACCGCGGCCCGGGCCGCGGTCGAGATCGTGGCGCGCCTGTGCGCCGACCCATTGCCCGCCGACACCATCCTCAACGTCAACGTGCCCGACAGGGCGTGGGACGAGGTGGTCGGCTTCGAAGTGACCCGCCTGGGCAACCGCCACCGCGCCGAACCCTGCGTGCCGCTGGACGACCCGCGTGGACGCAGCTGGTGGTGGATCGGCGCGGCCGGTCCCGAGCAGGATGCCGGCCCGGGGACCGACTTCCATGCCGTGCGCAGCGGCCACATCTCGATCACCCCGATCCACGTGGACCTGACCCGCTACCAGGCACTCGAGCAGGTCTCGAGCTGGGTCGACGGCCTGGCGCAGGAACTCGACGCCCCGCGCCGCGGGGACCACGCCGCATGACCGCGCGCCTGCGCCTGCAACCCGAGGCCATCGGGATGGGAATGACGTCGCAGCGCGTGCGCGACCGGCTGATCGACCGCCTGCGCGCGGGGACGCCCCACAGCGCCGGCATCCGTGACGAGCGGGTGCTCAACGCCATCCGCACCGTGCCTCGCCACCTGTTCGTCGACGAGGCGCTGGCCACGCGCGCCTACGAGGACACCGCGCTGCCGATCGGCCGCGGCCAGACGATTTCCCAGCCCTGGGTGGTCGCCAGGATGACCGAGGCGCTGTTCTCCGAAGGCCGGGAACCCAGGCGCGTGCTGGAAGTGGGCACCGGCTCGGGCTACCAGGCGACGATCCTGGCCGCGCTGGGGCTCCAGGTCCACACGGTCGAGCGCATCGGCGAACTCCTGCGCGTGGCCCGCAAGCGATTCCGCTCACTGGGCCTGGACATCCGCAGCAAGCACGACGACGGCCGCATCGGCTGGCCGGAGAACGGTCCCTACGACGGCATTCTGGTGACCGCCGGCGCGCCCGCGCTGGTCGACCCGCTGACCGAACAGCTCGCCCCGGGCGGCGTGCTGGTCGCGCCGGTGGGCGGCGGGAGTGCGCAGTCGCTGCTCTGCGTGGCCAAGCGCGAGGACGGCACCTTGGAACAATCCGAGATCGCGTCGGTGGTCTTCGTCCCGCTGCTGTCGGGCCTGGTCGACTGATGCGGCTGTTCGGGCCGCTCTACGACCGCGCCCTGCAATGGGCGCGCCACCGCCACGCCCCGCGCTACCTCGCGCTGCTGAGCGCGTCCGAATCGGTGATTTTCCCGGTGCCGCCGGACGTGATGCTTGCGCCGATGGCCTTGGCAAAACCCGGGTCCTGGTGGAGGTTCGCCCTGCTGTGCACGGTGGCGTCGGTATTGGGCGGCCTGTTGGGCTACGCGATCGGCCATTTCGCGCTGGATGCGATCTGGCCGTGGATGGTGAAGATGGGTTGGGACGAGACTTTCAACCACATACAGGAACTGTTCGTCCGCCATGGGTTCTGGATCGTGTTCGTGGCTGCGTTCACGCCGATCCCGTACAAGGTGTTCACCATCGCCTCCGGTGCGACCGGGATCGCGCTCCTGCCCTTCGTGCTGGGTTCGTTCATCGGCCGCGGCATACGGTTCTTCCTGGTCGCCGGCCTGATCGCCTGGGGTGGCGAGCGGCTGGAACGCGGCTTGCGCCGCTACATCGAGATACTCGGCTGGGCCGTTGCGCTCCTCGTGCTCCTGGCCGTCGCATGGCTGGAGTTGCGCGCATGACGCATGGAAACGTGAACAGACTCGTCTTTCTGGTCCTGGTGGCGATGGCCGTCGCCGGGCTCCTGGCGGCGTGCGGCACCACCAAGGTGGTGCGCGAAGGCGGGTCCCGGGGCGCGCAACGGGTCTCCACGCCCAAGCCGGGTGCGACCGCGATCGTGCAGCGGGGGGATACGCTCTACCGCATCGCCACCAGCAACGGGATCAGCCCGCTGGACCTGGCGATGTGGAACGGGATCGCGCCGCCCTACACGATCTATCCCGGGCAACGGCTGCGCCTGTATCCATCGCGCTACGTGGCGCAGCGGCCGTCCACGCCGCCACCGCGCCCCGCCTCGGGCGGCAGCCGCGCGCGTTCGGCGGTCCGGCCGACGCAAACGCCTCCCCGCCCCACGCCGTCGCCACCGGTGAGCAGCAGCGTGGCGTGGCGCTGGCCGGCGGACGGCCAGGTGGTTTCGCGCTACGCGTCGGGCGACCCGACGCGCCAGGGCATCGACATCGCGGGCAACGCCGGGCAGCCGGTCCGCGCCGCCGGTGATGGCGTGGTGGTGTATTCGGGCTCCGGCCTGGTGGGTTACGGCGAACTGATCATCGTCAAGCACGACGACCAATGGTTGTCGGCCTACGGACACAACCGGGAAAGACTGGCCAACGAGGGCCAGCGCGTCACCGCCGGGCAGCAGATCGCGGTGATGGGCCGCAGTGGCGCAGCGCGCGACATGCTGCACTTCGAGATCCGCTACCACGGCAAGCCCGTCGACCCGCTGCAGTACCTTCCACGCCGCTAAGGCCCTCGCGCCGGCTCCGGGGCGGATCCCCGGCCCGGCGCAGCGCGCCGGGCGCTCGTCGACGCGCAATCCAGCGGATTGCAATGCGCGTCGACTCGCCCGCTACCACGGCAAGCCCGTCGACCCGCTTCAGTACCTTCCACGCCGCTAAGGCCCTCGCGCCGGCTCCGGGGCGGATCCCCGGCCCCGGCGCAGCGGGTGATGCTCGTCGACCTGCCATCGTGCACAGGGGACCGGCAACACTTCGCCCGCGACCATGGGAAGGGCGGTCGACCCGCTGCAGGACCCGTCGCGCCGCATCGCCAGCCTCATTGCCCAATGGAGGGCGTGGGAATCAGCTGCCGATGATGAAGCCGGCCACGACGCGGCGTCCTTCGCCCGCGAGCACGTTGAACGTGCGCGCCGCCGCGGCATTGGTCATCGCCTCCAGCCCCACGCCCCGGCCCAGGCAGGCGGCCAGCGTTTCGGGGGGCGGGAAGGCCTGGGTCGCGCCGGTGCCCAGCACGACAAGCTCGGGTTCGAACGCGAGCAGGGGTTCGAGGTCGGCGGTCGAAAGCGTCGAGGCGTCGGTTGCCGGCCACTGCTCCACCAGCGTCTCGGGCGTGATGATGAAACTGGAACGCAAGGTGCGCTCGTTGACGAGGGCCGAGCTGCCGTCGGCGCCGCGCAGGAACCAGGCGAAATCCGGGCGCTCGTGGACCAGTTGCATCAGGCGCGTGGCAAGACGATCTGACGCTTGTCCCGGCTCTGGCGATACAGGACGACGACGTGGCCGATGCGCTGCACCAGGGCAGCCCGGCAGCGCTCCGCCAGCGCAGCGCCAAGCGCGTCTCGTGCCTCACGGTCTTCCGCCGCGATCTTCACCTTGATCAGCTCATGGTGTTCGAGCGCCGCATCGACCTCGGCGACCACGGCATCGGTCAGCCCCTTGCCGCCGACTTGCAGCATCGCCTTGAGGCCGTGCGCCTGGCCGCGCAGGAAGCGGGTCTGGGCCATGCTCAGGTCGGCGGAATCGTGCGTGGATTCGACCGGGGCCGGACGGGCACGGCCCGTGGCAGCGGGGGGACGGCTGCGGGCGGGCTTGCGGGTCGATCCACGAGCCGGTTTGTCTTGCGCCATGGAAAGCCTTGCCACAAACGTGAGGGGGGCGCGCAGGGTATCATGGCGACCCGCAAAGCCCTGATTTTTCCGGCGTTTCAGCGCCCGGATCCCCGCCATGGCCACCCGCAGCAAAAGCAGCCAGCGCTGGCTGAAGGAGCATTTCTCCGACCCGTACGTCAAGAAGGCGCAGGCCGATGGCCTGCGCTCGCGCGCGGCGTACAAGCTCGAGGAGCTGGTCGCCCGCGACCGCCTGCTCAAGCCGGGCATGGTGGTGGTCGACCTGGGCGCTGCGCCGGGAGGCTGGTCGCAATGGGTGCGGCAGGCGCTCGGCGACGATGGACGGGTGATCGCGCTGGATATCCTGGAGATGCCGCCATTGGCGGGCGTGGACTTCCTTCATGGCGATTTCAGGGAGGATATGGTCTTGTCGAGGCTGGAATCGATGCTCGACGGACAGCTCGTGGACCTTGTGCTGTCCGACATGGCCCCCAATAAGAGTGGTGTGGAGTCGGTCGACCAGCCGCGTGCGATGCACCTGGCGGAGTTGGCCATGGCGTTCGCCGACGAGCACCTGCGTCCGGGCGGCGCCTTCCTGGCGAAGCTGTTCCAGGGCACCGGGTTCGACGAGTACGTGCGGGAGTTGCGGCGGCGGTACGCCAAGGTCGCGATCCGCAAGCCGGCGGCCTCCCGCAAGCGGTCGCCGGAGGTCTACGCGCTGGCGCAGGGCCGGCTGGCGGCCACCAAGTAACATCGACGTACCTGACGAGAGCATATGGCAGTCCTGACCCCCATCGCGCGGCCTTCCCCCGCAAACGCTTGCCCCGGCGCCTGCCCGCCGTGCGGCGGCGAGGAATCCAATTGAATGAATGACCTTGTGAAGAACCTGATGCTGTGGGTGGTGGTCGCCGTCGTGCTGATGATGGTGTTCCAGAGCTTCAGCCCTAGGACGGCCGAAAGCCAGGACGTGGTGTATTCGCAGTTCATCAGCGACGTCCAGGCCGACCGCATCAAGACCGTCGACATCTCCAGCGACGAGCGCACCATCAAGTTCGAGCGCAAGGACGGCAGCACCGGCGCCACCACCGCGCCGCGCCGCGACGAAAAGCTCGTCGACGACCTGATCAACCACGACGTCGAGATCAAGCAGGCGCCGCCCGAATCCGGCATCACCATCTGGGCGCTGCTGCTCAACTTCCTGCCGGTGCTGCTGATCATCGGCTTCTGGTTCTTCATGATGCGTCAGATGCAGCAGGGCGGCAGCAAGGGCGCCATGTCCTTCGGACGCTCGCGCGCCAAGCTGCTCAACGAGGACCAGACCAAGGTCACCTTCGCCGACGTCGCCGGCTGCGACGAGGCCAAGGAAGAAGTGTCGGAACTGGTCGAATTCCTGCGCGACCCGGGCCGCTTCCAGAAGCTGGGCGGCAAGATCCCGCGCGGTGTGCTCATGGTGGGCCCGCCGGGCACCGGCAAGACCCTGCTGGCCAAGGCCATCGCCGGCGAGGCCAAGGTGCCGTTCTTCTCGATCTCCGGCTCGGACTTCGTCGAGATGTTCGTCGGCGTCGGCGCCAGCCGCGTGCGCGACATGTTCGAGCAGGCCAAGAAGCACGCGCCCTGCATCATCTTCATCGACGAGATCGACGCGGTCGGCCGCCACCGCGGCGCCGGCCTGGGCGGCGGCCACGACGAGCGCGAGCAGACGCTGAACCAGCTGCTGGTGGAGATGGACGGCTTCGAGGGCGGCGAGGGCGTGATCGTGGTGGCGGCGACCAACCGTCCCGACGTGCTCGATCCGGCGCTGCTGCGCCCGGGCCGTTTCGACCGCCAGGTCGTCGTGGGGCTTCCGGACGTCAAGGGCCGCGAACAGATCCTGCAGGTGCACATGCGCAAGGTCCCGCTGGCCGACGACGTCGAGCCCATGGTGGTCGCGCGTGGCACGCCCGGATTCAGCGGCGCGGACCTGGCCAACCTTGTCAACGAGGCTGCGCTGTTCGCCGCGCGCGAGGACGCCAAGGAGGTGCGCATGGAGCACTTCGACAAGGCGCGCGACAAGATCCTGATGGGCGCCGAGCGCCGCTCGATGGCGATGAGCGAGGAGGAGAAGACCCTCACCGCCTACCACGAGGCCGGCCATGCCATCGTCGGCCGGCTGGTGCCGGAGCACGACCCGGTCTACAAGGTCACCATCATTCCGCGGGGCCGCGCCCTGGGCGTGACCATGTACCTGCCCGAGGGCGACAAGTACAGCTACAACCGCACCGCGATCGAGTCGCAGTTGTGCTCGCTATACGGCGGCCGCGTGGCCGAGGAGCTGATCTTCGGTACCGACAAGGTCACCACCGGCGCGTCCAACGACATCGAGCGCGCCACCAAGATGGCGCGCAACATGGTCACCAAGTGGGGCCTGTCCGACGAGATGGGGCCGATCGCCTACAGCGAAGACGAGGACGAGGTGTTCCTCGGCCGTTCGGTGACCCAGCACAAGAGCGTGTCCGACGACACCGCGCGCAAGATCGACGGCGTGGTGCGCGGCATCCTCGACAAGGCCTACGCGCGGGCCACGGAGCTGCTGACCGAGAACATCGCGAAGCTGCACGTGATGGCCAAGCTCCTGCTCGAGTACGAGACCATCGACGTGCCGCAGATCGACGCGGTGATGGAGGGCCGCGACCCGCCGCCGCCGATGGGCTGGAGCAAGCCGGCCAAGGACGAGGGCGACGGCGGCGACAAGGACGATCCGCGTCCGCTGCCGATCAAGGATCCCGCTCCGCAGACCTGACCCGGTACGACGGGGACCGGCTAACACGACCCCCTCCACGGGTGCCCTCCGCTGGGGCGCCCACCGGGACTGCCGCGGGAGAGTGGCCAAGCGGATGCCGGGGGAGAGCTATGGCCCCGGCGGCTTTGTCGAAAGCCGGGCCGCGGGTACGCTGGTGCGAAGCCACCGCCGGAAACCCGCCCCATGTTCGATACCACGCCGCAACTCGACTGCGCCGGTCGCGCGATCAAGCTCGACCGGCCGCGCGTGATCGGCATCGTCAATGTCACGCCGGATTCCTTTTCCGACGGTGGCGAGCACGCCAGCGTGGAGGATGCCGTGGCCCATGGCCTGCGGCTGGCGGACGAAGGCGCCGATGCGCTGGACGTTGGTGGGGAGAGCACCCGGCCGGGCGCGGGGGACGTGCCCGTCGACGAGGAGCTCCGCCGCGTGGTCCCGGTCATCGAGCGACTGGCGCGCGAAACCACGCTGCCCATCAGCATCGACACTTCCAAGCCCGAAGTGATGCGCGCCGCGGTCGAGGCCGGGGCGGGCATGGTCAACGACGTGTACGCGCTGCGCCGGGAAGGTGCTCTGGAGGCCGCTGCGGCCCTGGGCGTGCCGGTCGTGCTGATGCACATGCAAGGCGAGCCGCGCTCGATGCAGGCGGCGCCGGAGTACGATGACGTGGTCGCCGACGTGCACCGGTTCCTGGCCGAGCGCATCTTCGCCGCCGAGATGGCCGGCATCGACCGCAAGCGCATCGTCGCCGACCCGGGGTTCGGCTTCGGCAAGACGCTGGCGCACAACCTGGCGCTGCTGGCGCAGCTGCAACGCTTCGGAGAGCTGGGCGTGCCCGTGCTTGCCGGCCTGTCGCGCAAGCGCAGCCTGGGCGAGCTCACCGGCCGCGAGGATCCGCGCGACCGTATCCACGCCTCCGCGGCCGCCGCGCTGATCGCCGCGCAACGCGGCGCGATGCTGCTGCGCGTGCATGACGTCGCTGCCACGGTGGATGCCTTGAAGGTGTGGAACGCAGTGGCTGCCGTCCCGCTGCCCAGGACGGAAGCGCCGGGCCCGGGCATCCGCTGGCCCTCCGAGGAGTAGGAAGGGCCGCCGTACGCCTCCTTCTCTGTCTCCACGCTGTCGGAGGGATGCCCGCAGGCTCGCCCTGTCGTGGCTGCAGATGACCTGTGTCGGCACGAATCCTGGTCTGGGTCGCTGCTGGGCACCCCACTCCCCGCAAGCGTGTATCCGACGGGGCACGATGACGGGCAGGCGGAACTCCATCCGCCGTTTCCATGGCTTGAGCACGGATTCCCCCGTGCAAGCAACCCGGGATCCGCGTTAGGCTGGGGAATTGCATCGACCGGGGGAACGCCATGACCGCCAGCACGCCGCTGCTCATCACCTTCGCCGTCTACCTGCTGATGATGGTCGGTATCGGCTTCTGGGCTTGGCGCTCGACCAAGACCTTCGACGATTACATCCTCGGCGGGCGCTCACTGGGCCCCTACGTCACGGCGCTGTCGGCAGGGGCCTCGGACATGAGCGGCTGGTTGCTGATGGGCCTGCCCGGTGCGCTCTACCTGGGGGGCGTGTCGGAGGCCTGGATCGCCTTGGGCCTGGTCGCCGGCGCGTACGCCAACTGGAAGTTCGTGGCCGGGCCGTTGCGGGTGTACACCGAGCGCAGCGACAACGCCCTGACCCTGCCGGACTACTTCACGAACCGCTTCCACGACCACGGGCGCACGCTGCGGGTGCTGTCGGCGCTGGTGATCCTCGTGTTCTTCGCCGTGTACTGCGCCTCGGGCGTGGTGGCGGGTGCGCGCCTGTTCGAGAGCGTGTTCGGCATGCCCTACGCCGAGGCGATCTGGTGGGGCGCGGCGGTGACCATCCTCTACACCCTGGTCGGCGGTTTCCTCGCAGTGAGTTGGACCGACACCGCGCAGGGGACGCTGATGCTGTTCGCGCTGCTGCTCACCCCGGTGTTGCTGCTGACCACCACCGGCGGGCTGGACAGCACGATCGCAGCGATCCAGGCCTCCGACCCGGTGCGCCTTGACTGGTTCCGGGGTGGCGAGCTCGGCCTCATCGGCATCGTGTCGCTGCTGGGCTGGGGCCTGGGCTACTTCGGCCAGCCGCACATCCTGGCCCGGTTCATGGCCGCCGACAGCATCGCCACGATCCCGAGCGCGCGGCGCATCGGCATGAGCTGGATGATGTTGTGCCTAGGCGGCTCGATGATCGTAGGCTTCCTGGGCATCGGTTACTTCGCCGCCCATCCGGAACAGGCCGTGCCGGTGGATGCCAATCCGGAGCGCGTCTTCATCGCCCTGGTCGAACTGCTCTTCAATCCTTGGGTGGCGGGCATCATCCTGTCCGCGATCCTGGCCGCGGTGATGAGCACCCTGTCCAGCCAGCTGCTGGTCTGCTCGAGCGTGCTGTCGGAGGACTTCTACCGCGGCTTCCTGCGACCGGCCGCCGGCCAGCGCGAGCTGGTCTGGGTCGGTCGCGCCAGCGTGCTGCTGGTGTCGCTGGTGGCCTTGTGGCTGGCGCGCGACCCGGACAGCCGCGTGCTGGGCCTGGTGGCCTATGCCTGGGCTGGCTTCGGCGCCGCCTTCGGCCCGGTGGTGATCCTGTCGCTGTTCTGGCAGCGCATGACGCGCAACGGCGCGCTGGCGGGCATGGTCGTCGGTGCATTGACGGTGATCCTGTGGAAACAGACGGGCAGCGCGTTGTACGAACTGGTCCCGGGTTTCATCGCAGCGTGCATCGCCATCGTCGTGGTCAGCCGCATGGGCAAGCCGCCTGCCGCAGACCTGCAGGCGACGCACCAGCAGGTGCATGCGACGCTGAAGGAAACGGGATACTGATGCGGCGGCGGGGTCGCGGTGCCGCGACGGAAGATTGAGGGTCCCGACGACGGCCGACCCCGACTGCCGGCGCAGGCTCAACCCGGAAGGGCATCCACGGACACGACGGACATGAAAGACATCGCACTGGCCATCATCGGCGGCACCGGCCTGTACCAGCTGGCCGGGCTGGAGGACATCGAGACGCTGGAACCGGAGACGCCGTACGGTGCGCCCTCCGGTCCGCTCCGCATCGGCACGCTGGCCGGCAAGCGGGTGGCGTTCCTGGCCCGCCATGGCGAGGGACACTCGGTTCCGCCGCACCGGATCAACTATCGCGCGAACCTGGCTGCGATCCGCGCCCTGGGCGCCGCGCCGGTGCTGGCGCTCAATACCGTCGGCGGCATCGGCGACCGCTTCGGCCCGAGGGTGCTGGCGTGTCCGGACCAGCTGATCGACTACACCTGGGGCCGCGTCTCGACCTTGTGCGAGGAACCGGGCACGGAAGTGCTGCATGTTGATTTCGGCGAGCCGTACTCCGCCGGACTGCGCAAGAGCCTCCTGTCCGCCGCCCAGGGCGCGGGCGTCGCCATCGTCGACGGTGGCTGCTACGCCGCCACCCAGGGTCCCCGGCTCGAGACCCGTGCCGAGATCGCGCGACTGCGACGCGATGGCTGCGACCTGGTCGGCATGACGGGCATGCCGGAGGCGGGTTTGGCACGCGAGCTGGGGATGGAATATGCCTGCCTGGCCATCGTCGCCAACTGGGCGGCAGGGGCCGGCCCGGATCCCGGGGAGACGATCACCCTCGAGGAAGTGCTCGCCAACGTTGCCGCCGCCTCGGAGCATTTGCCGGGCTTGTTCCGCCACCTGCTCGCGGGGTGATTGCCAGCGGCCCGCTTGCTTTGCATACTCGGCAGCGTGCCCCGGGCGCCTTGCATCGCCGGTGCACGCTTTCGCATTCCAGACGAGGTGGAAAGAGACATGCAATACGGCACAGTTAAGTGGTTCAACGACGCCAAGGGGTTCGGCTTCATCGCCCCCGAGGACGGCAGCGCGGACGTGTTCGTGCATTATTCCGCGATTGCCTCGGAGGGTTTCCGCAGCCTGCAGGAGGGCCAGCGCGTCAGCTATGAAGTCACGCAGGGACCCAAGGGCGCGCAGGCTGCCGGGGTGACGCCGGCCTGACTGCCGCGACACGCATCACTAGATTCCTTCAGACCCCGCTCCGGCGGGGTCTTTTTCATCCGGATCCTGCCCGTTGGCTTCGGCGTCCTGCGCGTGCCCGCAAAGCCGATAGGGCGATGCATCGACCAACCGCTGGTGTCGCGCGCTCAGCGGCCGACCGCCGTCCCAGCCGCGTTCGTAAGGCTCGATGGCCAGCACGCCGGGTTGCTCCTTGCTGTTGAACGTCAGCAGCAGGGGCCGTTCGCTGCCCTGCAAGGGCATCAGCCAGACGCTCATGCCCGCGTAATCCACGCCGCCATGGTTGGCGGCGTGCTCGAAGCGCCCCATGCGGTAGCGGGAGTCGCCGTTCTCGATGCCGAGCCCATTGCCGTCGACCGTAATGCGGGGGTGGCCGCTGCAGTCGCCGTCCGGTGCATAGCGGCCATGCAGGGCGGCGAACTGGTCGAGGTTGGGGAGTTCGATGGCGGCTGCGGGCGGCGAGCCGAAGACGAGGGTGCCGACGATGGCGAGGACAATGGCGAGGGCAAAGGCGCCTCCCAACTGCGTGCTGCGTCCCGGTTCTGTCGTGGGCATGCGGTCCTCCGCGGCGCATGATCGGCGATGCCGTGGGAAACGTCGCCCGTGGCGGTGGGCGGCCAGGGCGCGTGGACGGTGCCGTCAGTCGAGGAACTGCAGCCTGGCCAGTTCGGCATACAGGCCGTCCTGTGCCAGCAACTCGTCGTGGCTGCCTTCGGCGACGATGCGGCCGCCGTCCATCACCACGATGCGGTCTGCCTTGAGCACCGTGGCCAGCCGATGGGCGATGACCACGGTCGTACGGCCGGCCATCAACCGTTCCAGCGCCTGCTGCACGGCGCGCTCGCTTTGGGCGTCGAGTGCCGACGTCGCCTCGTCCAGCAGCAGGATCGGTGCATCCTTGAGCAGGGCACGCGCGATCGCGATGCGTTGTTGCTGGCCACCGGACAGCCGCGCGCCGCGCTCACCGAGCTGTTCGTCGTAGCCTTGCGGCAGCGCGGCAATGAATTCGTGGGCTTCGGCGGATCGCGCCGCCGCCTCGATCTCCGGGACGCCGGCCTCCAGCCGGCCGTAGCGGATGTTGTCGTGCGCGCTGGCGGCGAAGATCGCAGGTTGCTGCGGCACCAGGGCGATGTGCTCGCGCAGGGCAGGCGGATCCAGTTCACGGATGTCCATGCCGTCAAGCCGGACGCAGCCGGTTTGCGGGTCATGGAAACGCAGCAGCAACGCGAACACCGTGCTCTTGCCGGCGCCGGATGGCCCGACCAGGGCGACGGTTTCGCCGGGTTCGACCCGCAGCGAGAAGTCCCGCAGCGCGGGCGCGTCGGGACGCGATGGGTAGTGGAAACCCACGTCCCTGAGTTCGATCCGCCCGCGCAGCGGCACGGGCAGCGTCGCCGGGGAGGAGGGGGCGACGATGCCGGCGCGCTCGTCCAGCAGTTCGCTGATCCGGCCCATGCCGCCGGCGGCGCGCTGCAGTTCGTTCCAGACTTCCGCCAGCGCCCCGACCGAACCGCCGCCGAACAAGGCGTACAGCACGAACTGGCCGAGCGTCCCCGGCGTCAGGTCGCCCTGGACCACGTCGTGCGCACCCGACCAGAGCACCAGGGTGATGGCGCCGAAGACCACCGAGATCGCGACCGCCGTCACCAGAGATTGCATGGCGATGCGTCGACGCGCGGCCGCCACCGAGCGCGCGACCGCCTCGGCGAATCGCTGGCGCTCCCAAGGTTCGCGTGCGTGCGCCTGCACGGTACGGATCGCGCCGAGCGATTCGCTGGCCAAGGCGTTCGCGTCGGCGACCCGGTCCTGGCTCTGCCGCGAGATCCGGCCGACCCGGCGCCCGCCCAGTACCAAGGGCAGCACGAAGAGCGGGATGCCGACCAGCGTGTAGGCCGCCAGGCGCGGGCTGGTCACCACCATCATCGCCACGCTGCCCAGTACCATCACGATGCTGCGCAACGCCACCGACATGCTCGAACCGACAACGCTTCGCAGCAGCTCGGTGTCGGCGGTCAGGCGCGAGACCAGCTCGCCGCTGCGGGTCCGCTCGAAGAATGCCTGGTCGAGGCCGACCAGGTGCGCGTACAGCCGATTGCGCAGGTCCGCGACCACGCGCTCGCCGAGCAGCGATACGAAGAAGAACCGTGCGGCGGTGGCAAAGGCCAGCACCAGCGCGACGGCGAACAGGAGTGCGAAGGCGGCATCGATGTTGCCTCCGCTGCCGAAGCCCTGGTCGATCATCTTGCGGACCGCCACGGGCAGGCTGAGCGTCGCCGTCGACGATGCCGCCAATGCCAGCAGCCAGGCGCCGAACAGCGGCTTGTGCCGCATGACGAAGGGCCACAGCATGCGCAGTGCGCCAAGGCGCGGCCGCGCGGTGTCCGGATCGGCGCCGTTGCCGGAGCCGTGCTTGGGGAGGTCGGCCATCAGTCCTGGTCGTCGATGCGGACACGACCACGGGTGGCGTCGCGGAGGCGGTTTTTCAAGGCTGGGACGCTGCCTTCCGGCACGCGGGCGCCGAGGATGGCACCGGTGGCGTCGAAACGTTCGCTGGTCTTGACGCCACGGCATTGCGCCAGGGCGTCGTGCACCTCGGTGCTGTCAGGAAAGTCGCATGCGATCCGCACGCGCACGTAGCGCACGATCGGTCGCCTTGGCGCGGTGCGCAGGCACTCGGCGGCGGCACCGCCGTACGCGCGCACCAGGCCGCCCGCCCCCAGCTTGATGCCGCCGAACCAGCGCGTGACCACCACCAGCACCCGATCCAGTCCCTGGCCGTCGATCGCCGCGAGGATGGGTCGCCCTGCGGTGCCCGACGGTTCGCCGTCGTCGCTGGAGCGATAGTCGTCGCCGATGCGATAGGCCCAGCAGTTGTGGTTGGCCGTCGGGTCGGCGACCTCGGCAAGCAAGGCGAGGGCCGAGTGCGGCGAGTCCGCCGGGCCGGCGACCGCCAGGAAGCGGCTTCGCTTGACCTCTAGTACGTGGGTACTGCGACCGGCAAGGGTGTCTGGTGGTGGATTGGGAATGCGTCGTGTTCCTGATCATGTCCCGCCTGGTCGCGGGGAGTTGGGTCTGGATGGGTGGCGGGATCAGTCAAGCAGTGGCCGCAGGTCGGCCGGCACCTCGACCCGCGGGTACCGGCGATGGAACTCGCGGAGGCTTTCCCGGGCTGCTTCGATTTCGCCGTCGGCCCTTAGTTCGCGGATCCGCGCCAGCCACGCCGCGCGCACCGTGGGCGAGTCGACCGACGCCGGCGGGGCTTCGTCGAAGATCGCATCGGGCTCCTCGACCACCGGACCCTGGCGAACGCGCGAGCCGGTGGTCTCGATGCGTTCGAGCTCCGTGGATTGCTTGCCGGGTAGGGTCTTGCCCTCCATGGCGTCTTCGCGGGCCGCAGCGGCCTCGCCCGCGCGGGCGGCTGGCTCGCCCCCTGCGAGGTTTCCGGCCGCGCCGGTCGTTCGTGGGTCCGGCGCGGGCGACACGGGGGCGGTCGACGGAAAGGCTGAAGGGGCTGCCGGTGCCGGAGGTGGGGGCGGCGGCGGCGGAGCGGGGCGCGCTGCCTGCGACGCGGCTGCGTCCGCGCGTCGTGCGGCGTCCGTCGCCACATCCTCGTCGTCGGGTTCGGCACGGCGCGGCGCGATCTCCATTGCAGGCGCGGGCCGAGGCTCGACAGGCGGCGCAGGATCGCCAGCGCTTTCGGAGATTGCCTCGCTGGCGTCCTGCGCGACGACGGCGGAATCCCCCTCCCGCTGCGGGGGAACCGGCATGGCGACGGCCGCTGGGGCCTCCGAATACTGGACTTCGGTGTCCGGAAGGGGCCGCAGCTGCCAGGCCACGCCGGCGGCCAGCACCAGCGAAGCGGCCAGGCCGCCGCCAACCGGCCAGCGCTTCGGACGGCGGCCCACGCCCCGGCCGTGGGCGTGCCGGGATCCAGGCGCCGGCTTGGCCCCCGCCGCCGCGAGGATGCGCGCGTCGAGCGCCGCCGACGGCTCCGCGCCCGCACCCAGGCGCGAAAGCTGCCGCTGCAGCGCACGCTCTTCGGGGGCCAGGGGTTCGCGGTCGTTCATTCGTCCAGTCTCTTGCGCAGTTTCTCCATGGCGTAGCGCAGCCGGGATTTCACCGTTTCGCGGCCGACGCCCGTCACTTCGCCGATCTCCTCCAGGGTCAGTTCCTGCTCGAGCCGCAGCAGGATGACTTCGCGTTGTTCCGTCGGCAATTCGTCCAGGGCGCATTGCAAGCGCCGGCGCCGCTCGAATTCCGACAGGTTACGCTCCGGCGTGTCGGGATCGGGTACACGTTCGCTGCGCAGCTCCGCATCGGCGGGTGCGGGCGGACGGTGCTGCTGCGCCCGCCAATGATCGGCAAGGCGGTTGTGGGCGATCCGGAACAGCCACGTGGTGAACAGCGCCTCGGGCCGCCAGCCTTCGCGCGCCGAGATCACGCGCTGCCAGATCTCCTGGAACATCTCGTCCGCGAGCGCGCCATCGCGCAGCTGCCGCAACAGGAAGCGGTAGAGGCGGACGCGATGGCGGCCGTAGAGGATTTCGAACGCGGAGGCGTCCCCCCGGCCATAGGACAGCATCAGGGCCTCGTCGCTGGCAGGCGCGCTGTCATTGGCGGCGGGGCTGTCCATCGCTTGCAGGTTAAGCGCTGCCGGGGGCGGCGCAAAGGCCTCTCGCTCCGGGGCTGCCGACGAGGCGTGGCTTGCGGGAATCGGATCCATGGCACCCGAAACGTGCCGGGAACCGGGACGGGGTTGGCCGTTTGTCCGGCAGCGGACCGTTATGCTTGACGCATGAATGGGGGACGGACCGCTGCGAAGGGGGTGGAACGGGTAGGGGCGGCCACGCGTAAGGGATCCGCCTGCGCGGATCTGGCCGAAGTGGCCGCCACGCTGGCTGAGAGCTTGCCGACGGGATCCCGGGTGGCCGTGTGCTGGAGCGATCGGAGGCTCGGCAGCGGCTCGTCCGCGCTGCTGGATACCCCGGAGGCGCTCCTGGAACAGGCGCGCTCCCGTGTCCTCGATGCCGCCCATCCTCCCGGCGAAGACTGCATCGACCATGCCTGGGAGGATGACGACGCGAGGATGGCGATCGTGGCCAGGCTGCCCGAATCGTTGACCCCGTCGTCGGAACAGGCATGGTTGGCGCTGGCGCGGCGAGCTGTCGATGCGAGCCTGGCGGCGGCCTTGGCGGAGGCCCGGATCGAATCGCTGCGCAAGTCGGAGCGCCTGCAGCAGGCCTTGTATGAGATCGCCGACCTGGCCGGTTCCAACCTTGAGATGGACGAGGTCCTGGCCCGCATCCATGCCGTGGTCGGGACCCTGATGCCATCGGAGAACTTCTACATCGTGCTGTTCGATGAAAGCCGGCAGACGATCCGGTTCCTGTACTTCGTGGACCAGCTTGATCCCTGGGTGGCCGAACCCGAGCACGAGATCCCGGTTTCCGAACTGCCCAACAGCCTGACCGTGGCGATGCTCAGGCACGGCCGACCCCTGCTCGGCCCGTCTTCGGAGGTGCGCGCCGCACTGGGCGTCGAGCGCGATGACTCGCATGGCCCGGACGCGGCCGACTGGTTGGGCGTCCCGATGCGCCGCGACGACCAGGTCAGCGGTGGCATCGTGGTGCAGAGCTACGACCAGGCCGGGCGTTACAGCGAGGAGGACCGCGCGCTGCTGGAGTACGTGGCCCAGCACATCCTCACCGCGCTGGATCGGAAACAGGCGAAGCTCCTGCTCGAGCGCAGGGTCGACGAGCGCACGCGGGAACTGCAGCAGGCGAACACGGTGATGCAGGCCGAGATCATCGAGCGCCAGCGCGCGGAGCAGCTGCAAAGGGCGCTCTACCGGATCAGTGAATTGTCGGTGGCCGCGGGCAGCATCGAACAGTTCTGCGCCGACGTGCATGCCGTGGTCGGCGAGTTGCTGTATGCCCGCAACTTCTACATCGCGATGGTCTCGGCAGACGGCGGCCACCTGGAGTTCAGCTACTCGGTGGACGAGCACGACAAGGTCCGCGAGCCCCGTCCGATGGGCAAGGGTTTGAGCGAATACGTCATCAATTCGGCGGAAGCGTTGCGTGCCGATCGCGAGACCATTGCAAGGCTCCACGCCGAGGGAAAAGTCCTGAGCCAGGGCGCACAGGCCCACTCCTGGCTGGGCGTGCCGCTGTCCCGGGACGGGGCGGCGATCGGCGTGCTCGCCGTGCAAAGCTACAGCGAGGAGATCGTGTTCACCCTGCGTGACCAGGACCTGCTCACTTTCGTCGCGTACCACATTGACAATGCCCTTGCCCGCAAACGGGCGCAGGAGTCGCTCAAGGCCGCGCACGCCGAACTCGAATCCCGGGTGGAGTCGCGGACGCGGGAACTCGAGGAGGCGAACCAGGAGCTGCGCGCGCAGATCGGCGAGCGGCTCCATGCCGAAGAACAGTTGACCCACCAAGCCCGGCACGACCACCTCACCGGCCTGCCCAACCGGATCCAGCTGCTGGAGCGCCTGGATGGCGCGATCGCCGCCATGCAAGGCGGCGGGCGCCAGCCGTTCGCGGTGCTGTTCCTGGACCTGGATCGCTTCAAGCTGGTCAACGACAGCGTGGGGCATGCCGCAGGCGACCGGATGCTGGTGGAGACCGGGCGCCGGATCGGCGCGCTGCTGGACGCAAAGGACATGGTCGCCCGGCTGGGAGGCGACGAGTTCGCCATCCTGCTCGAGGACCCCGTCGACGCGGAGGCCATCACCGGCATGGCGTCCGGGATCCTGGCTGCGCTCGGCGAGCCGATGTGGATCGCCGGGCGGGAGCTGTTTCCATCGGCAAGCATCGGCATCGCGGTCTGGCAACCGCAGTATCGTCGCGGGCAGGACATGCTCCGCGACGCCGATGCGGCCATGTACCGCGCCAAGGCGCGGGGGCGCGACCGCAGCGAGCTCTTCGACGACCGGATGCGCGCGGAAGCCACGCGCCTGCTCGACCTGGAGGCGGACCTGCGCCGCGCAATCCTCAAGGACGCCTTCGAGCCGGCGTTCCAGCCCATCGTGCGGCTCCAGGACGGCTCCGTGGTCGGGCACGAGGCCTTGCTGCGTTGGAACCACGAGTCACGCGGCGTGCTCGCGCCGGGGGAATTCATCGGCGTCGGCGAGGACAGCGGTCTCATCGAACAGGTCGACTGGCTCCTCTACAGCCGGGTTTGCGGCTGGATGGCGCGGCACGGGGAGGGCTACGTCTCGATCAACGTCTCGCCGCGCCACCTGCGCTCGGACGACTTTGCCGAGCGCCTGCTGCGGATGCTGGACGATGCCGGTGCGGATCCACGGCGGCTGAGGATCGAGATCACGGAGGTGGCCCTGCTCGACGATGCGCCGCGCGCGCTGCGGCTGTTCAACATCCTGCGCGAGCACGGCGTGCTGGTCCTGCTCGACGACTTCGGCACCGGATTCTCGGCGTTGTCCTACCTGCATCGCTTCCCCATCCATGCGCTCAAGATCGACCGCAGCTTCGTCAGCGGCCTGGACGGGGAGATGCATGCCGAAAGCCTCGCCCTGGTACGCGCCATCCTCGCGCTGGCGGGAACGCTCGGCATCGACGCGATCGGGGAGGGCATCGAGACCGCCCGCCAGCGGGAAATCCTTCTGGAGCTCGGGTGTGCGTACGGGCAGGGGTACCTGTATGGCCGCCCGGTGCCCGAGCCAGCGGCACCGGGCAAACCTGCACCGGCCTAGTCGGCGACCACGCCGACCCGAGTGTCGGTGCCGTCGCTCAGTGCGCGGGCCGCGTGGACGAGTTCGAGGAACTCGCCGCGCAACCCCCAGCGATCACGGCCGCGTGACCGCTCGGCGCTGCGTGCGATGGCCTGCCAGTCCCAGCCTTCCAGGTTAGTCCCGCCACGCAGCGCGTCGGCATAGGCCGCGACCGTCGCCGCGAAACGAAGCGCGTCGCCGGGTTCGGCCTGCAATGCGTCGCGCAGGACCGGGGTTTCGATCAGCCGGCTGGCGGCGTCGCCGGGACGCTTGTAGCGCAGCCGCAGGTGCGCCAGCTCCGTCGCGCGCTGGCGCGAGGCCCCGGGCTTGCGTCCGCCGTAGCGCAAAGCGGGCAGGCGTTCGACGCCGGAGCCCACGAGGGTGATCTCATACAGCGCCGTGACCTCGTGACCGGCGCCGATGTCGCCGGCATCGACCTTGTCGTTGGCGAAGTCCTCCTGCCGGAGCAGGCGGTTCTCGTAGCCGATGAGCCGGTACTCGGCCACCAGCGCTGGATTGAACTCGACCTGGATCTTGACGTCGCGGGCGATGGTCAGCAGGGTCGATTGCATTTCCTCGACCAGCACCTTGCGTGCCTCGTCCAGCGTATCGATGTAGGCATGGGTGCCGTCGCCGACGTCCGCGAGCCGTTCCGCCAAGGCGTCGTTGTAGTTGCCCTGGCCGAATCCCAGCGTGGTCAGCGCAATGCCCGACTTGCGCTGGTCGGCGACCAGGGTCTCCAGCGCGCCTCCGTCGATGGTGCCGACGTTGAAGTCGCCATCGGTGGCGAGGATGACGCGGTTGACGCCCTTGTCGACGAAGGCGCGCCTGCCCATCTCGTAGGCCAGCTGGATGCCGGCCCCGCCGTGGGTGCTGCCCCCAGCCTGGAGGCGGTCAAGCGCCCCCAGGATCTCGTCGCGCCGGTCTCCCGGCGTCGGCGGCAGCACCAGTCCGGCGGAGCCGGCGTACACCACGATCGACACCCGGTCCTGCGCGCGCAGTTGCGAAGCGAGCGCCGCGAAGGACTGCTTCAGCAGCGGCAGCTTGTCGGGAGCGTTCATCGAGCCGGAGGTGTCGATCAGGAACACCAGGTTGGCCGGCGGCAACTCGGCCTTGGGCACGTCGTAGCCCATGATGCCGATCATCAGCAACTGGCGCTTGCCGTTCCACGGCGCGGGCGCGAGTTCGGTGGTGACCCGGAACGGGGTCGCCAAGGATGTCGGCGCGGGGTGGCCGTAGTCGAAGTAGTTGATGAACTCCTCGGCGCGCACGGCGTCCGCCGGCGGGCGAATGCCCTGGCGCAGCATGCGGCGCACATTGCTGTAGCTGCCGGTGTCGACGTCGATCGAAAAGGTGGAGACCGGTTGCTCGCTGGCGCGCTGGACCGGGTTGTCCTCGCGCTCGGCATAACGTTCGGTGTTCGCCGGCTGGGTGTAATAGGGCGGGGGAGGGGGCGCGATGGCCACCGGGGCGGGTGCGACGTTGCCCGCACGCTGCAGTCGCGCGCCGGTCGCCATGACCTGGTCGAGTGCGACCTTGGCTTCTGCGGGTGCGGGGTTGGTCTGCCGCCCTGCTGGCGGCCGCGCGAGGCTTTCGCTTTCGCGGTGTTCGGCGTCGGCCGACCGTTCGACCAACGCGGCGTCCCGTCCACGCGAGCTTTCGTGGGGTTCCGTGCGTGCCTGGCTGGTGGAATCGGATGGCCTGTCCTGCGTGTCCGATACCGTGCTTTGGCACGCGGGCAGCGACAGGGCCAGAAGCAGCGCGACGGCGAGGCTGTTGGGGGCGTAGCGGGGGCGTTGCATGGGCGGTCTCCCGTGGTGGTCGGGGAGGCAAACGCCTGCACGCTGCGGATGGGGTTAACGGGGCTGACGACCACTGTCATGGGTGGTTACGGGCACGATCCGACCGGCCGCATTCCGGCACGGCTTCATTTGCTTTCGAATTGCACGGCGATGCGGCGATGGCGCCCGCGTTCCCGTGCTTCCTAGCCCCGGATCACGAGCAGGCGTGGCTCCGTCATGTCCTCGATGGCGTAGCGCAACCCCTCGCGGCCGAAGCCCGAGTCCTTGACCCCGCCGTAGGGCATGTTGTCGACGCGGAAGCTGGGCACGTCGCCGACCACCACCCCGCCGACCTCGAGCACGTCCCAGGCGCGCATGGCGTGGGCCAGGCTGCCGGTGAACACGCCTGCCTGGAGGCCGAAGCGGCTGTCGTTGACGCGGCGCAGCGCGTCGTCGAAATCCTCGAACGCCTCCAGCACGGCGACCGGTCCGAAGGCCTCGTTCCGGTACAACTCCGTATCGTGCGGCACGTCCTCGAGCAGGGCCGCGGGCAGCATGTTGCCCTGGCGCTTGCCTTCCACCAGCACCTTGGCGCCGGCCTTCTTCGCGGCCTTGATCCAGTCTTCGACGCGGTTGGCCGCGTCCTCGTCGATCATCGGACCGACGAAGGTCTTCTCGTCGCGCGGGTCGCCGCAGGGGAGCTTGGACACGGCGGCCTTGAGTTTCCTGCGCAGCGTGGCGTAGATGTCGGCGTGCGCGTAGATGCGTTGCACGCCGATGCAGCTTTGCCCGGACTGGTAGTAGCCGCCGACGACGAGGCGCTCGACGACCTCGTCCAGGGCTCTCCCGGGATCGGCATCGACGACGCACGCCGCATTGCCGCCCAGTTCCAGCACCACTTTCTTCTTGCCGGCGCGTGCCTTCAAGTCCCAGCCGACCAGGCCGCCGGTGAACGACAGCAGCTTGATGCGCTCGTCCTCGACCAGCAGGCCGGCGTCTTCGTTGCTGCAGGGCATAACCGAGAACGCACCCTTGGGCAGGTCGGTCTCGGCCAGCACCTCGGCGATGATGAGCGCGCCCACCGGCGTTTTGGCCGCGGGCTTGAGCACGAACGGACAACCCGCCGCGATCGCCGGCGCGACCTTGTGCGCGACCAGGTTGAGCGGGAAGTTGAACGGGGTAATGAAGGCGCAGGGCCCGATCGGTACGCGCCTGACCATGCCGCGATAGCCGCGGGTGCGCTCCGAGATCTCCAGGTCGAGCACTTCGCCGCCAAGCCGCGTGGCTTCGGCGGCGGCGACGCGGAAGGTGTCGATCAGGCGGGTGACCTCGCCGCGCGCGTCCTTGATCGGTTTGCCTGCCTCGATGCAGAGCGCCAGCGCGAGTTCATCCTCACGCTCCCGGAAACGGCGGACGCAATGCTCGAGCACGTCGCGACGCGCGTCGTGCGGGAACGCGGCCATCGCCCCGCGTGCCTTGTGCGCCGCGGTGATCGCATTGCGCACCGCGGCGGTGTCGGCAAACGCGACGCGGGTCGCGCGCTTTCCCGTGTACTTGTCGAGGACTTCCAGGTCGGTGTTGGCCGCGACCGCCTTGCCTGCGAGGTAGTAGGGATAGCTGGCGGCCAGGCCGTCGCTGGGGGTGGCTTTGCGCTGCTTCGAGGGCTTGGCGGTCATGGCGTTGGGGCGGTCGAAAGAGTACCGAAGCGTATTGGTTCCGGCGTTATCGGCGGGTCACGGCGGCGACGGTGCGCAGAGGCGAAGCGCCGGTGGGAGCGGCTTGTAGCCGCGAGCATTTTTAACGGAACGCCGGGATTCGAGAGAAGGGCGCGCGGCAATGCGTCGCCCTGCAGGCGAAACAGTTCGGTCAGCGGTCCGTTTGCTTTCTCGATTCCACCCGCACCTCCAGCGCCCCGTCGCCCAGCCGCGCGTCGAGCCGATCGCCGATGCCGGCGTCGCTGATGCTGCGTACCACGCGCCCGTCCTCGTGCTGGAGGATCGCGTAACCACGGGCCACGGTCGCCAGCGGGCTGACCGTCTCCAGCGAGCGGGCGATGCCACGCAGGCGCAGCGCGTCGCGCTGCAGCTGCCGGACGACGGCGGCCTGCGGGCGCTGCGACAGCGCAACGATACGCTCGCGCAGTACCGACAACCGCCGCTGTGGATGCATCGCGCGGAGCACGGCATCGGCATGCCGTAGTGGCGCTGCCCGGATGCCTGCGAGTACGCGCCATGCGGCACCCAGCCTGCGATGGGCCTCCTGGTGGCGCAGCCGAGCGGCTTGCAGCCGGGCTTGGGGTCGCAAGGCCTGCAGGCGCAGCCCGGCCCGGTCGCTGCGCTGCATCGAATTGCGTAACCGGTTCTGGTGCAGGTCGGTGAGACGCTGGTTCATCGCGCGCAGGCGCGCAAGGAGGTCGACGCGTTGAGGAACCAGCAGTTCGGCCGCCGCCGAGGGTGTCGGTGCGCGCAGGTCGGCTGCGAATTCGGCGAGGCAGAAGTCCGTCTCATGGCCCACCGCGGCCACCACGGGCACCGGGCAGGCTGCGATGGCACGGGCCAGCGCCTCGTCGTTGAAAGCCCACAGGTCCTCCAGCGATCCGCCGCCGCGGGTCAGCAGCAGCGCGTCGAAGCGTTCGCTCGCGGCGGCGTGCTCCAGCATGGCGACGATCTGAGGGGCGGCGCCGTCGCCCTGCACCGGCACGGGGAGCACCTCGACGGCGATCAACGGAAATCGTCGCCCCAGCACGCTGAGCACGTCGCGCACCGCGGCGCCGGAGGGTGAAGTGATCACGCCCAACCGGCGCACGAAGGCGGGCAGGGCGCGCTTGCGCTCGGCATCGAACACCCCCTCCGCCTGCAGCCGGGCCTTGAGCTGCTCGAACGCACGCCTCAGCGCTCCCTCGCCGGCTTCCTCCAGGGAATCGAGGATCAGCTGGTAGTCGCCGCGTGCTTCGTACAGCGTGAGCCGGCCGCGCGCCTGGACCTGCAGGCCCTCGCGCGGCTGGAAGTTCAGCCACTGGCTCTTGGGCTTGAACAGTGCGCAGCGCACCTGGGCCCTGGCGTCCTTGAGGGTGAAGTACAGGTGGCCGGAGGCGGGCCTCGACACGTTGCCCAGTTCGCCTTCGACCACCACCAGGGGGAAGGCATCCTCCAGCAGGCTGCGCGCCAGCGCATTGAGCTGTGAGGGGGTCAGGATGTGGTCGGCGGAAGGCGCGGCGGGCGACATGGGCTCAGCATATCGCTTTGGTGGCGAGGGTCGGGCGCAGCAAGCTCGTCGCTACCCCTTCCCCCGCTTGCGGGGGAAGGTTGGGATGGGGGCGTGCCGGAGGCGGTTGTCTCCGGTTTTCGGGAAAGAATCGAGTGGGGTGACCGCACTCGACGACCTTGCCCGAGAGAAACATCCGCGCTCCGTCGCCCCCACCCATGCCCCTCCCCCGCACGCGGGGGAGGGGTTCAAGCCGTTCCCTTGCCAGGTTGGCGTTGCAAGGTGGCACAGCGTGGGGCCGTGGATTTCGCGGACTGGCGCTAAAATGACGCCATGTCCGCACAACCGCTGCCCTGTACATCGTTGATCGAGTCGCGCTTCGGCCCCGCGCCGCGCCGTGCGACCCGGCAGGTCGTGATCGGCGGCGTGCGCGTGGGCGGCGATGCGCCGGTCGTGGTGCAGTCGATGACCAATACCGACACCGCGGATGTCGCTGCCACGGTGAAGCAGGTCGCGGCCCTGTGGCGCGCGGGCTCCGAGATCGTGCGGGTGACCGTGAACAACCCGGAGTCTGCGGCCGCCGTGCCGCGCATCGTCGACAAGCTGGCGATGATGGGCGTCGAGGTGCCGATCGTCGGCGACTTCCACTACAACGGACACCAGTTGCTGGCAGACGAGCCGGCGTGCGCGCAGGCGCTTGCCAAATACCGGATCAATCCCGGCAACGTCGGCTTCGGGCGCAAGCGCGACAGCCAGTTCGCGCAGATGATCGAGCTGGCCAACCGGTACGGGAAACCGGTGCGGATCGGCGTCAACTGGGGTTCGCTGGACCAGTCGCTGGCCACCGCACTGATGGACGAGAACGCGCGGCGCGAAGTGCCCTGGGATGCGGGCCGGGTCCTGCGCGAGGCGCTGATCCGTTCCGCGCTCGATTCGGCCGGGCGGGCGGTCGAGCTGGGCATGCCCCGCGAGCGCATCGTGCTGTCGTGCAAGGTCAGCGGCGTGCAGGAACTCGTCGCCGTCTACCGGGAGCTCGCGACGCGCAGCGACTACGCGCTCCACCTGGGCCTGACCGAGGCCGGCATCGGCAGCAAGGGCATCGTCGCCTCCAGCGCGGCCCTGGCGGTGCTGTTGCAGGAAGGCATCGGCGACACCATCCGCATCTCGCTCACGCCCGAGCCCGGCGCGCCGCGCACCCAGGAGGTGGTGGTCGCGCAGGAATTGCTGCAGACGATGGGGCTGCGCGCGTTCACGCCGATGGTGACCGCTTGCCCCGGCTGCGGGCGCACCACCTCGGAATTCTTCCAGCAACTGGCCAAGGACGTGCAGGAGCACGTGCGCGACCGCATGCCGCAATGGCGGATCAGCCATCCCGGCGCCGAGAACCTGACCCTCGCGGTGATGGGATGCGTGGTCAATGGCCCGGGCGAATCCCGGCATGCCGACATCGGCATCTCCCTGCCCGGGACGGGCGAGGCGCCGTCGGCGCCGGTCTTCGTCGACGGTGAAAAGACCGTCACCTTGCGTGGCGATAGCATTGCGGCCGATTTCGTCGCGCTGGTCGATGACTATGTCGAACGCAAGTACGGACAAGCCAGGGACCCTGCCGGCACCGGCTGAGGCCGTCGAGGCCGTCAAGACCGAGGCGCGCGTGGGCAACGCGTTCCTGCGCGTCCACGGCCGGCGGCTGCTGCTGGTCTTCGCGGGGCTGTTGCTGCCGTTGTGGGGATACGGGGAGCTGGTGGACCACTTGCGCGATGGCGAAGTGTTCGCGTTCGACCAGCCCGGCCTGGAGGTCGCGCACGCGATGGCGAGCGCCGGGTACGACCGCCTGTTCATTGCGATGTCGGCACTGGGCTACCTGTACGGGGTCGTGCCGATCGACATCCTGCTGGTACTCGGCCTGGCGATCCGGCGCCACTTCCGGGCGGGCGTGTTCGTGGCGGCATCGGTGGTCGGTTCGGCCCTGCTCAACCTGGCGGCCAAGCATGCCTATGCACGCGTGCGCCCGAGCCTCTGGAATTCGATCGCCCCGGAAACCACCTTCAGCTTCCCAAGCGGCCATGCCATGGGCTCGATGACCTTGGCCGCGGTCGTGGTGCTGCTGTGCTGGTGGACGCGTTGGCGGTGGATCGCCATCGCGGTTGCCGCGGGGTTCGTGGTCCTGGTCGGGCTGTCGCGCATCTACCTGGGCGTGCACTACCCCTCGGACATCCTTGCCGGCTGGACGGCGGCGCTGGTCTGGACCGTGGCCAACTACGGGCTGGTCTACAGCGGCGGGCGGCGGCCCTGGCAGGGGATCGACGTCGCATGACGCCGCCGGCCGGTCATTCGGCCGGCTTGGCGGCCTCCACCGGCGCTTCCGTCGCGCCGCGCCGCGACAGCACCGCTTCGCGATAGGCGATGTAGCTGTTGGCGCCGAAGATGATGGCCGCGCCCAGGGCGGTGTAGCGATCCACGACTTCGCCGAACAGCACGAAGCCGAACACGGCCACCACCGGCAACTGCATGAAGCTGATCGGGGTGAGTGCGGACACGTCGCCAAGTTTCAGCGCGCGGGTCCAGAGCATGTGGCCGCTGGTCCCCAGCACCCCGGCCGCGACCACCCACAGCCAGGTGATGCCCTGCGGCCATTCCCAGACCAGCAGCGCCGGGACCAGGGACATCGGCACCCAGATCGCCGTGGTGAGTAGCACGATGCGATCGGCCGGCTCGGTCCAGGACAGCTGCTTGATCTGGATCGAGACGATGCCACTGAGCAGGGCCGCCGTTACCGCCACCAGCGTCGCGGCGGAAAAGTCGCCGGTGCCGGGACGCACGATCACCAGCACGCCGATGAAACCCAGCACCACCGCCGTCCAGCGCCGTGCCCGGACCTGCTCGTGCAGGAAGATCACCGCGGCGATGGTGACGAAGATCGGAGTGGAATACGAGAGCGATACCGCCTGCGCCAGCGGCAGGTTGCCGATCGCCCAGAAGCCGCAGAACATCGACACGACGCCGATCAGGCAGCGGATGAAATAGCGCGGCAGCTGGGTCGTCTTCAGCAGCCCGGGCCCATGCCGCAGCAGCAGCGGCAGCGCGGCCAGCAGGCCGAAGAAGTTGCGGAAGAACGCGATCTCGAAGGTATGCAGCGTCTGCGACGCGAGACGGATCGCCACGACCATCAGGGCGAAGAACATCGTGCTGCCGAGCATCAGCAGGGCGGCGCGCGTGTGCGGCGAGCGGGCGTCGGTCACCAAGGGCCTCCACCGGGAAACGGTTCCCGATCGAGTGGGACGCCCGGGAAGCGCAGCACGGGCCATGGCCCACGACGGCTTGGTGCCGGTGCGACCTGCTTCGCCCTACGGGTGCCCGGCATCACCAATCCGCGCCGATGATGCGCGGTTCCGGCTCGAGCGCGACGCCGAAACGGGCCTCGACGGACGCGGCGATGCGCCGGGCGAGGTCGAGCAGCTGCCGGCCGCTGGCGCTGCCGTGGTTGACCAGCACCAGTGCATGGTCCGCGGACACGCCAGCGTCGCCGTCGCGGTGGCCCTTCCAGCCGCAGGCGTCGATCAGCCACGCAGCCGAGAGCTTGCGCAGGCCGGTCACGCCGGATGCGTCGTGCAGCGCGGCATCGGCGGGAAACGGCGCGACCGGGAAGACCGGCAGGCCGGGATGGTCGCCGAGCAGCGCATCGGCGTGCGTCGCTGGGACGACCGGATTCTTGAAGAAGCTGCCGGCATTGCCGATCGCCGCCGGGTCGGGCAGCTTGCGGCGGCGGATGCGGGTCACCGCCTCCGAGACCTGCTTCGCCCCCGGCGTGTCGATCCCCATCGATTCCAGCTCGGCCGCGATGCCCGCGTAGTCCAGGTGCAGGGAGGGGGTGCGCGACAGCGCGAACTCGACCGCCAGCACGATCCATCGGTCCGGCTCGCGCTTGAACCGGCTGTCGCGATAGGCGAAGGCACAGTCGTCGGGATTGAGCCGGACCGGCATGGCGGTTTCGCGGTCCCAGGCCTCGACCGCGTGGATCCGGTCGCGCACCTCGACGCCATAGGCGCCGATGTTCTGGATCGGTGCGGCGCCAACCGTGCCCGGGATCAGGGACAGGTTTTCAAGGCCACACAAGCCCTGGGCGAGCGTCCACTGCACGCAGGCGTGCCAGTCCAGGCCAGCATCCGCCCGGACCACGACGCTGTCGCCTTGCTCTGAATGCAAGGCGATGCGCTGGTTGCGCAGGGCGAGGACCGTGCCGGCGGGATCGGCGGCGAACAGGAGGTTGCTGCCGCCGCCCAACACCAGCACCGGGCCAGCGGAAACCTCGGGCAGCGCCAGCGCTAGGGGCAAGGCGGCGGGGTCGTCGATCTCCAGCAGCAGGGGTGCTCGGGCGCCGATGCCGAAAGTGTTGCGCGAGCGCAGCCCGGCGTCGCGGCGCTGGCGGAATCCCGGGTTCATCGGCCAGGCCCAGTGGGCGTCGCGGGCGGTGCGCTCATCGGTTGGGCAGGTTGCCCCGGCTGGGGGCTTCCTTGCGGCGCCGGATGGCCTCCACGCAGTCGCCGATCAGCGACGGACCGCGGTAGACCAGGCCGGTGTAGCACTGCACGAGGCTCGCGCCTGCCGCCATCTTCTTGGCCGCGTCCGCTCCGGAAAGGATCCCGCCGACGCCGACCAGGGGGATGCTTTCCGGCAGCCGCGTGCGCAGCATCCGCAGCACGGCGGTGGACTTGTCCATCAGCGGCGCGCCCGAGAGCCCACCGGTTTCGCGGGCGCGGGGATCGTCCTGGACCGCGATGCGCGACACCGTGGTGTTGGTGGCGATCACGCCATCGACCTGCAGTTCGGTCAGCACCCGCGCTGCGGCGTCGATGTCGTCGTCGGACAGATCAGGCGCGACCTTGACCAGCATCGGCACGCGCTTTCCGTGCTGTGCACCGAGCCGTTCCTGCGCCTCGCGCAGGGTGCCGACCAGCTGCCGCAGCGCCTGCTCCTCCTGCAGCTCGCGCAGGCCGGCGGTGTTGGGCGAGGAGATGTTGACGGTGACGTAGTCGGCCAGCGGATAGACGCGCTCCAGGCAGAACAGGTAATCAGCGGCGGCCGATTCATTGGGCGTGGCCTTGTTCCTGCCGATGTTGATGCCGAGCAGGCCGCCGGTGTTGCGGCGGGCCCGCGACACGTTGCGCACCAGGGCTTCGACGCCGTCGTTGTTGAAACCCAGCCGGTTGATGACCGCGCGGTGGCGCGGCAGGCGGAACATCCGTGGCTTGGCGTTGCCTTCCTGCGGCTCCGGGGTCACGGTGCCGACTTCGATGAACCCGAACCCCAGCGCGAACAGGGCGTCGACGTAGGCCGCGTTCTTGTCCATTCCAGCAGCCAGCCCCACGGGGTTCGGGAACGTCAGGCCGAAGACCTTGGTGGGGAAGGGTACGGGCGGTCGACCCAGCAAGGGATTGAGTCCGCTGCGATAGGCGGCCTCCAGCGCCACGAGGCCGGCACCGTGGGCGCGTTCGGCGTCCAGGCCGAACAGGAACGGGCGCGCCAGGCCGTACACGCTTACTGGAAGGCCCCGAACCAGGCCAACCCGCCGAAGAACGCCAGGACCACGCCCAGCACGACCACGGCCGACGCCAGCGCCAGGTATCCCAGCACCAGGCCGGCCACCGCCATCCCGTCTCCCTGGGGTCGTTCCGCCGCGCGCCGGATCTCGCTGCGCGCCAGGTGCCCGGTGACGATGGCCACCAGGCCACCGACCACGGGCAGGAACGACCAGCCGAGGATGCCGAAGACGAGGCTGATGATGGCCAGGCTGTTGGTTTCAGGCGCTGCGTGGGACATCGACGTGCCTCGTCGGGGGCGGAGGAACTGGCCGGTTTACAGGTCGAACTTGATGCCCTGCGCCAGCGGCAACGCGTCGGAGTAGTTGATGGTATTGGTTTGGCGGCGCATGTAGGCCTTCCACGCATCCGAGCCGGATTCGCGGCCACCGCCGGTTTCCTTCTCGCCGCCGAACGCGCCACCGATCTCCGCGCCCGAGGTGCCGATATTGACGTTGGCGATGCCGCAGTCCGACCCCCATGCCGCCAGGAAGGCTTCTGACGCGCGCAGGTCGGTGGTGAAGATGGCCGAGGACAGCCCCTGCGGGACGTCGTTCTGCATGGCGATGGCGTCGTCGAGCTTGGAATACTTCATCACGTAGAGGATCGGCGCAAAGGTTTCGGTCTGGACCACGTCGGCGTCGTTGGACAGCCCGGTGATGATGGTCGGCAGCACGAAGTGGCCCTTGCGGTCGTCCAGCGCCTTGCCGCCGGTGGCCACCGTCCCGCCGGCGGCCTTGGCCTTCTCGACGGCCTCCAGGTAACCCTGCACCGCGTCGGCGCTGTTGAGCGGGCCCATCAGGTTGGCCGGGTCGGTCGGGTCGCCGATCTTGCCCTCGACCTGCTTGTAGGCGGCGACCAGCTTGGCCAGCACGTCGTCGTAGATGTCCTCGTGGATGAAGGCGCGGCGGGTGCTGGTGCAACGCTGGCCGGCGGTGCCGACGGCGCCGAAGACGATCGCCGGGATCGCGAGCTTCAGGTCCGCGGTCTTGTCCACGATCATCGCGTTGTTGCCGCCCAGTTCCAGCAGCGAGCGGCCCATGCGTTTGGCGACGCGCTCGCCGACCTGGCGGCCGACCTTGGTCGAACCGGTGAAGCTGACCAGCGCGATGCGCCTGTCGTCGACGAAGTCCTGCGCCAGATCGGTGCCGGCGTCATTGAACAGGAAGAACAGGTCCGGGAAGCCGGCCTTCTTCAGCGCCGCGTTGCAGATCTTGATGGAGGCAATCGCCGACAGCGGGGTCTTGGGCGAGGGCTTCCAGATGCAGATGTTGCCGCACACGGCGGCGACGAAGGCGTTCCAGGCCCACACCGCGACCGGGAAGTTGAAGGCGCTGATGATCCCGACCAGGCCGATGGGGTGCCACTGCTCGTACATGCGGTGGCCCGGTCGTTCGGAATGCATGGTCAGGCCGTAGAGCTGGCGCGACAGGCCAACGGCGAACTCGCCGATGTCGATCATCTCCTGCACCTCGCCGTCGCCCTCGGGCTTGGACTTGCCCATCTCGAGCGCCACCAGCGATCCCAGCGCGTCCTTGTTCTGCCGCAGGGCCTCGGCGCAGATGCGCACGGCCTCGCCGCGTCGCGGCGCCGGCGTCTTGCGCCAGACCTTGAACGCCGCCTGGGCACGCTCGACGATGCGCTCGTAGTCGGCCTTCGACGAGGCCTTCACCTCGGCCAGCACGCTGCCATCGGTGGGACTGGTGGGTTCCAGCACGCCGGCATCGGAGGTCGTCGACCACTCCCCGCTGCCGAGATAAGTGCCGGATTCCCGGTCGGTCAGGCCGAGGGCGGTGAGGACGGGGTGGGTCATTGCGAACTCCTTGCGATTTGAAGACGGGCGAAGCGGAACGGGCGGGACGGCGATGGGAACCGGGCGCCGCCGATGACGACGGCTGCCGCGGCAGGGCGGGCGCGTCACGATGAATGGCGCCCCCGGCGCGATTCGAACGCACGACCTTCCCCTTAGGAGGGGGACGCTCTATCCAGCTGAGCTACGGGGGCCGACCGGGCATTTTCTCACGCGCGGCGCGTCGAGGCCAAAAAACGGAACCGGCGCCTCGCGGCGCCGGCATCCTGCGGATCGGTGCGCATCCACGGGGGGATGCAACGCCGCCGTTGCCGGCGGATGGTGGAGCGGATGGGGATCGAACCCACGACCTTCGCGATGCGAACGCGACGCTCTCCCAGCTGAGCTACCGCCCCGTGTCCGGAGGACCGGAGGCCGTGGATTATACGGGCGGCCCCTCGGCGCCGCCAGCCGCGGGCCGGGCCCGCATGGCGATGCCGCGTCGGCGTGTGGCCCCGGCTCGCCGGGTTTCTCGTTTTCCAGGTAGTTCGCGGACCTATCGACCACGATCCCGGCCGAGCGCCCCCGCGAAGCGACGTGCGCGCCTTCCGGGGTATGCTCGGCGGGCCGCAGGGGATCCGCGGCACCCGTTCCGATCGGGAGCTTCCTGGCATGGCCGATGTCTTCGTGTCCTACGCCCGCGCCGACAAGGCTCGCGTCGCGCCGCTGGTCGCGGCGATCGAGGCCCGGGGCTGGTCGGTCTGGTGGGATCCGGAGATCTCGCCCGGGCAGGAATTCGACGACCAGATCGATGCCGCAATCGACGCCGCCAAGGCCTTGATGGTGGTCTGGACCCCGACCTCGGTGGTGTCCCGCTGGGTGCGGGGCGAGGCAAGGGAGGCGGCGGACCGCAACATCCTGGTACCGGTGCGCTTCGACAACGCGCGCCTGCCGATGGACGTGCGCGCCATCCACACCACGGACTTGGACGGCTGGAACGAGGATCCGGAAAGCCCGCAGGCGCAGGAGTTCCTGCAGGCGCTGGCGGCGATGATCGCCCGCGCCCCGAGCCATGCCGGTGGCGGCGCGCCCGACGCGGATGCCGGTGGCGGCAAGGCCTCCCCGTTGTTCACGATCTGCGTGCTGCCCTTCGCCAACATGAGCGGGGACCCGGAGCAGGAGTACTTCAGTGACGGCATCACCGAGGACATCATCACCGACCTGAGCAAGGTCTCCGCCCTGGGCATCGTCTCGCGCAACAGCGCGTTCATGTACAAGGGCAAGCACGTCGACGTTCCGAAGGTCGCGCGCGACCTCAAGGTCAGCCATGTCCTGGAAGGCAGCGTGCGCAAGGCGGGCGGCCGGGTGCGCATCAGCGCCCAGCTGGTCGACTGCGAGACCAACAACCATGTCTGGGCGGAGCGTTACGACCGCGATTCCAGCGACATCTTCGCGTTGCAGGACGAGATCTCGGAGGCGATCGTCAAGGCGCTCCGCCTGCGCCTGCTGCCGGAGGAGAAGAAGGCCATCGAGCGCCGCGGCACGGACAATGCCGAGGCGCACAACCTCTACCTGATGGCTCGGCAGACCCTGGTCACCGGGCAGGAGTACGACGCCCGGGCGGCCGAGGCGATCATCCGCATCTGCGCCCATGCCACCGAGATCGACCCCGGCTACGCCCAGGCGTGGGCGCTGATGGCCATCGGCTACAAGAACCTGCGCGACGCGCAGGGCGGGCGCTCCAACGACGGCATGAAGGCGGTGGAGCGTGCACTGGAGCTGGACCCGGACCTGGCCGAGGCGCATGCGGTCAAGGCGCAGATCCTGCTCCTGGATGGCGATCCCAAGGCCGCTGCGGCGGAAGTCGCGAGTGCGCTTCGGTTGAACCCCGAGTCCTACGAGGTCAATCGGTCGGCCGGGCGCCTGAGCTACCAGATGCACCAGCACGAAGACGCCATCCGTTACTACGAAAAGGCGGCCGGACTGATGGAGGCGGACATCAACTCGGCCTCGATGCTGACCAGCTGCTACACCGCGTTGGGCGACATGGCGGGCGCACGGCGGGCGGCGGCGCAGGCGCTCAAGCGCGCGGAGGTCATCCTCACGCACGATCCCAACAACTCGCTGGTGACCGGCTACAGCGCCTATGCGCTGGCCGCGCTGGGTGAAGGCGAGCGCGCCAAGTCGCGCATGACGCGTGCGCTGCTCATCGATCCGGGAAACTTCAACATGCGCTACAACTTCGGTTGCGCGCTGTGCGTCTTCCTCAAGGACAAGGAAGCGGCGCTGGACATGCTCGGACCGGTGTTCGAGACGATCACGGATACCTTCCTGCCGTATGCCAAGGCGGACCCGGACATCGAGATCCTGCGTGCGGAGCCGCGCTACCAGGCCATGGTGGCCGAGGCGGAAGAACGGTTGAAGCAGGAGAGTGGCGCAGTCCTCGCAACGGCCCGCTGAGTCGCCTGGCCGGGTCCGATCAAGGCACGAATCCAACCCGGTGGGATTCAAACCTTGCGGGCGTGTGCACCGGGGTTGCGTGATCGTCCTACTGCCCGGGTCGCGCTTCCCTCAAGGCATTCCACCGTTGCCAGTTCGCTTCCCGACCCTGCTCCCACCGCGGATCGGATTGCAGCCGTCTCAAGAAAGGCGAGTACCGGGTGTTGTACAGGGCCAGCCATGAGTCGCGGTCGGCGACCGGGTCGCCTGCGCGGGCCCGCGCGACCTCCAGCCAGTCGAAGGCTGCGTCCGGATCCTCCAGGAGGGCGTGGATCTCGGATAGCTGGATGGCAGCCTCCACGTTTTTCGGCGAATCGAACCGGGCGAATATCCGCGATGCGCCGACGTCGCCCGCGCGCGCGCGCGCGACCACAATGGCCTGGTCCCGAAGCTTCCCCGGCGGCATGCGGCCGGCGATCTGCAAGGCTTCGTCGAACCTGCCCTCCAGCAATGTGATCGTCAGCAAGTGATCGTCGAGACGACTGACGTTGCCCGGGAAGAGCGGCCGAGTGTCCCGGATCTCCGCCCTCGCATCCACCAGCCGGTCGGCAGCGAGGAGGTAGAGGATCAACGCGTCGCGATACATGAATGACAACGGGTCGCCCGCGATCGCCTTGCGTTGCAGGGCGATCGCCTGTTCCAGCTTGCCCTCCTCCTCGGCCACCGTCGCCCGCATGGAGAGGATGAACGGATCGTCCGGCTCGAGGGCGAATGCCTTCCGGTAATACGGGATGGCCTTCGGCCGCTCATGGATGTCCCGGTAGTAGTGGCCCAAGCGGATATAGGCCTCGGCCGAGGTTGGATCCAGCGCGATGGCTCGCTCAGCGGCGCGCTTGAGCTGCACTTCCGACGCGGACCTGTCGGCTCCCGGCTCGTAGGCATGCACCCGCCACGCACCCGCCAGGCCGGCCCAAGCCCTGGCGAAGCCGGGATGGAGACGGATCGCCTGTCCGAATTGCCGCAGGGCACGGGCAACGTCTCCGTCTCCCCGCCGATTGAAGAAAAAGCGGCCCTTCAGGTAGGCCTCGTAGGCACTTTCGTCGATTCTGGCTGCACTCCCGCTCGCCGGCACCGCTAGGCGCTTCTCCAGGGCAGCCGCTACGGCTCCCGCGATGTCGTCCTGGACGCCTAGGACATCCTCCAGCGTGCGGTCGTAGGTCTGCGACCAGAGGTGGGAGCTGTCCTCGGCGCGGATCAACTGGGCGGTGATCCGGACGTCGTTGCCGGTGCGCCGGACACTGCCCTCCAGGACATGGTCGACGCCCAGTGTCCCGGCGATCTCGTCGATGCCGGCCTGCTTGCCCTTGAAGGCGAACGAGGAGGTCCTTGCGATCACGCGCAGGTCCCGAATCGCTGCCAGCCGGTTCAGGATCTCTTCCGAGATGCCATCTGCGAACCAGGCCTGGTCGCCCCGTGGGCTCATGTCGACGAAGGGCAGGACGGCGATGCTGGTGGGGTCGGCTCCCTTGTTTGCGATGGCTGCCGGTCCGTGATTGCCGCGATCGTCACCACGCCACCAAAGCGCCAGCAGGAGGACTGCCAGCAGCACCAGCAGCAGGTGGCGACGCCTGTGGGTGGGGGGGCGGCGGATGCCTAAGACTTCGTGCGCCGGCGTTACCACCTGCGGCACCGGGCCGGGGCCCTGGACCGCGCCTTCGAAGATGTAGCCGCGTCGCGGCACGGTGCGGATCAGGCTGTGGTCGTGGTCGTCGAGCGCCTGGCGGATCTCCATCAGGCACTGGGTCACCGAGTCCTCCGTGACCACCACCGGGCTCCAGACCGCGTCGAGCAATTCGTCCTTGCCGACCAGCCGGCCATGCTGCTCGACGAGGTAGCGCAGGACCTCGAAGGCCTTGGGACGCAGCTTCAGTTCCTCGCCGGCCCGCAGAACGGCGCCGCGCTCGAGGTCGAGCGTGAAATCGCCGAAGCGGTAGACGTGGTGCTCCAGTTCGGAGGTCGGCATGCCGTGTCCCTGTCGTTGACCTGCCCAGGAGAGCCGCTTTCGCCCAAATTTGATTGTTTTTAGACGAATTCCGGCCGCTTGTCTCGTTACTTGCAACGCTGACCGGGGCTAGCGTGGGCCAACCGGAGCCCTGCGCCGCGTCCCCATGGCGCGATCGGGCCGGAAGCGAGCTTCACGACAGCCGTCGTGGAAGCGAACCCGTCATTTCACTCGAGGATTAATGCCATGAAAAGTCTGACCCAGCCCCGGCAAAAAATGCACCCGACGCTGGCCCGTCTCCCTGCCGCTCTGCTAGGGCTCGCCATTGCCCTGAGTGCATCCGGGGAGGCCTTCGCTGGCAGCCAGAGCACTACCACCGACGCATTCTGGCTCTGGAATCCCGCTGCAATCGTTGGCGATGCCAAGCTGGTGCGCACCGAAACCGGTGTCAGCGCCCGCTGGAGCAGCCTGGGTCTGCCCAAGGGCAGTGCCGTGACGCTCTGGTTCGTCGTGTTCAACAACCCGGCCGAGTGCGCCACCACGCCCTGCGGTGCCCCGGACCTGTTCAACCCCGCAGTACAAGGGGATTTCCTGTTGGGTGGGGGCCATGTGATCGGTGCAAACGGCATGGCCAATTTCGGTGGGCACCTGTCGCTCGGCGATGCGAGCGGTTCCGGCCACATCGAGATCGGCTTCCCCGGCCTGGCAGTCGGCCTGACCAACCCTTACGGGGCTGAAGTCCATCTGCTCCTGCACAGCCACGGTCCCGCGAAGACGGGCCAGATGCTGAAGAGCCAGATCAGTTCGTTCCTGGGCGGTTGCACCACTTTCCTCGGACCGGATGGGTTCGCGGCGGGACCCGGCGACGTTCCGGACGAGGATGGCGAGTGCTCCACCATCCAGGCCTCGATCCACATGCCGTAGGGGAGGGTGCGATCCGCGCGCCGGCCGGTCTGCGACCCGGCATCGCCCTGCATCGCGGCGATGCCCGGCCGGCCTGCCCATGCAGTCGCCATCCCGATGCACCTCGGTCGCGGGAGTGCTTGCGGGAATGATTCGGCCTTGCACCGGTTCCTTGCGTCGAGGGCGCAGCTCGGGGGGCCGCAGGCGGTCGGCGTGCGACATGGCGACGGGAGTCGGAGGCCAGGGGAGACAGATCGGCCGCTTGGCCCGGGACGGCTTGGCTGCCCAGTTCCTGGATGCGGGTGATCACTGAGCCGCTCGTCCGCCACCCGTCGTGGATGAGTCCAGCCGACAACAGGTCACCATGGGGGGTGCGATGGATGCGAACAGGAAATCCCGCAAACACCACTGGGTCGTCGCGCTTGCCTTGGCCTTGCCGCTGAGTGCTTGGGCGCTGTGGCACCTGCCGGCCTTGCTCGGCGCTTCATCGGAAAACATGGAGGCCGCGACAGGGATTGTCGCCAGCCTCGCACCGGCCACACCCGGCGCGCGTACCGCCAACGAAGTTGCGCTCATCGGCGATGGTCCCGCCTTGGGCATGCACCTTGAAGAGGCGGACATCGCCGCGGGCCGGATCGGGTTCGACGACGTGCTCGCGCATGGCGAGCAGCTGTTCACGGCGAAGTTCAACCGCTTCGATGGCCAGGGGAGGCCGGCCGCCACGGGCACGGGCGTGCTCCGTGATCCCGAGGGGCAACCGGTGTTCCTGCGCACGTCCGGCCCCGACGCCAACGCTTGCTCGGGCTGCCACAACGACCCGTTCATCGGCGGCGCCGGCGAAGTCGTCGCGAATGTCTTCGTACTTGCGCAAGCGCTCGAACCGGTGACCGAGTCGGTCTCGCCCGACTTCAGCAACGAGCGCAATACCCTGGGCATGCAGGGCAGCGGCGCGATCGAGATGCTGGCGCGGGAAATGAGCGGGCAACTGCACGCCGCGCGGTTGCATGCCCTGGCCCGCGCGCAAGCGACGGGGCTTCCGGTCCGAACGGGCCTGCTCGCCAACGGAATCTCCTTCGGCGCCCTCACCGCGCGGCCCGATGGCAGCCTGGACACCAGCGAAGTGGCCGGCGTGGATGCGGACCTCGTGGTCCGTCCCTTCCACCAGAAAGGCGCCGTGGTGTCCCTGCGGGAATTCAGCAACAACGCGATGAACCACCACCATGGCATGCAGTCGGTGGAACGCTTCGGAACCGCGCGCACGGGCAGCGACGACCACGATGCGGACGGCATCCCCGACGAGCTGAGCGTCGGCGACATCACGGCGCTGACCCTGTACCAGGCGGCGCTGGCGACGCCCGGGCAGGTCTTTCCCGATGCCTTCGAGGCGAGGCGTGCGGTGTTGCAGGGCGAAAGGAGCTTCGACGCGATCGGCTGCAGCGGATGCCACGTACCGGCCATGACGCTGCGCAGCCGCTTGTTCACCGAGCCCAACCCGTTCAATCCGCCGGGGAACCTGCGGCCGGAAGACGTGGACCGAGGGCATGCCTTCGACCTGACGCGGCAGGGGGAGCTTCCTCGCCTCGAGGCCACGCGCGGCGGCGGCGCCGTGGTGCGCGCCTACACCGACCTGAAGCGCCACGATCTCTGCGACGACGACATCCGCCACTACTGCAACGAGCGGGTGAAGCAGGCCGGCATCGCAACGGAACTGTTCCTGACCCGCAAGCTCTGGGACGTCGGCAACTCAGCGCCGTACGGACACCGGGGCGACCTGACCACGCTCACCGACGCCATCCTTGCCCACGGCGGCGAAGCCCGTGCCGTGCGCGAGGCCTACCGGGCACTGCCGCCAGGACAGCAGGCGGCGGTGGTCGAATTCCTCAAGTCCTTGCAGATGCTCCCACCGGGAACCCGATCGCTGGTGGTGGATTCACGCTATCGCCCGCTCAACAAGGATGCGCTGGCGCAGGCGCTCGGACCCTGAGCAACGGGTCGGCGACAGAGGCAAGCCGGGTCATCTCACTGGTCGGCCGTGTCGGCCTCCAGCAAGGGTGCGAGCGCCGTCTCCAGCTCCGCGCGGCGCCAACCATCGAGCATGTCGGGCCAGGCGTCGCCTTCGCCTCCGCGGGCGAGCAGGGCCTGCAGCCAGCGTCGCGAGGCCAGGACGCCATCCGGAAGCGCGAGCTCACGGCTCCGTTCCGCGACCGCATCCTGCAGCCGGCGGAGGGCCTGCTTGTCACGGTCTTCGTCCCGTGGGGCGGGGGCCTCGGCTTCATCGTCCAGAGGCGTGGTCATTGCGCGCCACACCAGGTCGGCGAGCCGGCGTGGGGCCTTGGGATGGGCATCGAGCTGGCGCTGCAGTCCGGCTTCATCGATTGGCGGATCGCGGGCCAGCAACGTCGCCAGTTCGTTGTCGAGGATCCAGGTGCGTGGGCGGTCGTTGTCCCGTGCGTAGGCATCGCGCCAGCGCAGCAGCCGGAGCAGGCGCCGCCGCGCCTGCGGGTCGAGGTAGCGCGTGGTCCGGAGCGCCAGGTGCGGCCAGCGTTCCAGTTCGTCTTCGCGGGCGTTGGCGACCATGCGCGCGCAGTCCTCCTCGCACCACGCCAGCCGGTCCAGTGCATCCAGCTTTCCTGCCAGGGCATCATGCAGCGCGAACAGGTGGCGAACGTCGTCGGCCGCGTATTGCAGTTGCGATGGCGACAGCGGGCGGCGCAACCAGTCCGAGCGGGTTTCGCCCTTTTCGAGCACGACATCAAGCGTTTCCGAAACCAGTTTCTGGTAGCCGATGCCCGCGCCCACGCCGGCCAGCGCGGCGGCGACCTGGGTGTCGAACAGCGGTGACGGCACCACGCCGCACGCGTGCTTGAAGGCGACGAGGTCCTCGCTGGCGCTGTGCATCACCTTGAGGATGCGAGGGTCGGTCAGGATCGGCGCCAGCGCCGCGGGCATCCCGGGGGCGAGCGGGTCGACCAGCAGCACGGCTCCGCCGACGGCGATCTGCACCAGGGCCAGCTGCGGCCAGTACGTGCGCTCGCGGATGAATTCGGTGTCCAGCCCGATCCGCGCGGGCGTGGCCTCGAAGTGCGCGCTGAGCGCGTCGGGGGTGGAAATCCAGAGGTGGTCTTGGTCGTTCATCGTGGCCAGCGTAACGGCGCCGGGTCGCGGCAGGCAAACCGGAAAGCCTGCGCCGGCGCAAGACGGGCGCGCCACGACGCCATGCGCGCAGCCAGCGCGCCATGTCGTACCCTTGCCGCCATGGTGCGACCAACGACATCGCCAGGCAGCGGGACGCGGCTCGCCACGGCCCTGCTGCTGGCGTTGTCGGCCGCGTGCATCGGCTGCGCACGCGACGCCGAGACACCCGCGATGCCAGCCGACCCGGAACCACTGGCCCGCGCGCAGGATGGCAGCGTCAGCATCAGTGGCGACGATCGCATCGCGGCCACCCTGACTTGGCGGCCGCCCAAGGTGGAGATCGACGAGGCGGGCGTGGATGCCGTGCGCAGGCGCGCCGACACGGCATTGGCGGAGGGCCGGCTGCACGAGGACGCCGACTCGGCCATCCCGTTGTACTTGGCCATCCTTGGCGAAGACCCGGGTGACGAAAGTGCCGAGCTGGGCTTGCAGCGAGCGGTGGCGCAGGTGATCGCCGAGGGACGCGCGGCGCTGGCGCGCGCGGACGACGAATTCGAAGCGCTGCGCGACGCCCATGCCAAGGCCGCGGTCGCGCGAAGCGTGGCGCCCGACGCTGCGGCCACGACGGCCTACCTGTCGGAAGTCGATGTCGCCGACCAGTTGTGGGATCTCAACCGCGAGGCCGAAGAGGACTTGCGGGCCGGTCGCTACGGCGAAACAGGGAACGGCGCGCTCCCCGCGATCCGCCAGGCCCTTGCGCTGCGCCCCGGCCAGCCGCGCGCCATGCAGACCCTGGCGGCGGTGGAGAGCGGCCTGATCCGCCGGGCGGAAGACGCCGCGCGCGAGGGTGATTTCGACGAGGCCCGGACCTGGCTGGACCACGCCGCGAAAGTGCGCCCCGGGAGCGAGACCAACGACGACGCCGAGGCACGGGTCGCGACTATGCGCGCCGCCCGGATCTCGCGCCTTCGCGACGCGGGCATCGCGGCGCTGGGCCAGTTCAACGGGATCGCGCGGGCCCGCGAACACCTTGCCTCGATGCTGGCGATCGCCGAACCGGGCGATCCGGCGGTGGCCGAGCTGCGCGACCGGATCGAACTGGCCGTGCACTACGGCCTGTTCCGGCCAGGCCAGGTCTTCACCGACGCGATGGAGAGCGGCGCGCGTGGTCCGCAGATGATCGTCGTGCCGCACGGGGCCTTCGCGATGGGTGCCCGGGTCGACGACGAAGACGCCGAGCCCAGCGAGAAGCCACGACGCAACATCCGTTTCGACCGGGGCTTCGCGATCTCCGTGCATGAAGTCAGCGTGGCCGAATTCGGGCGTTTCGTCGCCGCGACCGGCCGCGACACCCGCGCCGGGCGGCGCGGTTACTCGATGGCCTATGACGAACGAAGTGGCAACTTCATCCGGCGCAGCGGCGTGGACTGGCGCTCGGACTACGCCGGCGGCGCGCGCGCTCCGGCCACATCGCCGGTCGTTCATGTCAGCGCGCGCGATGCGCAGGCCTACGTCGAATGGCTGGCGCAGGAGAGCGGCCAGCGCTACCGGTTGCCCAGCGAGGCCGAGTTCGAGTACGTGCTGCGCGCGGGTCGCGACGCGATCTATCCCTGGGGCGACCAGGGGCCCCAGGACGGAGCGGGCAATTTCACCGGCGGACTGGACCGTTCGCCCGGCGGCCGCAGCTGGAGCAATGCCTTCCCCGGTTACGGGGACGGCCATTGGGGTCCCGCGAGCGTGGGCAGTTTCCGCGCCAATCCGTGGGGCGTGCACGACCTGTCGGGCAACGTCAGCGAGTGGGTTACCGATTGCTGGCACGAAAGTTACCGGCGGGCCCCGCAAAGCGGCGCGGCCTGGGTCAACCCGGGATGCCGCACGCAGGTGATCCGCGGCGGATCCTGGGCAAGCTCCCCCGCGCAGACCCGGGCCTCCTGGCGGGCGCCGGCGCAGGTCGATGTGACCAATGCGCGGATCGGCTTCCGCGTGGTGCGTGAGATCTGAGTCCGTGCGTGGCCAACCATCCGGCCCGCCTGCGCACGGCTTTCACGCTGCAGCCTCCATGGTAGCCAGCGAGGCCCGGCCCGGGTCCCGGGAGCAGGCGAGAGGAGCCAAGCGATGAGACAGGATCCATTCGGCCGGACTGCGGCCGCCCGGCCCGCCGGCGCACGCCGCCGCGGCTTCAGCCCGCGCATGTTGATCCTGGTGCTGTTCGCGGGATATGCGGTCTTCTATTACTTCTCCAACCGCACGGTCGATCCGTACACCGGCGAGAAGGTGCTGATCGACAAGAGCCTGTCGGCCGAGGACGAGGAAGCCCTGGGCCTGCAGGCCTATCGGGAGATCCTGTCGCAGGAACGCCCCATCGATCCGAACAGCGAAGTCGCCGGGCAGATCCAGGAGATCGCGCGGCGCCTGGTCGACAAGATCGACGAGGTGGAGGGGGCGTTGGCCGCCGAGCGGGGATTGCAGCCGCAGTACTTCGCCGAGGAGTTCAACTGGGAAGTCAGCGTGCTCGATTCCGACCAGGTCAATGCCTTCGCGCTGCCCGGCGGCAAGATGGCGGTCTACACCGGCCTGGTGCCCGTGGCGCAGAATGCCGACGCCATGGCCGCGGTCATGGGGCACGAGATCGCCCACGCGCTGCTGCGCCACGGTGCGCAGCGAATGACCGAGCAGAAGCTGGTGCAGATCGGCCAGATGGCCGGCGCGGCGAGCGGCATGGATGCCGGGCAGATGCAGACGGTCATGGCGATCTACGGTTACGGTCGGGCGCTGCCCTATGCGCGCAAGCACGAGACCGAAGCCGACGAAGTCGGATTGATGCTGATGGCCGCCGCCTGCTTCGACCCACGGGAGTCGGTGCCCTTGTGGGAGCGCATGAGCCAGGCCAGTGGCGGGCAGGCGCCGCCCGAGTTCGCTTCCACGCATCCCAACCCGGGCACCCGCATCGCGCACCTGCAGGAGCTGATGCCCAAGGCGCAGCAGTACCGGGAGCAGTTCTGCAGGCAGTAGCGATGGGTCGCGGCGGGCGAGTCGTGCTGTAGCCGCCCGTCGGCGGCGCATCGGCGGTCACCCGATCCCCGTGGCGCATCCGCGACTTCAGCGTCCGCGCCGGCCACGTGCGCCCCGCCAGGGCCGCGCAACCTCAGAAGCCCATGAACAACCCGCCGTTGACCGGGATGTTGGCGCCGGTGATGAAGCCGGCGTCCTCTGCAGCGAGGAAGTCCACCACGCGCGCGATTTCGTCCGGGCGTCCAAGCCGGCCGACGGGAACCTGCCCCAGGATGCCGGCCCGGATCTGGTCGGGCATCGCCATCACCAACGCGGTTTCGCAGTAACCCGGCGAGATCGAGTTGACGGTCACGCCCTTGCGCGCGACTTCCCGCGCCAAGGCCATGGTGAATCCATGCATGCCCGCCTTCGCCGCGGAGTAGTTGGTCTGGCCGAATTGCCCCGTTTGCCCGTTGACCGAGCTGATGTTGACGATTCGCCCGAAACCGCGCTCGACCATGCCCTCGACGGCATGCCGGCACAGGTTGAACACGCCATCGAGGTTGACGCGCATCACCGATTCCCACTGCTCCCGGTCCATCTTGCGCAAGGTGGTGTCGCGGGTGATGCCGGCGCCGTTGACCAGGATGTCGATGCCGCCGTTGGCTTCTGTGTCCTGCACGAACCGCGCGCAGGCGTCGAAGTCGCCGACATCAAGCGCCGAGAAGGCGATGTCGAGTCCAGCCGTCTCTGCGCGGAATGCATCCAGCCGTTCCCCGCGCGTGCCAAGGTCGGCGGCGATGACGCGGTGCCCGCGCAGGGCGAGCGACTTGCAGATCGCGGTCCCGAGCCCGCCGATGCCGCCGCTGACCACGGCGGTGCGTACGGGGGCCATCACTTGCCGCGCGACTTGGCGCCATCCTCGTCGCGCGGCTTGCCGGAGGCGGGAGAGCGCCCCATGCCGCCGACCAGGCTCTTCTGGAATTGCTGCCACAGCTCCAGGTTGCGCTCGGTAAGCTGGTTCATCATCGCCCAGGGCGTCTGGCCAAGGGTCGCGCCCATTTGCGCGCGGAACTGCTGCTGCTGGTCCAGGAACGCCTGCATCGACTGGTCCAGGTAGCTGCCCATGAAGCCCTGCAGGGAGTCGCCGTAAAAGCGGATGATCTGGCTGAGCAGTTGGGTCGACAGCATCGGCTGTCCGTCCTGTTCGTGCTCGGTGATGATCTGCAGCAAGACCTGGCGCGTCAGGCCCTCGCCGGTCTTGGCGTCGCGCACCTCGAAGGATTCCCCGTCGACGATCAGCTGGCGCACGTCCTCGATGGTGATGTAGCTCGAGATCTCGGTGTCGTAAAGCCGTCGGTTCGGATACTTCTTGATGACGCGTTTCGCGGCCATTGAGCAAACACTCTAACGATGCTGCGCCCGAGCATGCCGCAGTGCAGCACGCCTTGCAAGCCGGGCACGACATGGATGGCGCGGACCTGGCAGCAAGGATGTCCTGCGCGGCGCGGCGTGCCGACTATCCGGGCGGGTAGGGGCGATTGCGGATTGATCGCACGCCCGTCCCCCGCCGGGTCACCAGCCCATGTACTGGCCACCGTTGGCGGACAGGTTGGCCCCCGTGATCCAGCCTGCCTCGTCGCCGACGAAGAAGCTGACCGCGTAGGCGATTTCGCCGGGTTCACCGAGGCGGCCCGTCGGGATCTGCGCGACGATCTTCTCGCGCACGGCCTCGGGCACCGCCATCACCATGTCGGTGCCGATGTAGCCGGGCGAGACGGTATTGACGGTGATGCCGAACTTCGCGTTTTCCTGCGCAAGCGAAATGGTGAAGCCGTGCATGCCTGCCTTCGCGGCTGCGTAATTGGCCTGCCCGTACTGGCCCTTCTGGCCGTTGATCGAACTGATCTGGATCACGCGGCCCCACTTGCGCTCGCGCATCCCCTCGATGACCGGCCGGGTGACGTTGAAGCAGGAGTTGAGGTTGGTGCAGATGACCTCGTTCCACTGTTCGGCGGTCATCTTGTGGAAGGTGGTGTCGCGGGTGATGCCCGCGTTGTTGACCAGGATGTCCACCGGGCCAACCTGGCGTTCGACTTCACGCACCATCGCCGCGGCGTCGTCGGGCGTCGAAACGTCGCCCTTGGCCAGGGCGATTTCGTAGCCGGCCTGCTTCATCTCGGCCTGCCATGCCTTCGCCTTTTCCTCGTTGCGAAAGTTGGTGGCGACCGTGTGGCCCTGGTCGGCCAGTCGCTTGCAGATCGCGGTACCGATGCCGCCCGTACCGCCGGTAACCAGTGCTATGCGTGCCGCCATGATTCGTCTCCTGTGGGGTTCGTCGTCGGGCGGTCATCGCGCGGTCGCGCGCCGATGCAGCCGGGCGACCATTCTAGGCATCGTCCGTGACAAGGCCGTTGTGCGGCGCGGCGAGCAGGTCCCCGGGCGTGCGCGGGACCCGCGATGGATCGAAGGCGGCGGTCGCCGTCGCGAGGGCCTCGGCGAGCGTGGCGCTACGCTCGAGAGCCTCCGGGGGCTGGCCCAGCAGGCGCCAGGCGGTCCGCAATGCCGGAATGGGGTCGCGGCCATCGATGGGCAGCGATTCGAGCGTTTTCGACAGTTTTCGGCCATCCGGGTCCAGCACGAGGGGAAGATGGGCGTGGCGCGGCGTTGGCAGGCCGAGCCGCTGCTGCAGGAGGATCTGCCGGGGCGTGGACGCGAGCAGGTCGGCGCCGCGGACCACGTCGGTGATGCCCTGCGCGGCATCGTCGACGACCACCGCCAGCTGGTAGGCCCAGAGGCCGTCGGCACGGCGCAGCACGAAGTCGCCCACCTCGCGTTCGAGGTCCTGCTCCACACGTCCGTGGAATCCGTCGTCGAAGGCGACCCGCGTGCCTGCGTGCACACGCAGGCGGATCGCGGGATCGTCGCGGCGCGCCCGCGGCACGCAGGCACGATGGATGCCGTTGCTCTCGAGCAGGTCGCGACGGCTGCAGTGGCAAACGAAGGCATTGCCGCGGGAGAGCAAGGTTTCCAGCGCCGCCTGGTAAAGGTGGCCGCGGTCGCTTTGGCGGACTACGGCGCCGTCGGGGTGGAGCCCGAAGGCATGCAGCGCCGCCAGCTGTGCATCGGCGGCGCCGGCGACCTCGCGCGGCGGGTCGAGGTCCTCGATCCGCACCAACCACTGCCCGCCTGCGCGGCGGGCGATGAGCCAGCTGCCCAACGCCGCCACCAGGGACCCGAGGTGCAGGGGGCCGGTGGGCGAGGGGGCGAAGCGGCCGCGGTGGAGCGAAGTCGGTTGGGCGGGCATCACCAGTCCAGGGGAATGGATCGGTCGCCCGCATTGTGTCGGCAGGCGGACGGGGTCACTTGAATTTAACCGCCGGCGGACACAATTTGGGAGAGCCACGCAGCCACTGCGCCCATCTACGGGATACAGCCATGTTCAAGCGCGTCACCCTGTTCCTCGCCACCAACTTTGCGGTGCTCGTGCTCTTCAGCATCGTCATGGCCGTGTTCGGACTCGACCCATCCACGATGGGGGGCTTGCTGGTCCTCTGCGCGGTGATGGGGTTCGGCGGCGCGTTCATTTCGCTGGCCATGTCCAAGTGGGTCGCCAAGCGCGCCACCGGTGCCCACGTGATCGAGACCCCCCGCAACGAAGCAGAGCAGTGGCTGCTGTCCACGGTCGCGCGGCAGGCGCAGGCCGCGGGCATCGGCACGCCGGAGGTGGCCATCTACGATGCGCCGGAGATCAATGCATTCGCCACCGGCGCGCGGCGCAACAGCTCGCTGGTCGCGGTGTCCACCGGCCTGCTGCGCGCGATGGATCGCGACGAAGCAGAAGCCGTGCTCGCGCACGAGATCAGCCACGTCGCCAACGGCGACATGGTGACGATGACCCTGTTGCAAGGCGTGCTCAATACGTTCGTGTACTTCCTGGCGCGCGTGGTCGCGCGCGGAATCGCCGAACGCGTCGGTGGCCTGGGCCAGCTGGCGTATTTCGGCATCGTGATCGCGGCCGACATCATCTTCGGGCTGTTCGCCAGCATGATCGCGATGTGGTTTTCCAGGCATCGCGAGTTCCGTGCGGATGCCGGCGGCGCGGCGCTGGCAGGCAAGGAGAAGATGGTGGCCGCCCTGGAGCGGCTGGCGCAGAACCGCGGCGACAGCACGCTGCCCACGCAGGTCGCCGCCTTCGGGATCAGCGGCGGCGTCGGCTCCGGGCTCAAGCGGCTGCTGATGAGCCACCCCCCGTTGGAGGAACGCATCGCGGCATTGCGTGCAGCGCGCCCCGACGCCGGCGACGTGCGCCAGGGCGTGGTGGCCTGACGCCGGCACGCGGGGAACAGGCCCGCGGAAGCGCCGGGGCCAGCGGGAGCGGGATCATCCGCCCTCGCGGAGGGCAGCCGGAAACGCGTTAGGACGCTACTCGAAGTCGTACGTCATCTCGGGACCGGCGCCGGCCAGGAAGTGGCCTTCCACGTAATCGACGCCGGCACCGAACAGGATCGAGATGCTCGCCGCGTCCTGCACGAACTCGGCGATGGTCTGGATGCCCAGTTCGCGCGCCTTGGCGGTGATCTCGCGGATCCGTGCCTGGTTGTCGGCGTTCTTCGGCAGGTCTTCGACGAAGCTGCGGTCGATCTTGAGCAGGTTGGGCTTGAGGTGGGTGAGCAGCTGGAACGAATCCAGCCCCGCCCCGAACTGCTCCAGTGCAATGCGGCAATCCAGCTTGCCGATCGCGGAGGCAAACTGCTGGGCGGCCTTGAGGTGGGTGAACACCTTCGCCTCCGGAAGCTGCAGCACGAGGTACTCGCCGGGGACGCCGTGCTGCGAGAGCTGCTGGGCGATGAACTGCGGCAGGTCGTCGTCGTCCAGCGAGTCCTGGCTGACCTTGGCCAGCAGGGTGGTCGGGTGCCCGCTTTGCATGCGCTGGCCGATGACCTCGATGGTGTGGCCGATCACGTACCGGTCGATCTCCGACAGCAGCCCGTTTTCCTCGGCGATCTGCAGGAAGGTCAAGGGCTTGACCAGCTCGCCGTCCCCGGCATTGAGGCGAAGGAAGGATTCGTAGACCGCGCCGGTGTCGCCCTGCAGGTTGATCACCGGCTGGTAATGGAGGACAAAAGATTCGTTGTCCAGCGCATCGCGCAGGCGCGCCACCCAGGCCCGGATGTGCTCTTCCTCGGCGCGGTCGACGGCACTGGGATCGAACAGCTCGAAGCGGTTGCCGCCAACGCCGATCGACGACTGCACGCCCTGGCTCGCCTTGGCGAGGACCTGGGAGACGCTGGCGATCTTCTCGCCGATCTGCACGGCGCCGATGCTGGCGGTGACCGCGGCGGATCGCGCGCCGATGGAGAACACATCCGCCGCGAACGCCTCGCAGATGCCCCGGGCCAGCGCCTCGGTCTGTTCGTAGTCGCTGTCGCGCACCAGCACCGCCAGCGTGTGTTCGGCGAACCTGGCCGCCTGCGCGTTGCCCCCGATCACCGATTCCAGGCGCGTTGCGACCGCCTTGAGCAGGTTGTCGGCCGAATCCAGCCCGATGTCCTGCAACAAGCGCTGGTAATGGTCTGGCTCGATCAGGAGCAGGCCGTGCTGGCCATGGTCCTGCGCGGCATCGTCCACCGCGTCCTCGAGCGCGCGCAGGAAGGTGGGGCGGTTGAGCAGTCCGGTGGCCTGGTCGCGCTGGCGCAGCTCCTCGATCTCCAGCACCAGCTCCGGGTCCAGCTCCTGCCGCCGGAACACGACCTGCAGGCATGGCTCGCCTTCGTACTGGGCGGGCGTGAACTCCATCGAGGCGGGGAAGGAGTTGCCCTCGATGTCGCGGGCCTCCAGCTCATAGCGTGGCGGCGGCGCCTCGCCCTTGCTCAGCCGCTTGAGCAGTTGCTTGAAGTCGTCCAGGTGCTGGGGCGCGACCATGTCGAGCAGGGACATGCCTTCGATGTCCTCGAATTCCTCGTGGCCGAACATCTCCAGGTAGGCGCTGTTCGCCCGGATGTGCATGCCTTCGTGGACGTATGCGATCGGATCGCGGGAGGACTCGATCAGCGCGTCGCAGCGGCGCTCGGTCTCGCGGACCCGTGCCTCCAGCCGGCGCGTCGCGCGCCTGGCCTCCAGGTCGCTCCACTCCTCACGCACCGCGGCCAGGATCTGCGGCGCGCGATGGCGCAAGGCGATCTTGCGCACGCCCGCCGCGCAGGCCTCGGTGAAGCTCGCCTCGTCGAGGGTGTCGGCGATGGCGATGACCGGCAGGTCCTTGCCGCTGTTGCCGACGTGCTGCATGACGTCCGCGAGCGGGATGCCGCCCGGCTGCTGGGCGGCCATGATCAGGTCGACGACCTGGTTGCCGACCATGTCGGCCAGATCGTCGGCCGAGCGTGGACGCAAGGGACGCACCGCGATACCGGCGTTGCGCAAGCCGCTGACGATGGCTTCCGCCGCCTCGACGCTATCGTCGACGATCATGAGGCGTAGTGCGTTGTCCTGGCTGTGGGCCATTCGGTCCTCCGTGGGACGAGGGTTATGCCATGCCTCGGCCATCCCCGTCCATCGCGCGACTCGCGCCATTCATGCCCATCCGGGCAACGAGGGTGGGCAGCGGCCGATGATCCTGCCGTGAATCGCCGCATTGCGTTGGGGTTTCCGGTCCGGCAGCGCCGCGCGCGAACCTGAGCACGGCGCCTCAGCCCTGCGACAAGGGCCGCTTGGACGCGTCGCCGGCAACCTCGCGCACCAGTCGAGGAACCAGGTAGCCCGGAAGCCGTTCCACCAGCTCGCCGTGGAGCCGCCGGGCCCGCGCATCGGTGACTTCGAAGTGCGCCGCACCGGCCACGCGATCGAGCTGGTGCAGGTAGTACGGCAGCACGCCCGCCATGAAGCCGCGTTCGCACAGGGCCGCCAGCGCGCCGGTGGAATCGTTGACGCCGCGCAACAGCACCGCCTGGTTGAGGAGGCTGGCTCCGGCAGCGCGCAGCCGGCCCAGTGCCTCATCGACCCCAGCGTCGAACTCGTTCGCGTGGTTCGCATGGAGCACGACCGCGCTGGGCCAGGGTAAGCCTTGGAGCCACCCGACCAGCCCGTCGTCGACACGCGCGGGCAGGACGACTGGCAACCGGGTATGGATGCGGAGGCGGCGCAGGTGCGGCAGCGCGGCAAGCTGCGTGGTCAGTTCGGACAGCTTGGCCGTGGCCAGCGACAGCGGATCGCCGCCCGAGAGGATGACCTCGGTAATGGATTCGTCCGCGCGAACCGCCGCGACCGCGTCTTGCCAGCCGCCGGCGGCCGCGGTCTCCTCGGCGTACGGGAAGTGGCGCCGGAAGCAGTAGCGGCAATGGATCGCGCAGCTGCCGGTCGAGACCAGCAGCGCGCGACCGGCGTACTTGTGCAACACGCCATGTCCGGCGCGTGCGGCGGCATCGCCAACCGCGTCGCTGGTGAACCCGGGCATCGGCCGCATCTCGTCGTCAAGCGGCAGCACCTGGCGGAGGAGCGGATCATGCGGGTCGCCGGGCCGCATGCGGGCCACGAACCCACGGGGCACCTTCAACGGGAATTGCGCGGCCGCCTCGGGCGAAACCGCCATCGCGGCCTGCTGCAGGCCGAGCATGGCCAGCAGCTCGCGGGGGTCGCGGACGGCTTCGCGCAGGGCTTGCTGCCAGCGTGGCGGCTGCAGGGACAGGGGGGCTGCGGGTATCATGTGGGCCCAAGTTCTCGCGCCGGTGCGGCCTCTGGCGGCCACCGGCAACACGGCCCGACATTCTATCCGCCCGCCGTCCCCGCGGCAGCCGGCGGACCCCGCGATACCCCTCGCAACCGCAACCGCGACCGCACCAGGAGCTCCACGCATGGCCAGCTACGGCATGAACGACGTCAAGAACGGGATGAAGATCCTGGTCAATGGCGAACCCTGCATCATCACCGACACCGAGTACGTCAAGCCCGGCAAGGGCCAGGCCTTTACCCGGGTCAAGTACCGCTTCATCAAGTCGGGGCGCGTGGTCGAGCTCACGATGAAGGCCACCGACAACCTCGAGGCCGCCGACGTGGTGGATACCGACATGCAGTTCCTCTACGCAGACGGCGAGCATTGGCACTTCATGGACCCGGAGAACTTCGAGCAGGTCCATGCCGACAAGACCGGGGTCGGCGACGCCGCGCTGTACCTCAAGGGCGAGGAGGATTGCGTGGTGACGTTGTGGAACGGCATCCCGATCGCCGTGCAGCCCCCGAACTTCGTCGAGCTGCAGATCGTCGAGACCGACCCCGGCGTGCGCGGCGACACCTCCGGCGGTGGCGGCAAGCCGGCCAAGCTGGAAACCGGTGCCGTGGTCCGCGTGCCCTTGTTCGTCAACCAGGACGAGATCATCAAGGTCGACACCCGGTCGGGCGAATACGTCAGCCGCGTCAAGTAGCGCATGGAAGGCAAGCCGGGCGAAGCCTGCGACCTGCTGATCGAGGCCGGCCTTGTCGTCCCGGTCGAACCGCATGGCGTCGTGCTGGAGGACCATGCCGTCGCAGTACGCGATGGCGTGATCCTCGCAGTGCTGCCCGCAGCCGATGCCCGCGCGCGCTTCGACCCGCGGGAAACCGTCTCGCGCCCGCGATCGGTGCTCGTGCCCGGCCTGGTCAACGCGCACGCCCATAATCCGATGACGCTGATGCGGGGGGTCGCCGACGACCTGCCGCTGAAGGTCTGGCTGCAGCAGCACATCTGGCCCATCGAAGCGGCGGTGATCGGGCCGGATTTCGTGGCCGACGGGGTGACGCTGGCCATCGCCGAGATGCTGCGCGGCGGCACCACCTGCGTCAGCGAGAACTACTTCTTCCCGGACGTGCAGGCCGCCACCTACAAGCGCCACGGGTTCCGAGCCCGCATCGGCCTGCCTGTGATCGACTTCCCGACCGCGTGGGCGAAGAGCGACGACGAATACTTCGACAAGGCCGGCGAGGTCCACGACCAGTGGCGCCAGGATGCGCTGATCGGCACGGCGTTCGCGCCACATGCGCCGTACACGGTGAGCGACGACAACTTCGCCCACATCCGCATGCTCGCAGACCAGCTCGACGTGCCGGTGCACCTGCACCTGCACGAGACCGCGCAGGAAGTCGCGCAGTCGGTCGAGGAGCACGGCCAGCGCCCGTTGGCGCGGCTGGACCGGCTCGGCCTGGTCAACGACCGCCTGATCGCCGTGCACATGACCCAGCTCACCGAAGCCGAGATCCACCTGTGCGCCGAGCGAGGCGTGAGCGTGGTCCACTGCCCGGAATCCAACCTCAAGCTGGCTTCCGGCTTCTGCCCGGCCTGTGCCCTGGAGCGCGCCGGGATCACGCTGGCCATCGGAACCGATGGCGCGGCCAGCAACAACGACCTGGACATGATCGGCGAGATCCGCACCGCGGCGCTGCTGGCCAAGGCGGTGGCGCAGGACGCCGCAGCGTTCAATGCGTTCAGCGCGCTGCGCGCGGCGACTCTGGGCGGGGCCAAGGCGATCGGTTTCGACCACCTCACCGGTTCCATCGAACCCGGCAAGCAGGCCGACCTGGCGTGCATCGAGCTGTCGTCGCTGGAGGCGCAGCCGATGTTCGAGGTCGTGTCGCAACTGGTCTACGCCACCGGCCGCCACCAGGTCACCGATGTGTGGATCGCCGGCGCGCCCAAGCTGCGCGGGCGCGAGCTGGTCGACATGGACATCGACGGCATCATCGCCAACGCGCGGCAGTGGCGGGAGCGGATCTCGAAGGTGCGGGTGGGGGCGAATCATGATGGTGGGTGAGGCTTCCGGCGACACGAATTTCCGCCAGGCCGAGCTCGACAAGTTCGGGGCGCTGGCGCAGCGGTGGTGGGATCCGCAGGGCCCGCAGAAGGCGCTGCATGCGCTGAACCCGCCACGGCTTGCCTATGTCGCCGACCGCATCGCCTTGAAGGATGCGCAGGTGGTCGACGTCGGCTGCGGCGGCGGCCTGCTGAGCGAAGCGATGGCGCAGGCGGGTGCGGACGTGGTCGGACTGGACCTCGCGCCGGAGCTGGTGAAGATCGCGCGCCTGCATGGCCTGGAATCGGGGGTCAGGGTGGACTATCGCGTGCAGCCGGTCGAGGTCCTGGCCGCGGAAGCGGCGGGCGGTTTCGATGCCGTGACCTGCATGGAAATGCTGGAGCACGTCCCGGATCCGGCCGCGATCCTGTCCGCCTGCGCGACGCTGCTGAAGCCGGGCGGCCGCCTGTTCGTCTCCACCCTCAACCGCACCCCGGCGGCCTTCGCGCTCGCGATCGTGGGCGCCGAATATGTCGCGCGCTTGCTGCCCAAGGGCACGCACCAGTATCGCGATTTCATCAAGCCCTCCGAGCTGGCCGCCTGGTTGCGCGGATGCGGGTTGGAACTCGAGGACGTCAGCGGGCTGATGTACGAACCCTGGCGCAACGCGGCGCGGCTGACCTCGCGAACCGACGTCAACTACCTGGCCTGCGCGCGGAAGCCTGGATGAGCCGACTGCGATTCCCGCGCGCCGTGCTGTTCGACCTCGACGGCACGCTTCTCGACAGCGCCCCGGACATGCTCGCCACGGTCAACCGCATGCGTGCGTCGCGAGGGCAGGCCGCGATGCCCTTGGCCAACCTGCGGCCACACGTCTCGCGCGGCGGGCGGGCGATGGTCGCCGCCGCGTTCCCGGCGCTGGACGAGGAAGCCCGGGCGCCGATGTTGGCCGAGTTCCTCGACATCTACCGGGAAGAGCTGGGCCGCCATGGGCTGCTGTTCGACGGCATCGAACCGATGCTCGCGGCACTGGAGGCCGACGACGTGCGCTGGGGCATCGTCACCAACAAGCCCGAATACCTGGCGCGTGAGATCGTTCCGCAGTTGGGCTGGGAATCGCGCTGCGCGGTGCTGATTGGCGGCGATACCCTCGCCGAACGCAAGCCGCACCCGCTGCCCCTGCAGGTCGCCTGCCAGCGGATGGGGGTCGGGATCGACGCGTGCGTCTACGTCGGCGACGACGAGCGCGACATCCAGGCCGCGCGCGCCGCGGGCATGCGCTCGGTGGTGGCGCTATGGGGGTATCGCCTTGCCGCCGACGACCCCGTGGCTTGGCATGGCGACACCATGGTGGAGGCGCCGATTGAACTGCTGGACGCCCGGCGCTGGCCATCGCTGCCATAAGCGCGCTCCAGGGCCGCGACCGATGCGCTCCGAATCGGGGAGGACGGCGACGCGAGCCGGCCGTCTCCGCCACTCCCGGCGAAGTGCCAGAAACTCGCGGCGCGTGACCCCTCCTACAATGAGCGCATGGATCCTTCCGCGTCGCTGGGCAGCTTCGTCGACAAGTGGCGCGCACGCTGGCCGGAGTGGCGCGTGGCGATGGCCTTCGTGCCTGCCGCCCGGCGCGACGGCGTCGCGGCCTGGTTCGCACTGCTGCAGGAGCTCACCGAGGCCGCCTGGGGTGGCGACGATCCCACGCCGGGGCTGGCGAAACTCGCCTGGTGGCATGAGGAGCTGATGGGCTGGAGCAAGGGCGCGCGGCGGCATCCGCTGGGGACCGCGTTGCAGGCGCAACCCGCGCCCTGGGACGGACTGGCGCGCAGCCTGTCGTCGTTGCAGGCCGGCCGCATGCGTCCCGGCGAGGCGGTCGCCGGGGATGTCCTTGCCCCCTTTGCCACGGCGGTGGCGGCTTGCGAGTCGAGTTTGTTCGGCGACGGTGGCAGCACCGATGCGCCGGGGGCGATTCCGTTGGTGGAGGCTTCGCTGCTGGCGGAACAGGCCCTGTTCCATGGCGGCACGGCCGCTGCGAGGCCGGATGGCACATCGCGCGGCCGCGAGGCCGCGCGCCCCCGGCGCATCCATGCGGCCCTGGTCCACGCGGCGGTCGATGACGCTCGGGGCCTGCATCGATCCACCCCGCTGTCGCCCTGGCGCACCTTGTGGCTGGCCTGGCGCGCCGCGCGCGAACCTTGATCGGCTGCACCGCAACGGTGCGTTCCAGCCAGCCCTTCGGCGGTGGCAGGTACAATCGACGGCCGTTTCCGTCATTCGGGCTGCCGTCTTGAGCTCAAACCCCCTGCCACAGGCCTTGCCGGACGTCGCCGGCGACACCGCCACGTCCGCGCGCGCCCTCGACTGGGTCGGCATGGAGCGCATCGCGCTGCCGCTGCGCCTGCCCACGCCCGATGGCGCCGGGATGCAGGTGGCCGCGTCGGTGGACATCGGCGTGGACTTGGCGCGGCCGGAAGCGCGCGGCATCCACATGTCGCGGCTGTACTTGCGGCTGCAGGACGCGCTGGCGGTGGAGGCGATGACGCCGGCCGGCCTGCGGCGCACGCTCCAGGATTGCATCGATTCGCAGGATGGGCTGTCCACCCAGGCGCGCCTGGCACTGCGCTACGACCACCTGCTGCGTCGCGACGCGCTCGCCAGCGGGCATTCCGGCTGGAAGGCCTACCCGGTGGAAATCGACGCCCGGCTGGGCGCCGAACGCCTGTCGCTGACGTTGGCGTTCTCTGTGGACTACTCGAGCACCTGCCCCGCGTCCGCCGCGCTTTCGCGCCAGGCCAACGCCGACCACTTCGCCACGGAGTTCGCGTCCGCCAGGCCGTTGTCGACCGGCGTGGTCCGCGACTGGATCGCCTCCGAGCACGGCCTCGCCGCGACGCCACATGCCCAGCGCAGCCGGGCCATGGTCAGCGTCGTGCTGCGGCCATCGTTCGACGAGCTTCCCGTCACCGACCTGATCGACGCCGTGGAAGCCGTCCTCGGGACGCCCGTCCAGACCGCGGTCAAGCGGGCGGACGAACAGGCCTTCGCCCGACGCAACGCCGAGAACCTCATGTTCGCCGAGGACGCCGCCCGCCGCGTGGCGACGGTACTGGCCGAGGACGCACGCATCGAGCGCTACGAGCTGTCCGTGACGCATTTCGAGAGCCTGCATGCGCATGACGCCGTCGCGAGGGTTGCGGGAGAGGGCGTCAACTGAATCCTGGAAAATGGATTCAGCGATCCGATGATCCGACTCGGGAGGTGTGGCGTCCGGTCAAAGTACGGCGAGGTCAAACCCGTTTCCTGGCGTGACTTCAGCGTGGGAAACGAAAGGAACAACGACCGCGCCGCCGCGCGTGCCGAAAGTGGGCGCGCGCAGTAGCAAACGCCGTTATTGGCCCCGTTCAAGCACCAAGAGCAGGTCTATCCGCAGATCGAACCGCGCCGCGCAGAATTCGAATCACCCCGAGAAATGAACGCGCCGCCGCGCGTGTCGAAAGTGGGCGCGCGCAGTGGCCAACGCCGTTATTGGCCCCGTTCGAGCACCAAGAGCGGGTCTATCCGCACATCGAACCGCGCCGGGCGCAATTGCGAACCCCCGGAGCAATGACCGCGCCGCCGCGCGTGCCGAAGGTGAACAGGCGCGGGACCAACGAGGTCATTGGCCGCGTTCGAGCACCAGCAGCGGGTCCACGCGCACATCGAACCAGTTCATGCCCCAATGCAGGTGCGGGCCGGTCGCCCGGCCCGTGGCGCCCACCGCGGCGATGGTCTGCCCCTGTTCGACGCGGTCGCCCACCCGGACATCGATGCGCGACAGGTGCAGGAAATTCGAGCTGACCCCGAAACCGTGGTCGAGCAGCACCGTGCCGCCGGTGAGGTAGAGGTCTTGCGCGAAGGTCACCACGCCTGCGGCCGGCGCCTTGACCGGGGTGCCGGCGGGCGCGGCGATGTCCATGCCGGAATGACCGGAGCCGGGCTGCCCGTTGTAGACCCGCGCATTGCCGAAGCGGCCGCTGATGCGGCCCTGCACCGGCCAGATGAAGGATTGTGCGAAATCCGCGCGGTCGTCGTCGCGCGTGCGCGCGGCCGACACCAGCGCCTGCTCGCGGCGGATGCGCTCGGCGATGGCCGGCGGTGGGTTCACGGTCTGGGGCGGGACGCCGCTGACGTGCTCCACGGGCCAGTCGCGCGGGGTGACTTCGATGCGCGCCTGGTCCCGCGTGGCGTCAGGTCGGGTGACCTCGACCAGGAGTGGGCCCCGGGCGTCCCGCCCGACGCCGAAGACCACCGTGCCGTAGCCGGTCGAGCGCAGCGTCTTGCCGTCGTATCGGACCGTGCTGCCCGGCGGCACCTTGCCGATCACCAGCGCCCCTTGCGGGACGCTGGCCGGGAACACGATGCGGGCGTCGGCCGGTTCGACCGTCCGCGCAGCACCCGCCCTCGCAACCACGGCCGCTGCCTGTTTCCCGTTGGGAGCGACGACATTCCGGCCATCGGTTGCGGGGATTCGCGTGGCGCCGGTGGTCGATGCCGCGCATGCCGCGCACACCAGGAGGGCGGCCCAGGCCACGAGCGAGCAACCGGCGGAACGGCGACGCAGGAGGCTCAACGGTCGAACGCCAGCCGCTGGCCCTGCGGCTCGCCGACCAGGCGCTCGCCGTCCCAGACCTGCTGCCCGTTGACCCAGGTCGAGGCGATCCGGGCATGGAAGGTCCTGCCTTCGAACGGCGACCAGCCGCACTTGGACAGCACGTCCTCGCGGCGCACGGTCAGGGGCGTGTCGTCGACCATCACCAGGTCGGCCCAGTAGCCTTCCCGCAGGTAGCCCCGCTGCTGGACGTCGAACAGCTGCGCCGGTGCGTGGGCGAACTTCTGCACCACCTGCGCGTTGCTCAGCTTGCCCTCGCGCACCAGCTCCAGCGCGGCGAGCAGGGCGTACTGCACCAGGGGCAGGCCGCTTGGCGCCCGGACGTAGGGATTGTGCTTTTCTTCCCAGGTGTGCGGCGCGTGGTCGGTGGCGAGCACGTCGATGACGTCCTCGGCCAGGGCGCGCACCAGCGCCTCGCGGTCGGCCGGATCCTTGATCGCCGGATTGCACTTGATCTGGTGGCCAAGCTCCGCGTAATCGCCGCGGTCGAAGCGCAGGAAGTGGATGCAGGTCTCGGCGGTGATGCGCTTGCGCACGCCGTCGGCGTCGACGAGCGGGCCGGCGTCGAACAGCGCCAGCTCGTCGGCGGTGGAGATGTGCAGCACGTGCAGCCGCGTGCCGTGCTTTCTCGCCAGCGACAAGGCCAGGCGGGTGGACTTGATGCAGGCTTCGCGCGAACGGATGTCCGGGTGGCATTCGGCCGGGATGTCGTCGCCGTACTTCGCCTGGTACTCGGCCTGCAGCGCATTGATCATCGGCGTGTCTTCGCAATGCGTGATGATCGGCACCGGGGTGTCGCGGAAGATCCCGTCCAGCGTGTCCGGGTCGTCGACCAGCATGTTCCCGGTGGACGCGCCCATGAATACCTTCAGCCCGGGGGTGGCCTTCGGATCGATGGCGCGCACGTGCTCGAGGTTGTCGTTGCTGGCGCCCATGTAGAAGCCGTGGTTGCTCCACATGCGGCCGGCGGCGCGGCGGTACTTGTCTTCCAGCGCCTCGGCGTTCAGCGTCGGGGGGCTGGTGTTGGGCATGTCCATGACGCTGGTCAGGCCGCCGGCGACCGCGGCCGCGGATTCGGTGGCCATGTCGGCCTTGTATTCCATGCCTGGCTCGCGGAAGTGCACCTGGTCGTCGATCATCCCCGGCATCAGGCGGCGGCCACCGGCATCGACCACCGTTTCGCGGTCGCGGGCCACCAGGCCGCTTCCGACCTCGGCGATGCGTCCGCGCGAGATGCGCAGATCGCCGTCGGTTTCGCGGCCTTCATTGACCAGGCGGGCATTGACGATGAGGGTGTCGGTCATCCGTGGGTTTCCGTGGTGGCGGGCGGCACGGGGTCGTGGCCGCCTGGGTGGAGGGGATGGCAGCGACCGATGCGCCTGATCGCGAGCCAGCCTCCCCTGATCGCGCCGAAGCGGCCGATCGCCTCCATCGCGTACTCCGAGCAGGACGGCATGAATCGGCACCGGGGACCCAGAAGGGGGCTCAACCAGCGCTTGTAGCCACGGAGCAGGGCGATGAGGAAGCGGTCGATCACGGGGGTCGGAGGCGGCGCAGCACAGACTGTCGCGGTTGCCGCTGCAGTCCGGGCAGGGTATAACAGCGCGCTTTCCCGTCCAAGGGAAGGGTGCGTGGCCGGCAGCAGCCCAAAGGCTGCCGTGGCACGATCAGAGGGGCCGGTCACCGGCGGCAGCCGGTGCGGCAGAGCGCTTTGAGGGCGCGATTCCAGGGCAGGCTCCCACTCTTTCCCGCGGTTCGGGCATCCGGCCCGTGCGCTGCGCGTCACGCGCCGTTCCATTCCAGTAAGGACCGCCTCCAGTGGCAGCAAAGAAACCAGCAAAGAAGGCCGCCAAGGCCGCCAAGAAGACCAGCAAGCCGGCAGCCAGGAAGAAGGCGCCGTCGAAGAAGCCGGTCGCCGGCAAGAAGGCAGCGAAGAAGGCAGCGCCCAAGAAGGCGGCGAAGCCGGCCGCAAGGAAGGCGGCGGCGAAGAAGGCTCCGGCCAAAAAAGCGGCTGCGAAAAAGCCCGTCGCGAAGAAGGCGCCCCCCAGGAAGGCCGCCGCCGGCAAGGTGACGGCGAAGAAGGCCGCCCCGAAGAAGGCGCCCGCGAAGAAGACGACTGCCAAGAAGGCTCCCGCCAAGGTCGCGGCGGCGCCGAAGAAGGCCGCTGCCCGCAAGCAGGCCCCGTCCGGCAAGGCAGCGCCGAGCACCAAGGCCGCCGTGGCGGCCAAGCCGGAGAAGGCGCCGCGGCCAGCCCCCCAGGCGGCCGTCGAGCCCAGGAAGGCCAAGTCGAAGCCGAAAGGCGCCGCCACGACCGTCGCCGCGCCCGCCGCCAGCAAGCCGGTGATTGCGCCGCGGCCGGTCGGCAAGGTGGCCGTTGCCGTCGTGTCGAAGCCTGCGCCTGCCACGCGCAAGGCCAAGTACAAGGTCGTGCCCTACGACACCGACAAGGAAACCGGGCGTCCGATCCTGCCCGAAGGCTACAAGCCCAGCGTCGACGAGGAATACATGGGCCCGTTGCAGATCGAATACTTCCGCCAGCGGCTGCTGCGCTGGCGCGAGGACCTGGTCGAGGAGTCCAAGCAGACCATCGAGAACCTGAAGGAAGAGGTCCGCGACGTCGGCGACGAGGCCGAGCGCGCGACCCGGGAAACCGAGAATTCGCTGGAACTGCGCACGCGCGACCGCTACCGCAAGCTCATCGGCAAGATCGACAGCACGCTCAAGCGCGTTGATTCGGGCGATTACGGTTTCAGCGTGGATTCGGGCGAGGAAATCGGCCTGGAGCGGCTGGAAGCCCGGCTCACCGCGGAACGCACGATCGACGAGCAGGAAAGCTGGGAGCACCGGCAGAAACAGATCGGCGACTGATCCGGGCAATGGCCCGGGTGGCGACGAAGGGAAACCCGGCTGCGGCCGGGTTTTTTCGTTGGCATCGGTTGCGGGTCACTGCAATTGGCGAAGATCGAGCCGGCGCAATTTCGGCGCCTTCCAGGCGGTCGTCGCCACCACGCCCAGTGTCACGAACCCGCCCACGACCACCGCCGGCACCAGCCCGATCAACCGCGCCATCGAGCCGGCGTAGAACGCGCCAAGCTCGTTGGACGAGCCGATGAACAACCCGTTGATCGAGGACACGCGTCCGCGCATGTGGTCGGGCGTGGCCAATTGGAGGATGGTCGAGCGAAGCACCACCGAAACCCCGTCGCACATGCCCGACAGCAGCAGCCAGGCGGCCGACAACCAGAACGTCGTGGACAGGCCGAACCCGATGATGCAAAGGCCGAAACCCGCCACCGCGCCCAACAGCACCCGGCCGGCATGGCGTTGCAGTGGATACCGCGCCAGCCAGACGCCCACCACCACCGCCCCCAGCGCCGGGGAGGCGCGCAGGATCCCGAGTCCTTCGGGCCCGTAGTGGAGGATCTCCTTGATGAAGGCCGGGGCGAGCGAGATCGCGCCACCGAACAGCACCGCGAACATGTCCAGGGCCAGTGCCCCGAGCAGGATCTGGTGGCCGAACACGAAGCGCGCGCCCTCGGCGATGCTGGCGAAGATCGGGGCACGCTGGAGTTCCAGCGGGGGTTCGGTGACCCGCAAGCGGACGACGGCGCCCGCGGCGACCAAGGCGAATCCCGCCGCCAGGGCATAGGTCGCGGACTTGCCGGCCACGCCGATCATCAGGCCTCCGATGGCCGGGCCGATCACCAGCCCGGCCTGGAACACGATGCTGCCGAGGCTGGCGCCGCTGGTGAAATGGACGCGAGGCAGGACGCGCGCGAACAGCGCGTTGTAGACCGGCCCCAGGAAGGCGCGCACCGCACCGGTGAGCGCGACCGCCGCATAGATGGGCCAGACATGTCCCGCTGCCAGCCATCCCGCGGCGATCGCGGCGAGGAGCAACGGCGTCACCGCCAACCCAAGGCAGGCGACCATGCCCAGCTTGCGGCGCGGCAAGTGGTCGACCAGGTAGCCTGCGAACGGCGCCACGCAGAAATAGGGCAGGACCTCGGCCAGTCCGACCAGGCCGAGCATCCAGGGATCGCGGGTGAGCTCGTAGACGTGCCAGCCCACGGTGACCGCGACGATCTGGTACGACAGGATCGAACAGATCCGGTAGAGCATCAGGCCGCGGAATCCGCGGTTGCGCAGCGGTGGCGAGTGGGTCTCCTCGTCGCCAGGGGCGGCGGCGGGGTTCTGCGGCTCGCTCACGCCAGCGCGCGTTGCGCGGTGTCGCGGATTGAAGCCAGCAGCGCGGCGAGGCCGTTGCTGCGGGTCGGCGACAGGTGCTTGGCAAGACCGATCTGGGCGATGTAATCAGGTTCGGTGGCCACGATTTCCCGCGCGCTCCGGCCCGAGTAGACCCGCAGGGCGAGGTAGACGAGGCCCGAAACGATCGCCGAATCGCTGGCGGCAAGGAAGTCGAGTCGGTCGGCATCGCCCGATGGCACGAGCCACACCATCGACTGGCAGCCATGCAGGCGGTGCTCCTCGGTCTTGAGGTCGCCGGGGAAGGGCGGCAGCTTGCGGCCCAGGTCTATGAGGTACTGGTAACGCTCGGACCAGTCGCCGAAGAAGCCGAATTCCTCCTTGATCGCGGCCTGGGCGGCGGCGGCGGTGGGTTCGAGGGGGAAGGCGGAGTCGTTCACGCGGCAATTTTCGCGCGTTTGCGTTGCTTTGTCGCGCTTGGCGAAGTCACAGCCGTCCCTGGCGCGGAGCGGGTGGGTCGGTTGGAATGGTGAGCAGATCCCGTCAACGCCGGCGCTTGACCGGGTTCGATGCTGGAAAGTGTTCCACCCTCGGCGAGTCCACGTCTTTCATTGACCCACTGCGCCCCGTTCGCGCGTGCACGGCCAGGCCGAACAAGGGGAGCACCGAGGTTGCAAGCTAGGGAATCGAATCGAAGTAATCGACCTTCTCCGACATGGCACGCCAGCGTTACGGTCCTGCGGAGGATTCCTCAAAGGGTCAATGAAGCCGTCGTTGCGTCCCGCCGCAATGCAATGCGCTGCGCTCAACTGCTGCTGGCCACGCGTAGCGTCTGGCGCGATCGACGAACGGCATGCGCAGCCAAAGTGCTCAACCGCGCTTCCAGCGCACCCCCTGCGCCGCATCCTCCAGCAGCACGCCCTCCGCCGCGAGCTGGTCCCGGATGGCGTCGGCGCGGGCGAAGTCGCGGGATTGCCTTGCGGCGTTGCGTTCCTCGATCAGCGCCTGGATGCGCGCGTCGTCGTCGTCCGATGCGCCGCGCCCGAACCACGCTTCGTGCCGCTGCTGCAGCAGTCCAAGCGCCTGGCCGGCGCCCAGCAGGCTCGACTTCAGGCGCCGCTTGTCGGCGTCGCTGGCGGCCTTGCGCGCCTCGCCGGCGATCGCGGCCAGTTCGGCGAGCGCCTGCGGGGTGTTGAGGTCGTCGTCCAGCGCAGCTTCGACGCTGCCCGGTATTTCCGCCTCGGCCGGGACATCGGCCAGGTCGCGCAGCGTTCCGTAAAGCCGGTCCAGCGTGCGCACGGACTGTTCGACCAATGCGTCCGACCACTCCAGGGGTTGCCGGTAATGCGCCGACAGCAGGGCGAGGCGGAGCGCTTCCGGCGGATGCGCGCGGACCAGGTCGTGCACCTTCTCGATGTTGCCGATCGACTTGGACATCTTGGCGCCGCCGAAAGTGAGCATGCCGTTGTGCAGCCAGTAGCGCGCGAACGGCTTGCCGCCGTGTGCGCATTCGCTCTGCGCGATCTCGTTTTCGTGGTGCGGGAACTGGAGGTCGACGCCACCGGCGTGGATGTCGATGGTCTCGCCCAGGTGGGCAGCGGCCATCGCCGAGCATTCGATGTGCCAGCCAGGGCGGCCACGGCCCCAGGGCGAATCCCATCCCGGCAGGTCGTCGCCGGACGGTTTCCACAACACGAAGTCGCCCGGGTCGCGCTTGTAGGGCGCGACATCGACACGGGCACCCGCGAGCATGTCCTCCGGGTCGCGGCGCGACAGCTTTCCGTAGGCGCCGAAGCTGGCCACCGAGAAGAGCACGTGGTCCTCGGCGGCGTAGGCGTGGCCGGAGGCGACCAGGCCCTCGATCATGGCGACGATCTGGGGGATATGCGCCGTGGCCGCCGGTTCAAGGTCCGGCGCGAACACGCCATCCACGCCCAGGGCCGCCATGTCCTCGCGGAACGCGGCGACGTAGCGGTCGGTGATGGTCGAGATCGGCGCATTGGCTTCGCGGGCCGCGGCGTTGATCTTGTCGTCCACGTCGGTCAGGTTGCGCGCGTAGCGCAGGGCGCCATGGCGGCGCCGCAACAGGGCCGCCAACAGCCCGAAGACCACGTAGGGCCGGGCATTGCCGATATGCACGAAGTTGTAGACCGTCGGACCGCACACGTACATGGTCGGGCGGTCGGGGTTTAGGGGGGCGAACGCTTCGAGCCGCCGGGTGAGGGTGTTGTAAAGGTGCAGGGACATCGATTCGGGACCGGCGGGGGTGCCGGGATTCTACCCGGCGGGCGCGGGCACGACAGCCGCGATTCACCCCGCGCGGCCGCCGAGCGCCTACACTTCAGCCCTTCCAATCGCCCGCCAACACCATGCCCCGCTACCCGTTCCTCGCGTTCCCGGTCCTGCTGGTCGCATGCGTTTTCCCGGCGGTGGCCCAGGAGACGACGTTGCAGGTCGAGAACGTCCGCACGGAATACGCCCGGGTAATGGCCGCGACTCCGGTCTACCAGACCCTGCACGCCACCAGCATGGTCGAGCGCTGCGAGAGGTCGACCCCGGTCGCCAAGGTGGAGGAGGATCGGCGCGGCCTGGCGCGGGTGGTGGGTGCGGTCAGGGACGTGCTGGCGCCCGCCGAGGACGACGAGCCCCGAACCGTCAACGAGCGAGAATGCCGGATGGTTCCGGTGGACCGGGAGTTCCGCCGGCCCATCGCCTACGACGTCGACTACGTCCACCACGGCATCAAGTACCGTTCTCGGCTTCCGTTCGATCCGGGCAACCGGCTGCGCGTCAGGGTGTCGGTGACGCCCATCGTGCCGGCCAACGAGCGATGACCGCGGCCGCGCTTGCGGCCCCTGGCCATGCGTGCGAGCATGCGCGCCTGATGAACTTCACCGACGCCAGCGCCGACCTCCTGACCTCCGCCCGGATGGCGGCGGGCATGACCTCGCGCGCGCGCCGAATCCTGGCCCACAATCGAGCTGTGTAGCCGGGACTCGTCCGCATTCGAGTTTCACCTTGGAGAACCCGGCCCCTGCGCCGGGTTTTTTCGTTTCCTCATCCTTCCGCCTGATCGACACCACCCCACACGGGACTCCCCATGCAGCACTTCCTCAACACCCAGGACTGGACGCGCGCCGAGCTCGATGCGCTGCTGACGCAGGCGGCACTGTTCAAGCGCAATCCGATCGGCGATGCATTGAAGGGCAAGTCCATCGCGTTGCTGTTCTTCAATCCGTCGCTGCGGACCCGCACCAGCTTCGAGCTCGGTGCCTTCCAGCTCGGTGGCCATGCCGTGGTGCTGCAACCGGGCAAGGATGCATGGCCGATCGAGTTCGACTTCGGCACCGTGATGGATGGCGAGGCGGAGGAGCACGTGGCGGAGGTCGCCCGGGTGCTCGGCCGGTATGTCGACCTGGTCGGCGTTCGCGCCTTCCCGAAGTTCGTTGACTGGTCGGTCGACCGCGAGGACCGGGTGTTGCGGGCATTCGCCGAGCATTCCCCCGTGCCGGTGATCAACATGGAGACCATCACCCACCCTTGCCAGGAATTGGCGCATGCGATGGCGCTGCAGGAGCATTTCGGCACGACCGACCTGCGGGGCAGGAAGTACGTCCTGACCTGGACCTACCATCCCAAACCGCTCAACACCGCGGTGGCCAACTCCGCCCTGACCATCGCCACGCGGATGGGCATGGACGTGACCTTGCTGTGCCCGACCGAGGACTACCTGCTCGACGAGCGCTACCTGGGCTGGGCGAAGCAGAACGTGGCCGAGAACGGCGGTTCGTTCGCGGTCAGCCACGACATCGCGGCTGCCTACGCCGGCGCGGATATCGTCTACGCCAAGAGCTGGGGGGCGCTGCCCTTCTTCGGCAACTGGGCGCCGGAGAAGCCGATCCGCGACCAGCACAGGCATTTCATCGTCGACGAGGCGAAGATGGCCCTGACCAACGATGGCGTCTTCTCCCATTGCCTGCCGCTGCGCCGAAACGTCAAGGCCACGGACGCGGTGATGGACTCGAAGCACTGCATCGCCATCGAGGAGGCGGAGAATCGCCTGCACGTGCAGAAGGCGGTCATGGCGGCACTCATCGCCCAAGGCTGATCGGCCCCTACAACAAGGCAGGCAACACATGAACCCGAAAGACATCGTCCTGGCATTCTCCGGCGGCCTCGACACCAGCTTCTGCGTGCCGTGGCTGCAGGAGCGCGGCTGGTCCGTCCATACCGTGTTCGCGGATACCGGCGGCGTCGACGCGAAGGAGCGCGAGGCCATCGAGGCGCGTGCCCGCGAGCTGGGCGTGGCCAGCCACGTCACCGTCGACGGCAGGCCCGCGATCTGGGAGGGCTTCGTCAAGCCGTTCATCTGGGCCGGGGAGGGATACCAGGGCCAATACCCGTTGCTGGTGTCGGACCGCTACCTGATCGTCGACGCGGCACTGGCGCGCGCCGACGACCTCGGGACACGGTCCATCGCCCATGGTTGCACTGGCATGGGCAACGACCAGGTGCGCTTCGACCTTGCCGTGAAGGCAAGCGGCGACTACCAGGTCGTGGCGCCGATCCGCGAGATCCAGAAGGAGCACACCCAGACGCGCGCGTACGAGCAGGCCTACCTCGAGGAACGCGGGTTCGGCGTCCGCGCGCAGCAGAAGGCCTACACGATCAACGAGAACCTGCTCGGCCTGACCATGTCCGGCGGCGAGATCGACCGCTGGGAAGCCCCGGGCGAGGGCGCGCGCGGTTGGTGCGCGCCGCGCAGCGCCTGGCCGGACGAACCGCTGAGGACGACGGTGCGGTTCATCGAAGGCGAGGCGGTCGAGATCGACGGCAAGCCACTGGCCGGTGCGCCCCTGCTGGCGCTGCTCAACACGCGCTTCGCGCAGTACGGCGTCGGTCGCGGCGTCTACACCGGGGACACCACCATCGGCCTGAAGGGCCGCATCGTCTACGAGGCCCCCGGCCTGGCCGCGCTGCTGGTCGCGCATCGCGCGCTGGACGAGGCGGTGCTCTCCAAGCAGCAGAACCGGTTCAAGCCGGACGTGGCGCGCAAGTGGGTGGAGCTGGTGTACGAGGGCTTCTTCCACGATCCGCTCAAGGCCGACCTCGAGGCATTCCTTGCCTCCACGCAGCGCAAGGTCAATGGAGAGGTCGTGCTGGAGACATGCGGGGGCCGCGTCGATGCCGTGGCGGTGTCCTCGCCGCACCTGCTCGAGTCAAGGGGTGCGACCTATGCCCAGTCGGCGGACTGGGGCGTGGAGGAAGCGGAGGGCTTCATCAAGTTGTACGGGATGAGCTCGACGCTGTGGGCCGAGATCAACCGCAAGTAGGTTCGCGCGGAAGGGCCAGAGCCCCTTCCGTGCCAAGAGACAGGGACATGATGCTCGAGACGATCCTCCACCACCTCGCCGCGCTGGTGTCGTTCGACACCCGGAACCCGCCGCGCACCATCGCCGCGGATGGCATCTTCGACTACATCCGGCAGCAGCTGCCCGGCTTCCATGTCGACGTGCGCGACCATGGCGACGGGGCGGTAGCGCTGTTCGCGTTGCGCGGAAACCCGGCGCGGCTGTTCAACGTGCACCTGGACACGGTGCCGGATTCGCCGGGATGGACGGCGGATCCGCACGTCCTGCGCGTCACCGAAGACCGCGCCATCGGGCTTGGCGCCTGCGACATCAAGGGTGCGGCGGCCTGCCTGCTGGCGGCCGCCGGATCGACGGAGGGCGACGCGGCCTTCCTGTTCTCCAGCGACGAGGAAGCCAACGATGCGCGCTGCGTGGACGCCTTCCTGAAGTCCGCGCACGGTTTCGAGGAAGTGCTGGTCGCGGAACCGACGCGATGCGAGGCGGTGCTGGCGCACCGTGGGATCAGTGCGGTGCAGCTGCGATTCAAGGGCGAGGCGGGCCACGCCTCCGCGGCCGGCGCGCTGGACGCCAGCGCGCTGCACCAGGCGATGCGATGGGGCGGGCAAGCGCTGGACTTCGTCGAAGGAGAGGCCCACCGGCGGTTCGGGGGGCTGACGGGCCTGCGCTTCAACATCGGCCGGGTGCACGGGGGCATCAAGGCCAACGTGGTCGCGCCCGAGTGCGACGTCTCGTTCGGATTCCGGCCGTTGCCGTCGCAGGACATCGATGCCCTGCACCGGCGGTTCGGCGCCTTCGCAGGCGCAGGCGCGCTTCAAACCTACACGGAAACGTTCCGTGGTCCCCCGCTGCCCGCCGGCGATGTCGCGACCGCCGAGGACAGGCGCCTGGCCGCGCGCGACCTGGCGGATGCGTTGGCGCTGCCGATCGGCAACGCGGTGGATTTCTGGACCGAGGCCTCACTGTTCTCGCAGGCCGGCCTGACGGCAATCGTCTTCGGACCCGGCGACATCGCGCAGGCCCACAGCGCGGACGAATGGGTCGCGCTGGCGCAATTGCAGACGTACGCCGAAGCCGTGGGGCGCATCATCGCCATGGAACCCTGACCGGCGCGAGGGCGCCGGCGCGAAGGCGCCCGGCCCCGTGCCCGCCAACCGAAGCCATCCGGCGGCGCCGACACGCTCCCCGGGAACCACAGAGAAACCGATCAGCGATGCAGACCCACCAGCAAACCCGACAGACCATCGTGCGCCTGCTCTCGAGCATGGCCAGTGCGAAGGAAATCAGCCAGTACCTCAAGCGCTTTTCGCAGCTGGACGCCAAGCGCTTCGCCGTGGTCAAGGTCGGGGGCGCCGTGCTGCGCGACGACCTGGACGCGTTGACCTCCTCGCTGGCCTTCCTGCAGGAAGTCGGCCTGACGCCGATCGTCGTGCACGGGGCGGGTCCGCAGCTCGATGCGCAGCTGTCGCAGGCCGGGATCGAAAAGCGCACCGTCGACGGCCTGCGCGTCACGTCGCCCGATGCCCTGGCCGTCGTGCGGCGGGTGTTTCAGGCGTCCAACCTGCGACTGGTCGAGGCGTTGCAGCGCGCGGGTGCGCGTGCCACCTCGATCACCGGTGGCGTGTTCGAGGCCGGCTTCCTGGACCGGGACACGTTCGGGCTGGTGGGCCGGATCGAGCGGGTCGACCTTTCGCCGATCGAGGCCAGCCTGCAGGCCGGCTCGATACCGGTCATCGCAAGCCTCGGCGAAACCCCCGGCGGGCAGATCCTCAACGTCAACGCCGACTTCGCCGCCAATGCGCTGGTGGAGGCGGTGCAGCCCTACAAGATCATCTTCCTCACCGGCACCGGCGGCCTGCTCGACGCCGAGGGTGCCTTGATCGACTCGATCAACCTGTCCACCGAGTACGAGCAGCTCATGCAGCAGCCGTGGCTCAATGGCGGCATGCGGCTGAAACTGGAGCAGATCAAGACGCTGCTGGACGGACTGCCGCTGGCGTCGTCGGTGTCGATCACGCGGCCGGCGGACCTGGCCAAGGAGCTGTTCACGCACACCGGCTCCGGGACCCTGGTGCGCCGTGGCGAACAGGTCCTGCGGGCCACGCGATGGGACTCGCTCGACCTGCAGCGCCTGCGTTCCCTGGTCGAATCGAGTTTCGGCCGCCAACTGGCCGGCGACTACTTCGAGCGCACGCCCCTGCTGCGCGCCTACGTCAGCGAGCACTACCGCGCCGCGGTGATCCTCACCGACGAGGATGGCAGCGTCTACCTCGACAAGTTCGCGGTGCTGGACGACGCGCAGGGCGAGGGCCTGGGCCGCGCGGTCTGGCAGGTGATGCGCGAGGAGACGCCGAGCCTGTTCTGGCGATCCCGCCACGACAACCGCGCCAACGGCTTCTACCACTCGGAGTCCGACGGCTGCCTCAAGCAGGGGCCGTGGCGGGTGTTCTGGTACGGGCTCGACGGGTTCGACGCCATTGAAGCCGCCGTGGCCCATTGCGCCGGCCGCGCGCCGACGCTGGCGAGTCCGTCATGATCGGCCGTCGCACGATCGGCATCGTCGGCGCCCGCGGGCACACCGGGGCCGAACTGATCCGCCTGCTCGCCGGGCACCCGCATTTCGAACTGGCCTTCGTCTCGTCGCGCGAACTCGAGGGCCAGCCGGTGTCGGCGCACGTGCCCGAGTACGCAGGGGACCTGCGTTATGCGCGCATCGAGCACGAGGCGCTGGGTGCGCAGGGCGCGGATGCCTACGTCCTGGCCCTGCCCAACGGCAAGGCGACCGCGTGCGTGGAGGGCATCGGAGGCGATGGAGCATCGCCGGTGATCGTCGACCTGTCCGCGGACCACCGGTTCGACCCGCACTGGCACTACGGCCTGCCGGAACTGACGAGGGGCGGCTACGCCGGCCAACGGCGCATCGCCAACCCGGGGTGCTATGCCTCGGCGATGCAGCTGGCCATCGCGCCGATGCTCGATGACATCGATGGTCCGGTGCAGTGCTTCGGCGTCTCCGGCTATTCGGGCGCCGGGACCACCCCGTCGGAGCGGAACGACGTCGACAAGCTGCGCGACAACCTCATGCCGTACGCGCTGACCGGCCATGTCCACGAGCGCGAGGTCTCGCACCGGATGGGCATCGACATCGAGTTCATGCCGCACGTCGCCCCGCATTTCCGAGGCCTGACGGTGACCGCGAACCTGCACCTGCAGCAAGCGCTCGAGCCGGATGCCGTCGTGGAGCGCTACCGTACCCGGTACGACAGCGAGCCACTGGTCGCCGTCGAGCGCGACGCGCCTTGGGTCAGCGGCATCGCCGGACGGCATGGCGCGGCGGTCGGCGGATTCACGCTGTCGGAGGACCGCCGGCGCCTGGTGGTCGTCTCGACGCTCGACAACCTGCTCAAGGGCGCCGCGACGCAGGCGCTGCAGAACCTCAACCTGGCCTTCGGCTTCCCGGAATTCGAAGGCATCCCCATCGATCCGCCGCGGTAGTCGCGGTCCGCGAGGAAAGCCCACCATGACCGATCTCCTGTGGCAGAAACCCGGCGTCGACGTCGATGCAGGCATCCAGGCCTTCCTCGCCGGCGACGATGTCGTGCTGGACCGCGAATTCCTGCTCCATGACATCGCCGCGAGCAAGGTGCACGCCCAGGGCCTGCAGGCCATCGGGATGCTGGCCGAGGACGAGTTGCAGTCCCTGTCGCGCGAGCTCGACGCGCTGGCCGACGATTTCCGTTCCGGCGCTTTCGTGCTCGACGAGCGCTACGAGGACGGTCATTCCGCGATCGAGGCGCGGCTGACCGAGCGGCTGGGCGACACCGGGCGGAAGATCCACGCCGGGCGCAGCCGGAACGACCAGGTGCTCGTCGCCACGCGGTTGTGGCTGAAGGAGAAGCTCGCCCGCCTGCAATCGACCTGCACCGACCTGGCGCGCATCGCGCTGCAACGCGCGGAGGCGGAACGGGACATCCCGATGCCAGGCTATACGCACCTGCAGCGTGCCGTGGTGTCCTCCCTGGGCATGTGGTGGGCGGGCTGGGCCGAGGCCTTCATCGACGATGCCGCGCGTGCCGCCGATACGCTGCGCTGGATCGACGCCAATCCGCTCGGGACCGCGGCCGGCTATGGCGTGAACCTGCCCTTGCCGCGCGACACTGCGACCCGGGCGCTGGGCTTTTCGCGGCTGCAGGTGTCGCCGATGTATGCCCAGCTGTCGCGCGGCAAGTTCGAGATGGCCGCGCTCGAGGCGTTGGCCAGCGCGACGCTGGACATGCGCCGCCTGGCCTGGGACCTGAGCCTGTTCACCAGTGCCGAGTTCGGTTTCGTCGCGCTGCCGGCGCAGTACACGACCGGCAGTTCGATCATGCCCAACAAACGCAACCCCGACGTGATCGAACTGATGCGCGCCAGCCACGCCAGCGTGGCCGCCGCCAGGACGGAAATCGAGCAACTGCTGTCGTTGCCGTCCGGATACCACCGGGACCTGCAGGCGTCGAAGGGCGCGCTGTTCCACGGGTTCGGACGCGGCCTGGCGGCCCTGTCCCTGCTGCCAGGCCTGCTGGCGCGGCTCGAATGGCGGCAGGAACGGATGCGGGCGGCACTGGAGCCCGCGCTCTACGCCACCGACCTCGCGGTCGACATGGCGAGGGAGGGAATGCCGTTCCGGGATGCCTACCGTCTGGCAGCCGACCCCGCGCGCTGGGAGGACGGCGATCCCGCGGCCAGCCTGGCGGGCCGGGTCTCGCCCGGCGGAGCGGGGGACCTCCGGTTGGAGGCCTTGAAATCGCGACTGCCCGCAGGTGACAGCTAGCAGCCGATTCCCGCAGGTGGCATGAACGTCGCCCGCCAGTGACAAAAAACGTCGCCTTTAAACGTTCCAGCGGCACATCCGAACCGTGACGGGGCGCACCCTTTGTGGCCGATTCTGGGATCGTCGTCACTCCGGCACTTGGCACGGAACGTGCTTTAACGGGGACGAGGGGCGAGCGGGATGGTCTCGCATTCGGCCAGACTCATAGGGGAAGGGGAAGTCATGAAGGTACTTACGACCGCAATTTCGGCTGCACTCGTTGCCACCCTGGGGGGCGTCGTGCTGACGTCGCAGGTCGCCGAGGCCGCCGGGCCTTCGTCCGCCGGTTCGCAGTACACGGCGAAGACGGAGCGGGGAGAGAACGTGGGCAACATCGTCCGGCGTTGGGCGGACTACGTGTCCACGGTGTACGGCACCGGTCGCGGCGAGTGGGCCAGGGCAATGGCCAGCACGTTCGCCCAGGCAGATTTGCACAACATCAAGCGTGCGGCACGCATGACCACGTTCGAGGGCATGATGTCGGCCCTGATGGGCCAGCGTGCGACGGACGAGCAGATCATCGACAAGATGGCGAACCCGCAAGCGTCGGCCGCCGTCATCCATGCGCTGGGCAGCCCGTCCGAGGACCTGGTGTACACGGCGATCGTGCCGTGCCGCATCCTTGATACGCGCTTGGCCGGTGGGGCGATGACGCCCGGCGAGACGCGCCATTACGTGTCCGACGGAAGTGACTTCGTCGCCCAGGGTGGCGCAAGCATGGATTGCGGGGTTCCGGCCAACGCATCGGCAGTCGTGATGAACGTCACCACGACCGAATCCCACTCGGGTGGATACATCACGGTCTATCCCTACAATGCACCGCAACCCTTTGCCGCCAGCTTGAACGTCGTCATAGGCGGCGATAACGGCAACGAGATCATCGTCAAGCAGACCCTGGGCCAGTCCTTCGATTTCTCGATCTTTTCAGCAGTCCCGACCCACGTCGTGGGCGACGTCGCCGGCTACTTCATGGCTCCGACCGCGACGGCCATGGAATGCCAGCAGGTCGACGGCCCGCTGACCACGAGCATCCCGTCCGGCAGCCAGACGACCTTGCGGGCCACCTGCCCATCCGGCTTCGCCGCCACGGGCGGTGGGACCAAGTCGTTCGGAAGCGGCACCCTGACCGTGCATTCGTCCTTCCCGGAATCGACGTCCATCTGGCAGGTCAAGGTCGCCCGTACTGGCGGCTCGTCGGTTGACGGACAAGCCGTGGCGCAATGCTGCCGCGTCCCGGGTCGCTGATTCGAACTGTCACCGCGTGATCAAGGGGCCGGCTGCATGCCGGCCCTTTTTTTTTGGAGAGTCGTTGGCCTTCCGGGACTTGTTGCACTCACCGCCCTTGCTTCAAAGGCGTCGCACGCGGATGAAAAGGCGCTCGGAGCGCGCGCAGGCGAGCGGAAAGCGAACCGGTGGGTGACACGTGCGACCGGGCGTCGGTGAGCGTTCTGCCCACGCACGCCTGCACCCCCGGGCCACCGTGACGATGGCATCGAGGCCTGATTTGCACGCGGTCGAGTGAGGGGGGCTGCCCAGCCCGAAGAGCGTGGTTACGTCGAAAGGACGCCCGCCCGGTGCCTCGGATTCAATCGATTGGTCGGGGAGACAGGATTTGAACCTGCGACTTCTACGTCCCGAACGTAGCGCTCTACCAGGCTGAGCTACACCCCGACAGGTGAGCAGCGCATTGTAGTGATGGGGGGTGGCCCGGGGCAAGCATCCGGGGCAACGAACCGGGGAAGCCCGTCGGCGCCCTCGGAGGGCGGGCGGCCCGCGGTCGAGCCGCTAGACTGTAGCGGTTCGAACCATCACGAGGGTTCTCCGGAGTGTTGCCTTGATCAAGCCCCGCACGCCCCCAGGCGTCCTCGAGCTGCTGCCCCGCGACCAGGTGGCGTTCCAGCGCATGCTGGACACGATCCGCACGACCTTCGAGCGCTTCGGGTTCCTGCCGGTGGAGACGCCGGTCTTCGAGCTCTCGGACGTGCTGCTGACCAAGTCGGGAGGAGAGACGGAGCGGCAGGTCTATTTCGTCCAGTCCACCGGCGCCCTGGAAAAGGACGCGGAGGGCTTGCCGGAGCTGGCGTTGCGGTTCGACCTGACGGTGCCGCTCGCCCGCTACGTGGCCGAGCACGAGCACGACCTGGCCTTCCCGTTCCGCCGCTACCAGATGCAGCGGGTCTACCGGGGCGAGCGCGCGCAGCGGGGGCGCTTCCGCGAGTTCTGGCAGTGCGACATCGACGTGATCGGCAAGGATTCGCTGTCCACGCGCTACGACGCCGAGATGCCCGCGGTGATCCATGCGGTGTTCGAGGCGCTGGACATCGGCGAGTTCACCATCCAGCTGAACCATCGCAAGCTGCTGCGCGGCTGGTTCGAAGGGCAGGGCATCCCCGTCGACCAGCAAGCCGCCGTGCTGCGCGAGATCGACAAGCTGGACAAGCGCGGGGAAGAGGCCGTCAGGGCGACCCTGCAGGGTGAGGGATTCGGGCTCGACGCAAGCGTGGTCGAGCGGCTGATGGCGTTCTCGCGGATGCGGTCCGACGGCCACGACGATGCGCTGGCGAAACTGGATGCGCTCGGGCCGGGGACCGCGCTGTTCGAGGAGGGCCGCGACGAATTGCGGGGTTTGCTGGCGCAGCTGCGGACGATGGGCGTCCCGGAATCCCGCTACGCGCTCAACCTGTCCATCGCCCGCGGATTGGACTACTACACCGGCATGGTCTACGAGACCGTGCTCGATGCGCACCCCGCGATCGGTTCGATCTGCTCGGGCGGTCGCTACGAGGACCTGGCCGGCCACTACACCAAGTCCAGGTTGCCGGGCGTGGGGATTTCCATCGGCTTGACCCGGTTGTTCTGGCAATTGCGCGAGGCGGGATTGGTCGCGGACGCCGAGAGTTCGGTGGACGTGCTGGTGACCCTGCTCGAGGATTCGGCGCTGGAACACGCCCTGGCGCTGTCCCAGCAGCTGCGCGCCGCCGGTCTCAACGTCGAGACCCGGCTGGAGACCCGCAAGCTGGCCAAGCAGCTGCAGTACGCAGATCGCGCCGGGATCCGCTTCGTCGTCATCCGGGGCGAGGACGAGGCCGCGAAGGGCGTCGTGGCGGTGAAGGACCTGCGTCGCGGGGAGCAGTTCGAAGTCGCGGAGGCCGACCTTGCCGGGGCCTTGCGCGTGGAGCGCGAGCAATGGCGGGCGCAGGGCGCGCGCTGAGTCGATCGCCCAAGCGCACCAATTTGCACGACCAGACATCTCAAGTGACAGGACCCATTGCATGAAGCCCATCCGCCTCGACGGCCATTCCCTGACCCGCGACCAGTTGTGCGAAGTGGCGTTCGGCGCCGAGGTCGTGCTCGACGAGGGGGCGTTGAAGGCGGTGGCGCGTGCCGCGGAATTCATCGCCGAGCAGGTGCGCCGCGAGGAACCCATCTACGGCGTGTCCACGGGGTTCGGCAGCAATGCCGACCGCCTGCTCGGCGCGCATCCGCTGCGCGACGAACTCCCCGGCGCCGGTCCGTCGGGGCGGTCTCTGCATGCCGAGCTGCAGCGCAACCTGATCGTCACCCACGCCGTCTGCGTCGGCGAGCCCCTGGCGGCGGACGTGGTGCGCGCGATGCTGTGCATCCGCATCAACACCTTGCTGCGCGGCCACTCCGGGATCCGGGTGGAGACGCTGCAGGCGCTGGCGGCGCTGCTCAACGCCGGCATCGTGCCGGTGGTGCCGGCGCTGGGTTCGGTGGGCGCCTCGGGCGACCTGGCGCCGTTGTCGCACCTGGCCATCGTGCTGCTGGGCGGCGGCGAGGCCTTCGTCGAGGGCGAGCGGGTCCCTGGCGACGAGGCGCTGCGCCGCGCCGGGCTGGAGCCGGTGACGCTGTCCTACAAGGAAGGTCTGGCGTTGAACAACGGCACCGCGCAGATGCTGGCCTGCGGCGTGCTGGCCCTGCATCGACTGGATGCCTTGCTCGAGACGGCCGACCTCGCCGCGGCGATGACGATCGATGCCTTCGCGGGGCGGCTGGGCGCTTTCGGCGAAGACGTGCATGCCCTCCGCCCCCATCCGGGGCAGGTGCAGGTCGCAGGCAACCTGCGCCGATTGCTGGAAGGCTCGAGCCTTGCCGACATTCCCTACCACCTGGTGCCGCGGTTCCGGCCGTGGCTGCCCGAGAGCTGGGACGGCGCCGCGCAAAAGCTGACCTTCGACATCGCGTGGGACTGGGTGCCGTTCGGCCAGCGCCACGGACGCGAGAAGTTCTACCAGCGCTTCAAGCCTTTCCGCGGCGGCAAGAAGCACCAGCCGCAGGACAGCTATTCGCTGCGCTGCGTGCCCCAGGTCCATGGCGCGGTGCGGGACGCGGTCGAACAGGCCAAGCGCGTGTTCGATATCGAGCTTAACGCCGTCACCGATAACCCGCTGATCTTCCCGGACAAGCAGGCCGAGCACGTCGAGGAGCAGGTCGTCTCCGCGGGCCATTTCCACGGCATGCCGCTCGCGCTCGCCATGAGCTACGTCAAGGCCGCGATCCCCGTCCTGGCGGGCATCTCGGAGCGACGTCTCAACAAGCTGGTCGATCCGGCCACCAGTGACGGCCTGCCGGCGTTCCTGATCGGCAACGAGGATGCCACCGAGTCGGGTTACATGATCGTGCAGTACACCGCCGCGGCGATCGTCAACGACCTCGCAAGCCGCGCGCACCCGGCCAGCGTCTATTCGATCCCGACCAGTGCAAATGCCGAGGACCACGTGTCGATGGGCGCGAACGAGGCGCGGCATGTCCTGGCGATGGTCGACGACCTCGGCAAGGTCCTGGCGCTGGAGATCTACACCGCCGCGCAGGCGCTGGACTTGCGGCGCGACATGATCAACGCCGCGCGGGACCTGGCGCGCGCGGGGGATGCCGAAACGCTCGCGGCCAAGATCCACTGCGCGCCACTGCCCGGTTCGCCGCAGCGGCAGCGCTTCCTCGACGAGGTCGAAGCGCTGCGCAGCGAGCTGGCCGAAGGCGGGGCCTACCAGCCCGGCGGGGCGGTGGCCAGGGCCCACGCAGCGCTGCGGGAAGCGATTCCGTTCCTCGACCATGACCGCGCGCTCGACGGTGAAGTCGCCGCGGCCGTGCGGCTGGTCGCGGAGGGCTGCCTGCTGGCCGCGTTGCACGACGGCTGAATCCAGCGGCACGCATCGGGCCCAATCGGCGGGGTTGACGGCGGCGTCCGTTGCAACTAATGTGCTAACGCGCTATTACATTAATCCATTGGCAGCCCGCCTGCCCGCAAGCCTGTCTCGAGTCCGCCGAATGCCATGAAGCAACGTGTCGAACCCTTGCCCGCCAACGACGCGGATGCCTCGAGGAAGGCATTGGCGGCGGCCTTCGCCGCCTTGCGCACGCCCGCCGAAGTGGCGGCATTCCTCGAAGACCTGTGCACGCCGGCCGAGCTGGAAGCAATGGCCGACCGCTGGCGGGTGGTGCCCCTGATCCTCGAGGGCGTTCCCTACCGGGAAATACACGATCGCACCCTGGTCAGCGTGACCACGATCGGCCGCGTCGCCCGCACCCTGGACCAGGGCGCCGGCGGCTACGCGGCTGCGCTGAAACGCCGGCATCCACGCGCTTCGGCGTCGCACTGAGGACCCCCGCCATGCCTCCCCCCGCCGCCGTCGGCGCGCGCGATCGACTGCGCATCGCCATCCAGAAGTCAGGCCGCCTGAGCGAGCCTGCACGTGCCTTGCTCGCCGCCTGCGGACTGTCGTGGCGCGAAAGTCGCGACAAGCTGTTCTGCTATGGCGAGTCGCTGCCCGTGGACCTGCTGCTCGTCCGCGACGACGACATCCCGGGGCTGCTGGCGGACGGCGTCTGTGATTACGGCATCGTCGGACGCAACGTGCTGGCAGAGCACGCCGCCGAGCGCGCGCGCGAAGGTTCCCACGTGGCGTCTCGCGAGGTGCGTGCGCTGGGGTTCGGCGCTTGCCGGCTCGCGATCGCGGTGCCCGAACGCTGGGAGTGGACCGGACCGGGCGACCTGCAAGGCAAACGGATCGCCACGAGCTATCCGGGCCTGTTGCAGCAATGGCTCGGCGAGGCGGGCGTCGACGCGACGGTGGCCACCCTGACCGGATCGGTGGAGATCGCGCCGCGCCTGGGTCAGGCGGATGCGGTCTGCGACCTCGTCTCCAGCGGCGCCACCCTCGTCGCGAACCAGCTCAAGCCCGTGGAGACGCTGTTGCAAACCGAAGCGGTGCTGGCCGGGCCCGTGCTGCCGTTCGGGGATGCCAGGGCAGAGCTGGCGGCCTTGTTGCTGAGGCGCCTGGAGGGCGTGCTCAAGCTCAAGGACAGCCGGCTGCTGCTGTTCCAGGCGCGACGCGAGGCCCTGCCGCGGTTGCTGAAGCTGCTGCCCGATGCCGAGCCGCCGACGGTGATGCAGGTCGATGGCGCGGACACCCTGGCCCTGCAGGCGTTGTGCCACGGCAGCATGACCTGGCAGCGCCTGGAGGACCTGAAGCTGGCCGGCGCGTCGGCGTTGCTGGTGCTGCCCGTCGAAAGGACGTTGTCGTGAACGCCGCATTGGTGCAGCGCCTGGACTGGTCGCTGCTGGACGCCGAAGCCCGTTCGCGCGCCCTGCGCCGGCCGACCCGGGCCCGTTCCGCCGAGACCGCGTCGACGGTCGCAGGCATCCTGGCGCGCGTGCGGGCAGGGGGCGACGCGGCGCTCGCCGAGTTCCAGCGTCGTTTCGACGGCATCGACACCGGCAGCTGGCGGGTGGATGCCGAGGAACTCGACGCCGCGCACGCGGCCGTCCCCGCCGCGGTCCGCCAGGCCATGGCCGAGGCGATGTCCCGGATCGAGGCCTTCCATCGCGCCGGCATGGCCGCCGACTACGCCGTCCAGACCGCCCCCGGGGTGCTCTGCGAGCGCGTGGCGCGACCGATCCCGCGCGTCGGGCTGTATGTCCCCGCGGGCACCGCGCCCCTGCCGTCGACGGCACTCATGCTCGGCGTGCCGGCGCGCCTGGCCGGCTGCGCCGATACCGTGCTCTGCACGCCGCCGCGCAAGGACGGCAGCGCCGACCCCGCCGTGCTGCTGGCCGCGCGGATGACCGGCGTCTCCCGCATCTTCAAGCTCGGCGGCGCGCAGGCCATCGCGGCGATGGCCTTCGGCACCGAGAGCGTGCCGCGCTGCGACAAACTGTTCGGGCCCGGCAACCGCTACGTGACCGAAGCCAAGCAGCAGGTGGCGCAATCCGGGACGGTGGCGATCGACATGCCCGCCGGTCCCTCGGAAGTGCTGGTCGTCGCCGATGCGGGTGCCAACGCGGCGTTCGTGGCCGCGGACCTGCTGTCCCAGGCCGAGCACGGGCCGGATTCGCAGGTGGTGCTGCTATCCGACAGCGGCGAACTCCTGTCGCGGGTCGAATCGGCGCTCGCACAGCAGCTCGACGCACTGCCACGCGCGGACACCGCGAGGGCGGCCCTGGCCGGTTCGCGGTTGATCCTGGTGGAGACGCTGGAGACGGCATTCGCGATCAGCAATGCCTATGCCCCGGAGCACCTGATCCTCGCGCTGCGCGAGCCGCGCCGCTGGCTGGGCCGGGTCGAGGCGGCTGGATCGGTGTTCCTGGGCGACTACACGCCCGAAGCCCTGGGCGACTACTGCAGCGGCACCAACCACGTGCTGCCCACCAACGGCGCCGCGCGTGCCTGCAGCGGGCTGGGCGTGGCCAGCTTCCAGAACTTCATCAGCGTGCAATCCGCGACGGCGGAGGGCATTGCCGGCATCGGGCCGTCGGCCGTGGTGCTGGCGCGTGCCGAAGGGCTGGAGGCGCATGCGAATGCGGTGGACCTGCGCCTGGCCTGCCTGCAATCGACGGAGGTGGCGGCATGAGCGGTCCGGCCGCCCTCGTGCGGGCGGACCTGCAGGGGTTCACCGGGTATCGTTCCGCGCGCGGAGAGGCGTTGCATGGCGACGTGTGGCTCAACGCCAATGAATCCGCCTCGCCCAATGCGGCGGACAGCGCAGGCACGTGCCGGCGTTATCCCGACCCCCAGCCCGAACGGCTGCGCGATGCGCTGGCTCGCCTTTACGGCTGCGAACCCGCTGAAGTGTTGATCGGTCGCGGCAGCGACGAGGCCATCGACCTGCTGGTCCGCGCGCTTTGCGTCCCGGGTCGCGACGCCGTCCTGGTCACGCCACCGGTGTTCGGCATGTACGCGGTCAGCGCGCGCCTGCAGGGCGCGCCACTGGTGGAGGTGCCCTTGCGCGAAGGAAGCGAAGGTTTCGGCGCCGACATCGATGCGATCGCAAGCCACGCCGAGGCCGGGCACGCGAAACTCGTGTTCCTCTGCTCCCCGTCCAACCCGACCGGCGGCAGCGTCGCGCTGGCGGACATCGCCCGCCTGGCCGCTCGGCTTACCGGCCGCGCGTTGGTCGTGGTCGACGAGGCCTACGGCGAGTACAGCGAGCTGCCTTCGGCGGTAGCGCTGGTGCGGAAACATCGCAATATCGCGGTCCTGCGGACGCTTTCCAAGGCCCATGCGCTGGCGGCAGCCAGGATCGGATGCCTGGTCGCGGACAAGGCGCTGATTGCCGTCCTGCGCGCCTGCCAGGCGCCGTACCCCGTGCCCGAACCCTGCGCCGCGCTCGCGTTGTCGGCGCTGTCGCCGGACGCTGTCGAGGCCACGATGCGCCGGGTGGTATCCACGCGCATCGAGCGTGCAAAGGTGCGCACGGCGCTGTCCGAACTCGACATCGTTCGCACGGTGTACCCGTCGCAGGGCAACTTCCTGCTGGTGCGCTTCGTCGATGCGGGGGCCGCCTGCTCGGCCTTGCTCGATGCCGGCGTCGTCGTGCGCGACCAGCGCTCGGCACCAGGCCTGGGCGATGCCTTGCGCATCACGATCGGGACGCCCCGGGAGAATGCGCGCGTCCTGTCGGCCCTGGCGCCCCTGCAGGTCGCGGCATGACCCCGATCCTGTTCGTCGATCGCGATGGCACCCTGATCGAGGAACCACCGGGCTTCCAGGTCGATGCCTTCGCGAAGCTGCGCTTCTGCGCCGGCGTCATCCCGGCCTTGCTCCGGCTGCGCGACGCGGGGTACCAGTTCGTCATGGTCACCAACCAGGACGGACTCGGGACCGACGCATTCCCGCAGGCGGATTTCGAAGGCCCGCATGCGCTGATGCTGCAGGTATTCGCGAGCCAGGGCATCGAGTTCCGCCAGATCCTCATCGACCGCAGCCTGCCGGCGGAGAACGCGCCGACCCGCAAGCCGGGCCTGGGCCTGGTGTTGCCGCTGCTGAAGGAGCGTGGCATCGACTGGGCGCGCTCGGCCATGGTCGGCGACCGCGACACCGACATCCGCTTCGCGGAAAACCTCGGGATCCGCGGCTTCCAGTTGCGCACCCGCGAGTTCGGCGGGCAGTGGGACTGGGCGGCGATCGCCCATGCGCTGGTCGACGCCCCCAGGCAGGCTACCGTGCAACGCGATACCCAGGAGACGCGGGTCAGGGTGTCGCTGGATCTGGACCGCCGCGCCGAGCCGTCGGTGCGGACGGGACTGCCCTTCTTCGACCACATGCTCGAGCAGATCGGCAAGCATGGTGGCGTCGCGCTCGAGGTCGCCTGCGACGGCGACCTGCACATCGACGAGCACCACACGGTCGAGGACACGGGGCTGGCCTTCGGACAGGCCCTGCGCGAAGCGTTGGGCGACAAGCGCGGGATCGGGCGCTACGGCTTCACGCTGCCGATGGACGAAACGCTGGCCAGCGCCGCGCTGGACCTGGGGGGGCGGCCGTACTTCGTTTTCGACGGGACGTTCCGGCGCGAGCGCGTGGGCGACCTGCCGACCGAGCTGGTCCCGCATTTCTTCCGCTCGGTCTGCGATGCCGCGGGACTGAACCTCCACCTGACCGTCCGGGGCGACAACGACCACCACCAGGTCGAGGCCTGCTTCAAGGCCTTTGCCAGGGCGCTCCGTCAAGCCGTGGTTCGCGAAGGCCGCGAGCTGCCGACGACGAAGGGTGCGTTGTGATGGACGTGGCGGTGATCGATGCCGGCGGCGCCAACCTGGGTTCGGTGTGCTACGCACTCGAGCGACTGGGCGCCGTGCCGCGCATCGTGCGCGATGCCGACGCGCTGGCCGGTGCCGTGCGCATCGTGCTGCCGGGCGTCGGGGCGGCCAGGCCGGCCATGCGAGCCTTGCGTAAGGGTGGATTCGACATCGCGTTGCGCGATAGCGAAATCCCGCTGCTGGGCATCTGCCTGGGGATGCAGTTGCTCTTCGAGCATTCGGAGGAGGGCGACACCGCGTGCCTTGGATTGCTGCCGGGCGTCGTCCGCCGGATGCTGCCGGGGCCGGGCGTCCGCGTGCCGCACATGGGCTGGAACCGACTTCGGCCGCTGCGGGAGGATCCGTTGCTCGCCGGCATCGAGGACGGTGCCTTCGCGTATTTCGTGCATGGCTACGCCGTGCTACCGGACGCCCATGCCATCGCCGGCTGCAGGCACGGCGATGTGTTCTCCGCGGTCGTGCGGCGGGCCAACGTGGCCGGCGCGCAGTTCCATCCCGAGCGCTCGGCAACCTGCGGCGCCCGCATCCTGCGCAACTTCGTGGGCGTGCCCGCGTGAGCTTCGTGGTCTATCCCGCCATCGACGTCCGCGAGGGACGGGTCGTGAGGCTTGCGCAGGGCGACTACGCGCGCGAAACCCGCTACGCGGAGGACCCCTTCGAACTGGCGAGCCGCTACGCGGCGGCCGGCGCGGAATGGCTGCACCTGGTGGACCTCGATGCGGCCCGCCGAGGCGGCTACACGCTGCTTCCGCTGCTCGACCGGATCAAGCGGGAGACTTCGCTTCAGGTGCAGACCGGCGGTGGGATACGCGCCCACGCCGACCTGCGGCGACTGCTTGATGCAGGCGCGGACCGGGTGGTCGTCGGGTCCATGGCCGTGGACGCGCGGGGTGAGGTCGCCAACTGGATCACGCGGCATGGACCGGAGCGCATCGCGGTGGCGCTCGATGCGCGTTGCGCCGCGGATGGCCGCTGGTGGCCGGCGGCGCATGGCTGGACGCGATCGGCCAGCATCACGCTGGCCGACCTGGTGCGGTACTTCGCCCGTGCCGGCTTGAGACACCTGCTGTGCACGGACATCGCGCGCGACGGCATGCTGGCCGGACCGAACCTCGACCTCTACGCCCTGGTCGAAGGCTGGGCGCCGAACCTGTGCGTGCAGGCCAGTGGCGGCGTGCGCGATGCGGACGACATCCGTGCCGCGAAGGCCAACGGTTGCGCGGGGATCGTGCTTGGCAAGGCGCTGCTCGACGGACGCCTGGCATTGCCGCAGGCGCTACGGGCATGAGGCGGCGCCCATGCTGAGCCGGCGCATCATCCCGTGCCTGGACGTGCGCGACGGACGCGTGGTCAAGGGCGTGCGTTTTTGCGACCACGTGGACATGGGCGACATCGTCGCGCTGGCGCAGCGTTACCGCGACGTGGGGGCCGATGAACTGGTCTTCTACGACATCACGGCCAGTCCGCAAGCGCGGGGCGTCGATCGTGCTTGGGTGGAGCGGCTCGCGCGCCTGCTCGACATCCCGTTCTGCGTGGCCGGCGGCATCCGCAGCGTTGGCGAGGCCCGGCGGATCCTGCATGCCGGTGCGGACAAGATCTCGGTCAACACCCCGGCGCTGGAGCGCCCGGAGCTGATCTCGGAGCTGGCCGATGCCTTCGGCGTGCAGTGCGTGGTCGTCGGCATCGACTCCCTGCAGGACCCGGACGGCGAATGGCGCGTGCGTACCCACACCGGGGACGCGGGCGCGATGCGGGCGCCCGGCAAGCGCACGCTGGACTGGATCGCGGAAGCCCAGGCCCTGGGCGCGGGTGAAATCGTCCTCAACTGCATGGCCAGCGACGGCACCCGAGAAGGATTCGACATCGCGCAGCTTCGCGCCGCGCGCGGGGCCTGTGCGGTGCCGCTGGTGGCTTCCGGCGGCGCCGGCCGCATGGAACATTTCGTCGACGTGTTCCGCCAGGCCGACGTCGACGCGGCGCTGGCGGCGAGCGTCTTCCACTCCGGGCAGGTCGCCATCCCGGAACTCAAGCAGGCCTTGGCGACGGCGGGACTGGAGGTGCGTCCATGAGCAGGCAAGGCGAATCAGGTGCGGCGGATGGAGTCGGGTCCCGGCACCTGCGCGTCGAAGCGCTGGACTGGGACAAGGGCGGCGGCCTGTTGCCGGCCATCGTGCAGGACGCCTGCACGCATCGCGTGCTGATGCTGGGGTACATGGACCGCGGGGCCTTGCAGGCCACCCTGGACAGCGGCCAGGTGCATTTCCACAGCCGAAGCCGTGCGCGCCTGTGGCGAAAGGGCGAACAGAGCGGCAACACGCTGGAGCTGGCGACCATCGAGCCTGACTGCGACGCCGACGCGTTGCTGGTGCGTGTCCGCCCGCGCGGACCGACCTGCCATCTTGGCCGCACCAGTTGTTTCGAACACGCCGCGGGCGGTGGCTTGGCCGAACTCGACCGCACCATCGGCCAGCGGTGGCGCCAGCGCCCCGTGGGAAGCTACACGACGCAGCTGGCCGAAGCCGGGATTGCGAGGATCGCGCAAAAGGTCGGCGAAGAGGCCGTGGAAACCGCGATCGCGGCCGTGGCCGCGGACGATGCATCCGTGCTCGGCGAGGCCGCCGATCTCGCGTACCACCTGCTGGTGTTGCTGCACGCGCGCGGCATGGACCTTGCCGCCCTGGAGGCGGTGCTGCGCGAGCGCCACGCAGGCCCGGATCGGGCCTCGTCGCCCATGCCCCACCGCATCGATCCGCCTGGCACTGGAACGGGGAAGTAGCGAGTGCCACCGGGTCGCCACCACCGGCCTCGGCGCGCTCCTTGCGGCGCCGTCGGGCAATCCGTGGACTGGCGAGACGGGGCCCTCGGAATCGCGAAGCATCGAAGGTCCTAACAGGGCAGGACCCCTGTACGCGACGCCCTGCCGGGGGCGTGCAGCTGCCTGAGTGGTCAGGCCGCCGTGAGCGCCGTGCGGACGCAGTCCCTGCCGTTGTCCTTGGCCTGGTACAAGGCTTGGTCGGCGACCTGCAGCGCCGAGTCCGCATCGCGCCCGCCGTCGGGATGGACGGTATGCACGCCGATGCTCGCGGAAATGCGGACGGTGCGACCGTGGGAAACGCATGGCTCCGCGACGAGCGAGCGGCGCAGCGTTTCCGCGATCGATACGGCTTGCTGCAGGTTGCGTCCCGGCAGGGCGACCACGAATTCCTCGCCCCCGAAGCGCGCCAGGAGCGCATCGTGCGCGCGCAGGCCACTGCCCAACCTGTGCGCGGCCGCCCGCAGGCAGTCGTCGCCGACGAGGTGGCCGTGCTCGTCGTTGATCGACTTGAAGTGGTCCAGGTCGATCATCAGCACCGAGACCGGCGAACCCTCCCGGGAAGCGTCTTCCAGCATCGTCTCGAATGCGTCGTGGAAATGCGTGCGGTTGTAAAGGCCGGTCAGGCCGTCCCGCCGGCTGGACTCGCTCAGCTGCCGGTGCGCGTCCTCGAGCTGGGTCAGCGTGCTGCGCACTTCCTGCGTGCGCTGCGCGACCTTGCGCTCGAGCCGGCGGTTGGCCTCGCCGACGATGCGCTCGTTCTCGTTGCGAAGCGCCGCGTAACGGTGGCTCAGGGCGATCGACAGCAGCAGCACCTCGAGCGCCGAGCCGATCTGCACGCTGTATTCGGTCAGGAAGGTCTTGGGAAGAACGCCGAAGGCGACCAGCGTGAACGCGCCCGTCCCGGCCAGGAACATCGCCCAAGACAGCAGGAACAGCCGTGCCGGCGTGTAGCCGCGGCGCAGGACCACGACGGCGACGATGCTGATCCAGATGATGCTCAGCAGGACCGCGAGCGACACGATGGGCGTGATCGTGCGGTAGGGCATCAGGGTCGCGGCGACCGCGAAGGCCGCGAACACCAGGATCGCGGCCAGGCTGACCCGGTTGCCTGGCGGCCAGCGCTGGGGCAGTTCCAGGAAGACCCGCGAGAACTGGTGCATGCCGATCAGGGCCAGGCTGATGGACAGCGGCACGGACTTGTCGGCCAGCCACGGACTGGTGGGCCAGAGGTACTCGAAGCCCAGGCCATTGAGGCAGAACAGCACCATGCCGAAGGCGGTGATGTGGAACAGGTACCAGAAGTAGCTGGCGTCGCGCAGGGTGAGCCAAAGCACGAGGTTGTAGAAGAACAGCGCCAGCAGGATCCCGTAGTAGAGGCCGATCGCGAATTGCGCGTCGCGGGAGAGCTCGGTGAAGGCGGTACGGGTATACAGCACCAGCGGCACCTGCATGGAACTCTGGCTCTTCACCCGCACGAGCACGTCGACCTGCTCGCCTACCGGCAGGTTGAGCATGAAGTTCGGATGCCGGTAGCGCACGCTGCGCGCGGCGAAGGGCAGGGCGTCCCCGCCGGCCTGGTGGACCACGCGCCCGTCGCGGTAGCGGGCGTAGACGTCGATGTGGTCGCTCAGCGCATATTGCTGCACCAGCAGCCAGCGCTGTTCGTCCGGGTTGCGGTTGACGATGGGGACGTGGAACCAGAACGCACCGCGCTGGAAACCGAACGCCGCACTGCCGTCGGGCAGCGGCGCGAAATCGCCCGCGTCCACGTGGCGCCAGGCATCCTCAGGGCGGTCCACGCCTTCGCTGTCGTGCCGATAGCTCAATCGTGGCGTCAGCGGCACCGTCCCGTCATCGCCCAGGACGAGCACGGGTGCCGCCTTGGCCGTCGCCCCGACGAGCGCGAGGATGCAAGCCAGCAGGATGCGCGCAAGCACCATCGTTGGACCGAATCCCGTGACTGCCGATGCCATCCCCGAACACCCACCCCCCCGAACGAGCGAATCGCCCATCCCGCGATCTTACTGCAGGGTAGGCGAGGCTCTCTGCCGGCGTCTCCCTTCAGGGGAGAGCGTACGGATAGGGCTCGGGGTCGCTGTCGGGCACGGCCGCGCGCCATCCTGGCAACATCCGCGCGATTCCGGTTCCCACGTGGATCTGCGGCATCGAGGCTTCCAGGGAATCCTCGCGCTCCCAACGTTCGATGCGGGTTGCGGCATGGTCGAACGCGGCGGCGAAATCGAGGTCCTGGTTCAAGCCTTCCACCAGGAAGGCGCGACCGAAATCGGTCACCACCGAATCGCTGCCGCAGCCAAAGGACGTCCGGTCCACGCCTGCGGCCGAGATCGCCAGGGTGTCGGGGGTGCGCAGCGCCGGGAGGAATCCGCCGGAGTAGCAGGCGGACACCACGACCACGCGCCAGCGGATGCCCGACTGGTCGAGCGCCTCCCGCAGTTCACCGGGCCGGATGACCGAATCGACGACCGGGAACAGCTGGAGGACCAGCTCGTGGTCCTCGGTGCCGTGGGTGGTGAGGAACAACAGCAGCAGGTCTTCCGCCGGATCCATCTCCTCGCCGATGCGCGCCAGCACGTGCCGCAGGTTGCGCAGTGTCGCCAACGGCCTCGGCGTCCCGCCAAGGCTGTCGGCGTGGTTGACCAGCGATACCACGCGACCGCGGGCATCCATGCGCCGGGATGCGAGCGCCTCCAGGTACGCGACTTCGTTCCGGAACACGTCTTCGTGCCCGTCGCCGGCGAAGCCCACGACGTAGAGATCGGGATGGCCGGATCGCTGCGGCGGCATCGCCTCGAAGATCTCGCCGATCAATCGGGCGTCGCGCTGGGGCCGCGTCTCGCTTCTATCGCGCGCACCGCATGACGCCAGGGGCGCCACCAGCAGCAGCAGCAGGAGCAGGGCGGGCAGCCGGGTCACGCCGCCCTTCGTTCGCGCGGCGGTCGCCAGGCGCGCGCGGTCATGCCGGTGACAGCGCCTCGAAGGACTCCACGCGCCGATGCCCGTTGCAGGCGTCGCCGGTGCGCGGCTCCGGATAGTCGGCCCGGCGGTCCACCAGGACCGTGCGCATGCCCGCCGCCCGCGCCGCATCGAGCTCGGCGACCACATCGGACAGGAACAGGATGCCGGCCGGGTCGCTGGACAGCGCCTCGGCGATGCGCGCATAGCTTCCCGGCTCGCGTTTGCCTCCGATCTCCGTGTCGAAAAAGGCCTTGAACAGCGGCAGGAGGTCGCCGGCGTCGGAATTCCCGAAGAACAGCTTTTGCGCGGCGACCGACCCGGATGAATACACCGCCAGCCGATGCCCGTCCCGGTGCCAGCGCCGGAGCGCATCGGCGGCATCCGCGTAGATGTGCGCGGTGAAGTCAGCCTCGCGGTAACCGGACTTCCACATCATGCCCTGCAGCGCCTTGAGCGCCGTGTGCTTGCGGTCCTCGTCGATCCAACCCTGCAGGACTTCGACGATGACTTCGTCCTTGCAGATGCCACCCTGTTCGGCGGCGACCGCATCCAGCCAGCGCCTGACCTCCGGTTCGTCGCCATGGTCGCGCACGAAGCGAGGCAGTTCGCGGCGGGCGTAGGGGAACAGGACGTCCTTGACGAAGGAAATGCTGCTGGTCGTGCCTTCGATGTCGGTGAGGACGAGGGGTTTCATCGCTTCTCGTACCGGGGGAACCGGCGTGCGATGTCGGTGCCGGTGAAGTGGCCGACCCAGCCATCGGGTTTCTGGAAGAAGCGGATGGCAATGAAATCCGGTTCGGGCCCCATGTCGAACCAGTGGGTGGTCCCGTCGGGCACCGCGATCAGGTCGTCCTTGACGCACTCGACTTCGTAGACCTTGTCGTCCACGTGTAGGGTGAACAGGCCCGAGCCGGCGACGAAGAACCGCACCTCGTCCTCCTCGTGGAAATGCTCGTCCAGGAACTTGCCGCGCATTTCCTCGCGCTGGGGATGGTCCGGCGCGATGCTGACCACGTCGACGGTGGTGAAACCGCGCTCGGCGCTGATGCGGTCGATGTCTTCCTTGTACGCGGCGATGACGTCCTCGGGCGCGGCACCGGCGACGACGGGCTGGTTCGCCTGCCAGCGTTCGAAGGTCACGCCGATCGCGCGCAGCTCGCGGGCGATGGCGTCGAATTCGCTGCTGTCGAACTGGGGCTGGTCGGGGGCATCGTCGGCGAAGATGCGGAGGCGGCTCATGGCGGGGTACCCGGCGGGGATCGGACAGGGTGCCAGCCTAGCAGCCGGCCACGGTGGATTTCGAGTTGCTCCCGGCCGCGGCGATGTTCGAGCCCGGGCATGGTCCATCGGCGACTCGGCCCTGCGACCCGGCCATCAGTGTTCGCGATGCAGCTTGCGCAGCTCCAGCTCGCAGCCGATCAGGAACTCGAACGCCTCCAGGTGCCGCCGCGCCTCGGCCATGTCGCGGCCCCAGGCGTACAGGCCGTGGCCATCGATCAGGTAGCCCCAGAGCGGCCCGGTGTCGAGCAGCGCATCGACCTGGGCCGCCAGCGTCGGCATGTGCTGGGTGTTGGCCAGTACCGGCACGTCGATCGCGGCTTCGTGGGTGGTGTTGCCATGGAACGCCTTGAGCAGCTCGTAGCCTTCCAGGCGCAGGTGCCCCGCGCCCGCGAACAGCCGCGAGGCGACGGTCTGGTTGCGGGAATGGGTATGCAGCACGCAGCCGACGTCGGGCGAGCGGCGGTAGAGCTGCGTGTGCAGCAGCGTTTCGGCCGAAGGCGTGTGGTCGCTTCCCACGGCGCGGCCGTCGAAGTCGACGACCATGATGTCGGCCTCCCGCAGGTGGGCCTTGTCGCGCCCCGACACGGTGATCGCCGCATGGCGATCGTCGAGCCGGCGCGAGAAGTTGCTGCTCGTCGCGGGGGTCCAGCCCAGTGCGGCCAGGTCCCGCACGTTGACGATGATTTCGCCGGCCAGTTCGCAGAGCCGGTGCGTGTCGAAGGGCGGGGCGTCGCTCATGCGGAGGAGTCTAGCGCGGTTCGCCGGCGGCTCCGTCCACGCGCCTGCTGCCGAACCCGCGGTAAGCCGCCCACACCAGCAATGCGACGACCAGCGAGCCGACCAGCGTCGGCACCGGCGTCGAGAAGACCAGCAGGCCGCAGGCGACCAGGGCGCCCATGCCGAGCAACTTTTCCTGCGGGCCGGACGGCAGTTCCGGGCTGCCGAGCAGGAGGCTCAGGCCGGCGGCGATGTAGGCCATCACCACCAGGGTCACGACCATGTTGATGATGGTTTCGAACTGGCCGGAGACCGTGGGCGCGAGGGTGAAGATCGCGATCGCCGTCATCGACGCCGCCACGATGAACAGGCCCCACCCGGCGGATCCGTTGGCGCGCATGCGGCCGAAGATGGCGGGAAGGAAGCCGCGATGCGCGGCGCGCGCGCCCGACTCGCCGCTGACCAGCATCCAGCCGCCCAGGGTGCCGGTGGCCTTCAACCCGGCCGCCGCGGCGATGATCGGGATGGCCCATGCACCGAACATCTCGCCGGCCACCAGGGCGAACGGCGCCCCGGACGCGGCAAGGTCGTCGATCGGCACGATGCCCATCATCAGCACCGACGACACCAGGTACACGACGCCCGCGATGGTGATGCCGCCGATCGTGGCGCGCGGGACGTTGCGGTCGGGGTCGTCGACCACGCCTGCGACCATGGCCCCGGTCTCCAGGCCCACGAATGCCCAGAAGATCGGCGCCAGCGAGCTGAACACCACGGCGGCATCGGAGCGATCGGTGACGTTCCACGCCGCGCGGTAGGTGTCAGTGTCGAAGCTGGCCCAGCCGAAGGTCAGCACCACCGCCACCGGCAGCAGGCCAAGCACGACGCAGAACGACTGGAAGCGCGCAATCGGTCGCGGGCCCATCAGGTTGAGACCGAACATCAGCCAGATCAGCACGATCTGGCCGACCAGGCGCACGCCGGTGCCGTCGCCGAAGGGGAGCAGGATGGCGATGTAGCCGAAGGCCGCCACCGCGATCGCGTTGTTGCCCATCCACGACGAGATCCAGTAGAGCGTCGTGGCCAGGAACCCCATGTCGCGCCCCAGCGCCGGCCGCACGTAGTCGTCGGGCGAGGTGAGATTGGGATACTGGCGGGCGAGCCGCGCGAACGCGCCGCCCAGTGCGATCGCCAGCACCGTGCCCAGCAGCCACGCCAGCGCGGTCACGCCGCCGGACTTGGCAAGCGTCGCCGGCAACAGGAAGAACCCCGAGCCGATCATGTTGTTGGCGACCACGAAGGTGGCCAGGACCGGGCCGATCTTGCGCGCGCGTTCTGCCGTCATCGGGAAGCCTGGGTTGCGTGGATTGGATGGAGAGACGGCCTGCTGTGGCAGGCCGTCGAAGTCTCAGCCCTGCTGCTTGCGCAACTTGCTGTGGCGGTAGCCGTACAGGAAGTAGATCGTGAATCCGAACAGCGTCCAGCCGATGATCAGCGCCAGGTTGGTGGGGTTCTGGACCACGGTGAACACCACCAGCGACAGGCACGACAGCGCGCCAAGCGTGCAGATCACGGGAGCGAACGGCACCTTGAACGGGCGCACCAGGTCCGGTCGCGTATAGCGCAGCACCAGCACGCCGATGCAGACGGTGGCGAAGGCGAGCAGGGTGCCCATCGAGACCAGGTCGCCGAGGATGCCCAGCGGAAACAGCGCCGCGATGATGCTGGCCAGGACGCCGACGACGATGGTCGCCTTGTGCGGCGTGCGGAACTTCGAGTGCACGTCGCCCAGCGACTTGAACAGCAGGCCGTCGCGCGCCATCGCGTACAGGATCCGCGGCAGGCCCATCATCAGCACCAGGATCACCGAGGACAGGCCGGCGACCGCGCCGATCTGCACGATGGTCTTGAGCCACAGCAGGTCGGGGTACGGGCCGAGCGCGGTGGCGACCGGTTCGGCGGTGTTGAGCTGGGCGTACGGGATCATGCCGGTCATCACCGCCGAGACGATGATGTACAGGATGGTGCAGACCACCAGCGAGCCGATGATGCCGATCGGCATGTCGCGTTGCGGGTTCTTGGCTTCCTGCGCCGCGGTGGAGACCGCGTCGAAGCCGATGTAGGCGAAGAACACGATCGACGCGCCGCGCAGCACGCCCATCACGCCGAAGCGGTCGCCGCCCTCGTTGGGCGGGATCAGCGGCTGCCAGTTGGCCGGGTCGACGTGCTGCAGGCCGAAGCCGATGAACATCAGGATCACGATGACCTTCACCGCGACGATGATCGCGTTGGCCGTCGCGGACTGGCGGATGCCGACGTAGCACAGCCAGGCCACCGCCATCGCGATGAGTACCGCAGGCAGGTTGATCAATCCGCCCGTGCGCACGATCTGGCCATCGGAATAGGCCAGGGGCGCGGCCGCCAGCGCCTCGGGCAACTGGATGCCGAAGGTGCCGAGCAATCCGCTGGCGTAACCGGACCAGCCGACCGCGACCGCGGAGGCGGCGAACAGGTATTCGAGCACCAGGCTCCAGCCGACGAACCAGGCCACCGCTTCGCCGAGGGTGGCGTAGGTGTAGCTGTAGGCGCTGCCGGACACCGGGATCATCGCCGCGAATTCCGCATAGCACAGGCCGGCGAAGGCGCAGGCAAGGCCCGCCAGCACGAAGCTGATCATGATCGCCGGGCCGGCGTGGTTGGCGGCCGCGGTTCCCGAGATCACGAAGATGCCGGCGCCGATGATCGCGCCGATGCCGAGCAGGACGAGGTGTCGGGCGGTGAGGACGCGACGCAGGCCGGCTTCGCCCTCGATCGATCCCTCGACCGGTTCGCCCGCGTCGACGTGCGGCTGCGGCTCGACCGGCTTGATGATGAATAGGCCCTTGGACATTCGCGATTCCCCTAGCGTGTGTCGCCTGGCCCGTGGCCGCGGCTTGGATGACGGATGGTGCCGGAGCGGCCGCCACGGCAGCCGACACCATGCCAAAGCGGGCAGGCCGGCACAAGCGTTGTGAACGCGCGCATCCGTTACCCTGTCGGCCCGCCGGCGGATGTTGTGCTGCAGCATGGAGGACATGGGAGTGACGCCACTCGCCACGCAGGTCCAGGACTACCGGTCGCGGTGGCCCGCGGAGTCACGAACGGCGTCGCTGTTCCTCGCCTTGCTGCGCACCGGCGGCGCGGCGATGGCGGCCGACCCCTTCCGGCGCGATCGGCTCGAGGGCCACTTCACCGCCTCTGCCTGGCTGGTCGATCGCGGCGGGACGCGGACCCTGCTCACGCACCACCGCAAGCTCGGCCTCTGGCTGCAACCGGGCGGACACGCGGACGGCGACCGGGACCTCGCGCGCGCCGCGTTGCGCGAGGCCGGGGAGGAAACGGGATTGGCGGGCCTGCAGGTCCTGCCCAGCATCTTCGACCTGGATCGCCACCGGATCCCGGAGTACGCCGGCGTCCCCGCCCACTGGCACTACGACGTGCGTTACGTGGTGCGCGCCGCGGAGGACGAGGACTTCGTGGTCGGCGAGGAGTCGCATGCGCTGGCGTGGCGCGGGATCGCGGACGTCGCGGCGGATGCCAGCGCCGACCCGTCGGTGCGGCGCATGGCCGGGAAGTGGCTGGCGGTCCGGGACTAGGTTCGCAATACCGCACGCGTTGGCCTGTCGGGCGGTCCACGGCGAATGCATTCCAGGGACGGGGCGGCCCCAGCGCCGGATCAGTACAGCACCCGCGTCCGCAGCGTGCCCGGCACGTCCATCAGCGCCGCGCGCAATTTGCCGGCCTCCGTGTCGCCGGTGCTGACGTCGATCACCACGTAACCCACCTTGGCGTCCGTGCGCAGGAACTGGCCGTCGATGTTGATGCCCTGTTGCGAGAACACCTCGTTGATCCGCGACAGCACGCCGGGCACGTTGCGGTGGATGTGCAGCAGGCGATGGCTGCCCTCGTGCTCGGGCAGCGTGACCTCGGGGAAGTTGACCGCCGAGAGCGTGCTGCCGTTGTCGCTGTAACGCACCAGCTTGGCCGCGACCTCGATGCCGATGTTGTCCTGCGCTTCCAGGGTGCTGCCGCCGACGTGGGGGGTGAGGATGACGTTGTCCAGGCCCACCAGCGGGGAGTCGAGGCTCTCGCCGTTGCCCTTGGGCTCGACCGGGAACACGTCGACCGCGGCCCCCGCGACATGGCCCGACTGCAGCGCGGCGGCGAGCGCATCGATGTCGACGACGCTGCCGCGCGAGGCATTGATCAAGTGGACGCCGGGCTTCATCGCGGCGATCTGCTGCTCGCCGATCATCATCCGCGTCGCGGGCGTCTCCGGCACGTGCAGGGTCACCACGTCCGAGCGCGCCAGCAGGTCGGCGAGGTCGGCGGCCGCACGCGCATTGCCCAGCGACAGCTTCGCCTCGATGTCGTGGAACAGCACCTGCATGCCCAGCGACTCGGCCAGCACGCCGACCTGGGTGCCGATATGGCCGTAGCCGACGATGCCGATGGTCTTGCCGCGCGCCTCGTGGCTGCCCTCGGCCGATTTCGACCAGCCGCCACGATGGCACTGCGCGCTTTTCTGCGGGATGCCGCGCAACAGCATGATCGCTTCGGCCAGCACCAGCTCGGCGACGCTGCGGGTGTTGGAGTAGGGCGCGTTGAACGCCGGGATGCCGGCCAGCTCGGCGGCGTCGAGGTCGACCTGGTTGGTGCCGATGCAGAAACAGCCCACCGCCATCAGCCGGCGTGCCTCGGCGAGCACTTCGGCCGTGAGTTGCGTGCGCGAACGGATGCCGACGATGTGGACGTCGGCGATGCGGGCCTTGAGCTCGTCCTCAGGCAGCGACTTGGGATGGACCTCCACCTGGGTGTAGCCGGCCGCGCGGAAGGTCTGCACCGCGCTCTCGCTGATGCCTTCGAGCAGCAGGACCCGGATGTCCTGCCGAGGGTAGGAGGTCTTCTGCATGCAGGTGCCGCGTCGCGGCGGGCCAGTGTGCCAGAAGGCCGGTCGGGTGTTAATGCGCGCGCGGCGCGCGGTCGCCGCCTGCGTGCACCACGCGCCAGGTGCAGTGCGGTCGCGTCGGCGGTGCTGGACGCTGGCATGGGCGGCTGGCACGCTGGGGTCCCCGATTCGGCTGGCCGCCATGACCGATCCGCGCATTGGATCCCTGCAGCAAGCGGTGCCCGCTCTTGTGCTCAAGACGGCCGCCGACGACCTGGTGCATTACGGCCGCGACTGGACGCGCAGGTGGGCGCCGGCGCCGCTCGCGATTGCCTTGCCCGGGGACGCCGGCGAAGTGCAGGCGGTCGTGCGCTGGGCAAGGGCGCACGGCGTCGCGATCGTGCCGTCGGGGGGGCGCACCGGTCTGTCGGGTGGCGCGGTGGCGGCCCATGGCGAGCTCGTGCTGAGCCTGGAGCGCATGCGACGCGTGCTCGGCTTCGATGCCGTCGACCGCACGCTGACCGTGCAGGCAGGCATCACCCTGGAGGCGACCCAATCGGCGGCCGGCGAACAGGGGCTTGCGTACCCGGTGGACTTCGCCGCGCGTGGCTCCTGCTCGATCGGCGGCAACATCGCCACCAACGCGGGCGGGATCCGGGTGCTGCGTTACGGCAATACCCGCGAATGGGTTGCCGGACTGAAACTGGTCACCGGTCACGGCGACCTGCTGGACCTCAACCGCGGCCTGGTCAAGAACTCCAGCGGCTACGACCTGCGCCACCTGGTGATCGGTTCGGAGGGCACGCTCGGCGTCGTGGTCGAGGCCACGCTGCGGCTGGCCGATCCCCCGCCGGAAACCAGCGTGATGCTGCTGGCGCTGCCCTCGTTCGAGTCGCTGATGCAGGTTTTCGCCGAGCTGCGTTCGAGGCTCGAGCTGGAGGCTTTCGAATTCTTCACCGCCCGCGCGTTGCACCACGTCCTGGCCGGGGGCGCGCAGGCTCCGTTCGCGGAGCGGCATCCCTTCTACGTGCTGGCCGAGTTCGCCAGTGGCGGGGACGCGCGGGAAGTCGCCGTGCTCGCCGCGTTCGAGCACTGCACGACACGGGGCTGGGTCGGTGACGGCGTGATCAGCCAAAGCCGGGACCAGGCCGCGCAGCTGTGGCGGCTGCGGGAAGGCATCACCGAAAGCCTCGCGCCACACGCGCCCTACAAGCACGACGTGTCCGTGCGCGTGTCGGCCATGCCGGCGTTCCTCGCCGATGCGCAGGCCTTGCTGGCGCGCGAGTACCCGGAATTCGACGTCGTCTGGTTCGGGCATGTCGGCGACGGCAACCTGCACATCAACGTCCTCAGGCCGGCGCAGATGGACGCCGACGCCTTCGCGGCGCGATGCGGGCAGGTCACCGCGCTGCTCGCCGCCACGCTGCAGAAGCACGGCGGCAGCATCTCCGCCGAGCACGGCATCGGGCTGGCCAAGAAGGACTACTTGGCGTCGACCCGGAGCCCGGAGGAGATCGCGATCATGGCGGGCATCAAGCGCGTGCTCGATCCGGCCGGGATCATGAACCCGGGGAAGATCTTCGACGCCCCTTGAGTGCCGCGCGATGGCGTGGGTCGTGGCAAGCGAGCCCGGCCCGGCCGGCTCGCTTGGTCAGTGGCGAGCGCCTGCCGCCTAGTTGGCGCGGCCCGCGAATTCCCCGGTCGTGGTGTTGACCCAGACCCGCTCGCCGTTGCCGATGTACTCCGGGACCTGGATCTCGACGCCGGTGCTGAGCCTGGCTGGCTTGGGCCGCTTGGTCGCGGTGCCGCCCTTGAGTTCCGGCGGCGTCTCCACGACTTCCAGCTGCACGCTTTGCGGCAGCTGCAGGGCCACGGGCTGGTCGTCGATGAGCTGGACGTAGCAATCCGACAGCGACTCGGTGATGTAGCCGGCGTCCTCGCCGACGACATCGGCACCGAGCGCATAAGGTGTGTAGTCCTCGTCGTCCAGGAACACGAACGCGTCGCCATCCTTGTAGGAGAACGTCGCGGCGCGCCGCGAAAGCTCGACTTCCCTGAGCTCGTCGTCGGCGCTGACGCTCAAGTCGTACTTGCTGCCGCCGGGCACGGAATACAGGGTGAAGCGGAACTTGACGTTGCCGCCGCGGCCCTGCGGGGAGCTGCGTTCGATGTCGCGCACCTGGTAGACGGTGCCGTTGTGCTCGATGACGTTGCCCTTCTTGGTCTCGCTGGCTTTCATGGATGGCTCGATACGGGTGGGTGCAGGATGCGGCCGCTTGCGAGGCCGGCGGGCCGGGCGCGCGTGCCAGCGGTGGAGAGTGCGGGGGCCGTGCGCCTACCTGGGCGCCAGGCGGACCGCGCCGTCGAGGCGGATGGTTTCGCCATTGAGGTAGCGGCTGCCGATGAGGTAGGCGACCAGGTCGGCGAATTCCGTTGGCTGGCCGAGGCGGGACGGGAAGGGAATCGACGCCGACAGGGACTTCTGCACGTCCTCGGGCATGCCGTCGACCATCGGGGTCCAGAAAATGCCCGGTGCGATGGTGTTGACGCGGATGCCGACGCGGGCCAGCTCGCGCGCCATCGGCAAGGTCATGCCGACCACGCCGCCCTTGGAAGCCGAGTAGGCGGCCTGGCCGATCTGTCCCTCGTAGGCGGCGACCGAGGCGGTGTTGATGATCACGCCGCGCTCGCCGTCCTCGCCTGCGTCGTTGTGCTGCATCGCGTCGGCGGCGGCCTTGGCGACGTTGAAGCTGCCGACCAGGTTGACCATCACCGTCGCGGTGAAGTTCTTCAGCGGCATCGGCGCCTCGCGGCCGAGCACCCGTCCCGCGCCGAGGATGCCCGCGCAATTGACCGCCACGTTCAGTCCGCCAAGGAAGTCCCGGGCCACCGCGACGTTGGCGACGACGCCGTCCTCGTCGGTCACGTCGGTGCTGAAGTAGCGGGCCTTGCCTTCGCCCAGGGAGGCGACGGCATCGGCGCCCTTGTCGTCGTTGACGTCGAACAAGGCGACCTTGCCGCCCTTGGCGACCAAGTGGTTGGCCACCGCCAGGCCGAGGCCGGAGACGCCGCCGGTGACGATGGCGCGGACTTGATCGAGTTGCATGGGGATTCCTGCGGGCGGAAAACCGCCATTTTAGTGCAGCCGCGCCATCGACCGCGACCCGGCGACCCGCGTCCGCCCAGGCGTGCCCCGCTAGAGCCCGCGGGCGTACCACGCATTGCAGCCGCCGTGCCCGGTGCTTCCCAGTGGCGCGTCGAGGCGCTGGAAACCGCTGCGCTCGTAGAGCCGGCGGGCAGCATCCATGCCGGCCAGGGTCTCGAGGTAGCAGCGACGGAAGCCGAATCCGCGTGCCGCCTCCAGGCACTGCTCCATCAGCGCATGCCCCGCGCCCAGGCCGCGCAGCTCGGGCAGGAAGTACATCTTGCGCAGTTCGCAGGTGGCCGCGTCCCCGCCCAGCAGCGGCGCCACGCCGCCACCCCCGGCGACCGCGCCGTCGCGCTCGACGACGAAGTACGCAGCGCGCGGCGCGCGGTAGGCGCGGCACATCCAGTCGACCTCGGGGTCGTTGATCGCGAAGCCCTCGCCGGTGGCCCCGAACTCGGGCATCACCGTGCGTATCACGCCGGCGATGGCCGCGTCGTCCCGCGGCTCGATCGGGCGGATGCGGAACGGCTCAGTCCCGGTACGCATGGTCCGGCGCCTGCAGGCGGTGCGCGAACTCGTCGGCCGGCAGGCCGGGCGAGAACAGGAATCCCTGGCCGATCGGCACGCCGAGCTTGAGCAGGAACTTCCGTTGCGCCTCCGACTCGACGCCTTCGGCGACCAGGCCCAGTCCGAGGCTGCGCGCGATGCCGGCCACCGCCTGGCAGACTGCCACGTCCGACTGGTTGCCCGGCACGCCGCTGACGAACAGCTGGCTGAGCTTGAGCCCGTGGATCGGCAATCGGCGCAGGTAGTTCAGCGCGCTGTAGCCCTCGCCGAAGTCGTCGATGGCGAGCATCACGCCCAGGTCGCGCAACTGGGCGAAGGTCCTCAGCGTTTCCGGCGCATCCTCGATCAGCACGCGCTCGGTGAACTCCAGCTCCAGTGCCGAACCGGGCAGCGCGAACTGGTCCAGCGTGGCCTTGACCGTGTTGGCCAGGTCGTCGCCGAGGAACTGGCGGTACGACACGTTGACCGCGACCCGGACGATCCCCAGCCCCGCGTCGCGCCACGCGGCGATCTGGCGGCAGGCCTCGCGCAGGACCCAGCTGCCGATCCGGACGATGTCGCCCGTGGATTCGGCCTGGCCAATGAAATGGTCGGGCCGCATTTCGCCCAGGTGGAAGTTCCGCCAGCGGATCAGCGCCTCGGCGGCGACGATCCGGCCGTGGCGCAGGTCGACCTGTGGCTGGAAGACCAGGTGGAATTCCTCGTTCTCGGCCGCGCGGCGGAGCTGGGTCTCGAAATGCAGGCGGTCGCTCTGCGACTGGGCGAGCGCCGGGGTGAAGGACTGGCGGCCGTTGCGCATGCGGCGCTTGCTGTCGTACATCGCGGCATCGGCGTTCTGGATCAGGGCCTGTGGCCGTTCGCCGTCCACGGGCGCGCGCGCGATGCCGATGCTGGTGGTGATCGCGAACTCCTCCTTGCCGAAGCGGAAGGCCTCGGCGAACGAGGCGAGGATCGCGTCGGCGATGCGTTCGGGGCGGTCGTGGTCGTCGTCGGTGCCGCACACCACGAGGAACTCGTCGCCGCCGAAGCGTGCGATCAGGCCCTCGGTGCCGACGGCCGAGCTGATCCGGGAGGCCGCGCTGGCCAGCAATTCATCGCCCACCGCGTGGCCGAGCACGTCGTTGACCAGCTTGAAGCGATCCAGGTCGATGTAGAGCACGGCCAGCCGCGAGAGGGCCTTGTCCTGCAGCCGTTGTTCGAGCTCGCCGAGGATGGCGTCCCGGTTCAGCAACCCGGTCAGCGGGTCGGTGCGTGCCTGGACGCGCAGGGTTTCCTCGCCCTGCTTGAGCGCGGTGATGTCCTGCAGGGTCCCGGTCAGGCGCACGGCGGCGGCATCGTCGGGGTTGCCGGTTTCCGCCTCGCCGATCACCCGCACCCAGAAGGCGTGGCCGTCGGCATGGGTGCCCTGGAGGTCGAGGTCGAAGCCCGGCCCGCCCCCGCAAGCCGCATCCACGGCCTCCCGCAGCCGGGTGCGATCGCCCGGTCGCAGGCTGTCGATCATGTCCTGCATCGACAGCGCGGTGTGCGCCTGGTCGAGGATCCGCGCGGACTCGTCGGTGAGGTAGAGCTGGTCCTGGCTGCAGTCCCATTCCCATCCGCCGATGTGGGCCAGGGCCTGGACCCGGTCGAACAGGGCGCTGTCGCGCTTGAGTTCGGTGACGTCGGAGAACAGCGAGAGGACTTGCTCAGGCGAATCCCCGCCGGCGGCGTATTGCGGCACCGCGGTCACCGACAGCCACAGCAGCTGGTGCCGGCGGCGGTGGTAGAGGCCGAGCAAGGTGCTCTCGATCTGCTTGCCCGTCCGCAGCGCGCGCATGGCCGGGTATTCCTCCCACGGCATTTCGCTACCGTCTTCCCGGATCGGGCGCCAATGCTCCGGGCGCATCTGCTCGGCGAGGGTCTGCCCGCTGCCGATCCCGAACATGCGCAGGGCGGCGCCGTTGCCGTAGACGAACTCGCCCGCAGCGTTCTGGATGACGATGCCCTTGTCGATGACCTCCATCAACTCGCGGTACCGGACCTCCGCCTCCTGCCGCCGGCTGAGGTCGCGGGCGACCGCGACCAGGCACTTCCGCCCGTCGAGCTCGAAGCCCGCCGAATGCACCTCCACCGGGAACCGGGTGCCGTCGGCCCGCATGTTGGTGACCTCGATGACATAGGTATCCCCCCGGTCCAGTGCTTCCCACACCGGCACCATGTGGCCCCGCGGCAGGTCCGGGTTGAGCACGTCGATGGGCTGGCCGATGATCTCCGAGCGCGGACGCCGGTAGGCGGCCATGCCGGCACGGTTGAGGTCGAGCACGATGCCGTGCTCGTCGATGATGCTGACCGGATCGGGCACCGCGTCGAACAGTGCGTGGTAACGCAGGCGCGCGGTTTCGGCGTCGGTGCTGGCCGAGCGCAAGGCGTCCCGGGCCTGCGCCAGGAGGTCGCGGGCGTGCGCGCTCAGGGTGAGGTCGCGGCACGCGGCATCCAGGGCGGACGCGATCTGCGCGGTGCCATCGTTCGCCGACAGGGTGAGGCTGGCACCTGGCAGCGGAGTCGGCTTCATGCGGCGGCACGCGCCCGGGTGACCTTGCTGCCCGTCGCGCGTCCCAGCTGCGCGGCGAGCCAGCGCCCCGTATCGACCAGGCTGTCGAGGTCGATCCCGGTGTCGATGCCAAGTCCGTGCAGCATGTAGACCACGTCCTCCGTGGCGACGTTGCCGCTGGCGCCCTTGGCGTAGGGGCAGCCACCGGTGCCGGACACCGCGGCGTCGACCACGGCGACGCCTTTCTCCAGGCAGGCGAGCACGTTGGCCAAGCCTTGCCCGTAGGTGTCGTGGAAGTGGACCGCCAGCGCGCCCATCGGGATCTCGCCGGCCACGGCCTGCAGCATCTTCCGCGCCTTGCCGGGCGTGCCGACGCCGATCGTGTCGCCCAGCGAAACCTCGTAACAGCCCATGCCGTGCAGCGTCGTGGCCACTCGCACCACGTCGGCCAGCGGCACCTCGCCCTGGTAGGGACAACCGAGCACGGTCGAGACATACCCGCGCACGGCGATCCCGTCCTCCCTGGCGCGCGCCAGCACCGGCTCGAACCGCTCCAGAGACTCGGCGATGGTCGCGTTGATGTTCTTGCGGCTGAAGGCCTCCGAAGCGGCCGCGAACACGGCGACTTCCTCCACGCCTGCCGCCAACGCGCGCTCGTAGCCTTGTTCGTTGGGCACCAGCACCGGGTAGCGCACCCCCGGCCGGCGGCGGATGCCGGCGTAGACCTCGGCGGCATCGGCCAGCTGCGGCACCCACTTGGGACTGACGAAGCTGGTCGCTTCGATGGCCTGCAGTCCGCTGGCGGACAGGCGGTCGATCAACGCGATCTTCGATGCGGTCGGGACCGGGGTGGCCTCGTTCTGCAGGCCGTCGCGCGGCCCGACCTCGACGATGCGTACCCGTGCCGGCAGCGCCACGCTCAGGTCTCCAGGCTGACCAGCACGGCGTCGGCCTCGACGAAATCCCCCGTGGCCGCATGGAGTCCGGCGACGACGCCATCGCGCGGTGCCTTCAACGCCAGCTCCATCTTCATCGCTTCCATCACCAGCAGCTCCTGTCCTTGCGTGACTTCGTCGCCGGTGGCAACGCGCGTGGCCACGATGCGTCCGGGCATCGGCGCCAGCAACCGGTCGCCGCCGGCATCCGCGGTGCCGCCCTGCAGTTCGAAGGCGGGGACGCGTGCGAACCGCCAGCGTCGGCGGCCATCGTGGAGACGGACGTGGTCGGCGTCGACATCGACGCGATACCGGCGCGCCTGTCCATCAAAACGCGCCGAAAGGTATTGACCGGACAGGCCGTCGTCCTCGAAGCGCGCGCCGGCGACTTCCATGCGCTCCCCGTCGAGGACAATGGCGTATCCGCCATCGCTGCCATGGGCCTCGACGACGTGCCGCAGGTCGGCGTCGCCCAGCACGATGCGCCGCAGCCCGGCATGGCCAAGCCGCCAGCCATCGGCGCGCGCCCACGGCGCGTGCGGGTCGCCACTGCGTTCCGCGGCCTGGCGGGCGTCGCGTTCCCCGGCGAGCAGGTCGGCCACCGCCGCGGCGAGCAAGGCATGGGTCGCTGCATGGGGCGGCGCTTCGGCATCGTCGCCGGTGAACTGTTCGAGCTCTCGGTCCAGCGTGCCGGTGGTGATCGTCGCTTCCGTGACCGCCGGGTGGCGGACCAGCCGCTCCAGGAAGGCGATGTTGGACTTGGGTCCCTCGATCACGCACAGCGCGAGGGCCTCGCGCATGCGTGCGAGCGCCTGCTTGCGGTCGACGTCGTGGACCACCAGCTTGGCGATCATCGGGTCGTAGAAGATGGTGACGGTGTCGCCCTCGACCACGCCGGTATCGACCCGAACGTGTTCCGAAGGCGGCGGCAGGCGCAGCCGTTGCAGCCGGCCGGAGCCGGGCAGGAAGCCGGCGTCGGGGTCCTCCGCGTACAACCGCACTTCGATGGCGTGTCCGCGCTGCACGATGTCATCCTGCGCCAACGGCAAGGGTTCGCCCGCGGCGACGCGCAGCTGCCATTCGACCAGGTCCAGCCCGGTGACCATCTCGGTAACCGGATGCTCGACCTGGAGGCGGGTGTTGATCTCCATGAAGTAGAAGCTGCCGTCGGGCGAGACGATGAACTCCACCGTCCCGGCGTTGGCGTAGTCGATCGCCCGTGCCGCCTGGACCGCGGCGGCGCCCATCCGCTCGCGCAGCCCGGGCGTGACGAAGGGCGACGGCGATTCCTCCAGGACCTTCTGGTAGCGCCTTTGCGCGGAGCACTCGCGCTCGCCCAGGTGGATGATCTCGCCGTGGTGGTCGCCGAAGACCTGGATCTCGATGTGGCGCGGCTGCTCGATGTAACGCTCCAGCAGCACGCGGTCGCGGCCGAAGGCATTGGTCGCCTCGCGCTGGCAGCTCTCAAGTGCAGGCAGGAAGCCATCGAGCCCATGGACCACGCGCATGCCCTTGCCGCCGCCGCCATGCGCGGCCTTGATCATCAGCGGGAAGCCGATCCGCGCCGCTTCGCGCGCCAGCGTCTGCGGAGTCTGGTCGACGCCGGTGTAGCCCGGCACCACGGGCACGCCCGCGGCATCCATCAGTTCCTTTGCACCGGCCTTGCTGCCCATCCTGCGCATCGACGCGGCCTTGGGGCCGACGAACACCAGCCCGGCCGCTTCGACGGCTTCGGCGAAATCGGCGTTCTCGCTGAGGAACCCGTAACCGGGATGGATCGCCTGCGCGCCCGAGCGCTTCGCGACCTCGAGGATCGCCTCGCCGCGCAGGTAGCTCTCCTGGGGTTGGGGGCCGCCGATCGGATGGGCCTCGTCGGCCAGGCGCACGTGCCGGGCGTCGGCATCGGCCTCCGAGAACACCGCGACGGTGCGGATGCCCATGCGTCGCGCGGTGCGCATGATGCGGCAGGCGATCTCGCCGCGATTGGCGATCAGGAGGGTGTGGAACATGCGTCAGTCCTTGGCAGCCCAGGCGGGCGGGCGCTTGTCGAGGAAGGCATTCAGCCCTTCCTGGCCTTCGGGTGAAACGCGCAGCTTGGCGATCAGTGCCGCGGTGGCTGCGTCCAGCGCATCGCGGTCGCCACCGCCGGAGATCGCCCGCACCAGCGCCTTCGCCTGCGCCGCGGCCAGCGGGCCGGCCTTGCACAGCAGGGCCACCTGGCGCTCGACTGCGTCGTCCAGCGCATCGGCGGCGACCACCTCGTGCAACAGGCCGATGCGCCGCGCCTGCGCGGCATCGAACACTTCGGCGCTGGCGAAATATCGCCGCGCATGCCGCGCACCGATCGACGCGATGACGTACGGCGAGATCACCGCGGGAAGGAGGCCGAGCCGGCTCTCGGTCAAACCAAACTTCGCGTCGGTCACGCCGATGGCGATGTCGCAACAGGCCACCAGCCCCACGCCGCCGCCGAAGGCCGCGCCCTGGACGCGCGCGATGGTCGGCTTGGGCAGCTCGTCCAGGGTCCGCATGAACCGGGCCAGGGCGAGGGCATCTTCGCGGTTTTCCGACTCGCTGGCGGAGGCCATGCTGCGCATCCAGTTCAGGTCGGCGCCCGCGGAGAATGACGCGCCCATGGCCGCCAGGACGACGACGCGGACCGCCGCGTCCCCGGCCGCCTCATCGAGGGCGGTGGTCAGTGCCGAGATCAGGCCGGCATCGAAGGCGTTGTGCAGCCCGGGCCGATTGAGGCGCAGTGTCGCGACGGGGCCGTCGCGACAGACCTGCAACGTGTCGGTCATGGTGTCGATCTGCTGGAAGATGCCATGAATCATAGCCTTCCGGCACGACGCGCAGCCCCGGCGCCAGAAGGGATGGTCCGGCCAGGCGGCTGCGAGCACGCCGGGTGGATGGTTCCGCCACCCGGCAGGGCAAGGGTGGCGGCCGATACGCGCAAGCGGAGCGGGCAGGGACGATGCCGCCCCGGTCCTGTCGCGGGAGTCGCCGCGTGCGCATGGCGGATCCAAGGCGTTTCACCGGGCGGAAACGCCGCGCAACCCGGCCGCCACGGCCGCCAACTTGGCTATAATGATAATTATTCCCATCCGGCGTTCACCCTCTTGAAGCTTTGCGCCCTGTCGCCGCGCCGCGCCGCGATCGTCGTCGCCGTCGAGGATGCCTCGCCGACGGATGCGGTCGCGCGCCGGTTGCGCGAACTGGGGTTCGTCGCCGGTGAACGCGTCGAGATCGTGGCGAAGGGGCCGTTCGGCGGCGACCCGCTGCTGGTGCAGGTCGGCTTCACGCGTTTCGCGTTGCGCCGGGCCGAGGCGTCGCGCATCCGCATCGATGCCGATGCGCGCGAGACCGTCGCGTGAGCACCGCCGCCGTGCCCTTGCGGCTGGCCCTGGTCGGCACGCCCAACTGCGGCAAGACCGCGTTGTTCAACCTGCTGACCGGTAGCCGGCAGAAGGTCGCCAACTATGCGGGCGTGACCGTGGAACGCAAGGAGGGCAGGTTGCGCACACCCGCCGGCCGCGACGTCGCGCTCCTCGACCTCCCCGGGGCCTACAGCCTGCACCCGGCCAGCCTCGACGAGGCAATCGCGCGCGACCTGTGCCGCGGCTTCTATCCCGGCGAGCCGGCGCCAGACGCGCTGGTGTGCGTGGTCGACGCCACCAACCTGCGCCTGCACCTGCGTTTCGTGCTGGAGGTCCGTGAACTCGGGCGGCCCATGGTCGTCGCGCTGAACATGGCCGACGTCGCCCGCAGGCGCGGGATCGTCATCGACCGCGAGCGCCTGCAGCAGGCCCTGGGCGTGCCGGTGGTCGATACCGTCGCCGTGCAGCACGACGGGGCTGCCGGCTTGCTGGAGGAGCTGGACCGCAGCCTGGCGAACCTTCGGCCGCCGCCGGTCCGCGATGACACGGGCGGTGCCGCGGAAGCGTCCGGCATGGACGCCGAGCAGCGCCTGCACGACGAGACCCGCCAGCTGCTGGCGGCCGCGGTGCGGATGCCGACCCGGACCGCGCGCGTCGACGATGCGCTCGATCGCTGGCTGCTGCATCCGGCGGCGGGGCTGGCGACGCTCGCGACGATCATGTTCCTGATCTTCCAGGCGGTGTACGCCTGGGCGACGCCGATGATGGACGCCATCGATGCCGGCTTCGGCTGGCTCGGCGGCTGGATCGGCGGGACGATGCCCGAGGGTCCGTTGTCGAGCCTGCTCACCGACGGGATCATCGCCGGTGTCGGCGGGGTGCTGGTGTTCCTGCCGCAGATCCTGATCCTGTTCGCCTTCATCCTGGCGCTGGAGGAGTCGGGCTACCTGCCGCGCGCGGCGTTCCTGCTCGACCGGATGATGGCCTCCGCGGGCCTGTCGGGACGCTCCTTCATCCCGTTGCTGTCGAGTTTCGCCTGTGCGATCCCGGGGATCATGGCCACGCGTTCGATCCAGGACCCGCGCGACCGCATCGCCACGATCATGGTCGCGCCGCTGATGACCTGCTCGGCGCGGCTGCCGGTATACGCCTTGCTGATCGGCGCGTTCATCCCGCAGCAGACGGTGGCCGGCGTGTTCAACCTGCAGGGCCTGGTGCTGTTCGCGCTGTACATGGCCGGCATCCTGAGTGCGCTGGCGGTGTCCTGGGTGATGAAGAAATGGCGGCGCGACGAGGGCGAGCATCCGTTGCTGCTGGAACTGCCGTCGTACCGCCTGCCGCACCCGCGCGACCTGCTGATCGGGCTGTACGAGCGGATGATGATCTTCCTGCGCCGGGTGGGCGGCATCATCCTGTCGCTGACGATCCTGCTGTGGTTCCTGCTCTCGTTCCCGGCGGCGCCCGCGGATGCCGTGGGGCCGGCGATCGACTACAGCTTCGCCGGCCGCATCGGCCACGCGATGACCGCGGTGTTCGCGCCACTGGGATTCAACTGGCAGATCTGCATCGCCCTGATCCCCGGGCTGGCCGCCCGCGAGGTGGCCGTGTCGTCGCTGGCGACCGTCTACGCGCTCTCCGCCAGCGACGACGCCGCCGCGACGCAGGCCTTGACCCCGATCATCAGCGACGGCTGGTCGCTGGCGACCGCGCTATCGCTGCTGGTGTGGTTCATCTACGCACCGCAGTGCATTTCCACGTGGGCGATCATCAAGCGCGAGACCAACTCGTGGCGGATGATGGCCATCAGCGCCGGATACCTGTTCGCGCTGGCCTACCTGGCGTCGTTGCTGACGTACCAGGTCGCCGTGGCGCTGGGGGCAGGGTGACGGTATGACGACGTCCTACGCCTTTCAGTACCTCGTTGTCGCCGGTGCAGTGCTGCTCAGCGCCGGAGGGTTCCTGCACGCGCAGTTCCCTGACGCGACCCGCAGGCTGCGTGCGTCGGCGGCGCTGCCCTTGCTTCGACCGGGGCGGCCGTCCTGGCTGGTGCGCATCGGTCGTTGGCTCGCCCCGCCGCCGACGGGGGGCGTCGAAAACTGCGGCCATTGCAGCGGTTGCGACAAGCCCTAGCCTGCGGCTGGCGTTTGTCGGATCTGCAGGAGCTGCAGGAAAGCCTGGATCTGCGGGATGCCCGGCGCGCAGGACGCGCAGGCAGGGCTTTCAGTGCCGCGTGCCGCGCTTGCCCGCGCGTCGCATGTCGGTGGTCCGCGCCACCTCGACCGCCAGGCTGAAGGTGCGTTCGTCCCCGGCATGCATCGCGCCGACGCCGACCACCTGGTGCGCGAATTCATTGCCCTCGTCGTCGCGGATCGTGAGCACCACGCAGTATTCCCAGGCGCCACCGTCGGCGGGGTGGCGGATGGTGCCTTCCACTTGCAGGGCCGTGGTCGCCTCGGCGGCGCCTGGAGCGGTCGCGGCCGACTCGGTGGAATCGAAGCGCAGGTAGTGGCGGCACGACGGGCAGATCGACGCGCTTTCGAGGATCGTCGTCTTGCAGTGCGGGCAGGTGCGCGTGGCACCTGCCGCACCGGAGCGCGCGTTCACGAGTTGAGTTCGTGTTCTGCCTTGCCGTTGGCCTTGGGCGCGTCGCTGGCCTCCCAGCCGCACTCGACCTGCCCGCGGATCTTGGACCCGGCGGCGACGGTGAGCGAGCCGGCCTTCAGGTCGCCGGTCATCATGGCGCTGTCGAGCAGCTCCACGCGCGCGGCGGATTCGATGTTGCCCTCCAGTTCGCCGGCCACGGTCACCTTGCTGGCGCGCACGCTGCCGTTGAGCTTGGCGTTCTTCTCGATGGTGAGGTCGCCCTTGACGTTGACGTCGCCCTTGAACTTGCCGGCGATGCGGATATGGCCGCTGCCTTCGATCTTGCCTTCGATGGTCAGGTCCGAGGCGATCACCGACTCCTTGACCTCGGCCTGCGCCTGGCTGCGTGGTGGCGCGGCCTGGGTGGGCGAGAACTCAGCCGCGCCCGGCGTCTCGCGCGTCGAAGGCGCCTGCGCATTCTCGTTGGCGTAGGACGGGGAATCTTTCTTGGCGGTATTCGCCTGGTTGAAGATGGCCATGCGGTGCTTCCTCGGGCAGGGACAGGATCGACGGGGGTCGAATCACCAGACTATCACGCGATTCGTGCTAGCGGATTGTGACGCAGCTCACCAAACCCGCCATGCGCCAAGGGCTTGCGGATGGGTGTGGAGGTGGAACATGAACGGCGAATTCGCGGCCACCGCTACATGCGGAAGACGCCGTACCGTGCCGGCAAGATCGGCGCATTCAGCGAGGCGGACAGCCCCAGGCCGAGCACGCGGCGGGTATCGGCCGGGTCGATGATGCCGTCGTCCCAAAGCCTTGCGGTGGCGTACCAGGGGCTGCCCTGGCATTCGTACTGCTCGCGGATGGGGGCCTTGAAGGCCTCTTCCTCGTCCGCGCTCCACGTGCCGCCCTTGCCCTCGATGCCGTCGCGCTTGACCGTGGCCAGGACGCTTGCCGCCTGTTCGCCGCCCATGACGCTGATGCGTGCGTTGGGCCACATCCACAGGAAGCGGGCACCGTAGGCACGACCGCACATCGCGTAGTTGCCGGCGCCGAAGCTGCCGCCGATCACCACCGTGAACTTGGGCACGCTGGAACAGGCCACGGCCGTGACCATCTTCGCCCCATCCTTTGCGATGCCGGCGTTCTCGTATTTCCGGCCGACCATGAACCCGGTGATGTTCTGCAGGAACACCAGCGGGATGCCGCGCTGGTTGCACAGTTCGATGAAGTGCGTGCCCTTCAACGCGCTTTCCGAGAACAGGATGCCGTTGTTGGCCACGATGCCGACCGGGTAGCCGTGCAGGTGCGCGAAGCCGGTCACCAGCGTCTTGCCGTAGCGGGCCTTGAACTCGTCGAAGTCGCTGCCGTCGACGATGCGCGCGATGACCTCGCGGATGTCGAACGGCCGCCGCGTGTCCTTCGGCACGATGCCGTACAGCTCCTCGGCGGCGTGCAGCGGCTCCCGTGGCTCGCGCACCGCCAGCGGCAGCGATTTCCGCCGGTTGAAATTGCCCGCGATCGAGCGCGCGATCTGCAGCGCGTGGCGGTCGTCCTCGGCGAAATGATCGGCGACCCCGGAGACGCTCGTGTGCACGTCCGCGCCGCCAAGGTCCTCGGCATCGACCACCTCGCCGGTCGCGGCCTTCACCAGCGGCGGGCCGCCCAGGAAGATCGTGCCCTGGTCCTTGACGATGATGCTCTCGTCGCACATCGCGGGCACGTAGGCGCCCCCGGCGGTGCAGGACCCCATCACCACGGCGACCTGCGGGATGTTGTCCGCGCTCAGCCGCGCCTGGTTGTAGAAGATGCGGCCGAAATGCTCGCGGTCGGGGAACACCTCGTCCTGCAGCGGCAGGAAGGCGCCGCCGGAATCGACCAGGTAGATGCAGGGCAGGTTGTTCTCGCGGGCCACCTGCTGGGCGCGCAGGTGCTTCTTGACCGTCATGGGGAAATACGTACCGCCCTTCACCGTGGCGTCGTTGGCGACGACCACGCACTCCTGCGCCATGACACGGCCGATCCCGCAGACCATGCCCGCGGCCGGGGCGGCACCGTCGTACATGTCCTCGGCGGCCAGCGGCGCGATCTCCAGGAAGGGCGACCCCGGGTCGAGCAGCGCGGCGATGCGGTCGCGGACCAGCAGCTTGCCGCGGGCGGTGTGCTTCTCGCGCGCCTTGTCCCCGCCGCCGGCGGCGGCACGGCGCAGGCGCTCGTCGAGCTCGGCGACGAGGGACCGGTGCCACTCGGCATTGTCGCGGAACGCCTGCGAGCGTGTATCGAGCTGTGAGCGGATGGTCGCCATCGGGGAGCCTGCTGGTTCGCGATGGGACAGGATAACGTCTGCGCCGGGGCCGGTAACCACGACGGGAGGGCCGGACGGAACGAGGCCCGCTTGCGCGGGCCTCGAGGGTATCGAACCAGGCCTTGCGGCTTTGGTCAGTCCTTGACCTCTGCGTCGGCAGTGGCTTTGGCCTCGGCCGACTCTTGCTTCATTTCGTTGGCGACGGCTTCGGCACCCGCGGCGATGTTGCCCGCTGCATTGGCCTTGCCTTCTTCGTACGCCCGCTGCACGGGGTCTGCGGCTGCGTCAACGGCGACGGCGGCGTTCGCGGCGGCAACCGCGGTGCCGGCGGCAGCGGCTTCGGTCCCGGCCACGGCGGCCTGGCCTGCCGAATCGGCGGCCATCGCGGCCTGCTCGCCCGCGGCATCCGCGGCGGCTGCGGCCTCGGCCTGCTTCTGGTCGACGGTCGGGGAATTGCAGGCGGCCAGTGCGAACGCGCTGGCGGCCAGCAGGAGGGAAAGTTTGTTATTCATGGGTCGAGCCTCTTGGGAGTGGGTCCATTGGCGAACCCGTGTCATTTAACCGTACGGGCGCGTGGTGGTGCGGTGAAAGGGCGCGCATCGCGCTCGCTTCCAATTGCAGCAGGAACGGACTGCAGCAGAAACGGCTTGCACCATGGCTTGCCCCGAATCAAAAAGAAAACCGCCGGCAAGCCGGCGGTTTTCCGTGTTGCGGTGAACGTTGATCAGTCGGAACCCGGAAGGTTCCGGTCGCGATCAGGTACCGTCGTTCACGCCTTGCGCGTCGGCAGCGTTCTCGGCGGCCTGGGCAGCCTGGTCGGCGGCGTCTTCCAGGTCGGCGGCAGCGTCGGCGGCGTCGGCGTTGTTCTCCATGTCGCCGGTGGCGGCGTCGCCAGCGGCCATGGCGGCAGCGTCGGCGGCAGCAGCGGCGGCATCGGCAGCAGCCTGGGCGGTATCGGTACCGGCGGCGTTCGCGTCATCCTGGGCTTCCATGGCGGAATCCTGGGCGTCAGCGGCGGATTCAGCGGCGCGATCCTGGTTCGAGCACGCGACCAGGGCGAAGCCCATGGCGGCAGCGAGCAGAGCCTTGTTGATGGACATGATTCAATTTCCTCGTCTTGTGATTAGGCAACGCGCTAGTGCGCGCCGATAACATGATGACAAGCCCTCGTCGGGTGTCAAGCGTTGACTTCAACTATTTTGTAAAGACGGCGTTAACCATTCACCGCGGTGCAGGTGGCGTGAGGTCCGGACCGGTCCCGTCGGGTCAGGGCCGTTCGATGGCGATCGCGGTCGCCTCCCCGCCGCCGATGCATAGCGATGCGATCCCGCGCTTGCCGCCCGTTGCCTCGAGGGCATGCAGCAAGGTCACCACGAGCCGCGCACCGCTAGCGCCGATCGGGTGCCCCAGCGCGCAGGCGCCGCCGCGGACATTGAGCTTTTCGTGGGGGATGCCGAGCTCCCGCATCGGGGCCATGGCGACCGGGGCAAAGGCTTCGTTGACCTCGAACAGGTCGACCTCCCCGACCTCCCAGCCGGCCTTGTCGAGCACGCTGGCGATCGCCTTGATCGGGGCGGTCGTGAACCACTCCGGGGCTTGCGCGTGGGTGGCGTGGGCGACGATGCGCGCGAGGGGTTGCAGGCCACGCTTGGCGGCCTCATCGGCGGACATCAGCACCGTGGCGGCGGCGCCGTCGGAGATCTTCGAGGACGACGCCGCCGTAAGCACGCCATCCTTGCCGAACGCCGGGCGCAGCCCGGGGATCTTGCTGGCGTCGATCTTGCCGGGTTCCTCGTCGCTGTCGACCACGACCTCGCCCTTGCGGGTCTTGACCGTCACCGGGACGATCTCGTCGGAGAACCCGCCATCGGCCTGCGCCTGCTGCGCGCGGCGCGCGCTTTCGGCCGAGTAGGCATCGACCTCCTCGCGGCTGAAGGAATACTTGGCGCAGGTGGCATCGCCGAACACGCCCATCGCCTTGCCGTCGTACGGGTTGACCAGGCCGTCCCACGCCATGTGGTCGAGCATTTCTGCCGACCCGAAGCGTTGCCCGGTGCGCGAGCCGTTGAGCAGGTGCGGGGCGTTGGTCATCGACTCCATGCCGCCGGCGACGACGACGGTGGCGGACCCGGCGCGGATCAGGTCGTGCCCGAGCATGATCGCCTTCATGCCGGATCCGCAGACCTTGTTGATGGTCGTGCAACCGGTGGCGTCGGGGATGCCGGCGGCGCGGGAGGCCTGGCGCGCGGGTGCCTGGCCGAGGCCGGCGGGAAGGACGCAGCCGACGATGACCTCGTCGACCTGGTCCGGCGCCACGCCGGCGTGTTCCAGCGCGCCGGTGATCGCGGCCGCGCCCAGGGTCGGCGTCGGGACGCCGGTGAACTGACCGAGGAAGGAACCGATCGCGGTGCGCTTGGCACCGACGATGACGATATCGCTCATGGACTTGCTCCGGGGGTGGGGAGGGCCGGACGAACATCCGGCAGGCCCCGATTATCGCGCTCATGCTGCGCTGCGGCAAACGGGGTGGGCCGCCGGGAGACAAGGCCCTGGGCGGCGCCCCCAGGCCGCCGGTGGCCGGTCAGATCAGCCTGCGGGTGATCGCGGTGAGCACCGCGTGGGTCCGGTCCCGGCAGTCGAGCTTGGAGAGGATCTCGGACATGTAGTTCTTCACCGTGCCCTCCGACAAGTGGAGGGTGCGCCCGATCTCCTTGTTGGAATACCCGCCGGCGACCAGGCGCAGCAGGCTGCGCTCGCGTTCGGTGAGCTGGACGCCGGGACCGCGGTCGCTTTCCGGGGCGGCCTGCGGCCGCCACCGGGCCCGCACCGAACCCAGGCTGACGGGCTGGAGCAGGGTGTGGCCTTGCCCGACGCGACTGATCGCTTCGCACAGGTCTTCCGGCGACGCGTCCTTGAGCAGGAATCCCTGCGCCCCCGCGCTGACGGCCCGGGGCAGCATTTCGTCCTCGGCAAAGGTCGTGAGCAGGATCACCGGGGTCGCGTCGCCCCGGTCGCGCAGGCGGTCGACCAGCTCGATGCCGTCGACCCCCGGCATCCGGATGTCGCTCACGATGACGTCGACCGGGTGCGTCGCCAAGGCGTCGAGCAGCTGGGCGGCATCGGTGGTTTCGTAGGCGATCTCGATGCCGGGCTGGTCGGCGAGCAGGGCCGACAGCCCCTTGAGCACGAGGGCCTGGTCGTCGACGAGCGCGATGCGGATCGCCAAGGCTCAGGCGCCCGCGGGCAGGCTGGCGACGACCCGCACCCCACGGCCCGCGCGCGGGGTGACGGCAAGCCGGCCGTCGAGCGCCTCGACGCGCTCGCGCATGCCGTTGAGGCCATGGCCGAAGCTGATCGCCGGTTGCACCGCGCCGTCGTCGTCGATGGTCAGGGTGACATGGCCCGCGTCCTGGGTGCAGGCGACCTCCACGTGGCGCGCGCGTCCGTGCCGCAGGGCATTGGTGATCGCTTCCTGGGCGCAGCGCAGCAGGGTCTCGGCCGACTGCACGCTGCCCACCCGGAGGTCGTCGTCGAAGGCGAGGGTGATCCGGTCGTCGGGAATCTGCCGCACCAGCGCCTGCAGCGAATCCCGGAGGTCGATGCCGTCGTGCTTGCGCAGTTCGCCGACCACCGCGCGGATGTCGTCCAGCAGTTCGTGCGCCAGCGTCGTCGCGATCTCGATTTCCTCGCGCGCGCCGACCCCGGGGTCGCGCGCCAGCCGCGCCAGGTTGAGCTTGAGCGCCGTCAGCTTGTGGCCGGCGACGTCGTGCAGTTCCCGGGAAAGCCGGAGGCGTTCCTCGCTTCGGGCGCTCTGGTCCAGGAGTTCGCGCGTGGCGAGCAGCTGCGCATTGGCGCGCGCGAGCTCCTGCCGCGCGATCTCCGAACTCGTGGCGTAGTACGACGTCAGCCCGGCGAAGGCCTGGAAGCCCAGCATCGGCACGAGGACCAGCAGCATGCGCGGCCATTCGATGAACTGCAGCCAGGCCACGGCCAGCAGGACGTTGATCGCGACGAGCCAGGCCAGCGCGATGCGCAGCGGGTAGATGCCGATGAGTTGCGCCGCGACGATGACCACGAGGACGGCGACGGTCGCGCTGCCGAGCAACCAGCTCGCCGCCAGCGCGAAGGCCGCCTGCAGCAGCACCATCGGACCCGACCAGGGATGGCAGTCCTCGGCGTTGCGATCGACCACGCTGCGGCCGACGAAGGCCGCGAGGAAGAGCAGCAGGCACGCCAGCCCCGCCCACTCGCTCACCACGCCGCCCGGCAGCCGCTCCCACGCCACCACCTGCAGGACGACCGCCAGCCAGGTGATGTAGGCGGCCCAGCTCAGCGGCGAGAACGGGCCCGCGTCCCAGTGGGCAGGGCCTGGCATCGGGGCCTGGGTGCGGTTCATCGGCCGAGTATAGGTCGCGGTCCGCGCGGCCCGGCCGCGCCCGAGTCGATTGGTGACTTTCGTTACCGCTGTTCGATGACGGTCGACACCTGCCGGTGCCGGCGCCGGTCGACAGACTGGAGTCCTGCCGTCCGGAGCCTTGCCATGGATGCCTATCGCCTGCTGGTCACCTGCCACGTCGCGGCCGGCGTCGTCGCGCTGATCACCTTTTGGCTGGCGGGCCTGAGCCGCAAGGGCGGGCGCCTCCATCGCGGCGCGGGCAAGGTCTACCTGGTGGCGATGCTGGGCGTGCTCTGCAGCGCTGCCACCATGACCGCCTACTTCTTCCTCCACGGCCGCACCGGCGCGGCGGTGTTCCTGGGTTACCTGTGCGTGATCACGGCGACCGCCTGCTGGACGGCGTGGCGGGCGATCCGCGACAAGCGCGACGCCAAGGCCTACTTCGGCCGGATTTACGCGTCACTGGCCTGGCTCTCGATCGGCAGCGGCCTGGCCACCTTCGCGTTCGGCGTGGCCTTGGGCTCCCTGTTGCTGGCGACGTTCTGCTGGATCGGCGTGGTGGCCGGCGTGCAGATGCTGGCGACGTCCCGGGCGCACTCGGAACAGCGGTTGCGTGGCGGTGCCCGGTGGTGGCTGCGCGAACACTACTCGGCGATGCTGGCCAACGGCGTCGCCACGCACATCGCGTTCTTCAGCATCGGCCTCGGCCGCCTGCTCGCGCCCTTCGGCATGAAGCCGCCGCAGCTGCTGGCCTGGATGCTGCCGGTCGCGGCCGCCATTGCGGCCGGCTACTGGCTGGACCGCAAGTACGGGGTGCCCGCCGCCACGGTCCGGATCGGCGGGGCGGCCACGGCGCGGTAGGCCATTCAAACGCCTGCCACCGGGGCGGCGCCGACGCCGTCGGCCTCAGCGGTCCAATCGAAGGACGTACAGGCAACGCCCCCGTTCCGGGGCGTGCACCGGCTCGAATCCGTGGCCATCGAACAGGGCCGGCACGCCCGTCCAGACGAAGGCGCCGGCTTGCCGCGCACCGGGGGCGACGGCCTGCGGATAGGCTTCGAGTTCGCGGGCGCCGCGCGCGCGGGCGAGGTCGATCGCGGCCCTCACCAGCGCGCCGGCCACGCCCCGTCCGCGCCACCGCGCGGGGACATAGAAGCAGTTCAAGGACCAGGTGTCCGGACCCCAGTCGCGCGCGAGGGCCTTGCTGCGCGCGATGCGGGGGAAATCCGCGCGCGGTCCCAGCGCACACCAGCCCACGGGTTCGCCCCCGGCATGGGCCAGCACGCCGCACGCCCGGCCGGATTCCACCAGGGCGCGGAACGCGGCCCTGTTCGGCGCACCCTTGGCGGCCTCCCAGGCCTTGCCGCCCATCGGCACGCGCCACCACATGCACCAGCAACCGCCGCAGGCGCCGTTGTCGCCGAACAGCGATTCGATGGCCGGCCAGTCGGTGCGGGCCAGCGGCCGCGTTGCGATGGGAACCGGGGCGGGCATGGCACGAGCGTAGCCCAGGCGTGCCGCCGTGCAACTCAGCCCCGGTCGGCGAACAGCTCGCGCCCGATCAGCATGCGCCGGATCTCGTTGGTGCCGGCGCCGATGGCGTAGAGCTTGGCGTCGCGCAGGATGCGGCCGGTGGGGTATTCGTTGATGTAGCCGTTGCCGCCCAGGGACTGGATCGCCTCCAGCGCGACCTCCACCGCGGCATCCGAGGCATGCAGCAGGCAGCTGGCGGCATCGACCCGCGACCGGCGCCCTGCGTCGTAGTCGCGGGCCACCTGGTAGGCGAAGGCGCGGGAGGACTGCAGCGCCGTGTACATGTCCGCCATCTTGGCCTGCATGATGCCGAAGCTGCCGATCGGGCGGTCGAACTGCTTGCGCTCGCGGACGTAGGGCAGGGTGATGTCCATCGCCGCCTGCATCAGCCCGAGCGGCCCGCCGGTGAGCACCAGGCGCTCGGTATTGAGACCGGACATCAGCACCTTGACGCCACGGTTGACTTCGCCCAGCACGTTCTCGTCCGGGATCTCGCAGTCCTCGAACACCAGCTCGCAGGTGTTGGAGCCGCGCATGCCGAGCTTGTCGAGCTTCTGCGCGGTCGAGTAGCCCTTCATGCCCTTCTCGACCAGGAACGCGGTCATCGACTTGCTGCCCGCGTCCTTGCCGGCGGTGCGCATGTAGACGATCAGCACGTCGGCCTCGGGGCCGTTGGTGATCCACATCTTGTTGCCGTTGGCGATCCAGGCGTCGCCTTTCTTCACGGCGCGACACTGCATCGAGCCAACCACGTCCGAGCCGGCGCCCGGTTCGCTCATCGCCAGCGCACCCTTCCATTCGCCGGTGCACAGCTTCGGCAGGTACTTCTCGCGCTGCGCCTGGGTGCCGTTGGCGAAGAGGTTGGACACGCAGAGGTTCGAGTGCGCGCCGTAGGACAGGCCGACCGAGCCCGAGGCGCGGGAGATTTCCTCCATCGCCACCAGGTGCGCGAGGTAGCCCATGTCGCTGCCGCCGAACTCGCCGGGCACCGTCATGCCCAGCAGGCCCATCTCGCCCAGCTTGGGCCAGAGCGCCTGCGGGAACTCGTTGTCGTGGTCGATCTGCTCGGCCTGCGGCGCGATCTCGGACTCGGCGAAGCGGCGCACCGCCTCTCGCAGCGCATCGATCTCTTCGCCCAGGGAAAACGCTTGCATGGCAATCCTCGAAGGTGGGGGCGACCTCGCAGGCCGCGCCGGCAGGTCTGATCGCCCGATTGTAGACGGCCCGGCCGGTTGGGCCCTGCTGACAGCTCACGGGCAAGGGTGCGCCCCACGGCTACCCGCGCCGGGGAGCGGCCTGTCCAAGGATCGGTTCCCGGTCGCGACGCCCCGCGAAAGCGTGCGGATCCGCGGCGCGGTCACACGCGGATGGCGCGGGGCGGCGCCTGCGCGCGCCGCGCCCCCAAAAAGAAAACGCCCGGCCGGGCCGGGCGTTTTCACATGACGAAGCTAGGCGGAGCCAAGCCCCCTTTAGTAAAGGGGGCGCCGCGACAGCGGCGGGGATTTGGAGGTAGATAGCGGGGCCCAAAGTTTGCGAAGCCAACTTTGGGTTGATCCAGGCGCAGCCTAGATCAGTGCCCGCGAATCCGCCCCTGGAACCGCGGCGCCGCCCGCCCCAGCGGCAGCTTGAGCTTGCCGATCGCCTCGATGCGCTCCTCGGCCAGCCGGTCCGCAGCCTTGTAGGTCGGGATCCCGTCGCGCTCGGCGATCTCGAAGATGCGCGCGAGATTGTGGTAGATCGTCCGCATCATCCGCATCGCGCGCTCGCGGTTGTAGCCGTCGATCTCCAGCGACACGTTCATCACGCCGCCGGCGTTGACCGCGTAGTCGGGCGCGTAGAGGATGCCGCGCTTCTCCACCTCGTCGCCGATCGCGTTGTTGGCCAGCTGGTTGTTGGCCGCGCCGCAGATGACCTTGGCCTTCAGCCGGGGCAGGGTGTTCTCGTTGACGGTGCCGCCGAGGGCGCAGGGCGAGTAGACGTCGCAGTCGACGTCGTAGATCTCCTCCAGGCCCACCGATTCGGCGCCGAATTCGTTGACTGCGCGGTCGACCAGCGACTTGTTGATGTCGGTGACGAAGATCTTGGCGCCGCGTTCCTTGAGCAGCTTGACGAACTCCATGCCCACGTGGCCCAGGCCCTGCACGGCGTAGGAATACTTGCCGACTTCCTCGTCGCCGAACTTGCGGTTGAGCGTCGCCATCAGGCCCTGCAAGGTGCCGTACGCGGTGAACGGGGAGGGATCGCCCGAGCCGCCATGGACCTGGTGCACGCCGGTGACGTACTCGGTCTCGCGGTAGACGTATTCCATGTCGTTGACGTCGATGCCGACGTCCTCGGCGGTGATGTAGCGGCCGCCCAGCGACTCGACGAAGTGGCCGAACGCACGGAACAGCGCCTCGGACTTGTCGGTGGCCGGGTCGCCGATGATCACCGCCTTGCCGCCGCCGATGTTCAGGCCGGCCACGGCGTTCTTGTAGGTCATGCCGCGCGAGAGGCGCAGCACGTCGTTCAACGCTTCCTCCTCGCTCTTGTACGGCCACATCCGGGTGCCGCCCAGCGCCGGGCCGAGCACCGTGTTGTGGATGGCGATGATCGCCTTCAGGCCTGCGTCCTTGTTGTGGCAGAACACGACCTGCTCGTGGCCGTAGGTGTCGAGGTGTTCGAAGATCATTGGTGCGGCTCCGTCATGGGCGTGATTCGCGGAAGCGAATGGACGCTTGCGGTGTAGAGGTGGGGATGGGACCCGGCTGGGCCTTTGGCGCGCGTCGGCGCTAGGGGCGCGACAGGCCGGCCATTTTACGCAGGTCGCCCGCCAAAAGCCCGTACAGCCCTGTACGGACGGCCCACGGCGGCCCGGAGCGACGTCGCGCCCGGGCGAAGCGGCGCTAGAACGCCCGGTACCGCCCCTGCCGAAGCCACAAGGTGCCGAGCCACTTGACCCCGCGATCCACCGGCAGGCCGGCATGCACGGAGTCCGGGTCGGGGCTGCCGTCGGGCAGCAGGTTGTCGAACACCACGGCGCTGCCCGCCTTCGGCGCGATGCTCACGCCGGGCCCCGGGAACTCGGTGGCGCCGCCGGCTTCGACGTCGTTGAGGTAGACGCAGATCGTGCGCATCCGGTTGCCGGCCTGCGGGCCGTCGCGGGCGATGGTGGCGGGGGGCAGGTAATCCCGGTGCGGACGGTACTGCTGGCCCGGTTCGTAGCGCAGCACGGTGAGGTGCTCGGCCTGGACCAGGTCCACGCCGGCGGCCGCGCACAGGCGCAGCTGCACCGCGCGCAGGGCGAAGTCCTCCTGGATCGGATCGAGGCTGGCGTCGCTGCTGGTGCGGATCGGCATTGCGATGGCGTCGCCGGTGTCCGGGTCGGTGGTCTGCGAACCGCGGAGCATCGGCTGGCTGGTGGCGATCAGCAGCCGGCATTCGTCCGCCGACAGCAGGCCATCGACCACCGCCACCCGGGGCTGTTTGGACAGCACGGTCGACGACGGCGCGGACAACACGTCCTCCAGCGCCAGGTGGCGGGGCGTCGAACCGGCCTGGCGGGGCGGGCCGGCGGAGACCGCGGGCAGGCGCGCCACGCCCTGGGATTCGAGCTGCCGCCACAGGTCCTCGGCGGCCTCCGGCTGGGCGGGCGTGCCTTCGCCGTTGGCCAGGCGTTCGGCGAGCAGGCAGGCGGCGACGCGGTCACCGCCTTCGGCCGCGCGCTCCAGCAAACGGATGCACAGCGCCTGGTCCTCGGGATGCGGCTTGCGGCCGAAGTGGATGGCCGCGGCGCGCAACGCCGGGGGCAAGCCCTCGTCGATCGCCAGCCGCAGGCGCTCGTTGATGCGCTGGTCGCGCGGGGCCAGGGCACCGCCCAGGGCCACCATGGCCATCAGGTAGGCCGCGATCGGGTTGCCCGCCGCTTCGGCGCGCGACAGCCAGTCCACGCCGGCCACCGGGTTCGCGCCCTCGACGATCCCGTAAAGATGCATGCGCGCCAGTTCCACCTGGGCCCGGCGGTGCCCGCCTTCGGCCGCGCGCTGGTAGGCGGCGAAGCCCGCGTCGAAATCGCCGGCCGACAGCAGGGCGTCGGCCTCGCGGAACGCGGCCTCGGCCGCGCTGGTCTCTGGGGTTTGGGCGCGCGGCCCGGATCCGGGGGAGGCAGTCATGCCGACAGCCTACCGCCCGGCGTGCGGCGGCGACAGCGATCCGGCCCGCGCGTGCACGGGCACGCCGGTGCCACCCGGCTCGCGGAGGGCGATTCCAGGCCCCCGCGCTACAATCGGCCGATTACGCATTCGACCCGGAAACGCGCATGAGCACGCCCGCCGCCACCGTCCACGAAGGCGCTTCCACCGCCGCCCAGCCCGACGCCACGCCGCTGCGCTTCGTCACCGCCGCCAGCCTCTTCGACGGCCACGACGCCGCCATCAACATCATGCGCCGGCTGATCCAGTCGCAGGGCGCCGAGGTGATCCACCTGGGCCACAACCGCTCGGTCGAGGACGTGGTCCGCGCCGCGCTGCAGGAGGACGCCGACGGCATCGCTCTGTCGTCCTACCAGGGCGGCCACGTCGAGTACCTGAAGTACATGGTCGACATGCTCAGGGAACGTGGCGCGCCGCACATCAAGGTCTTCGCCGGCGGCGGCGGCACCATCACCCCCGAGGAGATCCGCGAGCTCGAGGACTACGGCGTCGAGCGCATCTACCACCCCAACGACGGCATGAAGATGGGCTTGGTGGAGATGATCGAGGACGTGGTCCGCCGGGCACGCGAGGGAAGGGAGAAAAGGGGTCAGGGACATTTTTCGTCCAGCGATTCCCCATCCTCCAGCGGTGTCTCGTCGAAAAATGTCCCTGACCCCTTTTCTCCCCCCGCCATCGACGACGAAATCGCCATCGGCCGCGTCCTCAGCGCGATCGAGGACGGCGAGCTCGGCGAGGCCGAGCTGTCGAAGCTACGCAAGCAATGGCAGCTGGCCGGCGGCAAGACCCCGGTGGTCGGCATCACCGGCACCGGCGGCGCCGGCAAGTCCAGCGTCACCGACGAGCTGCTCAACCGATTCCTGTCCAGCTTCGGCGACATGCGCATCGCGGTGATCTCGGTCGACCCCACCCGCCGCCGCACCGGCGGCGCGCTGCTGGGCGACCGCATCCGCATGAACTCGCTGCGCAGCCACCGCGTCTACATGCGCTCGATGGCCACCCGCCGCCAGCACGTGGCCACCAACGCCGTGCTCAAGGACTGCATCGGCTTCCTCAAGGGACTGGGCTTCGACCTGGTGATCGTCGAGACCGCCGGCATCGGCCAGTCGGATTCGGAGATCGTCGACCTGGTCGACTTCCCCATGTACGTCATGACCAGCGACTACGGCGCGGCCAGCCAGCTGGAGAAGATCGACATGATCGATTTCGCCGAGCTGATCGTGCTCAACAAGTACGACAAGCGCGGCGCCGAGGACGCCCTGCGCGACATCCGCAAGCAGTGGAAGCGCAACCGCATCGCGTTCAAGACCGCCGACGAGGACGTCCCCGTCTATCCCACCATCGCCAGCCAGTTCAACGACCCCGGCATCAGCTGGATGTTCGCCAACCTGTGCCGGCTGCTGCGCGAGAAGGTCGGCGTGGACTGGGACCCCACGCTCGACACCGCGCTCAAGGAGCCCCGCGCCACCGTCCTCATCCCCGGCAGCCGCGTGCGCTACCTGGCCGAGATCGCCGAGCAGGGCCGCCGCATCAACGCCGGCATCGAAAACCAGGCCGAAGCCGCCGACCGCGCCCAGGCCTTCTGGCAGGCCCTGTCGGAACTGGAAGACCCGCATCTGCCGAAGCAACTGGACCTCTACGACGCCGACGCCCTGCAGCCGGGCGACGACCGCACCCTGGCCACCCTCCGCCAGCGCTACAACGACGCCATCCAGGCGCTGTCCACCGAGTCCCTCAAGCTCCTGCGCGAGTGGCCCGCGCGGCTCAAGTCGATCACCGACGACGTCACCGAGTACCACGTGCGCGGCAAGGCCATCCAGGTCGAGAACTACCGCACCTCGCTCAGCCACCAGAAGATCCCCAAGATCGCCGCGCCTACCTACAAGAGCTGGGGCGAGCTGCTGACCTTCCTGGGCAAGGAGAACCTGCCGGGCAGCTATCCCTACACCGGCGGCGTCTATCCCTACCGCCGCACCGGCGAGGACCCGATCCGCATGTTCGCGGGCGAGGGCACGCCGGAGCGCACCAACCGCCGCTTCCATTACCTGTCGGTCGGCCAGCCGGCCGCGCGCCTGTCCACCGCCTTCGACAGCGTCACCCTCTACGGCGAGGACCCGGCCCCGCGCCCGGACATCTACGGCAAGATCGGCAACTCCGGCGTCAACATCCCGACGCTGGACGACATGAAGAAGCTCTACTCCGGCTTCGACCTGTGCGCGCCGACCACCAGCGTGTCGATGACCATCAACGGCCCGGCGCCGATGATCCTGGCGATGTTCATGAACTGCGCCATCGACCAGCAGGTGGAGAAATACCTGAAGGCCGACGACGCGCGCTGGAAAGCGACCGAAAAGAAGCTGGACGAGCTGTTCGCCGGCCGCGAGCGCCCGAAGTATCACGGCGACCTGCCGCCCACCAACGACGGCCTCGGCCTCGGGCTGCTCGGCGTCTCCGGCGACCAGGTCGTCGATGCCGACACCTACGCCCGCATCAAGGCCGAGACGCTCAACACCGTGCGCGGCACCGTGCAGGCCGACATCCTCAAGGAGGACCAGGCCCAGAACACCTGCATCTTCAGCACCGAGTTCGCGCTGCGGATGATGGGCGACATCCAGCAGTACTTCGTCGACAACGGCGTCCGCAATTTCTACTCGGTGTCGATCTCCGGCTACCACATCGCCGAGGCCGGGGCGAACCCGATCAGCCAGCTCGCCTTTACGCTCAGCAACGGCTTCACCATCGTCGAGTACTACCTCGCCCGCGGCATGGCCATCGACGACTTCGCGCCCAACCTGTCGTTCTTCTTCAGCAACGGCATGGACCCGGAGTACACCGTCATCGGCCGCGTCGCCCGCCGCATCTGGGCGCGCGCCATGCGCGAGCGCTACGGCGCATCAAGCCGCAGCCAGATGATGAAGTACCACATCCAGACCTCGGGGCGCTCCCTGCACGCGCAGGAGATCCAGTTCAACGACATCCGCACCACGCTGCAGGCGCTGTACGCCCTGTTCGACAACTGCAACAGCCTGCACACCAACGCCTACGACGAGGCCATCACCACGCCGACCGAAGAAAGCGTGCGCCGCGCCGTCGCCATCCAGATGATCATCAACAAGGAGCTGGGGCTGAACTTCTGCGAGAACCCCTGGCAGGGCAGCTTCATCGTCGACCAGCTCACCGACCTGGTCGAGGAGGCCGTGTACAAGGAGTTCGAGGCCATCAGCGAGCGCGGCGGCGTGCTCGGCGCCATGGACACCATGTACCAGCGCGGCAAGATCCAGGAAGAGTCGATGTACTACGAGCACAAGAAGCACGACGGCTCGCTGCCCCTGGTCGGCGTCAACACCTTCCTGCCCAAGGAGCACGCCGGCGAGATCGCCACCGAGATCGAGCTGATCCGCAGCACGGAAGGGGAGAAGGGCCAGCAGATCGCCAACGTCGCCCACTGGCAGCAGGCGCGGAATTCGCTGGCGCCCTCAGGGGAGACCAGCCACTCGCACATGGCGGACGCCGACGAGGTGGTGGAGCCGGAGCTGCACGACGGCCACGGCCTGGGCTATCTTCAGCAGACTGCGCGGGACCGGAAGAACGTGTTCACCGCGTTGATGGAGGCAGTGAAGACCCACAGCCTGGGGCAGATCTCGCACGCGTTGTATGACGTGGGTGGGGAGTATCGGCGGAATATGTAAGTCACGAACGACACAGCGACGAAAGGCAACCACCCAAGGACTTTGAAATGTTTTCGCCAGTACTCAAGCGATTCAAAATTGCCGGGTTACACGGCTATAAAGATGTGGTTGTTGATTTCGACGGCCCTGCCAGAATTGTCGTGGCTGAAAACGGTTCTGGTAAAACTACGATTTTCAATGCCTTGTATTCAACGATATCAAGGAAGTTCCATCGCTTGAGCGCCCTTTCATTTGATTACGTGGAAGTCGAGCTCTTTGACAGTTTGCTGCCCATAACAATAAAGAAAGAACACCTTGGGAGAATTAACGAGCAAATTGTCGAGGAGATCGGCAGCATCGCTAGCCAAGCTTCCCTCGAAAGCTCGGTGCTAACTGATTTTCTTCAGTCCACTTATACCAAAGGTGGATACCAAAGCTTTATTCGGCATCCCATCGTCAATCGAATTTACTTGAACAGCCCGTTCGATCATGAGGATCTCGCAGACACGCTTGATTCCCTAGCTGACGGATTGGATGGGTCCAACGTGGCTGAAGCGAAGGAGGCACGGGAAGCTCTGGGAAATGCATTCAAGGACGTGGAGATTCTCTATTTGCCGACGTATCGCCGGATCGAGTTACCTCTAATGCGAAAATTTAGAACTCGTGGAGTTTCGGCAAAAAACCGGCTGGCGCACTCCCATCGGCGGCGCGCTGGCTTTGCAGGACTAGATGAGCATTTTATCAACTTTGGCTTAGCTGACGTTGAGGACGCGCTATCTCAGCTTACTGATGAAATTGAAAAACAATCCAACATGGAGTATCGCGCTATCAGCGCGACAATTCTGGATGAAATTCTTAGGGACCAGGTGGAGAAGGAAGGCGCAAGCGATCAAAGCCTGCCTGATATAGATTCACTTTCCCGCTTTCTGAATCGCGTTTCACGGCATGGATCTACTGATCTTAGCCTAGACGCGATCAAGCGACTTTACGACTCCGGGGAGATTCAAAGTAAAGATAAGCTCTGGCTTCGATATTTCCTTGGGCGTTTGAATCGTGTGATCTCAAGAACGAGAGAAACGGAACTGAAGTTAGAGCGTTTCGTGGAGATATCTAACCAGTACCTTAAATCGTCGAGTGACGAAAAGGAACTAACCTACGACCCGCACTCCATGAAGGTTGTCGTCAAGAACTCTTGGACAGGATCCGAGATCGCGCTTGATGACCTATCGTCTGGGGAAAAACAAGTCGTTTCATTGATGGCTAAGCTGTATCTGAGCGATGCGCCAAAGTTCATAATGATTGATGAGCCGGAGCTGTCGCTTTCCATTGATTGGCAACGAAAAATTCTGCCGGACGTCTTAAACTCAGAGAGCGTCGCTCAGATGCTGGCGATTACTCACTCGCCGTTTATTTTTGACAATGCCCTAGATCCCATTGCGGGTCCCCTTGCTGTCACGAGATCGCCGCGGGTGACACAAGATGCTACCTAATTTGATCGATAAAATGAGAGAGGGTCGGCGTTCACCCGCAATACTAAAAATTGCTCTATCAAACATTCGATCAATTAACCCTGATAAGGCTGTTCTTGTTTTTGAAGGAGTGGACGACGTTGGCGTGTTCGAAGTTTGGATCGGACGATGCTCTAACAGGCCGTGTTATGAGCCGCTTCCGGGGCGAGGTAAAGATCAGGTCTTGGGCTTCCGTACGCTTCTCGCGAGTGATAGGACTGGCTTGAACCGCTGCGTTTTCTTTTTTATAGACCGAGACTTTGACGACCTCAAGGGGCATCCAAGCGGTGACGATTTGTACATGCACGGGACCTATTCGTCTGAGAATGTTTTGGCTGGAGAGGAGGTGTTGGAAAGTATCTTAGTTGACGAATTGAGATTTGCTGCGGACCCAGCGGGCAGGGCCGCGGTTTTGCAACGCTTCTCGGAGTTGCGGGCGTCGTTCTTCCAGCTGACTGCTGAGATCAACTTCAGATTGTTTTGTGCTGTGGTGCTCGGAATTAGGATTGTCGATGTATCGAAATCTATTCACCGGGCTGTCGAAGTTTCGCTCGACGGGGTGCGTCGTAAAGAAGATTTTACTGCTGCGACCTTCGTAGAGCTGGAGAGGGAGCCAGATGACGCGGAAGTCGCTCGTCTACGCTCAGCATTCGAGCTACTTGATCCCGTGGAGCGTTTCAGAGGGAAGTATGCGCTTGCATTTCTAGTTCGGTTTGTTGAGCTGGTGGCGACGGATAGAAGACTTGAAAATCCATGCCTTTGCAGCTCTCGAATGAGTGCAATTGGAAATGTCCAGATCTCGTTATCGCAGCGCTCAATGGCGGCTCGGTCACGGCTTCCTTCGGGGCTCGATGTGTTTCTTGGGCGGATAGTTGAAGAATGTCCTTGTAAATGCGTGCTGGCTCATGCCGCCTGAGCAGGTCGTCAGCGAATGCTTCCATCAATAGGAACAAAACGGGGTCAGGTTACTTGCAGGCAACGGGGTCAGGTTCACTTACGCTATGAGGGCGGGCGCCGAGCCGGCACTGGTTGTTATGAGAGGGGGGCCGGGGCATGGCGTTACATTCTTGTGTTCTCTGGCTAGTGCTGCGGCGGATTGGTGGGAAAAAATGGTGTCAGGGACAATTTCTGACATGCACCCAGTCTCTTGGATGAGGTAGAAAAAAATGGTGTCAGAGACAATTTCTGACATGCAACTGGCGCCTTGGATGAGGTGGCCCCCCGGCTTCTGCTGATCGCGAGTGGCCTGGGCGGAAGGTGATGCTTGTCGCATGGCCCGATTGCCATGCCCCGGCCTTGCCGGGATCCCGCAGCACGTCGTGCAGCGAGGCAACAATCAAAAAGTGGTGTCAGGGACAATTTCTGACATTTTGCCCGCGGTAACATGGCGGCATGCCACGCAGACCCGTCGACCCATCCATCCCGCCTCCATGGAACCGCAAGCCGCCTGCCGACAAGTCGCGTCCGTTGAGCCCGCGGCAGCTGGCAGCTGCGCGGCAGCGAGCCGAAGAGGCAGGGCGACGCTATCCAAACCTCGTTGACAACATGTGGGCTGCGCGGCACGTAGAGCGGGGCGAAGTGCCCGTGGATGCTGACAAGCACGAGTGAGGGGAAACAGGGGTCAGAGTCGACTTTCCAGCGTACGGGGTCATGTTCTTACGCAGGACCGGCTATCTTCATCGCGGGGCGAAGCAATGCGCCGCACACACCCTCGGAAATCGTCGGCTCCTTGCCTCGGCCAGCGCCTGGCAGTCATCCTGGCCGTAGATTCGCTGCTGCTGCTTTTTCGTGACGATTGGCACTCTGGACGCCGCGATTTCCCTTGCTAACGTGCAGGGGAAGAGGCGTCTTGGGAAGGCATAGGCGGATGCGTAGATTTCGATCCGTGATCAAGGCGACCAAGCAAGCATTCGGGCTGGTGTGCTTGCTGTGCCTGGCGCAGGGAAGCGAGGCGGCGGAGATCGCCGTGGAGACGCAGGCCCCAGGCGTCGACCACCACCAGCATTTGCTCAGCGACGCCGGCGCGGCCTTGCTCAACGCGCCCGAACTCGCGGCGGGCGTTCCGGACGAAGTCCTCACCCTGCTGCGTGCGCAGGAATCAGCCTGGGACGATCCGACGCGCCTCGCGCCCCTGTTCACCGAACAGGGTGTCTGGCTCGACGGCGTTCAGGGCGGCGCGGGCTGGATCCAAGGTCGCGAGCAAGCGGCCACCCGCCTGTCCCAGACCTTTGCGAGTGCGTACCAGATTCTCCCGGTGTTCTGGCATCGGCAGGGCGATGCCGGCCATCTGGCCGTGCTGTACTCCCGCGGCGACGGCGCGAGACGCCGGAATGTGGGCACGGGCGTGCTCGCCTTGGAGCGCGATCCAGCGTCAGGGACGTGGCGCATGGCGATGCAGGCGCCGCGCTTCCCTGGTCCGGCGCTCGAGGCCCCGCTGGATGCCGACGCGCTCGTGGCCCTGCTCGACAAGGCGGGGATCGCGCGCGCGGTCGTACTCTCGATCGCCTACTGGTTCCAGTCGCCCACGTACGCCAACGCCGATGCGGATACGAGGACGCGGGCCGAGAACGCCTGGACCGCGGAGCAGGTGGCGCGCCATCCGCAGCGCCTGGTAGGGTTCTGCAGTGTCAATCCCCTGCGTGACGAGGCGCTCGCCATCGTGGACGCATGCGCGCGCGACGCGCGATTCCGCGGCTTGAAGCTGCATTTCGCGTCATCCCAGGTCGACCTCGGGCAAGCAGCGCACGTGGAGAAGGTGCGCGCCGTGTTCGCTGTGGCCAATGCGGGTGGTCTGGCGCTTGTGGTGCACACGCGCACCGGCGATGGCTACGGTGCACGGGACGCGCGGGTCGTGGTCAATGAGCTGTTGCCGGCGGCTCCCGACGTGACAATCCAGATCGCCCACCTCTGGGGCGGTGGCGCATTCTCGGCCGATGCCTTGGCGGTGTTTGCCGAGGCCGTCAGCACGGGTGTGCCCGCAACCCGGCACCTGGTCTTCGACCTGAGCGACGTGGCCTACGGAGCGGGTCCCGCCGGACAGCAGGCCCTTGTGGCGCGGCGGATCCGCGAGATCGGGCTCGACCGGGTGTTCTACGGTTCGGATGCCGCCTACCTGGGCCATCCCGGGCCGGCGGATTCGTGGGCCTACTTCCGCAAGGAGATGCCGTTCACCGAGGCGGAGTTCGGCGGGATTGCGGGCAACGAGGCACCCTACCTGCGAACTGCGAGACGCGTGCCCTAGGCGTCAGGCAACAAACGAGCAAGGTGTCAGCGGCTGAGGGGAAAATAGGGAATAGAGGGTCAGAGTCGACTTTCTCAGAAAAAAGAGGTGTCAGGGGCAATTTCTGACATGCATCCGGCGTCCTGGTTGAGGTGGAGCCCCGGCTTAATCTGATCGCAAGTTGCCTGGGCGGAAGGCGATGCTTGTCGCATGGCCCGACTGCCACGCCCCGACCTTGCCGGTATCCCGCAGCACGTCGTGCAGCGAGGCAACAATCGACTGCCGTGCTTCCTCGACGACGAGGACCGCCGGCGCTACTTGCAATGCCTGCGCCAAGCCCTGTTGAGGTTCGGTTGCCGGCTGCACGCCTATGTGCTGATGAGCAATCACGTCCATCTGCTGCTGACCCCGGATGCGCAGGGCGCGGTGTCGCGATTGATGCATGCCTTTTCGCGGAACTATGTCGGCCTGTTCAACGGCCGGCACGGGCGGACCGGAACGCTTTGGGAAGGCCGGTACAAGGCCTGCCTGGTCGACTCGGGAGCGTATTTCCTGGCCTGCAGCCGCTACATCGAACTCAATCCTGTGCGCGCGTGGATGGTGGCGCAGCCGGACGACCATCCGTGGTCGAGCTACGGCTCCAATGCATTGGGCCGGGCGGATTCGCTGCTGTCCCCGCATCCGGAGTACCTGGCGCTTGGTACCGACCCTGCCTCGCGGGCAGCCACCTATCGTGCGATGTACGCGGAGGCACTGCCGGACGAGCTCGTCACCGAGATCCGCAACTACCTGGGACAGCAGAAAGCGCTAGGCACGGACCGTTTTCGGTCATGGGTCGAGGCAAGGACGGGGCGATTTGAAGCGGTGCGCGGGGTGGGAAGGCCTCGCCACATCCGAAATTGTCCCTGACACCATTACACCCGCGAAATTGTCCCTGACACCATTACACCACGCACAGGGTCCGATGGAGCACCTGTGGCGGCGCTGGACCTATGGAAGGGGCATAGCCGTCGACACCCGGCGGACAGGTGTGATCGACCCGGCTTGAACTGCGCCGCTCAATGTTCCTTTTTTCTGGTTCCTCACGGAGCCTGCGCAGCAGGGCTGTGATCATGCGGGCCGGCCTGCCGCAGGACACTCCCATGACCTATCTCCGCGAAAGCGACCTCACGGTCGACCAGCTCTCCGATGCGATCGTTGCCGCCGCCGAGTCACATGGATTCGGCGTGCTACACCAGTACGACTTCCAGCAGATCCTGGAAAAGAAGGGCTTTCCCATCGATGCGCGCTGCCGGGTGTTCGAAATCTGCAATCCGCGGCAGGCAAGCGAAGTGCTGGCGGTCGACATGGCGCTGAACATGGCACTGCCGTGCCGGGTGTCCGTTTACGAGCAGGGCGGACGCACCGTGGTGGGGATGATTCCGCCCACGGAGCTGCTGGCCCTGGTGTCCGATGACGACGCGATCGCGGCTTCGGCACGTGAGGTAGAGGCAGCCATGCAGGCAATGATCGACGCGCTGGCCACTGGCGGTGCGGGTTAACCGAACGAGGGATCGGAGTCGACTTTTCACGACCTGGAAGTCGGGGTCAGCCAAATTCCTCCTTCGCCCTGGGTCGCCCGCCTGGCAACAGTCCTGACAAGCCTCAGGAATCGTCAGCATGCTTCCGCGTCGCGCCCGCCAGGGGCTGGAGTTCCGGATTCCCATGGCGTGGCGCCGGCAGGTTTCCGACGCGCTGCACCGTGTCCATCATGGGATCCGCTGGATTGCCAGCGAGGTCCTCGGTCACCCAATCCACGGCGTCCCGCACGCCGCCATCGGTCGTGGCGAGGACCTCGGCGGTTTCCGTCTCCAGCCCGCCCACCCTGCGCGGCTCGCGCGCGTACCAATAGCCCGCAACCCGGTAGCGCGCCTCGAAATCGAGGTCGCTCCACCCGGCATCGCCGTGGCGTTGCACGCGGTGGCCTGCTGTCCGGTGTCCCTTCTTGCCGGCAACGTCGAGCGAGAACCGCAGCCCCGCGTACGCGTCGAGCCAACCGCCGGTCCACTTGAAAGGATCGGGGTTGAACACGCCATCGGCGCTGCGTTCGACCGCGTCCACCAATTGGCGTCCGGTGACGCGACCGACCGCCAGCTGCGGACCCACGGGCATGTAGTGGTAGAGGTCTTCCAGTCGGATCGGACCGACCGGCACGTGGGTGCCGTAGCGGAAGCCCCGCATGTGGCCGACGTCGGCCCCGGCCTGGCGCCGGAAGGCCTCGGCGAGGTATTGGCTGGACGTGCCCTGGACGGCGGCGGGCACGGGGTCGTGCGTGAAGCCGCTGCGGTGGAGGCCGACGTGCGCCTGGCCGACCACGGTGTCGATCGGAGTCGCCAGTGTTGCGCCGTTGAGGGGATTGACATGCGGGGTAAAGGCCGGGCCGCTGACGAAGGGCCGGCGCGCCGCATCGATGGCCGCGGCGATCTCGCCATCCGGAGCCAAGGCCTCGTCGACGACATGGAGGTGATAGGTCCAGTCGACCACCCGGCCGCCTTCGATGCGCAGGTCGAACTGGCCCAGGCGCGTCCCGTCCTGGCCCACTTCGGAAACCAGGGCGCCGGTAGAGGTCCGCACGGGATCGCGGGTCTCCTCGTGCATGTCGGACGACAGCACGACGGCGAGTTGCGGATAGCGCTCGGCGATCAGCAGGTTCTTGGCCAGCCCGAATTCCGAGAGCAGGACGACGAGGTCCGGCTGCTCGTCTTCGGCGATGGCGGCGAGCAGCGGCCCGAGTTCGTCTGCGGTGCTGGTGAAGCGGATGCCCTCCGTGACCCACGGGCCCAATGCGTTGATGGCGCGATCGCTGGAGAGGCCGAGCACGGCAATGCGGCATGGGCCGACAGCCAGCATCCGGTAGGCAGGAAGCAGCAGGCCACCACTGCTGTCGTCGTAGGCATTGGCGGCGACCGCCCCCCAGCGACATCCGCCTTCGCCGGCGCTGCCCGGTCCGAACAGTTCAAGGAAGCGCGCCTTGCCGTACAGGTAATCCCAGTTGCCCGGGGCGAATGCGTCGATGCCGAATCGATCCAGCACGTCGACCAGGGCCTGGCCACGGGTGAAGAGCGCCTCGGCGCTCCCCTGGATCGTGTCGCCGGTGTTGAACAGCAGGGTCCCGGGATGTTCGCCGCGCAAACGCTCGACGAGGGTGTACAGGTGGGCCAATCCGCCTTGCATCCCGGGGCCATCTCCCCGGAGGTGCGGGCGCGGCAGCAGGTGGCCGTGGATGTCGCCCATATGCAGCAGCCTCAGGTCCATGTGGTCGCTCCCAGTGGTCGGCCAGCCGGGCCGTAGCGCGAATCAGATCGCAACGAACGGCAGGGCATCGTGAATGCCGGATCGAAGCAGGGTCCGCGCGACACCTGGACAACGGTCCCGAGAAAAATGGGTCAGGATCATTTCCGTTTCAATCGAAAATGTTCCCTGACCCCTTTTGGTTCCACCGAGGGCGCGATCCTGCTGGAGGGAAAAGCCCCTGACCACTTTGCCCACGTCGCCTATTCAACGAACCCCGCCAGGAACGTCGCCACCACGGGACTGGCCTCCACCTCGGCGCGCACCAGGGAGTTGCCCCACCACAGCGCCTCGGTGTTGGCGAGCACGATCAGGGTGAGCTTGCGGTCGGGAACCTTGAGATAGATCGCCGAGTAGCGTTCCGGGTCCCATCCCGAATGCCAGGCCAGCCGATGTCCGTTCCAGTCCTGGACGAACCAGCCCCAGCGATAGTCTCCCGCCGCCTGCGCCACCGGTGCGTCGAAGATGAGTGCATGCCACTCCGCGGGGAGCAGCTTGCCGGCGTCCAGGGCCATGTCGAACTGCGCGAGCTGGCGGACGCTGGCCTTGATCCCGGCCGCCGCGCGGAAGTCGTCATCGGACATCGTGTTCTTCCGGGGCTTGCCATCCTCGACCACGAAGGGCGGCGCCAGCAGCCGCAGTGCCGAACCACCGCCTGGATCGCGCCAGCCCAGCGCGATGTCGCGGATCCCGGCCGTGTCCATCACCCGCTCGCGCACGATGCTGCGCAGCTCGCGCCCGCCCGCGCCGGAAACCACGCGGTCGATGCGTGCGTAGCTGATCGGGTTGTACACGAAGGCCGAACCGTCGCCGTTGGCGCGCATGTTCAGCATGTCGCGCAGCGTGATGTTGCGCGAGCAGTCCATCGCGGGCACCGGTGTGCCGTCCGCCTCCTTGCCTCCGCGGCCAAACAGGATCTGGCTGCCCGCCAGCCATTCGCAGGTGTCGGCCCATCCGGCATCGGCGCCCATCGGCGTGCCAAGGTCGAGATCGCCGGCGGCCGCTTCGGCGAGGATCGCCGTGGCCGCGATCGGCTTGGTCACCGATGCGATCGAATACGTGGTGTCGGCGGTCGTCGCGACCTCGCCTTCGTCGTCGGACCAGCCATACCCCTTTTCCCACAGGACTTCGCCATCGCGCAGGATCGCCACGGACAGCGCCGGGATCCCGTGCTCGCGTCGGAAGCCGGCGAGGTAGTCGTCGAAGCGCGTGATGGCGGCGGACTCCGCCGTCGGCGGGGTGGCGGCATGGGTGAAGGGCAGGCTCGCGCCAAGCAGCGCGACGAGGGACAGGGCAGCGATGGGCGGGCGAAGCGGCATGATTTCTCCCCTGGGCATCGGTCCACGGTACAAAGCCCGGACCCGAAGGGGAAATCCGCCACCGTGGGCCCGGGAGCCGGCCGGTGCCTGCCTTGCCCGACTATTCCTCATTCGCCGGCCAGTCCGCCTTGGGCCCATGGGGAAGGGGCTGAGATCATTTCCCGGAGCGGTCGATCACCGGTCGCGCAGTCTTGAGGGCGTCGCTGGCGATTGCGGCAGCGATCCGGCTGGGCCGCTATCGGCCCGTGGGACCTCCTCCGGGCGGCGCACGCCGTCTTGCTGAATCCGGCAGACCCAACCGATGGCACTACACGGAGTTCCTACCTGCGGTACAAAGCACGGTCGCCTGACGCACCCCTTGACCGCACCTTTCCGGAGAACCGCCTTGAAGAAGACCCTGCTCTGTGTCGCGACCGCCGTCGCCTTGTCGATGGCGGCGCCGCTTGCCGCAAAGGACCACGACCGCTGCGTGGACGACGCCTGCAACATCGTGGCACTGCTCGACGACAGCGCGCCCGGTGGTGGCGGGTCCGTCATCCCGGCCAAACGCCTCGGCACCTGGGGTATCGACACCGCGGGCATGGACACCAGCGTGAAGCCCGGCGAAGATTTTTTCGCCTATGTCAGCGGCAACTGGGCCAAGACGACCGAGATTCCCTCGGACAAGTCGATGTATGGCTCGTTCCTGGTGCTGCGTGACCTGTCGGAGGCGCGGCTGAGGGCGCTGGTCGAAGGGTACCCGGCAGGCGATCCGGCCACTGGTGGCGACGCAGCCAAGATCGCCGCGCTGTACCAGGGTTTCATGGACGAGGCCGCCATCGAGGCGAAAGGCGTGAAGCCGGTCGAACCACAGCTCGCTGCCATCCGCAGCGCCGGCGACAGGGACGCGATCGCCCGACTGATGGGACGGAGCATGGGCGGCTTCGGCGGCTCGTTCTTCGGCGCCTCGGTGTCCGACGACCAGCGCAACCCCGACATGTACACGCTGTACCTGAGCCAGTCCGGCCTGGGCCTGGGCGACCGCGAGATGTACCTGGACCCGAAGTTCGCCCCGCAGCGTGAGCGCTACCAGGCCTACATCGCGCAGATGCTCGCGCTGGCCGGTTGGGACGACCCGAGTGGCCATGCGGCCAAGGTAATGGCGATGGAAACCCGCATCGCGCAGGCGCACTGGACGCGCGCGGAAAGCCGCGACCGCGACAAGACCTACAACCCGGTTGAGCTGGGACAGATGGCCGCCACGGCGCCCGGCTTCCCGTGGGAGACGTTCTTCGACGCGGCCGGGGTGGGGACGGCCGAGCGCGTGGTGGTGAGGCAGAAGACCGCCATCCCCAAGATGGCCACGATCTTCGCCGACACCGATCTGGGCACCCTGAAGGCCTGGCAGGCGTTCCGTACCGTCGACGAAGCCGCACCGCTGCTGTCCAAGGCGTTCGTCGATGCCGAGTTCGAATTCCGCTCGAAGTTCCTTTCCGGCCAACCCGAGCAGCGTCCGCGCTGGAAGCGCGGCGTGGCCCTCGCCGAAGGCACGATGGGCGAGGCGGTGGGCCGTGATTACGTCGCGCTGTATTTCCCGGCCGACGCCAAGGCCAAGATGGACGACCTGGTCGCCAACGTGAAGGCGGCCATGGGCGCGCGCCTGCAGCAGCTCGACTGGATGAGCCCGGCCACCAAGACCGAGGCGATGGCCAAGCTGGAAGGTTTCGGCCTGAAGATCGGCCACCCCGAGAAATGGCGCGACTACAGCGCGCTGCAGGTCGTCAACGGCGACGTGTTCGGCAATGCCGAGCGTTCGCGCCGGTTCGAGTGGGACTATCGACGCAACCGCCTCGGCGGCCCGGTCGACAAGGCGGAGTGGGGCATGACGCCGCAGACGGTCAACGCCTACTACAACTCGGTCAAGAACGAGATCGTGTTCCCGGCCGCGATCCTGCAGCCGCCGTTCTTCGATCCCGATGCCGACCCGGCCGTCAACTACGGCGGCATCGGTGGCGTGATCGGCCACGAGATCATCCATGGCTTCGACGACCAGGGCCGCAAGTCCGACGGCGAAGGCGTGCTGCGCGACTGGTGGACGGCCGGGGACGCCGCCAAGTTCGAAGCCCAGGCGGCCAAGCTTGGCGCGCAGTACGAGGGCTACGCGTTCCCGCAACTGCCGGACATGCGCATCAACGGCAAGGTGTCGATGGGCGAGAACATCGGTGATCTCGGCGGCCTGACCATCGCACTGGAAGCCTACCGCCGCTCGCTGGATGGCAAGCCGGCACCGGTGATCGACGGCTTCAGCGGCGAGCAGCGCTTCTTCATGGGCTGGTCGCAGGTGTGGCGCACGTTGTGGCGCGACGACGCGCTGCGCCAGCAACTGGTCAACGGCACCCACTCGCCGGGCCATATCCGCGCCTACGCGCCGCTGCGCAACATCGACGCCTGGTACGAGGCGTTCAACGTGACCGCAGCCGACCCGCTGTGGGTCGCGCCGGCCGATCGGGTGCGCATCTGGTAACGCCGGCGTAAGCGCCTCCGGCACGCCGGTGGCGCCGGTCGGATGACCCCGTCGGACCGATGATCCGAATGGGAAAAGGGAGGCTCCGGGAGCCTCCCTTTTTTTGAACTCCCGGCTGTCGGCCTTGGGCGGCGAATGGTGACCCCTCTGTCCCTGGTGCAGGAAATCACCGGGCCATGACAGCGGGTCCAGTTCAATCGCAGCCCACTCTCGGGCTCTCAGGGAACGCACATGTATTTCGAACGGGTGAAGACGCCAGGCCTGGGCCACAACGCCTACGTCTTGGGCTGCGGGGAAGGATTGGCCGTGGTGGTCGACCCGCGCCGCGATGTCGAGCAATACCTGTGCCTGGCGCGGGAGAACGACCTGTCCATCGCCTACGTGCTGGAGACGCATCGGCAGGAGGATTTCGAGCTCGGGTCCAGGGCGCTGGCGGAGGCGACCGGTGCGAAGATCGTCGGTGGTTGCCACGCGCTGTTCGGCGACATCGACCTGAAGCTGGAAGACGGGCAGGAACTCAAGGTCGGCAAGACGCGCTTCGTTGCGCTCGCCACGCCCGGCCACACGCCGGAGAGCATGTCCTACGCGGTCTACGCTGAAGACAGTGGGGAGAAATGCTGGGGCGTGTTCACCGGGGACGCGTTGTTCGTCGGCGATACCGGGCGCACCGACCTGCCGGACCCCGACAAGACCGGCGAGAACGCCGGCATCCTCTACGACTCCGTCCACCGCAAGATCGGACCGCTTGGCGACCAGACGCTGCTGTTCCCGGCGCACGGCGCCGGATCGGCTTGCGGCGCCAACATCTCCGAGCGCGACGATTCCACGTTGGGCATCGAACGCGAGACCAACGACGTGTTCACCAAGACCCGGAGCGAATTCGTCGAATCGAAGGTGGCGCTGGACATGGCGCGGCCGCCGTATTTCGAGCACATGGAAGAAGTGAACCTGCTCCCGGGCAGGCCCCTGAAGGGTCCTGTGGCCGCACGCATGCTGGCGCCCAAGGATTTCCAGCGCCGCATGCGCGAGGGCCTGGTGATCGACACCCGTCCGCCGGAAGCCTTTGCCGCCGCCCATATCCCGGGTGCGTACAGCGTCTGGCTCGACGGCGTGCCGGCCTATGGTGGCTGGGTCGCCAGCAAGGACACGCGGGTATTCCTGGTGGCCGAGGGGCGCGAAGCGATGGAGGAAGCGGCGCTCTCGCTGGCGCGCATCGGCATCGACTCGGTGGAGGGCATCCTCGCCACGGGCATCGAAGGCTGGCGCGACGAGGGCCTGCCGCTGGAATCGATCGCCACCACGACCCCCGCCGAGGTGGCCCAGTGGATGGAGGAGGGGCGGGTCCACGTGCTGGACGCGCGTGACCAATACGAGTGGGACGAAAAGCATATCCCGGGCGTGGAGCGTCGCTACGTGGGCCACCTCGAGGACGACCTGCCCCAGTGGCCCAAGGACAGCGACATCGTGGTGCATTGCAACGTGGGCAATCGCTCGAGCCTGGCCGCCAGCATCCTCAGGCGCAACGGGTTCACCCGCGTCCACAACATGCTGGGTGGCATCACCGCGTGGGAGAAGCTGGGCCTGCCGCTGGAGTTGTCCGACGAAGCGAAAAAGGAAAAGGAGAAGTGACCATGCAAGGCGCATCCGGTGCGTGGTCGCCCTACCTCGTCGGCGCGCTGATCGGGCTGCTGTCGATGGCGACCTTCTATTTCTCCAACAAGCCCCTGAGCGTGTCGACCGCCTATGCCCGGGTGGCAGGCATGATCGGCAACCTGTTCTCCAAGGGCCACACCGAGAACCTCAAGTTCTACCAGGACACCAAGCCGAAGGTCGAATGGCAGGTGATGCTGGTGGTGGGCATGTTGATTGGCGCCTTCATCGCCGCGTCCACGGGCGGCGAGCTGGCGCCCGCATGGGTGCCCGAGATGTGGGAAAGCCGGTTCGGTGCCGACATCGCCCTGCGCCTGGGGATTGCCTTCCTGGGCGGCGCCTTGCTGGCCTATGGCGCCAGGCTGGCAGGCGGCTGCACCAGCGGCCATGGCATCAGCGGCGCACTCCAGCTCTCCGTGAGCTCCTGGATCGCGCTTGCCTGCTTCTTCATCGCCGGCGTCGCCACCGCGATGCTGCTGTACCGGATCTGAGGGCGCCATGGGCAAGCCTGACAACGTGCCACCGGAGACCACCCCGCCGGTCCTGGTCATTCCGACGGAGCCGCAGGAAAAACGCGCCTACGACCCGGGCAAGCCGGATTCGCCACGCCAGCTGGTGCTCGGCCTCGTGTTCGGTGTGGTGTTCGGCTTCCTGCTGCAGAAGAGCGGCGTGGCCCGGTACGAGGTGCTGATCGGCCAGCTGCTGCTCACGGATTTCACCGTCACGAAGGTCATGCTGACGGCGATCGTCGTCGGCATGGGCGGCATCTTCGCCATGCACGCCCTCGGCCTGGTCGAGCTGCATGTCAAGCCGACGCACTACGCCGCGAACATTGCGGGCGGACTGCTCTTCGGCGTCGGGCTCGGCGTGCTGGGCTACTGCCCGGGGACCGGCGTGGCGGCACTGGGGCAGGGCAACTACGACGCGATCGCCGGCATCGTCGGCCTGATGGCGGGCAGTTACCTCTTCGCCGAGACCTCGGGCTTCGTCGGTTCGACGATCGAGAAGATCGGCAGTCGCGGCCGCCTCCTGCTGCCGGACCTGCTGGAGATGAAGCGCGGCGTCTTCATCGCGCTGTTCGTCCCGCTGCTCGTGGCGGGTCTGTTCGTGGTGGCCCGGCTGGGACCGTGATTCGCCCGGCGCGAGGCAGCAACGCGGACGCCGGGCAGGCAACGCAGGCTGCGGGTTTGCGAACGATGGTGGAAGTTCCTACCAGGGAAAACTCCGAAAATGACCACGAAATCCGATAACAGCACAAGAGCAGACGGACGTAGGCCGGCCGATGCAGAGACGCTCGCCTCGTCGGCAGGGATGATCGTGCGCGAGAAGAACCCGGTGAACCTCGAGATGCCGTTTGGCGAGATCGACGGCTTCATCACGCCGGCCGACCGGTTCTACGTGCGCTGCCACCATCCCATCCCGGCGATCGACATCGACGCGTGGCGTCTGAAGATCGAAGGCGACGTCGAAAGCCCCTTTGAGTTGAGCTACGCCGAGTTGTCCGAAATGGCGACGCGCACGATCACCACGACCATGGAATGCGCGGGCAACGGTCGGGTATTCCTCGAGCCCCAGCGGGACGGCGCGCAATGGGAAGCCGGCGCGGTCGGCACCGCGGAGTGGACGGGCGTGCCGCTGGCGGACCTGCTTGCACGGGCGGGAGTGCGCGACGGTGTGCGCGAGGTGATCCTGCAGGGCGCGGACGAGGGCGAGATCAAGGACCCACCGAGGCCGGCGGGAAAGATCCACTTCGCGCGCAGCCTGCCCTTGGGCAAGGCGAATGACGACGTGCTGATCGCCCTGCGGATGAACGGCGAGAAGCTGTCGCCGGCGCACGGTTTTCCGGCGCGCGCCGTCGTGCCGGGCTGGTATGGCATGGCCGCCGTGAAGTGGCTGACGGAAATCGTCGCGACGCGGGAGCCATTCCAGGGCTACTACCAGACGATCGACTATGCCTACTGGAAACGGGGACCCGCGTCGCCGGTCCTAACGCCGGTCCGCGAGATGCGGATCAAGTCGCAGATTGCCCGCCCGGAATACGCGGAAAACGTGCCTGCCGGGCAGCCGTATCGCGTGCATGGCGCGGCATGGACCGGCGGGGCGGAGGTCACGAAGGTCGAAGTGAGCACCGACGGCGGCACGACCTGGCACGACGCGCGCCTGGTCGGCGATCCGGTACCCGATGCTTGGCGGCTCTGGGAATACGAGTGGGATGTGCCCGCGAAACCCGGCAAGGCGGTGCTGATGGCGCGCGCCACCGATTCCGAGGGCCGTACGCAGCCGGCAAGGCACGACGAGGACGGGGGCAGTTACCTCATCCACCACTGGATCCCGATCGAAGTCGAGATTCGTTGACCCGCGGCTCGGGAATGCCCTGCTGCGAACGGAGATCAACTGCCTTGCAAGAGGATCAAACGAAAGGGTTCAGGTTTATTTATCGGTGCCCTGCTCGAGTTTGCTTCGCGGCCGTGCCGCCGGTCCGCGTCTCGCGAGGACGTCGATGCATTCATACACCAGGCCGTTAACCGCCCGACTCCCTGGAGAGTGCCGGGGAGCGATCGAGGATGTTTCGTTGTCAGGCCTCCACTTATGGGTGGGGTGTCCGCACCACGGCGGACCTGATCAATAGAAGTTGCTAACCGGAATTGTCCGGTGCGGCGTGTCGTGACATCGCATGCACGCTTTGCCCCGTTTTGCACCCCTTGGTCTTGAGGAAGCACTGGCATGGACACCGAGATGATCCCCCTGGACTGGTTCCGCATCCTGTTGGGCGAGGCACCGCTCCTGTTTTACGCCGAGGTCGCGCTCCGCATCGTGATGCTGTTCGCGATGCTGTTGCTGGTCCTGCGACTGCTGGGAAAGCGGGAACACGACAGCCTCAGCCCGATGCAGCAGATGCTGATGATCGCCCTCGGATCGGCGGCTGGCGACGTCATGCTCTATCCGCAGATCCCGATCGCCCACGCCTTGCTGGTACTGATCGGCATGTCGGTCCTGACGATCCTGCTGGAGAAGACTGCGGCCGCATTCCGACCGGTGCGCGACTACGTGGAATCCCGGCCCAGGGTGCTGGTCAGGGACGGACAGGTGGATTTCGACGCATTGCGACGCGAGCGGACGACGGAACGGGAGCTCGCGGCCACCTTGCGATCCAAGGGCGCGGTGGCCCTGGCGCAGGTCGACCTGGCCGTCCTCGAGGTCACGGGCGCCATCAGCGTCGTCCTGAACGACAGGAAGCCGCGCGACCGGGACTTGCTCGAATACCTCCTGGACAACAGCAAATGCAGTCCCCTGCAGGAACAGCGCCGCGCGAGATGAAGCCCGCGGGATGCAGTGCGCCGTCGGCGGTGCGCGGAGCGCGCGCGTGGAACGTGTTCGAGGCGTAGTTACCCCTGGTTTTTGATCGACGCTTCACGGCCAGCAACTTAGTTTCGAACAGGTCGGGCATGCCCGGCCGGCATGGATGCATTGCGAGGGATCGACATGAGCCGACGGCACGCGCGCGGTTTCGCCCATCAGGAAAGGTCACGGCGCCACGTCCACGCCGCGTACGACCAAGGTGTCTCCTGCCTCGGTGACGAGGATTCCCCGCACGCCCGCGACTGCGGCTCCGCAGCCGCCTCGGACACGCTCGAAGCCGAGCATTGGCGCACCAGGGACGGACGGCTCGCTGGTATCGAGTCGAGCACCGCGGTGTTTCCGCCTTGGCTCCCGTGCACAGCGCGTCGGCGTGCGCTGCCCGATGAGTCCCACGACAGACCCGCCGGACCTGAGCGCCGACCCCATGACCGGACGCAAGGCTGGTCCTGCCCCTTTCACGCTGCAGGCGCATCCCGCGCCTGCACCCCCGCCACAGTCCTTTGGAGATAGAAGCATGGCCAAGAAGCAATACGACGATTCCCAGGTGAAGGAGCTGCTCCTGCAGGCCCTGGAAACGGAGCGCGGCGGCATCCAGATCTACACCACCGCCATCAAGGCAGCCCAGAACGAGGACCTGCGCAAGGAATGGCAGGACTACCTCGACGAGACGCGGACCCACGAGAAGGTGTTGCTCGAACTGTTCGCCGAAGTCGGCCTGGATCCGGAGGAAGGCTCGCCCGGTCGCGAGGTCGTTGCGCACCAGGGACGGTCACTGGTGCAGGCGATCGAGATGGCGATCGCCAATGCGCCCGCCGAGGCTGCGGAACTGGTCGCCGCCGAATGCGTGGTGCTGGCGGAAACCAAGGACCACATGAACTGGGAACTCATTGGCCACGTCGCGAAGGAGGCTTCTGGCGCCTATACGAAGGCCATGAAGAAGGCCCACGAGGAAGTGGAGGAGGACGAGGACCACCACCTCTACCACACCGCTGGCTGGACCCGGGAGTTGTGGATCCAGTCGCTTGGCCTTCCCGCGGTCCTCCCGCCGCCGGAGGAAGTCAAGAAGGTCGCCACCGCCATCGGCGCGTCGCGTGCCGAACAGGCGCGCAAGGAGATGTTGTAGGCCCCGGAACCAGCGACGGCTGCCGGGACGATGCCGCCCGGCAGCCGTTCGGGGGCGCTTCCCCCAGCGGGAGGCGCTGGACTCGGAGGAGGGTGGCGTGAGGCCCGAATCTCGAAGCCGCGGCCACGCCGTGGGCCTCCCCGGACGGGCGCCCCCATGGTGCGCGAACTGTCTTCGCAACCCTTGTACTCGGGGCTGTTTGGGGCCTGTATGCTGCGGAACCGGTAGCTGCGCCTACCACCAGCCGGAGTCTGGGAAGCATGCGTGGATTACGCCGGGTGCAGTGGGGGAACTGGCGCTCGATCGCCCGAGAGATCGCGATCATCGTCGTCGGCGTGCTGGTGGCGCTGGGGGCCGGCGACTTGCTTGAAAGCTGGAACTGGACCCGCAAGGTGGCGCAGGCGGAACTGGCGCTGCATCGGGAGGCCAGCACGAATGCCATGTACGCCGTGGAACAGGTGACCGTGGCGCCCTGCGTGGAGGCCCAGCTGGCGGCTGCCAAGGAGGGGCTGCTGGCGAGCGGCAATGTCCTCGAAGCCATGCCGGCGTACGCAGAGCCCCACTTCGACTACGTGTACCGCTTGCCCTTGCGTCCCTGGCTCGTCAGCACTTGGCAGGCCAGCAATGGCGACGGCACGCTCGCGCACATGGAGTCGCATCGCCGCACCGCCTACGCAATGCTGTACAGGCAGCTCGAGGACATGAACGTCCGTGCGGACCAGATTGATCGCCTTTCATCACGCGCGCTCGCCATGGCGTCCCCCATCGCCCTGGATCCGCACACGCGCGCTTCCCTGTTGGGCGAGTTGATGGAGCAGGTCGGGCAGTCCCAATCCCAGTCCCTGGTGGCGTTGCAGGTGCTGGTGAAGATGCGTGAACTGGAATTGATGCCGCCCGTGGAAGAGATCGAAAAGTTCATGGCCGCTGCATCCGGCACGGCCGACTTCTGCAAAGCGCATGGGCTGCCGATGGCGGACTGGCAGGCATTGCTGCCCGAACGAGCCATCAAGCCTGCCGAGTAGGGAGAGGGCCCGGTCAAGGCATGATCGGGCTTGCCGGATCAGGTCGTCTGACCGGCAATCGCCTCGCTTGCCAGTTCCAGTGCCCGATCGAGCGCGTCCTCTGCTGCCACCGGCAGGTCCGGCGCGACGCCGACGCCTTCCCAGCCGGGCCCGGTCAGGATGCGCCACTCCGACAACGTCAGGACGAAGCCGTTGCCGACCGATTGCCTGGTGGCGCCGTTGCCCGCGCCGCTGGTCGTCTCGCCCACCAGTGTTGCGCGACCCGCCCGCCGGGCGGCGTAGGCGAACATTTCCGCGGCCGACGCGGTGCGCTTGTCCGTCAGCACGTACAGCGGTGCAGTGGCCAGCGCCGGTCGGGCAAGGACCGGGTCCGTGGTGACCGCGCTGCGGATGCCCTCCGCGCGGTTCTCTGCCGCATGCAGTTCGAGGGTGCCGCCGCTGGCGGGGAAGAAGGGGCTGAGCAACTCGCCCACGGCATCGGGCGCGCCGCCGATGTTGCCGCGCAGGTCGATCACCACCGCGTCGCTGTGCGCCAGCAGCGCGATGGCGGCGCGCAGGGTGTCGCGCGACAGGTAGGCGGGGACGAAGCGCGTGAGCTTGAGGTAGCCGATGTTGCCGGGCAGGTGTTCGACGCGCGCCACGCCGAAGTTGCTGTACGCGATCTGCTCGACGCTGCGCCCATCCATGCGACCCGTGCGCACGACCTGGCGCACCGCGCCGCCGTCATCCGTCCCCTGCGCGACGATCCGCGCCGCGCCCATGGCGGGCGCGTACTCGCGGTCCGGTTCGTAATCCAGGCGCAGGTGCTTGTCCGGGGCGACTTCCTGCATCGCGCGATTCACCGCCTCGACGAAACCCGCCGGATCGGCGATGCCGGCAAGCGACCGCTATACCCCGCCTCCTGCAGCATGGCGGCCAGCGCGTCGGCCTTCGCGGCGTCGACATAGCGTGCCTGCAGCACCTCGGCCATTGCCTCCAGCACGGGTGCACGACGATCCGGTTCGGCGAGGGCGCTGCGCAGGGGCAGGCAGGCCAGCGCGACGGCGAACCAGAGCAGCAGGGCGGGGCGTAGCTTCATGCGGGACATCCAAAGCAGATGATGTAGGTGGATGCGGCGCGTCGGTCGTTGGACGCACCGGCGCGCCACGGCAGGCAGCTGCCGGCGAGAGCGTGGGAGAGTTTCCAGCGATGCCGCCGCCGGGGGCCTGTGCCGGAAGTCGCCATGTCGAACCGCGCGCAGCTTGGCGTTGCAGCGGGAAAAAGGCGGAAGGAGGGAACCATCCCACTCCCGGCAACAATGCTCAAAGGCGAATTTCGCGGCCGCATTGACAGCCGTCATGGCGAACTGATCGGAGCGCCGCTCCCGTCAATCGAACAGCGCTTCGAGCAGATCGGTGCCCGCCTGGTACACGTTCGCCGACCCTTCGGGATGTGCCGGACCATCTTGCTCCTGCCGCTGGCTCGCCCAGCGCAGGTACTTTCCGTCGGCGGTGAACGCGGGCGTGAAGTCCATGCCTGGCGCGTTGAACGGCGCCGGCAGCCGGACCGCCGCCGACCACTGCCCGCCTTCGCGGCGCACGGCGAACAGTTCCGGTTCTCGGCTGTCGCCGCGGATGCTCCAGAACAGCGCGACCTGGCCGTCCGGCGAAAAGGTCAGGTCGCCCTGCGCCAATCCCTCGTTGAACGGGGGCGGCAGGGCTTCAGGGATGGCGGCCTCGGCGTCGTCCAGCCGGACGCGATACAGCGCCAGAGTGGCGGGGCCACCGGGGCGCGTGCTGTTGAACACCAGCCACCCGTCATGCAGTTCGGGACCCAGCTCCTCACCGGGACTGGAGGCGGCCGCAAGGTGCTCCGGTTCTCCAAAGAGGCCGTCGGCCACCGGCGCCCGCCACAGGTCGAGGTCGTGGCGGTCGGGTGCGCGTGCGGCGGCCGGCCGGTCGGACACGAAGTACAGCCAGCGGCCGTCGGGCGTCAGCCAGGGGTCCGAGTCGCGCCAGCGCGGGTCGGAGAAGGAAGCCTGTTTCGGGGCACTCCATTGGCCGCCTTCGGCATGCGCGACCCAGACGCGGGAATCGCTGAAGTCGCCGCGGGTCGAGCGCCCGAAAACGAGCAGGGTTCCGTCGGCGTCGGTCGAGAGGTTGTAGTCGTTGGCCGGGGTGGACAACCAGCCGGGGCCCAGTCGGGTCACGGCCGGGTCGTCCGGCAGCACGCGCTCGGGGCCCGGCGCGCTGGCGGCGGCGAGGGTGGTGGCCAGGAGCAAGGTCAGGCTGGTGGCTGACATCGGGGCAGGGAGGATTCGGAGAGGCCCGCAGTGTGGGAAATGGCGCGCGCCCGCACGCCTGCCGGAAGTCGGGGGGTCGAAGGAGGCAGGCGAGGGCACGGGCGAGGAACCTCTACTGCCTTGGCTGGAGGGAGCGGGAAACTGTTGCGGGACCGGGTTTCACGCGGCGGCATGTCGATGCCGTCCGCGTTCCGCGATGGCTCCCGTCGGCGAGCGGGGTATCTTTCGATTGATTCCGGAACGAAGGGGGCAGGTACATTTGTGCCCCCCCCCGCACGGTGGGTTGCCGTACGTGAACCGGACAGCGTCCGCGCCCAACTTTCGACCCTGTGCCGTGCCGCCGAACGGCTGGCATTATCGGGCGACGTCCGCGGCCGCGCCGCCGTTCCGCAACGCCACCAGGAACCGTCATGACCACCCGTCGCGAATACCTCAAGCTGTCGCTGGCTGCCGGTACGGCCCTGGCGATCAACCCGAAGTTGCTCCTGGCAGCCGGGGACCGGCCGGCGTCGTTGATCACCCGCGCGATCCCCGGTACCAGCGAACAGCTGCCGGTGGTCGGGCTCGGCAGTTCGGCGACCTTCTCGCGCATGGCCGGCAGTGCGGACGCGAGCGCGCTGCGCGCCGTGCTCGAGGCCCTGCACGCGCAGGGCGGTCGGGTGTTCGACACCGCGCCAAGCTATGGCGCCTCCGAGGAGGTCGCGGGTGAGCTGGCGCGTGAGCTGGGCGTCACCGAATCGATCTTCTGGGCCACCAAGCTCAACGTCGCGCCACGCAGTGGCGGCAAGGCCGACGAGGCACAGGCCCGCGCGCAGCTGCAATCCTCGTTCGAGCGCATCGGCAAGCGACCGATCGACCTGGTCCAGGTCCACAACATGGGCGATCCGGACACCCAGCTGGGCATCCTCAAGGAGCACAAGGCGGCCGGCCGGGTGCGCTACATGGGCATCACCACGACGAATGCCCCCCAGTACGCGCACCTGGAGCAGGTGATGCGCGACGAGCCGCTGGACTTCATCGGCGTCGACTACGCGATCGACAACCGCACGATGGAGGAGCGCATCTTCCCTCTGGCTCAGGACAAGGGCATCGGCGTGCTGGTCTACATGCCGTTCGGCCGCACCCGGCTTTGGGAGACGGTGCGCGGCAAGCCGCTGCCGGCGTGGGCGGCCGAATTCGATGCCGCCACCTGGGGCCAGTTCTTCCTCAAGTTCGTGGTCTCCCATCCGGCGGTGACCGTCGCCACCCCGGCGACCAGCCAGGCCAGGCACATGGTCGACAACATGGGTGCTGCCCGGGGGCGGTTGCCGGACGAGGCGATGCGCCAGCGGATGATCGCGCACGTGGCGTCGCTGTAGCGCCGAGGGGACATCGCTTCCAAGCCCGCCGACGAGTCGGCAAGAGTTGCCAGGGATGCCAGGCAGCGCGCGGCAAGCCCGTGGATCTGGTGTCGCCACGCATCGCGCAGCCGGACCCGTGGGCACGGACAGGCCGGCCGATGCGGAAGGGGGTTCGAGGTCTGCCGGGCCCGGGGCGCGTCCCGGGCACGATGGCGCGGCCTGCGACGACCGCGTCAAGGGCCATCCAGCGTTGCTGCGGCAGAATGGGCCATGACCAATCCAGTCCCTGACTTCATGGCCGGCGGCGGCGACATGGGCCGGCGGATGCGCGAGCTGCCATGGGAGGGCACGGCGCTCGGCGCCCCGGAAGCCTGGCCGTCGGCCCTCAAGACCCTGGTTGCGATCATGCTGGCCTCCAACCAGCCGATGTTCACGGCCTGGGGCCCGTCCCGGACCTTGCTCTACAACGACCATTACGCCGGCATCCTGGGGAACAAGCATCCCGCCGCGTTGGCCCAGGACTTCCTGGAGGTCTGGTACGAGATCCGGGCGCAACTCGACCCGATCTTCTCGGCGGCGGTGGCGGGCCAACCCGTGCAGATGCAGGACATCCCGTTGGTGATGCATCGTCACGGTTATCCGGAACAAACCCACTTCTCGTTCTTCTACTCGCCGGTCCGTGGGGGAGGCGGCGCCGTGGACGGCGTGTTCTGCGCCTGTACCGAGATCACTGCACAGGTGCTGGCCGAACAGCGGCTCGCCGAAAGCGAGGCGCGCCATCGTGGCGTGCTCGCCAACATGGATGAAGCCTTCCTGTTGCTGGATCGCGACTTCCGCGTGCTGGAGGTGAACGAAGCCACCCTCCGGCTCGCCGCTTGCGACCGGGAGGCCTTGCTCGACAAGGACCTGTGGTCCTTGTACCCCGAGGTCCGCGACACGGAACTGGGCCGGATGTACCGCCAGGTGCTCGCCGACGGACAGCCAGGACGCCACGAGTTCCCGCAAGACTTCGCCGACGGGCGCTCTTATTGGCTGGAGGCGCGTGCGTATCCCGTGGCCCAGGGGTTGGCGGTGTTTATCCGCGACCTGAGCGAGCACCGCCGGATCGCCGCGGAGGCCGCGCTCGCCGCCGAGCGCGTGCAGCTGGCGCTCGATGCCGGCGCGATCGTCGGGACCTGGGTGTGGACCATCCCCGACAACCGCTTCATCGCCGACGCACGCTTCGCTGCCAGCTTCGGGCTGGACGCGGTCCAGTGCAGGGAAGGCCTGGCACTGGAAGAGGTCATGGAGTCGATCCACGTCGATGACCGCGCCCGCGTGTCGGAAGCGGTCGCCGAGGTGATGGCGCGCGGCGGGGCCTATCGCTGCGAGTACCGGGTCCGCCATCGCGACGGCACGATGCGGTGGGTGGAGGCCAATGGCCGGGTGGAAATGGACGCCGACGGGCGCCCGATCCGATTCCCCGGCGTCCTGCTCGATATCGAGACGCGTCGCCAGACCGAGGCCGAACGCGACCAGGCGGCCGCATTGCTGCGCACCTTCATCGAGGCGGTTCCCGGCGTGGTCTATGCGAAGGACGCCGAGGGCCGCTTCCTGGTGGCCAATCGCGGAGTCTCCGAGTTGCTGGGCCTGCCGCCGGAGAAGTTCCTCGGTCGGACGGATGCCGAGGTACTGGCCGACCCGGTGCAGGGCGAGGCTGTGATGGCGACCGACCGTCGCATCATGGCCTCCGGCAACGCTGAGCAGATCGAGGAGGAAGTCCGGCTCGCGGACGGGACGCCGGCGCTCTGGCTGTCCACCAAGGCGCCGCTGCGCGATGCCGACGGCAAGGTCGTGGGCCTGATCGGATCCTCGGTGGACATCACCGATCGCAAGCAGATGGAAAACGCACTACGCCTGTCCGAGCAGCGGAGCGCCCTGGCCCTCGACGTGGCCCAGCTGGGCACCTGGAACTGGGACCCGCGGACCGGGGACGTGCAGATGGACGCGCGCTGCCGCCAGATCGTCGGTGTGGCCCCGGGCCAGGAAGTGCTGGGGCTGGATGTCCTCTCGCAACGCATCCACCCGGAGGACTGGCCCCGCGTCAAGCATGCGCTGGAAGGTGCGCTTGCGCCGGACAGCGATGGCCGCTACTCCGAGGAATTCCGCTGGATCCATGCCGATGGCCAAGTGGTGTGGACAATGTCGCGTGGGCAGGTCCTGTTCGACAGCACGGGGCCGGGGCGCGTTCCGGCGACGATGATCGGTTCGGTCCTGGACATCACCGAGCGCCATCGCATGGTGGAGACGCTGGAGCAGGCCGACCGGCGCAAGGACGAATTCCTGGCGATGCTTGCCCACGAACTGCGCAATCCCCTGGCGCCCATCGGGACGGCGGCGCACCTGCTGGGACTGGCGACGTCCGACGAGGACCGCGTCCGGGAGATCGGCCAGGTCATCACCCGGCAGGTGGGCCACATGACGGAGCTGGTCGACGACCTGCTGGACGTCTCGCGGGTGACCCGGGGTCTGGTGGAGCTGGCGCGGGAACCGGTGGATATCCGCTCGGTCCTGGCCGCTGCTGTTGAGCAGGTGGAACCGCTGGTGCACTCACGCGGGCATGCATTGACCATGGAATGCCCGCGATCCGCCGTGGTACTGGGGGACCGCCACCGGCTGGTGCAGGTCGTCTCCAACCTTCTCAACAATGCGGCCAAGTACACACCCCAGGGTGGACGCTTGCAGCTTTCCTGCGAGCGGGATGGGGAACAGGTGGTGATCCGCGTCATCGATTCGGGCATCGGCATGGACGAACAGCTCGTGCCGCGCGTCTTCGACCTGTTCACCCAGGCCGAGCGCACGCCCGACCGCTCGCAAGGTGGCCTGGGCATCGGCCTGGCGCTGGTGCGCAGCATCGTGCAGCTGCACGGGGGTTCGGTCGCCGCGGCGAGCCCGGGCCTGGGCCGTGGGAGCACGCTCACCGTCACGCTGCCCCTGGCCCCGTCCGAACAGGTCCCGTCGCAGGCCTCGTGCGTTCCCCGGCAGGCGACGGCGCCGTTGAAGATCCTGGTCGTGGATGACAACCGGGACGCGGCCGAATCGCTGGCCATGCTGCTGGAGGTGCTCGGCCACCAGCCAAGGGTCGCCGTCGACGGCCGTTCCGCCCTCGAGTTGGCGAACGCCGAGGCGCCTTGGGACGCGTTTATCCTCGACATCGGCCTTCCCGACATGACCGGATACGAGCTGGCACAAGCGCTCGCCGGTACGGTGGGCCGGGGGCTCTTCATCGCGCTGACCGGCTACGGGCATTCCCACGACAGGACACTCTCCAAGGCCGCGGGGTTCGCGCACCACATGGTCAAGCCGGTCGATGTGCCCCGGATGCAGGAGATCCTGGGGAGCGTGGAAAGCAGGCGCGAGCCGGCTTGACCCTGCGAGCGAGGAGGGGCTGGGGGTCCAGCCACGCTTCCGGCGTGGAAACGTCCGGCGGCGAATGAACCACATCCCGTCGAGTTCATACGCTTGTCCCGGCGTAAACCGACGCATTTCCATTGGCGCCAGGGGCCTTGGCAGGCGAGCGCGTGCCTGAAAAGTGTCTCGCGGCGGGAGCAGAATCGTGCGGGATGACGAGCACCTTCCAAGGGCTTCCCGGAGGAACGAGCCGGAGATGCGCTGGATCATCGAAGAAGCGAACGACGGGGGTCGGCACGACACGTTGGGATGGGTGATCGCACAACATTTGCCCCTGGCCGACAACGCCCGCGTGCCGGTGGCGTCGTTGGCAGGCGTTGGCCGCTGCTCGTGGGTTACCTCGTTGGGTCCCGATGTGCGCCAATCCTTGCGCGCACCACGCACTGGGAGAACGGAATGCACGCAGGAATTCGACTGGGCTACGCATTGCTGTTGGGGGTGGCATGGGCGGCGGGGCCCGCGGGCGCCGTCGAGCCGGAGGCCTCCGCTTCCGATTGCTTCCTGACGGCTTTCAAGGCCGGTGACGCCGAGGCGGTGGCCGCGTGCTATGCCGAGGATGCCGTCATGTGGTTCCCTGGCGGGCCAATGGTCAAGGGCCGCGAGGCGATTCGCGACGGTTTCGCCGGCTACCTTGCGACCGTGGAGATCAAGGATGTCCGGCTTGACGGCATGGGCCAGGAATCGATGGGCGACACCCGGGTCGCCTGGGGAACCTACGAAATCCATTTCGTCGACAAGGCCACCCAGGTCGAGTCGGTCGATCGCGGCCGCTTCGTCGACGTCCAGAAGAAGATCGACGGCCGCTGGCTGTACACGGTGGACCATCCTTCCAGCGAGCCGGCGGCCCCGGGCGAATAGACGACAGGCCAGGGCAGGCCAGCTGGCAACCACGCCGTGCGTGCATGGGGGTCCGGCGAGACGGGCACGTAACCGGTTGCTTCCAGGCCGCCTCCGGCGCCGGCCCTTGTTCGCCCTTGCATTGGCGAGAAGCGATGGATTCGCGGACGACCTCTCCTGGACCGGAGTGGGGCTCCCCGACGCCAATGCCGCCCTCGAAGCGTTGAGCGTCCAATGACGGGCCCGGCCGGCGCTGACGAGGGCGGTGCCGGTGGCCAGCCCCGATTGCTGCGACAATGCGCCGCCCTGAGCGCGACGCGGTCGCGCCGTCACCCCGGGATGCGATGAAAACCCCACATGCCCTGCAGGCGCTGATCGACGACGGCGTCATCGATGCGGTGCTGCGCCCGCTCAAGAGCGGCAAGGAAGCCGAGGTCTACGTGGTGCGCAGTGGCGACGACGTGCGTTGCGCCAAGGTCTACAAGGACATGGCGCAGCGCAGCTTCCGGCAACGCGTGCAGTACCAGGAAGGACGCAAGGTGCGCGGCAGCCGCGAGGCACGCGCGATCGGGCGCGCCAGCAAGCACGGCCGCAAGCAGCAGGAAGCGGCGTGGAAGAACACCGAGGTCGAGGCGCTGTACCAGCTGCGCGAAGCCGGTTTGCGCGTGCCCGAGCCATTCGGTTACTTCCACGGCGTGCTGGTGATGGAACTGGTCACCGATGCCGGTGGCTACGCGGCCGCGCGCCTCTGCGAAGTGGAGTTGACCCCGGCGCAGGCCCGCGACTATCACCGCGTGCTGCTGGAGCAGGTGGTGCGCATGCTGTGCTGCGGGCTGATCCACGGCGACCTGTCGGCCTTCAACGTCCTGGTCGGCGTCGACGGCCCGGTGGTGATCGATTTCCCGCAGGTCGTGAGCGCCGCCGGCAACAATGCCGCGCGCACCATGCTGCTGCGGGACGTCAACAACCTGACCGCGACCCTGGGACGATGGGCGCCGGAACTGCTGGACACCTGGTACGGCGAGGAAATCTGGGCGTTGTTCGCCGGGGGCGCGCTGCAGCCCGATTCACCGTTGACGGGCCGATTCGTCCACGACCAGTCCACCATCGACTTGGATGCCGTGCGCGACGCGATCAACGATGCGCGCGAGGAAGCGCTCATCCGCCAGCAGGGGCGCGAAGCCAAGGCCGAAGAAGAAGCGGGCCTGTAGCCGATCCGTTCCTGCGCTTCACCTGGGCAAAATTTAAGGAAATCCGGCCGCCAACCCTGTCGTCGCCGCATGCGCGCCATGCGTCACGGTCGCGTAACCGGCCGCGGCGCACTGTGGCCCGGCACCACGATGCAATGTCGTGACGGCACTCAGCCGCTTCCTCCCCCTCCCCACACTGAGCATTCCCGCCGCCATCCCCGATGGCGGCTCCGGCTTCGGCCGCCCTGTTCCGGCTCCCGCGTTCGCGGCAGCCCGGATCCTTTTGAGGTACTTCCCCATGAGCACCACCACCCAGAACAACAACACCACCCCCAACAACCCCACGAACGGCAGCGGCAACCTGCTGGCGCGCGCGGCGGCCAACGGCAGCTTCACGATCTTCGGCAAGGCCGTCGAGCAGGCGGGCCTGGCACCGACCCTCAATGGCGCCGGTCCGTTCACCGTCTTCGCCCCGACCGACGCCGCGTTCGGGAAGCTGCCGGCCGGAAAACTCGACAGCCTGATGAAGCCGGAGAACAAGTCCGAGCTCGCCTCGCTGCTGAACTACCACGTCGTCAGCGGCCGCAACAGCGCTGCGGCCATCGCAAAGTGGGAGACCGCCAAGACGGTCAATGGCCAGGCGGCGCCGATCATGATGCAGGGCGACCGCGTCTGCATCGATGGTGCGCAGGTGTCGGAGGCCGACATCGGTTCGAGCAATGGCGTCATCCACGGCATCGACCGCGTCATCCTGCCGACCGCGCCGTCGACCACGCAGTAAACCCGCGCAGGCCCAGGGACGGGCCCGCGTGACACCGGCGGCAGGGGGAGCCCCTGCCGTTTTTTTTCGCGCACCGACAGCCTGCGGGCTGGGCGGTGGCGGACGGAGCGCCTTCGCGATTCGCGAGCGGCCACGGATATTCCAGGAGACGGACATGCCAGCCACCCATTCACCGCCAGCCACCATCGGGATCATCGGATCCTCGCGCAAGCCGGACGAACGGCGCGTCCCGGTGCATCCGGAGCACCTGCCGCGCTTGCCCGAGGCCGTGCGGCGGAAGCTGGTCTTCGAAACCGGTTACGGGGCGCCCTTCGGCATCCCGGACAGTGACATCGCGAACCAGTCCGGCGGCGTGGCCGAACGGAGCGAACTGCTGGCCGACTGCGGGATCGTGGTGATCGCCAAGCCCGTGCTCGCCGACCTGGAGGAGATCCGCCCGGGCGGCGTCCTGTGGGGCTACGTGCATTGCGCGCAGCAGCGCGCGATCACCCAGGCCGCCATCGACCGGAAGCAGACCCTGATCGCCTTCGAGGACATGTTCATCTGGGATCCCCAAGGGCGCATCGGCAGGCACACCTTCTACAAGAACAACGAAATGGCCGGTTATTGCGCGGTGCTCCATGCGCTCCAGCTCCGGGGCATCGATGGCCATTACGGAAACCAGCGGAAGGCGCTCATCTTCAGCTTCGGCGCCGTCAGCCGCGGCGCGATCTATGCGTTGAAGGCGCATGGCTTCCGCGACATCACCATCTGCATCCAGCGACCGGACCACGAAGTCCGGGAAGAGATCCTCGACTGCCATTACGTCAGGCTGGAGAACGGCGGGCAGGGCGAGGCGCGGATGATGGTCGTCCAGCACGACGGCAGCCGCCTGCCGCTGGGCGACCTGATCGCCCAGTCCGGCATCCTCATCAACGGCACGTTCCAGAATCCCGCGCATCCGGTGGACTTCGTCACCCGCGAGGAAGCCGGCTGCCTGCAACCGGGATGCCTGGTCATCGACGTCAGTTGCGACGAGGGCATGGGGTTCTACTTCGCCCGGCCCACGACGTTCCGCGAGCCGATGTTCAAGGTCGGCGCGGTGGACTACTACGCCGTCGACCATACCCCCAGCTACCTCTGGGAAAGTGCTTCGCGGTCTATCTCCGCGGCCCTGGTCGTGTACATGGCTGCGATGTCCGAAGGACGTGCGGGCTGGGAGGGCAGCCAGACGCTGTCGCGCGCGGTCAACATCGACCGCGGCGTGATCAGGAAGCCGGGGATCGCGGAATTCCAGGGACGGGCAGCGGCTTATCCCCACGGCCCTCTGGCAGCATAGTTCGCGGGCTCGCCGGCTCCCCGGGCATCCTGCACGCCAGTCCCACCGGAGATCCCCGCGGCGGCTATGTCAGGCCAGGTCGCGGTCGCGGCTTCGCAGCGAATTCGCCAACCGCAGCAGTTCCGCAGGATGCACCGGCTTGGCCAGGTGCAGGTCGAAGCCGGATGCAAGGGCCGTTTCACGGTCCTCGCTGCGCGCGAAGGCGGTCAGTGCCATCGCAGGGACCGGATCGCGCCCGTGACGTGCCTCCTGCTCCCTCACGGAGGCGATGAACTCGTATCCGTCCATCCCGGGCATGCCGATGTCGCTGATGACCAGGGTCGGATCGAAGGCGTCGAGCAGTGCCAGCGCTTCGATGCCGGAACTGGAGGCGCAGACCTTCGCGCCGGTCGATTCGAGGACCGTCAGCAGGAGGTTGCGCGTGTCGGTGTCGTCCTCCACGAGCAGGACGCGTTGGCCCTGCATCGAGGCATGGGCGGGAAAGTGCGTCTCGGACCCGATGGCGCGGTCCCCCCTGCGCGGCGGCTCCGGGAGCGTCTCTTCCCGCGGGGCGACCGGCAATCGAACGGTGAAGCACGCGCCCTGTCCCGGTCCGTCGCTGTGGGCTTCCACGGTCCCGCCGTGCATCTCCACCAGGTGGCGCACGATCGAAAGACCCAGGCCCAGTCCGCCGTGCTCGCGCGTCGACGAGGCGTCCCCCTGGCTGAAACGCTCGAACAGATAGGGCAGGAAGGCCTGCTCGATGCCTGATCCGGTATCCCTCACCTGCACCTGGAGCTCGTCGCCGTCCCGCGAAAGACGCACGTCCACGCGCCCGTCGCGGCCGGTGAACTTGACGGCATTGGCGACCAGATTCCACACGATCTGCTGCAGGCGGTCCGGATCCACCCGCACTTCGCCCAGCCCGTCCGCCACGGACGACACCAGCTCGACGCCGCGGGCGATCGCGGCAGGGCGCACGGCCTCCACCGCGGCCTCCGTCGGCTGCGCGGCATCGACGCTGCGAACGTCGAGGTGCAGCTTGCCGCTGACGATGCGCGAGATGTCCAGCAGGTCGTCGATGATCTGGGCCTGCGCCCGGGCATTGCGGGCAATGGTGCCGACGGCACCTTCCATGCCGTCGGGGGGCAAGCGCCCGGAGGCCAGCATCTCCGCCCAGCCGAGGATCGAGGTGAGCGGGGTGCGCAACTCATGGGAGATCGTGGCGAGGAACTGGTCCTTCATCTGCCCGGCGCGGACCGCCTCCAGGTAAAGCCGCTCCTTCTCCGCAGCCTCGGCCGCGGCGGCCTGGAAGGCGCGCAGCCTGCTCATGCCGACGGCGGCCTGCGCGGCCACGGTTTCGACGAAGCGCTGGTGGTCCTCGTTGAATCCCCCAAGCCGGGAAGCTCCCAGGAACAGTGCCCCCAGGACCTCTCCGGTGTCGGATCGCACCGGCACGGCGAGGTAGCTGCGCAGTTCCTTCAACCCACCGTCCGAAAGGGACCGCGCAAACCCTTGCGCAAAGCGCGCATCCTCGCGGATGTCGTCCACCCGGAGCGTGCGCGCCCGCCGTGGGGCAGACTCGAACATGCGTGTCGCCGAGGCGTGCGGCAGTGCCGCGAAGGCTTCCGCGCCATCCCCCGCCAGGGCCTGGCACCGCTGCACGCCGCCCGTCGCGTCAACGCTGTTGTAGAAGAAGGCACCGCAACGCGCACCGGACAACTGGGTGGCCGTGTCGGCTACCGCCTGCGCCAGTCGACCCATGTCCAGTTCGTGCAGCATGCGATCCGCCAGTTGCACCATCCCGGCGTCCTCCCGCTGACGCTGTTTTTCACGCGTAACGTCCCGGACCTCGATGACTGTTCCGATGACGCGGCCTTCGGCCCGGATGGGACTGGCCGTGAAGGCGACGGGATAGAAGTGTCCATCGGGGTGCACGAAGATTTCTTCCCCCTTCTCCTGCATGTTCTGCGGGGCGGCGCGGTCGATGGGGCAGTCCTCGAGCGGATAGGGGCGACCGTCGGGATGGGAGTGGTGCACGAAGTCATGCAGCGGCCGTCCCTGCACCTGCTCGAGCCTGAAGCCGGTCATCTCCTCGGCCGAGGCATTCATGTAGATGCAGTGCTGGCGGCCGTCCATCACGAACAGCGCCACGGTTGCGTTTTCGCAGACCGCGCGGAACTGGCTCAGCGGTGTCAGCAGGTCGAGATCGGGAGTCATCGGGGGGCAGGTCGCAAGGAGCGGTCATCCTAATGGCATCGGCTTGTGGTGCGGCCTAGCTCGCGTCCAAACAAACAGTGGGAGCAGGCTCGACCGGTCCGGCACGGCCCGGAGACTGCACAAGCGGCAATGGGGAGGGCGTGAAGCGGCGCGCCGCTCTCCGCTCTCAGGCGCGCCCGGGGATGCCAGACATGCATCGCATGATGTTGGCGGCCGCGGCCTGGACGGTCGGCTTGCCCGGTTGCGGGGCCGCGCGGGGGGCGTGCAGGCGTGCAGGCGAGCACCGGAACGAGGAGGGACCGCGGGGGCTGGATTCCGGACCGGATGTCTTTCGCCGCTGGATGCAGAGGGACCGCGTTCGGTGCCTGTCAACGCGCCTTGCCGCGCGATCGGGTATGGTCGCGCCTGCCCGTGTCCTGGATGAAACACCCATGCGCCTGCAATCGAGCCTGCGATCCCGCCGCATCCTCCTGGTGGCCATGGCCTGCCTTGCAGGCGCCGGTTGCGCGCACCCGCCTTCGGCCGCGGGCCTCACCGTGGGGAGCGAGGCGACGGTCGACGGCACGATCGCGTCGGTGGATACGCAGCCTTGGTCGTATGACGGAAATGCGGAAATCCTGCTCGACACCGCGACGCACGGTCGCGTGTCGGTGCACCTGCCGGCACGCTGGAACCTGTGCCAGGCCCCCCCGATCGATGTCGAAGCGCTGTCCGTGGGTCGGCGGGCGCAAGCGGTGGGCACCGTGACCGCCGCGGACGTTGTGGTGGTCTGCGAACGGCCCGAGCATCGGCTCCTGCTTGCCGATTGAACGGCAACCCCGGCACCTGCCGGGATCCTGGCCCTGCAAAGCCACCACGGCTTGCTGCATCATCCGGCGGGCCGGCGGATAGGCCGCCTACCCGGGTTCAGCCCGCCTGCTCGTAGGCCTGCCTGATCCAGCCAATCAACTCGTCGTCGATCTCGCCGGCATCCGCCAGGCGCACCTTCGCGCTGCACATGGCGGGCTGCTTCACCGCGAGCAAGCGTTCGGTCGGCGTCGAATCCGTGAGGTTGAGGCCGATCTCGAGTTGGGTCTTGGTGGCGGGCCCGACCATGGCGAACTGCTTCTTGCGGCGCAGGCTCAGGTAGGCCTTCTTGGGCGCAACTTCGAAAGGACCGAGCTTGGCGATCCGGGCCATCACGGCGTCGTGCAGCGACCGCAGCCCCGCCTTCGGGCCGCTATAGATCCGGTCCACTTCCGCACCAACGTCGTGCCCCGCGCTGCTGGACTTGACGGTTGCACTGCCCGGATCCAGCGCGACATGGGCCAGGGTGTTGGCGTCGCCATGGCCCAGGCCCAGCTCCGACTTGAGCATGTCGCGGATCTGCCCGTGCTTCTGCAGGCCGCTTTTGGCGATCAGCGCCCTGAGCTGGGCGAGGGTTTTGCCGGTCTTCTTCTGGATGTTGGCCAACTGGGTGTCGAGGGCCTTCTGCTGGTCGGGCATGGGCTTCTCCCGTGGTGGTCGCCCCATCCTAGCGTGCACGCGGGTCGGTCGCAGCACGGGCTTGGAGTTGCAGTCGGCCCCGTAGAATGGATGCATGGCCAGATCCACGACAGCAGCAACGAACTCGTACCCCATCGGCACCCCAGGCCAGCCATGGGGCCCCGAGGAACGGTCGGCGTGGCGGGCAGGGCAGGTGCGCCGGCGCAGTTACGCGGACGACGTCCTCGCCCGCATCGACGCTTTCCGGTCGCGTCTTGACGTCGTCCAGTACGGCGAGCTCCAGTACGACGCGGAGGTCTATCCGCTGTTCGCGGTTCGCAATCGCGGCCAGCACGACGGACTGCCCCTCATGCTGGTGACCGGCGGCGTGCACGGCTACGAAACCAGCGGAATCCACGGCGCACTCCAGTTCATCGAGGCGCACCTGGCGGATTACGCCGGGCAAGCCGACGTGCTGGTCGCGCCGTGCGTGAGTCCCTGGGGCTACGAGCGGATCCAGCGCTGGAATCCGGACGCCATCGATCCCAACCGATCGTTCCGCGAGGACAGCCCTGCCGGCGAGTCCGCCGCGTTGATGCGACTGGTGGCGCCGCTGCGCGACCGCGTGCTGATGCACATCGACCTGCACGAGACCACCGACAGCGACGAATCGGAGTTCCGGCCCGCGCGGGCGGCGCGCGACGGCCAGCCGTTCGTCGCCGGGGGCATCCCGGACGGCTTCTACCTCGTCGACGACAGTAAGCGTCCGCAGCCGGCCTTCCAGCAGGCGATCATCGCGGCAATCGCCGGGGTCACGCACATCGCGCCCGCCGACGCGAACGGCGAGATCATCGGATCCCCGGTCGTCGCGCCCGGCGTGATCCAGTTTCCGGTCCAGTCGCTGGGTTTGTGCGCTGGCGCCACCAATGCCCGCTACAGGACCACCACCGAGGTCTACCCGGACAGTCCCCGAGCGACGCCGGAGCAATGCAATGCCGCCCAGGTGGCGGCGGTGAGGGCGGCGATCGACTTCGCCCTGAAAAAGTCGTCCTGACCCCACTTCGGCGGGGTGCCGTGCGGTGCCGTTGGAGCGCTGCCGATACCTGTTGGCGAGAACGTGAGACGTCGTGGGGCCCCGATCGGGCGGGGCGCGGCTATGGCGGCGACGGACGGCTGCTCGAACGTGGGCGGCGCTACCGGTCGACGGGATCCGCGCCGCGCCGGCGCCTGCCTGGCGCGAAGCGGAACGTCAGCAGGACGGCGGCCAGCACCACCGCCAGGCGGACGCCGTTGCCGAGCCAGCCTCCGATCGCGTCCTCGCCGAACGCGAAGATCTCCCAGAGGCCGTTCATCCCGACATGCAACAGCAGTGCGGGCCACAGGTTGAAGCCCCAGCGCACGTATAGCCAGCCGAACAGCAGGCCACCAGCACCCGTGATCGCCGCGATGCCGAGGGCCGAAGCCAGGTCGGCGCCCTGCCAGGCATGCGCGACGCCAAAGAAGACGGCCGGCCAGAGGCAGGCGGGCAGGAGGCGCCATCCGCAAATGCGCATCAGGGCGCCGACGGCCAAGCCGCGATAGGTCAGTTCCTCGAACACCGGGCTGCCGACGGCGCGCCATGCGAAATCCAGCATTCCAAGGTCGGGCGATGGCTGCGCCAGCAGCGCGCAGGCCAGCAAGGCCGGCACCAGCACCCAGGCCGCCCAACGCAGCGGTTGGCGAGGCGACGCGGAAATGCCCGAGAGACGGGCCGCTTCGCGCGCGCCAAGGCCAGCGGCCGCCATCACCAGCAGGGCCATGACCAGCAGGTCGCTTGCGGTGGCCACGCCGGACACCAGGTAGGGCCACTTCGGCCAAGCGGTCGCGTTGGCCAACGCGCGGACCAACGCGCCGCTTTGCGTGCTGTACAGCAGGGCGGCCGATACCGCGACGGCTACGAGCATGGCGCGGGCGGGGCGGAGGGAGGTCAGGGTGGACGTCGTCATCAGTGATCCGGATCGGGCGATCCTGCCGGGGGTGGTTTGGTCGCGCGAAGTATCCCGACGCGAGGCGCGGTGCAAAAAGGCCGGAAGTCAGGGTGCAAGGCGGCGGGTCGGCATGGTTCGCGTCAACGCTCATTGGCAGCGCTGCCACCGGTTGGCGAGCCGCGTGTGGCCATTGCGCTTGAACCTCACTTCGCCATGCATTCCGGACGCGGGATGCGCACGGGTCGCCATCGACGAACGCTTCGGGCCGTGCCAGCCCCGTAGCGGGCCGGATTGCCATCCGCAGGCGTACCGGTCCACCCTGAGCCCTGGTGACCGGGAGCACTCCGATGAAGACCCTTCTGCTGGCCAGCCTGGCCGTCTTGCTTGCAGCCTTGCCGTGCGGTGCCCAGGCGGCGGGCGACCCGCCCGGGACCCGCACGATCCTGCTGGTCCGGCACGGCCACTATGTTCGGGAAGAGGGGGGCGACGAACGTACCGGCATGGGCCTGACGCCGCTGGGCGTGGCGCAGGCGCAGCTGGCCGGCGCCCGCCTGGCCGGACGCCCGGGTCACCTGGATGGCTTGCATGTGAGCCCGTTGCGGCGGGCGCGGGACACCGCCGCGGTGATTGGCGAAAGCCTGCCCGGGCGTCGTTTCGAGGTCGACGAGGACCTGGCGGAGTGCACGCCGCCGACGCGCCGTGCGGAGATCATGTCGCGCGAGGCGCCCCCGGACCTGGCCGCATGCCAGGCGCAGATCGAACGCGCCTTCGCCCGTTATTTCGTTCCATCCGGGCAGCGGACCGACCTGCTGGTGTGCCACGGGAACGTCATCCGTTACCTGGTCACGCGTGCGATGGGCGTCGAACCCGATGCCTGGCTGGAGATGTCCGTCGGCCATGCGAGCCTGACGGTGATCCGCATCGAAGCCGACGGGCGGATGAAGGTGATCGGCGTCGGCGATGTCGGGCACCTGCCGCCGAACATGCTGACCGGCGCGACCGGTGATGCCGAACGCAGCTTGGCGGTGCCGGGCCTGCCGTGACGGGTGCCGGTGCGCGTGCACCGGCCACCCGCGACCTCGTTGCCTATTGCCGCGCCGGCGCTGGCGTCGCCAGCCCGCGCGCCATGGCTTCGTCGATGAGCGCCTGGACCTGGCGTTCCGCGACGGCGGCCTTCCGTTCGATCTGCGCTCCCAGCGCTTCCATGTCCTTGCCGATGCTTTCCATCGGTTTGGCGGCTTCCTCCATCTGCCGGCCCAGCGCTGCCATGGGGGCGGCCTGCGCCTCCATCCTGCGGGATGCGGCTTCCAGCACGCGCCCGTGCCGTTCCATTTGTGCGCCCAGGCGTTCCTGCCGGGCCGCAAGGGCTTCCATCTTCCGCTCGAGTTCCGCGGCTTCGCCGCGGTCGGCGCCCGGGAGCCGGCGGGACAACGCCGCTTGCTCGCGGGCGAGCGGCTCCATCTGCTTGCCCAGGGCCTCGAGTTGCGCCGCGGCTTCCCGCGCTGCTGGCTCGTCGAACGGGCTGTCGACGTGCAAGGCATCCATGCGCCTGGCGAGTGCGTCCATTTTCCGCTGGTGCGGGCGCATGCGCGCATCCAGTTCCTGCATGCGGGCGTCCAATGCATCGGTGGGTGCCCAGGCGGCGCCCGCCCTGGCGACCAGCTCCGGATCGCGGACCACGTAGGCCCTGCCATCGCGGCGGAACCACAGGAAGTCGGCATCGATCCCACGACGGGCGGCGCGGATCGCTTCGACGTCGTCGAGCGTCCCGGACATCGCGATGCCTTCCTGGCCCTCGCGCACCAGCGCGAATCCGCGGTCGCTGCCGTGCCGGGCCGCGGCGTGCCGGATCGCGTCGGGCGCGGGGGGCGCGGGACTTGCCGGTGCCGGCGGCGGAGGAGGGGGTGCGGGAGGCGCCGGCAGCACCGGCGTGGCAGGGGAGGCCGGTGGCGCGGGAGGCGCCGGAGGCGCGGCATGGAGCGGGGAAATGGCTGCCGGCGCGGGTGGGGCCGGTGGTATCGGCGGTGCAGGCGGGGTCTGCGCGAAGACGAAACCACCGGCTACCAGGCCGAGCACGCACAAGGCGATCAATCCGCCATTGGGGCGCGGGGCGATGGGCTGGATGAGTTGACGGATACGGGACATCAGCAAACCTCCTTGCGCGGATTGCGCAAACCTGGGGACGGACGTGGCATGGCGATCGAGTTCCGAAAGGGCGAGGGCCAGCCGGCGCGGATCCCCGAGCGCCGACGCGGCGATGTCGTCGGCCACCTGTTCGCGCTCGATCCGGATCCGCCGGGAGAGCCACCAGGTCACCGGGTGGTAGAACAGCAGCACCTCGACGACGCCCTGCAGCATGTTCACCAGGTAATCATGGCGCCGGACATGGGCTAGTTCGTGCGCGACCAGTGCCTCTAGCAACTGGCTGGGCATGCGCAGGACCAGGGCGGCGGGCAACAGCACCACCGGCTTCCACCAGCCGGCCGCGAGCGGACTGTCGCCCTCGGCAATTACGCGCAGCGCGATCGGACGTCGAACGCCCATGCGCGCGACGAGCACCTCGAAGCGACGTTGCCAGGCCAGGTCAGCCTCGCGGGATGACGTGCGCAGACGGCCGACCCAACGCAGCCCGCAGGCCATCCGCAATCCGAGGACGACCACGCCCGCCCCCCAGAACGCGACGATCCATGGCAATACATCCGGAGCCGGCGAGGGCGGCGGCGAGAACCCCTGCAGCAACGGCAGCGCGACACCCGCACCGTGGGCGATGCTCGCGGACGCGCTTCCGTCGACGATCGTCGCGAGGGGGGCTGTGCCTGCCGCTTCCAGGGCGCGCACCAGCTGCCAGCCGGGGACGAGCACGCAGGCCAGAAGCGCGGCGCAGGCCACGGCATAGCGCGCTTGCGGTCGTGCATGCCTTAGCACGGCCAGCCAGAGCCAGGCGGTGGCCCCGATCAGGGCGCCCTGCCAGAGGAAATCTGCCAGGACGCGGCCCAGCGTGTGCACCAGGAGCGACGGATCATGCATCGCGGGACTCCTTTAGGAACCGCTGGATCTCCGCGCGTTCGGCATCGCTGACGCGCTCGCTGCGCAGTGCAGCCAGGACCAGGTCCTTTCCGGATCCCGCGAAGGCCTTCTGGATCAGGTCGTCCAGCAGCCTGGTTTGCACGGGTTCGCGCTCCTGCGCCGGCGAATAGACGTGCGAACGCTCGCTCTCGTCGCGCTTGAGCAGGCCCTTGCCGTGCATGACCTGCATCAGGCGGAGCACGCTGGCATAAGCCACGCCAGGCCGTTCGCGCTGCTCCTGCTCGTGCACCTGCTTGACCGTGCTGGGACCGAGGCGCCAGAGGGTCCGGAGCAGGCCAAGTTCGGCCGCAGTGGGCTTGGGAATGCGAGGGTTGCGCGGCACGGCGGCGGCCTGCAGGGCGGAGACGTGGACACCCTACGCCGTCTAGACCAGTCTGTCTAGACCATCTTGTCTATGACTGATGGCACGGTGCGTGGCCGGTGAGGTACGGAGAAGGTTTTGGACGAAAAAAAGGAGGCTCCGGAGAGCCTCCCTGGTGATGCAATGTGTCCGGCTCAGCGGCCGTCGCCATCGGCGTCGCCGGGCAGGGCGCGCTCGATGTAGTGCCAGCCATCGCGCACGGCTTCCTTCGCTTCGTTCCAGGCCAGGCGGGAATTCGCCTTGGTTGATTCCCAGCCGCGCTCCAGGTCGTTCTCGACCTCGTCGAACTTGCGGCCCTTGTACCGCGAGGTGTACTGGTCGTAGCCGTACTGATACGCCGGCCGGTAATCGTTCCAGTCCTTGTCCTGCTGGTAGTAGGGCGCCTTCTGGAAGCGCTCTTCGAAGTGGCGGTTGTACTCGTTCTGGTTGATCGTGCTCTGCATGCTTCTCTCCTTTGAAGCGGGGTGTGCGTCCTACCCTAGGAAATCGCCCATTTCGCGGATGTGAGGATTGCGAACCAGGTTCAGGCCGCGAACAGGGATGTCGATATCGCGTGCACGGGCGGGCACTGCGCGCGCAAATGCCGACGGAAAAGGGCATGCCGACAGTCCCGACACGGATTGGATCCTCTGGGATCGCAGCGTTTGTTTGCCACCAGCTGCCGGCGGCGATCCCTGGTCCCGACGGACAAGCGCCGCCGCGACATCGAGGCCGTGGATTGCACGCCGGAGCCGCAGAGAGGCGAGGCAAGGTGGCTGTTCGACCGGATCGACTTCTGGCGCCGCACGAAGGCGACGAGGACACGTTGGAATGGGTGCGCGGGCGGCGGGCCGTCTCCGTTGTAGCCTCGCCTTGGATGGTCGGGGAGCGGGGCTAGCAGCAGGTTGCGCGCATGTCCCATTCCGGTATCACCGTACTGGAACCCGATGTGGCGACCGGCAGCGCTGCAGGCCCCGCCTCCCTGCAACGCCCCCTCCGTCAGGTCCAAAGAGGGGACGCAGATCGCGGTACGCAGGCCGTCCCCGGCAGGGGTCGGCAGGGCTTCGGGCTGCAGGCGAATCGAGTAGGATCGCGGGGAGTCGCCTGGCCCCGGGGAGAGCAGCATGACCAGCACGTCGCATCGCCATGGTTCCCTTTTCCAACGCGTGGTCCTTTCGGGCACCGTCGGCCTGCTAGTGTCCAGTACTGGCGCCACCCTGGCCGCGCCCCCGGATCTGGCCGCGATCGAGCGTGAGGTCGCCAGGCAGCACGACGTCTCGGTGAAACGATTACAGGACTGGATCGCGCTGCCGTCGATCACCGCCGAGGACCTGAACTCGCGCGAAGGCGTCGAATACATGGCGGCTCTGGCGCGCGACGCGGGCTTTCAGCAAGTGGAGATCATCGAGACCGCCGGCAAGCCCGGCGTGTTCGCCAAGCTCGATGCAGGTGCATCCAAGACGGTGGCCATCTACTTCATGTACGACGTCAAGCAGTTCGATCCTGCCGAATGGAGTTCGCCGCCGCTGGAGGCGAGGCTGGTCGACAAGCCCGGGCTGGGCAAGGTGCTGATGGGTCGCGGCGCCGTGAACCAGAAGGGACCCGAGTCCGCGGTGCTGGCGGCCCTGCATGCCATCCGCGGTGCGGGCCAGGACATGCCGGTCAACGTGGTGCTGGTGGCCGAGGGCGAAGAGGAGATCGGCTCGCCGAATATCGGCGACATCGTCAACGCGCCCCAGGTGCAGGCGGCGTTGCGCGAGGCCGTCGGCATCTTCATCCCCGCCGCGTCGCAGGATCCGGATGGACGCGTGACCGTCAACCTTGGTGCCAAGGGCGTGGTGGAACTCGAACTGGTCGCTACCGGGGAGAAATGGGGCAGGGGGCCGGCCAGGGACATCCATTCGTCGCTGAAGGCCATGGTCGACAGTCCGGCATGGCGGCTGGTCAAGGCCCTGGACACGCTCGTCTCCGACGATGGCAACACCATCACCATCGATGGCTATCCCACGCCCAGGCCATTGAGCGCGAGCGAGAAGTCGATGGTCGCCGCGGGCACGGCCATCCGCAGCGAGGCGCGCGCGAAGCAGGTGCTTGGCGTGCCGCACTGGATCGACGACCTGCCATGGCAGGCCGCCAACGAGCGGCTGGTCTCGCAACCGACCGTCAACATCCAGGGCCTGGTCGGCGGTTATACCGGGCCCGGCGGCAAGACCATCCTGCCGCACCGCGCAGCCGCCAAGCTCGACCTGCGCCTCGTTCCCGGGATGGGCAAGGATGCCGCGGTCGCCGCGCTTCGGTCGCACCTGGCCAAACGCGGCTATGGCGACATCGAGGTCAACGTGACCGGCGGCTACGATCCGACCAGCACGCCGGCGGATGCACCGCTGATCCAGGCGCAGCTGGCGGTGCTCAAACGCAATGGGCTCGATCCCTTGTTGTGGCCCCGCAGCGCCGGCTCGTACCCGGGCTTCATCTTCACCAACCCGCCGCTCAACATGGCCGCCGCCCATTACGGCCTCGGCCACGGCAGCGGTGCGCATGCGCCGGACGAGTACTACGTCATCGAGTCGGCCAATCCGGCGGTGAAGGGCTACGACGGGGCGGTGATGTCCTTCGTCGAGTATTTCTACGAGCTGGCGAAGTAGGCGAGACCGGACCCGTCGAACCACGGGTCCGCCGCGCTGATTGGCCTACATCCATCCAGGGAGGCGCATCGGCATGAAGGCAATCTTTCCATTGCTGGCCAGCCTGCCGCTGGTGCTGGCGCTGCAGGCAGCGCCGGCCGCGGAACCGATGGCGAACCCGCAATCCCTGGCGCTGGTCGAGCAGCTTGGGCTCCAGGAGGCTGACACTCCCAGCCGCGACTACGCGACGTGGGCACGACCCCGCAAGGTGGCGGTACTTTTGCCGGCCAGTTGGGGGGCCGGACGCGAGACCCTGCTGGCGCAGGTGCGTGCCGCGGCGGGCGGGGCGGAGGTGGTGGCATTCGACGGGACGTCGCTCGAGGTGTTGGCCGATGCGGACGTGGTGCTCGGCGTCTGTTCCCCTGACGTGCTGGAAGCCGCACCCCGGTTGCGCTGGTTGCACAGCTACAGCGTCGGTGTCGAGCGGTGCACGCGCTTCGACGGCATCGACCGGCACGATTTCGTGCTCACCAACAACCAGCGCGTTTACGGCCCCGATATCGCGGAGCACGCGATCGCACTGATGCTGGCGCTGTCGAGAAACCTTGGTGCCTATGGTCGCGCGCAGCGGCAAGGGCAGTGGCTGGAGGATGCGCCCCAGTCGATGAATGTCGAAGGCCGCACCCTGCTCGTGCTCGGCCTCGGCGGCATCGGGACCGAGATCGCGCGCCGTGCGCACGCCCTCGGGATGCGCGTGGTCGCGACACGCAATTCAAGCCGGGAAGGCCCAGACTTCGTGGAACAGGTCGGCTTGCCGGAAGAGGCGTCGACACTAGCGGCGAAGGCAGACTTCATCGTCAATGCGTTGCCTCTCACCGACGACACCGCCGGCCGCATCGATCGGGCCTTTTTCGCCGCCGCCAAGCCCGGTGCACGCTACATCTCGGTTGGGCGTGGCGGAACCACGGACACGCCTGGGCTCGTCGATGCGCTGCAATCCGGCCAGATCGGTGGTGCGGGGCTCGACGTGACCGAACCGGAGCCGTTGCCCGCGGGCCATCCGCTGTGGACGATGGAGAACGTGCTGATCACCCCGCACGTCGCGGGGCGCACCGACGAGGCGCGCGAGCGCGCGATGGTGATCGCCATCGAGAACCTTCGCCGCTACAGCTTGGGCGAACCCTTGCTGAGCGTCGTCGACTTGGAACGCGGCTACTGAGGGAAAGCGGGCAGCGCTGCCCAGGCCCTGGGTCCTTGCTCGCCAGGCAACGAATGGCCTGATCGCGCGTTCCTGGTCCGCGCCGTTGCGAATCCTGCCGGAAAAATCCGGCGAACGCGTTGGTCGAGCATGGGGTGGGGCTGGAAGCGGGGGCGCATTCACCGGAAGTGTCCGGCCCACGGGGTACATTGTGCCGGTGTGGAGTGGCATGAGCGGGAGCCGTGCCTGCGAGGACCGCAGGACAGGAGAGGGCGAACATGCAATCTCAGGAAGAGCTGGAGTTCCACCGGGCCTACGACAGGGTCACCGAGGCCTACATCGCGCTCGACACCTCCTGGCGCTACACGCATGTGAACACCGTCGCCGCGAGGATGCTGGGCCGGAATGCGAAGGAGCTCATCGGCAGGCACGTCTGGACGGAGTTCCCCACGCCCGAGGACGATCCGTTCCGCCAGGCCTACGAAACCGCAATGGCCGAGCAGCGGGCCATGACCGTCGAGGCTTTCCATCCGCCCCGCGGCCGCTGGTTCGAAAACCGCATCTATCCTTCGCCCGATGGCTTGACGGTGTCGTTCCTCGATGTCACCGATCGCCGGCGGGCAGAAATCCTGGCGGCCGGTCAGAACAACATCCTTGCCGAAATCGCCACGCAGGCGCCGCTTGCCGACAGCCTGCGCGCGATCGCCCGGCTCCACGAAGCGCTCGATCCGGGTGCGTTGTGCTCGATCCTGCTGGTCGACGACGACCGGACCCACGTCCTGCATGGGGCCGGTCCCAGCCTGCCGGACACCTTCAACGAGGCGATCCATGGGCAGGAGATCGGCGACGCCCGCGGTTCCTGCGGTACCGCGATCTTCCGCCGCGAGCGGGTGGTGGTCGCCGAAATCGCAACGCATCCTTACTGGGCCGGCTACCGGGACGTCGCCCTGGCGCACGGGCTGCAGGCCTGCTGGTCGACGCCGGTGCTCGGGAGCCGCGAGCAGGTCCTGGGCAGCTTCGCCGTGTACTACCGGGAAAAGCGCGAGCCCCGCCCCGATGAACTCGAGAGCATCGAGAAGATGCTCTCGATCACGGCGATCGCCATAGAAAGCGATCAGATGTTGCAACACTCCAGGGAGCGCGACTATTTCTTCGACATGTCGATGGAGCTCTACTGCATCTACGACATCCGGACGCAGCGGATCATCCAGGCCAATCCGACCTTCACCGCCGTGACCGGATACAGCGCGGAGGAACTCGGCTCGTGCCATTTCCTGGACTTCGTGCATCCAGAGGACCTGGGTCGGGCCCGCGGCGCGGCGGAAGTGCTCAATGCCGCCGGGATGCGCGTGGAGAAAGTGGTGTATCGCTTCCGGTGCAAGGACGGCAGCTACCGGTGGTTGTCCTGGGAGTCGATCGTCGGGCCCGGGCTGCTCGGCTTCGCGGTCGCCCATGACGTCACGGAACATCGCATCGCGGAAGCCGCGCTGGCGCACGCCGATACGCACGATGGCGTGACCGATCTTCCCAATCGCCAGATGTTTGAGCTGGCGCTCGAATCCCTGCTCGAGGGCGGCGAACCCGTCTGGGTGCTGCTGGTCGGGTTGGACAGGTTCCATGCAGTGAATGAATCGCTTGGCCACCTCATCGGCGACGAGGTCCTGAAAATCGTTGCAGATCGCCTGGCCGCCATCGTGGGCGCCCGTAGCGCGATCGCGCGTTTCGCGGGCGACCAGTTCGCCATCGCGATCGAGGTCCAGCGGGAACCCTCGGCGGAGGCGCTCGCGCGGCGGGTCCGGGAAGCGATCGCACATCCAGTCGAAGGGGAGGGGTACCGTACAGCGTTGACGGCCAGCGTCGGTATCGCCCGGTCACCGGATCACGGCGAGGTCCCCAGCGACCTGCTTCGTCGAGCGGAAGCCGCCATGGACCGCGTCAAGCGGCAAGGACGGGACGACACCTGCCTGTTTACCCGGCAGCACATGAAGGACGTGGAGCACCGCCTTTCCATCGGGCACCGGCTCCGTGGTGCCGCGGGGCGTGGCGAGATGGAGCTCTTCTACCAGCCGCAACTCCACGCGGGTTCGCGGGAACTGATCGGGTTCGAAGCGCTGATCCGATGGAACGACCCCGAGCGTGGCCGGGTATCGCCGCTGAGCTTCATTCCCGTCGCCGAGGCATTGGGCCTGATGCCCGAGCTCGGGCGCTGGATCGTCGGGGAGGCTTGCCGGCAGGCGAAGGCCTGGCGTGACGAGGGCTTCGACGCGTTCGCCATCTCGATCAACGTCTCCATGCAGGAGCTGCAATCCGGTGGCCTGGTCGCGCAAGTGGCCGATGCGCTGGATCGCAATGGTCTGCCGCCATCGGCCCTGTGCATCGAACTGACCGAAAGTTCGCTGATGGAGAACGTGGAACGCGTCCGCGGAACGCTGTCCGAACTCAAGGCGCTGGGGACGCACATCGCCCTGGACGACTTCGGGACCGGCTATTCAAGCCTTGCCTACCTGAAGCACTTCCCGATCGACAAGCTCAAGATCGACCAGAGTTTCGTGAAGGGCTTACCCGGCGACGTGAACGATGCGGCGATCGCGCGCACGATCGTGGCGATGGCCCACCAGCTCGAAATGCTGGTCTCTGCCGAAGGCGTGGAGAATGATGCGCAGGCCACCTTCCTCACGGAGATCGGCTGCGACGAACTGCAGGGCTACCACTTTGGCAGGCCATGCCGGGCCGGTCACGCGCGAGCGTGGCTTTCGGGAACATCCGCTGGAGGTTGATGGGGGGCGACAGCGTGTTCGCAGCGCAGACCCGGTGTGCGGATGGGGTAGCGTGTCCGCGGTCGCACCCGGGACCCGATTGTTCTAGTCTGCGGGCATCGTGATGCAAGGACAGGAGGTGCCCCATGGCGACCGGTTGGGCCGGGGATGGCGCGGTGCAGGACCAGATCGACGCCACGGTCAAGGATGCGATCAAGCGCGCGCGCAGCCAGCTGCGCGAGGGCCCGGGGCTGGAGCGCTGCGAGGAGTGCGACGCGGACATCCCGGAGGCGCGTCGGAGGGCCGTGCCCGGTGTCCGCCTTTGCGTGGCCTGCCAGGAAGCGCGGGATGCCGAAGGCGGTGCGACCGGGTTGGTGAATCGCCGGGGCAGCAAGGACAGCCAGCTCCGTTGAGCGCCCATCGGTCGGGTGAAGGTGGGGGCTGGCTTCCGCGCTGCGGATGTGGGCGCGGCCCCTGGTGCACACTGGCGAGCCTGGCGGTGAGGACTCGATCATGAAGCCATCCCACGTTGCCTTCGCCCTGGCCATCGTCGCGGCGCTGCTATTGCTGGTGGCGGGGCCTGGCGTCCGCGCCCAGCTTTGGCCCCACGGTACGGGGTTCGAGCTGATGCGGCTGGGGGCATACCTGGGCATGGGCGTCATCGGTCTTTCAGTCGTGTTGCTGCTCCTGCCGCGGATGCGGCGTACGCATCCACGCCTGTTGCTGGCTTCGATGTTGCTCGCGGTCGTTGTCGTGGCGATTCCGTGGCACGGACTCCGCGAGGCGCGGCGCCTGCCGCCCATCCATGACATCTCCACGGACACGACCCAGCCACCTGCATTCGTCGCCGTGCTTCCGTTGCGTGCCGGCGCGCCCAACAGCGCCGAATACGGCGGCGAGGAGATCGCGGCCCAGCAGCGGGTCGGCTACCCGGACCTGGCGCCGCTGCGACTCGACCTGCCGGCCGAGGATGCATTCGAGCACGCGCTGGCCACGGCGCGCCTGATGGGCTGGGAGCTCGTGGACGCTGATCCGGCGAGCGGTCGCATCGAGGCCACGGACACCACGTTCTGGTTCGGGTTCAAGGACGACGTGGTGGTCCGCGTCCGCCCAGATGGCGACGGCAGCCGGATCGACGTGCGCTCGGTCTCGCGCGTGGGCGGCAGCGATGTCGGGGCCAATGCCGCTCGCATCCGTGCCTACCTGAGGCGAATCGGTGGCTAAAGGCCCGTGGCGTGGAGCTCTCACGAAGCAACGCCCGGCGAATGCCAGGCGTTTTGGGTGGAGGCCGTGTGCCTGTGTGTTATCGCAACACCTGCAGGTTGAGGATCGTGGCTAGTACGTTCTGGAGGATGTTGGCACTGCCGTTGTCGTGGCGGCCATAGCGGTATCGCGACGCGTAGCCATCATCGTAGCCGCGGCGGAAGCCCTGGCGGAAGTAGTACTGGTAATCGCGGCGCCCGACGTAGTAGTGGCGGTAGCCGAAGCTGGCGTCGCGGTAGGCGAAGGTGCTGCGGTAGTCGTAGCGCCAGCGGTCCCGGCGGTCGGCTCGTCCCGCGCGGTAACCCTCGCGATATCCGTAGTGGATGGCCTGCCGCAGCAGGTCAGCACCGTAACGGTTGGTGTCGTACCAGTTGCCGCCATAGCCGTAGCGATGGCTGGCCGGCGCGTGGAAGTACGGGTTGTCGTGTCGGTAGCGGAAGGCGCCCAGGCCAGCCTGCTGCCGCAGGAGGCGCCGGTAGTACTCCTGCTGGTAACGATACTGGGACGCACGCCGCTGCTGCTGCAACTGCCTTGCGCGCTGCTGCTGCCATCCCCTCACCTGGGCAGCGTGCTGGCGGTAATCGCGCGCCCGGTCGCGGTGGCGGACCAAACGACGCTGGTGGTCGGCCGCGGAGATGCGGTTCCGTCCCTCGATGGCTCGCGCGGGCCGAGCGTCGCGCGGGGCGATTTCGATGGCCCGGTCGTTGATGCGGCGCCGATCGGCATGGCGTTCGACGTCCCGGTGCCGGTTGGCCTGGCGATTGCGAAGCTCCGCGTCGCGTCGTTGCAGTTGCCGGGCGCGCAGCGTTTCCTGCTGCTGGCGTTCCTGCAGCTGCTCACGCGACACCGACCGCTGGTGCTGCAGACGATCGCGGGCGGTGCTTTCGCGGGCGGTGGCCTGCCGGGCGGCGCGAGCATCGCGGAAGCGGTCGCGGGAAGCGTCGGCACTGCGTTCGGCGCGGCGTTGGAGGGTGGCGCGGCTCGCGTTGGCGTGCTCGCTACGCTGGGGCTGCGCCGCACGGACTCGCCGCTCGGCCTGCCGCGACATGTTGCTCTCACGCTGCATCGCGCGCTGCATGCTGCGTCGTGCGGTGTCGCTCTTGGTGGCCTGTTCCCTGCGAGCCTTGCGCTCGCCTCGCTCGCGAGGCTCCTTTTCTTGTTGCTGTCGGTGGTCGCGCTGGCTTTCGCGCGCGACGGCGGGCGACGAGAAGGCAATCGTCAGCACGACGCCAAGGGCGGCGAGCATGGCCTTGTGGCTGTTGTGGGCGAATGGCATCGATGGGCTCCCATGTGGCGCGGAACGGATTCCGATTGGCATCCACTAGACTTCATCCGCTCTTAACTTGCTCTGAGCAATTCCTTCGCTATTCAGATTCAGGCGATTTCCAGCGGTTTCTGCGCTGTTAGCGCTGGATTTGCCGCTGATGTGGTTCAGCTGTTGCGACGCAATTGCGCCTCGTTTCGGACGAACCGCGCCACGCGCTAAGCTTCGTCGATGCCGCATTCACTGCCCCCGTCCAATGGCGTCGTCGCCAGTCGCGTGCAGTTGCCGCACGGCAAGTTCGCGAGCTTGCTGGATGGGCTGTGCACGCTCTTCCCGCACGTCGGTCGCGATTCCTGGCAGGATCGTTTCGACCGCGGGAGGGTCATGGATTGCACTGGCCGCGCATTCACACCGGAAGCTCCCTATCGCGTCGGCGTCGAGGTGCATTACTACCGGGAAGTCCACGCCGAGCCACGTATGCCGGCGGGCGAACGCGTGCTCCATGTCGATGCGCACCTGGTCGTCGCCGACAAGCCGCACGGGTTGCCGGTGATGCCCTCGGGCCGGTACGCGGCCGAAACCCTCCATGCGCGACTGGTACGGGCGCTAGGAAACGCGCACCTCGTGCCCTTGCACCGCATCGACCGCGATACCGCGGGCCTGGTCCTGTTCTCCGCGGATCCGCGGACTCGACGGCATTACCACGCCTTGTTCAGTGGCCGGGGCATCCGGAAATCCTACGAGGCCATCGCACCCCCATGTCCTGGCTTGTGCTTCCCGTTGCTGCGGGCCAGCCGGCTGGTCCGGGGGGAGCCCTTCCACCGCATGCAGGAGTCGCAGGGCACACCCAACAGCCTGACGCGGATCGACGTGCTCGAGCGGGGCCAGGGCGCCTGGCGCTATGGGCTTGAGCCCGTGAGCGGTCGCAAGCACCAGCTACGCGTCCACATGGCGGCGTTGGGCGCTCCGATCCTCCACGACGGCCTATATGGGGACACGGGACGTTCGCGTGGGTCGGATCCGGCAGGGCCGCTCCAGCTGCTGGCGAAGTCGTTGCGTTTCACCGATCCGATCGACGGGAGCATGCGCGCGTACGAAAGCGGATTCGAGCTCGACTCGGGGCATCTCGACTGAGGCGACACCGAATTCGCTCGCGGCGCAATTCGTCAGCGGTTGAGTGGCGGCTGGCCCGGATTCGTGTTGCTCTTCCAGTCGGGTGGCGGGATGTCGCGGTGGGCGGCCTGCAATGCGGCGGACCAGCGCTCGCGCAGCATGGTGAAGTAGGGGTCTTGTTCGGTGATCCTGCAGGTCTCGATGCCGTCGATGCTGTCGTTGCGGTAGGTAAGCAGGTCCAGCGGCAGTCCGACCCCGAGGTTGGAGCGCAGGGTGGAGTCCATCGAGATCAACGCCAACTTGACGGCCTCCTGGATGGGCGTCTGCATCGTGACCGCGCGGTCGAGGATGGGCTTGCCGTACTTGTGGTCCCCGATCTGCAGGAACGGCGTATCCCGGGTGGCCTCAACGAAATTGCCGGCGTCGTAGATCTGGAACAGGCGCATGGTGCGGCCCGCGAGTTGCCCGCCGAGCATGATGGAGACATCGAACGAAACGTTCTTCTCGCGCATGGCTTCGTCGTGGGTGCGGTGCACCCGCCGGATCGCCTCGCCAATCAATGCGGCGGCCCGGAACATCGTCGGCACGGTGAGGATGGTTTCCACCTGGCCGGTCTCCGGGTCCGGGAGCCCGTCCTGGATCATGTTGATCACCGACTGCGACAAGGACAGGCTGCCTGCGCTCATCACCGCGATCATGCGCTCGCCGGGGACGTGGAAGTACTGCAGCTTGGTGAAGCAGGAGATGTTGTCGATGCCCGCATTGGTGCGGGTATCGGCCAGCATGACGAGGCCCTCGTCAAGGTACATGCCAACGCAGTAGGTCACCGAATGCTCCCTGGGCGACGGCCCGGTGCGCCGGCCGCTGCCTTGCAGCCGCGGCTGGCGAAACCGTGCGCGGTCCGGGCCGGAAGTCTAATGCAGTTGCGCGATGGCATCAGTGGCGCGGTCAGGCCTTGCTGCCGCCGCAGCGGCCAGCCGCTGCTATTGGGCGTGACCAAGATGGGTTGCCTGCGTCTGCGACTGCGAGGACGCCCGTCCGCCTTCGACGATGCTCACGTCCACCTCCATCGTCTCCGATTCGCCGCCCAGTCGGACGCCGCGGATCGGTGCGGCGTCCCGGTAGTCGCGGCCGCAGGCGATGCGTACGTATCGTTCGTCCGGCGATTGGCGGTTGGCGGCATCGAAGCCCACCCAGCCGAGCCCCTCCACGAAGATCTCCGCCCAGGCATGGCTCGCGGCGGCCTCCTCGCCCGCAGGGCACAGGTAGCCGCTGACGTACCGACCGGGGAAGCCCAGTGCGCGCGCCGCGGCGATGAGGACGTGGGCGTGGTCCTGGCAGACGCCGGCGCCGGCTTCGAATGCCTCCGCGGCGGTGGATTCGGCATCGGTCGTGTCCGGCAGGTAATCGACATGGTCGCGAACGCGGTTGCTTAGGCTGTGGAGGCGATCGATATCGCCGTCGCAAGCCGGTTCCGCACGCGCAAGCGCGTCGATGGCATCGTTGCCGGCCGTGAGGCCGGTGGGGCGCAGGTAGAACATCGGCGGCAAGGTCTCGTTGCCTTCACCGTGCACGCCGTGCAGGTCCTCGGTCTCGACCTCGCCCCGGATCGAGATCCGGATGCAATCTGCGTTGCGGTCGATGGTATGCGTCGCGACCGGATTGCCGAATCCGTCCCGGCACGTCGGATGCAGGCGCTTCCCGTCGATCTCGACGCACCAGTCCTTGACGAGGAGCGCGCGGCTGTCGGCCGGCCACATCCGCAGCGCCTGGATCATCAGGTAGGGCGCTTGCGCGTACCGGTACGTCGTGTCGTGGAGAATGCTCAGCCGCATGGTGTGCAGTCACCTTCCCTGGAACAAGTGGCCATCGGCGATTTGCTGGCCGAGGGTATCGGTGCGCTCGATCATGCCCGTCAGGTACTCGTGCAGGCCGCCCGAGATGATGTTTTCCACGCGCGCATAGCGCAGGTCCGCGTGGATCGAATGGGCCATGCGCTTGGCCTCGGAGGATCGATCCTGATCCTGGGCCTTGATCGCGTCGAGGTGCAACGTGATCTGCTGGAAGCAGAACGCCAGGGAGCGGGGGAACTCCTCGCGCAGGACGAGGAGCTCGGCGACGCGCGCCGGCTCGACCTGGCCCTTGAACAGCACGCGGTACGCGCGCCGCGCGCCGACCACGCGCAGGATCGCCAGCCACTGGTAATAGTCGATGACGCCGCCCACGTCGCTGACTTGCGGCAGGCGGACGTGGTACTTCACGTCGAGCAGCCGGGCCGTGTTGTCGGCACGCTCGAGGAACTGGCCCAGGCGGGCGAAGTGGAAGCTGTCCCGGCGCAGCATCGCGTTGGCGCAGACGCCATGGAACAGGCCGACGCGGGCCTTCACCCAGTCCAGGAACGCGGCCCGCCGATCCTCGTCCAGCGGCGCACTGCTGTATTCGCCCAGCTCCTGCCAGGTCGAGTTGATCGCTTCCCACATGTCCGAGGTCAGCGCGGTCCGCACGGCGCGCGCATTGCGCCTCGCGGTCTCGATGCAGCAGGCGATCGACGACGGATTCTTGGTATCGAATGCAAGGTAGTCGAAGACGGTCTCCTCGTCGGCACTCTCATGCCGGGCGAAGTAGCCATCGCGGGCACCGGACGCCACGATGGCCGATTCCCATTCGGCGTTGCGGTCGTCGTCGACGCGGACTGCGTTCATGTGGCCGGCGACCTGCAGCAGCCGCGCGAGGTAGTCGGCGCGTTCCACGTAGCGCGCGAGCCAGAAAAGGTTGTCCGCCGTGCGAGCGAGCATCACGACTCGAGCACCCAGGTGTCCTTGGTGCCGCCGCCCTGCGACGAATTCACCACCAGCGAGCCTTCCCTGAGCGCCACGCGGGTCAGGCCGCCGGGCACGATCCTGACCTTGTCGGCGCCGCACAGCACGAAGGGCCTGAGGTCCACGTGCCGGGGCGCGATCCCGGAGTCGACGAAGGTGGGGATGGTCGACAGCGCCAGCGTAGGCTGCGCGATGTAGTCATCGGGCTTGTCCCGGAGCAGGGCGCGAAATTCCTCGAGCTGCGCGCGACTGGCATGGGGCCCCACCAGCATCCCGTACCCGCCCGAGCCATGGACGGCCTTGACCACCAGTTCGTCCAGGTGGTCCAGCACGTAGCGCAGTTCGTCGGGCTTGCTGCAGTCATGCGTGGGCACGTTGCTCAACAAGGGCTCCTCCCCCAGGTAGAAGCGGACCATCTCCGGCACGTGGATGTACACGGCCTTGTCGTCGGCGATGCCGGCACCGATCGCGTTGGTCAGGGTGACGTTGCCGGCTCGATTGGCGTAGTGCAGGCCGGGGACGCCCAGGGTCGATGCGGGGTTGAACACCAGCGGATCGATGTACTCGTCGTCGATGCGCCGGTAGATGACGTCGACGCGCTCCAGCCCGGCCGTCGTGCGCTGGTAGCACACGTCCTTGCTGACGACCAGGTCCGCGCCCTCGACCAAGCCGATGCCCATCTCGTCGGCCAGGAAGGCGTGCTCGTAGTACGCGCTGTTGTAGATGCCGGGGGTGAGCAGCACCACGGTCGGTTCGCCGTTGCAGTTCGGCGGCGCCAGCGAGCGCAGCGTCGCCAGCAGCTCGTCCGGAAAGTGCGCCACGGGGGCGACCCGGTTGCGCCGGAACAGGTCCGGGAACAACCGCTGCATCACCTCGCGGTTCTCGACCATGTAGGAGACCCCGGACGGCGTCCGGCAGTTGTCCTCCAGCACGTAGTAGTCGTCCGGGCCGGTGCGCACCATGTCGATCCCGGCGATGTGCGAGTACATGCCGCCGGGCAGGTCCAGCCCGGCCATCTCGGGCCGGTACTCGCTGTTGTGCAGGATGAGCTTTTCGGGAACCTTGCCGGCCCGGATGATGTCCCGGTCGTGGTACACGTCATGGATGAAGGCATTGAGCGCGCGCGCACGCTGCTCCAGTCCGGTGCGCAATCGCTGCCATTCGGCCTGCGCCATCACGCGGGGAATGAAATCGAAGGGAATCAGGCGTTCGGGGTCGCCGCCTTCGGTGTAGACCGCGAAGGTGATGCCGATGCGGCGGAACAGGACCTCAGCCTCGCGCCGCTTGAGCGCGAGCGTGTCGGGGGGAAGGGACTTGAGCCAGTCGTCGATCAATGCGTATGGCGGCCGGATCTCGTCCGGCCAGCCCATCTCATCGAAAATCCCTTGTTCGCCGCGCATTGCGTCTCCCGCGAGTGGGTCCGTCCCGGCGTGCGATCACCTGTGCGTGACCAGGCACGGCAGCAAGCGAGGGCCAGGCGCTGGTGGCTGGACCGGCACAGTATGGGCAGGTGACAAGAAAGATCGCGTAAAGACCGGGTTCCTCGTCAATTCCGCCGGTTGCAGACCGCGACCGACGGAACGACCGCCGATCATCGTGGAAGCTTAGCCTTGTCTGGCGATTGCGTCGCAGCGTGTACGGAACTCGGCGCCTTCACCCTTACGTGGCCGCGGCGCTGCCCGGGGCGTAGCTGCGCAACCATGCTTGCAGTTCTTGCGGCGGCATTGGCTTGCCGAAGAAATAACCTTGGGCGACGTCACACCCTGCCGCGCGCAACGCCTCGAGCGTGCCCGCGTCCTCGATTCCCTCGCCCACGACCGACATGCCGAAGCGGTGGGCGAGGTCGATGATGAGGGAGGTGATGTCCGCGCTGGCGCGATCCGAGAGCAGGTCAGAAACGAACGAACGGTCGATCTTCAACTCGTCGACGGGAAGGTTGCGGAAATACGCAAGGCAGGAGTATCCCGTCCCGAAGTCGTCGATCGAGATCGTGACACCCAGGTCGCGGATGCGCTGCAGGATTTCAGTGGAACGATCCCGCTCCATGAGGGAGTCCTCGGTGATCTCCAGCACCAGTTTCACCTTCTCGGAGCGCCAGAGGTTGAGCGCATTGTCGACTTGCTCGGGCAGATCCATGTGGCCTGCGACGCTACCCGGGACATTGAGCGACATCGTCAGCGGCCCCCAGTCGTGCTCCCATTGCGCCGCTTGCCTGAGCACTGTATTGAGCGCCCATAGAGTCATCTTCCTGGTGAGCCCCATTCGATCTGCAATCGGCATGAACACGGAGGGCGAAACCTGGCCACGCGTCGGGCTGTTCCACCGCATCAACGCCTCGACGCCACATGGAGCCATGTCGGAGAGGCGGACCTGGGGCTGGTAATGCATGCAGAGTTCGCCCCGTTCGAGGGCGTTCGCCAGGTTGAGTTCGAGGTCCCAAAGGTCGGAGAGCGGCATGGTGCGCGCCTGGTCCTCGGCGAACAGGTATTTGCGACCCTGCAGGCGAGCAGACGCGAGCGTCATTTCCGCGACGCGCAGCAGGTACTCCGGGTGCGTTGCATGGACCGGGCACAATGCGGCCCCGGCAGTGATGGCGAGGCAGACCGGGCCTTCGGGCGACTGCAAGGGGACTTCGAGCAGCCGGAAAAGCTTCTGGACCGCGAGCTCCGCGTGGCCTGGATTCAGAACGGTAGGCAACAGCAGCGCGAATCGATTGTCCCCGATGCGGCCAACATGGTCGTACTTCCGGGCGACGCTTTTCAGCTGGACGCCCAAGTGGACGAGCGCCTCGTCGCCGAACGCGTACCCGCTGGTGCCATTGATCTGTGCGAAATGGTCGATGTCCACGACGACCAGCGCCAGCAGGTTGCGGCGGTCGTTGGCGTAGCCGATGTGCCGCCGAAGCAGGGAGAGGAACCCTCTCCTGTCGGGCAGGCCGGTCAGCCGGTCGTGCAGGTCGTCCATGCGATCGGCCTAGCTCAGGAACAATTCGGCGGTGTCGATGCCGTGTGCACCTGGCGGAAGCCCTCGCCGGATGCTCAACACGACGCCGTTGGCATCCTCGATCATGTCATTCAGGTCGATCTTGCGGAAGTTGGCCACGGGTTTCTTCTGCGCATCCAGCAGGACCATGACCTCTGGTCGCAGCCGTCGCAGGCTGTGCACGCTGGTGACCACGCCTACGCAGCCATCGGACAGCTCGACGAGGGAACCACTGGGATAGATCCCACAGGTCTGAATGAATTGCTCGACCAGTTCTGCCTGATAGAGCTGCCCTCGGGCGAGGTACAGCTCCATGACAGCCTGGTGGGGCGACCTGCTTTCCATGAACTTGCGCACGCTGGTCATTGCGTGGTAGCTGTCGATCAAGCCCAGGATCCGGCCGAACATCGGGATCTCCGTCCCGCTGAGTCCGTGCGGATACCCGCTGCCGTCATGTCGCTCGTGGTGCGTGGCGATCGCTTCCAGCATGCGCAGGGTGATGCCCTCCGTTCCTTCCAGGATGTCCAGGCTGTGCTGGACATGCGTGCGCATGATCGCGGAATCGCTCTCGTCCAGGGGTGCCGGTTGGGACAGCAAGCGGTTGGGCAGCCGGGTTTTTCCAACGTCGAACAGCAGTCCGCTCAGGGCCAGTTCCCCGAGTTCACTGCGATCCAGCCCAAGGTGCCGGCCGAAGCTGGCCGCCCAGACGGAGCAGCCCAGCGCATGGTGGTAAGCGTAGTCGTCCTTGCGCCTGATGGCCTTCAGCCAGACGAATGCAGAGGGATTGCGCGTGATGGAGTCGATCATTGCATCGACGCCGGTCCTGAGGTTCTCGATCGTCAATTGGCGACCCGCCTGGAGGTCCTCCATGACGGTATTGATGCTCTCGCTCAGGGACTCGTGCGCGGCCTCGGCATCGGCGAGCTCTTCGTCGAACTCGGTCTGAACTTCCCACACCGTCTTCCGGAGCGCTGCGATTTCCTCCTCGCTCTGTGCCTCCCTCACCAGATCGGGCGTTCCCAGGTCAACGAACCTCGGGTTCGGCGAGGCGCCCCGCGACACGTCCACGTAAACGTGACTGCACAGGCGACGCAAGGTCTCGACGTCAGCGTCACTCGTGAGGCGAAAACCCTCGAGGGGATAGTCCGTGCCCAGCCAGGGACGGTCCAGCCTGGCGACATACATGTCCACCTCCAGTCCCTGGACCGTAATCCTCAACTCCTGTGTGAAATCGTCCACCCACGTCCCCGTTAAAGGCCCGCGCGCAGCATAACTTGGGAGGCCGGGACGGTGGGAGCCCTGCGTGTGGCCCGCCTCGCCGGTTCCGGGACCGTCCTCCCCGCTGGCCAAGGATCGCCTTCTCGCTCCGTGTCCGGCTACGATGGAACGTCCATGAACCGATCGATGGCGATGCCACCTGCGATCCCCCATTCGACACGGGGTCGTGCGCGGCAGCCGGGAAGCAGGCGCATGCATCACCCCGACGCTCGTCGAACCCCCGCTCACCGTGCTGGCCGTGCCCGGATCCTGGAGGCTTGCCGGACTCGGCGTGGCTACAACGCGCGAGGGCACGCTGCTGCCGCTGGCCATGGCGTGCCCGTGCGGAACTGGCGTGGCTGACCGGCAGGCGTTCTGGCGCCTGGCGGCTGACTGGCTGGGCACGGTCCTTGGGACGGAACCGGTCGATCCCACCGGCAAGCGATTGCGCCGTGCGGCAGTACACAGCTATGGCGAGTACACCGCGCTGCGATTCGTCCGGGGCCAGACCCAGAGCCGGATGCGGACCCGGGATCCGGATTTCCTGCTGATCGACTACACGCGCACGATGCTCGCCTGCCTGCTGTGGCGGCCAGCGCCGGCCTGCATCGGCGTGGTTGGCCTGGGCGGCGGCTCCCAAGTCAAGTTCTGTCGCCGGCATCTGCCCTGTGCGCGGATCGAAGTCGTCGAGAACAATCCGCAGGTCATCGCCCTGCGCGACAGGTTCCTCGTCCCGGCGGACGACGAGCGGTTGCAGGTGTCGCTCGACGACGGCGCCCGCTTCGTCGCGGCGCGACCCGGCCGCTACGACATGCTGCTCGTGGATGGATACGACGAAACAGGCATCCCCGGGGCGCTCTCCACCCAAGCGTTCTACGACGATTGCCGGGAGGCGCTCCTCGACGGAGCGGCGATGTCCGTCAATCTCTTCTGTGGCGACGCTGACGCGCACGTCCGGCGCCTGCGCCGCAGTTTCGGCGACGGCAACGTGCTGCTGGTGGAGGAAGACGCGATGAGCAACCGGGTGGCGTTCGCGTGGCGTGGCGCTCCGCCAGCGGCTTCCGGTGAATACGTGGAGTCGATCCTCGCCGCGCTACCGCCGGGGGCGGGCGAGCAGTTGGCGCCGGTGTTTCGGCGGGTCGCGGCCCGCATTGGCGACGGGCGCGCTGTGCGCGCGTGAATCGGGGCAGTCGCCCGCTTGGCGGGCGTGTGCGAGCATGGGGGGCATGAATCTCTGCGACACCCCGCCAGCGCCACTCGCGGACCAGGATTTCGCGCCCATCCTTGACTGGATCGCCGCTGAGGTGCGCCCCTGGGTCGGACGCGGCAAGGTGGCCGATTACATCCCGCGCCTCGCCGAGGTCCCGGCCGACCGGTTCGGAATGGCGGTGGCGACCCTCGATGGCCGGCTGCTGCAGGTCGGCGATGCCGAGGAGGCTTTTTCGATCCAGAGCATCTCCAAGGTCTTCACGCTGACCATGGCCCTGGAGGCCTTGGGCAACGAACTGTGGAATCGCGTCGGGCGCGAACCCTCCGGCAGCCCCTACAACTCGCTGGTGCAGCTCGAGCGCGAACACGGGATCCCCCGCAATCCGCTGATCAACGCCGGCGCGCACGTGGTCGCGGACGTCATCCTGTCCAGCGACGACGACGCGCGCGGGCGCCTCCTGTCGTTCGTGCGCGCGCGCTCGGACGACATGGCCGTGGAGATGGATCCGGAGGTCGCCAGGTCCGAGCGCGTGGCGGGGTACCGGAACACGGCGCTCGCGAATTTCATCCGCAGCTTCGGCAACCTCGACAACCCCGTCGAGGCGGTGCTCGACTTCTATTACCACCAGTGCGCCATCCGGATGAACTGCGTCGATCTCGCGCGCAGCTTCCTCTACCTTGCGAACCGTGGCCGCTGTCAGCACTCCGGGGAGGTCGTCATCAGCCCCGAGCGCGCCAAGCGCATCAACGCCATCATGCTGACCTGCGGCACCTACGACGCGGCGGGCGAATTCGCGTTCCGGGTGGGCTTGCCCGCGAAGAGCGGGGTGGGGGGCGGCATCGTCGCGGTGGTACCGAATGTCCTCGCCGTCGCGGTCTGGTCGCCCGGGCTGGACGACAAGGGCAACTCCCTGGCGGGTGCGCAGGCGTTGGACCTGTTTACGACGCGCACGGGGCTGTCCGTGTTCTGATCGATCCGGGCGCGACCGCCGCTGCCCACAAACGAGACGATGCGAGGCTGATCGATGGAAGACCTTCTCCAGCAATCCAGATCAATCCTTCCCATGCTCGGCGCTTTCCTGCTCGCCTTGCCGATCGCGTGGAACCGCGAGCGCAACAGCAACATCATGGGGCTGCGCACCTTTCCGCTGGTGGCGGTGGGCGCGTGTGCCTACGTGATGATCGGCATCGAGTTCATCGGCCATGACAACCCGGACGCCACGGCACGGATCATGCAGGGCCTGATGACCGGCATCGGTTTCGTCGGCGGTGGCGCGATCCTGAAGCATGCGGACCACGTGTCGGGCACCGCATCCGCAGCCAGCATCTGGATCATCGGGGCGATGGGCGCGGCGGCCGGATTCGGATACTGGGGCTATGCCGTCGCGCTGTCCGTGATCAACCTCGGCGTCGTGCTGCTCCTGGGCGGACTCAAGAAGCGCGTCAACGGCGAGGATCCGGACGACTGAGTGGCGGGCCGCCGATCCGAGCCACGCGCGGTCAACGGTCGCGTGTGGTGCCTGGAGGCACGGATGTCGCTGCCAGTCTGGAACCATCGTGTCGTGCACGTGCCACCCTGCTGGGCTGGACGGCTTAACGACGGCATCGCACCAGCGTGGAGAAGGGGTCATGGACGGCCACGCTGGCATCGCCTGCCGAACCGTCGGAGGGTGCGGCGGTAGCGTGGCGTTGGAATGCGCGAGGCTCGATCGGAGCGCGAGGCGCTGGCCAGCCTTTCCAAGGCTCGCCCAACCGGAGCAAAGGACGAAGCCGGCCCGCGGGCCACCGCGCCGTGTCCGCTGCCCGGCGCCGTTGGCGTTGGAGCCTCCATGGCCCGCAAGAGCCGGCCGACCGGGGACCCCAAGATGAGCATGAGCCGACGCACCTTCCTGTCAGCCCCCGCTGCCCTGGCCGCCACGGGGTTGATGCCCGGCCCCCTGCTGGCGGCGGTCGCCGCGGAAACCCCCGGCATGCCGGATCTCTCCAGCTGGGAGGCGGTACGCGCCCAGTTCGCACTGGATCCGTCACTGCTGCATTTCGCCAGCTTCTACATCGCCAGCCATCCCGCGCCAGTGCGCGAGGCGATCGAAGGCTACCGGCGCGCCATGGACCGCAATCCTTTCCACGTGGTCGAGCACGGCATGTTCGGGGACGATGCCCAGAACCTTCCGCTCCAGGTGCAGCGGGAGGCAGCGGCGTACCTGGGCGGGAACCCGGAGGAGGTCTGCCTGACCGGCAACACCACCACCGGGCTGGCGCTGGTCTACCAGGGCTTGCCGCTCGAGCGCGGCGACGAGGTGCTCACCACCGTCCATGACCATTACTCGCACCATGAGTCGATCCGCCTGGCCACCGAGCGGGCGGGCGCGTCGATGCGGAAGATCGCGTTGTTCGACGACTCGGCCTCTGCTGGCACCGACGCGATCATCGAGCGGCTGCTCGAGGCCATCGGACCGAGGACGCGCGTCGTCGGCTTGACCTGGGTGCATTCCAGCACCGGCATCCGGTTGCCGATCCGCGAGATTTCGGCGGCCCTGCGGCGGCGTGGCGGACGACCGCTGCTGCTGGTCGTCGACGGCGTGCATGGGCTGGGGTCGGTGGACGAGACCATCGCCACCATGGGTTGCGACTACTTCTGCGCTGGCACGCACAAGTGGATGTTCGCGCCCCGGGGAACGGGACTGGTCTGGGCGAGCGCCGAGAACTGGGCGCGCCTGCGTCCGATCATCCCCAGCTTCACCGACCTCGGCCAGTACGAAGCCTGGCTCGAGGACCGGGAACCGTCGACGCCAACCAACGCCAACCGCATGTCCCCCGGCGGATTCCACGCCTACGAGCACCAGTGGGCCATGGCAGCCGCCTTCCGCATGCACCAGCGAATCGGCAGGGACCGGGTCGCGGCGCGGATCGCCGCGCTCAACACGCAGTGCAAGGCCGGCCTGGCGCAGAACCCGAAGGTGAAGTTGCATACCCCCGCGTCCGCGGACCTGTCCGCCGGGCTCGTCGTGTTCGAGGTCGAGGGCGTGGCGCCGGCGAGCGTGGTCGAGCAACTGCTCGCCAAGGGCATCATCGCCAGTACCAGCCCCTATGCGGTCACCTACGCGCGGCTCGCGCCGAGCCTGGTCAACACGCCGGAGCAGGTCGACCAGGCCGTGCGTGCGGTGCGGGAGATCTCGGGCTGATCGACGTTGCGGTCCAGGTGCCGGCCGTTTGGCACGGCGCCCCTTCCGCTACATCACCGCGAGCTGGCGGTTGTTGAACTGCCCAGGGAACTCGCGGGAGATCTCCAGCTTGCGCTCGATGGAGTCGATGATGGTCTCGGCGAAATTGACTTCGGCCATCTTGCTGCACGTGAACAGGTTGCCGGGACTGAACACGTTCACCTCGAGGATCTTGTCGCCGATGATGTCGATCCCGACCAGGAACATGCCGTCCGCGATCAGTTTGGGCCGGATCATCTCCGCGACGCGCAGTTCCCGCTCGGTGATCTTGACGGCGGCCGCCTTGCCCCCGGCATGGATGTTGCTGCGGATGTCGTCGTCCGAGTTCACGCGGCGCATCGCGGCGTACTTGTTGCCGATGCGCAAGGGGTGGCCGTTCATCATGAAAAGGCGGATGTCGCCCTTGTCGGCCTCGGGCACGTACTTCTGCGCGATGATGTAGCCATCCCGGGTGATGGCCTCGATCATCTGGTTGAGGTTGGACTTGGCGCCTTGCCCCACGAGGAACACGCCTTGCCCGCCCGAACCCTGCAAGGGCTTGAGGACGACCTTGTTCTTGTGCTTCTTGGCGAACTCCTTGACGTCCTTGGCGGTCTTGGTGATCAGGGTGTCGGCGCGCACCTCGCGCGGGAATGACTGGAAGTACAGCTTGTTGATGGCCATCGACAAACCGCCGGGGTCGTTGAGCACCAGGACGCCGCGCCGGCTCGCGCTTCGACCGAACTGGATGCCGATGTCCTCGGCCCATGGCCGGTCCTGCGCGTCGTTGGAGGGGTCGTTGCGGAGCATCAGGACGTCGACCTCGTCGATGTCGATCTGCCGGGTCTTGTCGCCGACTTCCTGCATGCTCTCGAAGAACTTGGTCGGATCCTTGCTCTTGGTCTTCATCTCTGGCGCGAAGCGGGCATGGACGTGGAGTTTGTCGTCCGGGCTGAGCATGAAGTCGCCCGGCGTGACGTAACAGACGGAGTGGCCGCGGCGTGCGCATTCATGCGCCAGCACGGTCGTGGTGTAACGGGGGTACTCGTCGTCCATGGAGTTGACGAAGAAGGCGATCAGCATCGACGGATCCTCATATCAGTTGCAACCAGGAGGGAGCCGTGCGTACGCGCTCTATGTTGCGCATCGCCTCCGGCCGGGAAAGGAAGGCAGGGAGCACTCCCGGGGGGGAGAGCATGCCCCTGGAAAGGAGCTCGTTGACCACCGGGACATGTCGTTCGGCGATCTTGCCGAACCAGAATGGGTCGAGGTCGTTGCCGGCGGCGATGAAGTCGAAGACCTGCTTGAGACCTCGCAGGTAGATCGCGTCCTTGGTGAGGCCGCCGGACCGGAAGACGCGTGCCACGATGTTGAACGCACCGCGCTCGCTGAAGCCGTATTGCTCGTGGAGCAGGCGGAAAGTCTCGACGAAGTCGGCATCGCCCAGCATCGCGTCGACGGCAACGACCCGGGCCGCGAGCAGCCGCATCCTCGCCGGGGTCATCCCGCCGACCGCGTATTCGGCGAACACGCCAAGTCCTTCCTGGATGCCTTCGTACCCGGCCAGGCCGGTCCCGAAGATCGTCAGTCCCTGCGCGTTCCCATTCACGCAGGTCAGCAGGTGGACGCTGACCTCATGCTGGAGCAGCGCGTCCATGCGGTCCCGCCGCATGCGCGTCGCCGTGGAGATGAGCAGCGATTGCCCGGAAACCATCAGGCCAGGCGCGATGTCTTCGCGCAACTGGATGTCCGCCTCGAAGCCGGGCAAGAGGGCGACATAGTCCTGCACGAGCTTCTCGGCCGCGCGGCGAACCACGTGGCAGTCCACCCACGCCGAAGGCGTACCCGACGGTCCGCGCGAGCCGTCGTACCGCACGAGGATCTGGCGCGCGTGGTCCAGCAACTGCGGCTCGACCCCGCCATAGAGCATCAGCGACGCCAGGCGGAAGTCGCTGGTGTTCCGGCATTGCAGCATCATCAGCTGCCGGTCGAGTTCAAGCTGCTTCTCCCTGAACAGCGTTTCGAGCACGGGATCTTCGGCCGCTCGGATGTCGATCGCGTACAGCCGGCGCTTCTGGTCCTCGGGACTCACCGGCAACGGCCGGTAGCGGAACACCGGTGCCTTGCGGCAACCGTCCGCCCGGAATCGCTCGAACGCCTGCACGGTGTTGATCGGGGAGACGCCGAGCAGGAAGTCGAAGGAGCGGCTGATCTGCCCCAGGGCGCGGTCGGCGTTCACCGCCGCCTCGATGAAGGCGCTGCGCCCGAACGACCGGTAGTGCGCGACCTGCTCCCCCGTCGCATGCTCGCTGAAGGCAGCCACGCATTGCAGCAGGGCGTCGAAGACGGTGATCTCGAGTTCGTGGAAGACCTGCGGGTAGATGCCTTCCTCGCCGGGAATGCGGTAGTTCTGCGGCAGGCCGACGGAGATGTGGGAGACGCCGGGACGGTGCGCGAGCAAGGCCTCGACCCCGGGCTCGGCATAGGCTTGCGAGACGAACTCGATCTCCGGGCGGCGCAGGTCGATGCAGACCTGGCCCAGCGCGGCTTCAAGACGGCGCACCGCGGCTTGCGCGGCGTCGTCGGCCGAGGCACTCAGGCAGAAGCGGAATGCTTCCAGCTCCGGGCTTTCGTCGTCCAGCCCATGGTCGCGTGGCAGGTCGTAAAGCGAGATCAGCAGGAATGCGCCGAACTGCGGCCGCTCCTGCTCGATGATGTCCGCGATGCTGCCTGGCGCGTGCGCATCGCCGGCATCGGACGCCGGCCAGGTGAAGTTGGCGGGGCTGATGATCGCGATGCGCCTTGCGAGGCTGCTGCCTTGCCCCGCGTGGCGGTTCAGGACCAGGAAGGGCATCGGCCGGTCGAGGTGTACGCGGCACTGGCCGTCCAGGTCGCAGCGGAACGGACCATCGGAGAAGTCGGCAAGCAAGCCGCCTGCCGGTTGCGCTTGCACGGTTCCCGCGTCACGCATCGAGCAAGCCCCGGCACGTCGCGGCGACGTGGTCGATGAAGGCGCGCATGGCGCCCAGGTGGGCCTGGTCCGGCTGCCCAGTCCACTCATCCATGTAGAACTTCTTGAACTCGATCGCGATCGCGCAGCCGCTGGATGGGTAGTGCGCGTGCACGAAACGAGTCAATTCGCCCCTTCCCTGGAACGCCACGTTCTCGCGGACATCGAGCTTGCCACCCAGATAGTCGAATTCGCGCATCGCTTCGATCAGTGGATCGAGCAGGAATGACCATCGTTCCCTGGGCATCGAGATCGTGCCGATGTTGATGTCCGGCGCGTCGGCCTGGGGCGTCGGCCGGGCGTCGGGTCCGTCGCGCCGGTGGTTGTAGCTGTGGACGTCGAGCACGACGAAGCGGCCGTGTTCGGCTGCCATCGAGTCCAGCAGCTGCCGCATCATCGCGTAGAACGCCTGGTGTATCCCCACCGAGCGTTGCACGAAGGCGTCATCCAGCGGGCTGCGCCAGACGTCCAGGCCCCAGGCCTGGTCCGGCGTGCGATAGACGGCTTCGCCGGCCGCGCGGTTCAGGTCGACTTCGAAACGGGAGCGGCCTGCGATGACGTGGGTCGGGACCCCTTTGACCGCCTGGCCGGTGAAAGGATCCTCCTCGCGCACCCTGTCGGCGTCCGGCAGGGCCATGCGTTCCCGGACCTCGGGCCTGAGGCCGGTCCCGTCGTGGATCGCCGTTGCGATGATGGGTCCGCTGCCGCGCTGCATCTCCCACCACGCGCAGGTGTCCCGGGCATCGGCGTCGCGCTGCACCATGGTCATTTGCTTGCCTTGCCTCCCTTCTGCTGTGGCAGACGCGTGGAGCAAGGTCCAGGCGCGTATTGCCTCATGATCCGGGACGGCTCGTACAAGCAGCGTGTACGCGATTCCGTGGGCCCGCGCCGGGCGCGACCACGTGCAGGAAGGAATTCGCAGTGCATGGACGGCAGGGTGCCTGGCCGATGGGCATGCGGCAGCCGTGTGTGGCCGACGGGCCGTCGCCACCTCCCGGGCTAAGCGGCCCGCTTATTCGCGCGGCGCGGTCGCGTCCAGCAGGTCATCGCCGCCATGGCGGTCCCGATCCTCGTCGATCTGGGGATCGAGGTCGTCCCTGGCACGGGTATCGACGGCATGTTCGCGGGCGGCGTCAGGCACCGGTTTGGCATCCTTCGCCGTGGACGGCTTTCGCTCACTCATCTGCACGCGGTAGATGGGCTCCGGCATGTCCATGCCCGCGTCCTCGAGCGCCAGCTTCACCCGACGGATCGATTCGCTCTTGACCAGCAGGAAGTCATGCGAGCGTTGGTCCACCCACGCCTGGTATCGCACCTGCACGTTGGAGTCGCCGAGCGCGGTGATCATCGCGCGCGGGGGCGGATCCGCGAGGATCCCGTCGATCCGCTGCAGCTCCCGCACGCCGATCTCCTGTGCTTCGACCAGGTCTTCCTCGACGCCGATGCCGACCTCGAAGTGGAAGCGGCGGCTGGGATTGCGGGTGTAGTTGAGCGTGACGCTGCGGAAGACGAGCGCGTTGGGGAGCCTGAGGTGGTTGCCGTCCAGCGTCATCAGGATGGTGGCGCGCGAATTCAGCGCGACGATGACGCCTTCGTTGCCGTCGATCACGACGTGGTCGCGCGGCGCGAACGGCTGGCGCAGGCTCATCAGGATGCCCGCGATGTAGTTCTCCAGGATGTCCTTGAAGGCGAAGCCGATCGCGACACCGAGGACGCCCGCAGTGCCGAGCACCGCGCCGACGAGCGCGGTGGCTTCCAGGATTTCCAGGGCGATCAGCACGCCGGCCAGCAGGATCAGCCAGCGTACGGTCGTCCGGGCGAGCTCGCGCAGGAACGGATTGCGATCCGCGACATGCTGCAGCGCCTGCCGCCGGGACAGCCAACCGCCGAACCGCCACGCCAGCCACACGATCGCGAGCGCGACGACGAACATGGGCAGGCCGGCCAGCAGTTCCTGGCCTTGCTCCATCACCCTGTCGGCCACGGGCTGCAGGGTCGTCGACTCGATGGGCGGCATGGGCGTGCGCGGTGTCCTGCTTCCAGGCTGGCCAGTCTAGCAACGGCCTGCGAAGGCGAAGTTCACCCCGATGGGCGCGGCTTGGAGCGCATTGTGGCAAAGGCCCGCGTCTGCGGGCACTGCATGGTGTGTCCTTGGCGCACGACCCTGGTTCGCGGGAGCGAAGCGTCAGGCCGCCTGGGCGACATGCCCCTGGTTGCTTTCCTGTTCCGTCGCTTCGCGAATGCCGGCGACCTGGACCGCGAAATGCAGGGTCTTGCCAGCCATCGGGTGGTTGCCATCCACGGTGACGGTTTCCTCGCCGACCTGCGTCACGGTGACGACCATCGGCCCCCGCTCGGTGCGGGCCTCGAACTGCATGCCGGGCTTGACCGCGCCGATGTCCGGGAAAGCGGCGTGGGGGACGTCTTGCACCAGGCCGTCGTGGTAGGGGCCGTAACCCTGTTCCGGCGGCACGTCGACCTCCAGCTTCTCGCCAACCTGCTTGCCGGCGAGCGCGTGCTCCAGGCCGGGAACGATGTTGCCGGCGCCGTGCAGGTAGCTCAGCGGCGCGTCGGCGGCGGACTTGTCGATGACATGGCCGCCGTCATCGGTGAGCGTGTAGTGGATCGTAGCGACACGACCGTCTGTGATCTCCATGGGAAACCTCTCGTTAGTCAGTGGGGGAGCGCGTCGGTGCGTGCACGACGCAGTGAAATTTGAACCACCGCCACCCTAGGTAAATCGTTGCTCCAGCGCAAGTTCCAACGGGAGAACGACCGCCTCAATGCCGGCGTTGCTTGTCGAGCACGGCCTCAAGCCGCGTCTTGAGCTTGTCGCAGGCGCCGCGTATCGCCTTTTCCATGTTCTCGTCGTCGTGCGAAACACCGATCGGCCGCTCATGTTCGATCCGCGCCTCGAGCGCGCACCGCTTGTCGTCGGCACCACCCTTGGCGGCGTTGCTGTCGGAAAGGAATACCTCGATTCGCGACAGCCGCTCGGAGAAACGACCGAGGTGCTGCTCGACCATCGAGACCACGCGCGATTCGAGCGCGGCATGGCCTTCGACGTGATTGTCGGTATTAAGCTGGATCTTCATTGACTACTCCCGCGGACTGTTGCGATGCGGACACGGTAGGCGGGTCGGCGTTGCGGGCCGGTGAGCGTGCTGGACGGTTCCCAGCACCCCCGTGAGGCCCGTCGCCATGACGCGTGGATGGCACGGCAGCCCCCGATCCATGTTCGCCGAGACACGCGATGGCGTTAGCATGCCTTGAGTCCCGCCCAGCACCGAAGGCCGCCGTCGATGCCAGCCGACACGAAAACCATCCCCCTGCCGGCACCGGCGCCCCTGTCCGACGAGGAACGGATCGCCCGCGCCCGGTTGTTCGCCGACGAATTGGCGCGGCGTCGAACCGTGCGCGACTACGCGCCGACGCCGGTGCCCCGCGCTGTGATCGAGCATTGCCTGCGTGCCGCCGGGACCGCCCCCAGTGGAGCCAACCAGCAGCCATGGCGGTTCGTTGCCGTGTCCGACCCTGCGGTCAAGCGCAGCATCCGCGAGGCCGCCGAGGCCGAAGAGCGCGAGTTCTACGAACACCGGGCTCCCGCGGAATGGCTGGAGGCGTTGGCGGCACTAGGCACGGACCCCGACAAGCCGTTCCTCGAAACGGCACCCTGGTTGATCGCGGTGTTCTACGAGCGGTTCGGACTGGATGCCGCCGGAAACAAGCAGAAGCGCTACTACCCCCATGAATCGGTGGGGATCGCGACCGGACTGTTGATCGCGGCCTTGCACCGCGCGGGCCTGGCGACGTTGACGCACACGCCCAGCCCGATGGGGTTCCTCAACCGAATCCTCGGCCGACCGCGCAACGAAATGGCGTACCTGCTGCTGGTCGCGGGGCATCCGGCGCAAGGCTGCCGCGTACCTGATATCCGCCGCTTGCCGCTGGACGATTACGTACGGTTCCTGTAAGCCCTGCCAAGTGCGTGCGGGGCGCGAGGAGCGAAGCGGCGTGGGGATGACGGCAATTCCGGCAAGTCAGGAAGGTGCGACCGCGTCGACTCCCACCGACCGCCTGTTCCTGGCGATCCTTCCCGGTCCAGGCGTCGCCGCGGACATGCAGGCGCTTGCGGTCTCTCTGTTCGAACGACACCAGGTGGAAGCCCGGGCCATGGAGGTGGCGCGCCTGCACATGACCCTGCACTTCCTGGGGGATTTCACCGGCGTACCCGCGGGGTTGCTCGCAGGCGCCGGGCGCGCCCTGGACCCCATCGAGACGGCCTGCTTCGACGTGGTCCTGGATCGCGCGCTGAGTTTCGATGGCGATCGCCGGCGCAGGCCATGGGTCCTGTCGGGGAGTGGACCAGGCACGGTGGCGCTGCGCGCCCTCCATGCGGAAACCGGCCGCAAGCTCGCTGCGGAGGGCGTGGCAGTGCAGGGCGGCCAGCCGTTCCGTCCGCACGTCACCCTGGGCTATGCACGAATCGGTTTACCGGCCAGCGCTGTCGATCCCTGCGTCATGCACGTGCACGAAATCGCGCTCGTGCGCAGCCATATCGGCCGGGCACGCCATGAGGTCTTGATGCGCTGGAAGTTGCGACCCCGAAGCTGAGCCGGGCGTGCAGCCTACTTCGAGGCGGTTTTCGCGGTCGCCTTCGTCGCGCCCTTCTTGGCGCCATCGGCTTCGCCCACCCGCGTCAGGACCTGGGTCACGCCGAGCACCTCGACCTTGCCGCCGGCTTTCTTGAAATCGACGAGGTCGGCTGAAATCCGTTCGCTGGTGACGCGCTTCTGCTCGGCCGTCTCCTTGGTCTTGCGCCCGGGCCTGCGGGTGCGTGCCTTGGGACTGGCTTTCGTGGTCGTGGTGGTGGCCATGGGGAACCTCGTGGTGGGGGCGGATGCGGGAAGGGGCGCAGGGCGCACTCCGTCGCTGCCCGGCAAAATCAACATTTCATTATGCGCGCCGGTGTGTTATTGGGGCGTTATTCCGGGATGCAACCACGTGATTCGAGCCTCTGGCGACCCGCCGCGCGGGTGATGGCGCACGTCGTCAGTCGCGGCGATAGCGCAACAATCGTCCCCGGAAGGGGGGTATGTCGTCCGGGTCGAGCCGGTCGCGCGTCTCGCTCGAGGCGAAGCCCTGGGCCTTGAGGGCGCGAGTGAACCCCGCGCTGTTGCCTCGGCCCGGGTCGGCGATGAGGACCTGCGAGCTGGCTCGCGCATGCCGCGTAAGCAGGTCGGCGACCTGTCGTGCGTGGTCGCGCTCGTAGAGGATGTCACTGCCGATGATCAGGTCGAAATCGCCCAACGTCGGATTGGGCGTGTCCCACTGCAACGTCCGGAAGGGGACCGACTGCAGGTCATTGAGCGCGGCGTTGTAGGCCAGGAAGACTTCCGCCAGCGGATGGTGGTCGCTGGCGGTGATGTCGGCGCCGCGCTGCCGCAGCACCAGGCTCGCCAACCCGAGTCCGCAGCCCAGCTCCAGAATCCGCTTGCCGGCGACCTGTTCGATGGCCATGGCCTGGGCGAGCAGCTGCCCCGCGGGCCAGACATGCCCGAACAAGCTCCATTGCGCGGACGAGATGCCAGCCCGTTCGGCGTGGCCGTCCGGATCGGCGTATTGCTGGACGTCGACCAGCGATCGGACACGCAGGTCCTGTTCGCCGAAGCGGAGGGTGCGGGTGTGGGTGTCGTAGCCTGGCATGACGCTCCCGTCGGGTGCCACGCTGCAAGCGATCGTGGATGGATGGTGGCCAGGAAGTGAACCTGGCCCGGCGGCCGGCGCCGTGGCGGCGCGGCAGGCAGCATCCGGAGTGTACGCCGCGGGAATCCCGTGATCGTCACGCCGTGATCGCGGCGAAACGAGCGCGCATCGAGCGGCACATTTGCTAATGTCGACTGCCCAGCATGCGATCCGGTGTAAACGTGTGAGGCAGGTACGCATGGCGCTCGCGGTGCACGGGGTGATGAAGCAATGACGTCCGCCCCGACCGTGCGCGGGGTGTCGCTACGGCCAATGGCCCGAAGCGATGAAGACCTTTACTGCCGGCTCTACTCCGATCCGCGTGTCATGGCGCACATCGGCGCGCCACTGCCGCCGGAGGCTGCGCGCAAGGCCTTCGGCCTCGCGTTGTCCCAGGATGCCGCGACGCCGCCCCTCGTGCGTTACTGGATCGCCTGCGAAGACTCCTCGACAAGGGGTTGCGGTCTGCTTGCCCTGAGGTTCGACCGAAACCGGTCCGGATCGGCCGAGATGGGCATCCTCCTCGAGCCCTCGGTGCAAGGCAGGGGCCACGCCTCCATGGCGCTGGCGGTCCTGGCCGAGCATGCCTTCGCCAGCTTCCCGCTGGAGCGGCTATGGACCCGGCATCGCGACGAGAACCGCGTCGTCGTCCGCCTGATGGAAGCCCTGGGCTTCCAGCGTGAACCTGGCAGCGCGGCGGGTGAGGTGCGCTGGTCGATGGGCCGGGAGGAATGGTTCGACGGCAGGCGTCGCCGCGTTGGTTTTGCAAGCAGCGGCGCGGGAAGCTAGATTGCCGCGTCGCAAGAGGGGATTGGAATGCACGGACCGGGTAGCCTGGTTTGCGTCGGTACGGGGATGATGCTTGGCGCGCACCTGGGGCCGCGCGCGCGGGCCAGCATCGAGCAGGCCGACGTGGTCTTCGCCGCGCTCTCGGACCCGCTGGTGGAACTGTGGGTGCAGCGGATGCATGCCGACGTGCGCAGCCTCCAGCCGTATTACAGAGAGGGCAAGCCCCGGCACGAGACCTACGGTGAAATGGTCGACGCCATGCTCGCCGAGGTCCGCGGCGGTCGGCGGGTGTGCGGTGCGTTCTACGGACATCCCGGGGTCTTCGCCCGCGTGCCGCACATCGCCATCGCCAAGGCGCGCGAGGAGGGCTTCACCGCGACCATGGAGCCCGGAATCTCGGCCGAAGATTGCCTGTATGCCGACCTTGGCATCGACCCGGGCAGCGTCGGCTGCCAGCATTACGAAGCCAGCCAGTTCATGTTCTACAGACGGCTGGTCGATCCCTCGGCCTACCTGGTGCTCTGGCAGGTCGGCGTTGCGGGCGACCGCAGCGTCAGGCGGTTCAGCACCGGAAGACCCTACCGTTCCCTGCTGCTGGATCGGCTTGGCGAGGACTATCCGGCGCAGCACTCCATTACGCTTTATGAAGCTGCTACGCTCCCGATCAACCAGCCGCGTACCGAAGTCATGCCGTTGGCGCAACTGATCGATGCCGACCTCAGCCTGCAGACCACCCTCGTGATTCCCCCGGCGCGACCCCTGCAACGCGACGAGGCCATGCTCGCCCGGATTGCCCAGCTCGACGGGACCCAAGCGCACACCGTTTCCGACCAACACTGAAGAAGGGGAGCCGACAATGTCCGATGCCATCCAGTTTCTCGAAACGCTGGGCGCGAGCCCGGCTGCCTCCGGCTTGCACGATGCCGGATATGCCGAGGCGCTCGCCGCACTCGAGCTTGAACCTGCGCAGGAGCAAGCCCTTGCCGGACGCGATGCCGGGGCGCTGTCGCGCCTGCTCGACGGCCGCCCGGCGATGTTGTGCATGATCGCAACGCCCGATGGCGGCGAAACCGAGGACGCGCCGGACAAGTCCGACGACGACGGCGAGCAGCCCGACAGCACCGAAGACGCGCCGGACCAGGCCGATCGACCGGACTGAGCCGGGCGCGATGTAGCAGGAGGAGGGCCATGGACGCGGGGACCTGCCGGGCCGCGGTGCTGTCGGTGCTGCTGTGCATCGCCGCGGCGCCGACGCACGCGGACCCGGGTTTCGAGGCAAGGCTGAAGCGGGCCGACGCCCTGCGCACAGCGGATGCTGCCGGGTTCGCGCAAGCCCTCGACGAACTCGACAGGACCGCGGGGGCCGCGACAGCCGCGCAAAAAACGAAGCTCCGGCTCCTGCACGTCTACCCGCTCATCCTGCGGGGCGACTATGCGACCGCCATCCGGGAACTGCAGGCGGTCATGGCCGCGGCAGGCAGCGTGGACACCCAGTACCGCGCCGGCGCCATGCTGGCGAATACGTACGCCATCACCCGACAGTTCGAGCGTGGGCTGAAGACGCTTAATGTCATCCTCCCGCTCAGTGGCGAGGTCACCGATACCGACACGCGCCACCACGGCTACGCAGCGGCGGGCATCCTTTACAACCAGGTCGGTGAATTCGGCCTGGGCCTGGACCACGCCAACCGCATCCTGGCTGAAACGCCCAGCCGCAGGAACCGGTGCATCGCCGGGAACCTGAAACTCGAATCGATGCAGGGACTCGGGGAGGCGCCGGACGAGGCCTCCCTCCAGGCCGCGATCACGCAATGCCGCTCGGTGGGCGAGCCGATCCTTGTCGGATTTTCCAGGACCTACCTGGCCCGAAGCCTGTTCGCCGAGGGTAAGGTCGCCAAGGCGATCGACACCCTGGAACGCGACCTGCAGGAGGTCGAGGCGACCGGCTATCCGCGGCTGATCGGGGACTACCATGCCCTGCTGGCCGAATACCGCCTGGCCCGTGGCGATGCTTCCGCGGCCGAACGCCACGCCGAGGCGGCGATCGCGCACAGCGCGACCCTGGACAGTGCGCAGTCCCTTGTCTCCGCGTACCGGACGCTCTACGAGATTGCCGACCGGAACGGCGACCTCCGGACGGCCCTGCAGCGTTATCGGCAGTTTTCAGTGGCGGACAAGGCGTATTTCAACGACGTCAAGTCGCGAGAAATGGCCTACCAGGTCGTCCGCCACCAGTCGTTGCAGCAGGAACAGCAGATCGCCTTGTTGAACCAGCAGAATGCGCTGCTCCAGCTGCAGCAGCGCGTGCAGCAGCAGTCCGTGCAGAACAGCCGCCTCGGGATGCTGATGCTCTTCCTGGTGGTGGCGTTCGTGGTGCTCTGGGCCGTTCGGACGAAACGGGTGCAAATGTCCCTGCGGCGGATGGCGGAGACGGACGCGCTGACCGGTGCGAGCAACCGGCACCACTTCACGCGGCAGTCGGAAGCGACCCTCGCCCAGAGCGCCGCGGCAGGGGAAGACGCGGCGCTGATCATGTTCGACCTCGACCACTTCAAGGCGATCAATGACCAGTACGGGCACGCAGCGGGCGACTGGGTCCTGCGCAAGGTGGTCGAGACCTGCCGCCCGGTCTGCCGGCAAGTGGATTGCTTCGGGCGCCTGGGAGGCGAGGAATTCGCGGTGCTCCTGGCCGGGCACAACCTGCGCTCGGCGTTGCGCCTGGCGGACGATTGCCGGGTGTGGATCGCGGGGATCGATACCACGGAGAGCGGCCACCGGTTCCGCGTCACCGCCAGCTTCGGCATCACCACCACGCGCATCTCGGGGTACGACCTGACCCGGTTGCTGTCCCATGCCGACCGCGCGCTGTACCGCGCCAAGCGCGGTGGTCGCAACCAGGTGGTGGCATTCGAGGAGTTCGCGCCGCTGGCGCCCCCCATCGACCGGCCACCCGCAGGCGAGCCCGCAACCGAGGATCCGGAAGCAGCGGAGACGCGGCCATCCGACTTCCCTTCCCGCGGCGACCTCACCGGGCGCGCGGGCGGGGCCTGATCCATGCGAGCGGCGCGGCCACCGCAAGCCCCTTCCCGGTGAGGCTATGATCGCCCCATGTCGAAGCTACTGTTGAACCTGCGAATGGTCCCGGAAGACGAAGCCGACGACGTGCGCGGCTTCCTGGACGACCACCGGATCGAGTATTACGAGATCGAGCCCAGCCGCTGGGGGATTTCCTTTGGCGGCATCTGGGTGAAGCATGACGCGGACATTCCCCAGGCCAAGCGGCTGATGGCCGAGTACCAGGCAAGGCGCCGCGACGCCGCGCGGGAAGCTCACGACGCCGCGCGACGCGACGGGACCGCCGAGACCTTCGGCGACATCGCCCGCCGGGAGCCGTTGCGGGTGGCGCTGACCGCGCTGGCCATCGTGGTCCTGCTCGGCTTGATGGCCTTGCTGCCGTACTACCTGATGCGCCGATGAGCGTTGGGCCGGAGTCCCGGTCAGCCGTGCATGGCGCAGACCTTTCCCCCACTCCGGACGATTCTCCGGCAGGGGCAGCGACGAAGCGCCGGGTATTGTTCGCCAGCCTGATCGGCACCACGATCGAGTTCTTCGATTTCTACATCTATGCAACCGCGGCGGTGCTGGTGTTCCCGGTGCTGTTCTTTCCGGCCGGTGATCCGACTTCGGCGACGCTGCAGTCCCTTGCGACCTTTGCCTTGGCCTTCTTCGCGCGGCCGGTAGGGTCGGCGTTGTTCGGGCACTTCGGGGACCGCATCGGCCGCAAGGCGACCCTGGTCGCGGCTTTGTTGACGATGGGCATTTCGACCGTGCTGATCGGCCTGTTGCCGACTTATGCGCAGATCGGGGTCATGGCGCCATTGCTGCTGGCGTTGTGCCGGCTCGGCCAGGGCCTGGGGCTGGGTGGCGAGTGGGGCGGGGCGGTGCTGCTGGCCACCGAGCACGCACCGCCCGGCAAGCGCGCCTGGTACGGCATGTTCCCGCAGCTCGGTGCGCCGATCGGGTTCTTCCTGGCGACGGGAACGTTCCTGCTGCTCACCGCCGCGATGAGCGACGACAGCTTCTTCTCCTGGGGATGGCGGGTGCCGTTCCTGGCCAGTGCGGTGCTGGTCGCGGTCGGGCTCTGGGTGCGCCTGAGCATCGAGGAAACGCCCGCGTTCCGGCAGGTGCTGGCCGCGCGCTCCCGGGTGCGCCTGCCGATGGCCACGGTGTTGCTTTCGCATCCGCGGGCGCTGCTGGCCAGCACGTTCGCGTCGCTCGCCACGTTCGTGTTGTTCTACCTGATGACGGTGTTCGCGCTGAGCTGGGGCACGTCGGCGCTGGGATACACGCGCGAGCAGTTCCTGTGGCTGCAGATGGTGGCCGTGCTGTGCTTCGCGGCGACGATCCCGCTGGCCGCGGTCCACGCGGACCGCACTGGCCGGCGGCGGACGATGATCATCGCGACCGTCCTGATCATCGCGTTCGGCGTGTTCTTCGCGCCATTGTTCGTGGCGGGAGACATGGCCGGGACGCTGCTGTTCCTGGTCGTCGGCCTGGGCTTGATGGGGATCACCTACGGCCCGTTGGGCACCCTGCTCGCCGAGCAATTCCCCGCTGCGGTGCGGTACACGGGTGCGTCGCTGGCGTTCAACCTGTCCGGCATCCTGGGCGCGTCCCTCGCGCCCTACATCGCCACCTGGTTGGCGGGCCGGTACGGGCTTGCTTCGGTCGGAGGCTACCTGGTGGTCGCGGGCATCCTGACGCTGGTCGCGCTGCTGGCGATCCCCCGCGACCAGGCGCGCTAGGCGCCGGGCGCCGGGTCAGGCGACCTCGCCCGCGGCCCGGCCCGAGGCCCAGGCCCACTGGAAGTTGTAGCCGCCCAGCCAGCCGGTGACGTCGACCACCTCGCCGATGAAGTACAGGCCGGGGACGTGCCGCGACATCATCGTCGTCGACGACAGGCCATCGGTATCGACGCCGCCCAGCGTCACCTCGGCGGTGCGGTAGCCCTCGGTGCCGCTGGCGATGACCGGCCACTGCCCGAGGGCGGACGCGATCTCCCGCAACGCACGATCGCCGAGTTCGCGCATCGGACGGTTGCCGAGCCACTCCTCGCACAGGCGGTGTGCGAATCGGCGTGGCATCAAGTCCGCCAGCACGGTCCTGAGTTCCGCGGCGGGCCGTTCACTGCGCTGCGCGCGCAGGTGGGCTGCAACGTCGAGGCCAGGCAGGAGGTCGAGCCGCAGCGCATCGCCCGGTTGCCAGTACGAGGAGATCTGGAGGATCGCGGGTCCGCTGAGCCCGCGGTGGGTGACCAGCATGGCGTTGCGGAACGATTGGCCGTTGCAGGACGCCTCCACCGGCAGCGCGACGCCGCTGAGGTCGCACAGTCGCTCGGCATGGCGCCCGCTCAGGGTCAGCGGCACCAGCCCCGCGCGGGTCGGCAGCACGTCATGGCCGAACTGGCGCGCGAGCTGGTAGCCCAGGCCACTGCCTCCCAGGCTGGGGATGGAGAGGCCGCCGCTGGCCACCACCAGCGACGCGCAGTCGAAGTCGCCTGTCGATGCGCGGACCAGGAAGCCATCGCTGCCGCGCGCCACGGACGCGGCCTCGCATTCGGTGACGACGTGGACCCCCGCGGCCTCGCATTCGTCCAGCAGCATGCGCACGATGTCCTTCGACGACCGGTCGCAGAACAGCTGCCCCAGCTCTTTCTCGTGCCAAGGGATGCCGTGCCGGTCGACCAACGCGATGAAATCGGACGGCGTATAGCGGGCCAACGCCGACTTGCAGAAGTGCGGGTTGGCCGAAAGGAAGTTGGCGGGGGTGGTGCCGATATTGGTGAAATTGCAGCGCCCGCCGCCGGACATGAGGATCTTCTTGCCGACCTTGTTGGCGCGTTCAAGGACCACCACGCGGCGGCCGCGCTGGCCGGCGGTCAGCGCGCACATCAGGCCGGCGGCCCCGGCGCCGATGACGAGGACATCGCAGGCGCTGGACATCAGCGGGCGGGGTGCCGCAGGCCGTCAGGCACGAGCAAACGATTGCATGTGCAACGCCACGCGACAGCGACATGGCGTCGTATTGGCGGGTACGCTAGGCCGGTGGCGACGAGGGCAGGGGAGGCGGGCATCGTCGCAGGATAACGCCCGGGGCAGCGCGCTTCGCCGTTCCGCCGCGCAACCGGCGCGAACGCGCAACGGACCCGGAGTCGGCAGCGCCGGTCACGGCCAGTAGAATGCCGCGATGCTCAGCCATATCGCCGCCTATCGCTTCACGCCGATCCACCCACCCGATGCGCTGGCTGCAAGCGTCCACGCTTGGGCTGGTGACCTCGGGTTGAAAGGCAGCGTCGTGGTCGCGGCGGAAGGCATCAACCTGTTCCTGGCGGGCGAGTATGAAAGCGTCGCTGCGTTCGTGCGGGAGCTGCGCGGGGATCCGCGCCTGGCCGCCATCGAAATCCGCGAGACCCGGTGCCGGTCGCAACCTTTCGGGCGGCTCAAGGTGAAGGTCAAGCCGGAGATCATCACCTTCCGCAGGCCGGATGCCTCGCCGCTGGCATCGCGCGCCCCCGCGGTCGCACCCGCGACCCTGGCGCGCTGGATCGGCAAGGGCTGCGACGACGAGGGCAGGCGATTGGTGCTGCTGGACACGCGCAACCGGGAGGAAGTGGCCCACGGAACGTTCGGCGGCGCACTGAGGCTGCCGATCGACAACTTCACCGAGCTGCCCGAAGCGCTGGCGCCGCATCGCGATGCATTGTCCGACGCCACCGTGGTGGGCTTCTGCACCGGCGGCATCCGCTGCGAGAAGGCGGCGAGGTGGATGCAGGCGTCCGGCATGGACCATGTGCTGCAGCTCGACGGCGGCATCCTGGGCTACTTCCAGGCCGTTGGCGGCTACGGCTACGACGGCGCCTGCTTCGTCTTCGACGGTCGCGTCGCGGTCGATCCGGAGCTGCGTCCCGTCGGTGCGCCCGAGGCCGGGCAGGCACGGGCGGCAGCATGAGCTGGATCGGCATCGTCCTGGTCATCGTCGGCCTGTATCTGGCATTCAAGCTGGTCGGTTTCGTGCTCAAGCTGGCGATGTGGTTGCTCGTGGTACTGGGGGCGTATTGGGTGCTGGCGCCACTGTTCGACTGGCCCCCGCTGGCGGAAGTCGTCCACGTGCTCGGACCGGGATAGGAGGTCGCGATGTCGTACGTGCGTTGCCTGCGGGGCATCGGCTCTGGCGTGGAGTATCCGGCCGACGTGCCCATGAACCTGGACCCGGTGGACGGGCGGCCCGTGCAGATGGTGCTCGACCTCGAACGCCTTGCCGCCGAGAAGCCCGGTGCGGCGTGGTACCACCCGGGCCGCCGCGACATGTGGCGGTTCGGCGCGCTGATGGCGCTGGACATCGACGACCCGGACGATGCCCGGCACATCGTGGCGCTGGGCGAAGGCTATAGGCCGTTGCTCGATTACCGCTCGCATCCGCTGGCCCGGCAGGCGGGCCTGCGCCTGCAGGTCAAGGACGAAGGCAAGGCACGTCCGGGTTTCGGCGCCAACCCCACCCAGAGTTTCAAGGACCGGGGCATGGCGATGGTGGCGGCGCAGGCGCGCAGGCTCGGCATCCCCAGGCTGGCGGTGCCGACGCAAGGCAATGCCGGCGACTCACTGGTGCGCTACGCGCTGGCAGGCGGCCTGTCGGTGGTGGTTGCGATGCCCGACGACACGCCGTTACCGATCCTCGGCGGCGTGGCCGCGGCTGCGCACCGGCATCCCGGCCGGGTGGTCCTGGAACTCGCCGGTCCGACCATTCGCGAGTCCGGGGCCTTGCTCAAGGACAAGTACATCCCGAACGGCTGGTTCTCGGTCGCGACCTTCCAGGAGCCCGGCTGGCGCATCGACGGCAAGAAATCGCTGGGCCTGGAGCTGGCCGAACCCGCGCCGGGCGAAACACGCTGGACGCTGCCCGACGCGGTGGTCTATCCCACCGGCGGCGGCACGGGCGTGCTCGGCATGTGGAAGGCCTGGGACGAACTCGAGGCGCTCGGCCTGCTCGGCAGCGCGCGCCCACGGATGGTGTGCGTGCAGAGTGCCGCGACCGCACCGCTGGTGCGCGCCTTCGACGACGGCGCCGAGGACACCACCCCGCTCGACGCCGGCGCCACGTTGGCGACGGGGCTCAACGTGCCCGGTGGCGTCGGCCATTTCCGGGTGCTGCAGATCGTGCGCGCCAGCGGTGGCGCGGCGGTGGCGGTCGACGAGGCCGACATTGCGTCCGAGCTGTCCCGGACCTGGCGCGAAACCGGCGACTGGATCTCGCCCGAGGGCGCGGCCTGCCTGGCGGCCTTGCCCCAGCTCCTGGACCGGGGCTTGCTCAGGCGCGGCGAGCGCGTGGTGGCGGTCAACACCGGTTCGCTCGAAAAATACCTGCCTGCACTGCGCCACCTGCTGTGACGCGCCTTGCCATGGAATCGAAGCCCCGCGAAGGAGCCATGCCACGATGAGCGACCATGAGGTCCCGGACACCTGGCGGCAGGACGTGCAGGACATCGGCCGGATGGTGCGGGCCGTCTATGCCTGCATCTCCGGCCCGGCAGGCGCCGCGCGGGACTGGGACCGCTTCCGTTACCTCCACCACCCCCGTGCCTCGAGCCTGCGCACCGTCGTCGGGCCCGATGGCGTAACCCGCGCCGCGGTGTTCGACGTGGAGTCCTACATCGCGGACGTCTCCCCGTTCTTCGCGGCCAACGACTTCCACGAAATCGAAGTGGAACAGCAGGTCCGCCGTTTCGGGCAAGTGGCCCACGCGTGGAGCCGCTACGAGGCCAGGCCGTCGCCCGGGTCCGGCGAGCTGCTTAAGCGTGGCGCCAACAGCATTCAGGTGTGCCACGAACAGGGTCGCTGGTGGATCTTCAGCACGATCTGGGACAACGAGCGACCGGGTTTGCCTGTCGATCCCTGGTAGCGGTTTACCGCAGCCGACAGTCGAATGCCGGGGCAAGGACTGCCTCCGAAGAATGCCGCCCGCCGCTTCGCCCGCTCAACGCGGCCGCTTGGGTCCCGGCCGGGGTCCCGGCTTGCGGCCTGCACCCGGCTTGCGTGCCATGGGGGCGCCGGGCCGACGAGCGGGCCCTTTCGGCGCGCCCGCGTCGGCCTCGTCGGCTCGGCGCATCTTCAACGGCCTGCCCGAGACGTAGACGCGCTTGAGGTGCTCCAGCAGGGGCTTGGGCATGCCCTCGGGAAGATCGACGAGGCTGTACTCGTCGCGGATGTCGATGCGCCCGATGTAGCGGCTTTCCAGGTCGGCCTCGTTGGCGATCGCACCGACGATGTTGCCGGGCTGGACGCCGTGCGCGTGGCCGACCTCGATCCGGAAGGTTTCCATGCCGACGTCCGCGGGCTTGCCCGGCTCGCCGTGCGGCTGGCGAGGCTTCGCCGGCGGACGCTCGTCGAACAGGGCTTCGCCGGTGTTGCCGGAGCGCCGACCGGGCGGTTGCGGGCGAGCGTCCCGCGCCGGCGGCGGGCGCGAAGTCTCCGGGCGGGCAGGTTGAGGGCGCGGGCGTTCCGCGGGCAACAGGAGCGGTGTCCCGCCCTGCACCAGCTGGGCCAGTGCGGCCGCGATCTCGACCGCGGGGACGTTCTGCTCGCGTTCGTAGCGCTCCACCAGGTCGCGGTACGTGCCCAGCTCCGGCGATTCGCGTGCCTCGGTGATGCGATCCAGGAACCGCGAGACGCGCTGGTCGTTCACCGCGTCGACGCTGGGGAGCTGCATGGGTTCGATCGCCTGCCGCGTGGCGCGCTCGATCGCGCGCAGCATGCCGCGCTCGCGCGGGGCGACGAACAGGATCGCCTCGCCGCTACGACCGGCCCGGCCGGTGCGGCCGATGCGATGGACGTAGCTCTCGGTGTCGTAGGGGATGTCGTAGTTGAGCACGTGGCTGATCCGGTCCACGTCCAGCCCGCGCGCCGCGACGTCGGTGGCAACCAGCACGTCGATGCGCCCATCCTTGAGCGACTGCACCATGCGCTCGCGCTGCTTCTGCTCGACGTCGCCGTGGATCGCGGCCGCGGACAGCCCGCGTGCGGCGAGCTTCTCGGCCAGTTCCTGGGTGCCCAGCTTGGTGCGGGCGAAGACCAGCATGGCCTCGAAGGGCTCGGCCTCCAGGATGCGGGTCAGCGCATCGAGCTTGTTGACGCCGCTGACCATCCAGTAGCGCTGGCGGATGTTCTTCGCCGTCGTCGTCTGCGACTTGATCGCGATCTCGACCGGATCCTTCAGGTAGGTCTGGGCGATCCGCCGGATCTGGGGCGGCATGGTCGCCGAGAACAAGGCCACCTGGCGTGTCTCCGGGGTCTTCTGCAGCACGGCCTCGACATCGTCGATGAACCCCATGCGCAGCATCTCGTCGGCCTCGTCCAGCACCAGGCAGCGCAGTTGCGACAGGTCCAGCGAGCCGCGCTGGAGATGGTCGATCACGCGTCCCGGCGTCCCGACCACGACGTGCACGCCGCGCTTGAGCGCCGAAAGCTGGGGGCCATAGCCCTGGCCGCCGTAGATCGGCAGTACATGGAAGCCGGGCAGGTGGGCGGCGTATTTCTGGAACGCCTCGGCCACCTGGATCGCGAGTTCGCGGGTCGGGGCCAGCACCAGCGCCTGTGGCGCCTTCTGGTTCGGATCGAGCGTGGCCAGCACCGGCAGGGCGAACGCGGCGGTCTTGCCGGTGCCCGTCTGCGCCTGGCCGAGCACGTCGCGTCCGGCCACCAGCGGCGGGATGGTGGCGGCCTGGATCGGCGACGGGGACTCGTAGCCGACCGCGGCGAGCGCTTCCAGCAGGTGTGCTGGCAGGCCCAGTGCCTGGAAGCTGGCAGGTGAATCGGTTTCGGCGCCCATGGCTGTCCTCGTCGGCACCTGTGAGGCGCAGCGGAAAACATGCAGTTTACGCGCTGGAGGGGGCGGGCGCCCCGCGCGGCGTCAGCCGGCCAGCCGCTGCATCAACCAGAACCCGGCCAGGGCGGCGATCGCCAGGGACATCGCGGGCATCGCGATGCGCGGATACCAGGCCTGCTTGCGGACGGCGAACAGGATCGGCAAGAGCACCGCCACGATGCACAGTTGCCCGAGCTCCACGCCGAGGTTGAAGGCGAGCAGGGCCGTGAGGCGCTCTCCCTCGGGCAAGCCGAGTTCCCCGAGCGCGCCTGCGAACCCGAAACCATGGATCAGCCCGAATGCGAATCCCAGGGCCCACAGCCGCTTGCTCACCAGCGGCCAGAGGTTGTTCAGGGCCGCGACCAGGACGCTGGCGGCGATGGTGGCCTCGATCCAGCGGGATGCGGGCGTGACCAGGCCCAGTGCCGCGAGCGTGAGCGTGATCGAGTGGGCGACCGTGAATGCCGTGACGATGCCCAGGGTGTGCAGGGCGGACTGCCGGTAGCGCGGCGCGGGCGTCCACTGGCCACCGACCCGCAGCAGGGCCGCGGTCAGCAGCAGCGAGAGCAGGAAGGCGACGTGGTCGTACCCGATGAGGATGTGGTGGATCCCCTCGCGCAGGAACGACCGGAAAGTCGTGCCCGGACCGTTGCCGCGACCGAGCAGGGCCTTGCGTTGGCTGGCGTGGAGGATCGTCGTGGAAACGGTGCCGTCGACGTCGTGGAACTGCACCAGCGCGCGATGTTGCGGGTCGCGGTCGAAGAACAGTCCGTAGTCGATCCCGAGGGCCGAACCCGGTGCGCAATCGGCATCGAAGCGGAGGTTGGCGTAGGCACCGTCGTCGTAACGCCTGACCGCGAGGCCCTCCGGCGCGAGCCTGCAGGGCCGGCCGGATGCGGAGAGCGCCAGGTTCGACAGCACCCAGGCTTCGATGGATGCGTTCGCCGACGAGAGTTCGCCCCAGGTCACCTGCTCGTCGCGATTGGCGTCGACGGGAAAGGTCAGCGCAAGGTCGAGTATCGCGAGATCCAGTTCCACCTGCGTGGCGCCGCCGCTCGTCCTGGTGATGTCCAGGTGGGCAGTGGAAAGGGAGTGCGCCCAGGCCGCGGGACTGGAAAACAGGACCAGCAACAGCGTCAGCAGCCAGCGGCTCACGGCGCGTCCCCGGGGGCATCCAGCGCAAGGCCCTGGGCCGTTGCCCAGTCGCGTGCAGGTTGCAGGGCGTCCGGGCGAGCCACGGCCCGGGCCGACCGCAGCAGGATGTCCACGTCCTCATGGTCACGCTGCGTCTCGAAATTGCGCTGTGCCAGCGACAGGGCAAGCTCGTCGTGTCCCATCAGCAGCATCAACTCAGCCTCGTCCCGCAATTCAGGTTCGCTGCCCATCGCGCGCGCCAGTCGATAGCGGCGCGCCTGCCGCTCGCGCATCGCCGGCGCCTGCCGCAACCCTAGGGCGCTCGCCGACCGCGTCTGCAATAGCGCGAGGCCGTCATGGTCGGGCGCGTTGCGCAACAGCAAGAGCACGTCACGGTGGCGCCCGGCATCGCCCAGCGCGCGCGCATAGGCCGAGAGCGTCCGCACGTCCCCCGGCGCCAGGTCGAGTGCGCGACGGAACCAGCGGTCGATCGCCGGATCGCCGGAGCGCGCGGCGATCTCGCCGCGCTGGACGTAGGCATGGCGGCGCAGCGGGTCGCCGTCGCCCGATTGCTCGAGCCAGCGGTCGGTGAGCCTCGCGGCGTCGTCGAACTGTCCGCGCCGCAAGGCCATCGCCGCGACGCACAGGGTTCCCGCGCGGGCATCCACGCCCAATGCCAGGGCGATGCAATCGGTTCGTGCCCGCCCCAGCGCGCCGCGGACCATCTGGATCTGCGCGCGGGCCAGCCGGGCATCTCCATTGCGCGGATCGAGCGCCACGGCCCGGTCCAGGAGCGAAAGGGCGGAGCCGAAGTCGTGTTGGTGCTGTGCGCTGAAGGCGCGTGCGCGCAAGGCATCGACGGATTCCGTGTCGCCGCTGCGGTCCAGGAGGCTGGCCGCCCGGGCCGCGAGCCTGGCGTCGCCGGTGGAGGCGGCCGTTGCCAACAGGCGTTGCGCTTCGTCCAGGGATGGGGGCGCGCCGGATGCGGGGACGGGTCCGCGCGGCACCAGCGCGGCATAGCCGCGCGGCAGGCGTTCCACCACGGTGTCGGCGGATTCCGGGATCCAGGCGCGCGGTCGGCCCTGCTGGGCATGCAGCACACCGCCGGCCAGCAGCAGGCCGGCCAGGATCACGAGGCCCGTTACCGGCAGCTGGAAAAAGGACCGGCGATGCAGTTGCGCATCGCCGGTTTTCGGGTCTAGCAGGTTCATGTCAGGCGCGAACTAAGGCGATCAGTTCCTTGCCCCCGGGACCGGGGTATTCAGGTACGGGAATGCGTTGCGGAAGTCCGTGGCCTTGACGGTGACGTTGTCGTTGTACGGCAGCTGGCCGGAAGGCGCATCTGCCTCGGACAACAGCACGCCCATCGCGACGCGAAGCTCGATGTCGACGACGTCGTCGCCCGGGCGGCGCCCGTTCGGGAATCCGGCAGTGTCGCCGCCGAGCACGCCAAGATTGCTCTGTGCTGCCGCAGCCTTGGGTGGGATGGACGTGTTCAGCCGCATCATTTCGGCCGGCGTCACGCGCGCAGGTTTGTTGAGGCCTTCGATGCCGGTCAGGAAAGCCGCGACCAGGTCCGTGCGCGGAAAGCGGTTAGGTGCCTTGACCCCGGGAAAGAGGATCTCGACGAGTTCCGGCAGGGTCGGGTTGGTGACGTAGGTGGCGAACTGGCCGTCATCCTTCGGCTGGGAAGCGTTAAACTTGTCCTTGTCGGGCAGGCCGATGACCACTTCGTTCACCAGCGGCGCGGACAGGCGTGAGACCTGTTTCCGCGTGCCGTTGAATGGCAGGTCTGCGGTCGTCCATGCGCCGATGATCGGATCGGCCTTCGTGAGGCAGCTGATCGGCACTTCAAGTGCGATGGTCGTGACATTCTTGTCCTGGATGGTGCTTGCGGTGCTGTCGGGCGCACCCACGGGATTGAGGTTGATCAGGTCGAAGACCCGGCCGAGGTTGACCGCGAATCCGTCCCTTCGTTGGCCGACGAACACCCGGCCGCGATCGGCGCAGCCCGGCAAGCCGATGTCATGGATATGCGCCTGGGCATACCGCGCATAATTCGGGATCGACTTCTCACCTATGTTGTCGAATGGTTTCAGGAAGGTCTTCTGGCCACCGCCCGGGCTGCTGAGGTTGGATGCCAGCTTGCCCCGGTTCCTGCCGCCGCCGTCGGAAACGCGCACCGTGTAGGACTCGACCACGTTCCGCGGTCCGCTGCCGGCCGAGGCGGGGGTGGAGAACGAGCCGATGTTGCTCAAGGGCACCGCGACGTCCACGCCGTTCACCGGCACGGCCAGGTTCTTGAACTTGTTCCTGAATTCGAACTCGAAGCTGATGTCGGGCAAGGCATCGCCGTTGTTGTCCACATGGATCGCATACACGGCGTGGGAGTCCAGCAGGAAATAGTTCGGTCCGCCATAGGCATCCTGCAGCGGCTGGTAGTTCGCCAGGAACGTCACGTAACCAGCACGCCCGCTCTCGTAGCTCCGGAACATGTAGAAGTCGGTGCCATCGACCTTGGGCACCTTGGTGATGAGGGGCGCTTCGCGATGGCTGGATGCGCCGACCAGGGCGCTGGCGGCGAGCAGTGCCGTCGCAGCGGCCACGGCAACGGAAAGGGTAAGTGGTTTCATGGAAAGGTATCCTTGGTGTGCGGTGAAGGGGACGCTCGGGTCTGTTCTTCGCATTCGCCGTTGGTGCCGGCGAAAAGGCCGGACATCGTCGGACTCGGCCCGGCGCGGTTCAATTGATCTACGCTCGCCCGCGGGATAGGGATGCAAGGGCATTCGAATTCGCGGCGAATCGCGTCAACGACGCATGAAGGAGGCTGGGTTTGCCACGCCGTTTCGAGTCCACGTTGATGCAGATGCTGCCGGGCGATCCGGAGCACGGCGCGCATCGGCGCCAGGTCCTGGGCGCGGTGTGGTCGCATGCACCGCCGTCACCCGTGGCGAGTCCCCGCATGCTCGCCTGGTCCACGGACATGGCGTCCACGCTGGGCTTGAGTGCTGACGACATGCGGTCGGATGCGATGCTGGCGGCGCTTTCGGGCAATGCGCTGCTGACGGGCATGGCGCCCCATGCCGCCAACTATGGCGGCCACCAATTCGGCCATTGGGCCGGGCAATTGGGTGACGGACGGGCGATCTCGCTGGGCGAGCTGGTGAACCAGGACGGCGAACGCTGGGAGTTGCAACTCAAGGGTGCGGGCCTGACCCCGTATTCACGGACGGCCGACGGCAGGGCGGTGCTGCGCTCCTCGATCCGGGAATTCCTGTGCAGCGAGGCGATGCACCATCTCGGCGTCCCGACGACGCGTGCGTTGTCGCTGGTCGCCACGGGAGAGCAGGTGGTCCGCGACATGTTCTACGACGGGCATCCCGAGGCCGAGCCCGGGGCCATCGTCTGCCGGGTCGCGCCGTCGTTCCTCCGGTTCGGAAGCTTCGAGCTGCCGGCTTCGCGGGGCGACATCGACCTGCTCCGCCTGCTGGCAGACGTTTGCATCTTGCGGGATTTCCCCGAACTGCTGGCGCACCCCGGCGCATCCTTCGGCCAGCTTAGGCAAGACGGCGTTTTCGACGAGAACCTGTATGCGACGTGGTTCAGCCAGGTGTGCGAACGCACGGCAGCGATGGTGGCGCACTGGATGCGGGTCGGGTTCGTGCACGGCGTCATGAACACGGACAACATGTCCATCCTGGGCTTGACCATCGATTACGGGCCCTATGGCTGGATCGACGACTACGATCCGGACTGGACGCCGAACACGACCGACGCGCAGGGCCGGCGGTACCGCTTCGGCTGGCAACCCAGGGTCGCGCATTGGAACCTCTCGCGGTTGGCGCAGGCGCTGTCGCCGTTGTTCGCATCCGTCGAGCCGTTGCAGGCAGGCCTGGATGCGTACGTCGCGGCCTACGACCGCGCCGAGCGCGGCAACATCGTCAACAAGCTCGGCCTGGCCGATTACCGGGAAGACGATGCGGAACTGATGCAGGCGCTTCAGGGACTCCTCCACGAGGGCGAGGTCGACATGACCCTCTGGTTCCGTGGACTGGCAGACCTCGATGTGCGCTCGCCAGGCCTTGAGGCCGTGGATGCGGCGTTCTACGACGAGGCGAAGCGGCGGGCCTGCGGGGAGGCGCTGGCAGGCTGGATGCAGCGCTACGCGGCGCGGTTGCGCGACGATCCCTTGCCGGCGCGCGAACGCCGGGCGCGCATGGATGCAGCCAATCCGAAGTACGTGCTGCGCAACTACCTGGCCCAGCAGGCCATCGACCGCGCCCACGAGGGCGACATCAGCGGGGTCACGGAACTGATGGAGGTCATGCGAAGGCCCTACGACGAGCAACCGGGACGGGAAGCGTTCGCCGCCAGGCGCCCCGACTGGGCGAAGGATCGCGCCGGCTGTTCGATGTTGTCCTGCAGCTCCTAGCGCACCCGGGGCCGGGCGCGCGCTGGGGCGAGGGGTCGTTGCTTCGCCACTCTTGGACCGCCGTCACGCGACGGTCTGTCCGAAGCCCGGCCGCAATGGCCCCCCGGTGTTGGCACGGATCGGGAACCAGGAGGTGGCCGGCGTCGATCCGCAGCCCACCAACGACTTTACTTGCCGGTCTTCTTTTCCTTCTTCGCCGCGCGTTTCTCCTTCAAGGACTTCTCGGGCTTTTTCTTGGCTTCCTTCTTCTTGTCCAGGCCCTTGGCCATGGCGCTCTCCTGTGGCGTGTGGTCGATGACGGCGCCAATGTACTGCGCTTCCGTGCGCCGGAGAAGTGGGTCGGCGCCGGCGGCCGGCCAATAAAAAGGCCGGCGCGTGTGGCGCCGGCCAGGCCCCTTCCGTGGGCCGAGGGGAACGGACTGGGTCAGGGTTGCGGGGTGACCACCGCGCGGGTCAGGGTGCTGTCCAGCGTGTAGTTGGCGACCAGCGTCGCATAGCCCTTGACCAGGTACTTGTAGGTGCCGGGGGTCACCACGTTGAACTCGAGCACCTCCGGGTTGGCCAGCGTGGCGCCGGAAGCGACTTCGTTGCCGTTGGGATCGACCAGGGCGAAGTCGATGTCGACGCCGCCGTCCCAAGTGATCGAAGCCTTGATGGTGGTCACGTCGGTCCCGACTTCGAACGGGAACTCGTCGATCTCGAGGTTCTCGACGGACGGGCCCATCGTGCCGGTGAACGTCGTCGTCTCATCCACGAGCCTGGTGCCGATGGGCTTGAGCGAGCCATCGATCAAGGCGCCATCGAAGTAGACCGAGCCGTAGGCGCCCCGGACTTCAACCGTGTGCAAGCCGTTGCCCAAGCCGACGAGCGGCAGGCGGCCGGCGTTGTCGGCGGTCGCGCTGTAGAAGCTCATCTGCCCGCGATGGATCCCGTCGACGTAGACGTCCGCCAGCCCGCCCCGGCTGTCGCGCGGATAGAGCAACTGGGCCGAGCTGCCCTGGAAGGCGAAATTGAGCCGGGGCACGGACTTCTTGCTCACCTTGGCCGAGGCGTAGCTGCCGTCGCTGGCGTTCGCATCGGACACGGCGCGCCAGTTGCCGGAGTAGGCAAGCATGTTCGAGTTGTCGGCGACCTTGTTCCACACGCCCTGGCTCGACCACGCCGTGGCGCCGTTGAGGAACTCCTGGCGCTGGCCCTGGGTTCGCGATGCCAGTTCCACGGCCGCCAGCACGTTGATGTAGCCGGCGCCGACCTCATGGAAGGCGTATGCGGGCATCGGCGTGGCGGTCTGCATGAGGATCTGCTCGATCTGGTCGGGCGAGAGCTCCGGGTTGGCTTCCAGCAGCAGCGCGGCCGTGCCGGCGACGAACGGCGTCGCCATGCTGGTTCCGCTGATGCAGTGGTAGTAGGCGGTGTAGGACGGATGCGCCGGATCGACGACCGGGCCAAGGGCGCCCACGGCGGTGCCGGGTGCGCGCGTCGAGCAGATGCTGGAACCGGGCGCGACCACGTCGATGTGCTTGTAGGTGTCGCCGGCCACTCCCTGGCTGGAGAAGCTGGAGAGGTCGCCTGCCTTGGTGCCGGACCCCACGTTGATCACCCAGGGGACGATGGCGTAGGGATTGATCGTGTCCTCGTCGGGACCGTCGTTGCCCGCCGCGAAGGACACCACCATGCCGCGGCGATAGGCCTCGTAGCTCGCCTTGTTGATCGGGTTGTTGGGGTCGTAGACGCTGTTGGAGCTGCCCCACGAGTTGGTGATGATGTCGATCGAGTAGCGCTGCTGGTTCGCGAGCGCGTAGTCGAAGCCTTCCAGCGCGAACAGAATGTTCAGGCCTTCGCCGGTGCCGAGCCCAACCAGGAAGGCCTCCGGCGCGATGCCGGCGTAATAGTTCGCGCGGCGCTCGTCGCCCGCCGATGCGGCGCCGGTCCCGCCGACGGTACCGGACACGTGCGTGCCGTGGCCGCTGCTGGTGTCGGTGTTGAGCTGGTTCTCGAGGTAGGCGGTCGTGCCGACCAGGCCCAGGTCTCCGACGATCTTGACGTTCTGGATCGTCTTGGTGCCGTACTGCAGGTCCGGGTGGTTGGCGTCGAGACCGGAATCCAGCACGGCCACCGTCACGCCCGCGCCCTTGAGCTGGATCTGGTCGTGGACGACGTGGCCGCCGGTGATCTCGCCGGCCTCGTAGTTGAAGTAGTCGAGCGGCGCGTTGAAGTAGATGCTTTCCACGCCCGGCCAGGCGGCGACCTGCTGGACCTGGGCGCTGGTCAACAGCGCGCCCGACATCGGCAGCTCGTTGAGGTGCCGCACCTTGGTGGTCAGCGTGTTGAGCTTCGAGGCCTGGCTGCGGTCGCTGAAGGTGACGATGACTTCGTGGACCGGCGAGGTCAGCAGGCGCTTCTGCAAGTCCGGGGAGATCAGGCCTTCCGCCTGTGCGCCGAAGGACAGGCCGAGGCCGATGGCCAGGCCCAGCGCGCTGCGCGTGAGGGAGGAATGGCGAGGATGGCGGTTCATGGCGGCACCTTGTGGACGGGGTTGATCGCACGGTGCGCCATGGCACGACCGCCGCGCATCGGGACTTTCCCCCAGCCGCCCGGGGGAAAACACCCAGCGGCGGGGCGGTTCAAGCAACGCTCAGCTTGGCCCGCTCCGTACAATGCCCGCATGCCGCTGCTCACACTGAATGCCGTCGACTACAGCGTCGGGGGCCCCCTCCTGCTCGAACGCGTGGATTTCTCCATCGAACGCGGCGAGCGCATCGCATTGATCGGCCGCAACGGTGCGGGCAAGTCGACCTTGATGCGCCTGCTTGCCGGCGAACTGGCCCCGGACGATGGCCAGATCCGTCGCGAGGACGGCGTGGTGGTCTCGCGGCTGGAGCAGGAGGTGCCCGACGCAGCGGCCGGCACGGTCTTCGACGTGGTCGCGGCGGGCTTGGGTGCCCTGGGTGCCGACCTGGCCGAGTACCACCGGCTCGCGCATGCGTCCCATGTCGACCTGAAAGCGTTGGCGGTGGTGCAGGCGCGGATCGAGGCGGGTGGCGGCTGGTCGCTGGACCAGGCGGTGATGGGCGTCCTGGAGCGGCTGCAACTGGACGGGGACGCGGCCTTCGATCGCCTGTCGGGTGGCATGAAGCGGCGCGTGCTGCTGGCGCAGGCGCTGGTGGCCTCGCCGGATGTCCTGCTGCTCGACGAGCCGACCAACCACCTGGACATCGCCGCGATCGACTGGCTGGAGGGGTTCCTGCGCGATTGGCCGGGTGCGCTGGTGTTCGTCACCCATGATCGACGGTTCCTGCGGGCACTGGCCACGCGCATCGTCGAGATCGACCGCGGCCAGCTCAGCAGCTGGCCGGGCGACTGGGACAACTACGTGCGCCGCCGCGAGGAGAGGCTCAATGCCGAGGCGCGGGAGCGCGCACGTTTCGACAAGCTGCTGGCGCAGGAGGAGGCATGGATCCGCCAAGGCATCAAGGCGCGGCGGACACGGGACGAGGGCCGCGTGCGCCGGCTGCAGGCCATGCGCACCGAGCGTGCACGGCGCCGCGAGTCGGCCGGCAGCGTGAGGATGCAGGCGGCCGACGCAGGATTTTCGGGCAAGAAGGTCATCGAGGCGGTCGACGTCTGTTTCAGCCACGGCGGTGCGCCACTGGTGCGCGATTTCTCCACCACCATCCTGCGCGGCGACCGGATCGGCCTCGTAGGACCCAATGGCAGCGGAAAGACCACCCTGCTCAAGCTGCTGCTGGGCGAGCTGCGGCCACAGGCCGGCGAAGTCCGCACGGGCACCCAGTTGCAGGTCGCCTACTTCGACCAGTACCGGTCGGCGCTGCGCGAGGACTGGAACGCGATCGAGAACGTGGCAGAAGGGCTGGAGTTCGTCGAGGTCGGCGGGGCACGCAAGCACGTGGTCGGCTACCTCCAGGACTTCCTGTTCACACCGGAACGCGCCCGGGCGCCCATCACCCGTCTTTCCGGAGGAGAACGCAACCGCCTGCTGCTGGCGAGGCTGTTCGCGCAGCCGTCGAACCTGCTGGTGATGGACGAGCCGACGAACGACCTCGACGTCGAGACCCTGGAACTGCTGGAGGAATTGCTCGCCGACTACCCCGGGACGCTGCTGCTGGTCAGCCACGACCGCGACTTCCTGGACAACGTGGTCACATCGACGCTGGTGATGGAGGGTGATGGCCGCGTCGGCGAGTACGTCGGCGGATACAGCGACTGGTTGCGGCAGCGCAGGCCCACCGTGCCTTCAACGGGGCTCGACCGCGCGGTGACGCGGGACGTCGCGGCCGCTTCGGCGAAGCCTGCCGAGGAGCGGGTGCAGGACGCGCGCGACTTACGCCGCAAGGCAAAGCTTGGTTACCGCGATGCGCAGGAGCTCAAGGAGCTTCCGGCGCGGATCGAGGCGCTGGAAGAGCAGATGGCGCACATTACCCGGACGGCCAACAATCCTGGCTTCTACCAGGGCGACTCCGCGCAGATCGTCGCCCATCACGCCCGCCTGGGCGAACTGCAGGCGGAGCTTGAAGCCGCTTACGCGCGCTGGGAGCAGCTCGAAACCCTGGGTGCCACCGACTGATTGCGCAGGTGCGACTTGCCTTGGCCCGGCGATCGCGCATTAATTGGTCGGGGTTCTGACAGGGAGACGCACCATGGGTTGGCGAATCGCCGTCGCGGGCTGGCTGCTTGTCTTCGCGCTCGAGGCCGGAGCCGAGGTCAAGGAGGCCGTGCCCCAAGGATTCACGATCGAAAATGCGCGCACCGTCGCCGCCGATCCCGCCACCACGTGGCGGGCGCTGGTCCATGACATCGACCGCTGGTGGCCGAAGGACCATTCGTGGTGGGGGGATGCGTCGACGCTGTCGATCGAGCCCCGCGCCGGCGGATGTTTCTGCGAACGCGACGGTGCACGGCAAGCCCGCCACATGGCCGTCGTCTTCGTGGAACCGGACAAGCTGTTGCGCATGGTCGGCGGGCTGGGGCCATTGCAGGGCATGGGGCTCGGCGGCGCCATGGAATGGCGGCTGGAGCCAGTGGCCTCCGGGACCCGGGTCACCTGGTGGTACCGGGCAGGCGGCTACACGCCCGACGACCTCACGTCGTTCGCCGCGATCGTCGACAAGGTCCAGGCCAGGCAACTGCAAGGACTGGCGGATTTCCTGGGCAAGATGGAAGGCGCGGGGACGAGCGAGGACGAGCCTGCGCCATGAGCGAGCGCGACCCGCGCGTGGATGCCTACATCTCACGGTCTGCCGCGTTCGCCCGGCCCTTGCTCTCGCATTTGCGCGCGCTGGTGCACGAAGCCTGCCCCGCGGCGCAGGAAACCATCAAATGGGGCATGCCGACCTTCATGCACGCCGGCACCATCCTGTGCCACATGGCGGCGTTCAAGCAGCACGTGGCGTTCGGATTCTGGAGGCATGCGCTGGTCCTGGGCGAGGCGACGAAACCGGAAGGCATGGGCAGCCTGGGAAAACTGCGTGGTCCCGGGGACCTGCCCTCCGACAGGCAGCTGGCCGCATGGATACGCAAGGCTGCGCGTGTGAATGAAGCGGATGCCGACCAGCCCGTCGCGCGCAAGTCGCCCGGGTCCCGTGCGATGCCCGGCCTTCCCGCCGGGCTCAAGGCTGCATTCGGGCGGGAGGAACATGCCGCGGCCCGGGCGACGTTCGAGGGGTTACCGCCAAGCGGGCGGCGGGAATACATCGAGTGGATCACCGAGGCCAGACGGGCCGAAACCCGGGATCGTCGGCTCGCGCAGGCGCTGGAATGGCTGGCGGAGGGCAAGCCCAGGAACTGGAAATACATTCGACGCTGAAACGTCAGTCCCGGGGGCCAGCCGGAGGGTTTTGGCCACCATGGTTCCCGCTGGCGCCCGGACCCGATTTCCCCGGCATGAGTACTGCGCAAAGGGACGCCTGCGGTTCGGAACGCTGCGCGACTTGCCTTTCGCCCGGGATCGCGCGTTAATCCGGGGTATCCATCGGGGAGGGGCGCGCCGGCGCGGCCGGGCGTTGCGATGGACGGCGCGATGCCGCTGCCGAGCTTCCCGCGAGGTCATTCCGGTCGGCACCCGGTTGCTGTTGGTCGGGCGCGCCGGGACGGCAGGGGTGCGACACCCATGGGAGAGGCGCCGCAACGTTGAAATACATCGGACCCGGGATCAGTAGGGAGGCGCCCCCCGAAGAGCGCGAACTGCTCGAGCGTGTCCTGTGGATCCGTGTGCTCGGATGCGCCCTCGGGGTGCTGCCCGTCGCCATGGTCCTTTACGAACGGGCCGCAGGCCCGATGTTCTGGATCATCACCCTCCTGATCGGCTTCGGCTGGCCTCACGTGGCCAGCTGGAACGTCCGGCACAGCCTGGACGTCCTGGATACCGAAATGCGGAACAAGGTCTTCGATTCGGTGCTGGGCGGCGTCTGCATCGCGATCATGGAGTTCAACGTGCTACCGAGCGTGGTGGTGGTGACCATGCTCTCGATCGACAAGGTCGGCATGGCCGGTTGGCAATTCATGGGCAGGACGTTGCTCTTGCTGCTCGTGGTGAGCCTGGTGACCGCGGCCTCGCTGGGGCTGGGCATCCGCCCGCAGAGCTCGATGCCGGTGGTGCTGGCGACGCTCCCCTTGCTCTTCGCCTATCCGGTCGCGATCAGTACCGTGCTTTACCTGCTGGCACGCAAGGTCGTCAGCCAGAACCAGGACCTCGATCGACTCAATCGCACCGACGTGCTGACCAGCCTCCCCAATCGCCGCCACTGGGAGGAACAGATCGCCAAGGAACTGGCGCGCCACCAGCGCACGGAGCGCCCGGCGGTGCTCATGGTCGTGGATGTCGACAATTTCAAGAACGTCAACGACCGGCACGGACACGCGGTCGGCGACCAGGTCCTCCGCCAGGTCGCCGCGGGATTGGTCAGGTCGATCCGTCCCTTCGACATGGCTGCCCGCATCGGGGGCGACGAGTTCGCGGTTTTCGTCACGGAGGCGGACATCAAGGATGCTCGCGAAGTGGCGGAACGCATCAGGACGCACTTCCTCGAGTTGCGTGGGAGTGAGGCGGCTAGCGAGGACTGCACGTTGAGCATCGGGCTGGCGGAGATTGACGAGACATTCGCCACCAGCGAAGACTGGATGAAGCATGCCGACGCGGCCATGTACCGGGCCAAGGCGGCCGGAGGCAATCGCACCGGGATCGATTTCCCGATCTATACCTCATCCTCCCGGCGACGCCCGGTGGAGCGCGCCTGCTGACCGCAAGATCCATCGCGCGGCGCGGGCTTCGACTCTGCGCGGTGATCCATGCCATGGGGATCCAAGCGCGCCCGCGCGCGGATCATTGATCCGGACTCGTCCAAGCGCTTCGATTGGGAGCCGTGAGCGGCGCCCGGACCGCGAGCCTGGGAGAACGCAGGGTGCAGGAGCGCGATGCCCGCTTGGCATGCCGGGGGCGGAGGCCCCGAATCCCGCCCATTGACGCCGATCAAAGCTTGATCAGGTTGCCCTTGGCGACGACCGGACCCGTCGGCGCGCCGGTCGGCGAACCACCTTCGGGCTCGAGGGAAATGGCGAACACGGCATCGGCTTCGGCGGCCTTGCGCACCGAATCAGGGATCCGAACCTGCTGCGCGCGGTCGCGGGCGATCACGCCGAGCGATTTCGGCACGCCATCGTCCCCGATCAACCACAGCTCCGGGACCCGGGCGTCCTCGGGCACGTTGACGGGCACCAGCACGATGACACCGGTATCCGGGTTCATCACGGCGTTGTACGTGGCACTGCCATCGTCGGCGACGAGGGAAACGGCCATTGGCGCCGCGGGGCCCGGCGAGGACACCGGAATCCTTGCCATGGGTGCCGAAGGGCTAGGATCGATCGGTTCCGGCGCGGTGCGCAGGCTGATGGCCAGCGCCGCGACGCTAGCCGCGGCGACGGCGACGCCCCCCAGGGCCATGCCGCGCCAGAAGGAGATGCGTTCCCACAACGATGGTGCCGCGGCCGACGCCGGCGGTGTCGCCGATCGACCGTGCCCATGCCAGCCCAAGGCGGAGCGAATGCGCGGCCAGGCAGCCGAAGGGACAGCCACAGGGGCGATCTCCGCGAGCCATGGCGAAAAGCGCGATTCCCAATCCGCAACGAGAGCTTTGAACGCGACATCGTGTTGCAGGCGGGCCGCCGCATCGCGACGCATTCCGGGATCCAGCAGCCCGAGCACGTACTCCGCCGCGAGCAGGTCGTCGTTGTCGGGGATCTCTTCGTGGGTCGTGTTCATCCCTGCAGGCAGGCCTTGAGCTTGATCAGGCCACGGCGGACCCAGCTTTTCACCGTGCCAAGCGGCGTCTCGCTGCGGATGGCGATCTCGTCGTAGGTGCAGCCTTCGAAGAAGGCGGTATGGATGACCTTCCGCTGGTTATCGTCGAGTTGGTCGAGGCAGCCGTGCAGGCGGCGATTGTCGACGTGCGCGGCAGCGAGTTCGGACACGCTCGCGTCGTCGTCCTGGAGTTCGGCCGCCAGGTCCAGCGGCTGCGACAGCCGATCGGACTTGCCGGAGCGCAGGTAATCGATCGACTTGTTGCGCGCGATCATCGCCAGCCACGTGATCGGGCTGGCGCGTTCGCCGTCGTACATGCCTGCCTTCTGCCAGATTGCCATGTACACGTCCTGCAATGCCTCTTCCGCCTGGGTGCGTTCATTCAAGATACGCACGCAGATGCCGAATAGTTTCGCCGACGTGCGCGAGTAGAGGTCCTCGAAGGCAGAGCGGTCCCCGCCCGCGGTCGCTAGCAGCAAGGCGCGGAGCCGGTCTCGGTCTGCATCGGCGGTGTCCGCGGCTGCATTCATCTCTGGTTCCGCTCCATCGGGGTCGCGGCAAGGTTTTAGCATGGACAGGGCAGGACGCGGGGTGAACACCTCGGCGTGGCTCCAACCATGCATCCGGGAGCGCGGGAGCTGCGTATGCCCGACTTCGCGTGCCGACTCGTCACCGGGGCACCGTTGCCGTGCGCAGCACCGGATAGAGGTTGTAGCGCTCATCCCAGGAGGAATGGCGGCGGTAGAAGAACTCGAGTCGCGCCCGCGGGCTGGCAGCGAACGCAGGGTCCTCGCGCAGTTTGCGCGCGAATTCCTTCCGCAGTCCGCTGTCCCGGGCCAGCATTTCGCGGGCGACTTCCTCGGCCACGTAGGCCTCCATGTACTCCTTGCGCTCGAAGTGGTTGTTGAACATGCCCCAGGACACCAGTGAGTCCGGCGCCTGCGGTTCCAGCATGGCGACGACCACCCTCGACAGCGGCTGCGCGATGGGGACGAACAGCGCACCCGGATCCACGGTGCGGCGTTCGGGTTTCCATTGGCCGACCAGCGACAGGCGCTGGTGGCTTTCCGTGGAGCCCGCCGCGAACTCGGCACTGTCGGCGCGGAACGCCTGGACCCTCGCGCGCGGCACGGACTCGTCCAGCGTGCGGAACGTGATGCCATGGCGGCCCAGCGCCTCTCCCACCCATCGGGCATGCATCGCGGGCACGATGTAGCCGCCCTTCGGGGCGGTGACCACCGCGCCCGGTTCGACCCGGTCCCGCAGGGGAATGCGCCAGACCACCGGCGCGGCCTCGTCGTAACGGGTCATCAGCGCACCGGACACCTCCGAGGGGGTCCGCGCATAGGCATAGCCCCTGAAGTCGATGGTGCGCACGGCTTCGTCGGCCTTGTAGTCCAGGGGCACCGGCTTGCCCGCCAGCCTGGCTGCTCGGAGGTCGGCGCTGGCTGCTTCGCGCATCCACGCCTGCCCTTGCGCGGCGGCGCGTTCCAGCGCGGAGACGACGGTATTGCGCGTGGCCCGGACGCGGGCCGGGTACTCCTTCCAGGAATGCGTTTCCACCAGCATCGCGAACCGGTTGCGGAGCGGGAAATAGCCGTGCGAGAAGCGGGGGGGCGCAACGCCGTCCGCAAAACCGGAAGCGGGGTTGTCGTCCTCGACGAACGAGGGGTAGAACGGCAGCGGCAGCGAGCCTTGGGTCGAGAGGTCGTCGATGACGCCATCGCGCAGGTCGCGGCCGATCTTGCGCAGCGCGGCGTCGCCGGAATGGAGGGGTTCGACCTGGATCGAGATGTCGTGCTGGAACTTCGCGCCGTTGGTGGCGTGCAGGTCGATGGTCAGGAGCGGATCCCATTCGTCAACGAGCCCCAGCATCGCGCGCATCTCCGGCGCGTCGGCCTTGAGGTAGTCGCGGTTGAGGTTGTGGTTCTGCGCCGTGGTCCGCCAGCCCATCTGCTCCGGCCCACGCTGGTTGGGACGGTTCCAGCGACCGAAGCGCTCGTGGCCATCGACGTTGAACACGGGCACGAAGAGCACGACGAGTCGATCCAGTGCGCCGGTTGCGGCCTGGCCTTCGAGGATCTCGCGCAATGCCAGGAACCCGGCGTCCTTGCCGTCGATCTCGCCGGCGTGGATGCCGCCTTGCACGAGCACTACCGGGAGCTTGCGTGCCCGCGCCTGCCCGGCAGTCAGCGCACCGGTGCGCGATGCGACCAGGAGCTGCATCGGCCGTCCTTCCGGCGTCGTGCCGAAACTGCTGCAGCGCACGGCGTCCGCGTAACGCCTGGCGTAGTCATGGCAGAGCGAGACGACTTCCTGATACCGGCCCGTCTCCCTGAATCCGGAGCGTTCGGCAACAGTGGTCAGGCGGTCTTGCGCCGCAGGCGCGGTGGCGATGAATGCAAGCAGCAGTGCCAGCAACAGGCGAGAAGGGATGTAGCGCATGAGTCGGGCTATCAGGCGATTTGGATGTGCCCATGATGCCTGCATGTGCGCCGTGCGACCAAGCAGGGGAGGGACGACCGGCTGGAAAGCGAATCGCCCGGCCGATCGGCCGGGCAATTCGGGTGTCGCGTGCTGCCGCGATCAGTCAGTCTGCCGGGGTCGAAAGATCCGGGCGGAACACGTAGATCGTGGTGTCACCACCTTCGATGGCCGACTGGATCGCGGTCATGTTCTTCACGGCCTTGTCCTGGCCTCCCATGTGCTTGGCCATCACCTCGATGAAGGTGGGCGAAGGTCCGGACATGCTGGCATAGCTGTCATGCGGGATCACCAGCGTCATGTCGTCCTGCCCACCGGTAACCGAGCGGAGCAACCAGTTGCCGCCGTACTTCTGGGCAGTGGCGGCTTCACGTGCCTTGCTGACGGCGGCGCGGAAGTTGCCGTACTGGCCAGGGCCGAGCTTCATCCGGGTGACTGCGTACATCGGGAATTGCCTGTCGACATTCCAGTAGGAGATGTCGTCCTCGTTCTCGTAGAAGTAGTGCGAAACTCGCTCGACATGCGGCGCCACGTCGCGATTGAAAGCGGCGCTTGCCTTGCTGTCCATGCTCCACTTCTGGTTCTTGTCAAAATCAGCCCAAGCGTGGCCTCCGCTGAAAATCGTGTAATGCCCCAGGTCATCGCCCACGGTTGGCTGGTAGATATTCCAGGTGAATCCCTCGCCGGCCTTCTTGCGCCACTCGGCGTGCTCGCGGATCGCCTTTTCGAATTGCTCTGTATGCCCCGCCTTGGGCCACAAGACCCACGCACTTGAAACATTGTTCTCCTGTGCAGCGGCCAGCAGTGGCGATAACGCGAATGTCGCGACTAGCAGGATCAGCCATGCTCGGCAGGCTCGGATGCTTAGATGAGTCATGTTGTGCTCCCTCTGTTGGTGATACCCCCTTGATCCTCCTTTGCAACGCAGGCAACTGGCTAAATCGGCCATCCGCCTGGCGTAAAAAGGGTTAACCTCCCCCTGAAGCTTTCAACGACGGTCTTGCGCATGCATACCCTTTACTACGCCCCCGGTGCCGCCAGCATGGCGGTCCACTGGCTGTTACTCGAGCTTGGATTGCCGCACCAGCTGGTTTCGGTGGACCTGGAGGCAGGCGAGCAGAAGCGGCCCGAATACCTCGCGCTCAACCCGAACGGCGTCGTGCCGACACTGCTCATCGACGGCACCGCGCATGGCGAGGCGGCGGCGCTGATGTTGCACCTCGCCGACTCGCATCCGGGCGCAGGTCTCGCGCCGGCGCCGGACTCATCGCGGCGTGCAGAGTTCCTCCAGTGGATGTTCCACATGGCCAATGCCGTGCAACCGTTGTTCCGCCAGTGGTGGTATCCGCACGAGCCGGCGGGCGCGAACCATGCCGATGCCGTTCGGGCGCACGCCGAGCCCCGGATCGCGGCCGAATGGGATCGCCTTGACCGGCATCTCGCCGACTCCGGCCCCTGGCTGCTGGGCAGGTCCCTGTCCGCCGCCGATTTCTACCTGGCGATGCTGGTGCGCTGGTCGCGGAAGATGCAGCGACCCGGAACCCAGTGGTCCCACCTTGCGGCGCTGGCAGGGAAGCTGAAGTCTCGACCCTCCTACGCGGTGCTGCGTGATCGGGAGGGTCTGGACGAATGGTGACCGGGATTGGAGCGAGTGGTACCACCATGGCGCGCCGTTCCTTGCGGCGCGTCCTGGCTGGCCGATGCCCGGGTGGCCGTGTGGCCGTCCGGTCGCGCAAGATCGGAGCTGTCGCGCGATGACCACGTTCGTCACCTTGCTGTTGATCGCGCTGACCGTCCTGGTGTCGTGGCAGGCATTCGAGAAGCCGCGCCTGCTCGATCGGCTGATCCTCTGGCCGCCGGCGATCGACCGGCACCACCAGTACGAGCGCCTCGTCACGCATGGCTTCGTCCATGCCGACTGGCAGCACCTGCTGTTCAACATGATCACGCTGTATTTCTTCGGCGGCCTCGTGGAGCGGCTGTTCACGCCCTACATCGGCCAGGCCGGATTCGCGCTCTTCTACCTGTCTGCGATCGTGGTGGCGATCCTGCCCACCTACCTGCGTCACCGGCACGATGCGCACTACCGCAGCCTTGGTGCCTCCGGGGCAGTCTCGGCCGTGCTCTTCGCGTTCATCCTGGTGCAACCGTGGTCGCTGATCTTCGTATTCTTCGTGCCGCTGCCCGCCATCCTGTACGCGGTGCTCTATGTCGGCTACTCGATCTGGATGGACCGCCGGGGCGGTGACAACATCAACCACAGCGCGCACCTGTGGGGCGCGGGTTACGGAGTGTTGTTCACGGTGATCATGGAGCCCCGGGTGGTCGGCAGCTTCCTGCAGCGACTCGCGAATCCGTCCTTCCTCTAGGGCCGCGGCCTCGGCCCGACGCCCCTTGCCGTCCGCGAGCTATCCGGTCAGTCCCGCGATCCGCCATCCGCGGCCTTGGGGCGGCCCAGGTAGGTCTCGAACATGCTTTCGTAGATCTGACGGCCCAGTTGGGTGAACTCGGAGTTCTCGACATCCCCCGATTGCGAGAGTTCGAGCAGCCTGGCAACCGCGTGTTGCTCTTGCGTAAGGTCGACGTTGGTCATGGCATCGTTCTCCTGTGGACTGCAAGGAGAGCTGCAGCATTCGTGCCAATCCAATCTGTGACGCGGTTCGCTTGCCTAGTGACGCTGGGCGTCAGTACGGCTGTAAAGGCGGGCCGACTATGACGGCAAGTGGCGGCCCTGCTCACCACGCCTAGATGCCGTGCGTGGTATTCCGGGCAGGCTGATACCACGGAGGATTCGCTGATGGCGTTCACGCGTGCACAGGCCGAAGGCCTGCTCAACAAGCCGGAAATGGCGTTGTACGACGACAGTCGCATCAATTCGCTGCGCGGCATGTCGCCTGCCGACCTGGCCAAGCGCATCGACCGCGCTCGCAAGGCACGCGACCGGGCGCGGGACTTGTTGCAGCGGCAGACACTCGCCACCCGCGACAGGGCGGTGGGCAAGCGCAGTGCCACCGGGGACGCCAACCTGCGGAGCAAGCGGAAAGCGGAACTGCTTGCCGACATCCTGAAACGCTTCGAGGCCCAAAGCTCGGCGGCGGGCGAGCGGGAAAAGGCGGCAGGCAAACGGGAAAAGGCGGCAGGCAAACCGGCTTCGCCGGCTCGGCGCGGCAACAGCAAGCCGGCGGAGAGCACGGGCAAGTCGGCGGCGCCCTCCGCTCCGGGGAAGAAGGCCGTGGGAAAGCCAGCGAAACGCGCGACGAAACAGGCAAGCGGCCGCCGCGCCATCGAAGACCGCAAGGCGGCCGCCACCGCTGGAGCCAAGGCCGGCAAGGCGGAAGGATCGGCCAAACCGATCTCCGCCAAGCGTGCCTTGGCCAACACCCGCAAATTGCTCGAAGCCAAGCAGGCGAGGGAACGTGCCGGGCAGCCCTGGCAAAAGCTCGATCCGGGGCAGGACCACCAGCCGCAAGCCGGTAGCCAATCCCCCCGGGCCGCGGAGCAGGCCGAGGAACTGCATGCCGGCGAAAGCCGGATCCCGCCCATCCAGGGCAGCATCAGCACGCGCGATCGCAAGCACCAGGGCAGGCGCGATCGACGCGGTTGATGCCTTGAAAAGCACCAGGAGGCAAGCTGCATGAGCGACAACCCAGAACAGGGCATCGACATCTCCCACGAGCCGGGGCAACAGCGGTTCAGCGCCATGGTCGAGGGCCACCAGGCCCGCGTGGACTACGTCCTGGCCGAACCGGTCATGCGCATCACCCACACGGTGGTGCCCGAAGCGATCGGAGGTCGTGGCATCGCCGGCCGCCTCGTGAAGGCGGCTCTTGAGCATGCCCGTGCAAAGGGCTGGAAGGTCCGGCCGGAGTGTTCTTACGCCGATGCCTGGATGGAGAAGCATCCGGAGTACGCCGGCCTCCGGGCCTGACGCGCCCCGCCGCCCCGTGTAGCATGCCGCTCCCTGGACACCGGGGACCACCACCATCGTCCGCCATCGCCCAGGCATTGCGCCCGGCCGATCCGGACCCGGGAACGGCATGCGCCTGAGCAAGCACATCAGCGATAGCGGGTATTGCTCCCGGCGAGAGGCCGACCGCCTGATCGGCGAAGGACGGGTGACGGTCAATGGCGTCCGCGCGCGGGTGGGCAGCGAGTACGCAGTGGAGGACGAGGTCCGTGTCGACGGGCAGGTCCTGCGCGCCCGGACCGCCTCCCCCGGGGAACGCAGGCACGTCTACATCGCCTTCCACAAGCCGGTTGGCGTCACCTGCACCACCGAAGCCTCGGTCAAGGGCAACATCGTCGACTTCATCGGCCACGAGCAGCGGATCTTCCCGATCGGGCGGCTGGACAAGGACTCGGAAGGCCTGATCCTGCTGACCAGCAATGGCGACATCGTCAACGCCATCCTGCGCGCGGAGAACAAGCTGGAGAAGGAGTACCTGGTGGCCGTCAACAACCCCGTGACGGCCGAATTCCTCCGCGGAATGGGGCGTGGCGTGCCTGTCCACGGGCAGGTCACCTTGCCCTGCAAGGTCGGCAAGATCGGGCGTTTCGGCTTCCGGATCGTGCTGGTGCAGGGATTGAACCGGCAGGTCCGTTTGATGGCCGCCCACTTCCGTTACCGGGTGAAGCAGCTGCTGCGGGTGCGGATCGGCAACGTCAAGCTGGGCCACCTCAAGCCGGGGCAATGGCGGAACCTGACCGATGCGGAGCTTCGAGGCCTGTTGCCGGGGCGGGGAGACTGGTAGCGGGCGCCGGGGCCGACCAGGCCGGCGGTGCCGCCAGCGGATCGCGCTGGACCGGGCTGGCCGGACCGAGTCGATCGAAAGGGGTCTCGGGGGCCCGCCAATCGCACCCGGAAACCGCTTGCCGGGCCGGGCCGGCCCCCGGTAGCGGCTTAACGCCTTCTACCCCCTATTCACACTTCGGGCCAAAAGTGAGGTATGGTGCGGCCACTGTTCAAAGCGGGATCACGGTACATCGTGGCTCCGATGCGGTAGATCAACAGGTGTCATGGCCTATCACGGCTGATCCGGACGATCCGCTCCATCGCTTCGCGTTACCCCTTGCTCGATACAGTCTCGGCGCCGCAATGCGCGGGCCGTGTTTCCTCAACTGTTCCAAGGAGTAACAACATGTCCGATCGTCAGACCGGCACCGTCAAGTGGTTCAACGACGCCAAGGGCTTCGGTTTCATCACCCCCGAAAGCGGCCAGGACCTCTTCGTCCACTTCCGTTCCATCCAGGGCACCGGCTTCAAGTCGCTGCAGGAAGGACAGAAGGTTTCCTTCAAGGTTGTGCAGGGCCAGAAGGGCCTGCAGGCCGACGAAGTGCAGCCCGAGTAAGCTCAGGCTCACTGCGTCAGCGGTAACGAGGCCCCGGGCGGAAACGCCCGGGGCTTTTTGTCGTCTGGAGATCGTGGTTCATCGTCCCCGGTGGCCGTTGCGTGGATGCGGGCGTCACGCCGGAGCCGATATGGTGCAGCTCGATCCGGCCGCGAGCGCAAGGAAAGCAATGGTCAAGAGGATGTCCCGCAGTTTGGTGGCCGTGGCCCTGCTGGCCACAATGCTGCCTGCATGCCAACGCGAGCAGCCTGGACAGGCGACGGCCCCCGTGCAGCACCCGGCGGCTGGCGATCTCCCGGGCGAGGCGGTCGACGTCGTGCTCGAGGACACCATTGAGACCGATCCGCGCTTCATCATCGGCATCAGTTATCCGCAGCCGGCGCGGCAGTATCCCGGGCTGGCCGCGGAATTGAAGCGCTACAGCGACGCGGCCCGAGGCGAGTTGATGGAAGCGGTGGCGGACATGGGTCCCGATGCCGCGCCTGCTCCCTACGATTTGTCGCTGAGTTACACGATGGTCGTCGAGACCCCGCGGATCGTGGCGGTGGCGGGCGACGGGAGCAGTTACACGGGAGGCGCCCATGGAAATCCACTGGTCGCCCGCTTCGTCTGGCTACCGGAAAGGGACGAATTGTTGCGGCCTGAAGAACTGATTCCCTCGGCGCAGGGTTGGGCCATCGTCTCCGACCACGTGGCCGAGCAGTTGCAGGCCGCGCTCTCGCAACGCGTCGACGCCGACGACCTCGATCCGGCCGAACGGGCGCAGGTCGTGCGCTCGGCGGGCAAGATGATCGAGGAGGGCACCCGGCCCGACCCGGACAACTTCCGCCAGTTCGAGCCGGTGCTTGCGCCGGACGGCCGCATCCAGTCGCTGCGCTTCGTGTTCCCGCCCTACCAGGTCGGACCCTATGCCGATGGCGTGCAGGAAGTGGAGGTGCCGGCGAGCGTGCTGCTCCCGCATGTCGCCCCCGGATACCGCGGATTGTTCGCGCCGCCCTGACCGATCCGGGCCTGGGCGCTTGCACCGGCGCCAGGCCCCTCGCGATGCGGGTCGCTGCAGGTATCAATCGCCGCTCAAAAAAACGCCCGGATCGAATCCGGGCGTCGGTTGAAGGACTTCGGTAGGCGGTTCAGCCGCCCGTCGGTGAGGTTGGCTCGATCGGCGCGTCCGTCTCGGAGGGCGGCGCGCTGTCGTCGCTGACCTCGCTGACCAAGCCACGCTTCACCAGCAGCGGCTGGATGTCCGGGTCGCGTCCCGAGAAGTCCTTGAACAGTGCCAGCGCATCCTTGCTGCCGCCGCGCGACAACAGGGTGGCGCGGAACCGATCGCCGTTCTCGCGCTTCAGGCCGCCGTTCTCCTTGATCCAGGCCACGGTGTTGGCGTCCAGGACCTCGGACCAGATGTAGGCGTAGTAGCCTGCCGAGTAGCCGCCCATGATGTGACTGAAGTACGGCGTGCGATAGCGCGGCGGTACCGGTGGATAGGCGATGCCGTCCTCCGCCAGCGACTTGGCCTCGAACGCCATGACCCCGTCCGCTTCGGGGATCTTGCCGGCCGGGAGCTGGTGGTAGTTCTGGTCGAGGATGGCCGCGGCGAGGTATTCGGTGGTCGTGAAGCCCTGGTTGAACTTCGAGGTCGCCAGCACCTTGTCGAGCAGGGACTTGGGCATCGGCTCGCCGGTTTCATGGTGCTTGGCGTAGTTGGCGAGGATTTCCGGCCAATCGGCCCACATCTCGTTGACCTGCGACGGGAACTCCACGAAGTCGCGCGGCACGCTCGTGCCGCTGAAGTACGGGTACTTCACGTCCGAGAAAATGCCATGCAGGGCATGCCCGAACTCGTGGAACATCGTCGTCACTTCGTCCCACGTCAGCAGGGTGGGCTTGCCCGCGGTGGGCTTGGTGATGTTCTGGTGGTTGGCGACGACCGGCTTGGTGCCGTCGAGTTCCGATTGCGAGACGTAGGAGTTCATCCACGCGCCGCCACGCTTGGAGTCGCGTGCATACGGATCGAAGATGAAGATCGCCAGCTGGCTGCCGTCCTTGTCGAACACGTCGTAGGTCCACGTGTCGGGGTGGTACTTGGGCAGGTCAGTGCGTTCCTTGAAACTGATCCCGTAGAACTGGTTCGCCGCGAAGAACACGCCGTTCTCGAGGACGTTCCGCAGCTCGAGGTAGGGCTTGAGCTGGGATTCGTCGAAGTCGTACTTGTCCTGCCGCACCTTCTCGGTGTAATACGCCCAGTCCCAAGCTTCGAGCTTGAACGTCGGCTCGCCCTTGGCGGCCTGCTCGGCGTCGATCATGGCCTGGAGGTCGGCCGCTTCGCGCTTGGCGTTGGCGACTGCCGCGGGCGCCAGTTGCTCGAGCATCTTGTTGACCGCCTCGGGTGTCTTTGCGGTCTCGTCCTCGAGCACGTAGGCGGCATGGGTGGGGTAGCCCAGCATGCCGGCGCGTTCGGCGCGCAGCTTCAGGACCTTGGACACGATCCCGGTGTTGTCCCACTCGTTGCCGCGGCTGCCGCGGGCCACCGAGGCCTTGTGGATGCGCTCGCGGAGTGCGCGGTTGGTCAGCTGGGAGAGTGGCGGCTGGCCCGTGGTATTGAGGAGGGTGACGACGTACTTGCCTTCCATGCCGCGAGACTTGGCCGCTTCGGCCGCGGCGGCGATCTGGTCGTCGGTCAGGCCATCGAGTTCCGCGGCCGTGTCGACCACCACGGCCGAATCGTTCACCTCGGCGAGGACGTTCTGGCTGAACTGGGTGCCCAGGGCCGCCAGCTCGCCGTTGATCTCCTTCAGCCGCGCCTTGTCCTTCTCGGACAGGTTGGCGCCGGCGCGCACGAAATTGGTGTGGTACCGCTCGACGAGGCGCACGCCCTGGGCGTCGAGCCCGAGCTCGGTGCGCTTGTCGTAAAGGGCCTTCACCCGCTGGTAGAGCTTCGGATTGAGCGCGATGGCGTCGCGATGCGCCGCGAACTTCGCCGAATAGTCCGCCTGCAGCTTCTTGCGCGCATCGTTGGTGTCGGTGCCGACGAGGTTGAAGAACACGCTCGCGGCCCGGTCGAGGACCTCGCCAGACTTCTCCATCGCGAGGATGGTGTTCTCGAAGGTCGGGGGTGCGGGGTTGTTGGCGATCGCCTCCATCTCCTCGAGGTTGCGCGCCATGCCGGCGTCGAATGCGGGCGCGAAATGCGCGTCTTCGATCTTGTCGAAATGGGGATAGCGCAGGGGAAGCGTGCTCTGGCTGAAGAACGGATTCGCCTGCTGGGCTTCGGCTGTCTGGGACACGGAAGTCTCGGCTTTTGGATCGTGGGCAACGGCCGGCTGTACGACAGCGCCGGAAAGGATGGCGGCCAGCGCCAGGGTGAGCGGGTGCTTCATCGGGACGATTCTCCTTGGAGTCAACCGGTAGAGCATAACGCAGGCGCCGGATGGGGTGGTCCGGCCCACCGGCGGCGGCCGGACGACGCGAGGCCACACTCGGCCCCATACTGGCCACTGCCTTGCAACGGGACCCGCCCATGCAGACGATCCATCAATTCAGCGCCACCGACATCGACGGTCGCGTGAAACCGTTCTCGGAGTATTCGGGCAAGGTCTTGCTGGTGGTGAACGTCGCGTCGAAATGCGGGTTCACGCCGCAGTACGAGGGCTTGCAGGCGCTGTGGCGGACCTACAGGGACCGCGGCCTGGTCGTGCTGGGCTTCCCTTGCGACCAGTTCGGCCACCAGGAGCCCGGCGACGAGGCCGAGATCAAGAACTTCTGCGCGCTGAACTACGACGTCGATTTCCCGATGTTCGCCAAGATCCAGGTCAACGGCGACGACGCGCATCCTCTGTGGAAGTGGCTCAAGGACGAAAAGGGCGGCTTCCTCGGCATCGGTGCGATCAAGTGGAATTTCACCAAGTTCCTGGTCGGTCGCGACGGCAAGGTCCGCGGCCGCTACGCGCCCAACCAGCGCCCGGACGAGCTGCGCCCGGAGATCGAGGCGGCGCTGGCCTCCTGAGGACGCGGGGAAGCGCTAGCGGACGATGGTCACCGGGACGGTCGTCTGGGCGAGCACCTTGGACGACACCGAACCCAGGACCAGTTCCTTGACCGCGCCGCGGCCATGCGAACCCATCACGATCAGCTGGTGGCGTCCCTTGCTGGCCAGTTCGAGCAAGGTCGGCGCGATCTCGCCGATCACATTCCTCTCTGTGACGGCGAGCCCGGCACGCTCCAGCAGGCGGCGTCCCGGCTGCAGCATCCGCTCGAAGTTCTCGTCGTGGTAGAGGCGCACGGCCTCGGCGCCCAGCTTCCGGCCGGCACCAGGGAACAGCGGCGGATCCACCGCCGCCAGGGTGATGGATGGCGGCTCGGCGAGCTTGCCGGCGAGCTTGATGGCGAACTTCACCGCACGCGTGCTGATGTCGCTGCCGTCGACGGCGATCAGGATCTTCATTGGCTTCCTCCGGTCGTCCCCGCCCAGTATAGGCGCCGGCGCTATTTCTCGACGAAGGCGCGCTCGAAAACGTAATCCCCCGCGACGCCGATCCTCGGGGAGGCGACGAAGCCGCGGCCGTCGAGCAGGGCGCGGAAGTCGGACAGCATCTGCGGGCTGCCGCAGATCATGGCGCGGTCCTGCGCGGGGTCGATCGGTGCGAGGTCGAGATCCTGCATCAACTGCCCGCTCGCCACCAGGTCTGTCAGGCGGCCGCGATGGCGGCGTCCTTCGTGCACGTAGTCCTCGCGCGTGACGGCCGGGTAGTAGAGCAGCCGGCCGCGGACCAGTTCGCCGAGCAGTTCATGCCGCGGCAGGAGCTCGACGATGTCCTCGCGGTAGGCCAGGTCGCAGGCGCGGCGGACGCCGTGGCAGACGATCACCCGCTCGAAGCGGTCGTAGGTGGCCGGATCCTTGATGATCGACAGCCAGGGCGCGAATCCGGTTCCGGTGCCGAACAGGTACAGGTTGCGCCCCGGCCTGAGGTCGTGGACCAGGAGGGTGCCGGTCGGCTTGCGCCCGACGAGGACGCTGTCGCCGGGCCGGATGTGCTGCAGCCGGGACGTGAGCGCGCCGTCCGGGACCTTGATGCTGAAGAACTCCAGCCGCTCCTCCCAGCTGGCGCTGGCGATCGAGTAGGCGCGCAGCAGCGGCCGCGTCGTGCCATCGTCCCCGGCGACGTGGAGGCCGAGCATCACGAACTGGCCGCTTTCGAAGCGGAAGCCGTCGTCGCGCGTGGTGGCGAAGCTGAAGTAATCGTCCGTCCAGTGGCGGACATCCAGCACGGTTTCCGTGCCGAAGGCTGCTGACATGCGGTGCGTTCTTGTGGGGTCCGCCGCCATTCTAGCGATCGCGCGGGGCGACGCGTCAGCCCGGCATGCCGTCCCCTGCGCCATCCGGCGCGTCCCCCGAGTCCCCGGCGACTTCGTCCGCCGCCGCCTGCGACAGGGTGGGCCGCTGCCGGTCACGACGGACGTCGGCAAGGATGCCGGGCAGCGCGGCGGCGTCGATGAGGCCGAGGCCGGCGGCGTGTTCGGCCATGGCCACGCTGTCGCGCGCCCGCAGCATCGGCACCGAGGTGCCGGCCACGCGTTCGATGTGGCTGTCGACGAACGCATCCAGCGGGCTGTCGGCGTCCGGGTCGACGTCGCGGATGTAGATCGCCGCGATGCGATCGCCCTGCACCCGGGCGGCCTCGGCATAGAGTTCCGCGTCGGCCTGGCCCGAATCCCCCAGCAGCACCCAACGCAGGTGTGGGAAGCGTTCGATCAGCGCAACCGCCCGCGCGAGCTTGTGGCCGTGTCCGGTGCTCTTGATGAACTTGTCGCGATCCAGCCCCAGGTCGCGCAGGAAGATCGGCCCGCAGGGGATGGCATTGAGTTCCATGAAGTCCTCCAGCAGGTCGTAGAGGTTCCAGGGCGAACTCGAGACGTAGAACACGGGGCGCAGCGCGCCGGCGCCGCCGCCGGCCTGCAAGGCCTGGTAGAGCTTGGCGACGCCGTCGAGCGGCTTGCGCGTCCGCGCGTTGTGCAGGAAGGTCAGTTCGGCGGCGGTCTTCCAGTCGGTGATCGAACTGTGGAGCACCGTGTCGTCGATGTCGGAGATGATGCCGACGCCGGCCTTCGGCGAAACCTGCAGGACCGGCTGCGGGGTGGCGAGGGTGCCGTCGGCCAGCGAGACGATCGCATTCTCCCAGGGCTCTTCGGTGGGTGGGACGCCCGTCTCGAAGGTCGCGTGGTAATAGCCTTCCTCATCCGTGGCCAGCGCGATCCTGGCATCGCGCAGTTGCAGGACCAGCGGTTCCTGCGGTACCTCGTCGCTCTCGAAGCGCCGGTAGGTGTCGAGCAGGTTGTCCCACCAGGCGTCGTCCTCCCGAGGGCCGGTATGCGGACGGTCGGCGAGGACGCGCCCTTGCAGCTCGACGCCGCGCGCATCCCCGAACCCGCGGTAGGCGGCGATGTAACGCGGTCGGCCGAGCCCGAGCCGGGTGTTGAGGCGCTGGCGCGCCGCATCGACCTGGTCCTCGACATCGACCGCACGCGAGCGCAGGTGGTCCAGCAGGCGGCCGGGGAGGCGCGGCCGGGTATCCGGCGCGGCGCCGGTCATCGCGGACCCGGTTCCTCATGGCGCTTCGCGCGCCGGTCACCGAGCAAGGCGCTGACCACGATGGCGATGCCCAGCGCGGCTCCGATGAGCAGCAGCACGAGGGCCACCGCCGGATGTCCGAACAATCGTGGAGCATTTGCGCTGTCCATCATCATCGCGGCGGCGACGATGAAAGCCGCGCTGATGATGCCGGCACTGATCCGGTTTGCGATCTTCTGCATGTTCTCCAGCAGCCGGGACTCCTCCAGCCCGGTGACGCGGACCTGCAGGCGGTTGTCGGCCAGCAGGGACAGCAGGTCGGCGAGTTTCCGCGGCGCCTCGCGCAGCAGGCTCTGGATCTCCATCAGATCGGTGGCCATGTGCGCGGGCGAGAACGACTTGCGCAGGCGCAACCGCATCACCTGGTCCAGATGCTCCTCGATCACCTGCTTGACGTCCAGCTCGGGATCGAGCGCATTGGCCACCGCCTCGAGGTTGAGCAGGGTCTTGCCGAGCAGGCTCATTTCCGGCGGCGTGCGCAAGCCGCAGGAGGTGGCGAGGCGCACGAGCTCGAGCATCAGCCGCCCTTCGCTCTGCGACCGCGCACCGGAACGGGCGGCATAGCGCGACACCATCTGCCCCGTGTCGCGGTAATACCGTTCCTGGTCGAAGTCATCGAGGCGGGTGCCCATGGCGACGGCTTCCGCGGCGACTTCCTCGCCCCGGCCGTCGACCGCGGCGAAGAGCAGCTTGAGCAGGCGCTCGCGTTGCTTGGGTGGCACGTGCGCCACCATACCCAGGTCGAGCAGCCCGATCCGGTCGTCCTCGGTGACCAGCAGGTTGCCCGGGTGGGGGTCGGCGTGGATCTCGCCATGCACGAACACCTGGTCCAGGTAGCCCCGCATCAACGCGCTGGCCAGGGGCCCGAGCGAGCGCTCAGTGCGCTGCAGGCCGGTGATGTCGGTGGCCTTGACGCCGTGGACCAGCCCCATCGTCAGCACGGTCTTGCAGGTCAGGTCCCAGAGCGGTTGCGGCACGAAGAGCTCCGGGTAGTCCTCGAAGTGGGCGCTGAAGCGCTCCAGGTTCTCGGCCTCGGTGCGGTAATCGAGCTCGGCCAACAGCGTCTTGCGGAATTCGTTGACCCAGTCGGCGAAGCGGACGCGGCGGCCGATGTCGGTCATCCGGTCGACCTTCTGGGCGAGTCCGGAAAGTGCGTCGAGGTCGCCGTGGATCTGATCGACGATGTCGGGGCGCTGCACCTTGACCGCCACCTCGCGGCCGTCGCGCAATGTCGCGCGATGGACCTGGGCCAGCGAAGCGCTGCCGAGCGGCGTCTCGTCGAAGGCCAGGAATAACTTGTTCAGACGTACCCCGAGGCCGTCCTCGATCGTTGCGCGCACATCGTCGAAGGGCATGGGATCGACGTCGTCCTGCATCCGCTCCAGGGCGATCAGGTAGGGACCGGGCACCATGTCCGGGCGGGTCGACAAGGCCTGCCCGAGCTTGATGAACGTCGGGCCGAGCGCCTCCAGGTCGTCGACGAACGCTTCCGGAGAACCTTCGAGTCCCGAGGCATCGATGTCCTCGTCGAGCGCCGCGGCATCGACGTCCATGCCCGAGAAGATCCCCGCGTTGCGATACTTCAGGAGGAACCCCAGGATCTGCGTGGTCCGGCTCTTGCCGTCGGGTGCGTTCATCGTGGTGTCCGGCTGGGTAGGCGGTCAGGCTACCCGCGCCGGCGTCAACAGGCATTTCACCGGAGGCTGGCGTGCGGACGCTCTGGACGATCGGTCACTCGACCCGCGATTGGCGGGCATTCGTCGACATGCTGCAATCGGCGGGCATCACCACGCTGGCGGACGTGCGTCGATTCGCCGGGTCCCGGCGCCATCCGCATTTCGGCGGCGAAACCATGCGCCAGGCACTGCCGGCCGCCGGGATCGGATACCTGGCACTGCCGGAGCTCGGCGGACGCCGTCCGCCGCGGGAGGGTTCCGGCAATACCGCGTGGCGCAACGCGGCTTTCCGGGGCTACGCCGATTACATGCAGCAGCCCGAGTACGCGGATGCCCGAGGGCGTCTCGAGGAAACCGCCGCCCGCTCGCCGACCGCGGTCTTGTGCGCCGAGGCGGTGTGGTGGCGGTGCCATCGCGGCCTGATCGCCGACGATTTCAAGGTGCGTGGCTGGGAGGTGCTGCACCTGCTCGCGCCGGGGAACGTGTCCGCGCACCCGTATACCTCGGCGGCGTCGATCGTCGATGGGCGGCTGCACTACGGGCGGCCGCCGGATGCGCAGCCCGACTTGTTCTGAGTGCAGGTGGAAGGGCAGGTGATGCGCGGGCCCGCGTCGCCCGCGCATCCCCGGACGCGGCGTCTACCGGAGCACGAGCTCCGCGTTGCCGGAAAAGGTCTCGATCCGGACCTGGCCGCTCCCGTTGCCGTAGCGGTGGTCGAAATCCGAGCCCGGGCCGTACTTGGCCTTGTTGATGCTTGCGCCGGGGGCGGACAACCGGCCGCTGAAACTCTCCCCGCGCACCCGCGCCGACAGGTCGGCGGGCAGTTCGAGGCGGACCTTGCCGCTGAGCGATTCGACGTCGATGCTGCCGCCGTTGGCGAGACCCGTCCGCACTGACGTATCGCCCGACACGCTGCTGGTCTTGACCTGGGTAGGCCGTTCGCCGCGCGTGTCGATGTCGATGTCGCCGGACACGTTCTCGGCCTGTATTTCGCCGCCGAGACGACCCATGAGGCGGATGCGGCCGCTGACGCTCTCGGCGGAGACATCGTTGCTGTTCAAGGTGAGCTGCTGGTTTCCGCTGACCGTCTCGAACCGGGCCTTGCCCGGCGCGCCGGCGGCCTGCACTTCGCCGCTGACGCTCTCGATGTCGAGCGTGCGCCCGGCATTGCCGGTGACCGAGACATCGGCCGAGACCGATTCGATGTCCAGCGACGCCAGCGTCGGCACGTCGAGGATCAGCGTCGTGGGTTCGGTGTTCCGGCCATTGCGCGGGTACTTGACCTTCACCGACAACCGCTGCCCGCTCCCTTCCACGACCAGCCGTTCGACGCCGTTGCCCAAGCTGCCGCTGAGGCGGACTTCGGGGCGGTCCCAGCTGCGGACTTCGATGCGCCCCTTCAGGTTCTCGATTTCAACGGTTCCCCGCGAATCGAGCGCGCGGGTTTCGGCGATGGGCGTGGCGGCCCACGCCGGAAGGCACAGGGCGGTCAGCAGCAGGAGCAGGGGCAAGCGGTTCATGTCGAATCTCCGGAAGGGATCAGGGGGTGCGGGGAAGGGCGAGCGTCAGCTCCAGGCGCTGGCGGTAGACGTTGCCCAGCTGGTCGAGGAGGAATTCCGAGTGGGGGTTGCGTTCGAGTGCGTCATGGATCTGGGCGGCGCTGCGATCGAGCACGCCAAGCGCCGCTTCATCGGCGGTGCCGGGGCGGGCAGCCTGGGCTTCCTGCAGGGCTGCCTGGTATTCGCGATCCAGGGCGCTCGCCTGGCGCAGCAGCAGCGGTGAGGGCGCGTTGCCGCCCGGCGCGGGGTCGGTCACCGTGTCCAGTCGCAGCTGCCAGCCAAGCGCGAGGGCGAGCACCAGGGAGGCGGCAATCGCCAGCGACCCGATGCGCGGAACACCGGCGGCGGGACGCTCACGGAGCGGGTCGGGGCGTGCGGCGGGTCGTGGCCCGGCAATCCGCGAGGCGATCCCGGGCCACAGGTCGGTGGCGGGCATCGCATCCCGGCGGCGATTGCGAAGCTGCAGGCGCAATGCGGCCGGGAAATCGTCGTTTCCGGGTTCGAAGTTGCGATCGGTCATGGGGTGCCTCCGAAGCGGGCCCGCAAGAGCTTGCGGGCGCGGTGCAGCTGGGCCTTGGAACTGCCGACGGCCATCTCCAGCGCGTCGCCGATTTCCTGGTGGGTCCAGCCTTCGATGTCGTGCAGCACGAGCACGGCCCGGGCGCGCGGCGGAAGGCTGGCGACGCCACGGTCCAGGTCGTGCGACAGGCCCGGGCCATGCGTTCGCGTGGGGGGCTCGGCCGATGCGTCGATCGCCTCGGCGTCCTCGAACGTCGGGGCTGCGCGTCGGGAGCGGAGTTCCATCAGCGCCGTGTTGGTCGCCAGGCGGTAGAGCCAGGTCCCGAAGGCGCTTTCGAAACGGTAGCCGGGCAGTGCCTGCCAGGCCCTCACGAAGGCCTCCTGCGTCAGGTCCTCGGCACGGGCGCCATCCTGGCCCACCAGTCGGAGGATCACGCCGTGGACGCGTCCGACATGGCGGCGGTAGAGGGACTCGAACGCCGACGCATCCCCAGCGCTGGACGCGCGGACGAGGGCTTCCTCGCAGGCGTCCGTGGCCGTCGGCGACGGATGGGCGGGCAGGGTATCGGTCATCGCGGCCATCAGCATAGTCACTGGGATGCACGCGGCGACCGTGGGGTTTAAGAGGGGGGTGCCGGGCCCCGGCGTAGAATGCCGCCGCATTCCCGCGCCGACGAGCCCGCCGTGACCCCAGCCACCCCCGCCACGATCCAGCAGGACGACTTCATCGACAGCGTCGCCGACGCCCTGCAGTACATCAGCTATTACCACCCGGTCGACTACATCCGCGGCCTCGCCGCCGCCTACGAACGCGAGGAGTCCCCGGCCGCCAAGGACGCGATGGCGCAGATCCTGGTCAACTCGCGGATGTGCGCCGAGGGTCATCGCCCCATCTGCCAGGACACCGGCATCGTCACCGTCTTCCTGAAGATCGGCATGGACGTGCGGTGGGGGGGCGCCACGATGGGCGTCGAGGACATGGTCAACGAAGGCGTGCGCCGCGCCTACAACCATCCGGACAACAAGCTGCGTGCCAGCGTGCTGGCCGACCCGGCAGGTGGACGTCGCAACACCGGCGACAACACCCCGGCGGTGGTCAACGTTTCCGTCGTCCCGGGGAACACGGTCGACGTGATCGTCGCCGCAAAGGGCGGCGGTTCCGAGGCCAAGTCGAAGTTCGCCATGCTCAACCCGTCCGACTCGATCGTCGACTGGGTGCTGAAAACCGTGCCGACGATGGGCGCGGGCTGGTGCCCGCCGGGCATGCTGGGCATCGGCATCGGCGGCACCGCCGAAAAGGCGATGCTGCTGGCCAAGGAAGCGCTGATGGAGCCGATCGACATCGTCGACCTCAAGGCGCGCGGGCCGGCGAACCGCCTGGAGGAGTTGCGCATCGAACTGTTCGAGAAGGTCAATGCGCTGGGCATCGGCGCGCAGGGCCTGGGCGGGCTCACCACCGTGCTCGACGTCAAGGTCCGGGACTATCCGACCCATGCCGCCAACCTTCCGGTGGCGATGATCCCAAACTGCGCCGCCACCCGGCACGCGCATTTCGTGCTCGATGGCAGCGGGTCGGTGATGCTGGATCCGCCGTCGCTGGAGGACTGGCCCCGGCTGACCTACGACGCCAGCAAGGGCCGGCGCGTCGACCTCTACACCGTGACGCGCGAGGAGGTCGGCTCATGGAAGCCGGGTGAAACCCTGCTGCTGAGCGGCAAGCTGCTGACGGGCCGCGACGCCGCGCACAAGCGGCTGGTCGGCATGCTCGATCGGGGCGAGCTCCTGCCGGTCGACCTCAAGGGCCGCTTCATCTATTACGTTGGCCCGGTCGATCCCGTGCGCGACGAAGCCGTCGGCCCGGCGGGCCCGACGACGGCGACCCGCATGGACAAGTTCACCGAGCAGATCCTGGCGCAGACCGGGCTGATGGGCATGGTCGGCAAGGCAGAACGCGGCGAAGCGGCGATCGAGGCGATCCGAAAGCATCGGTCGGTCTACCTGATGGCGGTCGGCGGCGCCGCCTACCTGGTGTCCAAGGCGATCAAGGCCGCGCGCGTGGTGGCGTTCGAGGACCTGGGCATGGAGGCGATCTACGAGTTCACGGTGCAGGACATGCCGGTGACTGTGGCGGTGGATTCCGCGGGCGAGTCGGTGCACAAGAGCGGGCCGCGGGCCTGGCGCGAAAAGATCGTCGGCCGCCTCGGCGGCATCCCGGTCACCGTGGACGCTTGAACGCCGACGCACGGGCCCGGTCGTGGCGCGCCAGCGTCGGGCACGCCGGTCCAGCGCTCAGAGCTGGGTCTTGATCGGCAAGACGAACTTTTCCCAGAGCTTGTCCGAGAGCGGCCGGTCACGCCACCTCGCATAATCGTACTTCTTGCTCAACGCCAGGTCGGCCTCGAAGACACGGGTCATGTGTTCGGCGAAGCCGCGGTGGTAGACATTGAGGCTCGCCTCGTCGTTGAGCCGCAGCGAGCGCAGGTCGAAGTTGGTGGAGCCCACGGAGGCCATCTGCCGGTCGACCAGCAGGACCTTGTTGTGGAACATCGTCGGTCCGTACTCGAAGATCTCCACGCCGGCGAGGAGCAGCGGACCCCAGTCCGCACGCGAGGCCATGCGTGCGGCATCGGAGTCGGTATTGTCCCCGGGGACCAGCACCCGGACGCGGACGCCGCGGCGACGGGCGGTGATCAACGCCTGCGTCAACAGGTTGTCGGGGATGAAATAGGCTGCGGACAGGTCGATGGAGCGTTCAGCAGCCGCGATCGACATCAGGTACATCAGGTGCATGCTTTCGCTGCCGCCCGCGGGCGAACTGTGGAACATGTGCGCCGGCATGTCCCCTGCGGCAGGCAACACCGGGAAGTATTTCTCCCCGTTGAGGACCTGGCCGGTGGTCTTGATCCAGTTGTCGTTGAAGGTTGCCTGCATCTGGCCGACGACCGGACCCTCGATGCGGAAATGCACGTCGCGCCAGTGTTCCGGGTCCTGCGCGTCGCCCTGCCACGGGTCGCCGATGCCCACGCCGCCGGTGAAGCCGATCCGCCCGTCCACGACGAGCAGCTTGCGGTGGGTGCGGTTGTTCATCCTCGCCAGGGTGTACCAGTGCAGCGGGCGGTAGCGCTCGACATGCACCCCCGCTTCCTCCATCTGCTCGAGCAGGGCCTCCTCCATGCTCATGCTGCCGACCCAGTCGATGATGGTCCTGACCTCGACGCCGGCGCGTGCCCGCTCCGACAGCGCATCGGCGAACCACTTGCCGACCTCGCCTTCCCAATAGATGTAGGTCTCGAAGGTGATCGTTTCCCGGGCGCCCCGGATCGCCTCCAGCATGGCGGGGAAGATCTCGTCGCCGTTCTGCAGGTCGGTGACGCGGTTGCCGCCGAGGATCGACGGTCCGAGCATCACCCCCATCTCGCGGCGGAATTGCGGGTCGCCGACCGCGTAGCGGTGCTCGATCTTGCGCTCGAGCTTCTTCTCCGGCGTGGCGAAGTTCAGGGCCAGCACCACGCACAAGGTCGTCACCACCGCCGTGATGGCGATCGTCCACAGGGTTCGCTTGCGGGTCCAGCGATTGGTCACGACGGCCTCGGGTTTCGACAGGGCGGAAAGCCGCTTGATCCTGCCAGCCTGGATCGGCCGGTCGCGTGAAGCCCGGATCGCCACCCCTCGCGCATGCCGTCGCTCAACGCCACCACGACCACGCGAACAGTCCCAGCATCGCCAACGCCAGCATCAGTTTCAGCGCCACGCCGAACACGATGCCCAGCCAGGTGCCCAGGCCGATCCGGGTGGCGTTGCCGATCCCGCCGGCATCCAGCCTTCGGCCGTGCAGCAGTTCCCCGAGCACGGCCCCGCCGAACGGACCCACGAACAGGCCGATGGGCCCGAAGAAGATGCCGACGACGGTGCCTGCAATGGCCCCGATCACAGCCTTGCGGCTCGCACCCACGCGCTTGGCGCCCATGGCGGTCGCCCAGAAATCGATCAGCAGCGAGATGGCGGTGAGGATACCCAGCAGGACCACGGTCGGCAGCCCGATCTGCTGGAAGTCTCCTGCCCAAGCCGCCAGCAGCATGCCGGCGAACACCAGCGGCAGGCCAGGAAGGGCGGGAAGGATGGTCCCTGCGATGCCGATGAGCACCAAGACGATCGCCAGCGCGTAGTAGATCGATTGGGCTTCCATGGGGCTTCCGGTTCACGAGGGGAACGTGAACTGCGGTCGCATTCTCACAGAACCCGGCGCGGCATGCAGGGTGGCAACTGTTCCACGGCAAGCCGTCTGGCAGGCGGCGCCTGCGGCGAATCCGCGGTTGGGATGCCCTGGAACGGCAAGACGGCCCGCGATGCGGGCCGTCCTGGGTTTTTGCCGGATGTCGGTGCGCGCGCGCTCAGCGCAGCTTGTACACGCGCCCGCCCGTGACGCGCACGCGCGAGCCCTGGCGCAGGCCCGAGTCGTCGGGCTGGCTGACCGTGGTCATGCGCCCATCGTCCATGCGGACGTGGATGTTGTAGACCGTGTTCGCCTGTGCCCGGTTCTGGATGGCATTGCCGACGGCCGCACCGGCCACCGCGCCCGCGGCGGCGGAGACGTTCTGGTTGCCCTTGCTGCCGCCGGTCTTGTCGGAGATCTCGTGGCCGGCGACCGCGCCCACGATGCCGCCGAGCACCGCCCCGGTTGCATTCGGTACCCGGGTCGCACCGCTCGAGGCCAGTTCGATCCGTGTCACGGTGCCGCAGTCGTAACACGCTGCAGCCCGGGCCGGAGGCGGCGCACCGTACGCCGAGTTGCCATAGCCGTAATTGGGGGACGTGGTTGCGCAGGCAGCCAGGGTGGCGGTGGCTGCTGCAATGCCGATCATGCGGATGTTCATGCTGGGTCTCCTGGGGGAAGGGCGGGCTCCGGTCCTGCCGGTCGCCAAGGCCGCCGGGCTGGAGCGCCCGACGAACGACCACGGCAGCAGGCCGATGTCGCGGACCATAGGCTCCGATCGATGAACACGCCATCAACCGGTCCGCGGTGGGCATCCCCACGTGCGGCAGAGGCGCAGCCGGAACCAGCCCGAGCTGCCGGGGTCAGCCTCGGTAATCCTGGTGGCAGGCCTTGCAAGCCTCGCCGATCTTCTTGGATGCATTGGCCACGCCGGGGCAATCGATCGGCGGCGCGGATAGCGCCGCGTCCAGCGTCGCGCGCAGTTCGCCGGCGTGCGAGACGAAACGGGCGTCGTCGCGCAGGTCGGGGAGGGCAGGCTCGATGTCGTTGGCGATGGTCCTCAGGGCTTGCAGGTGCGGGATCGTGTCGGTTGCCGAGCAGCGGTTGGCGGCGGCGCTCGCCCCCAGTTGCGCCATGTGCGCCTGCATCAGGTGCATGGCGGCGTCCGGGTAGTGGTCCTGCCAGGTCTTCCGGCCTTCCACGGCACGCAGGATCATCACCACGGCCACCGAGCCGATGACCAGACCCAGCAGGAAGAGGAACAGGTAGCGGCCGGCGGCGGACGCGGGTTTTCCGTTGCTGCTGGTCGGGGAACTCGTGGGCGTGCTCGACATGTCTGTGCTCGCGTGGGGCTGGTCGGCGACGAGCCTAGCATGCGTAACACCCCGGTAAACTGACGCCATGGATCCCGCCTGGCACGAACGGTTTTCCGGCATCGATCGCCTTTATGGCCGGGGCACGGTCAAGCGGCTCGCTGCCTGCCGCGTGGCCGTGGTCGGCCTGGGGGGCGTGGGGTCGTGGCTGGTGGAAGCCCTGGCGCGCAGCGGGGTCGGGTCGCTCCGCCTCATCGATGCGGACGATCTGTGCGTATCGAACACCAACCGCCAGCTTCCGGCGCTGGAAGGCAACTACGGGCGTGGCAAGGCCGAAGCGATGGCGGCGCGATGCCGAGCGATCAATCCCGGGATCCAGGTCGACGCGCTGGCCAGTTTCCTGACGCCGACGAACCTGGACGAACTGCTCGGTGGCCGCCCCGACCTGGTGGTGGACGCCTGCGACAGTTTCCGCACCAAGGTCGAAGCGATCGCCTGGTGCAGGCGCCGCAAGCAGCCGCTCATCACCGTCGGATCGGCCGGGGGTCGCATCGACACCACCCTGGTGCGCGTCCGGGACCTGTCGAAGACCGAGCACGATGCCATGCTGGCGCTCGTGCGCAGGAAGTTGCGTGGTGAATTCAACTTCCCCACGGGTCCCAAGCGGTATTTCGGCGTGCCTGCGGTGTACTCGCTCGAGAACGTCCGGTACCCGCAGGCCGACGGCAGCGTCTGCGGGCGGCGCCCGCACGTCGGGCCCGATGCCGCACTCAAGCTCGATTGCGGGGCCGGGCTCGGGGCCGCGACGCACATCACCGGCGCCTTCGCGTTCGCGGCCGCGGGGAAGGCGCTGCAGATGCTGCTCAAGCAGCGGGCAACAGACTGACCCGGGGAGCCGCGGTTCCCGCTTCCACGCTCAAGGGCGTGCCGGCAGCCCGAACAAGCGTTCGGCATTGGCGGTGGTCGAGCGTGCGACCGATTCGGCGCTTTCGCCCCGCAACTGGGCGATGGTCCGGCAGACCACTTCCAGCCGTGCCGGTTCATTGCGTTCACCGCGGATCCGGGCATCGGGCTGGTCGGGAGCATCCGTCTCCAGCAGCAAGTATTCGATCGGCATGCCTGCCACGAGCCGGCGCAGGCGCTGCGCGCGTTCGTAGGTCACCGGCCCGCCGATGCCCGTCATGAAATCCAGGTCCCACAGCTGGCGGGCCTGCTGCTGGCTCCCGGAGAAGCTGTGCACCACGCCGCGCAGCCCGCCGATCCGCCGGATCGACGCCAGCACGGCATCCACCGCGCGCCGTGCATGGACGATGACCGGCAAGTCGAGGTCGCGCGCCAGCCGCAACTGACCGTCGAAAAAGGCTTGCTGCCGGTCGCGATCCAGGCCGTCGATGTAGTAGTCCAGCCCGCACTCGCCGATCGCGACGGGCCGCTCGCGCCCGATCCATTCCGCCAGCGCCTCCAGGTGCGCAGGCTCGTGGTGCGCCAGGAAGGTGGGGTGCAAGCCGTATGCGGGATGCAGGCCGTCCGCCGTGCCGCAGGCATCCCGCAAACCGGGCCAGGCGTCGGCATGGGTCGCGGGCACCACCTGCCGATCCACGCCTGCAGCGAGGGCCCTGTCGATGACGGCTGCCCGGTCGTCGTCGAACTCCGCGGCATCAAGGTGGCAGTGGCTGTCGACCAGGCGCATGTCAATGCCGGCGCGAGTCGCCTTCGATGGTGTCGTCGCGGCTGGCGACCTGCGGCCCTGGTGCCTTGCGGTTCTTCCAGTTGGCGAGCAACAGCGTGCCCAAACCCAGCAGGATCTCGTCGACCAGGGGAATGAAATCGGGAATCAGCAAATCGGCGACGAACAGGCCAGCGGTGAGCATGAACAGGCGCGGGTAGCTCAGCCTGCCGAGCCAGCGCAGGATGGGTGTGAGCAAGGGGTTGGGCACGGCACGCTCCAGTCGTGATGCGATGCCGATCACGCTACCACGCGATCCGTGGGGTGCCGGTTTAGGCCCGCGTCAGTTTTGCGCGCAGGGCTGAGCCCCTGTTCAGCTGTCCAGTGGTGCAATGCGCCCCGGACCCGAACAGCTGGCAATGCGCCAGGAGGCGAAACATGAAGAACAACACACTTGCGATCGCGCTTGCTTCGTTGCTGGTGGGTGGCGTTGCCGTGGCGGCCTTCCAGAACAACAACAACCGCGACGACAGGCTGGGCCTGGACGTCGAGGGCAGCAGCATCCCGAGCGAGGGGCGCCTCGAGTACGCCGCCGTCGTAGACGTCGAGCCGGTGATGGAACAGCGCCAGCTCTTCGCCACCGTGATCGGCAGCGAGGCGGTGCGCGAGACGACCACCAGCTCCAGCCCGCGCCAGGTCTGCGAGGACGTCGTCGTGCAGGAGCGCTTGCCCGAGCGCGACGGCAACGTCGGCGGCACCGTGGCCGGCGCCGTGATCGGCGGGCTCATCGGCAACCAGGTCGGTGGCGGCAATGGCAAGAAGCTGGCCACGGTGGCCGGTGCCGTGGGCGGTGGCTTCGCAGGCCGGGAGATCGACAGGCGCCACGTGGGTGGCCGCGTGGTCGAGCGCGTCGACCGCCAGTGCCGGACGGTGTCCGACACCTCGCAGTCCTCGCGCGTCGTGGCCTACAACGTGACCTACCGCAATCCGGACGGGACCACGGGCACGATGCGGACCGACAGCAAGCCCGGCAACCAGATCGCGCTGGGTTCGGAGCAGGTCCCCGTCGCCTACAACGTGACCTACCGCTACGACGGTGGCGAGCGCACGATCCGCATGGACGAGAAGCCGGGCGATCGCCTGCCCGTGGTCGACGGCAAGGTCGTGACCCAGGTGGCCGAAGCGGACGCGGTGGTCGAACGCGGCTGATCGCTATCTCGAGCTACAGGAAGGGGCCGGAGCAATCCGGCCCTTTTCCTTTCCGCGGCCCCGGCAGGGCGAGTCTCCCGGATGCCCGCTATCGGGAACGCCGCTGCCCCGCTAAAATGCGCGGCTTCCCGCCCGCGACCCAGCCATGGCCCTGCATCCCTACGACCTGTACGACGTCCGCTCCCTGCTCAGCGAGGAGGAACTCGCGGTCCAGGACACCGTGGCGAGGTTCACCGACGAGCGCGTGCTGCCGATCATCGGCGATTGTTTCGACGAAGGCCGCTTCCCCAGCGAGCTGATCCCCGAGATGGCCGAACTGGGCCTGCTGGGCTCCTCGCTCCCCGAGGAATACGGCTGCGCGGGGCTGAACGCGGTGAGCTACGGCCTGATCTGCCAGGAGCTCGAGCGCGGCGACAGCGGCATCCGCAGCTTCGCAAGCGTGCAGTCCTCGCTGTGCATGTATCCGATCTTCGCCTATGGCACCGAGGACCAGCGGAAGCGCTGGTTGCCCGACATGGCCGCCGGCAAGGTCATCGGCTGCTTCGGCCTGACCGAGCCGCAGGGCGGGTCCGACCCGGCCAACATGAAGACCAACGCCCGGAAGGATGGTGCCGACTGGATTCTCAATGGCGCCAAGATGTGGATCACCAACGGCAATGTCGCCGACATCGCCATCGTCTGGGCGCAGACCGACGACGGCATCCAGGGTTTCATCGTCGAGAAGGGCTTCTCCGGTTTCAGCGCGCAGGAAATCAAGCACAAGATGAGCCTGCGCGCTTCGGTCACCAGCGCCCTCTACCTCGACGACGTCCGGGTACCCGAGGAGAACCGCCTGCCCAACGTCAAGGGGCTCAAGGGGCCGCTCGGCTGCCTGACCCAGGCACGCTACGGGATCACGTGGGGGCCGATCGGAGCCGCCATCGCCTGCCTCGACGAAGCCTTGAACTACTCCAAGGAGCGCATTTTGTTCGGCAAGCCGGTCGCGTCGACGCAGGCCGTCCAGCTCAAGCTCGCAGACATGGCGCGCCGGATCACCTCGGCGCAGCTGCTTTGCGTGCAACTGGGCCGGTTGAAGGATGCCGGCAAGATGCAGCCGACGCAGGTGTCCCTGGCGAAGTGGAACAACTGCCGCATGGCCATCGACATCGCCCGCGAGGCCCGGGACATCCTCGGGGGCGCCGGGATCACCACCGAGCACTGCCCGATCCGGCACGCGCTCAACCTGGAGTCGGTGATCACCTACGAAGGCACCGAGACCGTGCACCAGCTGGTGGTCGGGCGCGAGCTGACCGGCATCAATGCATTCTGATCGGCTGGGAGCCGTGTCGATGCCCACGGGCCCAAGGCTGGAAACCGCTCGCCTGATCCTGCGCCTGCCGCAGGCATCGGACTTCGAGGGGTACGCGGAGCTCTATGGCGACGAGGATGCCGCGCGCTACATCGGCGGTGCCATGCCGCGCGCGGCGGCCTGGCGCAAGTTCCTGCAGATGCCCGGCGCCTGGGCGGTCCAGGGGTTCGCCATGTTCTCGGTCGTCGACAAGGCGAGCGGCGAATGGCTCGGACAGCTTGGCCCTTGGCAGCCGGAAGGCTGGCCAGGGACCGAGGTCGGCTGGGCCTTCCGGCGCGCGGCGTGGGGTCGTGGCTTCGCCGCGGAGGCGGCGGTCGCCGCCATCGACTGGGCCTTCGACACCTTGGGATGGCACGAGGTCATCCACTGCATCGATCCTGGAAACGCCGCCTCGCGCAAGCTGGCCGAGCGGCTGGGGTCGCGCATCCTCCGCAAGGGCAGCCTGCCGCCGCCGTTCCAGGACCATGGCGAAGTCGACATCTGGGGCCAGAGCCGCGAGCAGTGGGGCGCGCACCGCGCCGCCATGTCCCGATGACGACCGCGATCCCGCCCCGCATGCGTGGCGTCAACCGCGCCGAGGTCTGCGACGCCAACTTCAGCGAATTCGTCCGCGATTGGACCGGTGGTCCGCCCGATGCCGTCCCCGCGGACGGCGATTCGATCCTCCCGGGCAGCGCCCTTGACGCCCGCTCGTTCCGCGAACTGTTCGAGTCGCAGCTCATCAGCCGGCACCTGGACCTGATGGCACGCGTGCTGCGGGTGCAGGACAAGGTGTTCTACACCATCGGTTCCAGCGGCCACGAGGGCAACGCCATGGTCGCGCGGCTGGCGCGGCACACCGACCCGGCGTTCCTTCACTATCGCAGCGGCGGCTTCATGGCCGAGCGTTTCCGGAAGCTGCCGCGCGAGAAAACCGATCGCCTCGGCCCGATCATGGATTCCGCGCTGTCGTTCGCCGCCAGCAAGGACGACCCCGCCAGCGGCGGGCGGCACAAGGTGTGGGGCAGCAAGCCGCTGTGGGTGCTTCCGCAGACCTCCACCATCGCCTCGCACCTGCCCAAGGCCTTCGGGACCGCGGTCGCGATCGAGCAGGCGCGGCGCATCGGCCATGCGTTGCCGATCCCGGACGACAGCATCGTCATCTGCTCGTTCGGCGACGCCTCCAGCAACCATGCCACGGCGCAGACCGCGTTCAACGCGGCGGCCTGGACCGCGTACCAGAAGTTGCCGGTTCCGGTGCTGTTCGTGTGCGAGGACAACGGCATCGGCATCTCCGTCAAGACCCCGGAAGGCTGGGTGGCGCAGAACTTCTCCAGCCGTCGCGGGCTGGATTACTTCCAGGCCGACGGCCTCGACCTCGCCGCTGGCTACGCCAGGGTGCGCGATGCCGTCCACCACTGCCGCATGACCCGCCGGCCGACTTTCCTGCACCTGCGTACCACGCGGATCATGGGCCACGCCGGCACCGATTTCGAGATCGAATGGCGCTCGCTGGAGGAGCTGTGCGCGGTGGAGGCGACGGATCCCCTCTTGCGCAGCGCGGCGATCGCGCTCGAATCGGGGCTGATGTCGAAGCAGGAGATCCTCGCGCTGTACGAGGACACCCGCGAGCGATGCTTCGCCGCCGCCGCCGAGGCCGACAAGCGGCCCCGCCTGACCGAATTGGCGGACGTGATGGCGCCGCTCGCGCCGTACACCCCGGACGCGGTGGAGGCCGAGGCGGCGCGGTTCGATTACGCGGAGAAGCGCGAGAAGGTATTCGGCGGCGCTGCCCGGTTGCCCGAGAACCAGCCGCCCAGGCACCTCGCCATCCAGATCAACCAGGCCTTGCACGACCTGTTCTGCAAGTACCCGGAGGCGCTGTTGTTCGGCGAGGACGTGGCGCAGAAGGGCGGCGTGTACACGGTTACCCGGAACCTGCACAAGGCCTTCGGCAACAAGCGCGTGTTCAATACGCTGCTCGACGAGACCATCATCCTCGGGCTGGCCCAAGGCTACGCGAACATGGGCATGCTGCCGCTGCCCGAGATCCAGTACCTGGCGTACTTCCACAACGCCTGCGACCAGATCCGGGGCGAAGCCGCCAGCCTGCAGTTCTTCAGCAACGACCAGTACCGCAACCCGATGGTGATGCGGATCGCCTCGCTGGGGTACCAGAAGGGGTTCGGCGGGCACTTCCATAACGACAACTCGATCACGGCCTTGCGCGACATCCCCGGCCTGGTCGTGGGGTGCCCGTCCCGCGGCGACGATGCCGCCACGATGCTGCGCACGCTGGCGGCGCTGGCCAAGGTCGATGGCCGGGTTTGCGCCTTCCTCGAGCCGATCGCGCTGTACATGGCCAAGGACTTGCACGAGCCCGGCGATGGCGGCTGGCTGACCGCCTATCCGCCTCCGGACCAGGCCATGACGCTGGGCGAGGGGCGGGTGTACCTACCAGAGGACGGCAGCAGCGGCGACGATCTGGTGATCTTCACCTTCGGCAACGGCGTGCCGATGAGCCTGCGCGCCGCGCGCCGGATCGAGCGGGCGCACGGCTGGAAGACACGCGTGGTCGACCTGCGCTGGCTGGTGCCGCTCAACGATGCCTGGATCGTCGAACAGGCGCGCAGCGCCAAGCGCATCCTGATCGTCGACGAGGGCCGGCGCAGCGCCGGCGTCGGGGAGGGCATCATCACGGCGATCACGGAAGGTGGGTACGGCGCGCGACCGTTCCGGCGCGTGGTCGGCGCGGATACGTTCACGCCATTGGCGGGTGCAGCCTTCCTGGTGATTCCGTCGGAGCAGGACATCGTGGACGCGGCCGACTCTCTGGCCTGAGCCGGGAGGAAGCGAGCTTTCGCCAGCCCTTTCCGCCGAAGGAGGGCAACGGCAAGGTTCGGTCGGGTTGGGGGGCGGGTTTCTCCGCGCCGGTGGATCAGCGCGCCAGGCCGGTGTTCAAGGGCCTTGCGGCCACGGACTGGCCGGCGACCGACAGGCCGGCGAAATCACGATCAAGCGGCAGCACCGACAGAGCCAGTCCTGCCGAGGCGCAGACCAGCTTGCCGATCGCGATCCCGCCCTCATGGACCTCGCTACCGGATTCCAAGGGCGCCGTCGACTCCAGCAAGACCAGCCCGCGCTTCGCTTGCCCGAGGAAATGGGTGCGGGCCACGATCTCCTGCCCGGGATAGCACCCTTTCTTCACGCTGTAGGCCGCCAGCCGGTCGAGCGAGAGCTGCTGCGGCGTCCATTGCTCGCTCTGCGCGGGCGGCAGGCGCGGCAGGCCATGGACCATGTCGGCCTGCACCCAGCGCGCGGATGCTTCCGGGTCAGTCCCTGCCGGGCAGGTCGAGATCCTCAGCGTCCGCGCGACGCCGTCGCCGCCCAGGTCAAGTTCCGTGCAGTCCGTCCCCGTGATCGCCGCCTGCGCTCCCCGCGCCTGTGCCGGCGCCGTGAATGCCCCCGACAGGCGGAGGCCGCCAGGCACGCCGACCCGCAACTTGCTGCGGAAGACGAAGCGCTGCAGCCGCGCGGCGAAATCGCTCGCATCCGCGTCCGGCAGCACGAGCCACAGGGTCTGGCCGTCCACCCGCAAGGCGGCGAACAGGGCGATCACGCGCCCCTTGGGCGTGAGCCAGCCGCTCCAATGCCAGTGCGCGTCCGCGAGGCTGGCGACATCGCTCATGAACTGGGCCTGCGCGAACGCAAGCGCATCCTGCCCCTCGATGCAGACGACGCCGAAGTCCGGCAGCGCGTGGAATGGCGTGTCGTCGGTCATCGGCTTGTCCATGGCGGAGGCGGGAATTAGACTTGTGCGGTGCAAGATCAAGTCATGATAGGCGAGTCCGAACCCGACCCCGCGCCGGCCCCGAGCGGGCCGCCGGAAGCCCAGGGGCCTGCGGAGCCTGAAATCGGCGGGCGTCCCGGCCCCGAGCCCACGCGCTACGGAGACTGGGAGAAGAACGGCCGCTGCATCGATTTCTGAACGTACGCCGAGGCCTCGGCACCGGCCCCGGACACCCCGCAACATCCAGCCCCGCGGCCAGCGGCCGCCCAGCGAGAGATCCGCGCGCGATGTCGAAACAACGACCCCTGTCACCGCACCTGCAGGTCTATCGCTGGCAGATCACGATGCTGATGTCGATCCTGCATCGCGCCAGCGGCATCATCCTGACGATCGGCGCCTTCGGGCTGGCATGGTGGTTGATGGCGGTGGCACAGGGCGGCGCAGCATACGAGCGCGCGGCCGACTGCCTCGCCTCGCCCCTGGGCCTGGTCGCCCTGGCCGGCTTCTCGCTGGCCATGGTCTACCACCTGCTCAACGGCATCCGGCACCTGCTTTGGGATGCCGGGTGGGGTTTCGAAATCCCCGAAATCTACCGCTCCGGCTATGCGGTGGCCGTGCTGACGGTGGTCCTGACGGCGATGATCTGGCTCGTCGCCTTGCGGGGTGCCGCATGAACGCCTCGTCCGGAAAACACGATTACCGCACGCCCGTTGCGCGGGCCCGCGGCCTGGGCTCGGCGAAATCCGGAACGTCGCATTTCTGGTGGCAGCGGGTCACCGCCATCGTCCTGGCGATCCTGGTGCCGTGGCTGGTCGGCCTGCTCGTGTCCCTCGTCGGCGCCGACGAGTTCGCGGTCCAGGCGACGATCTCCAGGCCCTGGAACGCGATCCTCCTGGCGGTGTTCGTGCTGGCGCTGTTCTGGCACGCCAAGCTCGGCATGCAAGTGGTGATCGAGGACTACGTGCACCAGCGCGCCGTCGAGATCGCGTTGCAATTGCTGGTGACCTTCGCCTGCGTGCTCGGCGCGCTGGCTTCGCTCTATGCGATCGCGCGAATTGCCCTGCTGCCCTGAGACTTCCATGACGCCTGCCTACCAGATCATCGAACACAAGTACGACATGCTCGTCGTCGGCGCCGGTGGCGCGGGCCTGCGGGCGACCTTCGGCCTGGCGCAGAAGGGGCTCAAGACCGCCTGCATCACCAAGGTGTTCCCGACCCGCTCCCATACCGTGGCCGCCCAGGGCGGCATTTCCGCGGCGCTGGGCAACATGGGCGAGGACGACTGGCGCTTCCACTTCTACGACACCATCAAGGGGTCGGACTGGCTGGCCGACCAGGACGCCGTGGAATACATGTGCCGCGAGGCCATCCCCGCCGTGATCGAGCTGGAGCACCAGGGCGTTCCGTTCTCGCGCACCGAGGAGGGCACGATCTACCAGCGGCCGTTCGGCGGCATGACCACGCACTACGGCAAGGGCACCGCGCAGCGCACCTGCGCCGCCGCCGACCGCACGGGGCACGCGATCCTGCACACGTTGTACCAGCAGTCGCTCAAGCACCAGGCGGAGTTCTTCATCGAGTACTTCGCCCTCGACCTGATCATGGATGCCGACGGCGCCTGCTGCGGCGTGCTGGCGCTGGACATGGCCGAAGGCACCCTGCACCTGTTCCGCGCCCATGGCACCGTGCTCGCCACGGGTGGTTACGGCCGGGCGTATTTCTCCGCGACGTCCGCGCATACCTGCACCGGCGACGGCAACGGCATGGCGTTGCGCGCCGGGCTGGGGCTTCAGGACATGGAATTCGTCCAGTTCCACCCCACTGGCGTCTACGGCGCCGGCATGCTGATCACCGAGGGCGTGCGCGGCGAGGGCGGCATCCTGCGCAATTCCGAGGGCGAGCGCTTCATGGAGCGCTACGCGCCCAACGCGAAGGACCTGGCGTCGCGCGACGTCGTGTCGCGCTCGATGACCATCGAGATCCGCGAGGGCCGCGGCGTGGGCGAGCACAAGGACCACATCCACCTCGACCTGACCCACCTCAACCCTGCCGACATCCACGAGAAGCTGCCGGGCATCGCGGAAACCGCCAAGATCTTCGCCAACGTCGATGTCGAGAAGCAGCCGATCCCGGTGCTGCCCACCGTGCACTACAACATGGGTGGCATCCCGACCAACTACCACGGGGAAGTCGTGCAGTTGAAGAACGGCGACCCCGACGCCGTGGTGCCGGGCCTGTATGCCATTGGCGAGGCCGCTTGCGTGTCGGTGCACGGCGCCAACCGGCTGGGCTCCAATTCGCTGCTCGACCTGGTGGTGTTCGGGCGTGCGGTGGCGAACCGCTGCGCCGAGACGATTTCACCCGACCAGCAGCACCGCAAGCTCAACGGCGATGCCTGCGACGCCGCGCTGGCCAACCTCGACAGATTGCGACACGCCGATGGCGACACGCCGACCGCGGTCATCCGCGACCGGATGCAGCGCGCCATGCAGAACGACGCCGCGGTGTTCCGCACCGGCGAATCGCTGGCCGAGGGCGTGCGCAAGGTGCGCGAGATCAATGCCTCCTTCGACGACGTCAGGGTCACCGACCGCTCCATGGTCTGGAACTCCGACCTGGTCGAGACCCTCGAGTTGCAGAACCTGCTAGGCCAGGCCTTGGCGACGATCGTGTCCGCCGAGAACCGAACCGAGTCGCGCGGCGCGCATGCGCGCGAGGACTACCCGGAGCGCGACGACGAGAACTGGCACAAGCACTCGTTGTGCTGGGTCGGCGAGGGCGGGCAGACGCGCATCGATTACCGTCCGGTGCACATGTACACGCTGGACGACGACGTCGAAGTCGTGCCGCCGAAGGCAAGGGTCTACTGAGATGGCCGAATTCACCCTCCCGAAGAACTCGAAGGTCCACGGCGGCAAGCGCTTCAGCGCGCCCTATGGCGCCACGCGCGTGCGTGCGTTCAAGGTGTACCGCTGGAGCCCGGACGACGGCGAGAACCCGAGAACGGACACCTACGAGGTCGACCTGGACAAGTGCGGGCCGATGGTCCTCGACGCGCTGATCAAGATCAAGAACGAGATCGACCCGACGCTGACCTTCCGCCGGTCCTGCCGCGAAGGCATCTGCGGCAGCTGCGCGATGAACATCGACGGCACCAACACCCTGGCCTGCACGCGCGCCATCGAGGATTGCGGCGGCGGCAGCGGCGAAGTCCCGGTCTATCCCTTGCCGCACATGGAAGTGGTCAAGGACCTGGTCCCGGACATGACCCACTTCTACGCGCAATACGCCTCGATCCAGCCCTGGATCCGCACCCAGAGCGCACCGCCGCCGGATCGCGAGCGCCTGCAGTCCAAGGCCGACCGCGAGAAGCTCGACGGCCTGTACGAGTGCATCCTGTGCGCCTGTTGCAGCACCGCCTGCCCCAGCTACTGGTGGAACGGCGAACGCTACCTGGGCCCCGCGATCCTGCTGCAGGCGCATCGCTGGATCGTCGATTCCCGCGACGAAGACACCGGTGCGCGGCTCGACGACCTCGAGGATCCCTTCAAGTTGTACCGGTGCCATACCATCATGAACTGCACGCGCACCTGCCCCAAGGGACTGAACCCGGCCAAGGCGATCGCGGAGATCAAGCAGCTGATGCTGGCGCGGCAGGTCTGAGGCATGGCGCCGCACGCGATCCTGTGGCCGATCGTCGCGATGGTGGCGCTGGTCGCGGTGGTCAATGTCCGCATCTTCTTCGAGCGCAAGCGGCAGGTGCGTGCGGAAGGCATCCACATGCGCGAGATCCCCAGTGCATCGCAGATGGCGACGCGCTTCGCCGATACCCGCGCCGCCGACAATTACCGCAACCTGTTCGAGATGCCGGTGTTGTTCTACGCCGCGCTGCTGGTTGCGTTCGGGATCGGTGCCGCCACGCCGTTGACGGTGGGGCTGGCCTGGGCCTACGTGGGTCTTCGCATCGTGCACAGCGCCATCCATTGCGGTTACAACCGCGTTCGCGATCGCCTGTATGCCTACCTGGCCAGCAACATCGTGCTGTGGACGCTCTGGATCCTGCTCGGGATCGCCCTGCTGCAACGGTGAGCGTTTCGCGCGCAGGATGGCCATGAACCAGCATTCCGGAGTCGGAACCGGTCGTCGACGTGGAAGCGGCGGCGGGGCGGGGCCCGCTCAATGGATCGGCGATGGCGAGTGATTTCGATTCGTCGGGTGGCCCGGAGGTCCGGCGCCTTCGATGGCGGTGCCGGCGCGGAATGCGTGAGCTGGATCAATTGCTGACCCGCTACCTCGACCATCATTGGCCGGGGGCGTCCGACACGGAACGCGGGGTTTTCCTACAGCTGCTGGACTGCGAGGACGATAGGCTCTGGCGCTGGTTCACAGGACGCGAGAAACCCGGCGATGACGCACTCGACGCGCTCGTCCAGCGCATCCGCACCCCTCCGGGTTGATTGGCGGCCTTCCGCCTGGCTGGTGTCGGCGCTCGCGCTGATGGCGCCGGTGGCCTCGCTCTGCGTCCTAGCGTCGGAGATGCCGCGTCCCGCGGCCTGGCCCTTGGCGATGGTGGCGCTCGCGCATGGAGCCTGGTGCGCCGGGCGAGAGCGCGGGCGGCCTCCCGTCTCGTTCCTGTTTTCCGGTCCGGGCCGGACCCTCGTCGACGGCGAGGCCGCCACCGACGTCGCCGTGCGCTGGCGTGGCCCCCTGGCCTTCGTCCGTTGGTGCGATGCCGATGGCCGCGTGGCGCATCGGTCCTGGTGGCCGGATACGCTTCCGCCCGCGGCACGGCGTGAACTCAGGCTGGCCACGGCCAGGCTCCACCCTGCGCAGCGGACGCCATCGATGGCACCATAGCGGTTGCTCCGCCGGTTGCAGCACATGTTCAAACCCATTCCAGTGGCCATCGGCCTGCGCTACCTGCGCGCGAAGCGCCGCAACGGCTTCATCTCCTTCATCTCCATGGCCTCGATCCTGGGCATCGCCATCGGCGTTGCCGCGTTGATCACGACCCTGGCCGTGATGAGCGGGTTCCAGCGCGAGATTCGCGACCGCATGCTGCAGATGACCCAGCACGCGACGGTCAGCGCCGATGGCGAGCCAATGCTGAACTGGCGCGAGGCCGTCGACGAGGCCGGCAAGGACCCGCGCGTTGCCGGCGCGGCGCCCTACATCTCGACCGAGGCGTTGCTTTCGGGCGCGCGCCGGCAACCCGGGCTGCTCCGTGGCGTGTTGCCGGCGGAGGAGCGCAAGGTCTCGGTGCTGGCGGAACGCATGGTGCAGGGCAGCCTCGACTCGTTGGCGCCCCGCAGCTTCAACATCGTGCTGGGCAAGGAACTCGCGTTGTGGCTGGGCGTGGGCCTGGGCGACAGCGTGATCGTGACGACCGATTTCCAGACCACGCCTATGGGCGCGGTGCCGCAACTGAAGCGGTTCACCGTCAGCGGCATCTTCGAGGCGGGCTACCAGGAATACGACAAGGGCCTGGCCGTCGTGCACATGGCCGACGCCCAGCGCCTGATGCGGATGGGCGAGGGCGTCACCGGCGTGCGACTGAACCTGCACGACATGGACCAGGCCTGGGAAGTGGCGCGCGACCTGGCGATCCGGCTGCGCGGCCCCTACCGTGTGAGCGACTGGAGCAGCGAGAACGCCAACATGTTCCGCGCGCTGCGGCTGGAGAAGACGATGATGGCGATCCTGCTGTCGCTGATCATCGCCATGGGCGCGTTCAACCTGGTGTCCTCGCAGGTGATGCTGGTGACCGACAAGCAGGCCGACATCGCCATCCTGCGCACGCTTGGGCTGACGCCACGCGGCGTGATGCAGGTGTTCATGGTGCAGGGGTCGATGATCGGCACCATCGGCACGGCGCTGGGCGTGGCCGGCGGCATCGTGCTGACCATGAACCTGGAGCACATCCTGCGTGCGATCGAGCGTGCGTTCGGCGTGGTGTTGATGCCCGCCGACGTCTACTACATCACCGGGCTGCCGACCGAACTCAACCCGGACGACGTCGTCACCATCGCCCTGGTGGCGCTGGCCATGGCGTTCGTGGCGACCATCTACCCGGCATGGCGCGCGGCGCGCACCGCACCTGCGGAGGCGCTGCGCTATGAGTAGGCCGCCGGAGCCGCAGGCAGGCGCAGGCGAGGCGGTCATTCGCGCCGAAGGCCTCGCCAAGACCTACGCGGAGGGCACGCTGCACACCCCCGTGTTCGACGGCCTCGACCTAGCGGTGAACGCAGGCGAGACCGTGGCGATCCTCGGTGCATCGGGCGCCGGCAAGAGCACCCTGCTGCACCTGCTCGGCGGACTGGACACGCCGACGGCGGGCGAGGTGTTCGTGGCCGGGCAGAAGATGAGCGCGCTGTCCGACGCCGCGCGCGGCCGCTTGCGCAATCGCGCTCTGGGTTTCGTCTACCAGTTCCACCACCTGCTGCCGGAGTTCACCGCGCTGGAAAACGTCATGCTCCCGGTGCTGCTCAACGGCACGGACGTCGCCGATGCCGCGGCGCGCGCGCGCGCCCTGCTCGAAGCCGTCGGGCTCGGGCACCGGCTGGAGCACAAGCCGGGCGAGTTGTCCGGCGGCGAACGCCAGCGCGCGGCGGTGGCCCGGGCGCTGGTCAACAAGCCGGCCTGCGTGCTGGGGGACGAACCCACCGGCAACCTCGACGAAAAGACCGCCGCCCGCGTGTTCGAGATGATGCTCGAGCTCAACCGGGCGGAGCGGACGAGCCTGGTGCTGGTGACCCACGATCGCAGCCTGGCCCGCAGGCTCGACCGGGTGCTCGAGTTGCACGACGGCAAGCTGCAGGAAGTCGCCGCACCGAACGTGTGACCACCGCCGGCAGCCGCTGCGGCCGGTGCCGTGGCGCAGGTCGGCCGTGAAAGTCCGGGGGTTGCGGCCGGTTTCGCGGGTCGCGTCGGCGTTTTCCGACATCGGGACGCGGGGTGCGGTGACGGACCCCGGCGGGCTGGCTGGCTACGGTGGCATGGTCCAGTCCATGGCCTTCCCGTGCGCGCTCCCGCAACGACCCATGTCCCGCCACCGTTCGGAGTCGCCGCGGCCTGCGCGCTGCTGGCGGGCATCGCCGCCTGCCTGCAGTGGCCCGTCCTCGCGCCGGGTGTCTGGATGCTCGTCGCGCTGTCGGTGGGTGCCTGGCTGTGGCGGAGGCAGGATCGCTTGCGGCTCGCCGGCGTGCTGCTGGCCGGCTACGGGCTCTGTGGCCTGCATGCGTCGGCCTCCCTGGCCGGGCAGTTGCCGCCGGACTTCGAACGCGCGGATGCCACCATTGCCGGTCGCGTGCTGGAACTGCCGCAGCACGAGGCGCGACGCACGCGGTTCCTGTTCAAGGTCGACGGCGACAGCGGCCAGCACGCCTTCCTGCGCGGCCGGACGCTGCGCCTGTCGTGGTACGACGGTTACCGGGAGCAGGGCGATCCCCGCCGTTTGACGCTGGCTCCGGGCAGTCGATGGCGGCTGACGGCGCGACTGCGCGCGCCACGCGGCTTGCGCAATCCGGGCAGCCTCGACAGCGAAAAGCATGCCTTCGCCCAGCGGGTCGCGGCGACCGGTTACGTGCGCGATCCGGACACCGCCACCTCGCTTTCCCCGCCGGGCGGCATCGACCATTGGCGTGACGCGATGGCGACGCGGATCGACGCGGCCGTTCCGGGCGCGACGTCGCGCTATCTCCGGGCACTGGCGGTCGGCGACACGCGCGCGCTTGCCGAACAGGACTGGGAAGCCCTGCGTGCCGTCGGCCTGACGCACCTGATCGCGATTTCCGGCTTCCACGTCGGGCTTGTGGCCGGTTTCTTCGCCCTGGTGGCTGCGGCGGCGTGGCGGATCCTTGCGCCCTTGGGACGCCTGCTGCCACGTCCCCAGGCCGCTGCCGCCGCCGCGCTGGTCGGCGCGTGCGGATACGCGGCAGTGGCCGGGTTCGGACTGCCGACGGTCCGGACGATGCTGATGGTGGCGGTGGTCGTCGCCGCGCGCCTATGGCGGCGGCCATTGGGCGTTGCACCGGCGCTGGCACTGGCGGCGATCGTCATCCTGCTGCTGGATCCGCTCGCGGTGTTGGCCGCAGGGTTCTGGCTGAGCTTCGCGGGCGTCGCATGGCTGGCATGGTGCCTCCCGGATGCGCGTGGCGGGCGACGCATCGTGGGGGAATTCCTGTCCGCGCAAGGCGTGGCAACGTTGGGCTTGCTGCCGCTGACCGTGGTCCTGTTCGGGCAGGCGTCGCTGGCCGGACCGGTGGCGAACCTCGTCGCGATCCCATGGTGGAGCCTGGTCGTGGTGCCGCTGGCGCTGCTGGGGACGGCACTGGAGGCCCTGCATGCCGGTTGGGGCGGTGCCGCGTGGCGGCTAGCAGGGGCGTGCTTCGACCTAAGCTGGCCGCTGTTCCAGCGCATGGCCGACAGCGGCCTGGCGCTCTGGTGGCTGCCGGAGGCCGCGTCGCTGGCGCTGCCGCTGGCCGTCTTCGCTGCGTTCTGGTGCCTGCTGCCACGCGGCGTGCCCGGCAAGCCGCTGGCCTTGCTGCTGTGGATGCCCTTGTTGTGGCCGGACCGGAAGCTGCCGGCGCATGGGGAGGCGGAGATCGTGGTGATCGACGTCGGGCAGGGATTGTCGGTCCTGGTGCGCACGCGAACGTCAGCGCTCTTGTACGACACGGGCATGGCGGTGGTCGACGGCTACGATGCCGGGGAGCGTGCTGTCGTCCCCACGCTGCACGCCCTCGGCGTCCGGCGATTGGAGAGGGTGGTGATCAGCCACGGCGATGCCGACCACGCCGGTGGTTACGCCGCCGTTCGCCGCCGCTTCCCGCCGGACGTCGCCCATGCGCCCGAAGGGTCGGGGGTCGAGGGCACGCAGGCCTGTCTCGCCGGTCACGGCTGGCGGCGCGACGGCGTCGATTTCAGGTTCCTGCACCCGCCCCGCCATTTCCCGTACCTGCGCAACGAGGCCAGCTGCGTCCTGCGGATCGAGACCGCGCACGGCGCGGCGCTGCTGGCGGGCGACATCGGCGAGGTAATCGAGGAAGGGCTTGCCGCGCGCCACGCCGCTGACCTTCGGGCGGACGTGGTGCTGGCGCCCCACCATGGCAGTCGGCATTCATCGGGGTCCGCTTTCGTGGCCGCGACGGGGGCCCGGTTCGCGCTGGTCTCGGCCGGGCACGGCAACCGCTTCGGCCACCCGCATCCCGACACGCTGGCACGCTGGCGGGATGCGGGTGCCGAAGTCCTGTCGACGGCGGACGCGGGGGCGCTGCGCATCCGGCTGGGACAAGCCGGCATCTTCGCCAGCAGCCGCCGCGACACGCATCGACGGCCGTGGGACGCAGTGCACGGCCGGGCACGGCTGGGCCCCGGGGCCGGTGGGATATCCTATCGGCCGGATTGAACTGGCCCATGCGCCGGGGGATGACACGTGCTGGAACTGGTGAAGGCGGGCGGCTGGCCGATGATCCCGCTGCTGCTGCTGTCGGCGCTGGGGCTGGCCATCATCGTCGAACGGCTGTGGACCCTGCGCCGCAAGGTCGTGCTGCCGCCCGGGCTGGGCCGCGAGGTACGCGAGTGGGCCGCCCGCGGGAAACTCGACCCGACGCACATCAATTCGCTCCGCGCCAACTCCCCCTTGGGCGCACTGCTGGCTTCGGCTTTGGACGTGCGCAGTCGCCCGCGGGACGAGATCCGCGAGCGGGTCGAGGACGTGGGTCGCCATATCGCCCATCGCATGGAGCGCTTCCTGAACGCGCTGGGCACCATCGCCGCCGCCGGTCCGTTGCTGGGCCTGTTCGGCACCGTGGTCGGCATGATCCAGATGTTCCTCGGCGTCATGGACCACGGGGTCGGCGACGTCAACCAGCTTGCCGGAGGCATCGGCAAGGCCCTGGTCTGCGCGGCGACCGGCATGATCGTGGCGGTCCCCGCGCTGTGGGCCCACCGCTACTTCCGCGCCCGGATCGACGGCTACATCGTCGACATGGAACACGAGGCGATCCAGCTGATGGACGTGATCGATCCCCGAGCGCGTCGCGCGGCGGCCGCGGTGGCGTCCGCGGTCGACGAGCACCAGGCCTGAGCCCCCGACCGATGCGGATCCGCGACCGCCGTGCCGAGGACAACCCCGAGATCAACCTCGTGCCGTTGATCGACGTGATCCTGGTGCTGATCATCTTCTTCGTGATCACGACCACCTTCGATGCGCGATCGGTGCTCAAGCTCGAGCTTCCCCGCGCCGACGGCCAGCCCAACGAGACGGAGTCGCGGGCGCTGAGCGTGCTGGTGAATGCCGAGGGCCGCTACTTCGTGGATGACCGCGAGGCACTGCGCACCGACGTGGAGTCGCTCAAGCGCACCATCGCCGAAGTGGCCGGTGACGATCGCGACCGGCCGGTGCTGCTGCGAGCCGACGCCCGCACGCCGCACCAGGCCGTGGTGACCGCGCTCGAAGCCCTGGGCCAGTTGGGCTTCCAGCGGATTTCCATCGCCACCGCGCCCGAGGCCGCCGATGGCACGGCGGGCGCGGGGAACGACGCCCGGTGAGCGACCAGCGCCCCGCGGCGTGGCCGATCTACCGGCGCCTGCTCGGCCATTCCTGGCGCTATTGGCCGTTGCTGGCGCTGGCGACGGCGGCGATGGTCGTCGAGGCGATCGCCAACGGCATCTTCGTCCAGCTGATGCAGCCGCTGGTCAACGACGGGTTCGTCGATCCCAAGCCCGAGATGGCCGTTTTCCTGCCGCTGGCCATCGTCGGCCTGTTCCTGATGCGCGGCGTGGCTTCGTTCGTCACCGACTACGGCATGGCACGCGCCGGTCGAAGCGTGGTGCGAGACCTGCGCGAGCAGGTGCTCGGCAAGTTCCTGCGCCTGCCCAGCACGCACTACGACACAGAATCGGTGCCGGCCATGGTCAGCCGGCTCAATTTCGACACCGAACAGGTGATGCAGGCCAGCACGGATGCGCTCAAGATCATGGTCACCGATGGCCTGACGATCGTGTACCTGCTGGCGCTGATGCTGCTGACCAGCGTCAAGGTCAGCCTGGCGATGCTGCTGATCTCGCCGCTGATCGGCGTCATCGTCTGGTACGTGGGCAAGCGCTACCGCCGCATCAGCCGCGGCATCCAGGACGGCATGGGTGGGCTGGCGCAATCGGCCGAACAGTCGCTGGCGGCGCAGCAGGACGTCAAGGTGCACGGCGCGCAGGACTTCGAGCGCAGCCGCTATTCGACGCTCGCCAACCGCATGCTGCGGCTGAACATGAAGGTCGAGACCACCCGCGCCGGCGCTTCGGCGATGGTGCAGACGCTCGCCGCCTTCGCATTGGCGGCGATCGTCTGGGTGGCGACGCGCGAGGCGCTGCAGGGCCGCATCGATGCCGGGGAGTTCGTGAAGCTGATGACCGCGATGATGGGGATCATCCCGTCGTTGCGCCGGATCACCAGCGTGCAGGCGATCATCGGACGCGGCGTGGCGGCGGCCGAGCGGCTGTTCTCGATCCTCGACAGCCAGGAGGAGGCCGACCATGGACGCGTGCCGCTTGCGCGCGCGCGCGGCGAGCTGGTGTTCGAGCACGTCACCCTGCGTTACGAGCGCGATCCGGATCGACTGGCCCTGGACGACATCAGCTTCAGCGCGCGTCCGGGGACGGTGACGGCGATCGTCGGCCGGTCCGGCAGCGGCAAGACGAGCCTGGTGCGATTGGTGCCGCGCTTCTACCAGCCCAGTGCCGGCCGCATCACCCTGGACGGGATGGCGCTGGAGGATTACCGCCTGGCCGACCTGCGCCGCCAGATCGCGCTGGTCGGGCAACGGGTCATGCTGTTCGACGACACCGTGGCCACCAACATCGCGTACGCCAGCGACGCCACGCCGGAACAGCTACGGGCCGCGGCCGAGGCAGCCAATGCCCTGGAGTTCATCGAGCGCCTGCCGCGCCAGTTCGAGACCCCGATCGGCGAGAACGGCTCCCTGCTTTCGGGCGGCCAGCGCCAGCGCCTCGCCATCGCGCGCGCCATCCTGCGCGACGCACCCATCCTCATCCTGGACGAGGCCACCGCGGCGCTGGACACCGAATCGGAACGATTGGTCCAGGACGCGCTCGACAAGCTGATGCCGGAGCGGACGACGCTGGTCATCGCGCATCGCCTGTCCACCATCGAGCATGCCGACCAAGTGCTCGTCCTCGACCACGGCAAGCTGGTCGAACAGGGGACGCACGCCGATTTGTTGCGGCAGGGAGGGCTTTACGCCCACCTGCACGGCATGCAGTTCCGCGAGTCGTCGGCGGAATGAAGGGGCCGGCCAGCGGGCAGCCGGCTTACTGGTACGGCGAAGGATCGCCTCCCTGGCATGCGCGATTGCTGTCCGTGCTCTACGGTCGCGCCGTGGCGCTGCGGGCGACGATGTACCGCGCCGGGCTCCTGCGGCGCTTACGCGTGGGAGCGCCGGTCGTGGTGGTGGGCAACCTGGTCGCCGGGGGCACCGGGAAGACGCCGGTGGTGATCGCCGTGGTCGAGCGCTTGCGCCAGGCGGGCTGGACGCCCGGGGTCGCGAGCAGGGGCTACGGCCGCGAAGGTTCCGGCAGCCCGCGCTGGGTGGAGCGCGACACCGACCCGGCCGACGGTGGCGACGAACCCGTGCTGATCGCCAGGCGGACCGGGGCCAGCGTCCGGGTCGACGTCGATCGCGTGGCCGCTGCGCGGGCGCTGGTGGAGCAGGGCTGCGACATCGTGGTCTGCGACGACGGCCTGCAGCACGCGCGCCTGGCCCGGGACGTCGAAATCGAAGTCCTCGACGGACGCCGCCGCCATGGCAACGGGCGCCTGCTCCCCGCAGGTCCCCTGCGCGAGCCGGTCGAGCGGGCCGCCGTTTGCGACTTCCGGGTGGTGAACCTGGGCGCGGGCCACGGCGGGGAAGCGCAGGAAGCGACGGCCGGATTCGGGGAGTGGCCGATGCGCCTTGAATGCGCCGACGCCCTTCCGATGCAGGGTGGGCGCCCGCGCCCCCTGTCCTCGTTCGCTGGCCAGCGCGTGCACGCGGTCGCCGGGATCGGCGACCCGGAAAAGTTCTTCACCATGCTGCGTTCGATCGGCATCGCGGTGGTGCCGCATGCCTTTCCCGACCACCACGCCTACGGGCCGGGGGACCTCAGCTTCGGCAGCGACCTGCCGGTGCTGATGACCGAGAAGGACGCGGTCAAGTGCGGGGATTTCGCCACGGACCGGTATTTCGCCGTCCCGGTGCAGGCCAGGTTGCCCGAGGCGTTCTGGGTTGCCTTGCTGGACCGCCTGGCGCGTTCGCGCACCGGACCCGCGTAGCGCACCCGGCGGACCCGTGCCCGGCACGCAGGCCTGCCTGCCGATCAGGTTGCCCCGGGCACCGCGCCGGCACGCGGCTAGAATCGAGCCATGAACACTCCGGATTTCGTGGTCGCCATTCCTGCCCGATTCGGGGCCACGCGCCTGCCGGGCAAGCCTTTGCGCCTGCTCGCCGGCGAGCCGCTGGTCCTGCACGTCGTGCGTCGCGCGCAGCAGGCCGGTGCGCGCGAGGTCTGGGTGGCTGCGGACGACCCGCGCATCGCGGATGCGCTCCAGGAGACGGGGGTGCGTGTGGCGATGACCTCCGCATCGCATGCCTCGGGTAGCGACCGCCTGGCCGAATGTGCCTCGATCGCCGGCTGGAGCGACGACACGCTCGTGGTCAACCTGCAGGGAGACGAGCCGTTCGCGCCCGCCTCGGGCATCCGCGCCGTGGCGGCTGCGCTGGCATCGTCCGGAGCGGACATGGGTACGCTCGCCGCGCCGCTGGAGGATGCGGCGAGCCTGTTCGATCCCAACGTGGTCAAGCTGGTCCGAGCCGGGAATGGCGACGCCCTGTATTTCAGCCGGGCCCCGTTGCCATGGGCGCGCGACGGTTTCGCCGAGGATCGGACCCGGCTGCCCGAAGGCGGCCCATGGCTGCGCCACATCGGGATTTATGCCTATCGATGCGGTTTCCTGAAACGCTTCGCCGCATTGCCGCAAACGCCGCTGGAGACGATCGAGTCGCTGGAACAGTTGCGGGCGCTCGAGCACGGCTTCCGGATCTGCGTCGCGATGGCCCCGGAGCCCTTTCCGGCCGGCATCGACACCCCCGGGGACCTCGAGCGCGCCGAACGCTGGCTGGCGGGCGGGGCGTGAGCGCGAAGACGCGCTTGCTGGTCGTCTGCCTGGGCAACATCTGCCGTTCGCCGATGGCGGAAGGTGCGTTGCGGGCGCGGATCGACGCGGCAGGGCTGTCGGACCGGGTCGAAGTGGATTCGGTGGGGACGGGCGGGTGGCATGCAGGCGATCCGCCGGATGCGCGTGCGATCGGCACCGCCGCGCGGCACGGCGTCGACATCTCCGGTCTGCGTGCGCGCCAGCTGCGGCCCGCAGATTTCGAGGCGTTCGACCTGATCCTGTGCGCCGATCGCGCCAACCTGCGCGATGTCCAGGCCCGGATGCCGTCGGCCTGCGCGGCCAGGCCGGTGCTGATGCTGGCGTGGGCCGGGCAGGGCCACGCGGCGGAAATCCCGGACCCTTACAGCGGCGGGAAAAGCGACTTCGAGCACGCCTGGACGCTGGTCGATGCCGCCGCCGAGGCTATCGTCGACCGGCTCTCGGGCAACGGAAAGCCGGTTTGACGGCATAATCGGGGCATTGCAGGCCCAATGGACACCATGGACGCAACGCCCGCCCCAGAATTCCCGCCGTCACTGGACTGGATCAACCTGGCAGCTCCCCTGCAGATGGCGCAATTGCGGGGAAAGGTCAGCGTACTGGCCTTCGTCAACGCCGGTTCCGCCTGGTCCCAGCAGCGGCTCTCGGACCTTGCCAAGTTGCGCGCGCGCCATGGTGAGCGCTTGAACGTCCTCGCCGTGCACGTGCCCAAGTTCGAGCACGAGCGCGACCCCAGGCGTGCCGGGAAGTCCTTCAACCAGCTCAAGCTCGACTTCCCGATCGCCCACGATGCCGACTGGACGCTGTGGCAGCACTACGGCATCGATGCCTGGCCGACGCTGGTGCTGATCGATGGCGAAGGCAACATCCGCGAGCGGATCGCCGGCGACATGCCGGTCCGTGAACTGGACGCCCGGGTCGGTGCCTTGCAGGACGAGCTCGTGCCGAAGTCGCGCAACCTCGAGCGGATCGAGTTCCGTCGCCAGGACGAGCCCGTGCTGCCGCTCCGGTTCCCCTCCGGGCTGGCCTTCGGAGGAAACTACCTCTACGTCAGCGACAGCGGCCACGACCGGATCCTTGAGTGCGATCCCGTCGGCCGGGTGATCCGGCAGTTCGGCAGCGGCGGCTCCGGACTGATCGATGGCCCGATGGAACTGGCGGCCTTTAGCCGGCCCCAGGGCCTCTGCGTGCAACGGGACTACCTCTACGTCGCGGACACGGGCAATCACGCCGTGCGGCGGATCCAGCTGCGCACCGGCGACGTGGAAACCCTGTGCGGCGCCGGTTGGCCCGGCCAGGCGGTCGAGGGTCCGATCACGGATCCGCGTTCCGTCGCGCTGGACCAGCCCTCGGCAGTGGCGTCGACGACCGCGGCGCTGTACATCGCCACGCGGGGCGACAACCGGGTCTGGAAATACGACCTGACCAATTCGAGCCTCGAGCTGCTAGCCGGTTCAGGCGACCTGGCGGTCCTCGACGGCACGGGCGCCGAGGCGTCGTTCGCCGAGCCGGCGTCCCTCGCCTGCGTCCAGCAGATGGTCTACGTCTGCGATGCCGCGGGATCCGCGATCCGCAGCGTGAACGGCCGCAGCGGCAAGGTCACCACCCTGCTTGGACACGGCTTGTGGGAATTCGGCCAGGTCGACGGCAAGCGGACCGATGCGCTGCTGCAGCATCCGCAGGCGATCGCCCTCGATCCGGACTCGCCGACCCTCTGGATCGCCGACAGCGGCAACGACATCCTGCGCACCCTGCGCCTCGGCGGCGGGGAGCTGACGACGTTCCAGCTTCCCCAGCGCCTGCATGCTCCCTCGGCCCTGGTGGTCGCGGACGGCATGGTCTGGATCGCCGATACCCAAGCCCATGCCGTGTTGCGCCTGGACATCCATTCCGGTGCGCTGCACCACGTCCCGATAGGCGAATGACCGCGGCGGCCAGGCCACGACGACAAGGGCCTGCATTCGACGGCAAGGCCTACGCCAGCGAGCTGAGCACGGCGCCGGGCGTCTATCGCATGCTCGCGGCGGACGGCAGCCTGCTGTACGTGGGCAAGGCGGGGGCGCTGAAGAAGCGCGTCGCCAGTTACTTCAGCGCGTCGCCGAAGTCCGCGCGGATCGCGGCGATGCTGGCGCAGGTCGCCCGGATGGAAGTGACGGTGACCCGCAGCGAGGCCGAGGCCCTGCTGCTGGAGAACCAGCTCATCAAGTCGTTGCGGCCGCGATACAACGTCCTGCTGCGCGACGACAAGAGTTATCCCTACGTGCTGCTGACGCAGGAGGCATGGCCGCGCATCGCCATGCACCGGGGTCCGCGCAGCCTGCCGGGGCGCTATTTCGGCCCGTACCCCGGGGTCGGCCCGGTCCGCGAGACGCTGAACCTGGCCCACAAGCTGTTCAAGCTGCGCAGCTGCGAGGACAGCGTGTTCCGCAACCGTTCGCGTCCCTGCCTCCAGTACCAGATCGGTCGCTGCAGCGCGCCGTGCGTCGGGCTGGTACAGGCACGGGACTACGCAGATGCGGTGCGCCGGGTAGGCCTGTTTCTCGAAGGACATGGCGATGCCCTGACCGAAGAGCTGGACGCGGCCATGGCCGCAGCGAGCGGACGCCTGGACTTCGAGGAAGCGGCACGCTTGCGGGACCTCGTCGCCGCGCTCCGGTCGCTGCAGGCGCGCCATGGCGTCGACAACGCATCGACGGACATGGACGTCCTCGCCTGCGCCATACAGGGGCCGCATGCCTGCGTCGTGCTGTTGTCGTTCCGGAGCGGCCGCAACCTGGGGACGCGGTCGTTTTTCCCCAAAACCAACGGCGCGGAAGCCCCGGAGGAGGTGCTGTCCGCATTCGTGTCGCAGTACTACGCCGAGCAACCCGCGCCCCGTGAGATCGTGCTCGAACACGCCATCGACGACCTCGAATTGCTGCAAGGCGTGCTCAGCGAAACGGCCGGGCGCCGTGTCGAGATCAAGACGCGCGTGCGCGGCAACCGCGCAGGCTACCTGGACCTGGCCCGTCGAAACGCCCAACTGGCGCTGGCGACCGAGATCGACAGCCAGGCGGCCCAAGGCGCGCGCGCGGAGTCGCTGGCCGCGATGCTGGGCCTGCCCGAGCCGGCCCAGCGCATCGAGTGCTTCGACATCAGCCACACCATGGGCGAGGCCACGGTGGCGTCCTGCGTGGTGTTCGACGCCGAGGGGCCCGTGCGAGCGCAGTATCGGCGCTACAACATCGCAGGGATCGAGCCCGGCGACGACTACGCGGCGATGCGGCAGGCGCTGGATCGTCGCTTCCGGCGCGCCGTCGAGAGCGACGGGGTCCTTCCCGACGTCCTGCTGATCGACGGCGGGGCGGGGCAGGTCGCGCAGGCCCGCGCCGTGCTGGACGACCTCGGTCTGTCCGGCGTCTACCTGGTGGGGGTCTCCAAGGGCGAGGCCCGGAAGCCCGGCCAGGAGACGCTGCTGCTCCCGGGCGGGCGCGAACTGCGCCCGGGCGCGGCCTCCCCTGGCCTGCAGCTGATCCAGCAGGTGCGCGACGAAGCCCATCGCTTCGCGATCACCGGCCACCGGGGCCGCCGCCAGAAAGCCAGGAACACCAGCCGGCTGGAGGACATCCCGGGGATCGGGCCAAGGCGCCGGGCCAGCCTGCTCAAGCATTTCGGTGGCCTGGCCGGGCTCAAGGCCGCCGCGGCGCAACAGATCGCGCACGTGGAAGGCATCAACGAGGCGCTCGCCGAGCGGATTTACGCCACACTACATGGGCTGGCCGCCCCCGGGGGTGCCCGACCTGCCGCCAAGGACGACCTTTGAAGCTGACCATCCCCACCTGGCTGACCTTGCTGCGGATCGTGATGATCCCGGTGCTGGTGCTGGTGTTCTACCTTCCCTACCAGTGGACCAATTTCGCCACCGCGGCGGTCTTCGGCTTCGCCGCGATCACCGACTGGCTGGATGGCTGGATCGCGCGCCGGTACCACCAGTACTCGGCGTTCGGCGCGTTCTTGGACCCGGTCGCGGACAAGTTGATGGTGGCCACGGCGCTGTTCCTGATCGTGCAGGGCCACCCGACGCCCTGGATGGCGCTGTGGGCCGCGGTCATCGTCGGCCGCGAGATCGCGGTGTCGGCCCTGCGCGAATGGATGGCCGAGCTGGGACAGCGTGCCAAGGTGAACGTGGCGGTGATCGGCAAGGTCAAGACCATCGTCCAGATGGTGGCGCTGCTGTGCCTGCTGTACGCCGTGACGCCGGACAAGCCCCCGCGCCCGCTGCCGTGGATGGGGGAGCCGATCTTCGTGGTCGGGGACTGGTTGCTCGCGGTGGCGGCGCTGCTGACGCTCTGGTCCGGGTATGAATACCTGCGCACCGCCTGGCCCGTCCTGCGCGCCGGGGAGGGGGTTGCGGTTGACACGCCAGCGCCGGACGGTAAACTTCCGCCTCTTCCGCGGGAATAGCTCAGTTGGTAGAGCACGACCTTGCCAAGGTCGGGGTCGCGAGTTCGAGTCTCGTTTCCCGCTCCAGTTCAAAGAAAAAGATTGGGCTTCCAGCCGCAACTTTTTCGGCACAGGCCACGGCGGAGCCGCGTCCTGTGCCCGCCCAGCCGGCGAGCCGGCAGGGCGGCGGCACATCCATGTGCCGCATCGATCGCCGATCGGCAGTGTCGTCGGCGACCGGGTGACCAGAGCCTCGGCTTGCCGGGGCTTTTGTTTGCGCCAAGCTTGAAATCGCGCGTGGCTTGCGCGAGTCTGCAGGAGTCACCGGCCTGGTGGCAGAGTGGTTATGCAGCGGCCTGCAAAGCCGCGTACGCCGGTTCAATTCCGACCCAGGCCTCCAGCCCCACCGAACGCCCGCCCAGCGCGGGCGTTCGCGTGCCTGGCGCACGTTTCCAATCGCTCCCCGCTTGAGGCAGGCTATTCCGGTGCCCGGGTGGCGAAACTGGTAGACGCAAGGGACTTAAAATCCCTCGGCCGCAAGGCCATGTCGGTTCGATCCCGACCCCGGGCACCACCTTGCTTGGGGCCGGCATGCCCGCATGCAAGCAACGACGCCGCGGGACGCAGCTGCGCTGGCCGACCGTGTGGGTGTTCGCCACGGACAGGCGCGCCACGGGTGCGATGGGTAAGATCGTGGGCCCGGGACGGCACGTGGTGACGCATGCTCAAGACGTTCCTCGATCCGCGGTTCGACATCCGCAGGTGGTTCCCGCCGCGTTACTGGGTGTTCGCCGCGTGCCTGCTGCTCGCCGCGCTTGCCGTCCATGCGGCTGTCTCGTACTCGCCGCGATGGTATTGGGCCGCGGTGCCTTTCGTCCTCCTGTCCGCGCTGGGCCTGTGGGACCTGCTGGGCAGCGCCAACACGGTCAGCCGCAACTACCCGGTGCTGGCGCGGATGCGCTACCTGCTCGAGTCCATCGGACCGCAGATCCGCCAGTACTTCATCGAAGCCGATACCGATCCTCGGCCGTTCTCGCGCGAGCAGCGCGACCTCGTGTACCAGCGATCCACCGACACACTCGACCTGCGTCCCTTCGGCACCCTGCACGACGTCTATGGGGAATCGTATGAATGGATCAACCATTCCGCCTTTCCGTCCCGGATCGACGCGCACGACTTCCGGGTCGAGGTCGGTGCCGGGCGCGCGCTGCCGTACTCGGCCAGCGTCTTCAACATCTCGGCGATGAGCTTCGGCGCGATCTCGCCCAACGCGATCCGTGCCTTGAACGCCGGCGCCAGGCGCGGGAATTTCTACCATGACACGGGGGAAGGCTCGATTTCGTCCTACCACCGCGAGCACGGCGGCGACCTGGTGTGGGAGATCGGGTCGGGCTACTTCGGCTGCCGCAACGACGACGGCAGTTTCAGCGAGGAACGCTTCCAGGCCAATGCGCGTGGCGACCAGGTCAGGATGATCGAACTCAAGCTCTCGCAAGGGGCCAAGCCAGGTCACGGTGGCGTACTTCCCGGAGCCAAGGTCAACGCCGAGATCGCCGCCGCGCGCGGGGTGCCGGTGGGTAGGGACGTCGTCTCCCCGGCACGGCACGGTGCGTTCTCGACGCCGGTGGAGCTGCTGCAGTTCGTGGAGCGCCTGCGCGGGCTGTCGGGCGGGAAGCCGACCGGTTTCAAGCTCGCGATCGGCCATCCCTGGGAATGGTTCGGCATCGCCAAGGCGATGCACGAGACAGGACTGCTGCCGGATTTCATCGTGGTCGACGGCGCCGAGGGCGGAACCGGCGCGGCACCGATGGAATTTGTCAACCGCGTGGGGACGCCGATGCGCGAGGCCTTGATGCTGGTGCACACGACCCTGGTGGGCCTGGGCTTGCGGGACCGGGTGCGGGTTGCGGCCGCGGGGAAGATCATCAGCGCCTTCGACCTGGCGCGCATCCTGGCGATGGGCGCCGACTGGTGCAATGCGGCGCGCGGCTACATGTTCGCGTTGGGCTGCATCCAGGCGCAGAAATGCCATACCGACCGATGCCCCAGTGGCGTGGCGACACAGGATCCCCGGCGCTGGCGATCGCTGGACGTGGCGGACAAGGCCACCCGCGTGCATCGTTACCACCAGGCCACGTTGCGCGAACTGCGCGACCTGCTCGCCGCCGCCGGGCTGGAGCATCCCTGCCAGCTGGGACCCGAGCACATCCTGCGGCGCGTGACGCCGACCGAGATCCGGTCGCTGGCCACGACCTACCGTTTCCTGGACCCGGGAGAGCTGCTGGCGCATGTCCCGGAACATGCGGTGTTCCAGGATTTCTGGGCGGTTGCGCGCGCCGACAGCTTCGACGCGCCGCTGCAGGTGCGCAGCCTGCGCAGCAGCAAACTTCGCTGAGCGGCGGTCAGGCCGGGAGCAAGTCCAGCACCCGCTCCGGCGGCCTGCCGATCACGGCGCGGCCATCGCGCACGAACACCGGCCGCTCGATCAGCCGGGGATGCGCGGCCATGGCGCGGATGATCGCTTCGTCGTCGAGCGTCGGGTCGGCGAGCCCCAGCGCGGCGTATTCCGCCTCCCCGGTGCGCAGCAGGTCTCGGGCGCCGATGCCCAGCTTCCGGAGCAGGTCGCGCAGCCGCGCCGGGGTCGGCGGCGCCTCCAGGTAGGGCACCACTTCGAATTCGACATGGCGCTCCTGCAGCAGCGCGAGCGCGGCGCGCGACTTGGAGCAGCGTGGATTGTGCAGCAGCAGGTTCTTGCTCATGTGCCTCCTCCGGTGGGGATGGGAGCGGCATCGGTGCGCTTGGCAACGACGCCGGCCGCGGTGAGGTCGGCGGTGACGTTGCTGACGGTCGAGAACACGTCCGGGATCGTGTCCACGGCAAGCAGGATGCCCAGCGGTTCCACCGGCAGGCCCATGGCCTGCGTCACCGGCATGTTGGTCGCCATGAAGCTGACCTGGCCGGGCAGGCCGACCGAACCGAGGCTGATCACCGCGGCCAGCCCGACCGCGAGCGCCAGCTGCGCCGGTCCCAGGTCGATGCCGTACATCCAGGCGATGAAGGTCGCCACGCCGATGTACTGCACCGGGCTGGTGATGCGGAACAGCGACACCGCCATCGGCAGCACCAGCGAGGTCACCTGCAGCGGGTAACCCAGCCGCTGGCGCGCCACGTCGATCATCGCCGGCAGGGAGGCCAGGGAGGATTGCGTGCTGGCGGCGATGACCTGCGCCGGGATGATCGCGACCGCGAAGCGGCGCATCGACTCCCGCGCGAACACCGCGGCGACCATGTACAGCATCAGCGTCACCGCGATGTAGAGCGCGCACAGCAGCAGGATGTACCAGCCCAGGGCCGCCAGCATGCCGATGCCGACGCGCGCGCACACGGCCAGCACCAGCGCGAACACGCCCAGCGGAGCCGCCCACAGCACCCAGTGCACGATCACGATCATCACGTCGCCGACCGCCTGCACGAACTCGAGCAGGCGCGCCTTGCGGGCTTCGTCCAGCCGGGTCAGGGCGAAGCCGAAGAACAGCGCGAACACCACCAGCGGCACCATCGCGCTGGCGGCCGCGGCCGCGAGGACGTTGCTGGGGACGAGGGTGGCGAACCATTCGCCGAAGTTGCCCGGGACGGCGATCTGCGCGTCGGGGACGGCAATGGCGGCCCGGAATGATTCAACCAGGCCATCGTCGCGCGGCACCAGCGCGAGCAGGGCAGGCGAGGCGATCGCGGCGAACGTTCCCGACAGCATCAGCAACACCAGGAACACCCCCATCGCCTGGCGCGCGGTACGACCCGACGAGGCCGCGTCGCTGGCGGCATTGACGCCGACCACCACCAGCGCCGCGACCAGGGGCACGACCGTCATCTGCAAGGCGTTCAGCCAGAGCCGGCCGACCGGCTGCGCGATATCCGCCGCGCTCGCCGCGAGCACCGGATCCCAGAAGGCGAGCGAAAGCCCGATGGCGGCGCCGGCGGCAAGGGCGAGCAGGATGCGGGTGGTCGTCGACATGCGGGCCTTTCGGAACGGGGTCAGCGTCGGATTATGGGTGCAATCCCGATGGTCGGGCCAAGCGCGTGGATCGCGGGTCGGTCAGCGACCGATCCGCACGATGGTGGTGACATGGTCGAGGATCGGCGTTCCGTCGTCCGCCAGCATCGGCAGAAGCGGCGTGACGACGACGGCGTTGAGCACCACTCGCCGCGTGCCGCCGTCCGCCGCGCGCAGGTTCATGCCGTGGATGTCATGGATCACCCAGGGTTCGCCGCCGACGTGGCCCACCACCATCATCACGTGCCCCGGGATGTAGACGAGGTCACCGGCCGCGGTGCCGTCGACGACGGCGCGGCGTTCCCCTCGGCTGTCCAGCGCGGACACGTCGATGCGATCCAGCGCCTTGCTGCGCGACTGGTCGCCGGTGTTCCGGGGCAGCTGCAAGCCGAAGCTGCGGTAGACCTCCGCGACGAAGCCGCTGCAGTCCCGCGCATCGTAGGCATGGCCCCAGCCGTAGCGTTCGCCCAGGAAATTGAACGCCTGCCGCAGCAGGTTGGCCCGTGTCAGCGACAGGTAGTCATCTGCGAGGCCTGCGCGGCGCGGCAGCAGGGCGGGGGAGAATTCGAGCAGGCCGGACTCGCTACGTACCGGCAACTGCACGGCATGCCCGAATCCCGGATGTTGCCCGTTGACGGGCTGGTCCGCGGGCCAGCGGTCCAGGGCCGGAACGCGCACGCCCATGTCCAGCTGCAACCCCGAGACCCGCGGGGCCTCCGGCGCGTGGACGGTGCGGACGGTGGGGTCGGTCACCACCCGGAAGGGCTTGCGGCGGGTGTAATCGAACACGTCCCGCTTGCTGCCCAAGGCGACGTGCCGCTGTTCGATCCACGCGGCGTAGTTGGGGGCCACGACGAAAAACCAGTCGCCGTCGCGGCTTTCGTGCGTGATGGCGACCGGGGTGCCCGGGAACAGGGCGCTTTCCTGGAAGCGGTCGATGTCGGTGTCCCCGGGTTCGCGGAAGACGCGCAGCCGGGTCGGGAAGGTGCGCAGGTCCGCACGCCGGACCACCAGGCCGTAACGGACGGGTTGGCGCTCCGGGATGGCGTCCAGCGCCAGGTTCTCGCGCAGGCGTTCGAATGCCTGGCGTGGCAGTGCATGGCCGTCGACGCCATGGAGCTGGCGTGTCGGTTCGACCGACAGCGCCTCGATCCATGACCGGACCTGGCCGGCCGGCAGCAGCGCGGGCAGGGATTCGAGGTCGTGGAGCGAGGGTTCCTCGGCGACCAGGGACGCGTTGAGGCGGCGGATCGCCGCGGCGTCGAGCACGATGCGATCGGGCTGGTCGAGGCGCCGGATCCAATAGTCCGGGTCGAGCCGGGCGGCTTGCACGCCCAGTGCCGTGGCGCCAGGCGGCTCGGTCGAAGACGACGCCAAGGGCCAGCTGCCAGCAACGGCCAACGCGAGGCCCGCGAGCAGCCAGGGCAAGGATCGGGAGGAAATGAAGCGCATGCCGGACGGGAATGGGGCGCGGCTGCAGACCATCCCCGATCCGGGCGGCGATGGCAACCGCGCGCGATGCCGCATGAAAAACCCGGCGCGGGGCCGGGTCGTCCAGGGCAACAAGGAAAGTGGTGGGCGGTACAAGGATCGAACTTGTGACCTACGCCGTGTGAAGGCGCCGCTCTACCGCTGAGCTAACCGCCCGGAGTCCGGGGCTGGCGCCCGGATCGGGATGCGGATTCTACGGGGCCGTGGCAAGGCGGGCAAGCTGCCCGCCCGTCGCAAGCTATTCCAGTTGGGACCTGGCGAAGGCGGCGTCCAGCGCTTCCATCGCATCGAGCGGCTTGAGTTTCGCGGCCTTCTCGTAGGCGATCGCGGCGGCGTCCTCCTGCTTCTCGCCGTGGAGCAGCATCAGGATGTTGCCGTGCTCGATGTGAGCGATCGGGGAGGCGGGCGTGAGCTTGAGCGCGGTGGCGATGTGCTTCTCTGCCGCGGCGGCCTTGGCGCCATAGGTGAGGCCTCCGATCACCGCGCCGATCTTGTCGATGATCTCGGCGTGGTAAAGCGCAAGGGCGGTGTGCGCCTCGGCGTGGCTTGGCACCAGGCCAAGCGTTGTTTCGAGCGAGGCCCGCACCTTCCCGGCGATGCCTTCCTTCAACGCCTTGGCGATGCTGAGCCCCTGGCTGTACCGGCCGAGCGCGAACGCGTGCCGGTAATGGCTGTTGGCGTCCTCCGGGAGCGCCTGCACCGCCGCTTCGGCGAGCAGCGCGCCCTGCTGGAATCGCTTGAGCTTCTCGGCATCCGAATCGACCAGGTAGGTGGCATGGATGCCGATGGCCTTGACCGCGACCGAGGCCCCGATCGGTCCCAGTGCCTTGCCGGCTTCATGGGCCTGCTGGAAGTCGCCACGGTGGAAGGCGCGCCATGCATCCTGGAGCCGTTGCGCGAGCGCGGCGGCATCCAGGCCCTTCGGCGCGGCGCTGCCCGCGGCCTTGAGCAAGGCGCCTGCACGACGGACATCGGGGAAGGGTTCGCAGTCGCCGGCATGCAACTTCGGCCAGGCCCGTTTCAGGGCATCGCCTGCGTAGGCGAACGCCGAGGCATCGTGGGGAAAGGCTGCCCAGCGTGGCTTGGCCATCGTCGCTGCCTCGAAGCGGAAGCGGGGCCGCGAGTGGTGGCCGGGGACGGAATCGAACCGCCGACACGGGGATTTTCAATCCCCTGCTCTACCAACTGAGCTACCCGGCCACGGGCGCGAGGGCGGCATGATACGGGTGGCGGGGAGGGCGGGCAAGCCGCGCTGGCAGGCAGGGGGCTGAACGCGGCGGGTCGTCGGCCTTGTTTGGGCGGGGGTTCGGACGCATTTCCGGGATAGGGCCGCCGTCGAACCGGCCTCGGGAGGAGACGGGATGAAAGATTCGCTGCGATTGACGGCCCTGCTGCTGGGCGTGGCCCTGCTGGGTGCCTGCGCGACCAATGCCGGATTGCGCGAGAGCAACAACCTGGCGCTCTACCAGGCCCACGCCGGCGAGCCGGTGGACAGCTTCAGCTACTACGGCAGCATCAGCGGCTGGACGCTGCTTGGAGACACCACGCTGGCGGTCTGGCCAAGGCCGAGCAGGGCCTACCTGCTGGAGCTGCATGGTCCATGCTCCGACCTGGCCTTCGCCCACGCCATCGCGTTGAGCAGCCGGATGGGGCAGGTCCATGCGAGGTTCGACGACGTGACCCCGCTCAGTCGCGGATCCACGCCGTTCCCCTGCCGGATCCGTGAAATCAGGCCGCTCGACGTGAAGGCGTTGAAGCGGGCCGGGAAGCTCGCGCAGGATCAGTCCGCGCCTTCGGGCACGTAACCGGCGGGTTTTTCCGCGCCGCCGCCGAACAGGAACTTTTCCATCTCGGTTTCGAGGAAGGCCCGGTGCTTGGGATCCATCGGCGACAGGCGGTTTTCGTTGATGAGCATGGTCTGGTGCGCCAGCCACGCCGCCCAGCCTTCCTTGCCGATGTTGGCGTAGACGCGCTTGCCGAGCTCGCCGGGCCAGGGCGTGAACTCCAGTCCTTCGGCGTCGCGTTGCTGGTACTGGCAGAAAACGGTGCGGGGCATGGGCTTTCCTCGGCCATCGGGCATTGGGGGCGCCGCCGGGAAGTCCGGGTCGGCGTCGGGTGCGGTCGGCGACGACCGCGGGCGAAGGTCGGGCGGAACGACCGCTCGCCTACAGCGCTTCGAGCAGTGTGCGGATCGGGGCAGGGATGCCCAGCGAGGACAGTTCGCCCCGTTCCGTCCAGCGCAGGTCCTCATTGTCGCGCACCACGCCGGCCGGGGTCACGCCGCGCCAGTGCAACGGTGCAAGCTCCAGGCGGTAGTGGGTGAAGCCATGGGCGATCGGCTCCCGTGCGGTCGCGGCATCGTAATTTCCGCGGACATGGCGTTCGAACCAATCCCGTGCCTCGGTATGGTCGACGGCTTCTGGAAGCGACCACAGCGACGCCCAGATGCCCGTGGGCGGGCGACGCTGCAGGAGCACCCTGCCTTCACGGTCCTCGAGCAACAGCACCAGGACGTGGCGTTGTGGCAGCGCCTTGGCGGGCTTGGGCGTCGGCAGCGCGTCCACGCGTCCGGTGCGCAGCGCCACGCAATCGTGCTGCAGCGGGCACAGCACGCACGATGGCGCGTGCCGGGTGCACAGCGTCGCGCCGAAGTCCATCTGCGCCTGCGTGTAGTCGGCCAGGCGCGTCGCGGGCAGGTGGGTTTCCGCCAGTTGCCAAAGTTGGCGTTCGACTTTCGGCGTGCTGGGCCAGCCTTCGATGCCGTGGTAGCGGCACAGGACCCGCTTGACGTTGCCGTCGAGGATCGGGAAGCGTTCGCCCCAGGCTTGCGCGAGGATCGCGCCGGCCGTGCTTCGGCCGATCCCGGGCAACGCCAGCAGCGCGTCGAAATCCCGGGGCAGTCCACCGCCGTGGCGCTCGACGCAAGCGCGTGCGGCGGCATGCAGGTTGCGGGCCCGGGCGTAGTAGCCCAGACCGGACCACAGCGCGAGGACCTCGTCCAGCGAGGCAGCCGCCAACGCGGGCAAGTCCGGCAAGGCCGCCACGAACCGCTCGAAGTAGGGCACGACCACCTGGACCTGGGTCTGCTGCAGCATGATCTCCGACAGCCACACGCGGTACGGCGAGCGCGGATGCTGCCAGGGCAGGTCGTGGCGGCCGGCGCCGTCGAACCACGCCAGCAACCCGGCAGCGAAGTCGTCGCTGCCAACGCTCACGGCACGGTGGGAGGCATTGGCACGCGCGGATCGACGATGTCGATCTCCACCCCCTCCAGCCTGGCCCCCGAGATCTCCAATACCGGCGCGCTCGCCTTGCCGGACAGTGGCGGAAGCGGATGGCCGGCGATGCCGTCGTCGATCCAGGCCAGGACCTCGGGCACTCGGAAGCTGCCGTCGAAACGCGCGGCATCACGCCGCAGCCGCAGCCTCGCGACGTCGGCAAGGCTGGCCCGGCCCAGGTAGTCCAGCCGCAACGGGACCGGCGAAGTCGACGCCGACAACGGCGGCGGCAGCGACGGCCAGCCTGCCGGCCAACCCGGCGTCACGCCGTCCAGCCGCAGCAACAGCCGCCCGCCAAGCGCGAGCGCCCCGAGGCCATCAAAGGTCGGCAGGGGAGACTCTCCCCGCAGTGCGACCCCAGCAGGCGCCAGCGAAGCGATCCCGTCGGCGTAACGCAACGGCCCGTGCAGGCCCAGCACCCAGGGCAGACGGCGATCGCCGGAGACGTAGGCGCCCGACGAGGCAAGTCGGGATGGCGCGACCATCAGGACTCCGTCGCGCCAGCGCATCGGTCCCGACCACAGGATGCGGGCTGGCAATCGCCAGTCGCGGCGCTGCACGTCGAGCGTGCCGGCTACGGCGACGCCGGCCTCCGGGGCGGGCCGGGTCATCGCCAGGACCAGGTCGAAGGGCACCTGCGTCGGCTGGTCGACGAACCGGCCACGCATCGCGACCTGCAGCGGCGCTCCGGCATGCAGCCGGGGCACGTCGATGGAGAGGCCCTCGGCGTGCCAGCCGATGGCATCCACCCGCCCCTTCCGCACCCGCAAGCCCGAGCCGAGGCTTGGCATGCGGCTTTCGCCCGGTGGGCGGCTGCTCAGCCAACGCCGCAATGCGGGCAGGTCGAGCGTCGGGCCGTCGAGTTCGATGCGGGTCAGTTCCAGGCGCCGGCCACGGTCGCGGATCGTGGACCAGGGCAACGAGAGCAAAACGCGATCCGCGGTCAACACGGGTTTGCCCGCGCCTGGCTGGCGCGCGACCAGGTCGCGCACCACCAGCGTGGGCGTGCCGCGCAGCACCAGTTCGGATTGGCCGCCGGCGGTGAGCTGCAGCCCCAGGGCCCCGCCGAGCCGGTCGAGGATCATCGGGACCGAGCGCTCGGGGTGCAGCACGATGCGCGTGGCGACGACCACCAGGGCCAGTGCGACGACCAGTGCCAGCAACAGGCGCGGCAGCCAGCGTCTGGTCGGCGCCGACGGTGGCGTTGCCGGGGTGGGGCTCACCCTTCCAGCGACTCCGGCAGCAGTGCGTCGACGAAGGCCTCGGCGTCGAACACGCGCAAGTCCTCCGGCTGCTCGCCGATCCCGGCGTAGCGGATCGGGATGCCGAATTCCCTCGCCAGCGCGAACACCACGCCGCCCTTCGCGGTGCCGTCCAGCTTGGTCACGACCAGCCCGGTGACGCCGGCGGCGGCATGGAACTGGCGCAACTGTGACAACGCGTTCTGGCCCGTCGTGCCGTCGATCACCATCAGCACCTCGTGCGGTGCGGCAGGGTCCAGCTTGCCCAGCACGCGCTTGATTTTGCCCAGTTCGGCCATCAGGCCGTGTTGGGTGTGCAGGCGGCCGGCGGTGTCGGCGATGAGCACGTCGACGCCGCGCGCCTTGGCGGCCTGCAAGGCATCGAAGGCGACCGAGGCCGCGTCCGCATCCTGTCCCTGCGCGATGACGGCCACGCCATTGCGCTCGCCCCAGGCCTGCAGCTGGGCGACCGCCGCGGCGCGGAAGGTGTCGCCCGCCGCCAGCATCAATGTGCGGCCTTCGTCCTTGTAGCGCCGTGCCAGCTTGCCGATCGTGGTCGTCTTCCCGACGCCGTTGACGCCGACGGTGAGGATGACGAACGGCCGCGCCGCCCCGTCGATCGCCAGCGGCCTGGCGACGGGTTCGAGCATCGCCACCAGCTCGGCGCGCAGGGCGTCGAGCAGGGACCGGGCATCGGCGAACTCGCGGGCCTTCATCCGCTTGCGCAGCGACTCGACCAGTTCGGTGGACGCCTGGATGCCGACATCGGCGGTCAGCAGGGCGGTCTCGATCTCGTCGAGGAGGTCGTCGTCGAGCTTGGGGTTGCGCGAGAACAGGCCGGTGATGCCGCGTGCCAGGTTGCTGCCGCGCAGGCGGTCGCGCCAGCCGGGCTTGCCTTGGGCTGCCGGTGTCGCGGCCGGTGGAAGTTCGGGCGGTGAAGGCGTGCTTTCCGCAACCGGCTCGGCCGGGGCGGCAGGCGTCGGCAGGGGGGGCGGCGGGGATTCCGCTTCAACGCTGCGCGGTGGGGCCGCCGGCTGCGGGAAGGCCGCCGCGAGCTCGTCGATGCTCAGCCGGCGCGACGAGGCGTCGTCCGCGACGGGATCTGGTTTCTTGCGGCGGAACAGGCTGGCCATCGCGTCGGCGTGAGTGCGTCGGGAGGGGAGGTGCGTCGTCTGGCGCGAGGGCGGACAATGCCGGGTCATGTTAGCACCGGACCCGTTGGCGCCTTCGCGGCGGACGGCGCGGAGAATGGATGGCGGTGACACGCAAACCAGGTGGTGATCGAGGACCTCGCGGCAGCGTGCGCATCATCGGTGGGCGCTGGCGCGGGACACGGCTCCCGGTGGCCGATTCCCCGGGGTTGCGGCCGACCTCGGACCGCGTCCGCGAGACCCTGTTCAACTGGCTGGGCCCGATGCTTCCGGGTGCCCGCGCGCTCGACCTGTTTGCAGGCAGCGGCGCCCTGGGCCTGGAGGCGGTGTCGCGGGGGGCGCGGGAGGCGTTGCTGGTGGAGCGGGACGAGAGGCTCGCCGGAGCGCTCGACCAAGCGGTGGCGAAACTCGGCGCCGGCGACCAGGTGCGCGTGGTTCGCGCCGATGCCCTGGCGTTCCTGGCCGCGCCCTTGCACGGGCGGTTTGACGTGGTGTTCCTCGACCCGCCATTCGCCGCGGAGTCCTGGGAGAGGGTGCTCGGCAGCCTCGGGCCATGGCTCGCGGACGACGCCTGGCTGTACGTCGAATCGCCGGCAGGCGCTCCGGTGCAGGCGGGGCCCGACTGGCGGCTGCACAGGGCAGGCGCCACGCGGGATGCCCGGTATGCCCTGCATCGCCGCCGGCCGCGGGGGCGCAGCGGCTGAGCCGCCTGTTCCGTGCGCTGCTACACTGGCGGAGCCTTCCCATCGACAGCAGCGACCCGTCCGAATGAGCGTGGCCCGCAACCGGATCGCCGTCTATCCCGGCACCTTCGATCCCATCACCAATGGCCATGTCGACCTGGTGGACCGAGCGGCACCGCTGTTCGAGCGCATGTTCGTCGGCGTGGCCAAGAGCGCGGGGAAGTCGCCCGCGCTTGCGCTTGAACTTAGGGTAGAGCTCGCGAGGCAGGCGCTGTCGCACCATCGCAACGTCGAGGTCCATGGCTTCGACTCGTTGCTGGCCCATTACGTGGACGAAGTCGGTGCCGGCGTGCTCCTGCGCGGCCTGCGGGCGGTGTCGGACTTCGAGTACGAATTCCAGCTCGCCAGCATGAACCGCCACCTGATTCCGGAAGTCGAGACCCTGTTCCTCACGCCCGCGGAGCAGTACGGCTTCATTTCGTCATCCCTGGTCCGCGAGATTTCCCGCCTCGGCGGCGACGTCTCGGGTTTCGTCCCGACCGCCGTTTCCGAAGCCCTGCAGGCGGAATGGCGGCGCGACCCGGCATGACTTCATCCAAGCAACACCACTCACTGGAGCAAGGGGAAACAAGATGACCAAGTCCAACCGCACGATGACCCGGCTGATGCTGGTCGCCTGCCTGACACTGCCGTTCGCGGCGTGCAAGAAGGAAGAAGTGGCCGCCCCGGTGGCCAAGGCGCCGATGAGCGCGCCGGCCGGCGACGATCCGGCCGAATGGCGTACCTATGTCTCGGACGTGGTGACGCGCAACATGGAAGGCATCCAGAACCAGCCCTACGTCTACCTGCTGCCCGCCGAGAGCACCGAGGAGTTTGACGGCCTGTACGAGCGCATGCTGGACAAGGCCAAGACGGATGTCGCCCGAGGCATCATCCGGGGCAACATGCTGGCCTACGCTTCGCCGAGCTCCGGGAAGATGGCCGACATCGTCGTCGAGTCGTTCAGTGGCGTGACCCCGGACACGATGGATGGGGTACGCGTGCTGTTCATCGGTGATGCCGCCGACAATGCCCGTGTCCAGGCGGCGGTCGAACCGGCGGGCGTCGAATACAAGTTCATCGAGGCCAAGTAAGCCCGGCCGCAGCCGCGGAGGTCTCCGCGGCTGCGTTGCTTCCCAGGGAGGCGCGTTCAACCCGGCACGTGAACTGCCAGCGCTCGCGCCGTCCGCGGAATCTTCCGGGCGGCACGGGGTCACCGCCGATGTCGGGACCCGGCACAATCCCAAGTGGGTCGGTCCTCGGCGCCCCGGTTCCTTGCCCGGCCCGCCCGTACAATGGCCGCATGTCGCTCAAGATCAACGATACCTGCGTCAATTGCGACGTCTGCGAGCCGGTCTGCCCGAACCAGGCGATCGCGCAGGGAGAAACCATCTACGTGATCGATCCCGCCCGCTGCACCGAGTGCGTGGGCCATTTCGACGAGCCCCAATGCGTCGTGGTCTGCCCGGTGGAATGCATCGACCCCGATCCGGTCCACCCGGAATCCAATGAAGCCCTGCTGGCGAAGCTCGACCGGCTGCAGAGGGAAGCCCGATGAACCTGTCGCATGGAGCGCGTCTCCGCTGGCTGGCCTTGCTGCTGGCGTTCGCCCCGGTGTTCCCGGTGCAGGCCCAGGACACCCGCCCGGTGCCCACGCCGGAACCGGCGGCTGCACTCGCAGCCAAGCCGCCCGGGTCCGCGATCTCGTCGCAACACCACCTTGCGACCGACGCTGGCCTGGCCATCCTGGCGCAGGGCGGGAATGCCTTCGATGCGGCGATCGCGGTGTCCTCCGTCCTGTCGGTCGTCGAACCGACGAGCTCCGGCCTGGGCGGCGGCGCGTTCTTCCTGCTCCGCGACGGCGGCAGCGGCCGCGAGGTCATGGTCGACGCGCGGGAAACCGCGCCGGCTTCGGCGCGGCCCGAGCTCTACCTGGACGCGGAGGGCGCACTGGACCAGGACAAGGCGCGCAATGGCCCCCTGTCCGCGGGCATCCCGGGTCTCCCGGCCGGCCTGGTGCATCTCGCCGAACACTACGGGAAGCTGCCGCTGTCGACTTCGCTCGCGCCGGCGATCCGGATCGCGCGCGAAGGCTTCGAGGTCTACGCGCGCATCGTCGACGGCTACGCCAGCCGTCGCGAAGTGATGGAACGCTTCGCCGGCACGCGCAAGGTGTTCCTGGCCGATGGCGATCCGCCCGAACTGGGCGAAACCCTGGTGCAGCCGGACTTGGCGCGCACGCTGGAGCTGCTGGCCAGGGAGGGGGTCGCAGGCTTCTACCGTGGTGAGGTGGCGCGCAAGATCCTGGCGGACGTGAACCGGCATGGCGGGCGGTGGACGGCGCAGGATCTCTCCGGGTACGCGGTGAAGGAGCGCGAGCCCATCCGCTTCCGCTACCGGGGCTGGGACATCGTCACCGCGCCGCCGCCATCCTCGGGCGGCATCGCATTGGCCCAGATGCTGCAGGTCCTCGAAGGCTGGGACCTGGCCGCGCTGGACGAACCCGAGCGGGTGCACTTCATCGTCGAGGCGATGCGGCGTGCCTACCGCGATCGCACCGTCTACCTGGGCGACCCGGACTTCGTGCGCATGCCGGTCGCGCGCCTGACCAGCGATGACTACGCCGCCGGCCTGAGGGCCTCGATCCTGCCCGACAAGGCCACGCCCAGCGACATGCTGCCTGCCGGGCTGCCGCCGGCCGACAGCCCTTACACCTCGCACTTCTCGATCATCGACGGCGAAGGCAACCTGGTCGCGGCAACCCAGACCGTCAACCTGACCTATGGGTCCGGCATGGTGGTCGACGGGGCGGGCTTCCTGCTCAACGACGAGATGGATGATTTCGCGCTCAAGCCCGGGACGCCCAATGCCTTCGGCGTGATGGGCTTCGACGCCAATGCAGTGGAGCCGGGCAAGCGCATGCTCAGCTCGATGACGCCGAGCTTCATGGTCGGACCCGGGAAGATCGCCGTGCTCGGCGGCAAGGGTGGTAGCCGGATCATCACCCTGACCCTGCTGGCCATGCTCGGCATCGAGATCGGGCTGGATCCGCAGGCGATCGTCGACCTGCCGCGTTTCCACCACCAGTACCTGCCCGACGAAATCTCGGCCGAGCCCGGCGTGTTCTCCGCGGAGACGGCTGCGGCGCTCGAGGGCATGGGCTACGACATCAAGGCAAGTGCCGCGCCGTGGAGTTCCTTCGTCCACATCGTCGACTGGGACCGCCGCGCCAATGTCCTGCGCGGCGGTGCGGATCCGCGCAATCCGGTCGGCAAGGCGGCCGTCGACGTCCGGCCTGCACCGGCCTCCCAGCCCTGACAACGCGCCGCGCTCCCTGCGGAGGCGCGTGCCGGGATGGCGCTGCTCGCCCCAAGGCCGGCGGCTACGATGGAGCGCACCGTCCCGCCCCGGAAGACCGGGCAAGGTGCCCGGCGGCAGGCGCTACAATCGGGCCATGAAGCTCTGGTCGATCGAAGGCAACACGCAGAAGCTCGACGGCGGCGCGATGTTCGGCAACGCGCCGCGCGCGCTGTGGACGCGCTGGGCCGAGCCCGACGAACTCAACCGCATCCCGCTGGCGACGCGCGGCCTGCTGGCGACACCCCTCAATGGCAAGACCGTGCTGTTCGAGACGGGCATTGGGGCCTTCTTCGAGCCAGCCATGCGCGAGCGCTACGGCGTGCAGGAATCGCGGCACGTGCTGCTCGACTCCCTCCGCGAGGCAGGGTTCGGCCACGAGGACATCGACGTGGTGGTCCTGAGCCATCTGCACTTCGACCATGCAGGCGGGCTGTTGGCCGAGTGGCAGTCGGGCAGGGAACCCGGCCTCCTGTTTCCCAACGCCACCTACGTCACCGGCGCCGCGCACTTCGAGCGCGCCCGCGATCCGCATCCGCGCGACCGCGCCAGTTTCATCCCGGGGGTGGTGGAGATGCTGGAGGCCAGCGGTCGCCTGGAACTGGTCGACGGGGATCGCGCGCCATCGCTGGGAGACGCCGTGCGTTTCCACCACAGCGAAGGCCATACGCCGGGCATGCTGCTGGCCGAGATCCTCGGCCCCGATGTTCGCGACGGCCAGCCGCACGGCGGCGTGGTCTTCTGCGCCGACCTGGTGCCCGGCCGGCCGTGGGTGCATGTCCCGATTACGATGGGCTACGACCGTTATCCCGAACGCCTGGTCGACGAGAAGCAGGCCTTCCTGGCCGACAAGCACGCGCGCGACGTGCACCTGTTCTTTACCCACGACGCCGGGTGCGCGATCGCGCAACTCACCCGCGATGACAAGGGACGCTTCGGCACCGACCACGAGCATCCTTCGCTGCAGGCCCGCAGCCTGCACCACTGACGCCCGGGGAGGGCGACCCCATGCCGACCGCCATCCCGACCGTCACCCTGCTGTTCGCATCGCTGCACGCCTTGCTGCTGATGGTTCTGGTCGTGCCCATCGTGCTGCACCGCCGTCGCGCGCGCATCGGCCTGGGAGATGGCGGCGACGCCCGCCTGGCGCGGCGGATGCGGGTGCAGGCGAACTTCAACGAGTACGTGCCGCTGGCCCTGGTGCTGCTTGCATTGCTGGAGATGTCCCGCGTGCCCGGACCGTGGATCTGGGCTTTCGGATCGGTCCTGTTGGCGGGGCGGATCCTGCATGCGGTGGGCCTATCGGGGTCCGCGGGGGTCTCGCGCGGACGGTTCTTCGGCACGCTGCTCACCTGGGTCGACCTTCTGGCGATGGCCGGGGTCGGGGTCTGGTTGACGTTGATACCCAGCTGAGCCTCGACCCGGGACGAACCCATGCATCTCGCACGCCCACAGCAGCGCACGCGCTTCTTCCTTGCCATGTCGCTGGTCTTCCTCGCAATCGCGCTGACCGGCTTCTCCACGACCTACTTCATCCCCCTGGCGACGCGGACGTTGCATGCGCCGCCGGTGATCCACGTGCACGGGATCCTTGTCTTCTCGTGGTTGTTGTTCCTCATCCTGCAGTCGGGCCTGGTGCAGACGCGACGGATGCCGACGCACCGCCGCCTGGGCGCCTACGGCGCGGCCTTGGCCGCAAGCATCGTCGTGTCGGGTGTCGCGGTGGGCCTGCATGCTACCCGGCGCGACCTCGTGAACGGCGCCGACCCCTTCGTGATCGGGCAGATGGTGAACATCCTGATCGAAATGGCGCTGTTTGGTGGATTCGTTGCGTGGGCCATCGCCTGGCGCCGGGATGGGGAAGCCCACAAGCGCCTGCTGATGCTGGCGACGATCTCCGCGCTCGCGCCGGCCTGGCTCAGGCTGCGGCACCTCATGCCTGGCGTACCCAATCCCTTCGTCACGTTCGCCCTGCTCGCCGACGCCCTGTTGCTGGTCGCCATCGCAGCCGACTGGATCCGGCAACGGCGCGTGCATCCCGTCTATTTGTGGGGTGGGGGCTTCATGGTGGCGGTCCACCTGGTTGAGATATGGGCGATCGAAAGCGCGCCATGGCAGCGCCTGGGGCGTTGGCTCATGGACGTACCGGCGACCTGACTCGTTCCAGGCCGACCATGCGCCGAGGCGCGAGCCGTGCGGGACGCGGCAGCCCCTTCAGGCGATCCGGGTCCCGAAGATGCGGTCCCCGGCGTCGCCGAGGCCCGGAAGGATGTAGCCCTTCCCGTTGAGCCGTTCGTCGATGGCGGCGGTGTAGACCTCGATGTCGGGATGCGCGGCTTCCAGGGCCCGTAGCCCTTCCGGCGCGGCCACGAGGAACAGGCCCTTCAGGCGCGTGGCACCCGCCGCCTTGAGCATGTCGATGGTGGCGATCAGCGTGCCGCCGGTGGCCAGCATGGGGTCGAGGATCAGGGCGGTGCGGTCAGCCAGGCCGCCGACCAGGTTCTCGTAGTAGGGCACGGGGGCCAGGGTCTTTTCGTCGCGGCGGATGCCGACCACGCCGACCTTGGCCGCGGGGATCAGCTCGAGCACACCGGGCAGCATGCCCAGGCCGGCGCGCAGGATCGGCACCAGGGTGATCTTGCGGCCCTTGATCCGGCGCACGGGGATGGGACCGGCCCAGCCTTGGACTTCGGCGTCCTCGGTCTCCAGGTCGGCGGTGGCTTCGTAGGTGAGCAAGGCGGCGAGTTCGGCGGCGAGCTCGCGAAAGGACTTGGTGCTGTTTTCGGCGCGACGGAGCAGGCCGAGCTTGTGCTGCACCAGGGGGTGGCGGACCTCGACGACTTTCATGCGGCCGAGACTAGCGCGAAAGAGGCGGGTGGGGCTGCTCCAACACTGGTTGTGTCCTCCCGCACGCCCACGAGTCCTCGCTTCGTACTTGGCGCAGCGCCAGTGGCAGCAGCAGCCAGTTGCACGCGCGCCGCTGGCGCGCCCCCCCCACCCCAACCCCTCTCCCGTGAACGGGAGAAGGGCTAAAGCCGCGGCGGGAGACGGGCTGAACCCGGGGGTGAGGGTAATGCCAGTGGGTCAGGCGGCGGCGGACTGCTGCTGTCGCGGGCCTTCCAGCAGGGCCCGCTTGACCATCGAGACGATCAGGTCGACCTCGTCGGATCCCATGTCGAAGCATGGGGTGAAGCGCAGCGAGTTGGCGCCGCCATGGATCACGCCGAGGCCCCGTTCCCGCAGCCACTCCTCGGTGGAGCCGGTGCCGTAGCCCTTGAATTGCGGATCGAGTTCGCAGGAGAACAGCAGGCCCGTGCCCTGGACCTTGGTGATGAGCCCACCGAGTTCGGACTGGAGTTGCCCAAGCTTCTGCACCGCTTCGGCACCGCGGTCGCGGATGTTCTGGCGCAGGTCCGGGGTCAGCATGCCGAGGACCGCGCAGGCGACGTCGAGCGCGCGCGGGTTGGCGGTCATCGTGTTGCCGTAGGTGCCGCGCTGGTAGATGCCCGCGGCACGCTCGTTGAGGGCGAGGACCGACAGTGGGTACTGGCCGGCGTTGAGCGCCTTGGAGTAGGTCTCCATGTCGGGTGCCTCGGCATCGCCGAAACCGGGGTAGTCGACCACCGACAACACGCCCTGCGCGCGCAGGCCGGCCTGGATGGAGTCGACCAGCAGCAGCGAACCGTGGGACTTGGTGAGTTCGCGAGCGGCCTTGTAGAACCCGACCGGCAGTGCGCGGCCCGGATCGCCTTCGCCCATCACCGGCTCGAGGAACATGGCCTCGATGAACCAGCCGTTGGCATCCGCGTCCTGGAAGACCTGCTCCAGCGCTTCGACGTCGTACGGCGGGATCGCGATGACGCTGTCCTCGCCGCGATAGCTGGCGAGGTACTTGACGTAGTTCTTGCGGCTCGAGTCCGAATACAGCGCCGGGCGATCGGTGCGGCCGTGGAAGCTGCCCGAGACGACGACGCGCTTGACCTTGCGGCCGGCGTGTCGGGCACCGGGGTCGGTCATCGCCTTGGTATTGGTGTCGGCGATGCGGGCGGCCAAGCCGACCGACTCGGAGCCGGAATTGAGGCACATGAAGCTGGCATACGGGCAGCCATCCCCGCGGGTATGGCCGATCTCGGCGCGGATCGCCTTGGTGAAGCGCAGCTGCGACAGGCTGGGGGTCATGATGTTGGCCATCGCCTGCGGCCGCGCCATCGCCTCGGTCACCGCCTCGGGCGTGTGGCCGAAGCCGAGCATGCCGTAGCCGCCGGTGTCGTAGAGCACGGCGCCCTTGAGGGTGACGATCCAGGGGCCGCGCGCCGCGAGGGCGACGTAGGGATTGACGGCATCCTGCGGGTAGAAATTGACGAAACCGTCCTGCACCGCCTGGACCTGCGCGTCTTCGTCGAGATCGAGCAGGTCGCCGCAGTCGGCCTGGATGCGGGCGTACTCCTCGAGCGCGGCGTCGACCGCGGCCTGGAGGGCGGGGTGCGTGTCGGCAAGTCCGACCAGAGTGGCGTCGTCCAGGCCGGTCGTGCGGCGCTGGCCCTGGTGGGCACGGAGCGATGCGAGTTGGGCGATGACGGTCATCCTTGGTCCTCCTGGCTAGGGGTTCAGTGTCGGCCGCTTGGCGGCAATCCCCCATTATCGAGATATGGTCGTCGTTTGGTAGGGTGTATTCGACTATCCGACCGTCAATTTTCGTCGAAATGACGAAGAGGTTCGCCACTATGAAGAAATTGACCCAAGCCGACGAGGCCCTGCTCTCCGCACTTCGCGAGAACGCACGGGCCTCGACGGCGGAAATCGCCCGTCGGCTGGGGTTGTCGCGGACCACCGTGCAGAGCCGCATCGAGCGCCTGGAGCGAGCCGGCGTGATCGGGGGGTACACCGTCCGCATGGGCGACGACTACGAGCTGGGACGCATCCGTGCGCACATCCTGATCACCGTGCTGCCCAAGCAGTCGCCCACGGTGGTCGCGGCGCTGCGCGCGATGCCCGAGGTGCGGAGCCTGCATTCGGTCAGCGGCACGCATGACCTGGTCGCGGTCGCCGCCGTGCCGACGGTGGGCGAGATGGACACGCTGACCGACCGGATCGGCGCGATCAAGGGCGTGGAGCGCACCACCTCTTCGGTGATCCTGTCGACCAAGTTCGAGCGCTGAGCGGGACCCGGCAGTCCGTACACTAGTCGGCCCCCATCGTTCCGCCGCGACGTGAAGAAATCGGACTTCCACTACGACCTTCCGCAGGAGCTGATCGCACAGCAGCCCCTGCCGGAGCGTTCGGCCAGCCGCCTGCTCGTGGTGCCGCCGGCCGGCGGCGCCCTGGAGGATCGCCAGGTGCGCGACCTGCCGGGCCTGCTCGAGCCGGGGGACCTGCTGGTGTTCAACGACACCCGCGTGATCCCGGCGCGCCTGTTCGGCCACAAGGCCGACAGCGGGGGGAGGGTCGAGATCCTGATCGAGCGGCTGCTGCCGGGCAACGAGGCGCGCGTGCAGCTGGGTGCCAGCAAATCTCCCAAACCGGGCGGACGTATCGTGCTGGACGTGGGTGGCGAGGCCGAGGTGCTGGCGCGGGACGGCGGGTTCCATCGCCTGCGTTTCGATGTCGCGGATGCGCTGGAGTCCTGGCTGGTGGACGCCGGCCGCCTGCCGTTGCCGCCCTACATCCATCGCACGCCCGATGCGGCCGATGCCGAGCGGTACCAGACGGTGTTCGCGCGCCAGTCCGGCGCGGTCGCCGCCCCGACCGCCGGCCTGCACTTCGACGAAGCCCTGCTGCAACGGCTCCGCGACCGCGGCGTCCAGATCGGCCATGTCACCCTCCACGTCGGCGCCGGGACGTTCCAGCCGGTGCGGGTGGAGGACGTGCGCGAGCACCGCATGCATGCCGAATGGTTCAACGTCGGCGCGCAGCTGGTGGAGCAGGTCCAGCGTGCCCGCGCCGCCGGTGGCCGGGTGGTGGCCGTGGGCACCACGGTCGTGCGGGCGCTGGAGAGCGCCCTGGTCGACGGCCGGTTGCGGCCCTATGCCGGCGACACCAGCATCTTCATCTTCCCGGGGTACCGCATCCGTTCGGTGGACGCCCTGCTGACCAATTTCCACCTCCCGGAGAGCACCTTGCTGATGATGGTGTCTGCTTTCGCGGGCAAGGACCGGGTGTTTTCCGCGTACGAACACGCGATCCGCGAGCGGTACCGGTTCTTCTCGTACGGCGACGCGATGCTGCTCTGGCCAGCGCGAGGCGACGAGGCCCGCGACGCCGCGCCGGGGCAGGGGGTCGATCCGTGAGCCGCATGCGTTTCGACCTGCTGGCCACGGATGGCGCGGCGCGACGTGGGCGGATGTCGTTCCCGCGTGGAACGGTGGAGACGCCGGCGTTCATGCCCGTCGGGACCTACGGTTCGGTCAAGGGCGTGCTGCCGGCCCAGGTGCGCGACCTGGGTGCCGAGATCATCTTGGGCAATACGTTCCACCTCTACCTGCGGCCGGGGCTGGACGTGATCCAGGCGCACGGCGGGCTGCATGGCTTCACCCGCTGGGACGGGCCGATCCTCACCGACTCGGGCGGGTTCCAGGTCTTTTCGCTCGCCCACCGCCGCAAGATCACCGAGCAGGGGGTGACGTTCGCCGCCCCCACCGACGGTTCCACGGTGTTCCTGGGGCCGGAGGAGAGCATGCGCATCCAGCGGGTGCTGGATGCGGACATCGTCATGATCTTCGACGAGTGCACTCCCTATCCGGCAACCGAGGACGTCGCGCGCGCGTCGATGGAGTTGTCGCTGCGCTGGGCCGAGCGCTCCAGGCGCGCGCACGAAGGCAATGACGCGGCGCTGTTCGGCATCGTGCAGGGCGGTGTCCATCCGGGATTGCGGACGGAATCGGCGCACGGGCTGCTGCAGATCGGGTTCGACGGGTACGCGATCGGCGGCCTGGCCGTCGGCGAGCCCGAAGCCGAGCGCAACGCGATGCTTGAGCACACCTGCCCGCAGCTGCCACGGGATCGGCCGCGTTACCTGATGGGGGTCGGACGGCCCGAGGACCTCGTCGAGTCGGTGGCCCGGGGCATCGACATGTTCGATTGCGTGATGCCGACCCGCAACGCCCGCAACGGCCACTTCTTCACCAGGGACGGCGTGGTGCGGATCCGTAATGCCCGGTACGAGCGCGACGAGCGTCCGATCGAGGAGGGCTGCGGGTGCCCCGCCTGTGCCGGCGGCTTCAGCCGGGCGTACCTGCGCCACCTGGACCGCTGCAACGAGATGCTGGGGCCGATGCTGGGGACCTTGCACAACCTCTGGCATTACCAGGCGCTGATGGCGCGGATGCGCGAGGCGATCGCGGCGGGAACCTTCGCCGCGTTCCGGGAGTCCTTCCACGCCGCCAAGGCCGCCGGCTCCGCCACGGATCGGCCACCCGGCCGCTGATCGCCGCGACCCGTGGGGACCAGGGCGGGCGCCGGGCCACGCTCCGCGACCCCCCGCGGCGGATTGGCAGCTTGAAAGCGTCGACCGCCGTCTACATGGCATAATTCCCCGCTATTTTGCCGATGGACCTGTCGATGAACCTGCCCAACCCCCTCGATCTGCTGATCGCCCCCGCCTACGCCCAGGCCGCGCCGCAGGGCCCGAGCCTGATGTCCACCCTGGCATTCCCGGTCATCCTGCTGTTGATCATGTATTTCCTGATGATCCGGCCGCAGATGAAGCGCGCCAAGGAACACAAGGCGATGATCGAGGCGCTTTCGGTCGGCGACGAGGTCATCACCAACGGCGGCATCGCCGGCACCGTGCGCGCGATCGGCGACAGCTTCATCAACGTCGAGATCTCCAGCGGCGTCGAGGTCCGGGTCCAGAAAGGGGCGGTGGGCAACGTCCTGCCGAAGGGAACGCTGAAATCCGCGTGACGCCCGGCGTCGCGCGACCCGCCTGACGAAGGACGAGCCGGCGACGCACCTCCACGTTCCTCCCCCCGCCGCATCCGTCGCGGATCAACGGGAAGCGACGGGTGGCGCCATCCGCCCCGGCCACTCAACCGAATTGCAGGAATAAACGCTGCATGCTCGAATTTCCCCGCTGGAAGTACGTCCTGATCGTGTTCGTGGTGTTGCTGAGCGCGCTGTATGCGATGCCCAACATCTACCCGCAGGATCCGTCGGTGCAGATCACCGCCAATCGCGGCGCCACGCTGGACGATGCCTTGCGCCAGCGGATCGAATCGACGCTGAAGGCCGAGGGTGTCGCCGTGAAGTCGGTGGCGGTGGACGACGGCAACATGCTGGTCCGCCTGCCCGACCTCGGTTCGCAGACGCGCGCCGCCGATGCGTTGCGTCCGGTCCTGGGCGAGGACTACATCATCGCCCTCAACCTCGCCTCGACCGTCCCTGACTGGTTGTCGGGCATGGGTGCCAGCCCGATGCTGCTTGGCCTGGACCTGCAGGGCGGCGTGCACTTCGAGTTGCAGATCGACCAGAAGGCCGCGCTGGACAAGCGCCTGGATGCCTACGCCGACGAGATCCGTTCGACCCTGCGCGACAACCGCGTGCGCTACGAGTCCGTGGAGCGACACGCCGACGGCAGCATGGTGGCAACCCTGGTCAATGGCGCCGATGCCGACCGGGCCATGTCCCTGCTGTCCACGGCCCAGCCAACGTTGCTGCGCGAGGCGGTCGGCAACCGGATCACTGTCCGGCTCCCGGAGGCGGAGCTGAGCCAGATCTCCGCCGACGCCATCGAGCAGAACATCACCACGCTGCGCAACCGCATCGACGAGATCGGCGTGGCCGAGCCGGTGATCGCGCGCCAGGGCAGCGATCGCGTGATCGTGCAGCTTCCCGGCGTTCAGGACACCGCGGAGGCCAAGCGCATGATCGGCGCCACCGCGACCCTCGAATACCGCGCCGTCATCGACGGCGATCCGTACGCGGCCGTCTCCAGCGGCAGCGTGCCGCCCGACGCCCGGGTGTACTACCGCCGCGAGATGGGGATCGACGGCAATCCGGTGCCGGTGCTGCTGAGCAAGCGCGTGATTGCGTCCGGCGAGCAAATGGTGGCCGCGCAGTCGACCTACGACGAGAACGGACAGCCGGCCGTGAGCGTCACCCTCAACAACGCCGGCGGCAAGCGGATGTTCGACTTCACCAGCGTCAGCGTCGGCAAGCCGATGGCGGTGGTCTACATCGAGCGCGTGCCGCAGGTGAGCACCGTCGATGGCGAGGAAGTGCGCAGCTTCCGCGTCAGCGAGGAGGTGATCTCGGTCGCCAACATCAATGGCGTCTTCGGCAAGCAGTTCCAGACCACCGGCCTGGAGAAGCAGGAAGCCGATGGCCTGGCGCGTCTGCTGAGGTCGGGCTCGCTGGCGGCACCGATGGATTTCATCCGCGAGCGCATCGTGGGACCCAGCCTGGGTGCCGAGAACGTGCAGCGCGGCGTCCAGGCGGTGGGCATGTCGTTCGTGTTCGCCCTGGTTTTCTTCCTGCTCTACTACCGTATGTTCGGCGTGATCACCTGCATCGCGCTGCTGGTGAACCTGCTGATGGTGGTGGCCGTGATGTCCCTGTTCGGGGCGACCATGTCGCTGCCGGGCTTCGCCGGCCTGGTGCTGACGGTCGGCATGTCCGTGGACGCCAACGTGCTGATCAACGAGCGAATACGCGAGGAACTCCGCGCCGGGATCCCGCCCCGGGCCGCGATCGTGGCCGGTTACGAGAAGGCGTTCAGCACGATCTTCGACGCCAACCTGACCACCTTGCTGGCGGGCGTGTCGCTGTTCGCGTTCGGCACCGGCCCGCTCAAGGGCTTCGCCATCACGCTGATCATCGGCATCCTGACCTCGATGTTCAGTGCGCTCACGGTATCGCGCGCGCTCGCCACGCTGGTCTACGGCGGCCGTCGCAAGCTCAAGACCCTGGCGATCTGATGGCTGCCTATCGCGCCGTCCCGGCATGCGCCGCCAGGGCTGCATCGCCGCAATGCTCCATCCTCCGACCCGTCACGACGAGCCTGCCAGCATGAGTATCTTTCCGCTCACCCTGATCCCCAGCAACAGCCGGATCAACTTCATGGCCGCGCGCTGGGTGACCCTGACGCTGGCAGTCATCCTGGCGGCCCTCTCCATCGGGGCCCTGGCCACCAAGGGGTTCAACTACGCGATCGACTTCACCGGCGGCACCGTGGTCGAACTCCGTTTTGAGCGGCCCGCCGACGTCGACGGCATCCGCAAGCGCCTCGACGGCGCCGGCCTGCAAGGCGCGCAGGTGCAGACGTTTGGCAGCGGCAGCGACATCCTGGTGCGACTGCGTCCGGACCAGGAGGGCACGGGCAACGAGGTGATCGCGCGCGTGGCCGAACAGGTCCGTGCTGCCGCCTCGACGTCCGACAATGCCGCGGTGATCCAGGGCCGGGAGTTCGTCAGCGCGCAGGTCGGCAAGGAGCTGGCGACGAATGCCGTCTACGCGATCCTGTTCGTCGTCATCGGGATCCTCATCTACATCTCGTTCCGGTTCGAGTGGAAGTTCGCCGTTTCCGCCATCGTGACCACCTCCCTGTTCGACGTGCTGGTCGTGGCGGGCTGGTTCGCGATCTCGCAGCGGGAGTTCGACCTGACCGTGCTCGCCGGCATGCTCGCGGTCATGGGCTTCTCGATCAACGACACGATCGTGGTCTTCGACCGCGTGCGCGAGAATTTCCGCGGCATGCGCGCCGACCCGATCACGGTGCTCAATGCTTCGATCAACCAGACCTTGTCGCGCACCATCATCACGTCGGTGGTGACCTTCCTCGCGCTGCTGGCGCTGTACCTGTACGGGGGCGGTTCCCTCAGGGGCATGGCCGAGGCGCAGATGATCGGCGTGGTCGCCGGCACCCTCTCGTCGATCTTCATCGCCTGCCCCCTGCTCACTGTGGGTTTCCTGAAGGTGAGCAAGCAGGACCTGATGCCCAAGGCGCGCGACGAGGCGGCCCTGGCCCGCCGGCCCTGATCCGCCGGGGTGCCACTACGGAAAAAGCCGCGCAATGCGCGGCTTTTTCTTAGCGGGAAGGGCGACGGGGCGCTGTCAGGCGAACGCCTTCGCGTACCCGGAAGACGAGATCTTCTTCAGCAGCGGATCGACGATGCGGACGTTGCCGGCCACGAGCTGGCGGCTGCCGGTGTCGATGTGCATCGGCCCGGGGGCCGCGCCGCGGAAATCCGCGACCCTGCCGCCGGCCTCGCGCACCAGCAGCACGCCCGCGGCGATGTCCCATGCGCGCACGCCGGCCTCGAAGTAGGCATCGGTGCGCCCAGCGGCGACGTAGGCGAGGTCCAGCGCGGCCGACCCCGCGCGCCGGACATCCTCGGCCTCGAGCATGAGCTCTCGCAAGCAGTCGAGCTGCGCCCCGGTGCGCTCGCGTTCGCGGGGCGCGAACCCGGTGGAGACGAGCGCGCCGCCCAGTTCGCGGCGCTCCGATACCCGGATGCGATGCTCGTTGAGCACCGCGCCGCTGCCGCGGCTGGCGGTGAACAGCTCGTTGCGCAGCGGGTCGAAGACAACGGCGTGGATCGGTTCGGCCCCCTCGCACAGCGCGATCGAAACGCACCAGTGCGGAAAGCCCCTCAGGTAGTTGCTGGTGCCGTCCAGCGGGTCGATGACCCAGGTGTACCGGCTCGGCCCGCGCGGGCTCTTCTGGGCGCCGCCTTCCTCGCCGAGGATGGCGTACTCCGGATTGGCGCGCCTGAGTTCCTTGACGATCGCCTCTTCGGCCAGGCCATCGACTTCGCTGGCGTAGTCCAGCCGGTCCTTCTCCACGACGTTGAGCGCATCGAGCCGGTGCATGTGCCGCAGCAGGATGTTGCCGCCGGCGCGGGCCGCCTTGACCATGATGTTGACGGCAGGTTTTTGCATCGCGGGCAGGCTCCGGGCGCAGGTGGGGGACGGCAGGGGTAAAGAGCGTTGCGGCTCGGTGGCCGCGGCGCAGTTTACCATCGGCACCATGGACAACGACTCAGATGCCATCGCCGGCCGGATCCGGATCGTGCTGGTCGGTACCCAGCATCCAGGCAACATCGGTGCCGCCGCCCGGGCCATGAAGACCATGGGGCTGGGAAGACTGGTGCTGGTCGCCCCGGAACGCTTCCCGCATGCCGATGCACAGGCGATGGCGGCCGGGGCCGACGACGTGGTTGCGGGGGCGGATCGCTGCGACACGCTCGCCGAGGCCATCGGCGATTGCCGCCTGGTGCTTGGCTGCACCGCACGGAGCCGGCGCATCGCACTCGAGGAACTGGCGCCCCGGGAGGCAGCCCTCCGCCTGAAGGCGGCCGCGGCGACGGAGCAGGTGGCGCTGGTCTTCGGCCGTGAGCGCACCGGGTTGGACAACGAGGAGCTCCAGCTCTGCCATGCGGCCGTCCACATCCAGGCGAACCCTGCCTACAGCTCGCTCAACCTCGCCGCGGCGGTGCAGGTGCTCTGTTACGAAGTGCGGTTGGCGCTGCTTTCCGAGGCGCCAGCGCCGGTCGCCCATGCGCACCGGGAGACGCAGGCAAGCCATGCACAGCTGGAAGGCTTCTTTTCCCAGCTGGCAGAGACCCTCGAGGCCATCGACTTCCACAAGGGGCGCGCGCCGGATTCGGCCATGCGCAAGCTGCGTCGCATCTTCATGCGCAGCGGCCTGGATGCCCGCGAGGTGCGCCTGTTGCGCGGCGTGCTGGCGGATGCCCAGCGGATGGCCCGGCTCGCGTCACAAAAGCCCGAATCTGGATGACGGCAGGTGATTCGCGCCATGAATTCCGCTAGTCTCCCGGCTGCAATCCGTCTTGCAGGGAACTCCTTGATCGCATCATCCGCCCGCCTGCGCGCCGTGCTGCTGGCGATGCTGGTCGCCGCCGCGGTCCTGCCAGTGGCGCATGGCAGCGAGGAGGACCACGTCCTGGTCCTCGGGCGCATCAGCGACGACCCCAATGCCCATTACCGGCAGCTCAAGCCGTTGCTCGATTACGTCGTCCCCAGGATGGCCGACGTCGGCATCCGCGAGGGGCGCATCCTGATGGCTCGCGACCGCAAGCAGATGGACAGCTACCTGCGCCGCGGGCGGGTGGACTGGGTCACCGAGACCGCCGCCAGCGGGATGCAGCTGCAGATGGGCGCGGGCGCGGAGCCCCTGCTGGTGACCGAGCGCAGCGGCGTCAGCCGATACCGCACGGTGTTCTTCGCACGCACCGACAGCGGGATTGCCTCGCTCGAGGACCTCAAGGGACGCAGCGTCGCGTTCCAGAACCCCAACTCGACCAGTGCCTACTACATGCCGGCGCTGACGCTGATCGAACGTGGTCTGCCCATGGAGATCCTGCTCTCGCCGCGGGACCGGCCGGTGGCGGACTCGGTCGGCTACCTGTTCGCGCGTTCAGAACTGAACATTTCGACCTGGGTCCACAAGCGCCTGGTCGACGCCGGTGCCATGAGCAACCTGGACTGGCGCAGCCCGCAACGCGTGCCCGACCTTTACCGGCGGGACATGATGGTCTTCCATGAGACGCCGGAGTACCCGCGCGCGCTGGAAATGGTGCGGGGCGACCTGGCGCCCGCGATCAAGGCGAGGCTGCGCGAGGTGCTCATCGCCGCCGCTGATGATCCGGATGCGAGCGAAGCCATGCTCCGGTTCTTCAAGACGACGCGGTTCCTGCCGCTCAAGGAGGAAGACGAGCGCAGCCTGGCACTCGTTCGCGCCGGCGTGAAGCGCGTGGGATCGGAAATCGAATGAATCTCCGCTTCGGCCTGCATGCCAGGTTCATCATCGGCGTGATGGTCGCCCTGGGCGTGATCCTGTGCGTCGTGGTGGTGCTCCTCCAGCGGCAGGCGGTGATGCAGCGGGAAGTGATCGGGCTCAGCAGGGATTCGATGCATGGCCTGGTGTCCGATCGCCTGCGGACGCGCGGCCAGGCGGCCGCGTTGCAGGTCGCCGATTCGCTGGTCAATCCCTTGTACTACTTCGACCTCGACGCGATCGGCGTCGTTGTCCGCGGCGTGCTGCGGCAGCCGGACGTCAGCTACGTCACCGTCTACGACGTTCGCGGGAACGTGATCCACGACGGTTCGGGCGACATCGCCACCTACGGGCAGGCCATGCAGGATCCGCTGGCATACGAGGTGGTGACGGCGCGACGGACCCACGTCCAGTCCACCGACCGTGTCCTCGATGTGTCCACGCCCATCCGCATCGGCGACCAGCGCCTGGGCGGGGTGCGCATCGGATATTCGTTGTCCACCATCGCCGCCGACGAGGCGCAGGCGATGGCCGGCATGTCCGGGCGACTCGAGGAGATCGGCCGCCGCCATACCAGCTGGATCGCGGCGGCCATGGCGCTGCTCGTGGTGCTCGGCGTGGGAGTGGGCCTGCTGGTGCAGCGAACCCTGGTCAGGCCGATCCGCCAGCTCGCCGAAGCGGCGCGGGAAATCGAAACCGGCAACTACACCACCGCACTGCCGGAAACCCGGCGCGGGGACGAGGTCGGCGACCTGGTGCGTGCATTCGGGAGGATGGGCCAGAGCATCGAGCGCCAGGATCGCGACATGCGCCGGATGGCCTACACGGATCCGCTCACGGGATTGTCCAACCGCCTGGCTTTCCGGGAGATCCTCGACCAGCGGCTGATGCACCTGGGGGGCGCGGGTCACCAGCTTGCGCTGCTGTTCGCCGACATCGACGACTTCAAGCGCATCAACGACACGCTTGGCCACGACGTGGGTGACGAGGTCCTCGTGAACTTCTCGCATCGCATCAGCGATGCGGTGCAACGACTGGGTGGCAAGGATGCCGTGATGGCCCGCTTCGGCGGCGATGAGTTCGTGGTCCTGATCCAGAGCCAGGCGGGGCGGGAGGGGGAAGTGCGCGACTTGGCGAGCCGGCTGGCCGAAGCCCTGGTCAGCGAATTGCACAGCCCGTTGATGGTCCAGGAGCGGCCGGTGTTCCTGGGAACCTCGATCGGCATCACCCTGTTCCCGGAGGACGCGGCCAGCGCCGCCATGCTGATCAAGAACGGCGACATCGCCATGTACCAGGCCAAGGTCGCCGGCAAGAACTGCTACCGGTTCTATAGCCGGGCGATGGACCAGGCCGTGGAGCGGCGCGTCCGCATGGAGCAGGACCTCCGCGGCGCGTGGGAGCGCGGTGAACTCAGCCTGGCCTACCAGCCGATCTACCGCATGGCCGACAGCGCGCTGATGGGCGTCGAGGCGCTGCTGCGGTGGCAGCACCCGGAGCAGGGTGCCGTTGCGCCTTCTGTGTTCATCGACGTGGCAGAGCAGAGCGGGCTGATCGAAACCATCGGCCCGCAGGTCCTGCGAGCGGCCTGCGAGGACCTGCGCAAGTGGCAGCGGGATTTCCCGGCCGCCGCGGGCATGTTCGTATCGGTCAACGTATCGCCGCGGCAACTGCGCGGCGGGGACCTGGCCGAGCAGGTGGAACGCCAGCTGGAAGACGTCGACCTGGCGCCGGAGTGCCTGCACATCGAGCTGACGGAAACAGCGGTGATCGGCGACGAATTGCGCGCCAGTGCATTGCTCTCGCGCCTGCGCAACGCCGGGGTCAAGGTCTGGCTCGACGACTTCGGTACCGGCTTCTCGGGCCTGAGCCACCTCCGCCGGGTGCCCGTGGACGGCGTCAAGATCGACCGGAGCTTCATCGCCGATGTCCTGCGCGACCCGGATGACCTGGCGCTGACGACCGCCATCATCGCGATGGCGCATTCGCTGGGGATCACGGTGATCGCAGAGGGGGTCGAGAAGGAGGGGCAGTTCGACATCCTTCGCGAGCGCGGCTGCGACCTCGCCCAAGGCTATTGGTTGAGCCACCCGGTCACGGCGCAGGACATCGAGGGCTTGCTGACCTAGAGGGCGGGCAGGCCATACCTTGCGCCGCAGTCAGAACAGTCTGCACAAGAATGAAATGGAAACCGCCGGCATGCCGGCGGTTTTTCGTATTGCAGTGAAGGGGTCATGCGGGTCCCTGTTCCTGCCGCCACGCAAGTCGCATGCCTGGCCGGGAGGAGAGGCCGCCGATCCTCACCGGATTAGGTTCAGATCATGCCATCGAGCCACTGCGTCGCCGCGTTCGCCAGGGTGCCGCCGACGATCCCGAAGGTGACGATGGCGACGATGCCGGTGGCCCAGGCGATGAGCATCAGCATGCCGTCTCGCTCCAGCAAGGCCATGGCATACAGCATCAGCAGGATGCCGAACAGGTAGTTCGTGAACGGGATCGGCAGCATCAACAGCAGCCCCAGCAGGACCAGCAGCAACCCGGTGAACATGGTTGCGACGCGGTGGTCGAGCAGGACGGTCAGCCGCGGCTGCACCAGCCGCTCGAGCCGGCGGAGCCAGGGCCCGATGCGGTGCTCGAAGCGGGCGACGGTGGCACGGGTGGGTCCGTGTCGCGAGATGAAGGTCGGCAGCCAGGGCCGGCGCATCCCCGCCAGCAGTTGGACGCCCACGAGCATCACCAGCGGTCCGCTCAGGCCGCCGGCGACCCCGGGTACCGGGAGGAAGGCGGGCAGGATCGCGATGAACAGCAGCATCCCGAACAGGCTGCGTCCCAGCCCATCCAGGATTTCGCGTAGCGACAGCGTCTCGTCGGGCGGCCCCACGGCCAGCGCCGCAAGCAGGGCACGCGTGCCCGCCCGGTGCCGACGATTCCGCTTGCCGCGGTGTGGGCTTGCGGCGTCCTCGCCCTTCTCAGGAGCCATTGCGCTGCCCGCCATCGTCGAGTCGCTTCAGCAGCAGCTTGTCGACCCGTGGGCCGTCCAGGTCGACGACCTCGATCCTCCATCCGCTCCATTCGAAATGCTCACCCGCGTGCGGGATGCGCCCGAAGTGGACGATCGTCATGCCCGCGGCGGTGTGGTACTCGTGTTCGTCCTCGTCCGGCAAGGCGCCGCCGCCGAGCAGTTCGCGCAATGATTCGGTGGTCAGGCTGCCGTCGACCAGCAGCGACCCGTCGTCCCGCATGACCACCAGCGGGGTCGCGTCGGCGCCGTCCCCGCTGGACGTGCGGCCGATCACCGCCTCCATCACGTCGTTGATGGTGACCATGCCGGTGATGTCGCCGTATTCGTCGACCACCAGCGCAAGCGACTGCTGCTCCTCGCGCAGGATCTCCAGCAACTTGAGCGCCGGGGTGGATTCCGACACGAACAACGGCTCGCGCAGGTGGCGGAACAGGTCGAACTCCCTTTCGTCGAGCCGGTCGATCAGCGACTTGATCTCGAGCACCCCCATCACCTCGGCATCGCTGTCGCGGTAGACGGGATAGCGCGAGAACGGGGTGGCACGCATCGTGGCGAGGTTCTCCTCGAAACCCTCGGCGGCATCCAGCCAGGCGATGCGCGTGCGCGGGGTCATCAGGCTTTCGGTGCTGCGGTCGCCCAGGCGCAGGACCCGGTGCATCATCTTGCGTTCGTCGTCGTCGATCAGGCCCTGCTCGTGGCCTTCGCTCACCAGCAGCCGGATCTCCTCCTCGGTGATCGCATTGCGGGCATCGTCGCGGATGCCAAGCAAGCGCAGGACGGCGCGGTTGATCGCGCCCAGGGAGAAGACCACCGGCTTGGCCGCGGTGGCCAGCGCCTGCAGCGGCAGCGCGACCACGCTTGCGATGCCCTCGGCGTTGGTCAACGCCAGGCGCTTGGGGATGAGTTCGCCGAAGATCACGGTGCCGGCGGTGATCAGGCCGACCGCCGTGCCGATGCCGACGGGACGCGCGTATTCGGCGTACGCCTGGGCCACTGAGGACGCGGGAAGCAGGCCCTCGAGCCAGGCCGCGATCAGCAACCCGATCGCCTCGCCACCGAGCACGCCCGCCAGCACCCCGATCAGGGTGATGCCGACCTGGACGGTCGACAGCAGGTTGTCGGGATGCTCGGCCAGGGCCAGGGCCTTGCGGGCGCCGGCGCTTGGCTTCACCGGGTCGTTGGCCATCTGCCTCAACCGCGTCTTGCGCGAGGTGACCAGTGCCATCTCCGACAGGGCGAAGAAGCCGTTGAGCGCGATCAGGCACAGGACGATCAGGAGTTCCAGCATTCGCGGGACTCCTTTACGGCGTGGATGGCGGGTCTGCTCGCTGGGCCGGTGGCTGGTGCGCGACGCGGGGGCGGCGGTCTGGGGTCGTCGTCCATGGTGGGGGTCTGGGCGCGGGTGCGCGGGGGCGCCGGTGGCGCGGACCCGATAATAGCAGGCACGCGTGCAGGTATTACGTGCTGCGCCGGGCCGGCCGGGTACACCTCCCGCTCTACATCGGGTCATAATCCGCGTGGCATGCCCGGAGCGGGGATGCGCTTCCCCAAGCCAGAGGCCATGCGCATGTTCTCCCTGCAAACCATCTTCGGCCAGGGCAAGCTGTTCTACTCGTTGCTCGAGGAAGCAGCCGTGGCTGCCCACGACAGTGCCGCGGCGCTGCATGCCATGCTCAAGGAAAGCGACCGCCAGCCGGCCCTCGACGCCTTCAAGTTGGCGCGCCAGCGGGAACGCGAGGCTTCCGAGAAGATCAGCCAGGCGCTGGTGGACAGCTTCATCACCCCGATCGAGCGCGAGGACATCGAGGCGCTCGGGTCGGCCCTGTACAAGATCCCCAAGCAGATCGAGAAGTTCGCCGACCGCTACGCGCTTGCGACGAGGCACCTGGAGCACATCGACTTCGCCCCGCGCGCGGCGATGCTCGAGCAGGCCGCCGCGGTGGTGGTCAAGATGGTCCGGCAGCTCCCGAAGATGGACCTGGGGGCGATGAAGGCCCTGAGCGACGAACTGCGCTCGCTCGAGACCGAAGCGGACCGCCTGATGCTCGAGCTGTACCGGGACATCTATTCGGGGGAACTGGAACCCCTGCAGATGTTCCTGCTCAAGGAATTCTTCGAGATCCTAGAGAAAGCCATTGACCGCTGCCGTGGCGCCGGCGTGGTGGCCTACGAAATCGTGCTCAAGAACAGCTGATGTTGACCCTGGTCCTGATGGTCGTGCTGGTGGCACTCGTCTTCGAGTACATCAACGGCTTCCACGACACCGCCAATTCCATCGCCACGGTGGTCGCGACCAAGGTGCTGTCCCCGTTCCAGGCGGTGAGCCTGGCGGCCGTGATGAACCTGATCGGCGCGTTGGCCGGCACCGCGGTCGCCAAGACCATCGCCTCCGGCCTGATCGATGCCGGCGTGGTCGACGTCGGTTCCCAGCTGATCATGTGCGCCCTGCTGGGCGGCATCGTCTGGAACCTGATCACGTGGCGGGTGGGGCTGCCGTCCTCCTCCTCGCACGCCCTGATCGGGGGGCTCCTGGGCGCGGCGCTGGCCGCGGCCTCCAACGATTTCGGCGTGGTGATCTGGTCCGAGCCCAAGGAGCCGATCTACCGCAGCGCCGGCGTGCTGTGGAAGGTGGTGGTGCCGATGGTGAGTTCGCCGGTGCTCGGCTTCATGGCGGGCTTCCTGGTAATGGGCGTGCTGTTTTTCGTGATCTCGATGATGGTGCGCAGTGGCGGCATCCTCGCGCGCGCCGCGAGGCCGAAGTGGGTCAACGGGTTCTTCGGCAAGTTCCAGATCGTCAGCGCCGCGGGAATGGGTTTCGCGCACGGCCTGAACGACGCGCAGAAGACGATGGGCATCATCGCGCTGGCCCTGGTCAGCGCCCAGGCGGCCGGCACGCTGGATGCGTTGCCGGGGTGGCTGGAGTTCCTGCATCCCTCCGAGGCGGCGCTGGCCGAGGGCGAGATCGACACCTGGATCAAGATCACCTGCGCCATCGTCATGGCGGCCGGCACGGCGGCGGGCGGTTGGCGCATCATCAAGACGCTGGGCCACAAGCTGGTGAAGCTGCACCCGATCCACGGCTTCGCGGCCGAGACCAGTGCCGCCTCCGTCATCATGGCCGCCTCGTCGCTGGGCATTCCCGTTTCGACGACGCACAACATCTCCGCCGCCATCCTGGGCGTCGGCACGGCCAAGCGCTTCAACGCCGTGAAGTGGACGGTGGTGGAGAGGATGATCTGGGCCTGGATCCTGACCATCCCGATGTCGGGCGGGATCGCCTACTTGTTGTTCAGGCTGCTCGAATCGGTCGGCTGGGCCTGATCTGCCATCGCACGCGTTGTCCCCGTGGGCCAGTCGCGGGATGGGGAAGCACGCGGGGCCGGCTGCCCAGCGTCAAAGCAGGTCGCCGTCGGCCGAAAGGGCCCGCTCCATGCGGTCGCCCATGCCGCCGATCTCCAGCACCAGCCGGCTCAGTTCCGCAGGGGTGAGGCCGTCGTAGGGGCGGTTCTCGCAAAGCTGCAGGTAGGGAACGCCGTCGAGGTCGCGGATGGCCAGGTAGCCCACCCGGCTGTCCCAGTTGAACCTCAATGCCTTGCGTGCATCGATGCCGGTGATGGGCGCCACCACGGTGCTGGCGCGCAGGTAGTTCCGGCCGTCGTCGTCCTGCAACTCGGACAGGAAGATCGATTGGTGCCGGCGGCCGTTCTCCAGCGACAGCTCGACGCAGACCACGTAGGACTCCTGCATCGTGACCTTGAATTCGCCGGCGACGTGGCCGCGGACCTGCTCGAAGCTCTGCATCGTATGGGTCGAGGGTTTCGGGGGAACGCTTATGCTAACGCAGTGGACCCGAAGTCGAATTGCAGGCGGATCCTGGCCGCGGTCCGCGCGATACCCGCGGGCCAGGTGGCGGGATACGGCGAAGTCGCGCGGCGGGCGGGGCTGCCGGGGCGCGCGCGGCTGGTCGCGCGCCTGCTCGCGGGCAACGAAGACCCCCGATTGCCGTGGCATCGCGTGCTGCGCAGCGATGGAAGAATCGCCTTCCCGGCCGGCTCGCCGTCGTGGCAGGAGCAGGTCGATCGGCTGCGGGCCGAGGGGGTGGAGGTCCGGAACGGGCGCGTGCGCGTGGCGGGGCCGCGAGGTGCCCTTGATGCGGAGTTGTGGGGGCCGGGTCGGCGCTAGCGGCGGGCGCATGCCGTCGCAGCCGCTATCATGGCCGCCCACCTCCGAGGAGTTCGCATGCTCGCCAAACTGCCGCCCGTCACCAAGGCGCTGCTGATCGCGAACGTGGGCATGTTCCTGCTGCAATCGCTGCTGGGCATCGACAGGTTCTACCCGCTCATGCTCTGGCCGATGGACCTGGGCACGCCCGCGGCATTCGCGGGGGGCGCATGGTCGTTCCAGCCGTGGCAGCTGCTGACGTACGGCTTCCTGCACGGCGGCCTGGCGCACCTGTTGTTCAACATGCTTGCGCTGGTGATGTTCGGCGCGCAGCTGGAATACACCTGGGGGGACCGGCGCTTCCTGATGTTCTTCCTCACCTGCGTGCTCGGCGCCGGGCTGGTCCAGCTGGTGGTGGGGACCTTGTCCGTCTCCGGGGGTGGGGGTGCGTATCCCACGCTTGGCGCGTCCGGAGGCGTTTTCGGCCTGCTGTTGGCCTACGGCATGCTGTTCCCGAACCAGCGGGTGATGCTGCTGATTCCGCCGATCCCGATGAAGGCGCGGACGCTGGTGATCGTCTTCGGCGTCATCAGCCTGCTACTCGGCGTGACGGGCACGGCGGCCGGCATCGCGCATTTCGCCCACCTGGGCGGCATGCTGTTCGGCTGGTTGCTGATTCGCTACTGGCGCGGGCAACCGCCCTTCGGCAGGAAGAGGCCGCCGCCCGGCCGGCATTTCTGATTCGACGGACCGCGATCCGGCCGGGAAAGCGCCGGATCGTCCCTTGAGGCTGACGCGATCAGCGCCAGATGGCCACCTGGTCGCCTTCCGGCCTCTGCATGGCGTTGACCTTCTTGCACTTGTAGGTCTCGCCGAACGCCGGCAGGTTCTCCAGCACGCCATTGGTCCGCCATTTGCCGGGTGCGTGCGCGGAGACGGCGTTGTCCCGGGTAGCGACCTCGGTGGTGCGCTGCTCGCGCCACAGCTCGGCCCAGGCCTCGAAGAACGCCTTGCTGCCGTCGTCGGACAGGTCCGGCTTGCCATGGGTGAGTGCCTTCCAGGCAAGCTCGACGCCCGCCAGGTCGGCGGCGTTCTCTTCACGTGTCTGCAATCCGTTGACCTTCAGTTCGGGCGCGCCGGGCACCTCGTAGCCGCTGTACTGCGCGGCCAGCTGGTTGCCCCGTGACTGCCAAGCGGCGTCCTCCTGCGGCGACCACCAGGTCCGGACCTTGCCCGAGGCATCGACCACGCGCCCCTTGATGTCGACGGCGTGGCTGAGTTCATGGCCGACCAGCGCACCGAAGGCGCCGTAGTGCGCGGCGGCGTCACGGGTCATGTCCAGCAGGGGGGGTTGCACCGCGGCGGCGGATACGATCAGGCGGTTCTGCGCGATGTCGTAGGCCAGGGCAGGTTCCTGCGGCAGTACGTCCCAGCGCAGGCTGGCGTTCTCGCGGCCGATGCGGCGCATCTCCTCGCGGTGGTGCCACGTCGACGCGATCAGCATGTTGGCGCCGAAGCTGCCGCGACCGACCGGCTGGACGGTGTAGTCGAGGTCGCGGACCGGCGCGCCCACCTCGATCTTCAAGGCCGCCACCTTGGCCTTGGCCTCGGCCCTGGCGGCATCGCCCATCCACGTGTTCGCGTCCAGCGACCGGACGAGCGCATCCCGCACCTCGCCGGCGATGCGCTCGGCGCGGTCGCGGTTCAAGGCAGGCAGGTATCGGCCGACGTACTCGCGGGCCAGCATCGGACCCGCCGCGCGGTTGATCGCGTGCAGCACCAGGGTCGAGCGATCCGGTTGCGACTGCTCGCCGCGCAGCACGCGGCCACGGAACTGGAACTCGGCGTCGCGGAAGCTCTTCGACAGGTAGGGCGCCATGGCGTCGCCGACGTGGAAGCGCAAGTAGGTCTTCCATTGGTCCGGCTTGAGCGTATCGACCAAGGCATCGAGACGGGAGAACAGCTGCGGGTTCGCCATCGACACAGACGGTTGCGAGACCCCTTGTGCCTGGAGGAACTCGGCGAGTTGCAGGTGCCGGTAGGTCTTGCCCAGGTCGGCCGTGGCCACCAGGGCATAGTTCTGCAGCGGGTCGCGCAACGCGGAGATCGGGCGCGATTCCTGCGCGATCCTCGTCTCCAGGTCGATGACCTGCTGCGCTTCGGCGGCAAGCTTGTCCTGCGGCGTCCCGGTCAGGGTCAGGATCTGCTGCACGTACTCGGTGTAGCGGGTTCGCAGGGCGACGGTATCGGCATCCGTGCGGGTGTAGTACGCCGGGTCCGGCAGGCCCATGCCGCCCTGGCTGAAGTAGCCGATATGGCCTTCGAGGTCGCTGAGGTCGACGTCGGCATTGAATCCGAAGGCCACCGGGATCCCGACCTGGTGCAGAGCGGCGATGGCCGCGGGCACCTCCTTGCTGCGGCGGATGCCGTTGATGCGATCCAGCAACGGGGCGATGGGGTTGGCGCCGTCCCGCTCCACGGCGGCCTCGTCCAGTCCACTGGCCCAGAAGTCGCCCAGCAGCGTCTGGATGTTGCTCTGCGGCGCCCGCATCATCGCGTCCAGCAATTCGCGCTGCTGAGATCGCGCGCGTGCCTGCAACTCGCCAAGCGCGGAACGCCGGCCCGTGGCGGGGTCGGGGGCATTGGACTGCAGCCATTCCTGGTTCGCGAAGGCATAAAAGTCGCTGCACTGCGTTGGCGCGGCCGGTGCCTTGGACTCCGCGGCCTTCTTGCGCTGCGCGTCGGCGTCGGGGACAACCAGGCCGATGGCGAGGCTGGTGGCAAGGGCGAGGGTGAGCGGTTTCACGTTCGGCATCGCGGGGTCCGTGCGAGAGGTCGGGCGAGTCTAGCAAGGTCGCCATGAGGCTCCATGAATGCCGCGATCATGCTTGGCCTCGACCCAGCCAGCGAGACCGGCGTGCAGGCGACCAAGGTAGGCGGTGCGTTCGCGAACCGGAGGCACGAACGACGACGCCCCTTTCGGGGCGTCGCGTACTTGCAATGGAACCAACCGCCTCGGGTTAGCTGTGGCGCGGTTCCGCGCGCGCTTCAGAACGTGAACCCGACCCGCGCGTAGTAGAACCCGCCATTGAACCCGTAGGGCGCGTGCACGGGGTACTGGGCACCGGCGATCCCGGCCCATGGATTGTCGTCGGGCACTTCGTCGAACAGGTTCTGCGCACCCACGTTCACGTACAGTCCCGACGGGAACTTCCAGCCGATCTCGGCATCCACGGTGATCGCGCTGTCGCCGTTGATCGGAAGACCGCCGTCTGCGATCGACACCGCGTCGCTGTCCAGGTGGTCCTCGTAGAACGACCCGTAGTAGTTCACGCGGACGTTGGCATGGAACACGTCGCGGCGGTGGTTGACGCTGAAGTAGCCCTTCGTGCGCGGCAGCGATTCCTCCAGCTTCTTGATCCGGGCCTCCGAGATGATGCCGGGGGTGAAGTCGTCGACTTCCGTCCGGTTCCAGTTGGCGGCCAGCGAGTACGTGGTGTCGCCGCCGAAGTGGTCGCTCTCGAAGCTGGCCACCAGGTCCAGTCCGGTGGTGGTGGTGTCGAAGTCGTTGACGAAGAAGCCGACCCGGCTCAGCGATGCCAGGTCCGGGCGGCCACGCGCGGCGAGCTCGTTGCGCTGGGCCTGGGTCACGTCGAAATCGGTGCTCCGGGCGATCCGGTCGTCCACCTGGATGGAGTACCAGTCGGCGGTGACCAGCCATGCGCCGCTGTTCCAGACCAGGCCCAGGGAAGCGTTCCTGGATTCCTCCGGTTGCAGGGGCTCGGCGCCCGGGAACAGGCCCTCGAGCAGGGCAGGCGGGAGGGTGGCGGTGTCGCGCAGCTCGCCGTCGATGAACGCGGTCGTGACCTGGCTGACGTTGGCCTGGCCGGGTGTGGGGGCACGGAAGCCGGTACTGACCGCCCCGCGGAGGGCGAAGGTGTCGGTGAAGTCGTAGCGACCGGTGAACTTCCAGTTGGTGGTGCTGCCGAAGTCGCTGAAGTCTTCGTAGCGGACCGCTCCCGCCAACAGCAGCCGCTCGGTGAAGCGGGCCTCGGCGTCGGCGTAGATCGCCCAGTTGTCGCGGCTGAACTTGCCAGCCGTGCTCGGATTGAAGCCCGGGAAACCGTTCGAGCCGATGCTGAAGCCCTGCTGGGTCAGCGGACCGATGGCGGTCGAGGCGGGGTCGCCGGACTTGATCTCGAACTCCTCCTCGCGCCACTCCGCGCCCGTGGCCAGCGTCAAGGGGCCATGCGTGAAACCGGTCTCGAAGTCACGGCTCAGGTCGAAGTTGAAATTGGTCTCGGTCTGCACGTTGCCGCCGGGCGAGAAGCGTGCCCCCGGGGGCTGGTTGGGTCCCATCGAACTGTTGACCGTGTTGAGCATGTAGAAGTCGATGTCGTTGCGGCCGTAGGAGCCGCTCAGGTCCCAGTACCAGCCGTCCCCCCAGACGCCCTTCACCCCGGCCGTGAACGCGGCGTCCTCCATTTCGCCACCGAATTGCGGCGTGAAGCCGCCCGGCAGCTGCGACAGGAAGGTGAAGCAGTGCGCGGGCAGGGCAGCGACCGCGGCACCGACGCCGGCATAGGGCAACAGGCTGCCATTGGCGCCGCGCAGTGCGATCCTGGGACAGGCCGCGCCACTGAGCGAGCCGACCAGCAGGGTGGCACCCCCGTCGTTCGAGTACACGCCGCCGCGCGTGGTCGGGTTGCGGTAGTAGAAGCCGCCGGTCACGTCGCGCTTGGCGTAGTTGCCGAACAGGTAGGTCTCGACGTGTTCGCCGGCGATTCCGAGGTTGGCGACGAACTTGAAGTCGTCGTTGACCTCGGGGGAGCCCCAGATCTGCGCCGGATTGGCGACGCCCGGGTAACCCGCCGCCGCAACCGCGGCGGCATCGTCGCGTTGCACGCTACGCGAGGTCGGGTCGGCCTTCCGCCATTCGGCGGTGAAGGTTGCGAAGCCATTTGCACTCAGCGGCAGGCCGAGTTGCGCGCTGTACTGCTGGGTGAACCCGTCGCCTTCGTAGTGCTCGCCCGCGAAAGCCTCGACCGTTCCGCCGTGGTCGAGTTCCTTGAGGCTGAAATTGATCACGCCGGCGATGGCATCGGAGCCGTACTGGGCGGCCGCACCGTCTCGCAGGACCTCGACCTGTTCCAGCGCCAGGGAGGGGAACACCGAAATGTCCGGGCCTTGCGCACCATCGGAGAGGCCGTGGCCCAGGAAAGTGATGACCGCCGCGCGATGGCGGCGCTTGCCGTTGACCAGCACCAGGGTGTTGTCCGGGGGCAGGCCACGGAGGTTGGCCGGGCGCACCAGGGTCGCGGCGTCGTCGATGGGGATGGTGCTGACGTTGAAGGAGGGCACCAGCACGCGGAGCTTGTCGAGCACGTCGACGGACGGCTGGTTGTGGAATTCCTCGCCGCCCAGGATGTCGATCGGGACGGCGGAGTTCGCTTCGGTACGCGGCTTGCTTCGCGTCCCGAGCACCGAGACCGTTTCCAGCGTGGTGGTCTCCGCGCCGCTGGCCTCCACGGCCGCGGCCTGGGCCTGTGATTCGGTTTCCGTTTCCTGTGCGCCGGCAGCGCTCGTGGCGGCCAGTGCGGCGGCGGCGATCGCCAGCCGGATGCAGGAGGACAAGGAGCTCTTCTGGAACGTACCCCGGTTCGCGCCGCCGTTGCTCATTTCGACTCTCGCTCTGTGGGAAAGGGGATGGCCATCCTGGTGACGCCGCCAGACGGATTGGTCCGGCTGACCGGTTCAGCTTATTAACAGAAAATAAACGTTCAAGGCAAGGACCGGTTGCCCAAACGCGGTAACAGGTCCCAGGTGTGCGTATCGCCATCTGCGCTGAGGTCGTGGGCGAGCTTGGCCGATTGGGAAAGCGGACCCGTTCGCGGGCCACGGTGCCCGCCACGCGCCCTGCCGACGCGGGCAGCCATGGAAGCAGTTCGACCCGGCGGGCTTTCCAGTGAGGGCATCCGGGGGCCGCGCTCGGCGTTGGGCCCTCGCCAGCCGTTGCCATCGGCGGCGGTCCAATCTCCGCGCATGGGGCTGCAAAAACGACAACGCCCCGGGCGGGGCGTTGTGTTCCTGCTGGATTTGCTTGTCCGTTACGCGCCAGTGCCAACGGGCAGGGAGCGGACGGCTGCCCAGGCGGTTACCAGATGACGACCTGGATGTCGCCGTCGCGCACCATGGGCTGTCCGGGCTTGCACTCGAACGCGGCTGCGAACGCCGGGAGGTTGGACGGTGCGCCGATGGCACGGAAGTTCGCGGGCGCATGCGAATCGGTCTGGAGGCGCTTGGCCAGTTCTTCCGGGGTGAAGTTGCGGCGCCACACCGTGGCCCAGTTGAGGAAGAAGCGCTGGTCGCGGCTCAGGCCGTCGGTCATCGGATCCGGCGTGCCCTGGGTCGCGGCCTTCATGGCGTCGTAGGCCGTCGCCAGGCCGCCCAGGTCGGCGATGTTCTCGCCCAGGGTCAGGTTGCCGTTGACCTTGGTCCCGCCGGCGTCGTAGGCGTTGAACTGCTCGACCAGCTTGCCGGTGCGGCTGGAGAAGCCCTTGGCGTCGGCGTCGGTCCACCAGTTCTCGAAATTGCCGCTCGGCCCGAAGCGGCTGCCCTGGTCGTCGTACCCGTGGCTCATCTCGTGCCCGATGACCGCGCCGATGCCGCCGTAGTTCATCTCCGGGGTCGCTTCCGGGTCGAAGAATGGTGGCTGCAGGATGGCGGCCGGGAACACGATCTCGTTCTGCAGGGGGTTGTAATAGGCGTTGACCGTTTGCGGGCTCATGCCCCACTCGGTCTTGTCCACCGGCTTGCCGATCTTCGACAGGTCCCACTTGTAGTTGAACTCGAGCGCCGCCAGGACGTTGCCGATGTAGCTGTCGCGACTGGTCTGCAGGCCGCTCCAGTCACGCCACTTGTCCGGGTAGCCGATCTTCGGGGTGAACGTTTCCCACTTCGCGATGGCCTTGGCCTTGGTGTCGTCGCTCATCCACGCGAGGTTCTCGATGCGGGACTTGAGTGCGGTCCCCAGGTTGGAGACCAATGCCTCCATCTGGGCCTTGGACTCGGCGGGGAAGGCGACCTTCACGTACATCTGCCCGAGGGCCTCGCCGGCCTGGTTCTCGATGGTGCCGAGCACCCGCTTCCAGCGGGCCTGGATTTCCTTCTGTCCGCCCATGACCTTGCCATGGAAGTTGTAGTGCTCGTTGACGAACGCGTCGCTGAGGTACGGGGAAGCGCCATCGACGGTGTGGAAGCGCAGGTAGCTGCGCCACGTCGCCGGTGCGGTGTCGGCCAGCATCTTGCTGACTTCCTCGTGGAAGCCGGGGATGGACAGCGAGAATTTCTCCTGCGGAGCCACGCCCTGCGACTCGAAGAAACGCGTCCACGGGAAGTTCGGCGTCAGTGCGTCGGCTTCGGCCAGGGTGACCGGGTTGTAATACAGCGATACGTCGCGCGACAGCTGCTCGCTGGACTTCGACACCTTCGCCAGCCGGGTCTCGAACGCAACGACGTCTTCGGCTTGCTCCGCCGCTTCCGCGGCGTCCATCCCGGACAGTTCCAGCACCTTGGCGACGTGCGCCTGGTAGGCATCGAGCTTGTCCTTGTTCTCCGGCTTGAAGTAGTACTCGCGATCCGGCAGCCCGAGGCCGCCCTGGACGGCGTACGCCATCTCCATCGAGGAATCCTTGAAATCGGCCTCCGAGCCGAAGCCGAACAGGAAGTTGCGTCCCTTCGCGGCGCTGGTCCGGATGTACTCGGCGATCGCGTCCTTGTCCTGCAGCGCATCGATGGCGGCGAGCTGGTCGTTGAGCGGCGCGATGCCCTGGGCGTTGATCTTCGCCTCGTCCATGCCGGTGGCCCAGAAGTCGCCGACGATCTTCTCGATGCCGGTGGCGTCGGGGTCGGCTGCGGCCTGCTCCGCCAGCTGTCGCTGCGCCGCGATGGAGCGTTCGTTCAGTACTTCGAACGATCCCCAGCTGCTGCGGTCGCCGGGGACCGCGTTGGCCGCCAGCCATTTGCCGTTCGCGTAGCCGTTGAAGTCGGTGCAGGCGTCCTTGGTGGTGTCGAGGTCGCCGACCATGAACCGGTTGACGGGGGGCAGGCTGGATTCATCGAGCGCCAGTGCGTCCGCCTCGGCATCGGCGTTGCTGGCGCCGGCGTCGGCGGCCTCTTCGCCGCGGTTGCAGCCGGCCAGCGCCACGGAAACGGCAAGGGTGAGGAACAGGATCTTCGGGGATTTCACGCTCACGGCACTCTCCGCCCGGCGGGCTCGATGGACAAGGGTCGGCCCGGGGGCCGACGGCCGACTCTACGCGGCGGGTGGGTGTGGCGAAGGTGTCGAAGGTCATGCCGCCGACGTAACGAATGCTTACGCAACGTTGCAGACAGCCGCGTGGCTTCGGATCAATGCCGATGTGGGCCGTCGCACGGCAGGCCGCAGCGGGCGCCGGGCAGCGACTCTCCCGTCCATCCATTGCATCGAATCGCGTCGAGCAGGAGTATCGCGGCTCCGCGAGAGCGCCGTGCCGGTCGTGGTACTTTCCGGGACCCGCGCGCGACGCCGTCCCTGGCCAAACCGACCCCGTACCGGCATGGATCCCGATTCCACGCAATTCCTCGACGCCATTTCCGCCGCCGGCTCGGTCGAGGAGATCGAACTGGCTTGCCAGCGGCTGTCATTGGACAGGCTCGCCGCCGCCCCACCGTCGGGGCGGGATGCGTTCCGGGCAGGGCTTGCGGTGAGGTTGCACGCCCATCTTTCCGGAAAATTTCCGCATCCGGGCTTCCGGCGATGGGTAGACAGCTACTTCGGGTGCAGCCGGGAGACCTTTCGTTCGCCGCTGCAACAACCCAACTACATCTACTACCCGGCGCTGCCACCGGTCCCGTGGATCCCGGTGCAGGACCATCCCGGATTGCCCCCGCTGATCCCGGCATTGCCGGAGGTCGCCGAGGAAATCTCGGGCTTCCTCGCCGACGATCGGGCCTTCGCGCCCTACGTGTCTGCGGAAGCGGCCCGTGACGCCCGCTGGCGCGAGCTGGCCGCCAATCCGGCCTGGTCCTCGTTGCACCTGATCAAGGGCGGGGTGCGCGACGAGGCCATGTTGTCGGCGCTGCCGCGGACGCGTGCATTCCTGGCAGCTGCGCCGCTGGCCGAGTTTCCGCCGCACGCGCCGGAATGCTTCATCTCCCGCCTCATGCCAGGGGTTCGGTTGCCCCCGCACTTCGGGGTGTCCAACATCAAGCTGACCGTGCACGTTCCCATTGAACTGCCACCAGCAGGATGCTCGATCACGGTGGCCGGGGTGACCCGTGGCTGGCGCCAGGGCGAAATGCTGGTTTTCGACGATTCCTTCGAACACAGCGCCCAGAACCTGTCACGGCAAAGCCGCACGGTGCTGATCTTCGACGCTTGGCACCCCGGCTTGGGCGGAGAGGAGCGCGAGGCGCTTGCGTACTCGATCCGGGCACTGGACCTGATGAACGGAATCCTCGCCCGCATCGCCTGAGGCCGGGCGCCCGCACCACCGCCGGAACTGAACGGCCCTCGGGCCATGCTGGCGCGGCGCGGCCGTTTGCCGTAGAGTCCGCCCGGTTCGCGCACGGCTGGTCCGTTTTCCAGGCAAGCCCGCCGCAAGTCCGATCGCTCCGCGACGGCCACCTGCGGCCACTTCTCCGCACGTCTTTCGTCGCGCCGACACGGTCCGGGGTTTCCGGCGCCGTCACACATTGCCCGCAACGCGGTCACGGATGGTTCCGGGCAAGAGTTCGATCGTTCCCTTTCCGGGAGCCGGCACGGCATCGTGCCGCGCCACGGATGCGGGCGCGCGGACAAACCAGGAAACACCGACATGAACTTCAAGGACCTCGGGCTCTCGCCCGCGCTGCTGCGCGCGCTCGCCGACTCCAACTACACCCAGCCGACCCCGATCCAGGTGCAAGCCATCCCGCTTGCGCTCGGCGGGCACGACCTGCTTGGCGGCGCCCAGACCGGCACCGGCAAGACGGCTGCCTTCGCGCTGCCGCTGCTGCAGCGCCTGTCCAAGGCGACGCCGCCCAAGGGACCGCGCAAACCCCGCGCGCTCATCCTGGCGCCGACGCGCGAACTGGCGGTACAGGTCGCCGACAGCCTCAAGACCTACGGTCGCCACCTGAGCCTCAACGTCACCACGATCTTCGGCGGTGCCGGCATGCAGCCGCAGATCGACAACCTGCGCCGTGGCGTCGACATCCTGGTCGCGACCCCGGGCCGGCTGATCGACCACCTCGAGCGCGGCACCGCCAAGCTCGACGAGGTCGGCATCCTGGTGCTGGACGAAGCCGACCGCATGCTCGACATGGGCTTCCTGCCGGCAATCAAGCGCATCCTGGCGCGCGTGCCGAAGGACCGCCAGACCTTGCTGTTCTCGGCGACGTTCGAGGATCGCATCAAGCAGCTTGCGCTGGAGTTCATGCGCAATCCCAAGCAGGTGCAGGTCGCCGCCCGCAATACCATCGCCGAAACCATCGTCCACCGGGTCCATCCGGTCGACGCGGCCCGCAAGCGCGACTTGCTCGTCGAGATCCTGGCGGCGCGCCATACCGAGCAGGTGCTGGTGTTCGGCAAGACGAAGCATGGCTGCAACCGCCTCGCCGAACAGCTCGACAAGGCGGGACTGCCGTCGGTCGCCATCCACGGCAACAAGAGCCAGGCGCAGCGGTTGAAGGCGCTGGCGCAGTTCAAGTCGGGCAAGGCCCGGATCCTGGTGGCGACCGATGTCGCCGCGCGCGGCCTGGATATCCCCAACCTGCCGCTGGTGATCAACCACGACCTGCCGATGGTGGCCGAGGACTACATCCACCGGATCGGCCGCACCGGCCGTGCCGGTGCCACGGGAGAGGCCCTGTCGCTGGTGTCGCCGGAAGAAGGCGGCCTGCTGCGCCAGATCCAGCGGATGCTCAATGCGGAGCTGGTGATGGAAAACGTCGAAGGGTTCGCCCCGAGCCGGCCGATACGCCTCGATACGCCGATCCCGAAGAATGGCGGCGGGCGAGGGCAGGGTGGGCAGCGTCCCCCGGGCCGTGCGCCGAGCAAGCCTGCGCATCGCGCGCATGGCAAGCCGCAGTCACGGTCGGCGCAGCCGCATGCCGGTCCGAAGCAGCATCGCGGTGGCGGCCGTTCCACTGGGGCGCGGCGAGGTTCCCGCGCCTGATTCAGGCAGTTGCCACGAAAGCGAACGAAGGCCGGCATTGCCGGCCTTCTTTTTTGCCTTCCTTCGCGCCATGCGCGGGTGGTCGGCCCGGCTTGGCCAATGCGCCGTTCATTCGCGCAGGATGCGGTAGGTGTTGCGTCCCGCGGCCTTGGCCGCATACAGCGCCCGGTCCGCAAGGTCCATCAAGGCCTGGGCGGTGATCCTGCCGCTGGCGCAGAACCCGATGCCGATGCTGGTGGCGACCTCGATCCGGGTGCCGTCGAACTCCATCGGCCGATGCATCCCGGCGATGACCTTCCTGGCAACGACGTCGCCGGTCGCCCCCGTGCCGGGGTCGTCGAGCAGGATCGCGAACTCGTCGCCTCCCAGGCGAGCGACCGTGTCGACTTCGTAGACGCAGTCCCGCAAGCGGACGGCGAATTGCTTCAGGACCGCATCGCCGGTGGCATGGCCATGCTGGTCGTTGATGGCCTTGAACCGGTCGAGGTCCAGCAGGAGCAGCATCGATGGCAGCCGGCGACGGCGCACTCGCAGGATCGTCTGTTCCAGCCGCTCGTCAAACAGCCGCCGATTGCCCAGTCCCGTCAGCGAATCGACGCGCGCCACGTGCTCCAGTTCGGCTTGCGCCTGCTTGAGCAGGCTGATGTCGAAGGTCAGGGCATAGACGCCATGGGTCTTTCCCTTGGCGTCCCGGTCGGGAATCAGGCGGGTTTGCAGGTGGTGGGGTCCGGAAGGGGTGTCGTCCTCGTGTTCGAAATCCTGTTCCTCGCCACTCAGTGCCGCGGAAAGTCGAGGTGCCACGGACTGGTAGGCGGCATCTCCGCGCACCTCCCGAACCGTATGACCGACGACTTGCCCGGGTTCTTTTCCCAGCAGGCGGTCGTAATGCGCGTTGGCGAAGGTGTAGCGCTCCCTGGGATCGATGTGCGCGATCAGCGCGGGCATGTTGTCCGTCACCGCGCGCAATGCCCTCGCGCCCCGGGTACGTTCCGTCACGGCAAGCGCGACAGGAATCGTGATGAGGCATCCGGCGCCCAGGAACGTTTGTAGCAGGAGGATCCGCTCCTCCAGCGAGGGCTGGTTGACCAGTTGGAATGGCCCGGTTTCCAGCATGAGGGCGGTGGTGCCAGCGACCGCGATGGCCACGATGCCCAGCAGGACGCCCCTGAACTGATGCCGGTAGGCGATCGACAGCAGTGGCAGGAAGACCAGGAACAACACCGGGTAGCGATCCTGTCCGAACACCAGCACGCAAGTGCCGACCAGCAGGAGCGTTTCGGCGGCGAGGGCGGATCGTCGCACGGAGTCGTCGAACAGGCGGCGCCTCTGGATGTTCGCGATCACCATCGAGGTGCCGAAGACCGCCATCCCCAGGACATGCGCGCCGAACCACGTCAGCCACGTCATCTGGAACGAATCGCGATGCATGAACCATACCGACGTGGACACGATCAGGGCCGACAGCAAGCTGCCCAGCAAGGTGGCAAGCGCGGCCGTGCCCGCGAGCTCGCGCAGGCGCGATAGGTCGGCGGGATTGGGCACACGCTGCCGGGTCAGCCCGGCGACGACCAGGATCTCGACGATGTTGGCGAGACTGGGGGCGGTGACCAGTACGGCGGAGTCTCCCGCCGCCCAGCGTCCCAGGACGTTGCCCAGGAAGGCGGCCAGGAGGATCCACGGCCATTGGCGCGCCGGGCGGAATAGCATGACGCCGACGAGCAGGCCGTTCACGGGCCACAACGCCGGCACGTACCCATCGATGCGCGTGAGTGCCAGGACCAGCCAGGTCGCCATCCCGACGGCTATCGTCAGCAAGACGACCCAGGCACTCGACCTGGCGATGCCGGCGCTGGCGAACTGTTCGCTGATCCAGGCTCCCCGTGGCGTCACGCTCGCCGTCGAGGATACCAAGGGCGCCACCGCAGGGGCTGGTGGCGGCGCCAGGGGCCGGATACCGGCTACCAATTCCCAACTGATCTCCGGGTTCCCGCGGCACGAGCACCGCCAAAGCGGCGGCCAACCCGCCCCGGGCCATCCGTACAGGTGCGAAAGACGGTGGTTCGTCGGCCGCATGCAAGGGCAAAGGCCGGCACGGGGCCGGCCTTTGCAGGAGGGTCAGGTCGGATCGATCAGGACTTCGATGCGATCCAGCGATCGATCTTGCCTTCGAGCACGTCGAGGGGAATCGACCCGTCCTTGAGGACCTCGGCGTGGAATTCGCGGATGTCGAAGCGATCTCCCAAGGCCTGCTCGGCGCGTGCGCGGAGTTCCTGGATCTTCAGCTCGCCGATCTTGTAGGCCAGCGCCTGGCCCGGGATCGCCATGTAGCGCTCGGCCTCGGCGGTCGCTTGCGTCTCGCTTTCGGCCGAGTTGTCGAGCATGTACCTGATCACCTGTTCGCGCGTCCAGTCCTTGCTGTGCAGCCCAGTGTCCACGACCAGCCGGATCGCCCGCCAAAGCTCGTTCTGCAGGTAGCCGAAGTAGTCGTACGGATCCTCGTAGACGCCCAGCGGCTTGCCCAGCGATTCGGCATACAGCCCCCAGCCTTCCGAGAACGCGGTCTCCCCGCCAAAGCGCCGGAATTTGGGCAGGTCGGTCAGTTCCTGCGCCAACGCGATCTGAAAGTGGTGGCCGGGAATGGCCTCGTGCAGGTAGAGGTCCGGCGCATCCCAGGACCGGCGCGCGGGCAGGTCGTAGGTGTTGGCATAGAAGATGCCGGGACGACTGCCGTCCTCGCTGGGCGGCGCGTACTGACCACCGGCGGCGGACTTGGCGCGGAACGGTTCGACCGGGCGTATCTCGAAAGGCGCCTTGGGCACCAGCGAGAACAGCTTGTGGACATTGCGGTCCACCGTGGCGCCGATCGTCTTGTAGTTGTCGAGCAGGGCCTGCTCGGACTCGAACTGGAAGCGCGGATCGGTGCGCATGAATTCGAAGAACTCCTGCAGCGAACCCTTGAACCCCACTTGCCCCATGACCTTGCGGATCTCGCCGTGGATGCGGGCGACCTCGTCCAGGCCGATCTGGTGGATCTGCGCGGGGGACTTGTCCGTGGTCGTGGAGCTGCGCGCATTGAAGGCGTACCAGGCGTCGCCGTTGGGCAATTTGTCCATGCCCACGCTGTCCCGCGTCGCGGGCATGTACTCGTTGGCGATGAAATCGCGCAGTTCGCGGTAGGCCGGCATGATCCCGCCGCCGATCATGTCGCGGTAGGCCTTGGTCAGGCGCGCCTTGTCGGCCGGGGGGAAATCGTCCGGCATGCGCTCGATCGGTCCCCAAAACAGCGTTTCCTCGGGCTTGTCCTTGATCAGCGCGTCGAGCTGGGGGAGCACCTTGACCATCAGCACGGTGGGCTGGACGACGCCTGCCTCCATGCCCTGGCGCATGTTGGCGATCGCGGTGTCGAACAGCACCGGCAAGCGGTTGCCGCGCGCCAGCCAGTCGTCGTAGTCCTTCACCGTCTTGAACGGCTGCGCGCCAGTCCCGGATCCGAGTTGCACCGCGAAGCTGGCGATGGAGCCGAACTGGTTGATCGGCTGCATCCAGCCGGGGAACCGTTCGCTCTCGAGCGACTGCTTCGCGTCGTCGACGAAGATCTGGTAGCTGATCAGGTCCTGCCCGGACAGGCCGTCCGGTCCGATGGCCTCGATTTTCTCCAGCCAGCGCACGGTGAAATCGTGCGACTTCTCGCGGAATGCGGCCGACATGAAATCCGGCAGCTTGTCGTTGTAGCGCGGGTCTCCCTGGAAGGTCGCCTGGATCGGGTTGAGCGCCAGCACCTCCTCCCAATACTGCTCGTAGAGTGCATCGAGCCGGTCGGCCTTGGCCTGCTGCACGGGAGCCGCCGCGCGCGCCTCGGGTTCAGTGGTGGATGCCGGCATCGATGCAGCGAAGCCGAGCGTGAGCGCGAGCGCGATCGCAAGCGGGCTCAGTGTCATGGAGCGTCTCCTCGTCGTGGAGCCTGCACCTTGCCATCGCGGGCCGCTCCTGCCGTCGGCCGGAAGTCACGGAACCCGCGCGGGGCGTCGGGGGGAGGCCGCAGGCGGCCATGGCGACGCGTCCGGGCGCCCGGCGTCCCTAGGGTTCGCGCACCAGGCGGAAGCCGACATCGTCGTAGCCACGGCTGGCATCCAGCGGACGCGTCCCCTGGTCGCCGCGCCAGCTGCGACCGCTGACCAGGCGGTTCCCGCAGCCACCGCTGCAGTCCCGGGCCCATTCGGCGACCGCTCTTGCGCCGTCGCCGGCGGGCAATTGCCTGGCTTCCGTGGCGCTGGGCAGGCGATAGCGCGTCCCGTGGCGCCGGCCGAGCCACTCGGCGTAAGCGCTGGCGTCCTGCCAAGACACGCAGACCACGGGGTCGGCCGCGCCCTGCTCGAACCCCGGCGTCTGCCAGCTGCGGCGGGCGACGATGCGCAGCAGCGATGCTCGCTCCCGGCAGAGGGTTTCCTTGCGGCCGGTGGCGCTGGCGAAGGCCGAATACTCCCCGCGGCTGACCGGACGCATCGACGCCGCGAGCAAGTCGTCGCCAGACCGGACCAATTGCATCCGGCCCGATGGATCGGGGAGGACGTCTCCGACCGAAGGGATGCGCTGCGCCCTCGCCCTGAGCGCGGCCACGTCCCGGGCAGGCAATCCGAACTTGTCCGCGTCCGCGATCGCATCCAGCGCGGCCTGCCGATCAAAGGACCGCCCGGCACGATCGACGTGCCGGCCGAATGCCTCCAGTACCCTGGACCGCACGTTGCGCAGCGCCGCGCCATCCTTGCGTGCAGTGGCGGCGGCCAGGCGGTCGGCTTGGGCAACGAGTTCACGCGCGCGCGTCACCTGGCCGTCGCCGAGCCGCTGCGCGGCCTCGCGCCCCATTGCTTCGATCAGCTTGTCCAGGGCGGGCGCCAATCTAAGGTGGCTGGGGTCGGATTGCCAGGCCGCGAGCAGGCTGTCATGCGCATTGTTGCCCGCAGGCGCCGTCAGCCGCCCCGCGCGCAACTGCTCCTCGCCTTGCGCGACCAGAAGCTCTGCGGTCGATTCGGGCGCCGCACGCAGCAAGGCATCGTCGGGGCTCCCGGTGACCGAGCCGCCCACGGCCGCCGGGGATGGCAATGCCGAGGTGCGGACGGCCCCGGGCTGGGCACGGAAGAACCGGTGCTCGCCCTCGCCACTGCGCGACAGCAGGCCGATCCCCGCCGCCAGGACGACGACCGCGCCGACCCAGGCCATCGGTGGCAGCTTGCGCAGCTTCGCGACGGCCGGCTGCCATCGCTTGCCCAGCCCATGCAGGAGGTTGGTGCTGGCAAGGGGGACGCGATCCACCGCGGCGAGCATTTGCGCCGCATCCTGGTAGCGCCTCCTTGGCGACTTGGCCATCGACTTGTCGATGAACCCCTGCCAGTGGCGCAACGGCGGCGGCAAGCGCGGGACCGGATCCTGCGCGTGCATCACCGCCATCGAAAGTGCGTCGGCGGCCTTGAACGGCAGTTCGCCGGTGAGCATTTCCCAGGCCAGCACGCCGACGCTGTACAGGTCGGCGCGGAAATCGACTTCCGTTCCGCGGGCCTGTTCCGGGGCCATGTAGGCGGTGCTGCCCACCGCGGTGCCGGTGGAGGTGACGCGGCTGCCGTAGCCCCGGTGCAGCGCGATGCCGAAGTCCGCCAGGAGCGGGCGTTCGCTTTCGTCGAACAGGACGTTCTCGGGCTTGACGTCGCGATGGATCACGCCGCGGGAGTGCGCGTAGGCCAGCGCCGACAGCAGCGCGCGCAGGGTGGCGCGGATCCGCTGTTCGTTCCCCTTGAGGTCGCGCTGGCCCAGGTGGCCGCGCGCGAGGTAGGGCATGACGTAGTAGGGCAGGCCGTCGTCGCGGGTGCGCCCGACCTCGTGGATGCCGACGATGTGCGGATGCTCGAGCCGCGCAATGGTACGGGCCTCGTTCTCGAACCGGCGCCGGCCGATTTCGTCGGTCAGCGCCTCCGGCAACATGACCTTGATCGCGACCTGGCGGCGCAGGGACCGCTGTTCGCCCAGGTAGATCGTGGACATGCCTCCGGTCCCCAGCACGCGCAGGACCCGATAGCCCGGTATCTGCGGCAGGTCGGCCTGGTCGCCCTGGCCAGGGTCGTTCCCGGTATGCGTGCTTTCTGACATGCAGCCCCCTGATGCCGATCCCCCGAGGATAACCCCGGAGGGTGCTGCAGGGCGCATGCAGCGCGGAAACTGCGATGCCGCTCCCGAGCGAGGGCCGCCTGGCGGGCTTGCGGGCGTTGCGCGCCCCCGCGATCGACCGCTCCGCCGTTGGCGGCGGCGTCGCGCGATGTCGGCCGCCTAGCGGGTCGCCGTCGACCCCCCGGGCCTGCGCTTGCGTCGCACGTACAGCTGCTTCCGCACGCGTGCCACCACCTCTCCATCGCCATCGAGGATGTCGACGGCGAACCATTGCAGGTGCTTCGCGCCGTCGGCCGTCGCCTCGCGGATCTGCTCGAGCGCCTCTTCCTCGAGCAGGAAACGGGCCCACACCGTGCCCCGGCCCGGCTTGACGAAGTCGATCGCGCCTGCCTTGTCCCAGACGATGTAGTCGCGGCCGAGCGCGTGGAGCGCCAGGAGCATCCAGAACGGATCGGTCATCGCGAACAGGCTGCCGCCGAAATGGCTGCCGACGTAATTGCGGTTCCAGGGCCGCATCCGCAACTCGACGCAAGCACTGCGCCAATCGCTGCCGATCGCGGAGACATGGATGCCGGCGAACAGGAACGGGGGCCAGAGGTTCAACACCCGGCGCAGCACGCGGGGCGTGAACTCGAGCTTCATCCCGGCCGGTCCCTAGACCAGCAGCAGGGAGGACATCTTGCGGCGGTAGCGGCTCACGAGCTCGGCGTCTTCGACCATCCGGAAGGCATCGATGAGCGCCCTGCGCGGCAGGCCATCGTCGAAGTCGCGGTCGCGCCGCAGCATTTCCAGGAACTGTTCCAGCCCGGCGTCCGCATGACCTGCGACGATGCGGTGGACGCCGAGCAGGTGGCGTGCCCGCAGGTCGTCCGGGTCCGAGGCAATCGCGGCTTCCAGCGTCTCAGGCGGCGGCGCGTCCTGCAGGAGGGCGGCAAACCCGAGGCGCGCGCGTGCCGTGACGGCGCGATCGTCGGTGGACAGATTGGCGGGCAGGGCGTCGAGCAGTTGTTCGGCTTCCCGCGCCCCACCGGTGCGGAGCAGGGCGAGCGCGAGATCCAGCTTGAGTTCCGGCTTCTCCGGCTCCGCTTCCACGGCCTTGCGCAGGCGCATCACTTCCGCATGTGGATCCACCGGCTCGGGCGCGCCTGCCCCACCGGTTGCGTCGCTCGCGTCGGGCAAGCGTGGTTCGATGCCGTGCTGTTTCAGGAACTCGCGGACCTGGCCCTCCGGAAGCGCTCCGGTGAACCCGTCGACCGGCTGTCCGTCCTTGAGCAGCACCACGGTGGGGATCGAGCGGACCTGGAACGCGGCCGCGAGTTGCTGCTCCTTGTCGACATCGACCTTGGCGAGGCGGAACGCGCCGTTGTATTCCCCGGCGACTTTCTCCAGCACAGGCCCCAGCGACTTGCACGGCCCGCACCACTCGGCCCAGAAGTCCACCAGCACGGGTGCCTGAAGCGAGCCTTGGAGGACCTCCGACTCGAATGCATCGGTGGTGGCGTCGAAGACGTGGGTGTTGTCGGGGGTCGCAGGCATGTCAGGTTCCGTGGAGGTTTCCCGTGGAGATTGTGCCAGCCGCGGCAAATGCAAGGCGCGGCACGCGTGTGCTCAGGTGATGGCGATCCAGCCAGTTGCGCGCGAACCCGGCTCGCGGGGGTGGCAAGGCGCCTGTTCTCAGCGTGACCGCGGGGCGAAGGGAGCGGGGGCACGCGGCTCAAGGCCCCGCTTCCGATCACCCGCCCCGTCAGCCGTGGCGCAACTTCAGGCCAAGGATGGTGGCGGCGAGCACGAAGGTGATGGCGTTGGACACGATCATTGGCCAGGAATCGAGCACCAGTCCATATCCGAACCAGAACACGATGCCGACCGTGAACACGACGTACATGCCCAGCGAAATGCTGCGGGTGTCGCGGCTGCGGATGGTCTTGACCGCCTGCGGCACGAACGCCAGCGTGGTCAGGGTCGCGGCCACGTAGCCGAGCCATTCCATGTTCACGGCGACGGCGCCTCGCGATTGCCCACCCGGTCCTTGTAGACCACGCCGTCCTTCATGACGAATTCCACGTCGAGCACGCTTTCGATGTCGGCGATCGGGTCGCCGGGCACGGCGATGATGTCCGCCCGCTTGCCCGCCTCGATCACGCCCTGGTCGTCGACCCCGAGCGCCTCGGCGGCGCGAATGGTGGCGGACTGCAGCACGAATGCCGGTGGCATGCCGGCCTCGACCATGTACAGGAACTCGCGAGCGTTGTCGCCATGCGGGCCGACGCCCATGTCGGTGCCGAACCCGATCTTCACCCCCGCCTTGTAGGCCCTCGCCGCGGTCTCCTGGATCAGCGCGCCGATGCGCGCCGCCTTCGGACGCACGACTTCGGGGAAGTAGCCGTCGATCTTCGCCTTCTCGGCAACGAACCGGCCGGCGTGGATCGTCGGCACGTACCAGGTGCCCTTCTGCTTCATCAGCGACATCACCTCGTCGGACATGTAGGTGCCATGCTCGATGCTGGTCACGCCTGCTAGCACGGCGCGCTTCATGCCCTCCGTTCCGTGGGCATGGGCCGCGACCCGGTAACCGTAGTCCCTCGCGGTATCGACCACCGCCTTGATCTCGTCGACCGTGAATTGCGGTGCGTCGCCGGATCGGGCGTAGGACAGCACGCCGCCGGTCGCGGTGATCTTGATGACGTCGCTGCCTTCCTTGTAGCGCTGTCGCACGGCTTGGCGGGCGTCGTCGACGCTGTTGATCACGCCCTCGCTGGGGCCGGGCGGGCCGAGGAGATGCGAAAGTTCGTCGTTGTAACCATTGGTGGGGTCGCCGTGGCCGCCGGTGGTGGCGATCGACTTGCCCGCGGCCCAGATCCGCGGCCCCTTGACCAAGCCCTGGTTGATGGCGTCGCGCAGGTGGGGGGAGACTTCGCCGCCCAGGTCGCGGACGCTGGTGAATCCGGCCATGAGGGTCTTCTCGGCATAGGCGACGCTACGAAAGGCGAAGTCGACGGGGTCGAGCCTGAAGCCCTCCGAGTAGCTGTCGGGGCTCGACTGCCCGCCCATGTGCACGTGCAGGTCGGTCCAGCCGGGCATGCAGGTGCTGTTCCTCAGGTCGAGGATCCGTGCACCGCTTCCCTCGGCCACGGTGCCGTGCCCGGCGACGACGGAGGTGATGCGGCCGGCATCGACGGCGACCGTGTGCGCGCCCAGCAACTTGCCGCTGCGGCTGTCGAACAGCTTTCCGCAATGGAGCAGGACGGATTCGGCCGCGAAGGCGGACGGCGAGGCGACGGCGACCGAAGCCGCCAGCGCGAAACGGAACAACAAGGACATGAGGCGGATCCCGGGTTGGCTGGCCGGGGATTGAAACACACCGCCGCAGGCGCTGCCGGTGGACCGGCGTCAGGCGGCGGCGTGCACCACCCGGTCGCGGCCTTCGGCCTTGGCCCGGTACAGGGAGGCATCGGCGAGTTCGAATAGCAACTCCGGCGTGGTGCCGTCGCGCGGGAAGGTCGCATCGCCGAGCGAGACCGTCACTGGCCCAAGCGTCTTCACCTCGTAGCTGCGTTCGACCCAGGACGTGGTTTCCTGCAGGCCACGGACGCCCCACACCGTGACGGCACCCACGGCCGCGAGCAGCAGGAGCGACAGCGTGAACAGCCAGCTGCGACTGCGTGGGGACCGATTTGAAAGATCTGGCATGGCTGCGGCAGGCGGCTGGCCGGTGCGGTCGTGGATCATTTCACGGGAGTGAGGGGGAGACCCTGATCGCGGTGCATCGCAAAAGTCCGAAGCTTTCGTCCAGGCAACTAGCCCGGGAGAACGCGGAAGGCGACCTCTCGCCCCAGCAGACACGCCGCGACGATTTCCCAGCGCATGCCGGTCGCCTGGCAGTGTTCCTGGAAGGCACGCAGCTCGTGCCGCTCGTAGCCCGGGAACGCCAGCAGGTCGTCGAAGACCACGATGCTGCCGGCCTGGAGGCGCGGTGCGGCGAGTTCCAGCACCGTCCGTGTCGAGCTGTAGAGGTCGCAGTCCACGTGCAACAAACCGATGGGGCCGGGATGGGCCTGGAGGAAGGCGGGGAGCGTCTCCTCGAACCAGCCTGCATGCAGGCGGACGTGCCCGGGGACCGCAGGGAGCCGGCCGGCGGTCGTGTAGGCGCCCGCCCCCTCGTGTTCGGTCCAGGCTTCGGGCAATCCCTGGAAACTGTCGAATCCGTGCACCTCGTCAGGCACGTGCCTGGCGATGATGTCCAGCGAGCGACCGAAGTAGACGCCGCATTCCAGGGTCAGACCCTCCGCAGGTGCCAGTTCCAGGGCGCGCTCCAGCACCCGGGCGGGGTGCCCGGTGTGGATCGATGGCGAGGACGAATGCCGCAGGACCCAGCGCAGCGCTTCCTGGCGTGCCATGGCGTAGTCGTCGCCGTCCCCGTTCTGTTCCAGCGGAATCGTGCCCGCCAGGATGGCCCCAAGGGCCCGGGCGTATTGGGCGAGCAAGGGGATGTCGTCGAAGGGTCGTAGCCGCTCCCGCGCCGCCGCCAGGTCCCCCGGAACCTCGCTGCGCGCGGCATGGAACTGCACCATGGGTTCCCGGGGCATGCGCTGGAGCGCGTCCGCGAGCACCTCGGCATGGCGATCGAACAGCCCCAGCATCGACAGCGCATTGAGCAGCGCCACGCGGGCCTCGGCCGACCCCGGGGCGAGGGCGACGGCGGATTCGAAGTGCGTCCGCGCGTCCGCATAGTCGCCGCAGCGCCATTCCCCACGGGCCAGTTCCAGCGCCGACGCGGACGACCCGTCGGCGGCGTGGCGCGCGCGCAGGCCCTGGAGCCAGTCGCGTCGGGCACGGTCCAAACGTTGTGGTTCGTTTTCCAGGCGCCTGCTCCAGATGCGTCGCGGCTGGATGATACCGGGCGCGTGGCGGCCGATGCTGCACTGCGGTAGGCTTCCGGCTCCCCCGCGCGCAGTCGCCCCGTGCCCACCCCATCGCCTACCCCCGACACCCACATCGATCCGGCCGCCTACCAGCCAGCGCAGGTGGAGGCGGCGGCGAGGGGGTACTGGGAGGCCCATCGGGTCTACGAGGTGGTCGAGCGCCCCGACAGGCCGAAGTTCTACTGCCTGTCGATGTTGCCGTATCCGTCCGGCGCGCTGCACATGGGCCATGTGCGCAACTACACCATCGGCGACGTGATCAGTCGCTACCAGCGGATGACGGGCAAGAACGTGCTGCAGCCGATGGGATGGGACGCCTTCGGGCTGCCCGCCGAGAATGCGGCGATCAAGCACCGCACCGCGCCTGCGGAATGGACTTACGCCAACATCGAGCGGATGCGCGGCCAGTTCAAGACGATGGGCTACGCCATCGACTGGTCGCGCGAATTCGCCACCTGCCAGCCATCGTATTACGTCCATGAGCAGCGCATGTTCGTGCGGTTGATGAAGAAGGGACTGGCCTACCGCAAGAATTCAGTGGTGAACTGGGACCCTGTCGACCAGACCGTGCTGGCCAACGAGCAGGTGGTCGACGGCCGCGGCTGGCGCTCCGGGGCGGTGGTCGAGAAGCGGGAGATCCCGCAATGGTTCCTCAAGATCACCGACTACGCCCAGGAACTGCTCGACGGCCTGGACCAGTTGCCGGGTTGGCCGGAGTCGGTCAAGACCATGCAGCGCAACTGGATCGGGCGCAGCGAGGGGCTGGAGTTCGCGTTCGACGTCGCCGGCAGCAACCGCAAGGTTGAGGTCTACACCACGCGCCCGGATACGCTCATGGGCGCGACCTTCCTGTCGATCGCCGCCGAACACCCGCTGGCCACGGAAGCGGCCGCCGGCGACGCGGAGCTCGCCGCGTTCATCGCCGAGCTCCGCCGCGGAGGCGTGTCCGAGGCCGAGCTGGAAACCCAGGCAAAGCGCGGGATGGATACTGGCCTGCGCGCGATCCATCCGGTCAGCGGCGAGGAGTTGCCGATCTTCGTGGCCAACTTCGTGCTGATGGGCTACGGCACCGGCGCGGTGATGGCCGTGCCGGGCCACGACCAGCGCGACTGGGAATTCGCCAAGGCCTATGGGTTGCCGATCCGGATGGTGGTGGTGCCCGACGCGGTCCGAGACGCGGTGCGTGAGATCGCGTCCGACCCCAGGCATGGCGGGGACGCGCTGGGCGCCGCGCTGACGGGACTTTCCCTCGATGCCTACGACACCATCGCCGCGGTGCGCGTGGTCGAGGAGTTCCAGCGAAGCATCCAGGAGCAGGGCGCTTTCGTGGAGCGCGGCTGGCTGGTGAACTCCGGCGAGTTCGACGGCCTGGACTTCGATGGGGCGTTGTCGGCATTGGCCGAGCGCTTCGAACGCGAGGGCCGCGGCCACAAGCGGGTCAATTTCCGGCTCCGCGACTGGGGCGTGTCGCGCCAGCGCTACTGGGGTTGCCCGATCCCGGTGGTCTACTGCAGCGATTGCGGCGCGCTGCCCGTGCCCGAGGACCAGCTGCCCGTGGTCCTGCCCGAGGACGTCGCGGACGCCTTCGCCCAGGGGGTGGTGCAGTCGCCGATCAAGGCCGATCCCCAATGGCGCAAGACCACGTGTCCAGGTTGCGGCGGTCCCGCCGAGCGCGAAACCGACACCTTCGATACGTTCATGGAGTCGAGCTGGTACTACGCGAGGTACACCTCGCCCGGGGCGGCAGACATGGTCGACTCGCGCGCCGACTACTGGACGCCGGTCGACCAGTACATCGGCGGCATCGAGCACGCCATCCTGCACCTGCTCTATTTCCGGTTCTTCCACAAGCTCATGCGCGACGAGGGCCTTGTGCACAGCGACGAGCCGGCGGTCCGCCTGCTGACCCAGGGAATGGTGGTCGCGGACACGTTCTACCGCGAGCTGGAGAATGGTGCGCGCGACTGGATCAACCCCGCGGATGTCGACATCGAGCGCGACGGCAAGGGACGCATCGTCGGTGCGAAGGCGAAGTCCGATGGCGCGCCGGTGCTCGTCGGCGGCATCGAGAAGATGTCGAAGTCCAAGAACAACGGGGTCGATCCGCAAGCCATGGTCGACAGGTTCGGCGCCGACACCGTTCGCCTGTTCTCCATGTTCGCCGCGCCGCCGGACCAGTCGCTGGAATGGAACGAGGCCGGGGTCGAAGGCATGTCCCGGTTCGTCCGCCGCTTCTGGCGCGAGGTGCACCGCCATGCCGGGCAGCCCGACCATCCCGGCGTGGATGCGGCAGCGCTGGACGCAGGGCAGAGGACGCTGCGCCGGCAATTGCACGAGACCATCCAGAAGGTCGCGGACGACTATGGGCGCCGCCACAGTTTCAACACCGCCATCGCGGCCCTGATGGAGCTGCTCAACCACGTGGCGAAGTTCGACGACACAAGCGACCAGGGTCGTGCCGTCCGCCACGAGGCGCTGCAGACGATGGTGCTGCTGCTCAACCCGGTCACCCCGCATGCCTGCCATGTCCTGTGGCAGGTCCTCGGCAACGCGGAGACCGTTCTGGAAGACGTGGCGTTCCCCGTTGCCGATCCGGACGCGCTCGCCCGTGACGCGGTGACCTTGGCGGTGCAGGTCAACGGCAAGCTGCGCGGCACCATCGAGGTCGCGACCGACGCGACGCGGGAGGCGGTCGAAGCGCAGGCGCTGGCGGAGCCGCACGTCGCCCGCTTCCTGGAGGGCGTGGCGGTCCGCAAGGTGATCGTCGTGCCGGGCAAGATCGTGAACATCGTCGCGGGATGAAGGTACGCCCCGGCGTGCCCGCAACGCTTGCCCGTGCGCGCCGGCTCGTCCAGACTGCGCGGATGAAAACATTCCTCCTGATCCCGGGCCTGCTGGTGATGCTCGCCCTGAGTGCCTGCGGCTTCCACCTGCGGGGCGGACTGGCGCTGCCGTCCGACATTGGCGCGGTCAGGGTCGTCTCGAGCAACCCGAACAGCGCGCTGGTCTATGCGCTCGAGCAGTCCCTCCGCCGCGCGGGCGCGGACATGGCCGCCGGCGGGAACGATGATGTCGCGGCGCTAACCGTGGTCGGGGAGCGGTGGGGTGATACGCCGATCAGTGTCGACCAGTTCGGCCGGGCGCAGGAGTTCACCTTGCGCTATGCGGTGATCTTCCGGTTCGAGGATGCCGATGGCGAGGTCCTCGTGCCTCAGCAGGCCATCGAGCTCTCGCGCGATTACATCTCGGTGCCCACGGCTTCCTCCGGGACCGAGGGCGAGCGTGAAATCCTGTCGCGGGAACTCCAGAAGGAAATGACGGCATCGATCCTGAGGCGGATCGGCACGGTGCTCAAGGCGCCGCGGGCCGTCGCGCCCTGAAGCCATGCCGCGACAGTGAATGAAGCTCACCCCTGAGCAGCTCCCGCGACATCTAGCCGACACCGACCTGCGGCCGGCCTACCTGATCGCAGGGCCGGAGCCGCTCCGCGTGCTGGAGGCGGCGGATGCCGTGCGTGCCGCCGCGCGCACTAGGGGGATCGTCGACCGCGAAGTCCACGAGGCCCAGGGGAACCAGCGTGATGTCGACTGGGAGGCGTTCGCGGCGGCTCTGCGCGCGCCTGGACTGTTCAGCGCCCGGAGGCTGGTCGAGGTTCGCTTGCCGACGGGCAAGCCGGGGAAGGATGGCTCTAGGGAAATCCTGGCTTTCTGTGCCGAGCCGCCCGATGACGTCTGCCTGCTGGTCACCTGCCACGACTGGAGCAAGAAGCACGGCGGCAAATGGAGCGATGAAATGGAGCGGATCGGCGCCGCGGTGATGGCCTGGGCCGTGAAGCCGCACGAACTGGCGGCCTGGATCGAGGCGCGCCTGCGGAGCAGGGGATTGCAGGCCGAGCCCGAAGCGGTGCAGCGGCTGGCGGAGCGGGTCGACGGCAACCTGCTCGCCGCGGCCCAGGAAATCGACAAGCTCGCGTTGCTCCTCGACCCCGACCAGGCTGCGGCGTCCGGCAAGCCCTCCCCGCTGAGCGCCGAGGCGATGGAGTCCCTGGTCGCGGACGCCGCCCGCTTCGACGTGTTCCGCCTGGTCGATGCGGCGATGAACGGACAGGGCGCCATGGCGTCGCGAATGCTCGCTGGCCTGCGTGCCGAAGGCACGGTGCTGCCCGCGCTGATGGGCATGGTGGTCATGGAACTGCAGCGCGCCGCGGCGCTCGCGCGAGTGGCAGCGCGCGGCGGCAACCTGGCGGCGGAGTTCAAGGCACAGCGCATCTGGGATTCGAAGCAGGCGGTCTACCGGCGCGCCCTGCAACGCCACGAGGCGGCGCGCTGGGACCGGTTCGTCGCCGAAGCCGGACGCATCGACCGGAGCGCCAAGGGCCGTGCACCGGGCGATCCATGGCAGCAATTGGAACGGCTGTTGCTGGCGATCGCGGAGAAGCGGGCGTGCGCGATGATCGGGCGGTGAACCTGCTGGTCTTCTACGGCGGCACGTTCGACCCGGTGCACGAAGGGCACCTGTCCATCGCCCGTGCGGCGCATGTTGCGCTGCGGGAGACGATCGCACTGGTGCCCGCGGCCGATCCGCCCCATCGGCCCAGCCCCGGGGCCAGTGCCCCCCAGCGGGCGGACATGCTGGACCTCGCCGTCGCAGGTGAACCCGGCCTGTGCGTCGACCGCCGCGAGCTGGCGCGCGACGCGGCCAGCTATACCATCGACACCCTGCACGACTTGCGGCTGCAGCACGGTCGCGAACAGCCGATCGCCTGGCTGCTCGGCGCGGACAGCTTCCGTGGACTGCCCGAGTGGAAGCGGTGGCGCGAGCTGTTGGACTGCTGCCACTTCGTTGTCGCCGATCGCGCCGGCAGTCCGCTCGACGACCGTCTTGCGCCCGGCCTCGCCGACGCCCTGCGCGGGCGCTGGACCCACCGCCCCGACGACCTGAAAGAATCCCCCGCGGGCCGCGTGCTCCGCCTGGAGCAGCCCTTGCATCCCGCCTCCGCGACTGCGATCCGGCGTGCGATCGCGCGCGGCTTGTCCTGGCGCGAGGACGTGCCGCCCGCCGTCGCGGACTACATCCAGCGCCACCGGCTCTATCGTGACGGCTCCACGCCGGACCCTTCGCTATAATCCCTTCCGTGACCATCCGAGCCCAGCGCCCTTGACCAATCCCGCGCAAGTCATCAAGACCCGCCTCCCGAACCCGCCACCGCCGACCGACGTGCTGCTCCGTTCCGTGCTCGACGCCGTGGCCGAACTCAAGGCCCAGGACGTCGTCGAGATCGACGTCCGCGGCAAGACCAGCGTCTGCGACTTCATGGTGATCGCGTCGGGCACCTCGACCCGGCACGTCAAGTCGATCGCCGACGAGGTGGTCAAGTACGCCAAGCGCCTGGATTGCCAGCCGCTGGGCGTCGAAGGCGAGCGCGAGGCCGAATGGGTCCTTGTGGACCTCGGTGACGTGGTGGTCCATGTCTTCCTGCCGCGGGTGCGCGAGTTCTACGCGCTCGAGCGCCTGTGGACGGTCGGCGACGAGCCCCCTGAGCTGGAGGCCGAGGGCGAGGCGAGCACCTGAGCGGCCTCGGTGCCCAGCTTCCGCCGCTGTCCTCCACGGTCCCGCGCAGCTTCGCCGGCAAGCGCGCGACGTGACCTGGCGTCATGAAAGCGCGGTTGATCGCGATCGGGGAGCGTCCGCCCGCCTGGGTCGCGGAAGGCTTCGCCGAATACCAGAAGCGCCTGTCGCACTGGTTGCCGCTGGAACTGGTGGAGATTGCTCCCGGCGTCCGCGGCAAGGGGCGGGACGCCGCTCGTGCCACGCAGGATGAAGGCGCCCGGGTGCTGGCGGCATTGCCGAAGCAGGCGCTCGTCATTGCGCTGGATGGGCGCGGCCACGCGTGGTCGTCTCCGCAACTGTCGCAGCGCCTTGCCGACTGGCGGGGGATGGGGCGCGACCTGGCGTTGCTGGTCGGTGGACCGGAGGGCCATGCGCCCGAGGTCTTGTCTCGTGCCGACGAAACCTGGTCGCTGGGGCCGCTGACCCTCCCCCACATGCTCGTGCGGCTGGTCTGCGCCGAACAGCTGTACCGCGCCGCCGCCATGCTCGCGAACCATCCCTACCATCGCGCCTGACCGGTTCGGAGGCGATGCCAGGCGGGAACCCGGGACATGCCGCCGCCGCGCGGCTTCCCGGCCGCGGGCGACGGCAATCGACGCGAGCCTTCAGCGATTCAGGTTGAACTCGATCGGCACGATGCCGATGGCCTGCACCGCGCGGCCGCCTTGCATCGCGGGCCGGAACCGCCAGTGGCGCAGCACTTGCCGGCGCGCCGCCTCGTCGAATTCACGCCGCCCGCTGCTCTGGTGGACCGTCACGTCGACGGGCCTTCCGTCGATCCCGACGAGGACCTCGAGCAGGACCGTGCCTTCGATGCCCGCCATCAGCATGTCGCGCGGGTAGCTCGGGGCAGGGGCCGTCTCGTACTGCAGGCGCGCGCCGGCCGGCGGGCTCGCCGGTTCGATGGAGGGCGTCGCGCTGCGGGCGACCGCGGGGGGCTCGTCCCGGTCGGCCGGCAGGGTGCCGTGCTCCACCATCACCGGCACGTCGACCACCGGCGCGAGCTCGCGCCGAACTTCCACCGGTGTCCGTGTCTCCGGACGCACGACCGCCACCGGAATGGGCGGGGGCGGATCGGGCTCGACCGGCTTGGCTTCGATCCAGTCGATCGCCATGGGTGGCGCCACCGGCAGACTCCCGGGTGGCTGGCCCAACGGCACCAGGAGCAGCATGAGCAGGAGGACGTTGAGTGCGATGGTTCCGCTGATGCCGACGACGCGGTTGGGGTCGATGCGGCCTGTCCTGATGCGATCGAAGCCGCCTGGTCCATACGTAACGAAGCTTGAGTTGCCCATGGTCCACCTCCGGGTTGGCGTGTGCGAACGTGAACGCGCCGGTGGGACGAGCGGGGTCGGGCGAACGACCCAGGCCGACGCGTGACCACTCTTGCGCTTCGAACGTGCGCCCCGGGGAGGTGAAAGTCGGGTGAGCGCGGGCCGGTGCCGGACCCACGGTGCAAGCACGGGGATGGGCGGCGGACCCAAGTGCCTTTGGCGCTACAGCGTTCCGTCGTCGCCCGCCGCGGGGGGTGCAGTCTGGCAGTTGATTTCGCGCGTCAGTCCTCCGCCGGATCCGCGCTTGCGTCCGGTTCGCGATCCAGGCCACCTTCGTCGGGATCCGTGTCGGTGCCGGCCCCGCGGCGTTGCGCGTCCTCGCGGCTGTCGGGCTGCTCTTCGGCATAGCCGGGCTGGTCGCCGGGGTCTACGCCAGGCGTCGTGTCCGGTCTCTCGCGCTTGTCGGGAATCATGCAATCACCACTTGGATGGTTCGGAGGTCGGGTGCTCAACGCCCCAGTTCGAAGACGACGTCGAGGCTGGCCGACAGGGTCGTCTCGCCCGGCGAAACAGGCGGCGGCGCGGCGGCCGCGTCCATCGCCTCGGCGTGCACGCGCAACATCGGCATCGGCCTGGCGAACCCGCCGCCCTCGCTGATGCTGACGATGCGACGAACCTGCATGCCCAGGGATTTGGCGTACATCTCAGCGCGCTGACGCGCCTTCTCCAGCGCGGCGCGCCGGGCCTCGTCATAGACCGCCTCGGGCTGGTCGATCTCGAAGCTCGGGCCGTTGACCTGGTTGGCGCCGCTGGACACGAGCGCATCGAGCACCTCGCCGAGTTTGGCGATGTCGCGCACCTTGATGCTGACGTTGTTGCTCGCCTGGTACCCAGTGATGGTCGGTGGCTGGTTCTCGGCATAACGGTACTGCGGATTGACGTTGATGCCGCTGGTCTGGATGTCCTTCTCGGCGACGCCGGCCGCCCGGATGGAGGCCATGACCTTGGCCATCTGCGCGGAATTCGCGCGAAGCGCGGCATTGGCGTCGGCGGCCTGCGTGACCACCCCGGTCGACAGGGTGGCGACGTCGGGCACGCGGCTGGCTTCGGCCTGGGCGGAAACGGACAGCAGGGTCCCGTCGGACGAGACTGGCGCGGTCTGCGCATCCGCGCCGCCGGGTGCAAGGGCGAAACCGAGGCCGAGTCCGGCGAAGAGCAGCAGGGAGCGAAGTCTGGCCAAGCGCATGCATTTCTCCGGGGAGGGCGTCCGATTGCCCGGACAAGGGTGGTGATGGCGCGGTGAACGGCTCGTGAGCCAGCGGTTGCAGGCACGCCGTGCCGCCGTGCCGACGTACAGGAGGCGCGGGTTATTCTTGCTCGATGCTTTACCTCGCTTCCCGCTCGCCGCGCAGGCATGAATTGCTTTCCCGCCTGGGGTTCGCCTTCGGCGTGCTCGACATCGACGTTCCCGAACAGCGTGCTGCGGGCGAGCCCGCCGCGGACTATGTGCGCCGCGTGGCACGGGAGAAGGCAGGCGCGGGCCTGTTGCAAGTGGTTGCCGTGCCCGGCGCGCTCGTGGTCGGGGCCGATACGGAGGTGGTGCTGGACGACGACGTGTTCGGGAAACCCGTGGACGCGAAGCAAGCCGAGGCCATGCTGCGCCGCCTGTCCGGGCGGACGCACCAGGTCGTCTCATCGGTCGCTGTCGTGGGTGCCGGAAGGGAAGTGCAGGCCATGTCCATCTCCGAAGTGACGTTCGACACGCTGGACGAGTCGACGATCCGCGACTACGTCGCCAGCGGCGAGCCCATGGGCAAGGCGGGTGGCTACGCGATCCAGGGCGCGGCGGAAATGTTCGTCACCCACCTGGCTGGCAGTCACTCCGGGGTGATGGGCTTGCCCCTGCATCAGACCGCGAAGCTGCTGCGCGAGTCGGGATGCATCCCGGGCATGGCCGCGACCGCCCGGGTTGCGCCGGCAGCCGTTGCTTCCCGGCGCGACACCTGCACGGGCGCATCGACGGAAGCAATGAAGGGTTCCCCCGGCCCGGCCATGGAGCGCTAGGGCATGTCGGAGGAAATCCTGGTCAACGTGACCCCGCGCGAAACACGGGTCGCCGTGGTGGAGAACGGCATGTTGCAGGAGTTGCACATCGAGCGCGGCTGGAGCCGCGGCGTGGTGGGCAACATCTACAAGGGCAAGGTGCAGCGGGTGATGCCGGGGATGCAGGCTGCCTTCGTCGACATCGGCCTCGAACGCGCGGCCTTCCTGCATGCCAGCGACATCGCGCGGCCGCCCCCGGCGGTGGAGGCGGGCGGTGACGGAGTGGCGGGCGATCCCGAAGCTTCGCAACCGGCGCCGGTGCCACCGGTCACCGACCTGCTGCGAGACGGCCAGGACGTGGTGGTCCAGGTGGTCAAGGATCCCATCGGCACTAAGGGCGCGCGCCTCACGACGCAGATCAGCATCCCGTCGCGCTACCTGGTGTTGCTGCCGCAGACGCGCATGGTCGGAGTCTCGGCGCGGATCGAGGACGAGGCCGAGCGCGCCCGCCTGAAGTCGCTCGTGGCCGAGCTGTCGCCTCCCGGCGACCCGCGGGGATACATCGTGAGGACGAATGCCGAAGGCCAGCCCGCGGAAGCGCTCGCCGAGGACATCGCCTACCTCGGACGGGCCTGGGCGCTGGTGGAGCGGACCGTGGCCGACGCCCGCGTCGGCACGGCGGTGTACGAGGACCTGACCCTGCCGATGCGCGCCGTCCGCGACCTGATGCGACGCGACGTGGAGAAGGTCAAGGTGGACTCCCGGGAAACCTGCGAGCGCCTGCGCACGTTCGCCGCGCAGTACATGCCCGGCCTGGCGGAGAAGATCGAGCACTACGCCGGCGAGCGCCCGGTATTCGACCTGTACGGCGTCGAGGACGAGATCCAGCGGGCGCTGGAGAAGGAGGTGCCGTTGAAGTCGGGCGGCACGCTGGTGATCGACCAGACCGAGGCGATGACGACGGTCGACGTCAACACCGGCTCCTTCCTCGGCCAGCGCAACCTCGAGGAGACCGTCTACCGGACCAACCTGGAGGCGGCGCAGGCGGTCGCTCGGCAGCTTCGACTGCGCAACCTGGGCGGCATCATCATCATCGACTTCATCGACATGCACGACGCGGAGCATCGGCGCCAGGTGCTGCGCACGCTCGAGAAGTCCCTGCTCAAGGACCACGCGAAGACCACCGTGTACGACTTCTCGCCGCTGGGGCTGGTGGAGATGACCCGCAAGCGCACGGTGGAAAGCCTGGAGCGCCAGCTCAGCGAGCGGTGCCACGAATGTGGCGGCAGGGGGATGCTCAAGACGGCCGAGACGGTCACCTACGAGATCTTCCGCGAGATCGTGCGTGCGGTGCGCCAGTTCGAATCGGCGCGGCTGCTGGTGATCGCCTCGCCGAAGGTCGTCACCCGGATCACCGACGAGGAGTCGGCCGCGGTGGCCGAGCTCGAGGAATTCCTCGGCAAGTCGATCCGCTTCCAGGCCGACGAGCAGTACATGCAGGAGCAGTTCGATGTCGTGTTGCTCTGAGCGCCGAACCGATGCGGTGAACCGCGGCGTCGAGTCTCGATCGTTGCCGGGAGATTGGGCGCCGGCTTCCCGGGGACGGAGCTGATGCCCACGCCGGTCCGGCGCAGGCTGCGCTTGGCACGCCGCGGCGCCTGGTACGCCGTCGCGGGCCTGCTGGTGCTGATGGCGCTGGTGGCCGGCGTGGCGAGCACGCTGTTGCCGCTGCTGGAGCGCCATCCGGAGCGGATCGAGGCCTGGCTGAGCGTACGCGCGGGGCGCCCCGTGGAGTTCGACCAGGTGTCCACGCAATGGACCCGCCGCGGTCCGTTGCTGCGGGTCGATGGCCTGCGGGTCGGCTCGGGACGCGATGCGGTTCCGATCGGCGAAGCCGAGATCCTGGTGTCCCAATACGCGGGCCTGCTACCCGGCAGGTCGTTCACCGAGCTGCGCCTGCGCGGCCTTGAGCTGACGCTCGAGCGCGCCGACGACGGGCGCTGGCACGTGCACGGCCTGCCTGGCCAGGCCGTGGCCGGCGCAGACCCGCTGGACGCGCTGCGGCGGCTCGGCGAACTGCAGGTAATCGACGGGCAACTGACGGTGATCGCCCGCGCGCTGGGCATCCAGGCCACCTTGCCCCGGGTGGACATGCGGCTGCGCGTGCAGGGGTCGCGCGTGCGCGCGGCCGTGCGCGCCTGGATGCACGAAGGTCGCGTCCCGCTGGATGGCGTGCTCGATTTCGACCGGGATGGCGGCGATGGCCGCGTCCACGTCTCCGCGCGCGACGCCGATCTCTCGGAATGGTCGCCGTTGCTGCACCTGGATGGCATCCGGCTCGAGCGTGGCAAGGGCGATGCGGCGCTGTGGGCGGAATTGCGCGACAGCAAGCTGGCCCAGGTCACGGTCGACGCCGACTTGCATGCGTTGCATCTCGTCGGTGCCGGGGAGGGGCAAGGCGCGTCGCGACCGGCGGCAGGCTTCGAGCGCTTCACCATGCGCGCCCGCTGGCACCTCGTCGATGGCGGTTGGCGGGTCGACGTGCCTTCGGCCAGCGTGCAGGCAGCCACCGCCGGCGCTCCACAGGTTATCGAGGGCATGGTGCTGGCCGGCGGAACCCGGCAAGCCCTGCTGGCCGAGCGCCTGGACATCGCGCCGATGCTGTCGCTCGCATCGCTCAGCCCGAGGTTGTCGGCCTCGCAGAGGCAATGGCTGCAGGCTGCCAGGCCGGGGGCGACGTTGCGGGACCTGGTCGCCGCCAGGAGCGCGCGCGGGCCCGTGCGGGTGGAGGCGACCGTCCAGGCGCTGTCCTTCGCCAGTGTCGGCGACGCGCCGGGGATCGCGGGACTCGCCGGGCGCGTGCGGGGCGACGGCGCCGGCGTGGTGTTCGATGTGGATCCGACGCGCCCGGTGCGCTTGGACTGGCCGCGTGCATTCGCGGTGTCGCATGACATGCGGGTCGATGGACGCCTCGTGGGCTGGCGTGCGGGACCTGGATGGCAAGTGCACGCGCCGGCGCTGCGCGTCCGCGGCCGCGGGTATGGCGTGGACCTGCGTGGCGGGCTGGCGCTGCAGGGCGACGGCACGCTTCCCATCCTTTCGATCGCCGCCCGCATCGACGATTCGGAGATGGTCGCCGCCAAGGGATTTTGGGTCCGGCACAAGATGCCGGGACCCGCGGTGCGGTGGCTCGATGACGCAGTGCAGGGCGGAAAGCTACGCAACGGCAGGGCTGTGCTGTCCGGCGACCTCGACGATTGGCCCTTCCGCGGCGGCACGGGGCTGTTCCTCGCCGACACCGACCTGGAGGATGCGGTGGTGAAGTTCCTGCCGGACTGGCCCGAGGCTGATCGCATGCAGGCACACGCGGTGTTCGACGCGGAAGGCTTCAGCGTCTCGGGGAGCGCCGCCCTCGCCGGCGTGGAGGTACGGCGCTTCGAAGCGGGCATCGCGCGTTTCGGCGAGTCGCCCCTGCAAATTGAAGCGGAGGCCGTCGACGACGCCGGGGCGATGCTCGACATGCTCAGGCAGAGCCCGTTTCGCGTGGAGCATGGCGAAACCTTGCAGGCCTTGCGGGCCAGCGGCGCGGCATCGGCGACCTTCGCGCTGGAATTGCCGGTGCACCTCGACGCAGCGAAGCCGCGGATCGCCGGGAACGTCGAGCTGCGGGGCGTCAAGTTGGCCGACACGCGCTGGGACCTGGCGTTTTCCGAGGTGCGCGGCAAGGCCCGCTACGACCGCGACGGCTTCACGGCGACGAACCTGAAGGCCCGCCGCGACGGGCAACCGGGCGCGATCAGCCTGCGTGCCGGGGCATCGCACGTGCGCGACGCCCGGCAGGCGTTCGAGGCCGAGCTCGAGACCACCCTGGGTGCCGGTGAACTGCTGCAACGCGCACCCGAGCTGGCCTGGCTGCGGCCTTACCTGTCCGGCCGCTCGGCATGGACCGTGGGGCTGGAGGTTCCGGCCACGCGACGCCCGGCGCAACGCGCCGCCAGTGCGCCTCCGGCGAAATTGCGGTTGCGCTCGGACCTCGTGGGCACCCAGCTGCAGTTGCCCGCACCGTTGGCCAAGGCGGCTGCGACCGCCCTGCCTGTCACGGTGGAGACGCGCCTGCCGCTGGGTGAGGGGGAAATCACCGTGGCCCTGGGCCAGCGGCTGGCACTGCGTGCGGGCACCCGCAATGGCAGGACCGGGGTTCGCGCCGTGCTCGGCGGGGCGAGCGTGGCGTCGCCGCCCCCTGCCCATGGACTGGTGGCGACGGGCAGCACCGACGAATTCGATGCCATCGGTTGGGCAGCGCTCGCATCCACTGGCGGCGACAGACCCGGCGGACCCGCGGCGGGAGCGTCGGGTCCGCAAGCCCGGTCGGGCGATCCGGGCCTGCCGCTGCGCGAGGTCGACATCACCAGCCGCCGCCTGCAGTTGCTGGGCGGGACGTTCCCGGACACGCGCCTGCGCGCGCGACCTGCCGCGGCGGGTACCGGCGTGCAGTTCGAGGGCCCGGCGCTTGCCGGCGCACTGCTCTTGCCCGACGCCGAGGGCGCGGCGCTCGCGGGGCGCCTGCAACGCCTGCATTGGCGCAATGCCAAGGCGGGGACGACCGAGGCGCGGCCGGGCCAGCAAGGCCCGGCCCAGGTTGATGCCGATGCACCGACCGACGACGGCGTCGATCCGGCACGACTTCCGCCGCTCAACGTCTTCGTCGACGACCTGCGGGTCGGCGAGGCCAGGCTCGGCAGCGCCAGCCTGCAGGCGCGCCCCATCGCCTCCGGCATGCGCATCGAGCGCCTGCAGACGCGTGCGCCGAAGCAGCGGATCGACATGAGCGGCGAGTGGACGGGGCGCGGTGCCAGTGCCCGGACATCGTTGCAGGCACTGCTCGCCAGCGAAGACTTCGGGGCCCTGCTGGGCGGCTTCGGTTTCGGGGGGCGCATCGACGAGGGCCACGGCCAGGCGGAGTTCGACGTCCAGTGGCTTGGCAGTCCGGCGCAGTTCCGGCTGGACGCACTGCAGGGCCACCTGGCCCTGACCGTGAAGGATGGGCAGCTGGTCGAGATCGAGCCCGGTGCCGGACGCGTGCTCGGCCTGCTCAGCGTCGCCGAGCTCCCGCGACGGCTGACGCTGGACTTCCGCGACTTCTTCTCCAAGGGATTCAGCTTCAACCGCATCGACGGCAACCTGCGCTTCGGATCGGGCAAGGCACGCAGCGACGACCTGGTCATCGACGGACCGGCCGCGGAAATCCGCATCAGTGGCGCGGCGGACCTGCGCGCGCAGACCTTCGACCAGACGATCGAGGTCCTGCCCAAGGCCGGCAACCTCCTCACTGCGGTCGGCGCGATCACGGCCGGTCCCGTGGGCGCGGCCGTGGGCGCGGTCGCCAACGCGGTGTTGCGCAAGCCGTTGTCCGAGATGAACGCCAAGACCTACCGCGTGACCGGGCCCTGGAAGGACCCGAAGGTGGAGGTCACGGCGAAGGCGGCGCAGGAGCCGCGCAAGCAAGCCTCGGCGGGCGCTGCGACACCCCCGGGTTGAACACGGAGGCGCGACCGGTATGGTCGGCCTGTCTCACTGGATCGAATCACGAGGACCCAACCGCATGAGCCAGTCGCTAGAACTCGCCCAGTCGCGCCTGTTGCTGCCTGCCGGGCTCGACAGCCGCGGGCTGGAGCGCGCCTTCGGTACGCTGCTCGGTCCCGGGATCGACTTCGGCGACCTCTACTTCCAGCACGCGCGCCGCGAAAGCTGGTCGATGGAGGACGGCATCGTCAAGGACGGATCGCATTCGATTGAGCAGGGCGTCGGCGTGCGCGCGATCAGTGGCGAGAAGACCGGCTTCGCGTACTCGGACGACATCGACCACGAAGCCTTGCTGGCCGCTTCGCGTTCGGCCAGCGCGATCGCACGCGACGGGCAGGCCAAGGTGCCCAGCGCACTCGTGGCCGGTGGCGGGCGCTCGCTGTACCCGGCTAGCGATCCCATCGACGCGCTGGGCAACGCGGAGAAGGTGGACGTCCTGCGGCGGATCGACGCCATGCTGCGCGCGGCCGATCCCCGCGTGCAGCAGGTGATGGTGAGCCTGTCTGGCGGCGTGGACACCATCCTGGTCGCGCGCAGCGACGGCGTCCTGGCAGGCGACGTGCGGCCCCTGGTGCGGCTGAACGTGCAGGTGATCGTGGAGCAGGGCGGCCGCCGCGAGACCGGTTATGCCGGGTACGGCGGGCGTTACGCCTACGAGACCCTGCTGGGCGACGGCCAGCCCGAGCGCTTCGCGCGCGAAGCCCTCAGGCAGGCGCTGGTCAACCTGGAGGCCATCGACGCCCCCGCCGGCCGGATGCCGGTCGTGCTGGGAGCCGGTTGGCCGGGCGTACTGCTGCACGAGGCGGTGGGACATGGCCTGGAAGGCGACTTCAACCGCAAGGGCACCTCGACCTACGCCGGCCGCATGGGCCAGCGCGTCGCGTCGCCCGGGGTCACGATCGTCGATGACGGGACGCTCGATGGACGCCGCGGCTCGCTCAACATCGACGACGAAGGCACGCCCACGCGCTGCACCACGCTGATCGAGGACGGCGTGCTGGTCGGCTACATGCAGGACACCCACAACGCACGCCTGATGGGCGTGGCGCCCACCGGCAACGGCCGCCGCGAGTCCTATGCGCACCTGGTAATGCCGCGCATGACCAACACCTACATGCTCGCCGGGCCGCACGACCCCGAGGAGATGATCCGCTCGGTCAAGAAGGGCCTGTACGCGGTGAACTTCGGCGGCGGGCAGGTCGACATCACCAGCGGCAAGTATGTCTTCTCGGCCACCGAGGCCTACCTGATCGAGGACGGCAAGGTCACCGCGCCGGTCAAGGGCGCAACGCTGATCGGCAGTGGTCCGGAAACGATGCAGCAGGTCCGGATGGTCGGCAACGACATGGCGCTGGACGACGGCGTCGGCATCTGCGGCAAGGACGGGCAGAGCGTGCCGGTGGGCGTCGGCCAGCCGTCGTTGCTCATCGACGGCATCACCGTGGGCGGTACGCGCGCGTGATGGCGGTGGCTGCCGACGCCTTCGCCACGCCGGCCGCACGCGGTATCGGTGCTGCCGGCTGCCTGGGCTTGGCGAGGGTCCCTTCAGTCGTCGGCGGTGTCGAGCAGGCCGCGAAGCTCCCGGTACAGCTCGCGATAGCTGCGCGGCGGTTTTCCCTTGTCGCTCTCCTCGCCGGCGCGGCGCGCCAGTTGCCGGATGCGTTGGCGGTCGGCCTGCGGGAACGCGTCGAGCAGTTCCGCCAGTGCCTGGTCGCCATCGGCGAGCAAGCGCTCGCGCCAGGCCTCGACGCGGTGCAGCATGGCCGTCTCCTGCCTCGCGGCCTCGCCACCGGCATCGAGGGCGTCGCGAAGCAGGTCCAGGGTCTCGTCGTCCTCCCGCCGCATTTGCTTGGCCAGGAACGCCATCTGCCGCTTGCGCGCGATGTGCGATCCGATCCGTTGCGTCTCCTGCACCTGCGCCATCAGGGCGTCGGGCAGCGGCAGCTTCGCCAGGCGGCCGGCATCGAGGGCGACCAGGCGTTGCGCCAGGGCCAGCACGTCGAGCGCTTCGCGCCGTTGCTGGCTGCGGCTGGGTCCGAGGAATTCGCCGCTGTCTTCGTCGCGTCCGCGCATGCCGTTCCCTTCCCGAAACACGATGCTCCCCGCAAGCGGGGGAGCGAAACCCCCACAGGATAAGCTATTGAACGAAATCAGCCTTGCCGCCGCGGACGACTCGCAAGCGCGGCTCGAACAACTTGCCGGCATCGCGCAAAGGCTCCTGGACCGCTGCCGCGCCCAGGGCGCCACACAGGCCGAGGTATCGTGTTCCGAGGACCGCGGGCTCAACGTCGGCGTGCGCCTTGGCAGCGTCGAAACCGTGGAGTCGACGCGGGACCGCGGGATCGGGGTCACGGTCTACATCGGGCAAAAAAAGGGCAGTGCGAGTTCGGGCGACCTGCGCGAGTCCAGCCTGCACGCCACCGTGGAGCAGGCCTGTTCGATCGCGCGCTACACGGAAGAGGACCCCGCCGCGGGCCTGGCCGACGCTGATCGCATGGCGCGGCTCCCGGGCGATGGCCGCTGGCCGGATTTCGACGGCTGGCACCCCTGGCCGCTGGACCCGGCGCAGGCGATCGACCTGGCGCTGGCCTGCGAGCAGGCGGGTCGAGACAGTGATGCACGGATCACCAACAGCGACGGTGCCTCGGTCGGCAACAGCGAGTCGCTGTCGGTGTACGCCAACTCGCACGGCTTCGTCGGCGGCGAGCGCGGGACGCGGCACAGCCTGGGGTGCGCGCTGATCGCGGGCAAGGGCGAAGGCATGCAGCGCGACGGGTGGTACAGCCTGGTGGTGGCCGCCGGCGACATGGAGGCGCCCGCGGCGATCGGCCGGCAAGCGGCGCAGCGCGCGACCGCGCGGCTGGACCCCGGGCCGGTGGCGACCGGCACCTATCCCGTGGTCTTCGCCCCCGACATGGCACGCACCCTGGTCGGGCACCTGCTCGGCGCCGTGTCCGGCGGCGCCCTCTACCGGCGTGCCAGTTTCCTGCTCGACGCCGCCGGCACCCAACTGTTCCCGGAGTGGTTCTCGATCATTGAGCGCCCGTTCCTGCCGCGGGGCCTCCGCTCGGCGGCGTTCGACGCGGAGGGCGTGGCGACGACCGAGTCCGCCCTGGTCGACGGAGGCGTGCTGCGGCGCTACGTGCTCGGCAGTTACTCGGCGCGGAAACTCGGCCTCCACAGCACCGGCAATGCCGGCGGGGTCCACAACCTGGAAGTCGCAGCCAACGCCGGTGACCTCCCTGCGCTGGTCGCGGGCGTGGAGCGCGGCCTGCTCGTCACGCAGTTGATGGGGCAGGGGGTGAACACGGTCACCGGCGATTATTCGCGTGGCGCCAGTGGCTTCTGGATCGAGGGCGGCCGCATCGCCCACCCGGTGGACGGGATCACCATCGCCGGGAACCTGAGGGCGATGTTCCAGGGGATCGAAGCGGTGGGCAGCGACGTCGACCCGCGCTCGCACATCCTGTGCGGCTCGATGCGCGTTGGACGGATGACGGTGGCTTCGGGCTAGCCGGCCTGCGTCGTTCCCGCACCGCAAGCGCCGCTGGAAGGCGACCACGCAGCTCGCCCCGCCTCACTGCCAAGCTCGGCCCGCGGCTGGCAGCCGGCGGCGCGGTCCCTGGCGCGCCACGTTATGCTGGTCGCGCCAGGGGGCGATCCGAACCATCGACTGGATAGCGGGAAGGGGAGATGACCATGAGCGACGACACGCGGGACAACGAGGCCGGGACACCTTTGGCGGATGGTCCGGCTTCCGCCGGTATCCCGGCGCAGGCGCGGCAGATGGCGATGTTCGCCCACCTCTCGGCCCTGATCGGCGGCATCATCACCACGGGCTGGGCCGGGAGCATCGGCTGCTTCGTCGGCCCTCTGGTGATCTGGCTGCTGAAGAAGGACGAGATGCCTTTCGTCGACGACCAGGGCAAGGAGGCGCTGAACTTCAACATCACGGTGGCGATCGCCTTCCTGGCGCTGCTGCTGCTGTCCATCCTCACCCTGGGGATCGGCATGGTGATCGCGATCCCTGCCTGGATCGTGATCGGCGTGGCCTGGATCGTGCTGACGATCATTGCGTCGATGAAGGCCAACGAAGGCGTCGCCTACCGTTATCCGTTCACGCTGCGCCTGGTGAAGTAACACCCCGGCAGCGGAAGGCCTCCGGGCATCGCGCCACGCGTGCGCGCTGCCCGGAGGCGCGCCCGGGCGGGGGCCAGCGCCCGGACCGTAGGCCATCGGTTGGGTTGCAGTCGACGGCCGCGGCCCCAATATCGAGGGCAGGCCGGAGGGGTTCCGGCGGGAGCATTGCGATGGAACAGACCAGCACGGCGCCGATCAGCGTCACGTCCCCGAATGCCAGCGAACGCCAGTGGGCGGCGCTGGCGCACCTCGCAGCGCTGGTGCTGGCGCTGCTGACCAGCTGGGTGGTCGGTTTCGCAGGCGTGCTCGGCGCCGGCGCGATCTACCTGCTCAAGCGCGACGACTCGGCATTCGTCGCCCGCCACGCCAGCGAGGCGCTCAATTTCAACCTCAGCATGTTCATCTATGCCTGCCTCGCGGTGGCGGCCGGCGTCGCCCTGGTCGGCGCCACGATCCTCACGCTGGGCATCGGCCTGATCGTGACCCTGCCGGCGGGGCTGGCCCTGGTCCTCGCGATCGCGGCGATCGCCGTGCTCTGGCTCGTATGCAGCATCATCGCGATGGTCAAGGCCTGGAATGGCGAGGATTACCGCTATCCGCTGACGCTGCGCCTGATCGGCTAGCCGCCGCCGCCAGCGTGGTCCGCCGCCCTAGTGGCTGCGGTCGATGGCGCGTTCACCCAGGAAGGCCAGCGTCTCGCCGCGTTCGCCCAGGGGCGCCAGCGCATTGCGCATGGCGGCGGCCAGTGCCGCGAGCCGCTCCCGCGAAGCATCTGCACCGATGACGGTGGCGAACGTCGCCTTGCCCTGCGCGGCGTCCTTGCCCGCGGTCTTGCCGAGGCTGGTGTCGTTGCCCTCGACATCGAGCAGGTCGTCGCGGATCTGGAAGGCGAGGCCGAGGGCGCCGGCGAACGCATCCAGGCGCTCCCGCATGGCTGGTTCAACGCCGGCAGCGATCGCACCCAGGCGGACCGAGGCACGCAGCAGGGCCCCGGTCTTCAGTGCGTGCAGCTGCTCGAGCGAGCCGATGGACGGAAGGGGTTCCGCGGGGGACTCCGCGGGTGGGGAAGAAACGGGATCGGCGGGGGTTTCGCGCAATGGCCCGTCCTGGTCGCGAGACCGTTTACGTGAAGTTTCCCCTTGACCCCTTTCTCTTCCGCTGGTCGCGGCGAGATCGAGTGCCTGGCCGCCGCACATGCCCCACGCGCCCGCGGCATCGGCAAGTTCGCGCAGCATGTCGACGCGGACCGTGGCGTCGGCGTCCGCGTCGGCGAGCACGGCGAACGCAAGCGACTGCAGCGCATCACCGGCCAGGATCGCCGTGGCCTCGTCGAACGCGACGTGCACGGTGGGTTTTCCGCGACGCAGCGCGTCGTCGTCCATGGCGGGCAGGTCATCGTGGACCAGCGAATAGGCGTGCACCAGTTCGACTGCAGCGGCCGGCGCGTCGAGGCTCGAGGCCGGGGCACCGAAGGCGGTCCCCGTCGCATAGACCAGCAGCGGCCGCATGCGCTTGCCACCGAGCAGGACGGCGTGCCGCATCGCGAGCTGCAGGCGCGACTCGGCGGCTGGCTGGCGTGTCAATGCGCGCTCGAGCACGCCGTCGATGCGTCCGCGCCAGGCTTCGATGCGCTCCGCGGCGGCGGCCCGCGGCCGGAGCGAATCAGGCATCGCCGTCGGACGGCACGTCCGGGAAGTCCCGCGCGGTGTCAGGGCGATCCGGGTCGGTCAGCAGCTTGACCCGGAGTTCGGCCTGTTCGAGCGCCTGTTGGCAGCGGCGGTACAGGCCGACGCCGCGTTCGTAGGCGGCCAGCGATTCCTCGAGGGTCATCTCGCCGTGTTCCATCTTTTCCACCAGTGTTTCGAGGGCATCCAGCGAGGCCTCGAAGTCGGCGACGGGCGAGGAATCCTTGGGGGTGGCGGCTTTGCGTGGCATGCGTGGAGTTTAAGCCATCGTCGATGTCAGCTGGCCCGCACCCAGCGCAACTTGGCGCCGCGGGCCTGCAGCCAGCGGTCGAAGTCTTCGGAGAGCGCAATGTCCCCGGCCGCCAGCAGCACGCCCTGGCCATCGGAGACCAGCGGCATCTGCTTCCGCTGCCATGGCGGCAGGTCCATGTCCTGCAGCACCTGCTTGAGTGCATGCCGGTGCGCGCGCCCCGGCAGCCGGATGGACTCGCCACCCTGCCGCGCGTGGACCTGGATCGGCTCGTCGAATCCGCCGGCATCGGTGGGCTCAAGGCGCAGTGCGCCGCCGCCGGGCAAGTGCAGGGGAGTGCGGCCATCCCAAGGAACGCGCCAGGTGGGCGGCAGGGGCGGATGCACGCGGCCTGCGTGCAGCTGACCGCGCCAATGCCGGATGAAGGCGCCTTGCCAGAGGAATTCGGCCTGGCCGTCCGGCGCGGCTGCCAGCAGGTCCGACTCGATGCGTGCCACCCCGTTGGCAGGGAGCGCGGGGAGTCCGCGGCGCTCGACCCACGCGCGCAGCACGCGCGCTCGGCGCGCGGCGGGGAGCGCCGCCAACGCGGGTACCGAGAGGGCGTCGGGCACGTCACCTGCCACGGTCCCCAGCGCCGCGTGGTCCTCTCCCGACAGCAGCGAAGCGGCCGTGCCGGCGAGTGCGGCGCTGTCGGCGAGCGCACGTCCGGCGCGAGGCCAACGCTGGCGGAGCAGGGGCAGGACCCGATGGCGCAGGAAATTGCGGTCCAGCGACTCGTCGAGGTTGCTCGGGTCCTCGATCCAGGCCAAGTCCCGGGTACGCGCATAGGCGAGGACGTCCTCGCGCGGGACATCCAGCAAGGGCCGCCACAGCCAGCCGTCGGCGAACGGCCGCCAGGCCCTCATCGCGCCGAGGCCGTCCACGCCACTGGCGCGCAACGCGCGCAGCAGGAAGGTTTCCGCCTGGTCGTCGCGATGGTGGGCGAGCGCCAACACGTCGTCCTGGCGCATGCCGGCGGCGAACGCCGCCATGCGGGCGTCGCGCGCCGCCGCTTCGCGGCCGGTTCCGCCAGCTTCCTCGACGTGTACCCGGACGATGCGCAAGCCGAAGCCCAGCGCGTCGCACTGCTGGCGGCAGTGCGCGCTCCAGGCATCCGCATCGGGGTGCAACCCATGGTGGACGTGGATGGCCCGCACTTCGAGCCCATGCTCGGCCTGCCGCGCATGCAGCAGGTGCAACAGGACCGTGGAATCCAGCCCGCCGCTGTAGCCGACGTGCAGCGCGCCGGGTCGACGGTCCCATGGCAGGGCGGGGAGGGGGATCGACGCGGGTTCCTCGGCCATGCGCCGATGTTGCCACGCCGACGCGCCGGACGGATCCGGGTGGCACTCCGCCGGGTCGCGGCGAAGCGAGGGAAGATGCCTGGGTCAGGCGGCGGTCACGCCGCCTCGTAGGCCCCGTAGCCGCGCAGGCGCTGGTAGCGTTTCTGCAGCAGGTCATCCAGCGGCAAGGTCTGCAGCGCATCGAGTTCGTTGAGCAGCACCGCCTTGAGGCGGATGGCGGTTTGGCGCGGGTTGCGGTGCGCGCCACCGATCGGTTCGCGGATCATCTTGTCGACCAGGCCGAGTTCGCGCAGGCGCCGGGCCGTCAGCCCGAGTTGTTCGGCCGCGTCCTTGGCCTTGTCGGCGGACTTCCACAGGATCGAGGCGCAGCCCTCGGGCGAAATGACGGAGTAGGTGCTGTATTCCAGCATCAGTGTCCGGTCGCCAACCCCGATCGCCAGCGCGCCGCCGGATCCGCCCTCGCCGATCACCGTGCAAACTATGGGAGTCCGCAGCTCCGCCATCTCCAGCAGGTTGCGCGCGATGGCTTCCGATTGCCCGCGCTCCTCCGCGCCGATGCCGGGGTAGGCGCCGGGCGTGTCGATGAAGGTCAGCAACGGCAGGCGGAAACGCTCGGCCATCTTCATCAGGCGCAGCGCCTTGCGATAGCCCTCGGGACGCGGCATGCCGAAGTTGCGGCGGACCTTGGCCTTGGTGTCCCGGCCCTTCTGGTGGCCGATGATCATCACGCTGCGGCCGTCGATGCGACCCAGCCCGCCGACGATGGCGGCGTCGTCGGCGTAGGCGCGGTCGCCGGCGAGTTCCTGGAACTCGTCGCAGATCACCCGGATGTAGTCGTTCGTGTAGGGGCGCGCCGGATGCCGCGCCAGCTGCGACACCTGCCACGGGGACAGGTCGCGGAAGATGTGAGCGGTCCGCTGGCGGAGCTTGTCCTGCAGCGCATGCACTTCGGCGTCGATGTTGACCGCCGGCCCGGTGCTGGCCTGGCGCAGGTCCTGGATCTTCGCCTCGAGGTCGGCGATGGGTTGTTCGAAGTCGAGGTAGTTCGGATTCATCGATGGCTTCGGCCACGGAAAGCCGCCAGTCTAGCGGAACCGGCCCGGGGGGCGCCCCGGGCCCCGGGTGCCTAGTTCGCCCAGGGGCGGTCCCCCATCGCGACCTTGACCGCCCGCACGCCGGGTTGCGCACGCAGGCTGTCGACCAGCGTGGCGTCGACGCGGACGGACCGGGACCCGTTGAGATCCAGCGTGCCGGCCGCGCCATCGGGGAGCAGGAGGTCGAAGCGCAAGGGCGTGCTGCCGGGACGATGCCGGTCCAGCAGCGACTCGACCCGGGGCAGGACGTCCTCCACGCCCAGGTCCAGCCGCAGCGCCAGCTGCCGCGCACTCTGCGGGCAGACCTGCTGGAAGTCCCAGCAGCGCCGGGCCCGCAGCGAGAACCCGCCCGTGAACTCGTCTTCGCGCAGCCCGCCCTCGACGATGATGATGCGGTCGCGCGTGAGCAGTGCGGCGTGCTCGAACCAGGCCTCCGCGAAGAAGGCGCACTCGAGCCTGCCCCGTCCGTCCTCCAGCTGGACGAAGGCCTGCGAGTCGCCACGCTTGCGCACGCCCATCACCTGGCCGGCGACGACGACCGTCGTTTCCGCCCGCCAGCTGCGGCCCTCCTGCGGGCGTCCGCCGGTGGCGGCGCGCTCCCAGAGCGCATCGAGCTGTCCGAGGTCGTGCCCGACCAGCGCGGTGAGTTCCTCCCGGTGCGGGTCGAGCGGATGCCCGCTGAGGTAATGGCCGAGCGTCTCCCGCTCGCCGGCGAGCTTTTGCGCCAGCGGCCACTCCTCGGCTTCCGGCAGCTCGATCCGGGCCTCGGCCTCGGGCTCGGCGAAGCCCCCGAACAACGACACCTGCCCGGCGTCGCGTTCGCGCGCCAGCTGTTCGGTCGCCTTGAGGACTTCGGGCAGCTGCAGCATCAGCGAGGCGCGGTTGCGTCCGAGTGCATCAAGCGCACCGGAGTTGACCAGCGCCTCGAGCGAGCGCCGGTTCAACTTCGAGGATTCCACGCGCCGGCAGAAATCCAGGAGGTCGGCATAGCCGCCTTCGGCCTTGCGGTTGCCCACGATCGCCTCGCAGGCGCCCTGGCCGACGCCCTTGACCGCACCCAGGCCATAGCGGAGGGTCTGCCCGTCGATGGCCTCGAACATGTAGGCCGACGCGTTGACGTCGGGCGGCAGCACGGTCAACCCCAGCGCGCGGGCTTCCTCGAGGAACATCACGACCTTGTCGGTGTTGTCCATGTCCGAGGACAGCACCGCCGCCATGAACTCGGCCGGGTGGTGCGTCTTCAGCCACGCCGTCTGGTAGGCCACCAGGGCGTAGGCCGCCGAATGCGACTTGTTGAAGCCGTACTCGGCGAACTTCTCCATCAGGTCGAAGATCTGCGTGGCGACCTTGGGGTCGACGCCGCGCGCGGACGCGCCCTTCTCGAACTTCGCGCGCTCCTTGGCCATTTCCTCGGCCTTCTTCTTGCCCATCGCGCGGCGCAACAGGTCGGCGCCCCCCAGCGAATAGCCGGCCAGGACCTGGGCGATCTGCATCACCTGTTCCTGGTAGACGATGACGCCGTAGGTGGGCGAAAGCACCGGCGCCAGGGCAGGGTGCGGATAGCTGACCTCGGTATGGCCGTGCTTGCGGTCCACCCATTCCCGGTCCATGCCCGAGCCCAATGGCCCGGGGCGGAACAGCGCCGCCAGCGCGATGATGTCCTCGAACCGGTCCGGCCTGGCGCGCTTGAGCAGCTCACGCATGCCGCGCGACTCGAACTGGAAGACGGCCACGGTTTCGCCCCGAGCGAACAGTTCGTAGGTGGCGGCGTCGTCGAGCGGCAGCGCGGAAATGTCCAGGGGCGTTTCGCCCGCCGAATCGCGCCGCGCATTGATGGCCTTCACCGCCCAGTCGATGATGGTCAGCGTGCGCAGGCCCAGGAAGTCGAACTTGACCAGCCCGACCGCTTCCACGTCGTCCTTGTCGAACTGGGTCACCGGATGGTGGCCACCACCCTGTCCATCGTGTTCGGCGAACAGCGGGCAGAAGTCGGACAGAGGCGAGGGCGCGATGACCACGCCGCCCGCGTGCTTGCCCGCGTTCCGGGTCAGGTTCTCCAGTTGCAGGGCGAGGTCGATGAGGTCGCGGACGTCGTCCTCGCTTGCATAGCGCTGGACCAGTTCCTCGGAGCGCCAGTTGTCGTTGCCCTGCGATCGCTCGCTGCGCCCCAGGGCGTCGCTGAGGTTCACCCCCAGGGTCATCGGCACCAGCTTCGCGATGCCGTCGACGAAACCGTACGGATAACCGAGCACGCGCCCGGCGTCGCGCACCACGGCCTTCGCGGCCATCGTGCCGTAGGTGATGATCTGGCTGACCCGGTCGCGCCCGTACTTGCCGGCCACGTAGTCGATCACCTCGTCGCGGCGATCCATGCAGAAGTCGATGTCGAAGTCGGGCAGGGAGACGCGCTCGGGATTGAGGAAGCGCTCGAACAGCAGGTCGTAGGGCAGGGGGTCGAGGTCGGTGATGCCCATGGCCCAAGCCACCAGCGAGCCGGCACCGGACCCGCGACCCGGACCCACGGGGATGCCCTGGTCCTTCGCCCAGTTGATGAAGTCCGCCACGATCAGGAAATAGCCCGGGAACCCCATCGCGATGATGACGTCCAGCTCGCTTTCCAGGCGCGCCTCGTAGGGCGACACGCCGTGTTCCGGCGGTGGCGGGTGCTGCGCCAGCCGTTGCGCGAGTCCGTCGCGCGCAGCCTTGCGGATCCAGCTCTCCAGGGTGTGGTCGTCCGGCACGGGGAAGGCGGGCAGGTAGGTCTTGCCCAACCGCAGCTCGAAGTTGCAACAGCGCGCCAGCGCGACGGTGTTCTCCAGCGCATCCGGCAGGTCGGGGAACAGCGCTTCCATCTCGTCGGAGGACTTGAGGTATTGCTGGTCGGTGTAGGGCCGCGGGCGGCGCGGGTCGTCCAGCACGCGCCCCGAGGCGATGCAGGCCCTGGCCTCGTGGGCGGCGTAGCCATCGGCGTCGAGGAAGCGCACTTCGTTGCCGGCGACCAGGGGGATGCCGCGGCTGGACGCGGCGTGCAGGGCGAACGTGTTGAAGGCGGCTTCGTCCTCGAAGCCGCAACGGGTGACCTGCAGGTGCAAGCGCCCGTCGAAGGTCGCCTGCCAGTCCGCCAGCCATTGTTCGGCCAAGTCGTGGCGGCCGTCGTGCGCAAGCCGGCCGGCATGGCTGTTGCGGCCGGCGATGGCGAACAGGCCCTGGTGCGCCTCCTGCAACCAGTGCGGCCGGACGACCACGCCGTCATGGCGCTGGCCCTCCATCCACGCGCGGGTCAGCAGCCGCGAGAGCGCCAGGTAACCGTCGCGGTCGCGGCAGAGCAGGGTGAGCTGGGTCGGCGGCTCGTCCCCTTCGGCGAGCGAGATGTCCGCACCGGTGATCGGCTTGATGCCGGCCGCCTCGGCGGCGCGGTGGAACTTGACCAGGGCGAACAGGTTGTTGCGGTCGGTGATCGCCACCGCGGGCTGGCCATGCGCCTCGCTGCGCGCGACGAGTTCCTTGATCCGGATGGTGGAGTCGGCAAGCGAATACTCGCTGTGCAGGCTCAGGTGGATGAAGCGTGTCGGCATGGATGCGCAGCCTGGCCGATCCCGTCCCGGCACCTGCTTCGTCCCCCGTGGACCGGCCAGGCGGCGGACGGCCTGGACGGTCGGCGGCGGCATCGAAGCGCCATGGATGGCTGCGGCAACTGCTCGTGTGAGGTAATGGCCAGAGTAGGGCGCTGGCCAGTGCCCGACAAGGCTTGACAGGCCGATTCGGCGTGTCCGGGAAGAAGGCCTTTCCGGTGCGTGCCGGGGGGAGGCGAAAGCGCTGGAAGAATCAGGCGCGGCGTGTGCCTGCAACGGCCGGCCCGGGCCGCCGGCGGCAGCCCGGGCCGGGTCCCCGCACGCTCAATGGATCTGGAACACGGGTGCCGCGGCGCGGTCCAGGTAACTGGAACAGCCCCGACCGGACACATGCGCGCGCCAGGCGCGTTCGGCGGCCTTGGCCTGAATCCAGTCCTGCCGGTCGAAGCGGATGTCGTGGGGGTTCCGCCCGCGCATGGCGGCTTCCTCGGCCCGCAGGCGGCGGAAATCGAGGTAGTCGTCGAGCTCGAAGCGGACCGATGGCCAGGCCAGGTCGACCAGCACGGCCTCGTCGAGCCCCCCGATGACCGGCGTCGCGTCCGGCACGAGGCGGTCTTCGTTCGCGGCATAGTCCGAGATCAGGGCGATCTGCCGCTGCTGGGCGGGGGCCATGTCCCATGCGGGTTCCGAAGCCATGGCGCGCAAGGCGCGCAAGGCCCGCATCCGGACACTGATGGCGGGGGCGCGGCGCATGCCGCTGAACTGGCAGGTCAGGTTGCGGGCCGCGCACGCGATCGCGTCCACGTCCGGCGCGCACTGGTCCGTTTGCAGCGAGGACGCGACCTCGCGGAAGCGACGCAGGGAGCCGTTGGCGAGTTCGATGCCGGCCACGCGGTGGCGGCGATGGGGCATGCCCGGTGTGGAGGCAAGCAGGGGCAGCGGCTGGGTGGCGATGTTCAGGTTGGCGTTCATGTCGTACTCCCGGTGGGAAAGTTGGGCGCGGCGATTCCGCGCACTGCCAGCGTCCCCCAGGCCGCCGTGAAAGGCTTGATGCGCGTGGGTGGAAAGCGTGATGAAGTGATGATGAGTTGCTGTCTTTGGTGATTTTCCACCTGAATACGCGACAGAGGCGGTCAGGGCGTACCATGAATCCGGCCCACGCTCGGTGCCGCGATGATGGAATCAACGGTCTATCGCTTCGATGACGTACAGGTCGATCTCGCCGCACACCAGGTCACGCGCGACGGCGAGGAACTGAACCTGGAACCGAAGGCGTTCGCGGTGCTCGCGGTGCTGCTGGAGAACGCTGGCGTGGCGCTGGAGCGGGACGAACTCCTCGACCGGGTGTGGGGCCATCGCCATGTCACGCCGAATGTCCTGAATCGCGTCATCGCGCAGTTGCGCAAGGTGCTGGGGGACGACGCCGAGCATCCTCGCTACATCCAGACGCTGCACAGTCTCGGATATCGATTCGTCTGCGACGTCGAGCGGATCGCTCCGCAGGAAACGCAGCCGGCACCCGTGCAGCCGCCCGCGCCCGCTCCGGAACGCCGCCGGCGGGCAGGCGACGCCAAGGCCGGTGACGCCGGGAATGCTGGATCGCGCAAGCCTGCACGGCGCGTGCAGGGACTGGTCCTGCTTCTGCTCCTGGTTTCGGCGCTGGCGGCTGCGGTGCTGTCCTCAAGGTGGGAGCCCGCCGGAGCCGCGCGTCCAGAGGCTTCGATCGCCGTCCTGCCCTTCACCAGCCTGAGCGACGATCCGCAGGACCGCTATTTCGCGCAGGGCCTTGCGGTGGAGATGCATGACGCCTTGACGGGCGTGCCGGGGCTCACCGTCGCGGCGCAGTTGCCGCCCGATGGCGAGGTGCGCAACCAGGACGTCAAGTCACTGGGCGAGCAGCTTGGCGTGGCCACCGTTCTGGACGCCAGCGTCCGCCGCGAGGGCGACAAGGTCCGGATCAATGCCCAGCTGTCCGACACCCGGACCGGTTTCGTCCTGTGGACCGAGAGCTACAACCGCGAGATGTCCGACGTCTTCAGCATGCAGGGAGAAATCGCCGGCCGCGTGGTGAAGGAACTGCTCGGGGTGCTGCCAGGCGGGCCTGAATCATTGTCCAGGCGCCTGGCGCCCACCGACAACATCGCCGCGTACGAGTCCTACCTCAAGGGCCTGGACAGCCTGTGGGAGTCTGGCCGCAGCGATCATCTTTCGCGGGCGGTGTCCTTCTTCAATGCCGCGCTCGAGGCCGATCCGAAATTCGCGCGGGCGCAAGCCAGCCTTTGCCGCGCGGAAATCGACCGCTTCGCCGCCGCCCGGGATGCAAGCGCCTTCGAGCGGGCGGAGACCGCCTGCGATCGCGCGCTCGGGATGGCGCCGGACCTGCTGGAGGTGAGCCTCGCCCTCGGCGACCTGCAGCGCATGCGCGGCGAGACGGCGAAGGCCATCGAGCAGTACAGCAAGGCGCTTGTCGACCCGTCGTTGGCGGTCGATGCCTACATGGGCATCGCCAGGGCGCATGGCGCGAACGGCCGCCACGCGCTTGCGCTCGATTACTTCGAACGCGCACGGCGGCTGACGCCGCGCGACGGCAACATCCATTACGCGATCGGCTACCAGCACTACCTCAATGGGGGTTACCTGCAGGCCATCGCGGCGTTCCGTGAGGCGGTGGCCCTGCGTCCACAGGATGCGCGCGCGTGGAACGCGCTGGGAGGCGCGCTGCTCGCCAATGGCCAGGAGCGCGAGGCGGCGGACGCCTTCCAGCGGTCGATCCAGATCAGCCCCAGCGTGGGCGCCTTGAGCAACCTCGGCACCTTGCAGTACAACGCCGGCGACTACGCCGAAGCCGCGGGCCTGTACCGGCGCGCCGCGAAGCTCGATCCGGACAACGCGGTCATCTGGGGCAACCTGGGCGATGCGTTGTCGGCGCAGGGTGGGAATGCCGAGGCTGCCACCGCTGCCTACAAACGGGCGATCGAAAAGATGGAAGCCTACGTCGAGGTCAAGCCGGACGCCGCGGTCGCCCTGGTCGAGTTGGCGTGGTACCACGCGAACCTGGGGGAAGCCGGCGAGGCCCGCGCCTACATCGCCCGTGCGGAGGCCCTGGACCTGGAGCGCGGGGAGGTGTCGCTCTGGGCAGCGCAGGCGCTTGCACGGCTCGAAGATTGGCCCGCCGCGAGTGCGCGCCTGGCCCGTGCGCGCCGCGAAGGAATCAACGAGGACAGGATCCGGGCCCAGCCGGTCCTGCAACGGCTGGCCGTTGCCGGCACCGGATCACGTGGGCAATGAGGTGGGGGTCCATCGCAACGCCGGCGCCTCCAGGCGCGCGTCGATCTTTCGCGCCAGGCGCGCGGCAGGAGGAAAGGAACATGAAGGCGAGGAGATGCATTCGTACACTGGCCGCAGTCGCCATCGGGCTGGGACTCGCAGGCTGCCCGGCGATGGAATCGGTCAAGCCGGCGGCGGTCGGCGCGGTCCCTCCGGGCCATGCGAGCGCCGCGCCGAACGAGGACGGCCAGCTGTGTGGAGAGGCCCGTCCACGCGCCGGCGAGGTCTACCTCCAGGTAGCCTACGACGGGTCCGGCATGCCGGTCGTGGATCCCGCGCGATGCAGGGTCCACCCGGGTGCCAGGATCACGTGGCGGGGGCCGGACGGTAGCCGGACGCCCTTCGAAATCGCCTTCAAGGCGGCCAGCCCGGCGGAAAACGGACAGGGAAGGATCGTTTCCTCGTTCCAGCGGGACAGGAGCAAGGCCGCGATCATGGCAGGTGGCGTCCGGGGCAGCTACGCCTATTCGGTCCTCGCCAACGGCAAGGAGCTCGACCCCGAGATCATCATCGATCCCCGTTGACCGGTCACGGGCCCTGCCCTCGGCCGACGGCCGCGGGGCGACCCTCGCACGCAAGCCGCACGGGGGCGAAGCTGCGCCTGTGTTGGGGGCAGGGTCCAAGCCTGGACAGCGCTGCGAGGTGCGCAGCGCAGGGATACCCCTTGTGGCGGTCGAATCCGTAGCCGGGATAAAGGGCATGCAAGGCAAGCATGTGGCGGTCGCGTGACACCTTGGCGAGGATGGATGCCGCCATGATGGCCTGGTCGAGGCCATCGCCACCGATCATGGCAGTGGCCGGGCAGGGCAGTTCGGCGGGGAGGCGGTTGCCGTCGATGCGTGCGTGGGTCGCGCGGGGCGACAGCGCATCCAGCGCCCGGCGCATGCCCATCAGGGTCGCCTGGAGGATGTTGAGGGCGTCGATTTCGTCCGCCTCGACGAATTCGACATGCCATGCGATCGCGCTGGCGACGATGCGCGGGTACAGCGCTTCACGCCTGGCTCGCGAAAGCCGCTTGGAGTCGCCCAGCCCCTCAACCGGCCGCCCTGGGTGCAGGATCACGGCGGCCACCACCACGGGTCCCGCCAGGGGGCCACGGCCGGCTTCGTCAACGCCGGCGATGCGGTCATGGTCCGGCAGGCAACTCATGGTGTCCTAGCGATGAGCCCGGCAACGGCGTCCGCGGCCCGTGCGGAGGCATCCTGTCGCAGTGACAGATGGATGCGCCGGAACTCCGGCTGCAAGGCCGCGACGCGTCCCGGCGCCCGGAACCAGTCCAGCACGGCATCGGCGAGCCGTCGCGGCGTGCAGTCATCCTGCATCAGCTCCGGCACCAGGGGCGCGCCGGCCAGGACGTTGGGCAGCGCGAACTGCCCCACCTTGAGCATGCCCAGGCCCTTGACGAGGGCATGCGTGCTGGCGGCGATCCGGTAACCAACCACCATCGGGCGCTTGGACAGCATGGCTTCCAAGGTGGCCGTGCCGGAAGCCAGCAGGACCACGTCGGCGGCGGCGAGCGCGGTGGCCGACTGCCCATCCAAAACCTCCACGCGACCTACCGGCCAGGAATTGGTTGCTAGCAGGGCATCGATTGCCTGCCTGCAAGGCGCATTCGCGGCCGGGATGAGGATTTTCAGGTCGGGGATCTCCCGCGCGACGAGCGCCGCGGCATCCAGGAAAGGCTCGCCCAGTCGCCCGATTTCCCCGAGTCGCGATCCCGGCAGGAGGGCGAGGACGGCCTCGTTCTCGCCCAGGCCGAGTCGTCGGCGCGCGCCGGCGCGATCGGGTTCAAGCGGCATCGCATCGGCCATGGGATGGCCCACGAACCGTGCATCCACGCCGTGCCGGGCGTAGATCGGCGGCTCCATGGGAAAGAGGCAGAGGACGAGGTCGGCGGCGCGCCCGATGCTCGCGGCACGGCCCTGGCGCCAGGCCCAGATGGACGGGCTGACGTAATGCACGGTTCGCATCCCGCGGCGTTTCAGCTGCCGCTCCAGTCCCAGGTTGAAATCAGGCGCGTCGATGCCGATGAAGACGTCGGGTTGCCAGGCGAGCAACCTGTCGCGCAACGCGCGGCGCAACTGCAGTAGCCGGGGCAGGTGCGACAGCACCTCGCTCAGGCCCATCACCGCCAGTTCGGAAGCGTCGAACCAGGCCCGCATCCCTGCCGCTCGCATGGCGTCCCCGCCGATGCCGGCGAAACTGGCGCTTGGGAATCGCTGCCGCAGCGCCTCGACCAGGCCTGCACCAAGCTGGTCGCCCGAGGCCTCTCCCGCGCATAACGCGATCCGGACAGGCGTGCCGGCCGGATCCGCGTGTCCGCCGCTCATCGCAACAAGGGACGGTCGCCGCCCTGGATGAACTCCAGGAAGCGGCGCACGTCGTCGCTGTCACCGGCCTGGTCGGCAAGCTTCCGTGTGGCCTCGTCCAGGTTGGCGCCGGACATGTAGAGGGCGCGGTAGGCGCGGCGGATCGCCGCGATGCGATCCTTGTCGAAACCCCGCCGCTTCAGGCCTTCGCTGTTGATCCCGCGAGGCCGCCCGTACCCGTCCTGCGCGACCATGACGAAGGGGGGCACGTCCCCGTTGACGAAGGCGCCCATGCCGATGAACGCATGGTCGCCGATGCGGCAGAACTGGTGGATGCCGACGAACCCGCTCAGGATGACGTGGTCGCCGACCTCGACGTGGCCGGCCAGGGTCGCGTTGTTGGAGAAGACGCAATGGTCTCCGATGCGGCAGTCGTGGGCGACGTGCGTGTAGGCGAGCAACCAGTTGTCGCTGCCGATGCGGGTGACGCCGCCGCCGCTGCCGGTGCCGCGATTGATGGTGACGAACTCTCGGATGTTGTTGCGGTCGCCGATCTCCAGCTCGACCCGCTCGCCGCCGTACTTCTTGTCCTGCGGGTCGCCGCCGATCGCCGCATGCCCCGCGATCCTGTTGCCGGTACCGATGCGCATCGGCCCGGAGAGGCTGCAGTGGGGACCGATGCTGGTGCCGGATCCGACCTCGACCTCTGGCCCCACCACCGTGAACGCACCGATCGACACGCCATCGCCGATCCGCGCCGAAGGATCGACCACGGCGGTGGCGTGGATCGACGCCTCCACTGCGTTCAGCCCTTGACTTCCGCGCACAGGATCTCGGCGCAGGCGACCTGCTGGCCGTCGACGCGCGCTGTGCCGAGGTAGAGGGTCATGTTGCGGATCTCGCGCTTGACGATGATCTCGAGCTCGAGCCGGTCCCCGGGCACGACCATGCGCGAGAACTTGGCATTGTCGATCTTGACCAGGTAATACAGGCCCGCATGGGCGTGGCCGCCGTGCGAAAGCTGCGTCAGCACGCCGCCTGCCTGCGCCAGCGCCTCGATCACCAGCACGCCGGGCATAACTGGTTGGCGCGGGAAATGGCCCTGGAAGAACTCCTCGTTGATGGTCACGTTCTTGTACGCGAGGATGCGCTTGTGCGCCTCGAATTCCGTGACCCGGTCGATGAGCAGGAACGGATAGCGGTGCGGCAGCAGCCGCTGGATCTCGGTGACGTCGATCGGCAGGGACACGGGGTCGGGCATCATTCCTCCTGGCTGCCGGCGATCCTGCGCGCCAGCGAGTCGAGTTGCTTGAATCGTGCGGCGCTCTTGCGCCAGCGACGGGTTTCCATCAGTGGCGTCCCGGAAGAGTACTCCCCGGGCTGGTCGATCGAGCTGGTGACCAGGGCCATCGCGTTGATGGTGACATGATCGCAGATGCGCAGGTGCCCGAGCACGCCCGCCCCGCCGCCGACGAGGCAGTAGCGACCGATCTCGGCGCTACCCGCGACCGCTGCGCACCCCGCCATCGCGGTGTGCGCGCCGATCCGCGCGTTGTGGCCGATCTGGATCTGGTTGTCCAGGCGGACGTCGTGCTCGAGGATGGTGTCTTCGATGGCGCCGCGATCGATGCTGGTGTTGGCGCCGATCTCGCAGTCATCGCCGATGAGCACGCCGCCTCGTTGCGGGACCTTGATCCAGTGGGGTTCGCCATCCCCGGAGCGATCCAGCGCCAGGCCGAAACCGTCTGCGCCGAGCACGGCCCCGGGATGGACCACCACGCGCTTGCCGAGGCGGACGCGCTTGACCAGCGTGACGCGTGCCACCAGCTCGCAGCCCTCGCCAACGACGCAATCCTCGCCGATGACGCAACCCGGCCCCAGGCGCGCGCCGGCCTCGATGCGCGTACGCGCGCCGACAGAGACGAACGGACCGATCTCGGCGCGCGGATCCACGACGGCGCCCGGATCGACCACGGCGCTGCGATGGATGCCTGGCTGCAACGCGGCGGGAGGATCGAACAGCGCGGCGATCCGGGCGAACGCCACGTAGGGATCGGCGGCGACCAGCGCGGTGCCTTCGAATCCCTCGGCGTCCGCCTCGCGCATGACCACGACGCCCGCGCCCGTCCGGCGCAGTTGGTCGCGGTAGCGGGGATTGGAGAGGAAGCTCAAGTCGCCCTCGCCGGCAGCGGCGAGCGTCCCGACCCCGCTGACCACGGCTCCGGGGTCGCCCGAAAGCGCGAGTCCGAAGCGTTCGGACAACTCCCCAGCGGTGATGGCCGCTCCGCTCATCGACAGGGCTGCCGGCAGTCGGCGCTAGAATGCGCCGCCGAAACTGAACTGCAGGCGCTCGATCTCGTCGGAGTCTTCCTTGCGCAACGGGAACGCGTAACTGATCGTGATCGGACCGACCGGGGCGCGCCAAAGCAACGACACGCCAGCAGACGCGCGCATCTCGCCGGCGTCGAAGCTGTCCAGGTCGCGGTACACGTTTCCGAAATCGACGAATGCGGAAACACGGGCGGCCGGTGAATCGAGCAGCGTCGGGAAGAACATTTCCACCGACCCCACCGTCTTGAGCGCACCGCCGATGGGCTGCAGGAAGGCGCTGTTCGAAGCCGCCTCGCGTGGACCCAGGGTGTTGTCCCGGAAGCCGCGGACGGAACGGGATCCGCCAGCGTAGAAGTTCTCGAAGAACGGCAGGCCGGTCGCGGTGATGGTCCTGATGTAATCCGGCGAGGTGGTGTCGCAAGGATCGCTCGGGGCCGGGCCCGGGACCAGGATGTCGGGCGTGGTCGGATCGTTGTCGTGGTCCAGCGGCACGGGGTTGCTGAAGCACACGTCGCGGACCACGTCGTCGCCGTAACTGTCGCCGTACCCGATCTCGGCGCGCGTGTTGAGGACGAACCTGCGAGACAACGGCCAGTATTTGGAAAACTCGTAGTTGAGCTTGTAGTACTGGGCGGTGGAGCCGGGCAGGGAGACCTCGGCGGACACGCGTTGCAGGGTGCCGCGCGTGGGCTGGAGGAAATCGTTCCTGGTGTCGCGTGCCCACGCCAGCTCGCCCCGCCAGGCATGGAAGGTGCGGGTGTCGAATGCGTCGATGTAATCGACGATGGACTGGGGCGAAACGCCGTCGAAGGCGAAGATCTGGTTGCGGTCGATGCCGAACACCGCGGTCACGGTGTCGTTCTCCGTGATCGGCAGGCCGAGGATCGTCTGCGCCGCGGCGCTGGTCGTGGAGTACCGCGCGGTGTTGAACTCCGAGTTGTCGAATTCGCGCCACCAGACGTTGTAGCCGAGCGACAGGCCGTTGTCGGTGAAGTACGGGTTGAGGAAGGAGAACGCGTACCTCTGCAGGTAGACGTTGCGCTGGGCCTCGATGGAAATCCGGTTGCCGCTGCCCAGGAAATTGTTCTGCGACAGCTGGATCGAGGTGGTCAACCCGCTGAGCTGCGAATAGCCCAGGCCGAACACGAAGCTGCCCGAGGTTGTTTCCTTGACGTCGAACACGACGTCGACCAGGTCGGTGGTGCCCGCGACCGGCGTGGTTTCCACGTTGACGCTGCCCGTTTCGAAGAAACCCAGCCTCTGGAGTCGTACCTTGGACCGGTCGATCGCCGCCTGCGAGTACCAAGCGCCCTCGAACTGGCGCATCTCGCGGCGCATGACTTCGTCGGACGTGCGGGTGTTGCCCCTGAACACGATCCTGCGCACGTTGACGCGGGGACCGGGCACCACCTGGAGCGTGATGGCGACCTTGCGGTTGTCGCGGTCGACCTCGGGGATGGTGTTCACCTGTGCGAACGCATAGCCGATGTTGGCCAGGGTCGTGGTGATCGAGTCGGCCGAGAATTCCAGCAGTGCGCGCGAGAAGGTCTGCCCCGGTTGCAGCAGGACGCGCTTCTCGAGCTCCTCCTTCGGCAGGACTGTGTCGCCGGTCAGCTCGACGCTGGAGACCTCGTACACTTCGCCTTCCGTGAGTCCGGCGGTGATGTACATGTCGCGCTTGTCCGGGCTGATCGCGACCTGCATGCTGTCTTCGCTGAAGTCGATGTAGCCGCGGTCCAGGTAGAAGTTGCGCAGCTTCTCGCGGTCGCCTTCCAGCTTTTCCCGCGAATACTGGTCGTCGCTCCGGTACCAGCTCAACCAGTTGGTTTCCGCCGATTCCCAGCTGTCGATCAGCTCGTCCTGCTCGAAGTCCTCGTTCCCCACCAGGTTGATGTGGCGGATCTTGGCGGCCTTGCCCTCGTTGATGTTGATCGTGATGTCGACGCGGTTACGGTCCAGCCGGGACAGCGTGGGGTCGATCTCGACGTTGTACTTGCCCCGGTTGTTGTACTGCCGCGTCAGTTCGCGCGTCACCCGGTCGAGCGCGAGCCGGTCGAACGTCTCGCCTTCGGCCAGGCCGATGTCGTTCAGTCCCTTCGTCAGGTCCTCGGTCTTGATGTCCTTGTTGCCGCTCAGGGTGAGCTTGTTGATCGCGGGACGCTCGGTGACGGTCACCACGAGGATGGTGCCCTGGCGGCCGACCCGGACGTCCTCGAAGAAGCCAGTCCGGTACAGCGCGCGGATGGCCTCGCCGACCCGGGCCTGGTCGACGGTGTCGCCGCGCTCGATGGGCAGGTAGGTGAAGACCGTGCCGGCACCGATGCGCTGCAGGCCGTCGATCCGGATATCGCTGACGGTGAAGCTGGCGTCAGCCGGCGATCCGGCCGTGGGCTGCGCAGCCGGCGACTCCGCGGTCGCCGTCCCCGGAGCCTCCTGGGTCCATGCAGGGCCGGCGATGGCCGTAGCGAGGGCGAGGCAGAGCAGGCGGCGTGTGGGGAGTCGCGTCATCGAATACGTCCGTTCGGGGTTCAGTCTGCCGCGGGATCGTGCGGCGGGCGGGTTGCGGCAGGCATCAGCGCAGCAATAGGAGGATGTCGTTGTAGAACGCAAGGCCCATCAGGCCGGCGAGCATGGCGAGGCCGATATATTGCCCTGCGACCATCGCACGCTCGCTTAACGGGCTGCCTTTGACCAACTCGATAAGGTAATACAACAGGTGTCCGCCGTCCAAGATCGGGATCGGCAACAGGTTGATGATGGCGAGGCTGAGCGAGAGCAGGGCCAGGAAGCTGAGGAACCACGCCAGCCCCAGTCCCGCCGAGGCGTTGGCGTAGCGGGCGATGGTGATCGGGCCGGAGAGGTTCTCGACCGAGGCGCGGCCGGTGAACATGCGGCCGATCATGGCGAACGAATCGCTGGCCAGTCGCCCGGTTTCGCGCACCGCGGCCGGCACGGCCTGCAGGGGTCCGTGGCGCAGCAGGGCGTCGTACGGCGGCATCTGCGCGCTGGCCGGCGAGATGCCGATCGCCCAGTACGCGCCGCCTGCCTCGGGTTGGTGGCGCACCGGCGCGATCTCCAGCGCAAGCCGATCCCCGTCGCGCTGGACCTCGATCATCCCCGCGTCGCCCCGGTCGCCCAATGCCTGGACCAGGGGGCCGATTTCATCGAAGGAACGCACCGGCGTGCCATCGATGGCGGTGACGCGGTCGCCCTCCGCCAGCACGCCCCAGGCCGGCAAGCCCGACTGGATGCCGCCAACGACCGGCGGAAGCAGGTGGTGCCGCGGCGTCAGGCCCATCAGCGCGATCGCCCGCCGCTGGTCGTAGTCGACGGGGAGGCCGGAAAGACCGAGGCGGCGGGTGGCCTGGTTGCCATTGGCGTCGCGGACGCGGACGTCGATGTCGCGCCGGTCGATGGCCGTCGTCGCCAGCGCCATCGCCGCCTCGCTCCAGGTGGGCGTGGGACGGCCGTCGACGGCCAGCACGGTGTCGCCGCGCTGCAGGCCGGACGCTTCGGCGATCCCCTCGGCGTGCCCGACGACGGGTTCGAAGTCCGGCCTGCCGACCACGAACATCGTCCATAACAAGGCCACGCACAGCAGGAGGTTGGCCAATGGCCCGGCGGCGACGATGGCGATCCGGCGCCACACCGGCTGCCGGTTGAAGGCCTGGTCGGCCTCGCCCGGGGCGACTTCGCCTTCCCGCTCGTCGAGCATCTTCACGTAGCCGCCCAAGGGCAGGGCGGCGATCACGTATTCGGTGCCGTCGCGGCCGCGCCGCGACCACAGCGGCTTGCCGAAGCCGACGGAGAAGCGCAAGACCTTGACGCCGCTGCGCCGGGCCACCCAGTAGTGCCCGTACTCATGGAAAGTCACGAGCAGCCCGAGGCTGACGATCATCCACCAGACCGAACCCAGGAAACCGCTCATCGCGTCGCGCCCATGCTCATGCCGCGTGCCGGGGCAGGGCGTGCTCGGTCCAGCGCCGCGCGGCGAGGTCGGCTTCGCGCAGCGCGTCCAGGGAATCCGCCGGTCCCGCGGGGTTCGCGGCCAGGGCGTCGCCGACGAGCGAGGGAATCGCCAGGAAGCCGATCCGCCCGTCGAGGAAGGCCGCAACCGCGATCTCGTTGGCCGCGTTGAGGGTCGCCGGAGCGGTCCCGCCGGCAGCGAGCGCCGCGTAGGCCAGGCGCAGGCAGGGGAAGGTCTCGAGATCCGGGGCCTCGAAGTCGAGGCGGCCGTGGGCCAGAAGGTCCAGGCCGGCGACGCCGGACGACATCCGGCGCGGCCAGCCGAACCCGACCGCCAACGCCGTGCGCATGTCCGGCAGGCCGAGCTGGGCCAGGGTGGAGCCGTCCACGAACTCGACGAGCGAATGCACCAGGCTTTGCGGATGCACCAGCACGTCGATGCGGTCGCCGGGCAGGTTGAACAGGTGGTGGGCCTCGATCACTTCGAGCCCCTTGTTCATCAGGGTCGCCGAATCGACGGAGATCTTGGGGCCCATCGACCACTTCGGATGCCTGACCGCCTCCGACGGCGTCGCCGCCGCGAGCGTGTCACGGCTGCGTCCGCGGAAGGGACCGCCAGATGCCGTGAGAACGATCCGGCGCAGGCCCTCGCGCGCCTGCGCCGTGGGCACGCACTGGAAGATCGCGTTGTGCTCGCTGTCGATCGGGACCACTTCGGCGCCGCCATCGCGTGCGGCGGCTGTCATCAGCTCGCCGGCCAGGACCAGCGATTCCTTGTTTGCCAGCAGCAGGCGCTTGCCCGCGCGGGCGGCCGCGAGCGTGGAATCCAGGCCCGCCGCGCCCACGATGGCGGCGACCACGGTGTCGCAGGCTTCGCCGGCGGCCAAGGCGCCCAGTGCTTCACTCCCGGCGTGGGCCTGGGTGTCCAGGCCAGCGCCGCGCAGCCCGTCACGCAATGCGCGATACCCCTCCGCCGCCGCGATCACTGCGTGGTCGGGTCGGTGCTGCCGGCAGAGTTCGACCAGCGCGTCTACCTGCCTGCCGGCGGACAGGACGCTGGCACGGAGGTCGGCGGGGTGGCGCGCGATGACATCCAGTGCCGACCCGCCGATCGACCCGGTCGCACCCAGGACGGCAACGCGGCGCATCAGAATCCCAGCCAGATCTTGCCGAGCGCGAACACCGGCAACGCGGCCAGCACGCTGTCGAGGCGGTCCAGCAGCCCCCCGTGCCCGGGCAGCAGGTTGCCGGAATCCTTGGCGCCGACATGGCGCTTGAGCAGGCTCTCGAAGAGATCGCCGACCACGGAGAACAGCACCGTGACCAGGGCGACCAGGGCCACCAACGGCAGCATGGTGGCCTCGGTGCCCAGAAAGTAGGCGCCTGCGAGCGCGACAACGATGCTGGCGACGGCGCCGCCGGCCATGCCCTCGATGGTCTTGTTCGGGCTGATGCGGGGCGACAGCTTGTGCCTCCCGAAGGCGCGGCCCGCGAAGTAGGCGCCGGTATCGGCTGCCCAGATCATGGCCAGCGCGAGCAGCAGCCAGCCAGCGCCGTCGCTGTGGATCAACGCCAAGGCGCACCAGGCAGGAACGACGCTGAGGGTGGCTGCGGCCAGTTTGAACACGCGGGCATTGGTGTCGTGGTCGGACGCGAAGTCGTAGTTCATCAACCACAGCATCGCCAGCAACCACCAGACCACGCCGACGACGACGGCGAGCTTGAACAACACCAGCGATCCGCCCGCGTCGGTGGGGGAGGCCCAGACGATCATCACCATCAGCAGCAGGTTCGCGACCAGCAGGGCGCTCCGGGCAAGGGTGTCTTCCACCTCGGCGAGGTGGAACCACTCCCACATCCCCGCCAGGAACAGCAGTGCCCCCAATGCGACCATCCACGGCGTCGAGAGCAGCAGGACGGCCGCGATCGCGACCGGTGCCATGAGCAGCGCGGTGAAGACTCGGATGCGTGTCATCCGGACATGATATCCGGGCCGGGCGCCTTATCGACGATGGCCGGCGCCTCGCCGCTCCGTTGGGCGCTGGTCAGGCCGAACCGGCGCTCGCGGGAAGCGAAGTCGTCGATCGCCTGCTGCAGCAGGTCGGCATCGAGTTCCGGCCAAAGCCTGTCGGTGAACCAGAGTTCGGTGTAGGCCAGTTGCCAGAGGAGGAAGTTGCTGATGCGCAGGTCGCCACCGGTGCGGATGAACAGGTCCGGCGGGGGCAGGTCCGCCAGCGCGACCCGGGCACCGACGGCCGCTTCGTCGATTTCCTCGGGCCGCATGCGCCCTTCCGCCACTTCAAGCGCCAGGGCACGGGCGGCCTGCGCGATGTCCTGCCGCCCGCCATAGCTGGCGGCGATGCTCAGGGTCATGCGCGTGTTGCCGGAGGTCAGGGCTTCGGCGGCGAGCATCCGCTTCGCGATCGCCTCGCCGAAAGGCGCGCGCTCGCCGATGAAGCGTACCTGCACGCCGCGGCGGTGCAGCTCGTCGACCTCGCGCTCCAGCGCACCCATGAAAAGCTTCATCAACGCGCCGACCTCCTCCTCGGGCCGGCCCCAGTTCTCGCTGGAAAACGCGAACAGCGTCAGCGCGGAGATGCCGCGCTCCAGGCAGAAGTCGATGCAGAGGTTGACAGCGCGCGCGCCGGCGCGATGGCCGATGGCGCGGGGCCGATTGCGGCGTGCGGCCCAGCGCCCATTGCCATCCATGATGATGGCAATGTGGCGTGGGACAGGCCGTGGGGCTGCGCTCATGCCGGAGTCTCGGCTCAGACCGCCATCAGCTCCTGTTCCTTGGCCTTGACCACCTCGTCCACGTCCTTGATCGCGCTGTCGGTCAGCTTCTGGATGTCGTCCTCGCTGCGGCGCTCCTCGTCCTCGGTGATCTTCTTGTCCTTCAGCAGGTCCTTGACCGACTGGTTCGCGTCGCGTCGGATGTTGCGGATGGCCACCTTGGCGTTCTCGCCCTCGGCGTGCACGTGCTTGGACAGCTCGCGCCTGCGCTCCTCGGTCAACGCGGGAAGGTTGATGCGGATGACGGTGCCTGCCGTATTCGGGGTCAGGCCGAGGTCGGACGCCATGATCGCCTTTTCCACGGCGGCCACCATGGGCTTCTCCCAAGGGGTGATCGTCAGGCTGCGGGCATCCGATACCGCGATGGTTGCCACCTGGGACAAGGGCATTTCGGAGCCGTAGTAATCGACCTTCAGGTGGTCGACCAGTGCGGTGGAGGCCCGCCCGGTGCGGACCTTGGTCAGGTCGTGGCGCAGGGCCTCGACGCTCTTGTGCATCCTTGTCTTGGCGTCTTTCTTGATGTCGTCGAGCATGGCCGGCTCCGCTGCGGATTCGCGATGGCGGAATTATAGAGGAACGCCAGCCGGGCTCCCCGGCGCCGCGCCCTGGATTCGTCGGGCCTGCCTCAGGGGACCGGCCTGCCGTGCGGCGCACGGTCGTGCTCATCGTGCCGGCAGGCGTGGCCATGTTCGACCTGCAGCGTCGGATGATTGATCCCGAAGCGCTCGTCCAGCTCGTGCACGACGCGATCAAGGAAGGCGTCGTGGTCGTCGCCCGGCGGGCGCACCAGGTGTGCGGTCATCGCGATCTCGCCGGCCCCCAAGGACCAAATGTGCAGGTGGTGGACGGCGTCGACCCCGTGCTGTGCCTCCAGCCACGCCCGTACCTTGCCTTGGTCGATCGCGGCCGGCACGGCGTCCATCGCGGCATTGAAGGCGTCGCGCAGCAGGCCGAACGCGCCCACCGCGACCACGACCCCGACCAGCAACGCCGTGACGGGATCGAGCCAGCGCCATCCAAGCAGGAGCATGCCGGCGCCCGCAAGGACGGTGGCGAACGACACCGCCGCGTCCGCCATGAGGTGGAGGAAGGCGCCGCGGCGGTTGAGGTCGTGGCTGTGACCATCCCGGACCAGCCAGGCGGCGCCGAGATTCACCGCGATGCCGATCGCCGCGACCACCACGATCGTCAGGCCCGGCACCTCGGGCGGCGCCGCTAGGCGGCGCACGGCTTCCCAGGCAAGCGCGCCGGACAGTCCGACCAGCATCAGGGCATTGGCCAGTGGCGACAGCAGGGTGGCGCGGCGCCAGCCATAGGTGTGGCGATCGGTCGGCGCGCGTTGCGCGATAACCGCCGCGCCCCAGGCCAGCCCCAGGCCCGCGACATCGCCGAGGTTGTGCAGGGCATCAGACAGCAGCGCCAGCGAATTGGTTGCGAACCCGTATCCGGCCTCGAGGATCGTGTAGGCGAGGTTGATCAGGGTGATCGCGGCGAACGATCGGGTCGCGTTCGGCGGGCCGCCGTCGTGGTCATGGTGATGAGCGTGCATGCGGCGATGGTGCCAGCGCGACAGGGCGGACACTATTTCAGTCGGTGCAAGGCTCGCTCAGCCGCGCGGGACGGGACTCAGTTGCGCCCCTGGACCAGGGTGCCGATGTTCTCGCCCTGCAGGATGCGCAGCAGTTGCCCGGGCTGGCTCATGTCGAAGATCCGAAGGGGAAGTTCGCTGTCCCGGCACAGCGCGAAGGCGGCCGTGTCCATGACCTTGAGGTCGCGGTTGATGACGTCGTCGTAGCTCAAACGTTCGAAGCGCACCGCGTCGGCGTGGTGCTTCGGATCCCGGTCGTAGACGCCATCGACCTTGGTGGCCTTGAGCAGCACGTCGGCGCCGATCTCGATGGCCCGCAGCGCGGCGCCGGAATCCGTGGTGAAGAAGGGATTGCCCGTACCGGCGGCGAACACCACGGTACGGCCTTTCTCGAGGTGGCGGATCGCGCGGCGGCGGATGTAGTCCTCGCAGACGTCGTTGATCTTGATCGCGCTCATCACCCGCGCCTTGGCGCCGATCTTTTCCAGGGCGTCCTGCATCGCCAGCGCATTGATCACGGTCGCCAGCATGCCCATCTGGTCGCCGGTGACCCTGTCCATGCCGCTCGCGGCGAGCCCGGCGCCACGGAAGATGTTGCCGCCCCCCACCACCAGCGCGACCTCGGCCCCGGCGTCGCGCGCCTCGATCACCTCGCGGGCGATGCGGGCGATGACCTTCGGGTCGATGCCGTAATCCTCGTCTCCCATCAGTGCCTCGCCGGAAAGTTTCAACAGGACGCGGCGGTAGGCGAGGGGTGGCGACATGGCGGGCTCCGGGCGGGCAAACGCGACAAGTCTAGCGGATAGCCGACCGGCGCGGATGCGCCCCGGCGCATCGGGTCGCGCGACGGATCGCCACGAGGTGGCGGGGCCGTAAAACGCAGGAAGCCGCGGTTTTCCGCGGCTTCCTGCACCACCAGTCGGCGTGGATCAGGCCAGGCCGGCCTGCTTCATCACTTCGGCGGCGTAATCCTCCACGACCTTCTCGATGCCTTCGCCCACGGCAAGGCGCTCGAAGCGGACCACGTCCGCGCCCGCGGCCTTCAGGACCGCCTCGACGCTCTGGTTCGTGTCCATCACGTACGGTTGGCCGTACAGGGTGACCTCGTTCACGATCTTGGCGATCTTGCCGCTGATGATCTTCTCGAGGATTTCCGGCGGCTTGGCGCGGTCCTTGTCCGACATCTTGGCGAGCTCGATCTCCTTTTCCTTGGCGACGAACTCGGCCGGGACGTCCGCGGCCTTGACGTGCGGGGGATTCATTGCGGCGATGTGCATCGCCAGGCTGCGCGCAAGCTCGGCGTCGCCGCCCTTGAGCTCGACCAGGACACCGATGCGGCCGCCATGCACGTAGGCGGCGACGGTGTCGTTGCTGGCGATCCGGACCATGCGCCGGACCTGGACGTTCTCGCCGACCTTGGCGATCAGTTCGGCGCGGGCCTCCTCGACCGTCTTGCCGGACTCGATCCTGGCGGACTTGAGGGACTCGATGTCCTCCACCCCCAGTGCGGCCCGGGCGACATGGCTGGCGAAGCCGACGAAGTTGTCGTCCTTGGCCACGAAGTCGGTTTCGGAATTGACCTCGACCAAGGCGGCCTTGTCGCCATCCTGGGCCATGGCGACGCGGCCTTCGGCGGCGACGCGATCGGCTTTCTTGTCGGCCTTGGCCAGCCCTGACTTGCGCAGCGCCTCGGCGGCTGCGTCGATGTCGCCGTTGCTTTCCGAAAGCGCCTTCTTGCATTCCATCATGCCGGCGCCGGTGCGTTCGCGCAGTTCCTTGACCAGGGATGCGGTGATTTGAGCCATGGGGTAAACCTCGAATTCGTGTATGGATCTGCAGGCCATGCGACGGCCGCGGATGCCCACGCCATTCCGGCGCCGGGGTCGCGTGCGGCCTGAGCCGGTCCTGCAAGGGGAGGTCGGCCGCGCCAGGGGGCGCGACCGGGTGGCAGGACCGTCAGCCGGCGTCGGCGGCGTTCTCGCCTTCGGCCTGGGCTTCTGCAGCCGCTTCCTGTGCCGCGGGCACTTCGGTCGCGGCCTTGGCTTCGAGCACGGGCTCGTCCGCCTTGGCCGGTGCAACGCCGTCGTCCTTGGCGGAGGCGCGCTTGGCCGGGGCCTTCTTCGCCGGCGCCTTGCGCGCAGGCGTGGCGGCCTCGGTACCGTTGCCGGAGAACTCCTCCTCGCTGACAGTGGCCACGTTCGGCGCGGCGGCCTTGCCTTCGAGCACCGCGTCGGCGGCGGCACGGGCGTACAGCTGCACGGCACGGATCGCGTCGTCGTTGCCGGGGATGGCGTAATCGACCAGTGCCGGGTCGTAGTTGGTGTCGACCACGGCGATGACCGGGATGCCGAGCTTCTTGGCTTCCTTGATCGCGATGTCCTCGTGGCCGATGTCGATGACGAACAGGGCGTCGGGCAGGCGGTTCATTTCCTTGATCCCGCCCAGCGAGGCCAGCAGCTTCTCGCGTTCGCGGCGCAGGCCCAGGACTTCGTGCTTGACCAGCTTCTCGAACGTGCCATCGGTTTCGGCGGCTTCAAGCGTCTTGAGCCGGGCGACGGACTTCTTGACCGTGGCAAAGTTGGTCAGCGTGCCGCCCAGCCAGCGCTGGGTCATGTACGGCATGCCGCAGCGCTCGGCTTCCTCCTTCACCGCCTCGCGGGCGCTGCGCTTGGTGCCGACGAAGAGCACGTAGCCGCGCTTCTGCGCGATCGCGGAAATGAAGTTCATCGCGTCCGTGAACAGCGGGACGGTCTTTTCGAGGTTGATGATGTGGATCTTGCCGCGGGCGCCGAAGATGTACGGCGCCATCTTGGGGTTCCAGTAGCGGGTCTGGTGGCCGAAGTGAACGCCGGCCTCCAGCATCTGGCGCATGGTGATCTGGGGCATCGAAGGTGGCTCCTGAAGGGGAACCCGCCGCCAAGGCATGTGGGATGGCGGTCGCCGGCGAGGGCGATGGGCTCCGGGGTTGGGCTTCCCTGGCGCTTCCGTGACAGATCCCGGGTCGGCGGCGCGTCTGTTCGACGTTCGTCCGCTTTCCCCGGGACACCCCGGCACGGTGGGTGGCGGCAGGTGTGTATTTGCCGGTGTCGCCCGGCATGGGCGGCTGGCCAAGTCGCCCGGTCAGCCGCGGAATTGTAGGGGAACCCCTGTCCCGGGGCAAGGCCGGGCCGGTACGCGACCTGCCGAGGCCCCGGATCGGGGATAATTCCCGGATGGCAATCCACATCAAGACCGCTGGCGAGATCGAGCAGATGCGCGTGGCCGGCCGCCTGGCGGCGGAAGTGCTTCAGGTGGTGGCTCCGCACGTGAAGCCCGGCGTGACCACCGAGGAGCTGGACCGCATCTGCCACGAGCACATCGTGAACGTGCAGCAGGCCACGCCGGCCAACGTCGGCTACCGCGGGTACACGAAGACCATCTGCACGTCGGTGAACAACGTGATCTGCCACGGCATCCCCAGCGAGGCCAAGGTGCTCAAGGATGGCGACATCCTCAATATCGACGTCACCGTCATCAAGGACGGCTGGCACGGCGACAGCAGCCGGATGTACTACGTCGGAACCCCGTCGGTGATGGCGAAACGGCTGGTCGAGGTCACCCGGGAAGCCATGTTCCGCGGCATCCGTGCCGTCCGGCCCGGCGCGACGCTGGGCGACGTCGGACATGCGATCCAGCAGTACGCCGAGGGCGAGCGCTTTTCCGTCGTCCGCGAGTACTGCGGCCACGGCATCGGCAAGGTCTACCACGACGAGCCGCAGGTCCTGCACTACGGCCGGCCCGGCGAAGGCGTGGTGCTGAAGCCCGGAATGACCTTCACCATCGAGCCGATGATCAACGAGGGCAAGCGGCATACCCGGCTGCTGCCCGATGGCTGGACCGTGGTCACCAAGGACCGCAAGCTCTCCGCGCAATGGGAGCACACGGTGGCGGTGACCGAGGACGGCGTCGAGATCCTGACGCGGCTGCCGGGCGACGACAACGATCTGTGACCGACCTGCCGGCCAGGCAAGCCGAACCTTCCGGGACGGCCGGCGATACGCAATGGGCGCAGGCGGCCGGCGCCAGGTTGGCCGAGGCGGATGCCGAGCTCGCGCGGCGGTTCGCCGAAGGTGGTGACGTCGCGGGCCTGGTCGCAAGGCGCGCCCGGGCCGCGGACGCGCTGATCCGTGAGGCGTGGCAACGCAGCGTGGGGGACACCCGCGACGTGGCCCTGTTCGCCGTCGGAGGCTATGGCCGGGGCGAACTCTACCCGCACTCGGACATCGACCTGCTGGTGCTGGCGGAGCCTGCGGCGCAGGCGTCGTGGCGGGACGCGCTGGCGGCTTTCTTCGCGTTGCTCTGGGACGTCGGCCTGCCCGCCAGCCATGCGGTCAGGTCGGCGGCGCAATGCACCGAAGCCGCCGCCGACACCACGGTGATGACGGCACTGATGGAATCCCGGCCACTGGTGGCCGACGTCGCCGACCGCGCGGCATTGGCCGATGCCATCGCGCCTTCGAAGATCTGGCCGGCGCGCAAGTACTTCCTCGCCAAGGTGGGCGAGCAGGAAGCCAGGCACGCGCGATACGGCGATACCTCCGACAACCTGGAGCCCAACCTCAAGGAAGGCCCGGGCGGCCTGCGCGACCTGCAGACCCTGGGCTGGATCGCGTTGCGCAGCTTCGGCGTCGGCGAGGTCCAGGCCCTGGTCGCGCTCGGCCACGTCGGCGTCGACGAGGCCGAGGCCCTGGAGCGCGTGCGCGCCGAACTCTCCCGGCTGCGCTACGGACTGCATCTGGTGTGCGGGCGGGCGGAGGAGCGGCTTCGATTCGACCACCAGAAGGCGCTGGCCACCCGCCTCGGGTACGCCGACGACGACCGCAACCTCGGCGTCGAACAGATGATGCAGGGCTTCTACCGCAGTGCAGCGCTGCTGCGCCGGATCAGCGACCGGCTGCTGCAGCGCTTCGAGGAGCATTTCGATGGCGCGGCGACGCCGGAGCCGCTGGATGCACGTTTCGAGCTTCGGCGCGGCTACCTGGCCGCCCGGGATAAGCAGTGGCCGCACGGCGACGTCGGCGAAGTCTTCGCACTGTTCTCGGTGTGGGCATCCCATGGCGAATTGCGCGGCCTGCACTCGCACACCGCCCGCGCGCTGGCCGAATCGCTGGCGGATTTGCCCGCCTATGCCGAGGCGCGTGCCGAGGATCGGTCGGCCTTCATGGCGCTGTTGCGCGGACCGACGCCGGTGCGGACGTTGGAGCGCCTGGCGCGGCTGGGCGTGCTGGGACGCTGGCTCCCGGAATTCGCCCAGGTGTCCGGGCGGATGCAGTTCGACCTGTTCCACGTCTATACCGTCGACCAGCACACGCTCGCGGTGCTGCGGAACCTGGCGTCGTTCTCCACCGGTGAATCCGAGTCGCGATTCTCGGTCGCCCACGAGGTCTGGCCGACCGTGCGCAAGCCGGAACTGCTGCTGCTGGCAGGGCTGTTCCACGACATCGCCAAGGGCCGGGGCGGGGACCACTCCGCGCTGGGTGCCGATGATGCACGCGCCTTCTGCCAGGCCCACGGCCTGGGCGAAGCCGACACGGCACTGGTCGAATGGCTGGTCCGCCGGCACCTGCTGATGTCGATCACCGCGCAGAAGCAGGACATCTCCGATCCAGCGGTCATCCATCGCTTCGCCGGCGAGGTCGCCGACCGCGAGCGCCTGGACTATCTCTACCTGCTGACCTGCGCCGACATCGCCGGCACCTCGCCCAAGCTGTGGAACGCCTGGAAGGACCGCCTGCTGGCCGACCTGCGGATCGCCACCCGGCTCGCGCTGCGCCGGGGCCTGGAGCATCCGGTGGCCGCGGGGGAGCGTATCGAGGAGACGCGCGCGGCCGTGCTCGCACGGCTCTCGTCGCAAGGCATGGACGGTGGCGCGGCCGATGCCCTGCTCGCGCGCTTCCCCGAGTACAGCTTCCTGCGGGGGGACCCGGAGCAGGTCGCCTGGCAGGCGGCGGCGTTGCGCGACGCCCGGGTCGGCGACGTGGTGGTCCGCGCGCGCTTCCTGGACGAGGACAGCCAGGCGATGGAAGTGTTCGTGCACTCGACGGATCGCAGCGGGCTGTTCGCGGCAATCGCGATCACGCTCGACCGCATGGGCCTGGCCATCCTGCAGGCGCGCGCCCTCGATGGTCCCGACGGCACGATCTTCGACAGCTTCCAGGTGATCCCGGGGGACATGCGGCATCCGCCCGATACCGACGCCATCGCCCGCGACCTCGCCGCCGCGCTCGGCGGTCCGCTGGAAGGCATCCGTCCCGCGCGACGGACCTTGCCCAGCCACCTGCGCCACTTCCGGATCCCGCCGAACATCGGTTTCAGCGCCAGCCCCGATGGCCGTGCGACGGTGGTCAGCCTGGTGTGCACCGACCGGCCGGGTTTGCTGGCCGACGTGGCGCATACGCTGCGCCAGCAGGGCCTGCGTGTGTACGATGCCCGGATCGCCACCTTCGGCGAGCGCGCCGAGGACGTGTTTCGCGTCGGCGACGTGGATGGAAAAGCGCTGGGCCAGGCCCGACAGGAGCAACTGCGCGAGGCGCTGCTCGCCAGGATCGATGGAGAAGCAACCGCATGATTGATGACACCGCCGGCGACGGTTGGATCCCGAACGACGACGAGGGCCTCAAACGGTCGATCGAAGCGGCATGGGAGCAGGGGCCGGAACCCGGCGCCGATCGGTCAAGCAGTGCGACCGCAGCCCTGGTGGAGCAGGCGATCGACGGGCTGGAGTCGGGCCGCCTGCGCGTGGCCGAACCGGACGGCAACGGCGGATGGAAGGTCAACGAGTGGCTGAAGAAAGCCGTGTTGCTGTACTTCCGCACGCAGGAGATGCAGGTCGTCGACGGAGCGCCGGCGCCGTTCTGGGACAAGATCCCGGCGCGCTTCGCCGGTCATGACGAAGCGGCGTTCCGCAAGCTCGGCGTGCGCGTCGTTCCCGGCGCCATCGCACGGCGCGGGTCGCACATCGCGCGTGACGTGGTGCTAATGCCGAGTTTCGTCAACATCGGCGCGTGGATCGGCAGCGGCACAATGGTCGATACCTGGGCGACGGTCGGCTCGTGCGCCCAGGTCGGTGAGCATTGCCACCTGTCCGGCGGCGCCGGCATCGGCGGCGTGCTGGAGCCATTGCAGGCGACCCCGACGATCATCGAGGACCATTGCTTTATCGGTGCCCGGTCGGAGGTGGTGGAGGGATTCGTCGTCGGCCACCACAGCGTGGTCGGCATGGGCGTGTTCCTCGGCCAGTCGACGCGGGTATACAACCGCGCCACCGGCGAGGTCAGCTACGGGTCGGTACCGCCGTACAGCGTCGTGGTGTCGGGGCAGCTGCCCGCCAGCGACGGGTCCCACTCCCTGTATTGCGCGGTGATCGTCAAGCAGGTCGATGAGCGGACGCGGGCCAAGACCAGCGTCAACGAGTTGCTGCGGGGGCATGCCTCTTGACCGCCACCGTGTACGGCCTGAAGAACTGCGACACCTGCCGGAAGGCCCGGAAGTGGCTGGACCGGTTCGCCATCCCGCACGCCTTCGTGGACTACCGGGAGCAACCGCTCGATGCCGGGACGCTGCTCTCGTGGCGCGATGCGCTGGGCGGCTGGGACGCGATGGTCAACAAGTCGTCCACCACCTGGCGCAACTTGCCGGCCCATCGCAAGGCGCCCGGCTCGGAGGCCGAGTGGAAACTGCTGCTGCGCGAGCATCCGCAATTGATCCGGCGTCCGGTCGTCGTGACCGCCGATGGCGTCGTCAGCCAGGGCTTCAGCGACAACGGCTTCAAGCAGCGCTTCGGGATCGCCAAGTGAGCGTAGTCGGGTGAGCGAGGTCCTCGACCTGGCGATCGAACTGATCGGCAGGCCGTCGGTCACGCCCGACGATGCCGGTTGCCAGGCGTTGATCGCCGAACGCCTGCAAAGGGCGGGATTCACCTGCGAGCACATGCGCCACGGGGATGTCGACAACCTCTGGGCCACCCACGGCAGCGGCGGTCCGGTCCTGGTGCTGCTCGGGCATACGGACGTGGTGCCGCCGGGACCGCGGGATGCATGGGCCAGCGATCCCTTCGAACCCGAGGTCCGCGACGGCGTGCTTTACGGGCGGGGGGCGGCCGACATGAAGGGCAGCGTCGCGGCCTTCGTGGTCGCCCTAGAGCGGTTCGTCGCCATGCACCCGGGGCACGAAGGCACCGTCGCGTTGTTGCTGACCTCCGACGAGGAGGGCGATGCGATCGACGGCGTTCGCCGGGTCGCGGAGGTTTTCCGGGAGCGCGGGCAGCGGATCGACTGGTGCATCACCGGCGAGCCCTCGTCGAAGCGAACCCTGGGCGACCTGTTGCGCGTCGGTCGGCGGGGCAGCCTGTCCGCCAGGCTCGCCGTGCGCGGCTTGCAAGGCCACGTGGCCTATCCCGAATCGGCCCGCAATCCGGTCCATCAGGCGTTGCCGGCCCTGGCCGAGCTGTCGTCGCGGCGCTGGGACGAGGGTTACGACAGCTTTCCGCCGACCAGCCTGCAGGTGACCGACGTCCATGCCGGCAATGGGGCCAACAACGTCATCCCGGGCGAGCTGCAGGTCTTGTTCAACCTGCGCTTCAACCCGCACTGGCAGGCGGCGCGGCTCGAAGCCGAGTGTGAGTCCCTGCTATCGGCGCACGGGCTCGACTACGCCATCCATTGGCACCGCAGCGGCGAGCCGTTCCACACGCCCGAAGGCAGGCTGCGCGAAACCGCGCGTCACGTGCTCGCCGAATTCGCCGGCCAGGCACCCGAGGAAAGCACCGGTGGCGGCACCTCCGACGCCCGCTTCATCGCACCGCTGGGTGCGCAGTGCATCGAGGTCGGACCGGTCAATGCGAGCATCCACAAGGTCGACGAACACGTCGCGGTGTCCGACCTGGAGCGATTGCCGGACCTGTACCTCGGACTGGTCGAACGCCTGCTTTCGAGCGGAGCGACGCGGCCTTAGGCACGATCGGGGGAGCGAAGCGGGCCCTCCCGGTGGGGGCCCATGCCGGGACGCTGCGGCGGGTCGATCGGGTCCGTGCCGGGATGCCGGCCAGGGCGAAGGGGAACGCACCCGGTGGAGAGGCTGGGCGTTACGAACCCGCTTTCGGGGACGTGCCCGCGACCAAGGCGACCCTACGGCGTCAGCGTCAGCGCGTGCCGTGCCTCGCCGGGCAGGAATGGCGTCGGCCGCCCCTGCACCCAGTCGTCGTGACCCGCGCCCCAGAAGGGCGACATCGGGTGGCCGCTTTGCCCTCCTGGCATGTGGATGATGCCGTCGGCCTCGTGCCCGGGCGACACGACCATGCGCTGGCTGGCGCCCATGTCCGGTCCGACCACCTTGGGCATGTCGAGGTCGCCCGACAACGCATCGGGAGGCATGCACAGCAGCCGCTTGCCGAGTACCGGGATGGCGCCGGCAAGCGGATGGCAGATCGCGGCGGTGTTGCGCTCGCCCCAGGTGCGTTGCGCCAGCGGGCCCTGGCCCTGGAAATGCCCCAGCGTTTCGGCCGCGGCGTCTTCCAGCAGGGCATCCCAGCTGGCGAATGCACGTGGCAGCAGGTGCGCGGGGCGTTGGGTCACCAGCGGCCACGCCACGCCTTCCAGGTGCGGCAGGCGGGGCATGTCGAAGTCCTCGCCCAGTGCAACCCGCGCCGGCGCGGTGAGGCCCTTGGCAATCCGGTCGAGGACGGCCTGCCGCCATGCGCGGACCAGGCGATAGCTGGTCGAGTCCTCGCTCGCGCGTCCCTGCCAGGTCGCCGATGCGCCTGAAAGCTCGCCCAAGGCCGGCGTCGGGTGGTTCCCCGCCTGCTCGCGCATCAACTCCCACCAGCGTCGGAGGAACACCGCGCGATCGTCGAGCTGGATCGCCAGCAGGTCTTCCTCGGAGAATTCCTCGCGCAGGAACAGGCTGTCGCGGATTTGCCTTGCGCGGGCGCCCAGTGCGTAACCGCCGTCGCCCGCGGCGACCAGCGCCGGCCCGTCGACGATGCGGTTGTTGGCGGTCCAGAGCCGGCCCGAAGCCGGTTCCAAGATGGCCGGCGACCGATCCGAGGCAAGCGGCCAAGGTGGACAGTCCCCGGCGACCGGCTGCGGCCGGTCGGCCCGGCATCCGGCGCGGCGCTGCGGAATGGGGCCGAGCCAGCGCCAGGCGATCCGCCCGGACGCGTCGGCGACCAGCAGGTTCTGCGTCGGGATCGCGGCCCGGTCGGCACGCGATAGGGCCTGCTTGATGTCGGTCGACTTGCCGAAGTCGATGAGTCCGAAGTTGATCGCACCGGGCAGGTGCGCGGCCCAGCGCAGCGCCAGCGCGTTGCCGTCGGGGCGCCGGTGCAGGATGGGGCCCCATGCGGTTTCCGCCACGTCGATCGAGACGGATTGGGCCCCGGCCACGGCGATCGTTTCCCGCATCGTCCGGACGGGCGTGCAGACGCTGGCGGCTGCCGTTGCACGCGAGCCGCAGGGCCGCACCAGCGCCCAGTCCGCGGTGTCGATGTAGCTGTTGGTGAATCCCCAGGCGACGTGGCCATTGCTGCCCACCACGACGCCCGGGACGCCGGGCAACGTGAAGCCGTTAATGTCGATGCGCTGGCCGGGACTGTCGGGATCCGGATAGCGCAGCCGCGCCCGGAACCAGATGTTGGGCGCGCGCAGGCCGAGGTGCATGTCGTCGGCAAGGATGGCGCGGCCGTCGCGAGTGCGTGCCCCGGAAACAGCGAAGCTGTTGCTGCCGACTTCCGGCGGGATGGCCCGGCGGGTCTGGCCGGGAGCAGCGGTGGCCTCGGGTGCAGGCAGGCGCCGCAGGTCGACCTGTTCGGCCGTGGGCAACTCGGCCTCCGGCCGCGCACGGTCCGCGAGGGGTGCATCCCAGGGGCTGCCGTTGCGGGCCAGCAGGCGGAACAACTCGGCGGGCAGGTGCGGCTCGATCTCCCACAGCGCGAGTTCGCGGCGGTTGCGCTCGTCCTGCAGGTCGAAGTACATCGCAAGGGACACCAGCGGGCTGTCCTCCAGGGCCCAGCTCCGCGGCGCCTGCCTGAGCAGGAGGTAGGGCCAGGGCCGCGAGTCCAGCCCCGCGAGCCCGGCGTTGACGCCGTCGACGTAGGCCCGCAGCACCGCGCGTTCGCCCCCCGCGATGTTTTCGAGTTCGCGCTCGACGCGAGCCCTCATCCGGTGTATGCGGATCGCCCTGTCTGCCTCCAGGGCGCGCGATCCGAACAGTTCGGACAGCTCTCCCGCCGCACTGCGGCGCAAGAGGTCCATTTCGAAGTAGCGTTCCTGGGCGTGGAGGTAGCCCAGCGCACGCATGGCGTCCGCTTCGTTGCCCGCCTCGATGGTGGCCGTGCCCAGGGCATCGCGCTGGATCGAGACCGGCGCGGACAGGCCGGGCAGGGCGATCTCGCCATCGAGCACCGGCAGGCTCGCACGCACCTGCCACCACGCCGCCAGCAAACCCAGCAGGACCATCGCCAGCAACAGCATTGCAATGCGTTTCAGCCAGCGGGTCATGCGTCGCGGTTCCCCATGGAGTCGACGTCGTGGTGCTGGTGCATTGCGCACTGGCGTGGGGCGTGGCGGGCTACCCGGACGACAGCCGTTCGACCTTTTGCCAGCCCCGCGGCAGCAGGCCGCCCCGTGTCGCCCGCGTGCCCAGGTAATTGTCCAGGTCCTTGAACGACAGCGACATGGTCCGCGCGCCGGAATGCACCTGCAGGGTGCCGCCCGGGGGCACGACGGCCACCGCGACCACGCGCTCCGTACCGCGCTTGGCCTTGGGGATCTCGATCAGCTTGTTGCCCTTGCCTTTGTCGAGTTCGGGCAGCTCGGCGACCGGGAACGCCAGGACGTGTCCGGCGCTGGTCGCCACGACGATGCGATCCGTCCCGACGTCGCCGACCACCGCCGGCTGCAGCGGATGCGCGCCAGCTGTCAGCGTTTGCATCGCCTTGCCGGCCTTCTGCCGACCCAGCAGGTTCTCGAACCGGGTGACGAAGCCATAGCCCTGCGAGGAGGCCAACACCAGGCGGGTGTCGTTCTCACCGCTGGCCAGGGCCACGAAGCCGGCACCCGCGGCAGGCGCGAAACGCCCGGTCAGGGGCTCGCCGTTGCCGCGCGCCGACGGCAGCGAATGGGCGAGGGTCGAGTAGCTGCGGCCCTTGCTGTCGATGAAGGCGACCGGCTGCGTCGTCCGGCCATGGACCGCGGCCTCCAATGCGTCGCCCTCGCGGTAGGACAGGGCGGCGGCGTCGATGTCGTGGCCCTTGGCGGCGCGTACCCAGCCCTTCCTGCTGAGCACGATGGTGACCGGCTCGCTCGGAACCAGGTCGGTCTCGGCCAAGGCTTGCGCCGCGTCGCGCGCGACCAGCGGGGAGCGGCGGGCATCGCCGAACTTCTCGGCATCCGCGAGCAGTTCCTCCCGGATCAGCTTCCTGAGCTTGCGGTTGTCGCCGAGCGTGGCCATCAGGCGGTCGCGCTCGCTGTCGAGTTCATCCTGCTCGCCCCGGATCTTCATTTCCTCGAGCCGCGCCAGCTGCCTCAGGCGGGTATCGAGGATGTAGTCCGCCTGCGCCTCGCTCAGCTCGAAGCGCGCGACCAGGGCCGGTTTGGGCGCGTCCTCGGTACGGATGATGTGGATCACCTCGTCGATGTTGAGGAAGGCGACTAGGAGGCCCTCGAGCAGGTGCAGCCGTTTCTCCACCTTGTCCAGGCGGTGGTTGAGCCGGCGGGTCACCGTGCCCGTGCGGAACTCCAGCCACTCGGCCAGCAGCGACCTGAGGTCCTTGACCTGCGGCCTGCCGTCCAGGCCGATGATGTTGAGGTTGACCCGGTAGCTCTTCTCCAGGTCCGTGGTGGCGAACAGGTGGCCCATCAGCTGCTCGACGTCGACCCGGTTGCTGCGCGGGATCAGCACCACCCGCACCGGGTTGGCGTGGTCGGACTCGTCGCGGATGTCCTCCAGCCATGGCAGCTTCTTCGCCCGCATCTGCGCGGCGATCTGCTCGATGACCTTGCCCGGGCTGACCTGGTAGGGCAGTGCGGTGAGCACGATGTTCGTGCCCTCCTTCCGATAGGTGGCGCGTGCGCGCACGCTGCCGTGGCCGGTTTCGTACATCGCCAGGAGGTCATCGGCCGGGGTGATGATCTCCGCCTCGGTGGGGTAGTCAGGGCCACGGATGTGCTCGCAGAGATCGCGCACCGTGGACTTGGGCGCATCGAGCAGCCGGACGCAGGCGCTGACCACCTCGTTGAGGTTGTGCGGCGGCACGTCCGTCGCCATGCCGACGGCGATGCCGGTGGTGCCATTGAGCAGCAGGTGCGGCAGCCTCGCCGGCATCCAGCCGGGTTCCTCCAGCGTGCCGTCGAAATTGGGGGTCCAGTCCACCGTGCCCTGGGCGAGCTCGCCGAGCAGGACCTCCGCGATCGGCGTGAGCCTGGATTCGGTGTAGCGCATCGCCGCGAACGACTTCGGGTCGTCGCTGGAGCCGAAATTGCCCTGGCCCTCGATCAACGGATAGCGGTAGGAAAACGGCTGTGCCATCAGCACCAGCGCCTCGTAGCACGCGCTGTCGCCGTGCGGATGGTACTTGCCGATCACGTCACCGATGGTCCGCGCGGATTTCTTCGGTTTGGCGCCGGCGTTGAGCCCGAGTTCGCTCATCGCGTAGATGATCCGCCGCTGCACCGGCTTGAGCCCGTCGCCAAGGAAGGGCAGGGCTCGGTCGAGCACCACGTACATCGAGTAGTCGAGGTAGGCGCGCTCGGCGTACTCGCGGAGCGGAATCTGCTCGAAACCGTGGAAGGCGGGGCGGACGGGGTCGGTCATCGGCTGGCATTGCTCGCGGGGAACACGGCGATTCTAACCGTGGCCGCGAACCTGGAACCCCGGCGCGTGGGGCTTCATCGGCCATCACGGCGAGCAGGAGTGGCATCTGCGTCGGTGGTCCACATCGGTGTGGTCCATATCGGTCATGCGAGGTCGCGATCGATGCGCCTGCACGGGACGCCTGCCAGGGCCAGAAATGGAAAACCCCCGCGCCTGGCGGGGGTTTTCTGGATCACCTCAAACAGCAGGTGATTCGTATCCGCGGCTCGCCAACGCTCGTTCGTCGTCGCGGCAAGCGAGTTCCGCTTGGGGTTGGTGCCCGGGAGAGGACTCGAACCTCCACGGAGTTGCCCCCGCTAGCACCTGAAGCTAGTGCGTCTACCAATTCCGCCACCCGGGCGGGTGCAGGGCGCGTATGGTGCGTGGCCGGACGGGGGATGTCAACGCTTCCGTGCACGCGTCGTCGCGGACGGGGCGTGTAACATCGGGCGGATGGCAAAAACTCCCAGCAAGCGCGGCGGTGGCCGCGGCAAGCCAGGCGGCGGAAAGCCGTCTCCGGCATCGAAGAAGCGCAGCGGCACCGCGGGCGGCGAGCGCGGCGATTCCAGTCCCAGGTCCACGGCCGGCAAGGCCGGCGCGAAAGGCGAGCCGGCCCGGTTGCCGGGCTGGATGCCCGAGTCGATCGTCCGTGGCGCGCAATCCGCCGGCCGCAGCAAGCCCCCGGCCAAGCCGTCCGCTCGCACCCGTGATCGCGGCACCGGGCGATCCGGTGGCATCTCCGACCCCCATGCCGCCCGCGAAGCCGGCCGCTACGAGAACCCCATTGCCAGCCGGGAGGCCATCCTCCAGCTGCTCGACGCGGCCGATGGCCCGCAGACGGTCGACAAGATCGCCGAAATCCTCGAACTCACGGCCCCAGACCGGGCCGAGGCATTGGCCAAACGGCTTTCCGCGATGCTGCGCGACGGGCAGTTGCTTCAGAACCGGCGCGGCGGCTACGTGCCGGCCAAGCGCGCCGACCTGATCCCTGGGACGGTGATCGCCAACCCCGACGGATTCGGCTTCCTCCGGCCCGATTCCGGCGCCGGCGACGACCTGTTCCTGCCACCGTTCGAGATGCGCAAGGTCATGCACGGCGACCACGTGCTGGGCAGCGTCACCAACATCGACCACCGCGGACGCCGCGAAGGCTCGATCGTCGAGGTGCTGGAGCGCCGGCTCAACCGCCTGATCGGTCGCTTCGAACTCGAGTCCGGCATCAGCTACGTGGTGCCGGACGATGCCCGCATCCAGCGCAACGTGCAGATTCCGTCCGATGCGCGGCTCGATGCCCGCCACGGCCAGCTCGTGGTCTGCGAGATCGTCCAGCCGCCGACCACGCACCGTCCCCCGATCGGTCGCGTGCTGGCGGTGCTGGGCGATCGCCTGACCGCATCGCTGGCGGTGGAAGCGGCCATCCACGGACACGAGATCCCGCACGAATTCCCGCCGGAGGCGCTGGCGGAGGCCGCCGCCGTCCCGGTGGAGGTCGACGCGCGACAGGCGTCTTCCCGGATCGACCTGCGCCAGCTGCCGCTGGTGACGATCGACGGCGAGGATGCCAAGGATTTCGACGATGCGGTCTACTGCGAGCCCAACCGCAAGGGTTTCCGGCTGGTCGTCGCGATCGCGGACGTCTCGCACTACGTGAGCCCGGGCACCCCGCTGGATGCGGAGGCGCAGCTGCGTGCGACGTCGGTCTATTTCCCCGGTTTCGTCGTGCCGATGCTGCCGGAAACCCTGTCCAACGGGATCTGCTCGCTCAAGCCCAAGGTCGACCGGTTGTGCTTCGTCTGCGACATGCAGGTCGACCGCGCCGGGCAGGTGACCGGGGCGGAGTTCTACGAAGCCGTCATGCATTCGCACGCTCGGCTGACCTACACCCAGGTGTGGAATGCCGTCGGCGACGCGGTGCCCGACGAGGACCGTGAGCAGGCGCAGGCCTTCATCGGCAAGCAGCTCGAACAGGTGCGGAACCTGCACCAGCTGTACCGGGTCCTCGACAAGGCGCGCCAGCAGCGAGGTGCCATCGAGTTCGAGACGTCCGAAGTGCGGTTCGTGCTAGGCCCGCAGGGCGAGGTGACCCAGGCCGGGATGATCCAGCGCAACGACGCCCACAAGCTGATCGAGGAGTGCATGATCGCGGCCAACGTGCAGGCGGCGGAGTTCCTGTTGGGCGCGGGCGTCCCGGCCCCGTATCGCGACCACGACAAGCCGCCGGAGACCAAGTACGCGGACCTGCTGGAGTTCCTGAAGGAATTCAACCTGCGCATGCCGCCCTGGAGCAAGGTGAAGCCGCGCGATTTCCGCAAGCTGCTCGAAACCGTGCGCGACCGTCCCGACGCCGCGCTGCTCGAATCGGTGGTCTTGCGTAGCCAGAGCCTGGCGGTGTACGCGCCGGACAACATCGGCCACTTCGGACTGGCGCTGGAGGCATACGCACACTTCACCTCGCCGATCCGCCGCTACGCGGACCTCCTGGTGCATCGCGCCATCAAGCATGCGCTGGCCGGTGGCGACGAGGAGGACTTCCGCTACAGCGCCAACGACATGGCCGTGCTCTCGCAACAGTGCTCCGAGCGCTCGCGGCGGGCGGACGAGGCGCAGCGCGAGGTCGACGACCGTTACCGCGCCGCGTGGATGGAGCAGCACGTCGGCAGCGAGTTCGACGGCGTGATCAGCGGCGTGACCAGCTTCGGGCTGTTCGTCGAGCTCGACGACTCCAAGGTCAATGGCCTGGTGCACGTCACCCAGTTGCCCAACGACTATTACCATTTCGACCCCACCCGCAAGACGCTGGCCGGCCAGCGCAACGGTCGGGAATTCCGGCTCGGCGACCGCGTGCGGATCGTGGTGCTCAAGGCCAGCCTGGAGGAGCGCAAGATCGACTTCCGGCTGGTCGAGGAAGGGGGCAGGCAACAGGGCGCGCCCACGCCGCCGCCGCGCGGCAAACCCGCGAAGCGCCAGAAACGGAAGTATTGATCCGGCCGGCGAACGCCGCGCCCCGCACCCTCCGGTCGTGGGACTCGGGCAAAATGCGCGCATGAGCAGGCAACGCGGCGGCAGGGACGACAACCAGTGGATCGCCGGCATCAACGCGGTGGCCGCGGCCATCGAGCACGATGCCGGCAACGTCCGCGAGGTCCTGATCGAGGCCCGGGCCCGGAATCCGCGCATCACCGAGATCGAGGACGGTGCCCGCCGGCAGGGCATCGAACTGCGACGCGTCGCATCCAAGGCCCTCGACGGCGTCACGGGTGGCCTGCGCCACCAGGGCGTCGTCGCCCGCTATGACGCGGCGCGGACCTGGGGCGAAGGCGACCTGGAGGAACTGGTTTCCGCCGCGTCGGGACGGGCGTTGGTGCTGGTGCTCGACGGCGTGCAGGATCCCCACAACCTGGGGGCCTGCCTGCGAAGCGCCGCCGCGGCGGGCGCAACGGCTGTGGTGATCCCCAAGGACAAGGCGGTGCAGGTCAATGCCACCGTGCGCAAGACGTCCGCGGGCGCCGCCGACACCATCCCGGTGGTCCGCGTGACCAACCTGGCCCGTTGCCTGCGCGACCTGCAGCAGCTTGGGGTGTGGATCTACGGCCTGGCCGGCGAGTCCGACGGGTCGATCCACGCGCTCGACTTGCGAGGCAACGTCGCGCTCGTGCTCGGTGGCGAGGGCGATGGCCTGCGCCGGTTGACGCGCGAACACTGCGACCAGTTGGTGCATATCCCGATGCCCGGCCAGGGGTCCGCGCCAGGGGTCGAGAGCCTCAACGTTTCGGTGGCCGCCGGGATCGTGCTGTTCGAAGCCGTGCGCCAGCGCTTGGACACCTGAGCCCGGGGCGCCCCGGACCAGAGAATCATACCGTCCTGGCTTGCGTCCAGGCGTTTGCGATGGCGCAGAACAGCTGCGCGGTGCGCTCGGTGTCGTAGACGGCCGAATGCGCCTCGTCGCTGTTCCACTCCAGTCCGGCCGCCTGCACCGCGCGCGCCAACACCGTCTGGCCGTAAGCCACGCCCGCCAGGGTCACGGTGTCGAACACGCTGAAGGGGTGGAAGGGGCTGCGTTTGTGGCCGGTGCGGGCAATGGCGGCATTGAGGAAATTGAGGTCGAAATGCGCGTTGTGCCCGACCAGGATCGCCCGCTGGCAGCCGTGCTTGCGCACGGCGATGCGGACCGCGGCGAAGACATGGTCCAGCGCCTCGCGTTCTGGTTTGGCCAGCCGGAACGGGTGGTCGATGTCGATGCCGGTCACTTCGAGGGACTTCGGGTCGATGCGCGTGCCTTCGGCGGGAACGACATGGGCGCTCGCGCCCTCGCCGAGCACGAAGCGTCCATCGTCACCCAGGTCGATGGGCAGCACCGCGATCTCGAGCAATGCATGCGTGTTCCAGTCGAAACCCCCGGTCTCGACGTCGACGACCACCGGCAGGTAACCGCGGAATCGCGTCGCCATCGGGCTGGGGGTCGCGGTGGAGTCCTGGGTGACATCGTTCATCGGGCCAGTGTAGCCGAGCCATCGGGTCGACGACCGCCGCGATGTCCCATGCCGGTGCCGGGAGTTCTGCAGGAGCGCTCGCCTAGCAAGGAATCGACCGCCTGCCATTGGTTGCGGCCGCATGACACATCGCGATTTCGTCGTCAGCCGTCGCCGTCGCGATGCACGCCGAGCACGACGCCGGCCTCCCACCAATGCAGGAGCATGGCCGCGCCTTCGGCGATGAAGGCGTCCACGTCCGGGCGACCGGCTTCCCCGGCCAATGCGACGAGGTGTTCGCGCCCGCTCAGTTCCGGCGCTTCGTCCAGGCGTTGCAGCAGGCGGAACGTCAGCGGGCTGAGCTCATGGAATGCAACCTTGCCGCTGGCCTGGCGGTGCACCAGCAGGAAGGTGGGGACGGTCGGAGCGTCTTCGGGCAGGTGTCCGGGCCCGAGCATGTGCACCGGCCACGCGTACGCCAGCGGCCATGCGAGCGGCGACAGCGCCGGTCGCTCCGACAACAACGATAGCTCCGGGTTCGATCCCGGGTCGCGCAAGGCATCGTGCGCGAGCTGCGCGTCGCTGGCTTCGCTGATCTGCAACGCGAGTTCGATCCATTCGTAGTGGGCCAGCTCGCGCAGCCAGGGCTTCCCGTCGTCGAGCCCCGGCGCCTGCAGGTAACGGAGGAACTCGCGAGCCAGCTCGGTGAACAGGGGCGTGCGGCTGTCGTGGTCGCGGAAGAAACCGCGAACCAGTGCCTGCCAGGCATCGTCGCCGAGGATCCTGCGAACCACCGGGAAGTTTCCCGCGAGCATCCCGGAAACATTGTTGAAGAACAGTTCGCGATAGATCTTGAGGCGGCGCTCTTCGATCCCGGGAGGTGGCGGATGGCCTGTCGGGTCGCGGATGTACGCGGCGAGGGCATCCTGCTGCTGGCGCAACGCCTCGGCCGGGGAGTGCGGCGGCGTGGCGTCAGGCGGCACGGCGGTCGTCCCTGCGCGCGGCCCCAAGGTGCCGGCGCACGGTCCCCAGTTCGTCGAGCAGCTCGACGAACGGCGGGAAATTGAAGTCGCGCTCCAGCAGGGTCGGCTTCGGACCGTGCACGCGATACGCCTCCGCCAGGAGGTCCCAGACCGGGTCGCTGACCGCGGCCCCGTGGGTGTCGACCTTCAGGTCCTCGGCCTCGTCGTAATGGCCGGCGACGTGGACGTAGGCGATCCGTTCGCCGGCCAGGGCACGCAGGAAACCGGAGGCGTCGTAGCCATGGTTGGTGGCGTTGACAACGATGTTGTTGACGTCGAGCAGCAGGTCGCAGCCGGACTCGTCCAGGACGGCATTGATGAAGTCGATCTCCGGCATCGCCTGGAACGGCGCGGCGTAGTAGGAAATGTTCTCCACGGCGATGCGCTGGCCGAGCAGGTCCTGCGTGCGCCGGATGCGCGCCGAGACGTGGCGCACGGCCTCCTCGGTGAACGGCAACGGCAGCAGGTCGTAGAGCTGGCCGCGGCTGTCGCCGCAGGCGCTCAGGTGCTCGGAGTAGATCGCGACCCGATGGTCGTCCATGAAGCGCCTGACCTTGGCCAGGAACGTCTCGTCCAGCGGTGCGGGACCGCCGACCGAGAGCGAGAGGCCATGGCAGACCAGCGGGCAACGCGCACTGAGTTCATGCAACTGGTCGCCAAGTTCGCCGCCGACCCCGATCCAGTTTTCCGGTGCCGTTTCCAGGAAGTCGTAACTCCCCGGATCGGCGGCCCGCAGCGGCCCCAACAGGGACCGCCGCAGGCCGAGTCCCGCGGCATCGGGCGCGAGCTGTCTTGCCGGGCTCATGGCTCCGGTGCGACCGGCGCGGTGTTCAGCTCAGGCGCTGCCGCCGCACTTGCCTTCGCCGCACTTGCCTTCACCCGCGGCCTTCTTGGCTTCGTGGTCGGCCTTCTTGTCGGCGCCGCACTTGCCCTCGCCACACTTGCCTTCCCCGCACTTGCCCTCCGAGTGCTTCGCCTTGTGCTCGGCCGCGTCGATGAACCCGTCGCCGTTGGCATCCATCTTGGCGAAGTGGTCCGACTTGTCAGGGTGTGCCGCGGTGAACTCCGCACGGGAGATCTTGCCGTCCTTGTCGGTGTCGGCCTTGTCCATGCCGCACTTGCCTTCACCGCACTTGCCTTCGCCGCCCTTGTGGCCACCGGCCACTGCCGAAGCCGAAGCCATGTAACCGCTGGACAATTCGTGGGACGCGAAGGAGGACGCCGAAAGCGCCATGCCGCCGATCGCGGTGCAGACGGCGAGGGCGACGGGTTTCATGTTTGATCTTGCCATGGTGGTAACTCCTGTTGGGTGCGGGCGATGCCGCGGGATGCTGGAACCAAAGCTGGGGGATGCCATTGTGCCGTGAACCGTGCCTCAGGCGCGGAGGTACTCGCGGGCGAGCGCCCGTGCACGATGCAGCCGCGCCTTGACGGCCATGGTCGTGACGCCAAGGCGATTGCCGAGTTCCGCGATGCTCAGGCCCTCCAGGTCCCGGAGCAGCACGATCTCCCGGTAGTGATACGGCAGTGACTGCAGCGCGGATGCGAGGTCCTGCCGCCACTCCGCCGCGTCAGGCGTGGCGCCCGGCAGGATGTCGTCCGTGATCGGTTCGCCCGCCAGGCGGCGACCGATGCGCTTCATCCGGTTGCATTCGCGCTTGACGATGCGGAATACCCACGAAGCGAAGCATTCCAGGGAACGCAGGTCGGACAACTTGCGCGATACCAGGATCAACGCCTCCTGCACGGCATCCTCGACGTCGTTGACGCTGCAGTGGTACTCGGCGTAGCGGCGGATGTCCTGCCGGGACCGCGCCAGCAGGTCCGCCAGGGCCGTGGGGTCGCCAGCGTGGGCTGCTTGCAGTTCGTGCTCGTAGGCGGCTATCTGCACCGGCTCTCCAGGTCGCCCTCCGAGGGTAGCCGGCGGCGTTCAACAGGAAGAGTGCCGAAGAGCATGCACGGGCGTGCGCCGGGCGGGAATTATTCAGGATTCGTTCACGCTCGGCATCGGGAGGCCCTCGAGCGAAGCCCCGGGCGGTTCAGGCGGCTGTGTTTGTCTCGTCCCGCTTGGTTCGCGGCGGGAGCTCGTCCTCGCCGTGGACCTGGAACCAGATGTTCTCCGCGATGTTGGTCGCGTGGTCGCCGATGCGCTCGATGTTCTTGGCCATGAACAACATGTGGGTGCAGGAAGTGATGCTCTGCGCATCCTCCATCATGTAGGTCAGCAGCTCGCGGAACAGGCCGGTGTAGAGGACATCGAGCTCGGCATCGCGCTCGCGTACCCGTTGGGCCGCCTCGGCGTCGCCATCGCGGAAGGCCGCCAGCACGTCGGTCATCTGCTGCAGCGCCAGCTCGCCCAGGGCGTTGAGGCCCCGGGTGTGCGGGAGCGGCGGCGACTGGTTGAGCGCCATCGAACGCTTGGCCAGGTTGGCCCCGTAATCGCCGACGCGCTCGATGTCGGAGGCGATCCGCAAGGCGGCGAGGATGTCGCGGAGGTCCCGCGCCATCGGGCCCCGCAGGGCGAGCTTCATCACGTCGTGGCTGACTTCCTGCTCGAGCAGGTCGATCGCCTCGTCGTTTCCGATGATGCGTTCCGCGGCCTTGTCGTCGCGGCGTTCCACGACGTCGAGCGCGGCCTTCAATTGCGCGATCGACATCTCGCCCATGCGCAGGATCTCGCCGACCAGGCGCTGGCGCTCTTCGTCGTAGCTCTTGAGGATGTGGTCGTGCGGTTGGGTAGCCATGGGCGGATCCTTGGTTCGGCCGACCCCGGGAGAAGGCGGGAGAGGGCTGGGAAAACTGCGGGGTGTGCGGTCTTTCGGTGAATCCGGCGTGCCTGGGTCGATGCGTGGCCGCATTCGTCAGGCGGGGCCGGTCATCCGAACCTGCCGGTGATGTAATCCTCGGTCTGCTGCTTGTGCGGGTTGGAGAAGATGGTTTCGGTGGTGTCGTGCTCGATCAGGTCGCCCAGGTACATGAAGGCGGTGTAGTCGGAGACGCGGGCGGCCTGCTGCATGTTGTGGGTCACGATGACGATCGTGTAGTCCTGCTTCAGTTCCTCGACCAGCTGCTCGATGCGGCTCGTGGAGATGGGATCGAGGGCAGATGTCGGTTCGTCCAGCAGCAGCACGTCGGGCCTCAGCGCGACGGCCCGGGCGATGCACAGCCGTTGCTGCTGCCCGCCGGACAGTCCGAGCGCGCTCTGGCCGAGCTTGTCCTTGACCTCGTTCCAGATCGCCGCCTGGCGCAATGCCTGCTCGACGCGTTCGGCCATGTCGGCCTTGGACAGCTTTTCGTGGTGGCGGATGGCGTAGGCGACGTTCTCGAAGATCGTCATGGGGAAGGGCACCGGCTTCTGGAAGACCATGCCGACCTTGCTGCGCAGCCGGTTCATCGGGTATCGCGGCCCCAGGATGTTGTCTCCGTCGAGCAGGATCTCGCCGCTCGCCTCCATCTTCGGGTAGAGCGCGTAGATGCGGTTGAACACGCGCAGGAGCGTCGACTTGCCGCAGCCCGACGGACCGATCAGCGCGGTCACGCGCTTCTCCGGGATGTCCATGCTGACGCCATTTAGCGCCTTGAACTTGTCGTAGTGGAAATCCAGCCCGCGAACGGAGATCTTGATGGGCACCGACGCGGCAACGGCGCGCGAAGGCGCGGCGGACATGGCCGCTTCGGTGGTGTGGGTGCCTTGGATCTCGTTCATCGACATGTTCCGTTTGAAATGGGTGTCGTGTCAGTCGTTGGCGATGCGCTTGCGCAGCAGCAGCGCCCGCGCGCCAAGGCTGACCAGCAGCACGAACACGGTGAGCACCAGGGCACCGGCCCAGGCCAGCGTCTGCCAGGATTCGTAGGGACTGCCGGCGTACTGGTACATCACCACCGGGACGCTCGCCATGGGCTGCAGGATGTTGCTGTTCCAGTACTGGTTGCCGAAGGCGGTGAACAGCAGGGGAGCGGTTTCCCCCGAGATCCTCGCCAGCGCGAGCAGGATGCCGGTGACGATGCCGGCCGAAGCGCTGCGATACAGCACCTGCATGATCACCTTCCAGTGCGGCACGCCCAGCGAAAGCGCCGCCTCGCGCATCTGCGCCGGCACCAGCCGCAGCATCTCGTCGGTGGTGCGCACGACGACCGGCAACACGATGAACGCCAGGGAGATGGCGCCGGCCAGCGCGGAGAAGTTCCCGCCGGTCTGCATCACGATCAAGGTGTAGACGAACAGGCCGAGCACGATCGACGGTGCCGACAGCAGGATGTCGTTGACGAAGCGGACGATGGTCGCGGTCTTGCGGGCGGCGCCGTACTCCGCCAGCCAGGTGCCGGCAGCGACTCCCAACGGCGCGCCGATGAGGATGGCGAGCGCGCACATGACGGCGGAGCCGAAGAAGGCGTTCCTCAGGCCGCCCACCTGCATCGGCGGCGGGGTGTCCTGGGTGAAGAGCGCCCAGTCGATCCCGCCGATGCCCTTCGAGACCAGCGTCCACAGGATCCACGCGAGGAAGACCAGTCCGAACACGGCGGCGACGCAGGACATCGCGAGCGCGAATCCGTTGACCAGCTTGCGCCGCCGATGCAGGCGGTCCGCCGTGGCCAGCGCCCGTGCCGTGCCCATCAGCTGCCTTCCTTCCGTGCCAGTTGCATCAGCATCAGCCGGGCGATCGCCAGCACGACGAAGGTGACGATGAACAGCACGAACCCGAGCAGCAGGAGGGCCGATCGATACGTGTCCGTGGCCTCGCCGAAGTCGTTGGCGATGAGCGCTGCGATGGTGGTGCCCGGTTCAAGCAGCGACGGCGACAGGCGCACGCTGTTGCCGACCACGAAGGCCACCGCCATCGTTTCCCCCAGCGCGCGGCCGAGGCCCAGGAAAATGCCGCCGATGACCGCGGACCGCGTGTACGGCAGGACGATGTCCCAGCTGACTTCCCATCGCGTCGACCCCAGGGCGTAGGCCGATTCCTTGAGGCGCGCGGGCACAGTCAGGAACACCTCGCGCATCACCGAGGCGATGAACGGGATGACCATGATCGCGAGCACGAACCCCGCGGTCAGGATGCCGATCCCCAGCGGCGGGCCCTGGAACAACACGCCGAGGAAGGGAATCGCCCCGGCATGGTCGTTCAGCCACGGCGTGACGTACTCGGTCATCATCGGCACGAGGACGAAAAGCCCCCACATGCCGTAGATGATCGACGGGATCGCGGCCAGCAGCTCGATGGCGGTACCGATCGGGCCGCGCAGCCAGCGGGGCGCCACTTCGGTGAGGAACAACGCGATGCCGAAGCTGATCGGCACCGCGATGATCATCGCGATCATCGCGGTGACGATGGTTCCGTAGATCGGTGCCAGTGCACCGTACCTGTTCTCGACCGGATTCCATTCGGCGGAGAAGAAGAAGCTCCAGCCCTGCGCCTGCAGCGCCTCGCGCCCGCCCCACAGCATCGATAGTGCCGCACTGGCCAACGCAAGCAGCACGAAGACGACCGTGGCCAGCAGGACGTAGCGGAACACGCGGTCCGCGCGCGCGTCACGCAGGTCGCGGCTCCGTGGTGCGACGTTGACGGGAAGGGCACTGGCGTTCATGCGGGCTGGTCTGGCCTTGGTGCGGTGGCTGGGTCGTTCTGGAACGTCACCTCGCGGAACACGGCAGGCAGGTCGCGACGACGGAATCGGTCTTCCGGCGGCTGGACCCTCGGATTCGTGGCCGACTCAGGGCGCTGCGTCCAGGTTTGCGCAGCAGTGGCGCCGGTGCGCAGGCGCCCGCCCGGCAGGCGAGCGCGCGCGCCCGTCACTTGAATTCCGAGGCCCAATACGCCTGGATCTGCGCCACCAGTTCGGGAGGCAGCGGCACGTAGTGCAGTTCGGCGGCTTGCGCCTGGCCATTCTCGAGCGCCCACTTGAAGAAGGCGAGGGTGGCCGCGCTTCGCTGCGGATCCTTGGGCTGCTTGTGCATCAGCATGAAGTTGGTGGCGGTGATCGGCCATGCGCCTTCGCCTGGCGCATCGGTGATCACCAGGTTGAAGTCCTGCGCGCTGGCCCAGTCCGCGGTCCTGGCGGCGGCCGCGAAGCTGTCGGCGTTGGGCTGGACGAACTGCCCTGCCGCGTTCTGGAGCGAGGCATACGGCATGTTGTTCTGCAGCGCGTAGGCCAGCTCGACGTAGCCGATGGCACCCTTGACCTGCTGGACATAGGACGCCACGCCCTCGTTGCCCTTGCCGCCAATGCCGTCGGGCCATTGCACCGACGTGCCTTCGCCGACCTTGGCCTTCCACTCGGGGCTGACCTTGGACAGGTAGTTGGTGAAGTTGAAGGTGGTGCCGGAGCCGTCGGAGCGGTGGATGATGCTGATCTTCTCGGCGGGCAGTGCGACGCCGGGGTTCAGCGCGGCGATGGCCGGCGCGTTCCAGGCACCCACCTTCCCGAGGAAGATGTCCGCGAGCACGGCGCCGGTCAGCTTCAGTTCGCCTGGCTTGAGGCCCTGGATGTTGACGACGGGTACGACGCCTCCGATCGCGGAAGGAAACTGGCCGAGACCGGCCTCGGCCAGTTCCTCGCTCGACAAGGGCTTGTCGCTGGAACCGAAATCGACCGTCCCGGCCTTGATCTGCGCGATGCCGCCGCCCGATCCGATGGACTGGTAGTTGACCTGGTTGCCCGTTGCCGCGTTGTAGTCGGCGGACCACTTGGACACGAGGGGGAAGATGAACGACGCGCCCGCACCGGAGATCTGCGAGCCGCCGTCGCCGCCGGAGCCGTTGCCGGCAGCCGTGGCGGACGTCGAGTCACCGCCAGGGCTGCAGGCGCTGGCGACGAGCAAGGTGGACAGGGTCAATGCGGCGAGACGGGCCAGGGACGAGGACATGGGGACTCCAGTCGAATGAGGTCGCGGGCACAGGGTATGTGTCGCGCTGCCCTATGGAATGATGTTTTTGTTACATCCGTGTGACTTGGTGCCGGCGCGCGGTTCCTCGCACAATGAAAAGGCGGCTCCAAGGGCCCGTAGCATTATCGGGAGAGAGAACCGCCATTCCGGAACGGCGCCCCCGATCACCGAGGAAAACTGCACCAGGCCCGAGCCAGCAGATCCTTGGGCGGCAGCGGCTTGTCGCTGGAACCGAAATCGACGGTGCCGGCCTTGATCTGCGCGATGCCGCCGCCTGATCCGATCGATGGGTGGATGACCTCGTGGCCTGTCGCCGCATGGTAGTCGTTCGACCCTCTGGTCACGGCCAGGAAGACGAACGAGGCGTCTGCGCTGTCGGCGGCACCGGCAGTGAGAGCGCCTGACGCTGCGATCGCCACGGCGGCAAGGCTGGTCGTCGGTTGCGCATGGAATTCCCCGGTTGAGTGAGGGCCGGGCGCGCGCCCGGGGTCATTGCATGTTCCACGCGTGACGAATCGAAGTGCATCGCGCGACAGTCCCATGACCGCAGGCGCCATGCGCCGCGCCTAGTCCAGGTAGGCCTGCGTCAGGTTGTTCAGGTGCACGCGTTCGGCATCGCGCAGGAACGGGGCGAGCAGCATCATCACCTGCACGATCCCGTCGCGGATGGCCGCGTGCTCGTCCTTGTCGCCGCGAATCGCGGCGTAATTGAGCCAGAAGGTCGACAGTACGAGGATGTTGGTCGCGGCGGAATCGAGCTCGGCCGCGGACGCGCGGATGATGCCGGCCTGCGACATTCCCCGGATCACCAGCCGGGCGCGGTCGTCGGCGCGCTTGAGGATGCGCGCGAACCGGATCCGCAAGCGGCGGTTGCGGCTGAGGATCTCCACCAGGTCCCGGTACAGGAACCGATGGTCCCAGATGCACTCGAAGACCAGGTGCAGTTGTAGCCAGATGTCCTCCAGGCCCGGCAGGCGCCCGTCCGGGGCGGCGAGCGCATCGTCCATGCGCGCCTCGTAGCGCGAGAACAGCTGCTCGATGATGTCGTCCTTGTTGCGGAAGTGGTAGTACAGGTTCCCCGGGCTGATCTCCAGTTCGTCGGCGATGTGGTTGGTCGTGACATTCGGCTCGCCGCGGGTGTTGAACAACGAGAGGGAGCCATCGAGGATGCGCTGGCGGGTCTGGCGTGGCGCCATGTCGTTGCGGTCCGGCTCAGCCGGCCAGCTTCTTCACGAGATCGACGTACTTCTTCTTTGCCTCGTCCGGGTCCGTACCCTTCAGGCTGGCCCAGGCTTCGTACTTTGCGGTTCCCACGAAATCGAAGAAGCCGGGCTTCTCGCCCCTGACGTCGCCCTCGCTGCCTTGCTTGTAGAGGGCGTACAGGCGAAGGAGGGTGTCGTTGTCCGGGCGTGCGTCCAGTCCGTGGACGTCCTTCTGCGCCTGCTCGAAGCGTTGCTGCAGGTCGGCCATGGGGTGGCTCCGGGATTCGGGACGACCGCAGCATGACAACATGCCGGCACAGGGGGGTCAATACGCCGGGGAATTGTCGCCGCGTCCATGCTCTGGCACCGTACCGGGAGGCCGCGATCGGCGGCGCACCGAGTGGGAACCGCCATGTCCTATTTCGTCACCGGCGCCACGGGCTTCATTGGCCGCTTCCTCGTCGCGCGTTTGCTCAGGCGCAAGGGCACGATCCACGTCCTCGTGCGCAAGGGGTCCGCCAGGAAGCTGGAATCCATCGCAAGCAGGATGGGTTGGGACAGGAAGCGGATCCGCGTGCTCCATGGCGACATGACCGCCCCAAGGTGCGGTCTCACGGCCACGCAGGTGCGCGAACTGAAGCGCAAGGTCAAGCACTTCTTCCACTTGGCGGCCGTCTACGACATGCAGGCCAGCGCCGAGTCGCAACGCGTGTCCAACATCGAGGGCACCCGCAACGCGATCGACCTCGCCGCGGCGATCCAGGCGGGGTGTTTCCACCACACCAGTTCGATTGCGGCGGCCGGCCTGTATCCGGGCATCTTCCGCGAGGACATGTTCCAGGAAGCCGAGGGCTTGGACGACCCCTACCTGCGAACCAAGCACGAATCGGAAGGGCTGGTGCGGCAGGAATCCCGGATTCCGTGGCGCGTCTATCGTCCGGGCATGGTCGTGGGCCACTCGGAGACCGGCGAGATGGACAAGATCGACGGTCCTTATTACTTCTTCACCCTGCTCAAGAAGCTGCGCGAACTGCTGCCGCCATGGATGCCGGTGCTGGGCATCGAGGGCGGACGGATCAACATCGTCCCCGTTGACTTCGTCGCCGATGCGATGGACCACATCGCGCACAAGCCGCGGCTCGATGGGCACACCTTCCACCTGACCGACCCGGATCCCATGCGCGTCGGTGAAGTTCTCAACACCTTCGCCCGCGCCGGGCACGCGCCGGAGATGACCATGCGCATCGACGCGCGCATGTTCGCCTTCGTCCCGGGCAGCATCCGGATGGCGGTGGGGAACCTGCCGCCGGTGCGACGTTTCATCGGCATGATGCTGCGGGACTTCCGCATCCCGCGGAGCGTGCTGAAGTTCGTCACCTATCCCACGCGCTTCGACAGCCGCGAAACCGAGCGGGCGCTGAAGGGCAGCGGCATCTCGGTGCCCGCGCTGGACACCTATGCCTGGCGCCTGTGGGACTACTGGGAGAGGCACCTGGATCCCGACCTGTTCATCGACCGCACCCTGAAGGGCAAGGTCCGGAACAAGGTCGTGGTAATCACCGGCGGATCCTCGGGGATCGGGCTGTCCACCGCCAGGCGCGTCGCCGAAGCGGGGGCCGTGACCGTGATCGTGGCGCGCGGCAAGGACGAGCTGTTCAAGGCGCGCGACGAAATGGCGGCGGCCGGCGGCAAGGTATTCGCCTACACCGCAGACCTCGCCGACATGGCCGATTGCGATCGCCTGGTGGCCAAGGTGCTCAAGGCGCATGGCCACGTCGATATCCTGATCAACAACGCAGGACGCTCGATCCGGCGCTCGATCGAGCTGTCCTACGACCGCTTCCACGACTTCGAGCGCACCATGCAGCTCAATTACTTCGGAAGCCTTCGCCTGATCATGGGTTTCATGCCGTCGATGACGCAACGGCGGAAGGGGCACGTCATCAACGTCAGCTCGATCGGGGTGCTCGCCAACTCACCGCGCTTTTCAGCCTACGTCGCCTCGAAGGCCGCGCTCGACGCGTTCAGCCGCTGCGCGCAGGGCGAACTGTCGGGCAAGGGGATCAGCTTCACGACGGTGAACATGCCCCTGGTGAAGACGCCGATGATCGCCCCGACCAAGATGTACGACAGCGTCCCGACATTGACGCCCGGGGAAGCCGCCGACCTGCTGGTCCGCGCGATCATCGAGAAGCCCAGCCGGATCGCGACGCGCCTGGGGATCTTCTCGGCCCTGGTCAACGCATTGGCGCCGAAGGCCTACGAGGTCATCATGAACACCGCCTTCGAGCTCTTCCCGGACTCGGCGGCGGCCAAGGGAGGAGCCAAGGCACCCAAGGGTGCCGGCGTCGCCGAGCAGCAGCCGAGCAACGAACAGATTGCATTCGCCACCATGATGCGCGGCGTGCACTGGTAGGGCACGCGGGTCGCCGGCGCCCCGGGGCGCCCAGGATGCATCGCCGGCGGGGGCTGCGTCCCGCTGGCAGCAAGAGCGCCTGATCAGAACATCCGGCACTGGCGGAAGCGCACCGGCGCCTCGCTGCCAGGCGGAGGCGTGAGCTGGATGCGAGACGCGGCGAGGCCTTCGTAGCGTTCGATCAAGGGACAAATGGCGGCGATGGCGTCGACGCTGGTATCGGTCAGCAGGACTTCCAGCGTGGACTTGGTGGGCCAGATCGCCCGGTCCACCATCGGCAAGGTGCCGATCGCCTTGGCGACTTCCTCTCGCTGCCTGTCCAGCGTTGCCTCGTCGGTCGCCGCGGGCACCGTGGCCGGGGTTTCGCCCGGCGTCGGTCCTGCGACTGGCGTGGCATGCGCTTCGGCCGCCGCGGGTGTGGCGGCGACCGTCTGACCGGCTGTGCCCGGGCTGGAAACGGGTTCCGGCATCAGGAACAGGGCCAGTACGCCTGTCGCCAGTGCCCCAAGCCACGCCAGGAGCACGTGCTTGCGGACGTCCTTCCCGGCGGAGGCGCTGATGCGGTCGATCTGCTCGCGCGGCAGGACTTCTCGGATCTGTGGCCACAACGTCGGGCCGTCGAGCAGCTCGATCTTCATCATCTTGGCGGGACCACGCGCGTCCTCGGACACCCGGCCCTGGGTCACGATCATGCCGTTGGTGGCGCTGCTGAGCTTCAGCTCCTTCGCCAACTCGCCGACGGCCGCAGGCCCGAGCACGAAGGCGCTGCCGTGCTTGCAGGACATCAGCCAGCGTTGCCCGTCCTTCGCCAACAGGTACTCGCTGCTGCTCGACGGGGCATCCTCGTCGACGATCGTCTCGTAACCACGGCGTTGCAGGGCTTCGAGGACCAGGTGGATGAATTCGCGCCACGACATCGCCGAAAGGGCGGTGATGCCCGCCTTGGCCTCGTTCCTCCGCAGCATGATCGTGCGGATGTAGAAGGTGGCGGCACTTCCGATCAGGACGGTGATGACCAGGGCGACGATCCAGGGCAGGGCTGAACTCACTCGATGGACTCCATCCAAGAGGCGTCAGGATAATCGTAAAACCCGCAACCGGTCCAAGCCGGTCCAGCGACGATATCGTGCGGGACGTGCCGCTTCCGTGTACGTAACGGCTATGAGGGTGGATGCAGGCCACTCCACGCGCGGTGCCCGGACGAAAAAGAGCCCGCCGATCCGAAGCCGGCAGGGGAGGGGAGCCTCTCGGTCTTCATCTGGATCGACGGGCGCAAACGCTGGCGAGCCGCCCTTGGAGCGTTACTTCAACCCGCGGAAGGCTTCCGCTTGCCACTGGTCTTTCGGGTCGGGGTCTTGCGGGCAGGCGTTTTACGCGCCGCCTTCTTCACCGTGGACTTGGTGGTCTTCGCGGCGGCCTTGCGAGTCGTCTTCTTGCGCGCGGCAGGCTGGCGCTGCCGGCGGAGTTCGCCGGTCAACTCATCCACGCGCTTGCTCAAGTCCCGGAGGTCGCCACGGCTGGGAACGCCCAGTTTCACGAGGGCCCGCTGGACCCGGTCCTCGAAGACTTTCTCGAGCCGGTCCCAGGTATCGGTCGCCCGTTCCCGCGCCTGGCCGACCTTGTCCTCGACGGCATCGCGGACCACGTCGGCACGGCCGCCGGCGAAGCTACGCGCCGTCTTCTCGAGATTGAGTCCTTCGCGGACGAGTCCTTCGAACAGCTTGGTGCCCTCGGCCTGCGCGCGGCCGAAAGCCCCGATGCCCGCGAGCCAGATCTGCTGGGCGGACTCGCTGAGTGTCTTCGACAATTGTTCGGCCTGTGCCTGCACGTCAGGCTTGCCCGTGGCGCGCTTGCCCGTCTTGCTCGTGCTTTTCTTGAACTTGGCCATGTGAGCTCCGGCGGCTGGAAATCGGATGTGCATCCAGCTTGGCCTGCCCGTCTAGAGCATTCACACCATGTCGGGAACCAATGCGTGCATGCGGGCGTGATGGTTTCAGCCCCCGCCTGTTCCCCCCACGATCCGATCGGCATCATCGAGGGCCCGGCGCAAGCGCGCCGTGGTGTCGGTTTCGCGGGGTGGAGGGTCCTCCAGTCCACTCATCAGGCTGCGTCCGGGATCGTCGACCACAGCCTCTCGCAGGGACAAGCCATGCTGGACCAGCAGCGGTTCGAGCAGCTGCCGGCGTGCGGTGAGGTCGTCGATCGTGTTGCGCCAAGCCAGTTCGCAGATGCGCCGCCGCGCCGAAAAGCTGAAGGCGTTGGCGAAGAACAGCTCCCCGTCACGCGCATTCGGCTCGAACACGAGCTGGTCGATGTGGGGGAACTGCCGTGCGTACCCGGCCAGGCCGACCTGCATCCGGGATTGCAGCAACGTCCGGAATGTCTGCGACAGCACTGCGGGAAGGCCGCCATCCGCCAGGCGGCGGGGTTGCGCCGATCCGGCCGATGCATCCCCCGCCGAGGCATCGAAGGGCACCAAGGGATTCACGCCGATCAACAGGTCGACGTCGCGCTCCAGAAGCACCGAGGCGTGCATGGTCCGGCGCAGGGCGCCGTCGACGAAATGCCGGCCACGGACCTCCACCGGCGGATACAGCCCCGGCAGGGCGGCGCTCGCCTGGATCGCGCGGGAGATCGGCACGTCGTCCCATCCGGCTTCCCCGAAGCGGACCGCTTCGCCACTGTCGAGATCGACCGCGACGACGAACAGCGGGCGCTCGAGGGTGCGGAAATCGTTGCTGCGGCCACGGCGCGAGAAGGCATCCCGAAGGAAGCGTTCGACTTCGGCGTTGTCGAACAGACCGGTCGGGACCATGCCACCGAAACGCGCAAGCAGGTCGGACCAGCCGGTGCCGTAGGCGTAGCTTTCGCCCGTTCCGGGGAGGAACCCGCGCCACCAGTCCAGGGCCAGCGCGGGAAGTCGCGACGCTCGCCGCAGGTACTCGAACAACGCCGGTCGCATGAAGGTTTCCGGGCGGAAGCGGATGTCGCTGCTGTCGCCGGTGATGAAGATCCGGCACATCTCCGCGGTACCGATGCCATTGGCCAGGCCGGCCGCCAGGAAGGCGCCGCTGCTCACGCCCACATAACCGTCGAGCCGGGTCAGATCGAGGCCGTCGACCGCCTCGTCGATGGCACGCAGCGCGCCGAGCTCGTACATGCTGCCGATGGGACCCCCGCCCGCGACGGCCAGGCCGATCGTGGGAGTCCGTCGCGCTGGGCGCCTGCGCGTTGGCCGGGCGGAATGCAGTGAAAGCATTGGCGATGCAAGCCGGAAGGGACAGGAGTGTATCGGAGGAGGTCGGCCGGCTTGCCGCCCCACCCGCGTGCCCACCAGACTACAGCCATGCCGCGCTTGCCCGACGTCTTCACCCGCCTCGAGCGCCGCCTGGCCTGCCACCAGGCGCTGCATGACCCGGTTCGCGAGCCGCGCAATGCGCTGCGCTGGTTGCCGGAGCTGCGACGCTGGCAGGCGGCCCGCCTGGAGTGCACGTTCCGGCGGTTCCTGGAAGATCCCAGGCGTCGCGCGGCGGCCATGTTCTTCCTGCGGGATGTCTACGGCGACCATGATTTCAGCCGCCGCGATGCCGATATCGCGCGCGTGCTGCCGATGATGCAGGCCCTCCTGCCCAAGGCCCTGCTCTCCACCGTTGCCGATGCCATCGAACTCGGGTCGATCACCCATGCGCTCGACCTGCGGATGGCGGAGGTCCTGCATCGCAGCGCGCCGCGCAGGCGGCGGCTCGATGCCTCGTTGTATGCTGAGGCGTATCGCCATGTGGGCTTGCCGCGCCTGCGCAGGCGGCAGATCGACCTGATCGGGGAGGTGGGCCGCGGGTTCGCGCGCGCCCTGCACCTTCCGGGAGTGAGGGCATTGCTCGGGTTTTCCCGGGGGCCGGCGCGTGCTGCCGGCCTCACGGAACTGCAGGGGTTCCTGGAGCGCGGCCATGCGGCCTTCGCGTCTCTGGATGATGCGGCCGCGTTCGTCGGGGAAATCGTCGACGACGAGCGCGCGCTGGCGGAGCGTCTGCGTTCCGGCGAACCGGACCCGTTCGGCACCGGGATTGCCTGAGGCCGCCCGGCGGCACCCTAGGCGAGTTTTTCCTTCAGCGCGCGCCTGATCTCGGTTTCTATCGGACCCTGCATCGCAGACAGCAGGAACCCGAGCTGCGCGGTGACCTGGACCTGTTTTGGCGCCAGTGCGATGCGTCCGTCCACGCCGCTGCGGGCGAAATGCAGCGTGTCGCCCTCCCAACGGTAGTCAAGGCCGAACTTCTCGCCGAGCTTGATCGCGGCCTGCTCGACCGCCTTGCGTGCCTTGGCCGGGGAGAGGTCATGGGAGTGGCAGATGTCGATGCTGGCCATGCGCGCATACCATGGGGTGGGGCGACCATTCTGGCGCGTGTCGGCCCCACGTCCAAGCCCGGCGGCATGCTAGATTCAGTCCGCATGAACGACCTGAAATTGCGTTTCGCCGACACGGACCGTGAATTGCCGTTGGCGATCGGCGTGAATGCCGTCGGGCGCAATGGCAGCGACAAGGGCACCTTGGGTCCGCTGGAGCCGGATGCCAACCATGCCGTGCGCTTCTGCGTCGACCGGCGCGGTGTCTGGTTGACCGTGGCGGAGGGCACCAAGGGCGTCCACGTGAACGGGCGGGAAGTGCGCCGCATGGCCATGCTCAGGGTCGGCGATGCGATCTACGTCGATGGCGAAGAGATGCGGCTGATACCCGTACGTGCACCGGCGCCGTTGTCGTCCATGGCGCAGGACTTCGAAGAGACGGACGAGGATGACCCCAGGGTGGTGCTTCGCGGCGTAGGCGGCCAATACCATGGCCGGAGTTTCACCCTACAGCGTCCTCGCCTGGTTGGAAGCGCGCGCGACGCCGACATCCGCATCGATGATCCTGCGTTCCCCGAGCGGCACGCGCGGCTTGAACTGCTGGGAACCCAGGTGGTGCTCCGCGACCTCTCCATGGCGGACGGTAGCGAGGTCAATGGCTTGGCTGTCCTGGACGCGGTCCTGAAGCCCGGCGACCAGGTCGTGTTCGACGCACACCACCGTTTCGTGGTCGAGGCGCCTGTGCGGACTTCGAGTCACCATTCGCGCGGGGGCCTGCTGGATGATGGCGAGCATCAGACCGCGGAAGCCATGCCTGCGGCAGAGAGTCGGGGCGGGACATACCGGCTCCCCTGGCTGCTGCTGGCGGCGGTTCTCCTGGCCGCCTCGCTGGGCGCCTTGCTGTTGTTTGGCGCAAGCTGAGCCGGATTTTCGTCGCGGCAAACTTTCATCGTCGCAAACTTCCATTGGGGCGAGTGCGGGCGGGCCTCGTTGCCGGCGCCACGGCACGCAGGCGCACCTGGCTTGGTTGAAGGTGGACCAGTCGGCGGCCACGCGCCCCCCGATGCATCGGGACACGCACGGGTAGTGCGGATGCCGGCCGATCCAGCAGAAAAAAGGGCCCGGATTGCTCCGGGCCCTTCCGTATCCGTCGCTGGCACTGGCCTGCAGGTTGGACCTGCTGGCGAGCACCGGCCGGCAGATCGCTATTGGGTATATCCCACGGTCAGGGTAACGCCTGTGAACGCGGCGAATGCGGCCAGTTCGACGTTCCATGCGCCGGCGACGGGATTGGCGATCGTGCAGGCCTCGTTGCTGCTGGCACTGAAGCCGGTGCATGCCACCACACTACTGGGATTTCGGACAATGATGTCGGCATCGCCGTTGGGGCCGACCGTCTTCACCACCAGGCTGGATGCTCCTGCCGGCACGTTGACCGGGAAGAACTGCGACTGGCCGGATTGCAGCGACAGGTTGCCCACCTCCAGCAGCGGCAGCACCACCTTCGCGGCCTTGACCGCGATCGGGAGCCGCAGCGTCGGCGAGCTGTTGTTGCCCGGTTCCTCCGGGGTCAACACCAGGGTGCCGAAGCTCCACGCGCCGATCGGCAGCTGGCTGCTGTCGATGGTCACCCGCAGGGTCTGGGTGCGGAACGCCTTGACGTTGAACTTGCCCAGCGAGACGCTGCCGTTCAGGCCTTCCAGGCTGACCAGGAACGACTGAGAGTTCTTGCGGGTGCTGCGGAACACGCGGGTGAAGCTACAGCTGGCCCGGCACTCGCCATTCGCCATGGACGGCTGGTTGAGCGAGCTGGGTACGCCACCGAAGCCCGGGTAGGCCAAGTAGTAGTTGTCCGCTGTCTCATGCATGACCAGTCCAGCGCGCGCCGCCGCGTCGACCTGGACCCGGCCGCTGCCGCGTGCGAACGGGCCGGCAGGCGTCACGCCGTCTTCCAGCAGCACGCCCTGCGTGGCCGTCAGCGCGAGCGCCGACTTGAGTTCGGGAACGCTCCAGGTCGGATGGAGCTGGCGCAGCAGGCCTGCGGCACCGGCCTGGTGCGGCGAGGACATCGACGTCCCGTTGATCATGGCAAGCGCATCCGGGGGACCCGCATAGGCCGCCAGGATCTGCACGCCCGGTGCGGTCAGGTCCGGCTTGAGGACGTCGAATGCAGCCGGTCCGCGCGAGCTGAAGCTCGCAAGGACGTCCGGGACGCCGGGGGACGGGACGGCGGGATAGCCGATGCCGCCGGTGAGACCCGTCTTGCCAGAGGCAAAACTGGCAAGGGCATCGCCGTCAACCTGCGTGATGCCGAAAGCCGGAATCGTCGTTCCCGGTACCGACGGGGAGAGGCCGCCAGCGCCGTTGTTGGCAATGACCACGGCGATGGCGCCCGCGGCTGCTGCATTGTTGGTCTTGATCGAAAACGCGCAGGACCCGCGGCGGATCACGGCGATCGCACTCTGGAAGGTGCCAGCGGCGAACGCGTTGCAGCCATCGTTCGCAGTGTTGATGCCGGCGCTGACCACCAGCGGCGTCGTGCCGGGGATGGCGGTGGTATGGGGCACGCTGCTGACGCCCGGGGTCGCGTAGATGGTCGCCAAGGCTGCCGGAACCGGTGCCGGCCCAGTGACGCTGAGGGGGAAGTCGAAACCGAGGCGGTCGTGCGTGGCCGCGGCAGTCGAGGCGACCCATGGCTCGTTATGGCCTAGGGTCGATGCGCCCGGACCGGAGTTGCCGGCCGAAGCCGCGATGTAGATGCCGGCGTCGGTCGCGTTCAGGAAGGCGATGGACACGGACTCGGTCCACGGCGATGCACCGCCACCGATCGAGTAGTTGATGACGTCGACCACGCCATCGGCGATCGACTGGTTGACAGCCGCGACGGCGGAAACGTTCGGGCACAGGCCATTGCCGTCGGAGCGGCGGGTATAGCAGATGTCGTACGCGACGATGTTGGCCCGAGGGGCGACACCGGAGATGTGCACGGGCGCACCGCGGAAGGTGGCATCGCGCTGGTTGCCGGCGGCCGTGCCAGCGGTGTGGCTGCCATGGCCGTTGTTGTCGACGAAACTGGGTTCTTCGAGGATGGTGGCCGGGGAGTTGCAGGTATTGGCCGGCGCACCGCACACGAAATCGTAGCCGCCGATCAGCTTGTCGTTGCAGGCACCATCGTCGATGCCGCCCGGCGCGCAGGCGCCGAGAAAGGTGCCGGCACCCAGCGGGTTGGTGTGCTGGTAACCGTAGCCATCGATCGCGGCGAACGATGGGCTGTTGAAGTTGATGCCCGAGTCGAGGATGCCGAACACGATGCCTTCGCCCTGGGCGGGACCGGTCTCATCGGTCCGCAGGCCGGGCGGCAGGCCGGTGCCGTTCGCCCAAACCGCCGGTGCCCCGATCAGGGCCGGGCCGGCATCGGTGTCCTGCACGTACTCGTGGTACGCCTCGACGAGCATGATGTCGGTGCTGCGCTTCAACTGCGCCGCCTCGACCGGACTCAGGTCGACGACGATGGCGTTCACCGCATGCTGCATGCGGGAGTGGATGTTGAGTGAGCGGCCGATGTCGCTGGCGATCTCGCGCTCGTGCTGTTGCTGGCGCTTCTTCAGGTTGCCGACGTAGGCTGCCGCCGCGGCGGACTTGACATCGATCCTTCCGGCTCGCTTGCCATTGTTGTACCGGGGCGCGGCCGGCAGTCCCGAGATCTCGCCGCCATACGTGGCAAGCGGCGCCTCGCGGAACATGACGATATGCATTTTCTGCGCTTGCTCGGCAGCGCTCGTCGCGGGTTTCGCGGGACCGCTTTGCGCGGACACGCCCGCCACGACCGTAAGTGCGGCAACGGCAAAAGCCGCCTTCAGGCCGCTGAATCGAATCGACATTGAGAATCCCCTCTCGTGAACTGCGCCGCGGTCGCGGGGCAGAAATGCGAAGCTAGTCCACCTTTATGTTAAAAGTCCGTTAAAAGTTGCCGCTGAGCGTCATTATTTTGGGGGCCTTGCTGAACCGGTTCAAAGGGGGATGCGACGCATGCTCGCCCCTCGGTTCAAGAATTAACTGTGCCGGCCCTGCCACGCGCAGCAGCCCGCATCCCGCGGACCGGGCACCGCGAACCTTCCTCTGCCGGTGCGAAAAGTGGTTACGGAGAGGCAGAAGTAAGGAAGCATTCCTCATCCGGACAGAGCGACGCCGCGTGCGATGTGAGATGCACTTGCCATGGGAGGCGCTGGCGGCGGCCTCGCTTTTGGCAAGCCCGAAGCGCGCTTCGTATGGGCAGGCGATGGCCCGGCATGCGGCATAATCGACGCCAACATCGCGCGTCCCGTGTAGGTGGCCGGCGCGATCTCCGTAGGATCCCCGATGTCCCGCGCCCATAATTTCAGTGCCGGCCCCGCCGCGCTTCCCGAGCCAGTGCTGCGCCGTGCCCAGCAGGAACTGCTGGAGTGGGGTGACGCCCGGGCATCCATCGTCGAGCTCAGCCATCGCGGCCCGGAGTTCATGCAGGTCGCCTCCGAGGCGGAATCGGACCTGCGGAATCTGCTATCCGTGCCGGACGACTATGGCGTGCTCTTCCTGGCCGGGGGTGCGACCACGCACCAGGCCCTGATGGCACTCAATTTCGCGGCCCCAGGGCAGTGCGCCGATTACGTGCTCACGGGCCACTGGGGCAAGACCGCCATCCGGCAAGCGGGCGCCTACGTCCGTGTCAACATTAGTGCCAGCGGAGAGGACGACGGTTTCCGTTCGATCCCCCCCCGTGAGAGCTGGCGCCTGTCGCGCGACGCCGCCTACGTCCACATCACGGCCAACGAAACCATCCATGGGGTCGAGTTCAGGCCGGCCTGGGGGGAGCCGGCGCCGGACGTCGGCGAAGCGCCGCTGTTCGCGGACTTCAGTTCCAGCATCGCATCGGAGCCGCTCGACATTTCGCGCTACGGCCTCGTTTACGGTGGTGCACAGAAGAACCTGGGGCCGGTTGGCGTCAGCATCGTGATCGTGCGCCGCGACCTGCTGGAGCGCGCCGGCCAGCCCAGGGCCGACATCTTCAGTTACGCCTCGCACCTGAAGAGCGATTCCATGCTCAACACGCCCCCGACGTGGAACTGGTACCTCGCGGGCCTGGTCTTCAAGTGGATGATCGAGGAGGGCGGCGTGCGGGAGTTCGCCCGTCGCAGCGAGCAAAAGGCGGCGCTGCTGTATTCGACGATCGACGGTTCCGCCGGGTTCTACCGCAACGACGTCGACCCCGCGGTGCGCTCGCGCATGAACGTACCGTTCTTCCTCGCCGATGCCGGCCTGGACGCTGCCTTTCTGGCCGAAGCCCGTGAGGGGGGCCTGATCGGCCTGAAGGGGCATCGCGTCCTCGGCGGCATGCGGGCATCCCTGTACAACGCACTGCCGCTGGAAGGGGTGCGCGCTCTGACGGATTTCATGCAGGACTTCGGCCGGCGCCATGGTTAGGCTGGCGACCCGCCGGAGCGACTCGTGACGGCCCCCAGGGGAACGGTCGACTGGTTCGCCACCCGGGGAACACCGTTGCAGGGTTCGCACCGGGTCCCCGGCGACAAGTCCGTTTCGCATCGCGCCATCATGCTGGCATCGATCGCCGACGGAACCACGACGATCGATGGGTTCCTTGAGGGAGAGGATACGCGGGCCACTGCGGAGATCTTCCGGCAGATGGGCGTGGCGATCGACGCACCCGCGCCCTCTCGCCGGGTGGTTCACGGCGTCGGCATCGATGGGTTGCAGGCACCGCGAGGGCCCCTCGATTGCGGCAATGCGGGAACCGCGATGCGCCTGCTCGCGGGCCTGCTGTGCGGGCAGGCATTCGACAGCGCGCTCGTGGGCGATCGATCACTGTCGGCGCGGCCCATGCAGCGCGTGATGGAGCCGCTTCGCGCGATGGGCGCCCGGGTCGAATCGCATGATGGCCAGCGCCCGCCGTTGCGCATTCGTGGCGGCGCCGCCCTGCATGGGATCGATTTCACGCCCGAGGTCGCCAGCGCGCAAGTGAAGTCAGCGGTCCTGCTCGCCGGGCTCTACGGCGCCGGCGAAACGGTGGTGCGCGAGCCGCGACCGACCCGGGACTACACGGAGAGGATGCTGGGGCAGTTCGGCTGGCCGGTGGAGCATTCCCCCGGACTGGCCCGGCTGCGCGGAGGACATCGACTGCGTGCGATCCATGTCCAGGTGCCCGCCGACTTTTCCTCGGCGGCATTCCTGGTCGTTGCGGCGACGCTCGTCCCGGGTTCCGAGGTGCTGTTGCCGGCGGTGGGCATCAACCCCAGGCGGACAGGGCTCCTGGCGGTGCTCCGGGCGATGGGTGCGGACGTGGCTGCGATCGACGAGCGGGAGCAGGGCGGTGAATCAGTGGCCGACCTGCGCGTGCGCCATGCGCCGCTGTCCGGGATCGCGGTGCCGGAGGACCTCGTCGCCGACATGATCGATGAATTCCCGGTGCTGGCGATCGCGGCGGCCTGTGCGCGTGGCACGACGGTGATCCGCGGCGCGGCCGAACTTCGCGTCAAGGAGTCGGACCGGATCTCGGCGATGGCGCAAGGTCTCCGCTCCCTGGGCATCGCCGTGCAGGAGACCCTGGACGGCGCCGTCATCGAGGGGGGCACGCTTCGGGGCGGACGGGTCGACAGCCGGGGCGATCATCGCGTGGCGATGGCGTTCGCGGTGGGCGGGCAGGTGGCCGCATCCGGGATCGTGGTCCGGGACGTCGCCAACGTCGCGACGTCCTTCCCGGGTTTCGACATGTTGGCGCGCACGGCCGGATTCGGACTGCATGCGCGCTGATTCGCCTGGTGAGACTACTGCGCGTCGAGCTTGAACTCGATGGGCACCTGTACGGTCGATGCGACCGGCTTGCCGCCCCGGATCGCGGGCTCGAAGGTCCATTCCCTGACCGCGTTGACCGCTTCGCGGTCGAGCTCACGCGAGTCGGAGCGCCTTGCGACATCGACGGCGGTGACGTTGCCCTGCGCATCGACATCGACCCGGACGATGACGGTACCTTCCTCTCCTGCGCGGAAGGCCGTAGGCGGATAGCTCGGCTGCAGGCGCGCAACGGCATACGCGTCCCGGTCGGCCGGCACGGCTGGACGCGATGCCTTGGCCGTGGCCCGCTCCGTCTCGGCGGCTGTCTCGCGGGCGGAACCGATATCGACCGCGGGTATGTCGTCTGGTGCACTGGCCGGCTCCACCGAGCCGCGTTGGTTGAACCAGTACCAGCCGAAGGCAAGGAGCGCGATGAGCACCAGGATCAACAGGAGCGGATTGAAGCCTTGCTTCGGTTCGTTTCCGTGTCCTCGGGCGTCCTCTCGATGGGTCGGGTCGGTCATGGTGGATCTCCGGGCAGGATGGGGGAAAGAGACGAAGCCTTTCACACGGATTGTTCAAAGCAGGTGGACACCATGCAGGCAACCTGCGCGCCGGTCAGCGCCTGGCGTCGAAGCTGACCGGCACGTTGACCGTACCGGAGACGGGTTCGCCGTTCCGCATCGCGGGCCGGAATCGCCAGGACCTGGCCGCCACCAGCGCCGCGCGATCCAGGTGCCGGGAGCCGCTGGCCCGGACGATGTCCATCGAATGCGGCCGGCCCTGGGCATCTACTTCGATCCGTAGCAGCACGGTTCCCGACTCGCGTCGCCGCATGGCTTCGGGCGGATACGACGGAGGTGGCATGTCGATCGGGACGGGAGGGCTGGTGAAGCCAGTGGCCTCGGCGCGAAGCGGCGGCGGTTGCTCGGCGGGAGGTGGAGCGACCGGCGGCGGCAGCGGGGGGAGGATGTCCGGGGGTTGGCCCCTTCCTGCATTCCGGTCGGCATCGGGCAGGCGGGTATCGATGCTCCCGGAGATCGCCGGTGGCGCGGGCAGCGGCTCGAAGGCCTGCCCGTCTGCGCGTCGCGGCGCCTCGGCCTGCCGGTAGAAATCACGGTCGTTGCGCTGGTCCACCCACAGTGCCAGGAACAGCAGCAGGCCGAGTCCGGCGGCGGCGAGGATCGACCACGCGGCGCCCGCGGAAAGGCGGAACCAGGGCCTGGAGGCGGAAGAGGGCACCGTTCGGGGAATGGGCGAGGACCCGAGGTCTTGGAGGAGGGATCGCATTCTGGCACAGCCTTCGGCAGCCATTCGTGCGACACGCGATAATCCCCGTTCCTCATGCCCGCGCCGAAACCATGCTCGACCCCAACCTGCTGCGCCAGACTCCCGCCGAACTCGCCGATCGCCTGCGCGCCACCCGAGGCTTCGACCTCGACGCGGGCGCCATCACGCGCCTCGAGGCCGAGCGGAAGCGCATCCAGGTGCGAACCCAGGAATTGCAGCAGCTGCGCAATGCCCGCAGCAAGGCGATTGGGCAGGCCAAGGCCAAGGGTGAAGATGCCAGCGGCCTGCTGGCGGAGGTGGCCGGCTTGGGCGAGGAGCTCAAGGCTTCCGAAGCCGGCCTGGAGCGTGTCCGCAACGCGCTCGAGGCGATCGCACTCGGGTTGCCCAATCTTCCCGACGAATCCGTCCCCCTGGGCCGTGACGAAAGCGGAAACGTCGAGCAGCATCGCCATGGCACGCCCCGCGGCTTCGGGTTCCAGGTCAAGGACCATGTCGAGCTGGGCGCCCGCCATGGCTGGCTGGACGGTGACGCGGGCGCAAAGCTCAGCGGCGCGCGATTCACCGTGCTCCGCGGCCAGCTCGCGCGGCTGCATCGCGCCTTGGCGCAATTCATGCTCGACCTGCATGTCGCCGAACATGGTTACGAGGAAACCAATGTCCCGCTTATCGTCAATGCCGAGAGCATGCAGGGGACGGGGCAGCTGCCGAAATTCGAGGACGACCTGTTCGGCCTGGACGTCGGTGAAACCAGGCGGTACCTGATTCCAACCGCCGAGGTACCGCTGACCAACCTGGTGCGCGACGACATCCTCGATGCGGGGCGGCTGCCGATCCGCATGACGGCCCATTCGCTTTGCTTCCGCGCCGAAGCAGGCAGCCACGGCCGCGACACCCGCGGGATGATCCGCCAGCACCAGTTCGAGAAGGTCGAACTGGTGGCGGTGACCGTTCCTGGCGAAAGCGAGGCGGAACACGAAAGGATGGTCCGGTGCGCCGAGGTGGTGCTGGAGAAACTGGGCCTGCCCTACCGACGCATGCTGCTCTGCTCGGGCGACATGGGTTTCGCGGCCCGCAAGACCTTCGACCTGGAAGTCTGGTTTCCCTCCCAGGATTGCTACCGTGAAATCTCGTCCGTCTCCAATTGCGGGGATTTCCAGGCCCGCCGGATGCAGGCGCGCTGGCGCAACCCCGAGACCGGCAAGCCGGAACTGGTGCATACCCTCAATGGCTCCGGCGTGGCCGTCGGTCGCGCCCTCATCGCCGTGATGGAGAACTACCAGCAGGCCGACGGCAGCATCGAAGTTCCCGAGGCGTTGCGGGCCTTGATGGGTGGCGTGCAGAGCATCGATTGAGGGGCGGGCCGCACGGGGTCGCTTGTTGCGTGGCTGGGACGGAAGTGCTGGAATGACGCTCCTTGTTCCATGCGTGGAAAAATCGCCGTGCAGGACCTCAATGATCTCTATTACTTCGCGATGGTGGTCGAGCACGGCGGGTTCGCGGCCGCGGAACGCGCGCTCGGGATCCCGAAATCCCGCTTGAGTCGACGGATCAGCCAGCTGGAGGCCGATCTCGGCGTGCGGCTCTTGCAGCGTTCGACACGCCGTTTCGCGGTGACCGATGTCGGCCAGAGCGTCAATCGCCACGTGCAGTCGATGCTGGCGGAAGCCACCGCCGCCCGAGAGGCCGTCGATCGGCTGAGCGCGGAGCCACGGGGCGTAGTACGAGCCAGTGTCCCGGTCAGCCTGGCGCAGCAGCAGATGCCCGTCCTGCTGCCCGACTTCCTTGCCCGCTACCCGCAGGTGCGAGTGCAACTGCACGTCAGCAACCGGCGGGTCGACCTCATCAACGAGGGCTTCGATGTCGCGATCCGCGTGCGCACCCGGCTCGACGACGACGGCAGTCTGGTCATGCGCAGCTTCGGGCAGATCGAGGAACTGCTGGTGGCGAGCCCCGGGTACCTGGATCGCGCAGGGCGCCCCGACGACCCGAAGCAGTTGGTCGACCATGTCACGCTCACGACGGAAGAGGACGAAGCGCGGCAACGGTGGGAACTGCATGGCGCGGAAGGCGAGTTGCGGCGCATCGACATCAAGCCCCGGGTATCCGGGTTCGACTTCCCCATGCTGATGGCGATGGCCAAGAATGGGTTGGGCGTGACGATGCTGCCCGAGACCTTGTGCGCGCAGGCGGTGCGCGACGGCGAGCTGGAAGTCGTGCTGCCGCAATGGCGCCTGCCGCAAGGCATCGCGCACGCGGTGTTCGCGTCGCGTCGCGGCCTGTTGCCGGCGGTGCGCGTGTTCATCGATTTCCTGGCCGAGCGCTTGCCGCCATTGATCGAGCGATCCCGTCTCGATTGCGTGGACGCGATGGGACGGCCAGGCGGCCGTGCTTAGCGCGATCCGTGGCGGGCCCTGGGGCGCGTGCGCGTGCGACAATCCGCGGCGGATCGGAGAGGTGGCCGAGCGGTTTAAGGCACCGGTCTTGAAAACCGGCGTGGCAGCGATGCCACCGTGGGTTCGAATCCCACCCTCTCCGCCAATCCGTCGGAAAACCCTGACACGCCACCACGGTTTTCAGGAGCTTGCCGCCCGTCCAACCGCCGCTTAGGCTGCCGCTTGGCCGCCTTTGGCCCAGAAGGGACTTCAGGGATGACGATCAGGGTCTTCATGGTCGACGACCATGCGTTGGTCAGGGCTGGCATGAGGATGATCCTGTCATCCGAAGTGGATATCGAGGTGGTGGGCGAGGCCGAGACAGGGGAAGCCGCACTGCCGCAAATCCGCAGCCTCAAGCCCGACATCGTCCTGTGCGACCTGCACCTGCCCGGCGTCAGTGGGCTGGAGGTGACGGAGCGGATCGTCAAGGGCGGATATGGAAGCAAGGTCATCGTGGTGTCGGTGCTCGAAGACGGGCCGATGCCGAAGCGGCTCATCGCCGCGGGCGCCTCCGGGTACGTAGGCAAGGCGGGCGATGCGTCCGAACTGTTGCGCGCCATCCGGGACGTCTCCCGGGGCAAGCGCTACCTCGCCAGCGGCGTGGCGCAAAACCTCGCGCTGGCTGGACTGGGTGGGGAACGATCTCCGTTCGACAGCCTGTCGCCGCGGGAAATCGAGGTAGCGATGCTGCTCATCCAGGGCCTTCGCCAGGAGGACATCGCAAAACGCCTCAGCCTCAGTGCCAAGACCGTCAATACCCACAAGTCCCGCCTCTTCGAGAAGCTGCAGATCCAGGACAGCATCGCCTTGGCCCGCCTGGCGAGCCGTTATGGACTGTCGGACCCCGCGCAAGAGCTCTGAAGCCGGCCGGGGCGATGGGGTTGGGCGAGCCAAAGGGGTCGGAGGGGATGAATCCCGTGACGGCGCCACCCGGCCGTGCCGGGTGGCGCATCAGCTGAATCAGGCGTCGCGTGTCGCTTCGCTGCCGCTTTCGGCGTCGACCGCGTCCCCGGTTCCTGCAATCGCAACCGCAGCCGCATCCGCCGGTGACGCGGTGTCCGGGTCGACCACCGTCTCATGGTCATCGAACAAGCTTCGCGGGGAATGATCCTCGCCCTGTACCGACGCCACTGCGGCCGCTGAAGCCGGATCTTCCTCCAGCGGCTCGGTTCCGGTCGCCACCAAGGCGTCGCCCTCGGCCGTTGCCTGGCCCCGAGGTGCCCGGGAGGCGACGAACGAATCATCCGGTTCCACGGACCGCTGCGTCATGCTGCTCGCTGCGGCGTCGGACCGGTCTACCGCTCCACTGGACGACGAGCCCGCTTGGCTACCATCCACCGGAACCCCGACGGGCACTTCCGTCGCGTCGGCGACCGTGTCCGGCGGGTTGGTACCAATCGCGACTGCGTCGCCCCCGGTCTCGTTCGCGGGCTGGACTGCAGTGGCTGCTGGTCGTGCGTCCGTGGAAGCCGTAGCCGTGGAGTGGCCAGACTCCGTTGCTTGCCGGACTTCCGCTGTGTCCTCGGGCGCAACCTCCGCAGCCGAGGAACCGGCGTGGCCGGAGCGGGGAGCGGGTCCAGCTGCTTCGCCCTGCGCCTGACGCGGGGCACGGTGGGAAGCGGTGTTGTCGTCGAAGTCGAATTCAGGCTGGGTGCGATCGGCGGGTGCCGCATCTTCGTGCATGCTGGCGTCGTCGAGGGCTGCGGCATCGCTGTTGCTGCCTTCCCCGCCCCGACGCCGACGCCGCCCACCGCGACGGCCGCGGCGCCGTTTCGGTGTTCCGCTGTCGGTCGCGTCGCCACCCTGGCCGGAGGGCGCCGAGTCCGCGCCTTCCGTGCTGCCGGCCGTGGACTTCGCCTTGCGCTCCTTGGCCTCTCCAGGTGGGGGCGCGTCGACGCCCCCCGTGATCCCGACCTGGTCCGCGGAGCTCGTGGCCTCGGGTGGCACCTGGCTGGATTCGGCGCGCGGCTCGGCGACTGCCGACGAGGCCTCGGTCGTGGCGTCGGCAACCACCTTCGATGACGACTTCTTGCCACGTCCGCCACGCGTCCGTTGCTTCGAGCCGCTGGCAGACTTCTTCTTCGCCGGAGCCGATTCGGATTGCGCGTCGGTACGTGGCTGGGCCTCGCGACGTGCGCCGGCCCGGCCGCCGTCGCCCTTGGCTCCGCGACGCGACTGCCCGCGGTCGTTGTTCCTGGAGCGCGCGGCAGGCCGTTCCTGCGGTTCGGGTGCGCGTCGCGGTCGGTTGGCGTCGCTCGCGCCGTCGGTGCCCGCGAACAGTCCCTTCAGCCAGCCGATGAACCCGCTGCTGGCAGGCGTCTGCGCAAGCGGAACCGCGACCGGCGCCGGGGAAACTTCTTCCCTGGGCTCGCGGACAGGTGCCGGTTGCGCGGGCCGGACGTTGGTGACGGCGGCGACCGGCGGAACATTGAGGTTGGCCTTGCTCAGCGCGATCGTCGCGACCTTGCGCGGAGTGCCACGGCGATAGCTCGGCTTGCTGGCTTCTTCGTCGAGTTCGTTCTCGCGCAGGCGGGTGACCTCGTAATGCGGCGTGTGCAGTTGCTCATCGGCGACGATGACGATTGGCGCGTCGTGGCGCTGCTCGATCTCGCGCAGCGCGCCCCGCTTCTCGTTGAGCAGGTAGTTGGCGATCTCCACCGGCGCCTGGACCAGGACCTGGCCCGTGTTGTCCTTCATCGCATGCTCTTCCGCGATGCGGATGATCGACAGCGACAGCGACTCGACGCTGCGCATTCTGCCGTGGCCGTCGCAACGCGGGCAGACCTGCTGGCTCGACTCGCCCAGCGAGGGGCGCAGGCGCTGGCGTGACATCTCGAGCAGGCCGAATCGCGAGATCTTGCCGATCTGGACCCGCGCCCGGTCGTGGCGAAGCGCGTGCTGCAGCCGGTTCTCGACTTCGCGCTGGTGCTTGTTGGAGGACATGTCGATGAAGTCGATCACCACCAGTCCGGCGAGGTCGCGCAGGCGCAGCTGGCGCGCGATGTCGTCGGCGGCCTCCAGGTTGGTGTTGAAAGCCGTTTCCTCGATGTCCCCGCCCTTGGTCGCGCGAGCCGAGTTGACGTCGATCGCCGTCAGCGCCTCGGTCTGGTCGATCACCAGCGCGCCGCCGGATGGCAGGCGAACCGTGCGTTCGTAGGCGTTCTCGATCTGGGATTCGATCTGGAAACGGTTGAACAACGGCGTGTCGTCGGTGTAGTGCTTGAGCTTGCGAAGGTTGTGCGGCATCACCTGTTCGATGAAATCGCGTGCCTCGGCGTACATTTCCTCCGTGTCGACGAGGATCTCGCCGATGTCAGGCCGCATGTAGTCGCGCAACGCGCGGATGATCAGGCGCGACTCCTGGTAGATGAGGAAAGGCGCGGGCTTGGACAGCGCGGCCTCGCACACGGCCTTCCAGACGCTCAGCAGGTAGTCGAGGTCCCACTGCAGTTCCTCGGCATCGCGGCCGACGCCGGCGGTGCGGATGATCACGCCCATGTCGTCCGGGATCGACAGGGAGTCCATCGCCTTCTTCAGCTCGGCGCGGTCGTCGCCTTCGATGCGGCGCGACACGCCACCGGCGGTGGGGGAGTTCGGCATCAGGACCATGTAGCGGCCCGCCAGCGAAATGAAGGTCGTCAGCGCGGCGCCCTTGTTGCCGCGCTCCTCCTTGTCGACCTGGACCACCACTTCCTGGCCCTCGCGCAGCAGTTCCTTGATGCCGGCCTTGTTGTGGTCGACACCGGACTGGTAGTAGTCGCGGGAGATTTCCTTCAGCGGCAGGAAGCCGTGGCGGCCGCCGCCGTACTCGACGAAGGCGGCTTCGAGCGAGGGCTCGAGGCGGACGATGCGTCCCTTGTAGATGTTCGACTTCTTCTGTTCCTGCGACGGTTGCTCGATGTCGATGTCGTAGAGCGTCTGTCCGTCGACGGTCGCCACGCGCAGTTCTTCGGCCTGCGTGGCGTTGATCAGCATGCGTTTCATTGTGGTCGTTCCTTGCGCGCTCCGCTCGCATGAGCAGGCACGCGGAACGCCGGGGCGTTTCGCCTGGATGTTGCCGGCCGCCTGCCGCGCAAGCGCAGCGGCGACTGTGGTTTCTTCCAGCGCTACGACACCACGGCGGTCCGCGGGAGCGCTTGTGCATTGTGTTTGTTGCGGGCCGGCGACCGCTTCGGGCCGCTGCCGGGGCGTGCTGTTCAGGCAGACCATCCGGCAAGGGCGCTTGCATCGCGCGGGACATGTTCATACACCGACACCGAAGTGCAGGGCGATCCCCGGAGCTGCCGTCCAGCCGCTAACATTGAACTGCCCCGCGGGCAGTGGTCGCGCTCTGGCCGGACCTTGCGGAAGGCCGGTTCTCGGCCGGTGAACTCCCTGCAAAATCAGCACCTTATCTCGCGCAGCGAGTGTAACAGAAAAGGCCGGCATGACGGACCAGACAACCCCTTCGAGCCCATCTCCCGGTGTCCGGATGGTGCGCGTCGCCGGCGACAGGGCGGGGCAGCGCCTGGACAATTTCCTGCTCGGTCAGCTGAAGGGCGCGCCCAAGTCATTGATCTACAAGATCATCCGTAGCGGGCAGGTCCGGATCAACGGCGGCCGCGCGAAGCCGGATACCCGCTTGCAGGCGGACGACGAAGTGCGCGTCCCACCGGTCCGTCTCACTGCTTCCAGCGACAAGGGCGTTCCCGCCAGGGGCCTGCTGGACGCACTGGAGGCGAGCATCGTGTTCGAGGATGCCCGCCTGCTGGCAATCAGCAAGCCGTCGGGCATCGCCAGCCACGGCGGCAGCGGCATCGGGTTCGGGGTGATCGAAACCTTGCGCGCCCTGCGCCCGCAACAGTCGCTGGAGCTGGTGCACCGGCTGGACCGGGACACGTCGGGGTTGATGGTCATCGCCAAGAAGCGGGCGGCCCTCGTGGAGCTGCAGGCATTGATGCGCGAGGACAGCGCCGGCCCCGGTGGCGGCGGACTGCGCAAGCGTTACCTGGCCCTGCTGGCCGGACGCATGCCCGATGGGGTGATGAGCGTGGACGTGCCGTTGCATGTGGGGCTGCGCCAGGGCGGGGAGCGCCATGTGCAGGCGATGACCGGCGGCAACGCAGCCTCTGGCAAGCCGTCGCTGAGCCACTTCAAGATGCTCGAACGTCGCGGCGGGCAGTCCTACTGCGAGGTCCGGATCGAAACCGGCCGGACCCACCAGATCCGCGTCCATGCCCGCCACATCGGCCATCCCGTGGCAGGCGACGACAAGTACGGCGACCCCGAAGCCAACAGGCGATTGCGTGAACAGGTCGGGTTGCGGCGGCTGTTCCTGCATGCGGCATCGCTTGAATTCGCGCTCGATGCAGGGTGCTCGCCGTACGTGCTCAACGCGCCACTGGACCAGGACCTGGTCGCCGTGCTTGACCGCCTGGGTTGAAGCGCCGGCCTTGCGCGCTCAAGCGGCCAGCGCGTCGGCCTTCGCCGCACAGATGAAGTCGTTCTCGCTGAGTCCCCCGACGTCATGCGTCGAGAAGGTCACGACGCACCGGTCGTAATGCACGGCCAGGTCGGGATGGTGGTCCTCGCGATTGGCGACATGCGCCAGCGCGTTGACGAAGGAAATGGTCCGGTAATAGTCGTCGAACCGGAAGGTGCGACAGAGGGCTTCGCCGTCTTCGGCGAGTTCCCAGGCCGGCACTTGCGGCAGTAGCTCGCGGATGCGTGCCTCGGAGAGCTTGTGGTCGACGCCCTTTCTCGGGATGCAATGCGCCTCGGCTAGCGGGGTGAGGTCGGTCATGGGGACTCCTGTGGGTGCGGGCGGGACGCAGGATGAACACGAACCATCGGGAAAACGGCAGTGTCCGCCGAAAGTCGGCTCCGGAAGGGGGTTTCGCGGCCTGGACCGCTAGAATACGCCCATGATCCAGATCTCCGAATCCGCGCAGACCCACTTCCGGAAGCTGATCGAGCGCGAAGACCTGCCTGGCATGGGCGTGCGCCTGGCCGCGACCAAGCCTGGCACGCCGCAAGCCGACGTGCGCCTGGAGTTCGCCGAGCCACGGGACCTGCAAGGTGACGAGTGGGCGATCGATTGCGAAGGTTTCACCTTGTGGCTCGATGCCGACAGCGCGCCATTCCTGGACGGGGCCGAGATCGATTACGCCGCCCGTTCCACCGGCGGCCAGCTGCAGATCCGTGCGCCGAAGATCAAGGGCGAGGCTCCGGCCGAGTCCGCCTCCCTGGTGGAACGCGTGCGCTGGGTCGTCGACCAGGAGATCAATCCACAGCTGGCCGAACATCGCGGCCATGTCTCCGTGCAGGAGGTGACCTCGGACGGGATCGTGGTCCTGCGCTTCGGGGGCGGCTGCCATGGGTGCGGCATGGCGGACGTCACCCTCAAGCAGGGCATCGAGAAGACCCTGCTGGAGAAGGTCCCGGGGGTGACTGCGGTGCGCGATGCCACCGACCACGACAGTGGCGAGGCGCCCTACATGCCTCGCGACGCGGCGTGAGCGGCGCCTGAGCCCGCGAGCGTGTTCACCGTCGCACGGAATTGCCGGCACGCATGTACTCTTCGTCGGAACTGATCGAGGCGCTGCGACGCCGGCGACGGCGGTCGCTGAGGCCGGAACGGCCCGCTGGCGAGTTTCCGGAGGGCTGGAGCGCCTGGTTCGAGACGCTGCGGGCGCGCCCGGGGCGCGTCGTGGGCGCGACGGCCGCCAGCATCATCGCGATCTTCCTGGCGCGAGAACCCAGGCTGCCGCCGGCGGCGCTGGCTGAACTCGGGCGTTGGCGTGCGTTCGCCAGCCTTTGGCGGCAGGAATGGCAACCCGCGACGCCGGACCAGCGCGGCCTGCGGATCTTCGCGATGTCCGCCAGCGTGCTATTGCACATCCTGTTCACGGCCATCCTCGCCTGGCTGATGTACATGCGCTTCCTGTCTGTCATGGGGGAGGAGGCGCCGGTCGGCGAGGACATCGTGCAAGTCGAGTTCATCGGCGAGGGCGCGCCAGAGGACGAAGGCGGCGGGGTGCAGCAAGGGGAGGAACCGCGTGAGGCCGCCAGCGCCAAGCCCATCCCGCCACGTCCCGCCGCAGAGACGATGCCGCCCCTCTCCGAAGTGCCGCCGCCCGCGATGGCTGCGCAGGAGCAGCCGGAACCGGAACCGCCGGCGCCGCCCGCCGCGCAACCCTTGCAGGTCACCGAAACCCCCACGCCCGACACCCGTTTCGTGCTGCCACCGCCCCGTCCGGTCGACGTGGCGACCCCGGCCGTGGAAGTCCCGGAACTGACCGCGCGCCGGCGCGAGATCCAGGTCGTCGAGGCGCCGGCGGCACCGCGGCTACGGCCCTTGCCAGAACGGGAAATCGCTGTTCCGGACCTGCAGCAGCAACCCACCGAGGTCGTGGCACGCGAGATCCCAGCACCCTTGCCGCAGGTCCCCACCCAGCCCCGGCCCCAGCCCCGTCTAGCGGCGCCCGAACTTTCCGCAGAGGCGCCGCGAGCGAACCTGCGGGAAATCCCGTCGCCCGCGAGCAGCGAGGGCGCGCCCCGGTCTGCGGCCAGCCGCACGGCGGGCAACGCCGAAGCGTCAACCGGTTCGAGGGGGGGCGGGCAACCGGAAGGGACGACGGGCACCCGGCGGGACGGCCCGTCGGCAGGTTCCGGGCTGGCGTCGACGCCGAATCCCGGGGCCCCGCCCGGGGCGCGCCGATCCGACGATTGGGGCGACTCGACCCGGAACCGTCCCGGCGGGCCGGCCGGAAGCAACACGCCGGGCCTTTTCAATCCGGACGGTAGCCCGAGGCTCGCGGGTCGCGACAACAAGGTGGGCGGCGGCCTGCCGCCGGGCACGATCACGGAGGACTACGAGAAGATCGATCGCATGGGCACGTGGCTCAAGCGCCCGCCGATCGGCTTCGAGCCGACCGCGTTCGACCGGTTCTGGGTGCCCCACGAAACCCTGCTCGAGAAGTGGGTGCGGCAGAGCATCAAGGAGGTGCTCATCCCGATCCCCGGCACCAGCAAGACGATCAAGTGTGCGGTGGCCTTGCTGGCGCTGGGCGGTGCCTGTGCGATCAGCGATCCCAACATGAAGGATATCGAGGCAACCGCGCGCAAGGCGCCGGATGTCCCGTTCAAGCCCGAGTTGCAGGAAGACCAGGAGAGCCTGGAAAAACCGCGTTCGCAACCCTGAGCGGGACCCCATCCAGCCCGGTGCTGTCCTGGTGCATCGGAACGCGCGACGAGGTGACTGGCCGATGAGCCAGGTTCCTTACGAACTGGCTCTACCCGTTTCGACGGGTCACGTAGTTCGACCAGCGGCCGAACCGGCCGGGGGCATCCACGCATGTCGAGCAGGTGACGGGGACATGGCCTCGCCATTCATGGGCGCGACTCCTTCAAGAGTCGCGCCGGACCAGGCATGGCGGGGAAAGGTCGCCGATGGCCGGAGACCCTTCTCATCCAGGGTTCAATGAACCCCTTCTAGGTCCCGCAGCTGGCTGGGCCGTGACGCGAAATACGCCGCAAGGTCGGCGATCTGCTGGTCGTCGAGGTCCTTGGCCTGCTGGGACATCAAGGCGTGCGAGCGCTTGCCATCGCGATAGCCCTGCAAGGCGTGCTCCAGGTAGTCGGCGTACTGGCCGCCCAGCTTTGGATAGGTTGGATCCAGCGGGGTATTGCCGTCGGCTCCGTGGCAATCGATGCAGGACTGCCCGGTCGCCTTGCCCTTGGACGCTGCCAGTTCCTCCCCGGCGGTGATGCGTCCCGCCGGCAAGCCGGCGGACGACGAAACCCGGGCTGCGCCGCCCTCGGCGCCGGAATGTGCGTCCGGTGCCGCGTCCTCCGCGCCGCACGCGGCCAATGCCAGGGCAAGTGAAAAAACGATCGTCACGGTCGACTTGCTGCGGATGGCCCGGCTCATTGACTCAACCCCGAGAGGAAGGTGGCGATATCGGCGATGTCCTGGTCGGAAAAGCTCTGCGCCTGGGCCTGCATGGTGGGATGCTTGCGGTTGCCATCGCGATATTCGGTCAGGGCGTTGACCAGGTAGGCGGTGGATTGGCCGCCGATCTTGGGCACGTGGTAATTCGGGTAGGCGTTCTTGTACCCGGCGATGCCGTGGCATCCCTGGCAGGTGTACGTCAGCATGTGGCCGTTATCGGCGTTGCCGGCGGCAGGCTGCATGCCTTGCGTGGCGCTTGCTGGGCTGGGTGCCTGTTGCGCGTCGGTCGCCAGGGGCAGCAAGGCGAGGGTCAGCAGGCAGGCGGCGATCGGCAACGGTCGCGTCATGGAAAGGTCCGCAATCCTGGAGGGCTGGAAGAGTATCGAACGCGCCCCGCAGCAATGCCCGGGCGCAATCGGGACAGTATAGCCCGCGTCTTGCGACCTGTTAACGTCGGGGTGCGCGGGCCGATCCCGTCCGGCACTGCCGCCGCCAACGCGGGACGAAACCGATCGAATCGACGGCCGAATCGGCGACGCCTGTGTCGCGCGTCCCGGCCCAGCCACCGGCATTCTTTTCGTCGGTTCTTTGGAAAGTGGCGAAGTGGTGGGTCACTCCTCGCCAACCGCACCCGCCCGCCCGTTGCCGGCAGTCACCATGACCTCTGGGGCATGCTGGGCGGGGGCAGGTGATATACCTTGCTACCACACCATTCTGGCTAGCCCCGACCATGTCCTTCTTCCGAGTTCGTCGACTTCCCCGGGGCACCCGCGTCGCGGCCCTGTTGCTGGCTTCGGCCATCTTGATCACCGCTTGCAAGGGCGGCAACGGCGACGCGGAGGCCAAGGGGCCGGATGGCGAGGACAAGGGGCCCGAAGCGGTGCCGGTGGAGGTCGAGAAAGCCTCGCGTCGCGCCATCGCCGCGAGCTATACCGGGACGGCGCCACTGGAGCCCAGGGCGGAGTCGCAGGTCGTGGCGAAGACCTCGGGCGTCGCCCTGAGCGTGCTGGTGGAGGAAGGTCAGGAGGTCCGGGCCGGTCAGGTGCTGGCACGGCTGGATCCCGACCGCGCGGCGCTGCAGGCGGCGCAAAGCAGCGCGCAGCTGCGCAAGCTCGAGGCGAACTTCCGCCGGTCGCAGCAACTGGCGGAACAACAGCTCGTCAGCGCTGCGGACCACGACCAGCTGCGATACGACCTCGAGAACGCCCGCGCCGCCAACCGGCTTGCCAACCTCGAACTGTCCTATGCCAGCGTCAAGGCGCCGATCTCCGGCGTCATCGCCCAGCGCTCGATCAAGCCGGGCAACTTCGTCCAAATCAACACGCCGATCTTCCGGATCGTCGACAACTCGCGGCTGGAAGCCACCCTCAACGTGCCCGAGCGGGAACTGGCCACGCTGCGTGCCGGCCAGCCGGTGAAATTGCAGGTGGATGCGTTGCCGGGCAAGACGTTCACCGGAAGTGTCGACCGGATCGCGCCGGTGGTCGATTCGGCGAGCGGCACGTTCCGCGTCATCACCGCGTTCGTAGGCGCCGGTGAGCTGCAGCCGGGCATGTTCGGGCGGATCCGCATCGATTACGACCAGCGCGCGAACGCCTTGGTCATTCCACGCTCGGCCTTGCTGGAGGGCGAGACGGACAGTGCGGTATTCACGGTCCGGGACGGCAAGGCGGTACGGGTTCCCGTCACGCTGGGCTACATCGATGGCGGCTACGCCGAGGTCGTGCGGGGACTCAAGCCCGGCGAACCCGTGGTCACCGCCGGCAAGGTGGCGCTGCGGGAGGGCAGTGCCGTGCAGGTGCTCGGCGAGCCCGAGGCCAAGGCGCCCACCCAGACCGCGCGTGCCGATAACAAGGCCGGCAAGCAGTGAGCACCTCGCGCCACGAGAGCGCGGGAGAAGGCGCGCCACCCTCCGGGCACGACCCGCACCAGTCGCCCGGGGGAGGGTTCAACCTGGTGGAGTTCTCGACCCGCCGCCGCGTGACCATCGCCATGATCACGATCAGCTTCCTGCTGTTCGGGTTCATCGCGCTGGGCGACCTCAAGGTCAACCTGCTCCCCGACCTGAGCTATCCGACGCTGACCGTGCGGACCGAATACACCGGTGCCGCACCGGCGGAAATCGAAACCCTCATCTCCGAGCCGGTGGAGGAAGCCGTCGGCGTGGTGAAGAACCTGCGCAAGCTCAAGTCGGTCTCGCGTACCGGGCAGAGCGACGTGGTGCTCGAGTTCGCCTGGGGCGCGGACATGGACCAGGCCAGCCTGGAGGTCCGCGACAAGCTGGAAGTGCTGCAACTGCCGCTCGAAGCGGAAGCGCCGGTGATCCTGCGCTTCAATCCGTCGACCGAGCCGATCATGCGCCTCGCGCTGGCCGCGAAGGGCACGGCCGATGGCGAGACCGACGTGCGCCAGCTCACCGCGTTGCGCCGCTACGCGGACGACGACCTGAAGAAGAAGCTCGAACCGGTGGGTGGCGTGGCCGCGGTCAAGGTCGGCGGCGGCCTGGAAGACGAGGTGCAGGTCGAGATCGACCAGCAGAAGCTGGCCCAGCTCAACCTGCCGATCGATACCGTGATCCAGCGCCTGCAGCAGGAGAACGTGAATGTCTCCGGTGGCCGGCTGGAGGAAGGATCCCAGCGCTACCTGGTGCGCACGGTCAACCAGTTCGCCAGCATCGAGGAGATGCGCGACATGCTGGTGACCATCCAGAGTGGTGGCGGCGGCGCGGCGGAGAGCGCGGCCGAGCAGATGGCGCGCGTCGCCGCCGCCAGCGGCGACGCCAGCACGATGGCCGCGGCGGCGTCGGTGCAAAGCAACTCCGGGGGTGGCAGCCAGGTGGCCGGCGGCATGCCGGTGCGCCTGCGCGACATCGCCGACGTGCGCCAGGGATACAAGGAGCGCGAGGCGATCATCCGCCTGGCCGGACAGGAGGCCGTCGAGCTCGCGATCTACAAGGAAGGCGATGCGAACACCGTGTCGACTGCAGATGCGGTGGCCGCACGGCTGAAGGAACTCGAATCGCAGGTGCCCCCCGACTTCACCCTCACGGTGATCGACGACCAGTCGAAGTTCATCCGTGCGGCGATCAACGACGTGAAATTCGATGCCGTGATCGGCGGAATGCTGGCGATCCTGGTGATCTTCCTGTTCCTGCGCGATGGCTGGAGCACCTTCGTCATCAGCCTGTCGCTGCCGGTGTCGATCATCACCACGTTCTTCTTCATGGGCCAGATGGGCCTGAGCCTGAACGTGATGTCGCTCGGCGGCCTGGCATTGGCGACCGGTCTGGTGGTGGACGATTCGATCGTCGTGCTGGAGAGCATCGCCAAGGCGCGCGAGCGAGGCCTCGGGATCCTGCAGGCCGCCATCGTCGGCACGCGCGAAGTCAGCATGGCGGTCGTCGCTTCGACCTTGACCACCATCGCGGTGTTCCTGCCGCTGGTGTTCGTCGAGGGCATCGCCGGGCAGCTGTTCCGCGACCAGGCCCTGACCGTGGCGCTTGCGATCGCGATCTCGCTGGCGGTCTCGATGACGCTCATCCCCATGCTCAGTGCGCTCAAGGGGCGGCCGCCGATGGCGTTCCCGGAAGAGCCCGCGCATCCGCGCTGGCAGCCGGAGCGGCGTTGGCAGAAGCCCGTCGCGGCGACCGGTCGCGGGTTCGGCGCGGTGCTCCGGGGGCTGTTCTTCGGTATCGCATGGGCGATCGTGCGGCTGTGGCGGGGGTTGTCCGCCCTCATCGGTCCGGTGATGCGCAAGGCCAGCGACCTCGCCATGGCGCCATATTCCAGGGCCGAACGCGGCTATCTGCGGTTGCTGCCCAACGCATTGCGCAGGCCGGGCCTGGTCGTCGGGCTCGCCGCCGCCGCTTTCGCGGCGACCCTGGCCGCGATCCCGCTCCTGGGAACCGACCTGATCCCGCAATTGGCCCAGGACCGTTTCGAAATGACGGTCAAGCTGCCGCCCGGCACGCCGCTGGCCGAGACCGACAGCCTGGTGCGCGAGCTGCAGCGCGAGCACGCGGACGACGAGGGCGTCGAGGCGATGTACGGCGTCAGCGGCAGCGGCACGCGCCTGGACGCGAACCCGACCGAGAGCGGCGAGAACATCGGCAAGCTGTCGATCGTCATGGCGGACGGGGGCAGCAAACGGTTCGAGGCCGAGCAGACGGAACGGCTCCGCGCCACGATGACGGACCACCCGCGGGCGCAGGTGGACTTCAGCCGCCCAGAGCTCTTCAGCTTTTCCACTCCGCTGGAAATCGAACTGCGCGGCCAGGACATGGAGAGCATCGAGCAGGCCGGGCAGCGCATGGCGGCACTCTTGCGCGCCAATCCGAATTACGCCGACGTCAAGTCGACGGTGGAGGAAGGGTTCCCGGAGATCCAGATCCGCTTCGACCAGGACCGGGCCGCCGCGCTAGGCCTGACCACGCGGCAGATCGCCGACGCGGTCGTGAAGAAGGTCCGCGGCGACGTCGCCACGCGCTACAGCTTCCGTGACCGCAAGATCGACGTGCTGGTCCGTGCGCGCGAAAGCGACCGCGACTCGGTCGAAGGCATCCGCCAGCTGATCGTCAACCCCGGAAGCGCGCGCGCGGTGCGACTGGAGTCTGTCGCGGACGTGGTGTCGACCACCGGCCCGAGCGAAATCCACCGCTCCGACCAGGTGCGGGTCGCCGTCGTCTCGGCCAACCTGCGCGACATCGACCTTGGCAGCGCGGTGGAGGAAGTGCGGCAGATGGTCGCGGAGAACCCGCTGGGCGCCGGCGTCGGGATGCACATCGGCGGCCAGGGCGAGGAGCTTTCCCAATCGGTCAAGTCGCTGCTGTTCGCATTCGGGCTGGCGATCTTCCTCGTGTACCTGGTGATGGCCTCGCAGTTCGAGTCGCTCCTGCATCCCTTCGTCATCCTGTTCACCATCCCCCTGGCGCTGGTCGGCGCGGTACTCGCGCTCCTGCTGACCTTCTCGCCGGTTTCGGTGGTGGTGTTCATCGGACTGATCCTGCTGGTGGGCCTGGTGACCAAGAACGCGATCATCCTGATCGACAAGGTGAACCAGTTGCGCGAGGCCGGCGTCGCCAAGCGCGAGGCGCTGGTGGAGGGCGCGCGGTCCCGCCTGCGGCCGATCATCATGACCACCATGTGCACGCTGTTCGGCTTCCTGCCGCTGGCGCTGGCGTTCGGTGAAGGCGCCGAGGTGCGCTCGCCGATGGCGATCACGGTGATCGGCGGCCTGCTGGTCTCGACCCTGCTGACGCTGGTGGTGATCCCGGTGGTCTACGACCTGCTGGATCGCCGTGCCGACGCATGGTACGTGGCGCGTCGCAAGCGTAAGGAGGAAACCGCCGAGACGGCCCGCGACGTGGAGAAGGGCAGCTACGACCCGGGGACCGAACGGGCATGACCGTCGCCGAACTCAGCCTCAGGCGGCCGGTCAGCGCGATCATGCTCTTCGTGTCGCTGTTCGTGATCGGCACGATCGCGGCGATCCGGCTGCCGTTGGAGGCGTTCCCCGAGGTCTCGCCACCCTTCATCTTCGTGCAGCTGCCGTACACCAGCTCAACACCGGAGGAGGTCGAGCGGACGATCCTGCGCCCCGTCGAGGAAGCGATCTCGACCATGTCGGGGATCAAGCGCATCGAGGCCAACGCCCGGGCGGACGGCGCGCAGCTGTTCATCCAGTTCTCCGACTGGGATCGCGATGTCGCCATCGCCGCGTCGGAGGCCCGGGAGCGCATTGACGCCATCCGCGACGAGTTGCCCAGCGACCTGCAGCGCTACTTCGTCTTCAAGTTCTCAACCACCGACCAGCCCGTGTTGCGCGTCCGGCTGGCCAGCCAGAGCGACCTGACCGGCTCCTACGACATGATCGACCGCGAGTTCAAGCGGCGGATCGAGCGACTGCCCGGCGTGGCCAGGGTCGAGATCACGGGTGCGGCGCCCAACGAAGTCGAGATCGCGGTCGAGCCGGACCGCCTGACCGCGCACGACCTGGGCCTGAACGAATTGAACACCCGGTTGCAGGCGGTGAACTTCTCGATTTCCGCCGGCCAGATCGAGGACGGCGGGCAGCGGTTGCGGGTGCAGCCCGTGGGCGAGATCAGCGACCTGCAGCAACTGCGCGACCTGCCGATCGGAGAGGACGGCCTGCGGTTGTCGGACATCGCCGACGTGCGCCTGAAGCCGGCGCGCCTGGACTACGGCAGGCGGCTCGATGGCCGTCCGGCGATGGGGCTGGACATCTTCAAGGAGCGCAACGCCAACCTCGTGGAGGTCTCCCGGCTGGCGCTGGAAGAGGTGGAGAAGATCCGCGCCCAGCCCGAACTCAGCGACGTGCAGGTCATCGTCATCGAGAACCAGGGCGACAACGTCACCTCGTCGCTGGCCGAACTCGCCGAGGCCGGCGGCATCGGCCTGATGCTGTCGGTGATCGTGCTGTGGTTTTTCCTTCGACACTGGCCGTCGGTCTCCATGGTGACGCTGGCCATCCCGATCTGCTTCGTGATGACGCTGGGCTTCATGTACTTCGCGGGCGTCACCCTCAACATCCTGTCGATGATGGGCCTGCTGCTGGCCGTGGGCATGCTGGTCGACAACGCGGTCGTGGTCGTCGAAAGCATCTACCAAGAGAGGGAGAAGAACCCCGGGGACCCGCGGCTGGCGTCGATCGTCGGGACGCGGCACGTCGCCATCGCGCTGACCGCCGGAACGTTGTGCCACTGCATCGTGTTCCTTCCCAACCTGTTCGGCGAGCGCAACTTCCTAAGCATCTACCTCGCGCAGATCGCGATCACCATCTCGGTGTCCCTGCTGGCGTCATGGCTGGTGGCGGTGAGCCTGATCCCGATGATTTCCGCGAGGCTGAAGACGCCCCCCGCGGTCGCCGGGCACGATGGCTTGATCCCGCGCATGCAGCGTCGCTACGCGGGCCTGCTGCGCTGGACGCTGGAGCACCGCGGGTGGAGCGTCCTTGGCATCGCCCTGATCGTGGCGATCAGCATCGCGCCCATGATCCTGACGAAGAAGAACATGTTCGGCGGGGACGGCGGGGGTGAAGTCGACATCTATTACCAGTGGAAGGGGGCGTACACCAAGCAGCAGATGTCGGACGAGGTGCGCCGGATCGAGGACTTCATCGACGCCAATCGCGAGCGCTTCCACGTCACCCAGATCTATTCCTGGTACAGCGAGCAGGGCTGGGGCGGGACCAAGCTGACCTTCGATACCCAGAAGATCAGCGAGACCAAGCCGCTCATCGAGGCGATCCGCGAAGCCTTGCCCAAGTCGGCGCTCGCCAACATCGGCGTCGGCAACCAGGACGGCGGCGGCGGAGGCGGGCAGGGGCCGGGCCAGAACGTGCAGGTCCAGCTCGTGGGCGACTCCACGCAGACCCTCGAGGAACTGGCCAGGGACGTCGTTCCGATCCTTTCCAAACGGCCCGAGCTCCGCGACGTCCGCGTGGATGCGGGCGACCAGACCAGCGAGCTGTCGATCCGCGTCGATCGCGAGCGCGCGGCGGCGTTCGGCTTCAGCGCGCAGGAAGTCGCGGGCTTCGTGGGACTGGCGTTGCGTGGTGCGCCCTTGCGCGAGTTCCGGCGAGGCGACACCGAGGTCCCGGTGTGGCTGCGCTTCAAGGGGGCCGAGGATTACGGCACCGAGGACATCGCGTCGTTCATGGTGCGGGCGCCCGATGGCCGCACCGTGCCGCTGCTGGCGATGGTCGACGTTTCCGTGCAGCCCTCTGCCACGCGGATCTCGCGCGCCAACCGCCAGACCACGCTCAAGATCCAGGCCAACCTCGCGGACAAGACCACCATGCCGGAAGCGCGCGAGGCGATGGAGGAGACGCTCAAGAACATCGCATGGCCCGCCGGCTACAGCTATACCTTCGACGGCAGCGGGTTCCAGGACGACCAGGAAGCCATGCAGCAGATGATGTTCAACCTGCTGATCGCGCTGATCATGATCTACGTGGTGATGGCGGCGGTGTTCGAATCGCTGCTGTTCCCCGCGGCGATCATGTCGGGCGTGCTGTTCTCGGTGTTCGGCGTGTTCTGGCTGTTCTGGCTCACCGGCACCGAGTTCAACATCATGGCCTTCATCGGCATCCTGGTGCTGATGGGCGTGGTGGTGAACAACGGCATCGTGATGGTCGAGCACATCAACAACCTGCGACGACGCGGTATGTCGCGTACCGATGCGCTGGTCGAAGGCAGCCGCGAGCGGCTGCGGCCGATCCTGATGACGATGGGCACGGCCATCCTGGCGATGGTGCCGATCTCGCTCACCAACACCCAGATCGGCGGCGACGGCCCGGCGTACTACCCGATGGCCCGTGCGATCGCCGGCGGGCTGGCGTTCTCCACCATCGTCAGCCTGCTGTTCCTGCCGACCATCTACGCGATCCTGGACGACATGCGCCATGGCACCGCGCGGGTGCTGGCGAGGGCGCGCGGGAAGGCAGTGCCACGGCCGGCAGGGGTCGCAGCGATCAAGGCGCCATAGGCATGGCGAGGGAGGCTCGCCTCCCTGCGCGTCGCCGGCGAGTCCTCGCGCCGCTGGGGACTGCCGCGGCAATCGGCGCAGTGGCCGCGATCGGGCTGTTCGCCGGGGCGGTGGCCTGGCCCGAACCCCGACTGGAGCCGGCACGCCCGGCGTCGTTCGCCATCCGCGGCGTGGCCGTGGTCGATGTCGTAGCCGGTGTCGTGCGAACCGAGCAGACGGTGGTCGTGGCGGATGGGCGCATCGCCGCCGTGGGGCCTCGGGAGACCGTCGCGGTGCCGCCGGGACTGCGGGTGGTGGACGGGCGCGCCCGATTCGTGATGCCCGCGCTCTGGGACATGCACACGCATGTCCTGGCGATTTCGCCCCTGCTGGACATGCCCCTGTACGTTGCCTCGGGCGTCACCAGCGTGCGCGACATGCAGGGATGCCCGAGTCCAGGAGATCCCTTCATCGCATGCGGGGACGAGAAACGGCGCTGGAGCCGCGAGGCGGTGTCCGGCGAGCGGGTCGGGCCGCGGATCGTCGAAACCAGCAGCTTCATGGCCAACGGGCCGGGCATGGCGGCGCGGCTCGGCGACGTGCCGGCGTATTTCGACACCGCGACGCCCGCGCAGGCGCGGGCCTTCGTCAGGCACTTCGTCGGCCGGGCGGACACGATCAAGGTCTACGACCGCATCCCGCGGGACGCCTACCTGGCCTTGGCCGACGAAGCCCGGCTGCGCGGGATGGCGGTCGTCGGCCACCGCCCGCATGCCGTCGACGCCATCGAGGCGGCACGTCACCAGCGCAGCCTGGAACATGCCCGGTTCCTGCTCCACGAGTCCTTCGACGGCTCCCAGGCGCTGCGCGAGCGGGCCGGGTCACCGTCGTGGCGGGAGGACAGGCGCGCGATGGTCAACCGGCACGATCCAGCGCGTGCGCGGGAGATCCTGTCCGCGATGCGGGAGGCCGGCACGTTCTACGTCCCGACCCACCTCACCCGTTGGTCGGATGCGTTCGCCCACCTCCCGCGCGTGAGGGAGGACCCCGTGCTGCGCTATGTGCATCCGCTGCTGCAACGCCAATGGCGCGAGGACCTCGACGAGCTGCTGGCGGAGGCGCCGGGGCCCGCAGCGCGGCGCGGTTACCTCGATTTCTACCGCAAGGGCCTCGACCTGACCCTGGAGGCGCAACGCGCCGGCGTCCGCATCATGGTCGGGACGGACTACCTCGCCGCGGGCGTGGACGTGCATCGGGAGCTCGAACAACTGGTGCATGCCGGGCTGACGCCCGCCGAGGCGTTGCGCGCAGCGACCGTGACGCCCGCGGCGTACGCCGGGGAGGCAAGCGAGCGCGGCCAGGTCCTGCGCGGCATGGTCGCCGACCTGGTCTTGCTGGACGCCGATCCGCTCCGCGATATCCGCAATACCCGGCGGATCCGGGGGGTCGTGTTCGCTGGCGCGCTCTACGACGAGGTAGCGGTGCGCGCAATCGACTCCCACGTGGCGCGCAACGCGCGCAGCTGGACCGTGGGGGCGAAGATCATCTGGCGGTTCATCAGGAACCCGGGCGCGTACTGACCCGCTCCGGGCAGCCTAGGCGATCAGCTTCCCGACGATCCGCGCGCCGGCAAGCCAGACCCCGATGCCGGTGCCCAGGTTGGTGAGGATGAAGTTCAGCACCACCCGCGACACGCGGTTGCGGTACCAGCCGCGCAGGCTCTGGGCGTCGTCGCGCAACGACAGGAAATCGCCGTAGGCCGGCTTGCGCAGGTGCAATTCCACCAGGGCGCTGAACATGCCCGACGGCAGGCCCGGCCGGAAGGGCTTCAAGGGCGCTGCGATGGCGCCTGCGAGGATGCTCAGTGGATGCCCGCCGGCCGCCGCGCAGCCGACGGCAGCCAGCCCGGCCGTGATCAGGACCCATTGCAGGAGCAGGTCGGTGCCGACCGCCGCGCCTCCGCGCCAGTACCCCCAGGCGATGCCACCAAGGACCAGGGCAGTGATCGCCAGCGTGAACCAGGGGACCTTCCGCTTCGAGTCCAGGTAGTCGAGTTCGGCCCGCAGCGTCGCAGGGTCCCGTGTCTCGTCCCGCAGGTAGGCGGCCAGGCCCTTCAGATGGCCTGCGCCCACCACCGCCAGCACGCTGGCGGGCCGGTGGTCGACTGCGACCAGGGCGTCTTCGCCCGCCTCGCGCAGCCTTGCGGCCATGTAGCGATCGCGTTCGTCGATCAGGGTGTCGTAGAGCGCCGGGTTGTCCTTGGCGAATTCGCCGAAGCTCGATTCGAGCATGTCGCCCTGCTTGAGCTTCTCGATGTCGTCCGCACCGACCTCGTCGTCGACCAGCAGGCCCGCCAGCAGGCCGCCCATCAGCTTGATGCGCCCGAAGAACCCGAGCTTGGCCGAAATGCGCTTGAAGGTGATGCCGACGTCTCGATCGACAAGGTGCACCGGCAGGTCGCGGTCCCGGGCCTGGTCCACGGCGGCCTTGAGCTCAGCACCCGGCTCGATCCCGAGTTGCTCGGCGAGCCGGCGCTGGTACGCGGCCAGGCCCAGGTTGGCGGCGAACAGCGCCGCCTTGCCTTCGCGGATGACCTTGACGAGGTCCAGCTTGGCCAGGGCGTCGGGGTCGCTCAAGGCCTGCAATCGTTGGGCATCGAGTTCGACCGCCACCGCGTCGAAGCCGCCCTCGGAGATCGCCTCGCGCACGGCCTCAACGCTTTCGCGCGAGACGTGCGCGGTCCCGAGCAAGGTGTAGTGCACGCCGCCGCGCTCCACGATCGCGTGCGGCTGCCCGCGCCAGCCCGGCACCGCGGCTGGCGGGATCTCGACCACCAGCGCGTCAGTCACGGTAGCGCTTCAGCAGGTCGCCATAGGCATCGATGCGTCGGTCCCGCAGGAACGGCCAGATGCGGCGCACGTCCTCGCTGCGCCCGAGGTCCACGTCGCAAACCAGCACCGTCGGTTCGCCGCCCGCCTCGGCGATGAACTCGCCCTGCGGGCCCAGCACGTGGCTGTTGCCCCAGAAATCGATGCCGGCGGCATCGAGCGGGGACTGCTCGTGGCCGACACGGTTGCAGGACAGCACCGGGACGCCATTGGCGACGGCATGGCCGCGATGGCTGGCCACCCAGGCATCGCGCTGGCGCACCTTTTCGTCCTGCGCATCACCCGGGTCCCAGCCGATGGCCGTCGGGTAAAGCAGGATTTCCGCGCCGGCCAACGCCATCAGCCGCGCCGCCTCCGGATACCACTGGTCCCAGCACACAAGCACGCCCAACCGGCCGACGGAGGTGTCGATCGGCTCGAAGCCCAGGTCGCCGGGGGTGAAGTAGAACTTCTCCTGGAACCCGGGGTCGTCGGGGATGTGCATCTTGCGGTACTTGCCGGCCATGCGGCCGTCGGCGTCGAACACCACGGCGGTGTTGTGGTACAGGCCGGCGGCGCGCCGTTCGAACAGCGAGCCGACCAGGACCACGCCGTGCCGTTCGGCCACGGAGGACAGGCGGGCGGTGCTGGGACCGGGGATGGGTTCGGCGCGATCGAACTCTTCCACCGACTCGTGCTGGCAGAAGTAGGCGCCGTTGTGCAGTTCCTGCAGCAGCACCAGCTTCGCGCCCTGCCGGGCGGCTTCGGCCACCCGCTGTTCGATCACGTCCAGGTTGGCGTCGGCGTCGCCGTGGTTCTTTTCCTGGACCAGGGCGACGGGCAGGGTCGTTTGCGTTCTCATCGAGACATTGTAGGGCGGGCTCGCGCCTCGGCTGGCAACGGTTGTGGGAGGGGGGGAGCGGGGGGGATCGAGGAGTGATCCGGCGTGGCGGCTGTCGGGGTCAGTCAGGCGCGACGATGCCTGCGGGAAGCTGCATGGTGATGCAATGCAGGCTGCCGTTTTGCCAGATCAGCGGCCGGCACGGCACCTGGACGATTTCACGGCCGGGAAACGCGTCGGCCAGGACGGCGGCGGCGGCGGCGTCGACCTGCCATCCCTCTTCATCCACCCCGTAGGCCGGCATCATCACGGCTCGATTGATGATGAGGAAGTTGGCGTAACTGGCTGCCAGCCTTCGATTCCGATCGATGATCGGTGGCGCCCAAGGCAACGGAAACAGGCGAAAGGGCGCGCCATCGGGCGTGCGAAACGCAGCCAGTTCGGCCGCCATGGCCTGCAACTCGCCATAGTGCGCATCCGCCGGATCGTCGCAGGCCTGATAAACGATCGCATCGTCCGCGGCGAACCGGGCGAGGGTATCGACGTGGGCATCGGTATCGTCGCCTTCCAGGTAACCGTGGTCGAGCCACAACACGCGCTCCTGCGCGAGCCATTGGCGCAACCGTCCCGAGACGGTCTCCCGTTCGAGTTCCGGATGACGTTCGTGCAGGCAGCGCCACGTGGTCAGCAGCGTGCCGCTGCCATTGGTATCAATGGCGCCGCCTTCCATCGCGAAATCAATGGGTTGCAGGTCACTCTTGACCAGGATTCCCGATGAGGCCAGCCCCTGCACGAGGGCATCATCGCGGCTGGCCTCGAACTTCCCGCCCCAACCGGTGAACCGGAAATCCAGCAGCCGGAACCCGTCGCGGGACACCAGGGTCAGCGGGCCGGAATCGCGCAGCCAGGTGTCGTCGTACGGAATCGAAACGAACCGGACGCGCGCCATGGGGACGCGGGCCGACGACAGGCGTGCGCGGGCGTACGCTTCCACATCGTCGTCCGCGACGCAGACCACGACGTCCTGGAACCGGGTGATGCCCGCGACCAGCGTGATGTAGGTCTCCTCGACCTCTGCCAGCCGCTCGGCCCAGTCGGTGCCGGCATGCGGCCAGGCGAGCAGAACCGCTGACTGCGGCTCCCACTCGGCGGGAAACCGCGCGGACGCGTCTGGCATGGGTCAGCGGATCGCGGGTTTCGGACCGATCTCGCCGGCGACCGCCTGGTTGGCGACGGCGTCGATGACCTTGCTCTTCTCGAAATACACCGTGAACGCGGGGTACTGCCAGCGATGGATGGTCGGCCATTGGCGCTTCTGGCCGCCACGCGGGTCAAGGCGATGGGTCGGCGCGCCGAAACGGGCCTCGACCTGCGCCATGGTCATTCCACGGGCCGGCATCGCGGCCTGGGGCTCCATCTGGACGCGCTCGACGAGCAGGACTTCGGCCGACGCCGTGCCGGCAATCAAGAGTGCGGAGAGGGCAAGTGTGATCAGCGGGCGCTTCATGGCGGACTCCAGGGCGTGCGGACGTCAGACCGCGTTGTACCAGATGGACGCGGCGGAGTCCCGTGAACGCCCATCGTGGCCCCGGTCAATCCCGAGGTGCCCATCACCCCGCTTGGACCAGGGCCGAAGCATGCATCAGGGCGTGCATATGAAAAGGGCCGCATCGCTGCGGCCCTCGTCCGGATCCCGGATTCAGCGCTGGCGCGCCTTGAACCTCGGGTTGGACTTGCAGATCACGAAGACCTTGCCACGGCGACGGACGACCTTGCAGTCGCGGTGACGGGACTTCGCCGATTTCAGGGAGGACAGGACCTTCATGACGAACCTCTGGGGCGGATGGGGCGAGACAGCCGCATATTCTAGCGGGGTTTTCCCCGGAGGTTCAAGCGCTTGCACCTGAAGATCCAGCCTGGTCGCTAGAATGGGGGTCCGCCGCCGGAGTCGCGACATGACTGATGACGTTCCAGTTCTCACCATCGACGGCCCGTCCGGCTCCGGAAAGGGGACCATCAGCCGCGCCGTCGCCCACCGCCTGGGCTGGCATTACCTGGATTCTGGCGCCCTGTACCGGGCCGTCGGCGTGGCGGCGGCCTGGGCCGACCTGGACCTGGACGATCCAGGCGCCCTGGTACGTTGCGCCTTCGATACCGAGATCGACTTCCGGGAAACACCCGATGGCGACCTCCGGGTCCTGGTCAACGGCCACGACGCCACCGACGAGCTGCGCACCGAAACGGCCGGGGCCGCCGCTTCGGCAATCGCCGCCATCCCCGCGGTCCGCACCGCGCTGCGGGACCGCCAGCGGGCTTTCCGGCGCCTGCCGGGGCTGGTTGCCGATGGTCGGGACATGGGGACCGTGATCTTCCCGGATGCCGCCTGGAAAGTCTTCCTGACGGCCAGCGCGGAGGAACGCGCGGAAAGGCGCTATAACCAGTTGAAGAACAAGGGGGTTTCCGTTACATTGGCCGGTCTGCTGCGCGAGATACTCGCCCGCGACGCCCGCGACGCCAGTCGTGCGGTGGCGCCGTTGCGGCCGGCCCCCGAGGCCGTCTGCATCGACACCACCGGACTTGGCATCGACGAGGTGGTCGACAGCGTCCTGGCCCTGTTGCCGGGTCGCGGGGTCTGACTCGAGCGCGGCGGAAAGGTTCCCGGCCGGCAGCCGCCGCCCGGGGTATTCGTCCATCACAACACTCACGGCCGGACGCATCGTGCAGAGGCCAAACACGGGTGGACCGGGGCGCAACCCGCGCGCCGGTCTGTGTCATCAACCGAGACAACTTTCAATGACCGAATCATTCGCAGAACTGTTCGAAGCCAGCCAGACCGACATCGCCAAGCTCAAGCCGGGCGCCATCGTGACCGGCACCGTGGTCCAGGTGCGCAGCGACGTCGTCATCATCAACGCCGGGCTCAAGTCCGAAGGCAGCGTGCCGATCGAGCAGTTCCGTAACGACGACGGCGAGATCGACATCGCCGAAGGCGACACCGTCAAGGTGGCGCTGGAATTCCTGGAGAACGGCTTCGGCGAGACCGTGCTGTCGCGCGAGAAGGCCAAGCGCGCCATGGTGTGGGACGAGCTGGAGGAAGCGCTGGAGAACAACGAGACCATCACCGGCAAGATCTCCGGCAAGGTCAAGGGCGGCTTCACCGTCGACATCAAGGACGTCCGTGCGTTCCTGCCCGGCTCGCTGGTCGACGTGCGCCCCGTGCGCGACCCGGTCTACCTGGAAGGCAAGGAACTCGAGTTCAAGCTCATCAAGCTCGACCGCAAGCGCAACAACGTCGTCGTCTCCCGCCGTGCGGTGGTCGAGAGCGAGCACTCCGAGGAGCGCGAGGCGCTGATGGAGAAGCTGGTCGAGGGCGCGGTGCTCAAGGGCGTCGTCAAGAACCTCACCGACTACGGCGCGTTCGTCGACCTCGGCGGCATCGACGGCCTGCTGCACATCACCGACATGGCCTGGAAGCGCGTGCGCCATCCGTCGGAGGTCGTGGAAGTCGGCCAGGAGCTGGACGTCCGCATCCTCAAGTACGACCGCGAGCGCAACCGCGTCAGCCTCGGCCTCAAGCAGCTGGGCGAGGATCCGTGGGACAACATTTCCCGCCGCTACCCGTCCAACACCCGCGTGTTCGGCAAGGTCTCCAACGTCACGGACTACGGTGCGTTCGTCGAGATCGAGCCGGGCGTCGAGGGCCTGGTCCACGTGTCCGAGATGGACTGGACCAACAAGAACGTCAACCCGTCCAAGGTCGTGCAGGTTGGTGACGAGCTCGAGGTGATGGTCCTGGACGTCGACGAGGAGCGCCGCCGCATCTCGCTGGGCATCAAGCAGGTCACGTCCAACCCGTGGGAGACCTTCGCGGCCATCCACAAGAAGGGCGACAAGGTCGAGGGCCAGATCAAGTCGATCACCGACTTCGGCATCTTCATCGGCCTGGACGGCGGCATCGACGGCCTGATCCACCTGTCCGACATGAGCTGGAACTCCACCGGCGAGGAAGAGGCGCGCGAACTCACCAAGGGCGACACGCTCGAGGCGGTCGTGCTGGCGGTGGATCCGGAGCGCGAGCGCATCAGCCTGGGCGTCAAGCAGCTGGAGCAGGATCCGTTCGGCCAGTTCATGGCCGCGAATCCGCGCGGCACCAAGGTCACCGGCACGGTCAAGGAAGTCGACGCAAAGGGCGCGACCATCGAATTGGCCGACGGCGTGGAAGGCTACGTCGCGGCGCGCGACATCTCCGACCAGCGCGTCGAGGACGCCAGCCAGCACCTGAAGGTGGGCGACACCATCGAAGCCAAGTTCACCGGCATGGATCGCAAGGGCCGTTCTTTGCAGCTCTCGATCAAGGCCAAGGACGAAGCCGAGACGGCCGAGACGCTGGCTGCCTACAACAAGACCTCGGCCGACGCCTCCAGCGGCACCACCAAGCTGGGCGCGCTGCTGCGCGAACAGCTTGATGGCGGCAAGTCCGAGTAAGCGGACAGTTCGCGAATGCACAGGGCGACGACCCGGCGGGGGCCGGGTCGATCGCCGTCAGGGCAGGCAAGGGGACCCATGACCAAATCCGAACTGATCGACATCCTCACGCAGCGCCAGGCGCACCTGAAGGCCGACGACGTCGATCTTGCGGTGAAGTCGCTGCTGGAGATGATGGGCAGCTCGCTGGCCCATGGCGATCGCATCGAGATCCGCGGATTCGGCAGCTTCTCCCTGCATTACCGGCCGCCGCGCACGGGCCGCAATCCCAAGACCGGCGACGCCGTGGCCTTGCCCGGCAAGCACGTCCCCCACTTCAAGCCGGGCAAGGAACTGCGCGAGCGCGTCAGCGACGTCCTGCCCCTGCCGTCGGACGGCTGACCGGCCGCAGGCGGACGCTGCATTCCGCTAAGCTATCGGCATGCGCGTGCTCCGACTCCTTCTCGCTTTCGCAAGCATCGCATTGGGCGTTGCCATCGGCGCCCTGAATCCTCAGGCCGTCACCCTAGACCTGGGTGTCGTGCTGGTGCCCACCACGCTGGGCGTACTGGTCCTGTCGACGCTGCTGCTGGGTGCGATCCTAGGCGGCATCATGCTGGTCGCATCCGTCGTGCTGCCGTTGCGCAGGCGTTTGCACCAGGCCCGGACGGGCGCCGGTCGCGCGTCGGACCGGGACTGAAGCGTGGCCTTCGTCACCGAATGGTTCTGGTTCTTCCTGCTGCTGCCGGTGGCGGCCCTGAGTGGGTGGGTCGTGGGACGGCGGGGTGGCGAACGCCATAGCGATACCCAGGTCAGCCGCCTGTCGACCACCTATTTCCGGGGATTGAACTACCTGCTCAACGAGCAGCCGGACAAGGCGATCGAATTGTTCCTGCACATCGCCGAACTCGACAAGGAAACCTTCGAGACTCAGGTCGCCCTGGGTCACCTGTTCCGGCGCCGCGGCGAGGTGGATCGCGCCATCCGCCTGCACCAGGGGCTGGTGCAACGCCCCGACCTGGACGATGGGCAGAAAGTGCAGGCACTGCTGGCGTTGGGAGAGGACTACATGCGCTCCGGGCTGCTGGACCGCGCCGAAACCGTGTTCTCGGACCTGGCCAAGATCGACCAGCGTGCACCGCAGGCGCTCAAGCACCTGATCGCGATCTACGAAGCCGAACGGGACTGGCCCAAGGCGATCGAGAATGCCACCCGCTTCGAGGCGGCGACGGGCGAACCGATGGGGAAGCTCATCGGCCAGTACGAGTGCGAGCTGGCCGAGCGCCTGCGCGTCGCCGGCGACATGGACGGCGCGCGTGCCGCCGTTGCGCGCGCCTACGCCGCCGATTCAAAGTCGGTTCGCGCGGGCATGATCGAAGGGAGGGTCGAGCTGGAGGCGGGCAACGATGTCGCCGCCATCCGCGCCCTGGAGCGGGCGGCACGCCATGACGCCGACTACCTGCCCGAGTTGCTTCCGGCCTTGCTGTCAGCCTACGAACGCGTGGGCGACGTACCGGGGGCGCGTGCCTTCCTGAGCGAGATGAGCGAGGACTACCGCGGCGTCGCCCCGGTGCTGGCTTTGACGAAACTGGTCGAGGCCGACGAGGGCGTGGCTGCCGCCCGTGGGTACCTGGCCCAGCAGCTCAAGGACCGTCCTTCCGTCCGTGGCGAGGCCGCCCTGATCGAGCTGACGCTGGCAGGTGGCAGCCACCACGAGGAAACACTGCGCGAGCTCGGCCACATCACGGACCAGCTGTTGGTGCGCAATCCGAGCTACCGGTGCGGGCGTTGCGGATTCGGCGCGCGCAGCCACCACTGGCAGTGCCCCAGCTGCAAGGAGTGGGGGACGATCAAGCCCCTGCTCAACTACGCCGTGGTCTGATCGTGCCTGTGGCGGTGGGTCTAGGCGGTTGGTGGATGCTCCATGCGCTGGTCGGAGGCGTCGGGACGTGGCTCGCGCGGCGCTACGCGCTCGGACGCGAACTCATCGACCGACCCGGCGATCGACGCAGCCACGACGTTCCAACCCCCCGCGGGGGCGGCGTGTCCATCGCCGCTTCCGCGCTGGTGGCATTGGGCTGGCTGGCGTGGGACGGAGGCCGTGTGTCCCCGTTCCATGTGGCCGCGGGCGTCGGCCTGGCCCTGGTTGCGGGGGTGGGATGGCTCGACGACCACAAGTCCAGGTCTGCCTGGTTCAGGCTCGCGGGTCACTGCGTCGCGGCCATCGTGCTGGGAGCGGCGGCATGGTCGACAACGGACGATCCAGGGCTGGCCCTGCTCGCGCTGGTCGCGGTCCCGGTGCTGGTCAACGTCTGGAACTTCATGGACGGAATCGATGGCCTTGCGGCGAGCCAGGCGGCCATTGCGGCAGTGGCCTATGCCCTCTACACCGAGGATCCTGTGGTCAGCGCCCTGGCCTGGGCACTCTCCGCCGCGTGCGTCGGCTTCCTGCCGTTCAATTTCCCGCGGGCGAGGATATTCCTGGGGGATGTCGGGAGCGGGGCATTGGGGTTCATGTTGGCCGTCCTGCTGGTTTCGAGCTGCGCAAGCGCGCCTGCAGGGGCTGTCCACTGGCTCGTCTTCTCATTGCCCTTGGCCGCCTTCCTCATTGACGCGGCGTTGACGCTGTCAGGGCGCATGGTGCGGGGCGAGCGCTGGTGGACGGCGCATGTCGAACATGCATACCAGCGGCTGAGTGCCCGCCTGGGCGCCCATTGGCCGGTGACGATGCTCTATGCCGTCTGGTCGACATGTGGAAGCTTGGTCCTTCTTGCCGGGCGCGATAGGGGAGTTGCCATTAACATATGGGCCGCCACCGCATGGTTTGCCCTCGGCATCCTGGCGTGGGGAGGCTTGCAGGCTTGGTTGCGACGAAGAGCGACGCAGGGAAGACACCCATGAATATATGGAAGGACCGGGTCAGGCCCGCGCTGCCGCGCACCGCGATCATCCTGCATGACCTGGCGATGGTGTGGGCGTGCTGGATGGGCCTGCATCTGTTCCGCTATTCGGTGACTGGCCAGGTAGCGCCGCAACCCGTGTGGTCGCTCGAAATCGCGTTGATCCTGGTAGTGCAGGGCGTGATTTTCTGGCGTGTCGGCCTCTATCGCGGCGTTTGGCGATTCGCGAGCATCCCGGACCTGGTCAACATCGTGAAAGCCAGTTCCTTCGGCTTCCTCGCGATCCTGCCGATGCTGTTCTTCGTCTTCGACCGGGCCGACCAGGTGCCGCGCACGGTGATGCTGCTATATCCAATCGTGCTGTCCGCGCTGCTCGGCATGCCGCGCCTGATGTATCGGGCCTGGAAAGACCAGGGATTGGTGCGCACCGACAAGGCGGCGCTTCGCGTGCTGATCCTTGGTGCCGGGCGAGCCGGCGAAGCCCTGGTTCGCGACTTGCGCCGCGCTGGCGCCTACCAGCCCGTTGGTTTCGTCGATGATGCCGTTCAATTGCGTGGGAGCCACCTCCAGGGCATCCCGGTGCTGGGGACGATCGACGAACTGGAGCGCATCGCACCGGAAACGGCGGCACGCCTGCTGGTGATCGCGATGCCCTCGCTGGACGCCACGGCGATGCAGCGAATCGTGGTGGCGTGTGAGCGGACGGGCCTGCCCTTCCGGACCGTGCCCCGGCTGGACGACCTGCTCGAAGGCCGCTCCCTGCCCGGCGAGTTGAAGGAAGTCGCCATCGAGGACCTGCTTGGTCGCCAGCCGGTGACCCCGGACTGGAAGGCGATCCGCGCCTGGCTCGGCGGCAGGAACGTCCTGGTGACGGGTGCAGGCGGCTCCATCGGCGCGGAGCTTTGCAGGCAGTGCGCGCGACATGGGGCGCGCGCCATCACGCTGATCGAAATCGACGAGCTCGCACTGGCCACCACGGAATCCGAATTCCGCCGCGACTTCCCGCACGTCCAATGCATTCCCGTGCTGGGTGACTGCGGCGACCCGGCGGTCATGCGCCACGCGCTTGGCCTGTCCGCGCCCGAAGCCGTTTTCCATGCCGCGGCCTACAAGCAGGTCCCGGTGCTGGAAGGCCAGATGCGCGAGGCCATCCGCAATAACGTCCTGGCCACCGCGGTCGTCGCCGATGAGTCGCTGAAGGCCAACGTCGGCACGTTCGTGCTGATTTCGACCGACAAGGCCGTGGATCCGGTCAACGTCCTGGGTGCGACCAAGCGGCTCGCGGAAATGGTGTGCCAGTCGAAGACGCGCCAAGGCCGGACGCATTTCACGACGGTGCGATTCGGCAACGTACTGGATTCCGCGGGCAGCGTTGTCCCCCTGTTCCGCCAACAGATCCGGAACGGCGGCCCGGTGACGGTGACCGATCCGGACGTGACCCGCTACTTCATGACAATCCCCGAGGCCTGCCAGTTGATCCTGCAGTCCGCGGCGATGGGGCCGATGCAGGCGATCTACACCCTGGACATGGGCGAACCGGTGTCCATCCGCCTGCTGGCCGAGCAGATGATCAGGCTTGCCGGCAAGCATCCGGGCAAGGATGTATCGATCGTCTACACGGGCCTGCGCCCCGGCGAGAAACTGCACGAGACCCTGTTCCACGCCGATGAGCGCTACCGTCCCACCGCGCATCCGAAGATCCTGCAAGCGGAAGCGCGGGACGTCGTTGACGAGCAGATCCGCGGCATTTGCCTTCGGATGCAGCAAGCGGTGGCGGCCTACGACGTGGAGGCGTTGCGGTCGTTGCTTCGCGAGTCGGTGCCGGAGTTTTCTCCGCACTCGGAGAATGTTGCGGCGCAGGCCGCGACTGTCGTGGCATTCCCCAGCAGGTCGATCCGGCATAAATGAAATCACAACGCATCAGAAAGGCGGTCTTCCCGGTCGCTGGGCTGGGGACCCGCTTCCTCCCCGTCACGAAGACGATTCCGAAGGAAATGTTGCCGATCGTAGACCGGCCCTTGATCCAGTACGCGGTGGATGAGGCGGTCGAGGCCGGTTGCGACACCCTGGTGTTCGTCACCAACCGTTACAAGCATGCGGTGGCGGACTATTTCGATACCGCCTACGAACTTGAGCAAAAGCTGGAGCGTGCCGGGAAGCACGAGCAGCTGTCGCTCATCCGCGACGTGTTGCCTGCGGGGGTGCGTGCCGTCTTCGTGACGCAACCGGAAGCCCTGGGTCTTGGTCACGCCGTCCTCTGCGCGAGGCCCATTGTCGGTGACGAGCCCTTCGCGGTCCTGTTGCCGGACGATCTGATCTGGAGTGCTGGTCCTGGTGCCCTGGCCCAAATGGCCGGCCATGCAGAGGCGACCGGCGCCGCGGCGATCGCGGTCCAGAATGTTCCGCGAGCGCAGACTTCCAGCTATGGCATCGTGGCCACGGGTGAGACGGTGGAGCGCGCCGCGCGAGTCACCGGGATCGTGGAGAAGCCCGATCCGGAGGACGCGCCCAGCACCTTGGCCGTCGTGGGCCGCTACATCTTGCCGGGCTCGATTTTCAACCACCTCGAACGGACCCGCCGCGGATCCGGGGGTGAAATCCAGCTGACAGATGCGATCGCGACGCTATTGGCGGAATCACCCGTGGATGCATTCCGTTTCCAGGGCACGCGATTCGATTGCGGGACCCACCTGGGTCTCATCGAGGCGACCATTCGCTATGCTCTCGACCATGAAACGATGAGCGACGCTGCGCGAGAGTTCATGCAGGATGCGCTGGGGGAGCTGGGCGTCGTAGAGCTCGATTGAACGCCCGGATAGGCCGACCAGCCGGACTCGCCGCGCCGGCCACCTCAGGGCCATGAGCCATGTCCGCCGTCAATGGAAAAAACGTCCACGCTCGCTTGCGAGCGCGCCGATGTCGGCAGGGCGCGCCCACGCTTCGAGGTCGCCGTCCAGCCACCAGCCCTGATCGAGTGTGCCGCGGGCTTCGTTGTCGCGGCGGGGGACGCTGCGTAGCGATCCCACCGCGCGCTGGTGGCTTTCGCTGAGTGCCCGCCGATGCCCGTCAGCCCACGGCCGGCACCGCTTCACTGCAGCTGGCCGGATTCATCAGGGCGTGCCCGTGCACCAACCAGCGAGCCGCCGAGGGCAGATGCATCGAGCCAAGGCGGACTTCCGCCTGGCCCGATGCGGTAGGGTGCGCTCCGGACGCTTCGAAAGCCGTGGCCTCTCCTCAGGCAGCGTCCCGCGCCTAGAGCGCTTCGAGAATCCCCGCAGCCCCCATCCCCGTACCGATGCACATCGTCACCATGCCGTACTTGCGCTGGTGCCTGCGCATCCCGTGGACGATGGTCGCCGTGCGAATCGCGCCGGTGGCGCCCAGGGGGTGCCCCAGCGCGATCGCACCGCCCAGCGGGTTGACCTTCTCGATATCCAGCCCGCAGTCGCGGATCACTGCCAGTGATTGCGCCGCGAAGGCCTCGTTCAACTCGATCCAGTCGAGTTGGTCCTGCGTCAGCCCCGCCTGCTTCAGGGCCTTCGGGATCGCCGCGATGGGACCGATGCCCATGACTTCCGGGCGCACGCCGGCGACCGAGAACGAGACGAAGCGGGCCAGCGGCGTCAGGCCATGGTCCTTGATCGCCTGTTCCGATGCGAGCAGGACTGCGGCGGCACCGTCGCTCATCTGCGACGAGTTGCCGGCGGTCACCGTGCCGCCGAACTGGCCGTTGCGAAAGACCGGACGCAGGGCGGCGAGGCCTTCGAGCGAGGTATCGGGACGAGGGCCCTCGTCCCTGGCCACCAGCCGCTTCACCAGGCGCACGGTGTTCCCGGCCAGGTCCGGCTGGTGGGAGATGACTTCCAGAGGCGTGATCTCGTCGTCGAATTCGCCAGCGGCGATCGCCGCCAGGGCCTTCTGGTGGGAGGCGAGGGCGAAGGCATCCTGGTCCTCGCGGGAGACGTTCCACTCCTCGGCCACCTTTTCCGCCGTGATCCCCATGCCGTAGGCAATGGCGACGTTGTCGTCCTTGAACACGGAGGGCGACATCGCGACCTTGTTGCCCATCATCGGCACCATCGACATCGATTCGGTGCCGCCGGCGAGTACCAGGTCGGCATTGCCCAGCCGTATCTGGTCGGCGGCCAATGCCACGGCCTGCAGTCCGGACGAACAGAAGCGGTTGATGGTCTGGGCGGCGACCGTGTCCGGGAGTCCGGCCAGCAGCACGCCGATGCGCGCCACGTTCATGCCTTGCTCGCCTTCGGGCATGGCGCAACCGATGATCGCGTCATCGATCCGGTCCACGTCGACGCCGGGTACCTGCGCGACCACGGCCCTGAGCACGTGCGCGAGCATCTCGTCGGGACGCGTGTTCCGGAACACGCCCTTCGGCGCCTTCCCGACGGGGGTGCGCGTCGCCGCGACGATGTAGGCATCCTGGATCTGTCTGCTCATTCGAATTTCCCTGGTGTGTTTGGTGGACCGGGCGCCGCGTCAGTTCCTGAGCGGCTTGCCGGTCTTCAGCATGTGTGCGATCCGAGCCTGCGTCTTGTCCTGTTGCGCCAATTCGACGAAGTGCTGGCGTTCGAGCTTGAGCAACCACTCCTCGTCGACGACGGATCCGCGGTCGATCTCGCCGCCGCAGAGCACGGTGGCGATGCGGGTGGCGATTTCCGCGTCGTATTCGCTGATGAAGCGCCCTTCGACCATGTTGACCAGCAGCATCCGGAACGTCGCGATGCCGACGTCGCCGGCGACGACGATCCTGCGCGCCGGCAGCGGAGGGCGGTACCCCGATTCGGAAAGGGCCAGGGCCTGCTGCCGGGCAACGTGGAGCAGTTCGTGGGCATGGAAGACGACGCTGTCGGCCGGGCGCAACAGGCCCGACTCCCGGGCTTCCACCGCGGACGAAGAGACCTTGGCCATCGCCACGGATTCGAAGACCGGCTTGAGTTCGGCGAACACGTCGCCCCCGGGTCCGGCGGACTCGGAGGCGCGGACCGCGAGTTCCTTCAAGCCGCCGCCCGCCGGGATCAGGCCGACGCCGGCCTCGACCAGGCCAACGTAAGACTCCAGGTGCGCGACGGTGCGCGCCCCATGCATCTGGAACTCGCATCCGCCCCCCAAGGCCAGACCGCGCACCGCGGAGACCACCGGCACCAGGGCGTACTTGATCCGTTGGCTGGTCGCCTGGAAGTTCTCGACCATGGCCTCGAAGCCCTGGACGTTCCCGGCCTGCAGCAGGCCCATCGCACCGGCCAGGTCCGCCCCGGCGGAAAACGGTTCCTTCGGCTGCCAGATCACCAACGCCCTGAAGTCGCGTTCCGCGCGTGCGATGGCCTCCTGCATTCCGTCCAGGACCTGGTCGTTGACCGTGTGCATCTTGGTCTTGAACGACGCCACGGCCACGTCGTCGCCGTCGGTCCATAGGCGCAGGCCGTCGTTCTCGAACACGGTGTCGCCCTGCGCGAAACTCTCGCCCAGCAACGGGTCCGGGAATCGCTGGCGGCGGTAGACGGCCAAAGAGGAACGCGGCAGCTTGGCGTCCTTCGCCGGGCTGTAGCTGCCCTCGGCGCCATGGACGCCGTCGCGGCCATCGAAGACCCAGTCCGGTAGCGGCGCGTCGCTCATCGCCTTGCCGGCGACGATGTCTTCGGCGATCCACTGAGCGACCTGCTTCCAGCCCGCGGCCTGCCAGGTCTCGAACGGACCGAGCTTCCAGCCGTAGCCCCAGCGGATGGCGAGGTCGACGTCGCGCGCCGTTTCCGCGGTGTCGGCCAGGTGGTAGGCGCTGTAGTGGAACAGGTCGCGGAACATGGCCCACAGGAACCGCGCTTGCGGATGCTCGCTCTCGCGAAGCCCGGCGAACTTCTCGACCGGATCGCGCCGCTGCAGGATCTGCAGCACGTCCGGGTCGACGACGGCTTCCGACGTGCGGTAATCCTTCCGCCCAAGGTCGAGGACCTGGATCTCCTTGCCGGCCTTGCGGAAGATGCCGCCACCGGTCTTCTGTCCCAGCGCGCCCCTGTCGACCAGCCCCTTCAGCCACTTGGGCGACTTGAAGTGCGCATGCCACGGGTCGTCGGGCAAGGTGTCGGCCATCGTCTGGATGACGTGCGCCATCGTGTCGAGCCCGACCACGTCCGAGGTGCGGTAGGTCGCGGACTTGGGGCGGCCGAGGAGGGGGCCTGTCAGGGCATCCACGGTGTCGAAACCCAGGCCGAACGCCTGGGTGTGGTGGATCGTCGCCAGGATGGAGAACACGCCGATGCGGTTGCCGATGAAGTTCGGGGTGTCCCGGGCGTAGACCACGCCCTTGCCCAGCGTCGTGGTCAGGAAGGCTTCCAGTCCCTCGAGCACGCCCTGGTCGGTGCCCCGGGCCGGAATCAGCTCGGCCAGGTGCATGTAGCGGGGTGGATTGAAGAAGTGCACGCCGCAGAAGCGGGGGCGCAGTTGCTCGGGGAGCGCCTCGGCCAGTTTGTTGATGCCCAGGCCCGAGGTGTTGCTGGCCAGGACGGCGTGCCGGGCCACGTGCGGAGCGATCCTTTCGTACAGCGCCTGCTTCCAGTCCATCCGCTCGGCGATCGCTTCGATGATCAGGTCGCACTGCTGCAACTGGTCCAGGCCGCTGTCGTAGTTGGCCGGGACGATGGCGGCCGCCAGCGACTTGCTCGCCAAGGGCGCCGGCTTGAGCTTGCCGAGATTGGCGATCGCCTTCAGCACCACGCCATCGGGGTCGCCCTCCTTGGCGGGCAAGTCGTAGAGGATCGTGTCGACACCGGCGTTGGCCAGGTGCGCAGCGATTTGCGCGCCCATCACGCCGGCACCCAGGACCGCGGCACGCCGCACAAGTAGTTTCTCAGTCATGTCGCGTAATCCATTGAAAGATGAGTAAAAAGAGGCTCAATCCGGCGCATCGCCGGGGCTGGCCTTGAAGCCGGCTGCGGCGTAGCGGATGAGCGCGCGGGCCGCGCGTTCGCGATGCACGGCCTCGGTGGTGCCGGCCGGCCGCTTGATCAGGCCGAAATCCGCCATCGCATACGTCAGCGCGCCGGCGAGGAAGTCGAGCCGCCAATACAGCTCCTCCTTGCTCAAATGCGGCAGGCAGGAGGCGATCGCCTTGCCGAACTCGCGCAGGACATGTCCATATTGTTCCGACAGGAACTTCCGCAGGCTGTCGTTCTTCTCGGCGTAGGCGCGGGCGATGACCCGGATGAACGCTCCGCCGCCATGGCGGTCCTGCGCAATGGCCAGTGCCGGCTCGACGAACGCGGCCAGGATGGGTTCCAGTTCCCCCGGATGCTCCGCCTGCGCCTCCGCCAGGCGTGTCAGGCGGACCTCGCTCATGCTGTCCATCCGCCTGCGGAAGACCTCGTTGACGAGGTTTTCCTTGCTGCCGAAATGGTAGTTGACGGCCGCGATGTTGACGTCGGCGCGGCTCGTGACCTGCCTCAGGGAGGTGCCGCCGAAACCGTGCTGGGCGAACAACTCCTCGGCCGCCCCGAGGATGCGGTCCTTGGTCGAAAACTGGGTCCCTGCCATGATCGTGCCCTGAATCAAACGATTGATTGAATCTAGCGGCAAACCGAAGGCAGGTCAATCGCCCTGGCCGGGTATGCAGGTTGCGTCAACAATCGTTAGAATCGCCGCAGCCATCGAGGCTAAACCCGCGCCACTGCGTGGGTTTTTCCTTGTCCATGCTACTGTAAGGGCCTGCTTACCGCTGGCCCGCCTGCCCGGAGATTCCTGCAATGGCGCTACAGCGCACCCTGTCCATCATCAAGCCCGATGCCGTCGCGAAGAACGTCATCGGCGAAATCTATTCGCGGTTCGAGAAAGCTGGACTGAAGATCGCCGCCGCGCGGATGAAGCACCTGTCGCGTGCCGAAGCCGAGGGTTTCTACGCGGTGCATCGCGAACGTCCGTTCTTCAAGCCGCTCGTGGACTTCATGATCAGCGGGCCGGTCATGATCCAGGTGCTCGAAGGCGAGAACGCCATCGCCAAGAACCGCGAGCTGATGGGCGCGACCAATCCCAAGGAAGCCGACGCAGGCACCATCCGCGCCGACTTCGCCGATTCGATCGACGCCAATGCCGTGCACGGTTCCGATGCACCCGAGACGGCGGCGGTGGAAATCGCCTATTTCTTTCCCGCCACGGACCTGCACGACCGCTAGCGGAACACCAGGCCATTCGCGTGGCACGGTCTCGTGCAATCGTGCCGCGCGGCATCCTTGAATCCCGAGACAGTGACCGACGCACCCGCCAAACAGAACCTGCTCGACCTCGACCGCCGGGGTCTGGAAGATTTCTTCGCCGACACGCTCGGCGAGAAGCGCTTCCGTGCGCACCAGGTGATGAAGTGGGTCCACCACCGCCACGTCACCGACTTCGACGCGATGACGGACCTGGGCAAGGTCTTGCGCGCCAAATTGCAGGCCCACGCCGAGGTGCGAGTGCCCCAAGTCCAGTTCGAGAAGCCCTCGACCGACGGCACCCACAAGTGGCTGCTGGGCATGGATGGCAAGAACGCCATCGAAGCGGTGTTCATTCCGGACAAGGGCAGGGGGACGCTCTGCGTCTCCTCGCAGGTGGGATGCGCGCTTAACTGCCAGTTCTGCTCGACCGCCACCCAGGGCTTCAACCGCAACCTGAGCACCGCCGAGATCATCGGCCAGGTCTGGGTCGCGGCGAAGCATCTGGGCAACGTCCCCCATCGCCAGCGCAAGCTCACCAACGTGGTGATGATGGGCATGGGCGAGCCCCTGATGAACTTCGACAACGTGGTCCGTGCGATGAGCGTGATGCGCGACGACCTCGGATACGGCCTGGCGAACAAGCGGGTGACCTTGTCCACGGCCGGGATGGTCCCGATGATCGACCGGCTGGCCGAGGAAAGCGACGTCTCGCTGGCCGTGTCGCTGCATGCCGCCAACGACGAGCTGCGCAGCGAACTGGTGCCGCTCAACAAGAAGTATCCGATCGCCGAGCTGATGGCCGCCTGCCAGCGATACGCCAGGCGCAAGCCGCGCGAGTCGATCACCTTCGAATACACGCTCATGAAGGGTGTGAACGACCAGCCCGCCCATGCGCGTGAACTGGCGAGGCTGATGCGTGGTTTCGACAACGCGATGCAGATGAAGGATGCGGCCAAGGTCAACCTGATCCCGTTCAATCCCTTCCCCGGCACCCGCTTCGAGCGCTCGCCCGAGGGCGACATCCGCGCCTTCCAGAAGACCTTGCTGGACTCGCATGTCCTGACGATGGTTCGCCGCACCCGCGGCGACGACATCGACGCGGCTTGCGGCCAACTCAAGGGACAGGTCGTGGACCGGACGCGCCGGCAGGCCGAATTCCGCAAGCGCCTTGATGCACAAGCCAGTGCCGATGGAGCCGACCGTGCTGCGGTCTAGGCAACTGCTCCTGGCGGGCGTCGTCGCCACCTGCCTGGTGGCGACGGCATGCTCCCGGCTGACGTTCGTCAAGGCCGATGCCAGCCGCGGCGCGTCCGATCGCGTCGCTCCCGAATACAACCTCCGCGACGAACCGCGCGACATCGGTGCGGCGGTGGCGCGTCGCCATGCGGCGCTCGCGGAACAGCGGCTCCGGGCGGGCCAACTCGACGACGCGGAGAAGGAAGCCAAGGCAGCGGTGAAGGCGGACCCGCGCTCCGCCGCAGGGCACACCCTGCTGGCACTGGTGCACCAGCAGCGCGGCCGCAGCGAGGCGGCGGGCAGCCACTACGCCAAGGCCGCCGAAGTCGCGCCGGAGTCCGGCGCCATGCTCAACAATTACGGTGCATGGCTGTGCGCCAATGGACGGGCGCCGGAGTCCCTGGCCTGGTTCGACCGCGCACTCGCCGATCCCCGCTATCGTTCCCGCGCCTCGGCCATGGCCAACGCGGGGTCCTGTGCCGCCACGGCGGGGCAGTTCGATCGGGTCGAGCGCGACCTCCGGGGCGCCTTGGCCCTGGACCCGGGCAACCTGGTGGCGCTTGCGGCGATGGCGGAACAGCAGTTCCGGGTCGGACGCTACCTGGAAGCGCGCGCTTTCTCCGAGCGCAGGCTGGCCGCAGCCCCTGCAAGCGCCGAATCCTTGCTACTTGCGTCACGCATTGAAGACAAATTGGGCGACAAGGCCGCCGCCGCCCGCTATGTTCAGCGCCTGGAAATGGAGTTCCCACAGGCGCGGACGCTACCGTTCGGGGAAACCAGCACGCCATGACCACACCTGATCCACACGTCGCCGAAGCCGGCTGTGGCCAGCGTCTGCGCAGCGCGCGCGAGGCCGCCAACCTCAGCGTGCACGATGTGGCCGCGCGCCTGAAGATGCCGGTGCGGGTGGTGCAGTCGCTGGAGGCGGAAGACTGGAGCCGCCTGGGGGCGCCGGTCTTCGTCCGCGGACAGCTGCGCAGCTATGCGCGCCTGCTGGGCCTGGCAACGGCCCCGGTGCACGCAGCCTCCGGGGTGGCCCCGATCCAGCCGACCAAGCTCGAGCCGAGGACTTTCACGCCGCCGATGCAACGGATGGCAGAGCAGTTCGCCCGGCGAGCGGTCTACATCGTGATCACGGCCGCCTTGGCCATTCCGGTCTGGGTGGCCATGCGGACCCACTTCGCGCTGCCCATGCAATCTTCGTCCAGCGGCCTGGAGGCACCGGAGTCGCCGGCCGACGACATGGCGGCGACGCTGCCTGGCATCGAGTCGCGGCCGACGCCCGTGGCGGCCTCCATGGCCCCGGTCAAGCCGCGTGCCGGCGCACAGGCCGATGGCATGGTCCTCCGATTCAGCGGTGAGAGCTGGATCCGGGTGACGGCGCCAGACGGGCGTGTGCTGGAGGAAACGGTGCTGCAAGCCGATGATGTCCGCCAATATGCACGTGGCGAGGTCGGCGGCATCGTGATCGGCAATGCCGGGGCGGCGGAGGTCAGGCATCAGGGCCGCGTTCAGGACCTGTCCTCGTTCCAGCGGGCGAATGTCGCGCGCTTTACGGTATCCTCTGACGGCTCGCTGCAGGCGGCCACGCAATAGCGGTCGGCCCGGGCCGCGGGCCCGGCCGGAATCGCCGCCCCCCAACGCGGGTCGCTTCCCAACATCCTTGGTCGGTGTCCCGCCGCTGGTGGGCCATCGCCTGGCGCAACGACACGGCACTGACACGCATGGCAATCGACGAACTGCTGGACGAACACGAACAAAGCGAGCGCGTGCAGGACTGGCTGCGCCGCAACGGACTCGGCATCGTGGCCGGCATCGCACTGGGATTGGCGCTCGTCGGCGGCTGGAAGTGGTGGCAATCGCAACAGCAGATGCAGCGCATCCAGGCAGGCGAAGCCTACGAATCCCTGCAGGCGAAGATCGCCAGCGGCGATCTCGAGCAAGCGACCCGGGACGCGGCGAAGCTGGGGCAGGGCATCTACGCCACGCTCGCGGCCTTGGACCTGGCCAAGGCACAGGTGGAAGCAGGCAAGCCCGAGGCAGCGCTTGCGACCTTGAACGGCATCTCCAGTACCGATCCGGCCCTCTCCGGCGTGGTCACCCAGCGCAAGGCGCGGCTGCTGATCGAAGCTGGCAAGCACGAAGAAGCCTTGGCGCTGCTGGCCGACGGCGATGACGCGGGCACCCTGGAACTCCGCGGCGATGCACAGGCCGGCCTAGGCAAGACCGAACTGGCGCGCAAGGCCTACGCGGATGCGTTGACCCGGCTCGACGTCGCCGCCCCGCAACGCCGGCTGCTGGAAATCAAACTCACCAATGCCGGGGGCAACCCCGCCAAGCCAGAGGCCAGGACTTGATGACGACTCCCGCGACGATGAACCTTGCCGCCGCACATGCGGCTCCCACCTGGCGGCGTGCGACGATCGTGCTGCTCTGCTGCGCATCCCTGGCCGGGTGCGGGACAGTTCGCGGATGGTTCGGCGGCGGCGCGAAGCAGAAGCCGAGCGAGCCGGCCGCGCTCACCGAGTTCGCGCCGAGCGCAACTCCGGCGAAGATCTGGGGCGCCAAGTTGGGCAAGGGCGAGGGACGCGTCGGTGCCCGCCAAGGTCCAGCCGTCGCCGATGGCCGCGTCTATGCGGCCGCGGCGGGCGGGGTGGTCCGTGCCCTCGACCTCCAGACCGGGGCGACGCTCTGGCAGTATCAATCCGACCTCAGGCTCACCGGCGGTCCCGGCGTCGGCGATGGCCTGGTCGTCGCGGGTAGCCTGGAAGGCGATGTCGTCGCACTGGATGCCGCCTCCGGCGCGCTGCGGTGGACGGCCAAGGTCAACAACGAAGTCATCGCGGCGCCGGCGATCGGCCAGGGCCTGGTGCTGGTCCGCTCCAACGATGGCCGCGTGAGTGCATTCGATGCCCAGAATGGCGAGCGTCGCTGGTTCTGGAACCATGACCTGCCGGCGTTGACCGTACGCGGCAACGACGCGCCGCTGCTCGCTCCCGGTTTCGTGTTCGTGGGCAACGACGACGGGACGCTGTCGGCGTTGCAGATCAGCGACGGGCGTCCGCTCTGGGAATTGCCCGTGGCACCCCCCGAGGGACGCTCCGAGCTCGACCGCATGGCCGATATCGACGGCACGCCGGCGCTCGATGGCACGACCCTCTACGCAAGCAGCTACAAGAAGCACACCATGGCCATCGACGGGCCAAGCGGGCGCCCCATGTGGGCCAGCGACCATGGCGGCGCGGGACGCGTCGGCGTCGCCAGCGACCGGGTAGTGGTGTCCGATCCCGCGGGCGTCGTCTGGGCCCTGGACAAGACCAGCGGCAGCGCATTCTGGCAGCAGGACAAGCTGGCGAGACGCAACCTGAGCGCTGCCGCCGTCCATGGCGATTACGCGCTGGTCGCGGATTTCGACGGCTACCTGCACTGGCTGCGCCTCGACAATGGCGAGTTCGCGGCCCGCGCGCGCGCCGGGCGTTCGCCCGTCCGCGCCGCACCCGTGGTCTCTGGCGGGATCGCCCTGGTGCAGAACATCGACGGCGACCTGAGCGCCTGGCGCATCGCCGAGTAGCGCGCGCCGTGGCGCGGCGCACCGGCCCCGGGTAGTCTGGCTATCCGGGGCCATGCATTTCAGGCGCAAGCCCCTTCCCACCGAATTCCCGCATGCTTCCCCTCGTTGCCCTTGTTGGTCGCCCGAACGTCGGCAAGTCGACGCTCTTCAATGCGTTGACGCGCACGCGGGACGCGCTGGTGCACGACGAGCCGGGCGTCACGCGGGACCGGAACTACGGCGTATGCCGGCTCGACGAGTCGCGGCCCTTCGTCCTGGTCGATACCGGCGGCATCGCGGGCGAAAACACGCACCTGGAAAGCGTAGGCCTCGCTGGTCCCACGGCGCGGCAAGCGCGCTCGGCGGCCGAGGAGGCGGACCTGGTCCTGTTCGTGGTCGATGGCCGCGAAGGCGCGTCGGCGCTGGACGACGAGATCCTGCGCTGGCTGCGCAAGTCCTCGAGGCCGATCTTCCTGGTCGTCAACAAGACCGACGGTATCGATGCGCGCGCGGCCATGGCCGAGTTCTCGCGCTATGGCTTCGACCGGATGTTCGCGGTGTCCTCGGCGCACCGCCACGGCATCGACGACCTGCTGGCGGGGATCCTGGGCAACCTGCCCGAGGATGGCGACGCCGCGTTGCTGGACGACGACCCCGACCGTATGCGGGTGGCCTTCGTCGGCAGGCCAAACGTCGGCAAGTCGACCCTGGTCAACCGCATCCTGGGCGAGGAGCGGATGATCGCGTCGGAGGTCCCCGGTACCACGCGCGATTCGATCGCCGTCGACCTGGATCGGGATGGCCGCAAGTACCGTTTGATCGATACCGCCGGCATCCGCCGGAAGGGCAAGGTCGACGAGGCGGTGGAGAAGTTCTCGATCGTCAAGACCCTGCAGGCGATCGAGCATTGCCAGGTCGCGGTGATCCTGCTCGATGCCAGCGAAGGCGTCACCGACCAGGACGCCAGCGTGCTGGGCGCCGTGCTCGACGCCGGCCGTGCACTGGTCGTCGCGGTCAACAAGTGGGACGGCCTGGACACCTACCAGCGCGAGCAGGTCGAGGCGCTGCTGTCGCGCAAGCTGGTCTTCGTGCCCTGGGCCGAGGCGGTGCGCATCAGCGCAAAGCATGGTTCCGGCTTGCGGGAGCTGTTCCGCGCCGTCCACCGGGCGCATGCGTCCGCCACGCGCGAATTCGGGACCTCAGAAGTGACCAAGGCACTAGAGATCGCCTACGAAGCCAATCCCCCGCCGGTGGTGCGTGGACACGTCGCGAAGCTGCGCTTCGCCCATCCGGGCGGCGACAACCCGCCGACGTTCATCGTCCATGGCACGCGACTGCGCACCTTGTCGGAAAGCTACCGCCGCTACCTGGAGAATTTCTTCCGCAAGCGGTTCAAGCTGGTCGGCACGCCGGTGCGCTTCGTGTTCAAGGAAAGCGTGAACCCGTACAAGGACCGCAAGAACGTGCTGACCGAACGCCAGGTGGCGAGGAAGCGTCGCCTGATCCGGCACGTCAAGCGGCGCAAATGACCGCGAGGCTGTTGCCGACCCATCCGTCCGTCACGTTGGGGGTGCTTGCCGGCGGCGAGGGATCGCGGCTGGGCGGACGCGACAAGGCCTGGCTGGAGCGCGGGGGCACGCCCTTGGTCGTGGCGCTCGTGGACGGCCTCGCAGCGCACGTGGACGCGGTGCTGGTCAGCGCGAACCGCAACCCCGAGAACTATCTTTCGCACGGCCTGCGCGCCATCCATGACGAGATCCACGGGATCGGCCCGTTGGGAGGCCTGCACGCCTTGGCGATCGCCTGCCGGACCGACTGGCTGTTGACGCTGCCGGTCGATGTGCTCGCGCTGCCCGGCGACCTGATCCAACGGCTGCAAGCCGGCGAACAGGGCAACTACGCCGTGGATGACGACGGTCCGCAGCCCTTGGTCGCACGGTGGCGGGTGGTCGACTTGCGACGGGAGTTGCCGGCGGCCATCGCGTCGGGCGACCACGCCGTGCACCAGCTGCAGGCGCGCCTGGACATGACGCCGGTCCGCTTCGAACAGATGCGTTTCGGCAACCTCAACAGTCCGGAGGACCTGGCCGCCGCGGGAGTGGAGGGCTGATGGCGACCGGATTCCCGACACGCATCAGGTTCGAAGAGGCCACCGCCGTGGTCGATTCGATCGCGGCGGACCACCGGCTGCCGGGCGAGCGGCGTGCGCTGTCACGCGTGCAGGGGCAGGTCCTGGCACAGGATCTCGTGGCCACGCTGCCACAACCCCCGTTCGACAATGCCGCGATGGACGGCTTCGCATTGCATCATCCCGACCTGGGGCCTGCGGGCGAGGCCGCGGCTGCGCTGCGGCTGGTCGGGGAGCGCTACGCCGGGGACACCAATGACGCCCGCCTGGGAGCGGGGCAGTGCATGCGGATCACCACCGGTGCAGCCTTGCCCGACGGCGCGGATACCGTCGTCGTCAAGGAATCGAGCCGGGTGGAGGGAGATCTGGTCTTCCTGGCGAGCCGACCCTCGCCGGGCCAGCACGTCCGGCGGCTCGGCGAGGAGTGTCGACCCGGAGACCGGCTGCTCGAGGCGGGACAGGTGCTGACGCCATCCCGCATCGCCCTGGCCGCCTCGCAGGGCGTTCCGGAACTGGACGTGGTGCGACGTCCCACCGTGGCCGTCTTCACGACTGGCGACGAACTGGTCGAGCCCGGCCTGCCGCTGTCCCGCGGCCAGGTCTACAACTCGAACCGGGAACAGCTGATGGGCCTGCTGCGCGCCGACGGACTGGATCCGGTGGCCTGGCCGAACCTGCCGGACGACCCGGCGCAAGTCGAATCCGCCCTGCGCCATGCAGGCCATGCCTTCGATGTCGTGCTCACCTGCGGCGGGGTATCGGCCGGGGAGAAGGACCATCTGCCTGCATTGCTGGAAGCGCAGGGCAGGGTCTGTTTCTGGAGGGTGATGATGAAACCCGGCATGCCCGTGCTCTTGGCGGAAGGCGGCGCGCTGGGCGGTGCCTTGTTCCTTTGCCTGCCGGGCAACCCGGTCTCGGTCCTGGCAACCTGGTTGACGCTCGGGCGCCGGTTGGTCGATGGATTGCAGGGCCGTGCGGAGCCGCGTCCGCGGTGGCTGGCACGGCTGGGCAGTGGCTGGTCGAAGACCCACCATCGGCGCGAGTTCCTGCGGGGCAGGTTGCAACAGGGTGAGGACGGCTCCCTGCTGGCCCTCCCCAATCCGGCGCATGGTTCCCACAGGATGCGTGCGGCGGCCGACTCCGACGCACTGATCGTGCTGGCCGAAGGGCCGCGCGACTACGCGACCGGCGCCCTGGTCGACGTGTTGCCGTACTGACCGATCCCGGCGCGGCAACCGCCATGGATCGAGCCTTCCGGCACGTCTCGGCGCGCGGCGCGATAATGGCCGCATGCAGATTCCCGAGATCGACCCGCGCGAAGCCCAGCGGCGCTGCCTGCTCGGCGCCACCCTCGTCGACGTGCGCGAGGAAGGCGAAAGGGCCGCGGGCATGGCCGAGGGGGCCCTCGGCATCGCCTACGCGGACCTCACCGCATCCCCCGACAGCCACCTGGCCGACCGCGACGGCGAGCTGCTGCTGATCTGCCAGAGTGGCCGTCGGTCGTTGCTGGCGGCCGAAGCACTCGCGCGCATGGGCTATGCGCGCGTGGCTTGCGTGCAGGGGGGGACCGCGCTCTGGGCGGCCGAAGGATTGCCGATGTGGCGCCCCGAGCCGGGAATCGACCAGGATTTCCACGAGCGCTATGCGCGCCACCTCCTGTTGCCCGAGATCGGCAGCCGTGGACAAAGGAGGCTGCAGGCCGCGCAGGTGCTCGTGGTCGGCGCCGGCGGGCTGGGTTCGCCAGCCGCGTTCTACCTCGCGGCCGCGGGCGTGGGCCAGTTGCGGATCGTGGACGACGACAAGGTCGACCGCAGCAACCTGCAACGCCAGATCCTGCATGTCGACGAAGACGTCGGCCGGTCGAAGGTGGCGTCGGCCCGGTCGCGCCTGGCCGCGCTCAATCCCGAGGTCTCGATCGAGGCGGTGGAGGCACGCATCGACTCCGGTAACGTCGAGGAGCTGCTGGCGGGCGTGGACGTGGTCATCGACGGCGCCGACAACTTCCCCACCCGTTACCTGCTCAACGATGCCTGCGTGAAGCTCGGCGTGCCGATGGTCCATGGGGCGGTGCATCGTTTCGAGGGACAGGTGAGCGTGTTCGATGCCGGCCGCCACCGCGGCGAATCGCCTTGCTACCGCTGCCTGTTCCCGCAACCACCGGCACCCGAGTCCGCGCCCAACTGTGCGGAGGCCGGTGTCCTCGGTGTCCTGCCCGGGGTCATCGGGCTGTTGCAGGCGACCGAGGCGATCAAGCTGATCCTCTCGCTGGGCGAGCCGCTGCGCGGACGATTGCTGCAGTTCGATGCCCTGGCGATGCGATTCCGCGAGACACGGCTGCCGCCGGACGCTGCCTGCACCGTGTGCGCGCCGGGCTTGGATTTCCCCGGCTACGTCGACTACGAGGAATTCTGCAACGGGCGCGGTTAGGCGCACCAGCGGGATCGACGCCGGCGTCCGTACCCGGGAGGGACCGCTGCACGGGGTGCTTCCTCACGCGGCCCGCCTTCGGCGATGCTTTACCCTTGCGACGACCTGCGACGACAAGGATCGTGGATGACCCGCTTGCTGCCGCTCCTGCTTCTGCTCGTGTCCGGCCTGGTGGCCGCCGTGCCGGCCAAGGCCGCCGACCCCTGTCCAAGGCTGCGCCACCAGAAGGGCGATCCCGAGGTGGCGACGCGGATCGCCGCCTGGGCCTGCGAAGCCAGCCAGAACTGGTACGCGCCGTTCATCGACCTCGATGGCAAGGTCAACGGCGTGCGGACCTACGAGGCCGAGGCCACGCCGCTGGCCAACAGCGTCCAAGCCTGGCAACAGGTGGCGATCTACTGGAACGACAGCAACCTGCTCTCGAGCGCCTATGGGCGTGCCGGAGCATCGTCCTGCGCCTATGCCAATGCTTCGCGGACGCCGTCGGCGAGTTGCCGTGCGTTCGTCATCGACACGCCATGGTCGGCCGCCTTCGTGTCCTGGGTCATGCTGCGCGCCGGCGTGCCCGGCTTCAAGGGGTCGTCCAGCCACGTCAACTATGTCCGCGATGCCTACCGATCCCCGGCGGACAGCGCCTACCGCATCCATGACCCGCAAGCTGCGCGCCCGGAGCCTGGCGACCTGCTGTGCTACGTGCGCGTGCCGTCCCGCATCTTCGGATACGCCGCGCTCGCGGGACTGCTCAGTTCCCCCGATGGCGAAGGGTTGGGTATGCACTGCGACATCGTGGTCGGCACCGTCCCCGGCAACCGCGCCTACCTGGTGGGCGGCAACGTTGCACAGGCGGTGACCCTGCGCATGCTGCGGCTGGCACCCAACGGCTATTTCGCCAGCCTGCCGATGCGCTCGGCAAGCGACGCACCCTGCACGCCGGACTCCCCGGAGGGTTGCAACAGCAACCGCCAGGACTGGTCGGCATTGCTGAAACTGCGCCCGGAGGCGGAGCTCGCGCGGCTGCCGCAACCCTACGTGCCGCCAGCGAGCCAGGTGTTGCCGCCCACGCCGGCACCGGCGCAATGCTGCGTCAACTGCGTGGTCGGCTCCGGCATTCCGCGCTGCCCCGCCGGCACCGTGCCGCCGCGGTCCAGCCCGGATCCGGGCAAACGACTGCCGTTGCAGGCACCTCCCGCTGCGGCGCCGCCGCAGTGTTGCGTGAACTGCGTCGTGGGTTCGGAAGTGCCGAGGTGTCCTGCGCCCGGGACCACGCCGTCGTCGCCCTAGCCACGGCTCCAGTCAACGCCGCGCGGCCCTTGACCCGGGAGACGTCCTGGCGAGCGTCACGGATCGGGCGCTTGGAGCCGCCGCTGCACTCACGGTGCTCGCTGGGCACCGCTCGTGAAGAAGTCGGCGAGAGCGGCACCAAACGCGACCTCGTCCAGCGCATTGTGGGTGGCCTCCGGTATGGCGATCACCTGCGGCTGCTGCGGCAATGCCTCGATCAGCCGGTCGGTATGCGCGGGGGGGACGATTTCGTCTTTACCGGCGCGCACGATCAGAAGCGGACCGTGGTAAACGGCCAGGTCGCGGATCGGCTCGTGGCGTTCGCGCAGCAACCATCGTACCGGCAGCCACGGGTAGTGGCTTTGGGCTACCGCGGCCAGGCTGTCGAACGGCGTCACCAGCACGAGTCCTCCGATGCGCCGTTGCGAGGCCACGTGGCTGGCGATAGCGCCGCCCAGGCTGCGGCCTACCAATGAAACAGGATGTCTTTGATGCCTGGCTTGCACGTGGTCGAACAGCGGCAGCGCATCGCCTCGCAATGCCTGATGCGAGGGCATGCCGTCGCTGGCGCCGTAGCCACGGTAGGCGACCAGGTACACGGTGTGCCCCGGTAGCCATCGTTCGAACAGCGCTCGGTTGTGCTGCACGCTCTCGCCGTTGCCGCCGAAATAGACGATCGCCCGCGCTTGCCCCGGGCGCACCACCCAGCCGCGCAGCACCACGTCGCCCCGGGGCAGGGCGAAGTCGGTCTGCCCGGGAGGGACGCGGGTCGAGGCCGGGAAATAGATGAGTTGCTGCTGTCGGAAGAAGAGCAGGGCGCAGACCGCGGCATAGGCCACCAGAAACGCCAACGGCAGCCACAGCAGTTTCGGCATCATCGATCCTGTCGATGGCGATGCTGCGCCGCCTCGAACGCCGCGACCTGTTCCGGCGTGGCCGGCGCCTGGTGTCGCGCTTTCCACTGCGCGAACGGTTCACCGTAGACCGCTTCGCGGGCCTGGTCCTTGTCCATTCGGATTCCCCGGCATTCCGCAGCCTCGCGGTACCAGTCCGCCAGGCAGTTTCGGCAGAAGCCCGCGATGATCATCAGGTCGATGTTCTGCACGTCGGGGCGTGCCTGCATCAGATGTTCGCGCAGGCGACGGAAGGTCGCGGCCTCCAGTTCGGTGGTGGTCTGGGCATCCATGGCGTAGGTCGCTGTCGGGGATGGGCGATAATGCCCCCCTCGCCGCACGCAGCGCCAGCACGCATGACCGAAACGCCCCACCAGGCCCGCATCCTCGACGGCCGCCGGATCGCCGACAGCCTGCTCGACACGCTGAAAGCCCGCGTCGATGCTCGGGTCGCCGGGGGCGGCTCGCGACCCGGGCTGGCGGTGGTGCTGGTCGGCGGCGACCCCGCGTCGCAGTCCTACGTGCGCAACAAGCGCCGCGCGGCGGAGAAAGTCGGCATACGGGCCCTGGACTTCGACCTGCCCGAAGGCACGACAGAAACCGAATTGCTGGCGCTGATCGACAGGCTCAACGCCGATCCCGCCGTGCACGGAATCCTGGTGCAATTGCCCTTGCCGGGGATCCCCGATGCGACCCGGCTGATCCATCGCATCGATCCGGACAAGGACGTCGATGGCTTCCACCCCGAGAACGTCGGCCATCTCGCGCTCAGGCAGTTCGGACTGCGCCCCTGCACCCCGCGCGGCATCACCACCCTCCTGGCGTGGACGGATCGCCCGGTGCGCGGGCAGAGCGCCACGATCGTCGGGGTGTCGAACCATGTCGGGCGGCCAATGGCGCTTGAGCTCCTCATTGCCGGGTGCACGGTGACCAGCTGCCACAAGTTCACGCCACCCGCGGTACTGAAACGGCATGTCGGGGAGGCGGACATCCTCGTGGTGGCCGTCGGACGTCCGGGCGTCGTACCCGGCGAGTGGGTCAAGCCGGGCGCCGTGGTCATCGACGTGGGTATCAATCGCCTGGATGACGGGCGACTGGTCGGGGACGTCGGGTTCGAGGCGGCAATGCGGCGCGCCAGCTGGATCACGCCGGTCCCGGGCGGCGTGGGGCCGATGACCGTGGCAACCCTGATGCAGAACACCTTCGAGGCCGCCGAGAGCCGCGGCTGAGGAAGTTGCGGGGCGGCGGGGGAGCCGAAGCCTGCGGGCCTCACGCATCGCACCCGGCAGACCCGTCCGGCCCGCGGGCAGGTCCGGTGCCACAGCAGCCACTCGCACGTCCGGAGATAGCCGGGGCCGCCATGCCCGGGCAAGGCATGGCGGTATAATGGCGCGCTTCATCCCAACCGGCCCGCCCATGCTGCGCATCCAGGCTGAAGCGCTCACCTACGACGATGTTTCCCTCGTCCCCGCGCACTCGCGCGTGCTGCCCAAGGACGTCTCGCTCGCCACCCGGCTGACCCGTGGGTTACGCCTGAACCTGCCGATCGTGTCCGCGGCCATGGATACCGTCACCGAGGCCCGCCTGGCAGTGGCCATGGCCCAGCTGGGCGGCATCGGCATCCTGCACAAGAACCTGTCGCCCGAGCGCCAGGCCGAAGAGGTCGCCAAGGTCAAGACCTTCGAGGCCGGCGTGATCAAGTCGCCCTTCACCGTGGGCCCGGAAACGACCATCGGCGAAGTGCTCAAGCTGACCCGCGCACGCAACATCTCCGGCGTCCCCGTCGTCGACGGCGGCCAGCTCGTCGGCATCGTCACCGGCCGTGACATGCGTTTCGAGAAGAAGCTCGACGATCCGGTCCGCCACATCATGACCAAGAAGGACCGGCTGGTGACGGTGCGCGAGGGCGCCTCGCACGACGAGGTCCTGCAACTGCTGCACAAGCACCGCATCGAGAAGGTGCTGGTGGTCAACGACGAATTCGCGTTGCGCGGCCTGATCACGGTCAAGGACATCCAGAAGGCCAGCGACAACCCCAACTCGGCCAAGGACTCTGCCGAACGCCTGCTGGTCGGCGCGGCGGTTGGCGTGGGTGGCGATACCGAGCAGCGCATCGAGGCGCTGGTCGAGGCCGGCGTCGACGTGATCATCGTCGACACCGCCCACGGGCACGCGCAGGGCGTGCTCGACCGCGTGCGCTGGGCCAAGCAGCGGTTCCCGGAACTGCAGGTGGTCGGCGGCAACATCGTCACCGGTGACGCCGCGCTGGCACTGGAAGACGCCGGTGCGGACGCGGTCAAGGTGGGCGTCGGGCCGGGTTCGATCTGCACCACGCGCGTGGTCGCCGGCGTGGGCGTGCCGCAGGTCACCGCGATCGACATGGTCGCGGAAGCATTGGAAGACCGGATCCCGCTGATCGCCGATGGTGGCGTGCGCTATTCCGGCGACATCGGCAAGGCGCTGGCGGCCGGAGCCTCGACGGTCATGATCGGCGGCTTGTTCGCCGGCACCGAGGAGTCGCCGGGCGAGACGGAACTGTTCCAGGGCCGCAGCTACAAGAGCTACCGCGGCATGGGCAGCCTGGGCGCGATGGAGAAGGGCAGCAAGGACCGTTATTTCCAGGACGCCTCGGAGACCGACAAGCTGGTGCCCGAAGGCATCGAAGGGCGTGTTCCGTACCGTGGCCCGCTCAGCGGCGTGGTCCATCAGCTGGCCGGCGGCTTGCGCGCGACCATGGGTTACGTCGGCTGCGCGACGGTCGAGGACATGCGCAAACGGCCGTCCTTCGTCCGCATCACCGGCGCCGGCCAGCACGAGAGCCACGTGCACGACGTGCAGATCACCAAGGAGCCGCCCAACTACCGGGCCAGCTGACGCTGGCGCAATGGGGTTCGATGCAGCTCGCGCGCCGAGGCCGGGATTGCCGATGGTGCCGATCCGCATGAAGCCACGGGTTCCCTGCACGGCATCGTCCTCGGCCTCCAAGAAAGCAATTTCCGCCTCACCGACAACGGCCTTCCATGGACCTCCATAGCGACAAGATCCTGATCCTCGACTTCGGCGCGCAGTACACGCAGCTGATCGCTCGCCGCATCCGCGAGATCGGGGTCTATTGCGAGATCTGGGCCTGGGACCACGATCCGGCCGAGATCGTGAAGTTCGGGGCGAAAGGCATCATCCTGTCGGGCGGCCCTGAGTCGACCACGCTGCATGGCGCGCCAAGCGCGCCGCAGGAGGCGTTCGACAGCGGCCTGCCGATCCTCGGGATCTGCTACGGCATGCAGACCATGGCCAAGCAGCTCGGTGGGGAGACGGAATCGGCCGACGCGCGGGAGTACGGCCATGCCGAAGTCGCCGTGGTCGCCGAGGACAGCCTCCTGCACGGCATGACGGACCACGACGACGGCCCGCCCCGGCTCGACGTCTGGATGAGCCATGGCGACCACGTCTCGCGTGCGCCGACGGACTTCGTCGTCACCGCCACCACCGCCCGCGTGCCGGTCGCAGCCTTTGCGAACGACGACAAGCGCTGGTACGGCGTGCAGTTCCACCCGGAGGTCACGCACACCAGGTCGGGGCTGGCGATCCTGCAGCGCTTCGTGGTCGACATCTGCGGCTGCGAAACCCTGTGGACCGCCGCCAACATCATCGACGACCAGGTCGCGCGCGTGCGCGAGCAGGTCGGCGACGATGAAGTGCTGCTTGGGCTGTCCGGCGGCGTGGATTCCTCCGTGGTCGCCGCGTTGCTGCACAAGGCCATCGGCGACCAGCTCACCTGCGTGTTCGTCGACACCGGACTGCTGCGCTGGCAGGAGGGCGACCAGGTGATGGCGACCTTCGCCGACGCGTCCGATTCGCATGGCCTGGGCATCAAGGTCATTCGCGTCGACGCTCGCGACCGTTTCTTCAAGGCGCTCGAAGGCGTCGGAGACCCCGAGGCCAAGCGCAAGATCATCGGCAACCTGTTCATCGAGATCTTCGACGAGGAATCCGGCCGGTTGACCAACGCCAAGTGGCTGGCGCAGGGCACGATCTACCCGGACGTGGTCGAGTCCGCCGGGAGCAAGACCGGCAAGGCCCATGTCATCAAGAGCCACCACAACGTCGGCGGGCTGCCGGAGACGATGAAGCTTGGGCTGGTCGAGCCCTTGCGCGAGTTGTTCAAGGACGAGGTGCGGCGCCTGGGCGTGGAGCTGGGCCTGCCGCGCGAGATGGTCTACCGGCATCCGTTCCCCGGCCCTGGACTGGGCGTGCGCATCCTGGGTGAGGTCAAGCCGGAGTACGCGGAGCTGCTTGCCCGGGCCGATGCGATCTTCATCGAGGAGTTGCGCAGCGCCGGACTCTACGAAAAGACCAGCCAGGCCTTCGCCGTGTTCCTGCCGGTCAAGTCCGTGGGCGTGGTCGGCGACGCCCGCGCCTACGAATGGGTGATCGCGCTGCGTGCAGTCGAAACCATCGACTTCATGACGGCCCACTGGGCACACCTGCCGTACGATTTCCTCGGACGAGTCTCCAACCGAATAATCAATGAGTTGCGAGGCATTTCTCGTGTCGTGTATGACATCAGCGGCAAGCCGCCGGCGACGATCGAGTGGGAGTGACCCGCGTGATCCCCTTTCGTGGCGGACGCGACTCGGCATGACGGGCATCGAGGCAAGGGTTCCCCGGCCCGGTCGCGCAGATCCGGTACCGATGCCGGCTGGGCCAGGCGCGCGACGGCCATGGAAGTGAACTATCCCGAGTCGACTGGAACCGCAGAGGATTTGCGTTGGATGCGCCACGCCCTGGCCTTGGCCGAACGCGCCGAGCGGGAGGACGACGAGGTGCCGGTCGGGGCGGTCGTCGTGGATGCGGCCGGGTTGGTCGTCGGCGAAGGGTGGAACCGCAACATCGCCGAGCGGGACCCCAGTGCGCACGCCGAGATCGTGGCGATGCGCGCGGCGGGCAGGGCGTTGGGAAACCATCGCCTCCTTGATTGCACGCTTTACGTCACGCTGGAGCCCTGCGCCATGTGCGCCATGGCGATGGTGCATGCCCGGATCGGGCGCTTGGTCTACGGAGCCAGCGATCCGAAGACCGGGGCTGCCGGCAGCGTCTTCGACCTGTTGGCCGATCCACGCCACAACCATCGTGTCCAGGTGGCTGCCGGTGTCCTGGCCGAGGAGGCAGGGACCCGTCTGCGGCAGTACTTCAGGCGCAAGCGCGGCAGGACCGCACCCTAGCCGACTGGCTCACGTCCGCCCGGGCGTGTGCCTCGCGCGCCGGTGGGCCTCGTCCATCTCGTCGTTCACCGCGCGCACCGCCAGCGAGGACTCACGCGCCAGCAGGATGCTCGCGGCGAACATCGCCAGCACGCCCAGCACCGCGAGCACGATGGGCAGGCCGGCGAACCGGTAGCCGAGCAGGGCGTCGGCAGCGACCATGAGGCTGGTGGCGACGAAGAAACTGATGGCCACGTAGAGCAGCTGCCCGCCGCGCAGGATGATCATGCTGCGTCGGCGCTGCAGGGCGACCCGCCCCTCGATCAGCGCGATTTCCCCGGGGTCCTCGGTCTCGGCGAGCGCCTTGAGCAACACGCGGGCCCGGTCGATGACGCGCGCCAGGCGCGAGTTCGCCGACATGAGCAGCGAAGCGGTGGCGGTCAGGAAGAACGCCGGCGCCAGCATGGCGGTCAGGATGGCGTAATGGCTCAGGGTGGCATTGAGTGGCATGCGATCGTCCGCGGTTCGTGTCGGGTGCTGCGCTATGATGCGCCGTCTTCGACACGACAGCGAGCGCATGGCCAGGCGAACCGAGCACGAGGCAGGACGACTGATCTGGATCGACCTGGAGATGACCGGGCTCGATACCGACCAGGACTCCATCATTGAGATCGCCACGGTGGTGACCGATTCGGAGTTGAACGTGCTCGCCGAGGGTCCGGAGCTCGCGATCGCGCATCCGGTCCCGGTGCTCGAGGCCATGGACGACTGGAACCGCAACCAGCACCGGAATTCCGGGCTGTGGCGGCGGGTGCTGGAGGAGGGCGTGCCGATGGCGGAGGCCGAGGCGCGCACGCTGGCCTTCCTGCGCGAATGGGTCGGCGAGAAGCAGTCGCCGATGTGCGGCAATTCGATCTGCCAGGACCGGCGGTTCCTGCATCGCCGGATGCCGGCGCTGGAGCAGTACTTCCACTACCGGAACCTCGACGTGAGCACGCTCAAGGAGTTGGCGCGGCGGTGGGCACCGGAGGTGCTTGCCGGCGTTTGCAAGGAATCGGCGCACACGGCGCTCAGCGACGTGCGCGACTCGATCGACGAATTGCGCCACTACCGCGAGGCCATGGGGATGTTCGCCGTCAAGCCGGACGCTGGCTGACGCCAGCGCGGACAGGCGTATCCCCGCCTAGGATTCAGGCGACGGCAGGCTGCGAGCCGCACCCGGCGGGTCGGCGTCCGTGGCAGCGGCATGGTGGTGCAGGTGCACGTCGCGCTGCGGGTAGGGGATGCTGACGCCCTTGCGGTCCAGGGCCTTCTTGCTGTTCTCGGTCAGGTCGCACTTGGCATTGAAGTAGTCCGCATTCGCGACGTGGCAACGCAGGCCCAGGTTGACGCTGCTGTCCCCGAGTGCGTACACGAGCACGTCGGCGGGAGGGTCGGCGAGCACCCGCGGATCCGCGGAGACGACTTCCATCAGGGTTTCTCGCGCCAGGTCGATGTCGTCTTCGTAGCCGATGCCGATCACCAGCTCGATCCGGCGCATCGTGTCCGGGGTGAGGTTGATGATCGAATCGGTCGTGATCAGGCTGTTGGGAAGGATGATCAGCTTGTTGTCGGGGTGCCGGATCTTGGTCTGGAAGATGCTCACCGACTCGACCTTCCCGGTCTCGCCGGCGATGTTGACGACGTCGCCGACCTTGAACGGCTTCAGGCTGACGAGCATCACGCCGGAAGCGATGTTGGACAGGGAATCCTTCAAAGCCAGGCCGATGGCCAGGCCCGCGGCCCCGAGTACCGCGATCATGGACGTCATCGGCACGCCGAAGACTTGGAGCACGGCGAGCACCAGGACGACCAGCAGGATGACGTACGCGACCTTGCGCAGGAACATGACGGCGGTCGGCTCGACTTCGGCACGCGCCAGGGACTTCTCCGCCAGCCCGGCGATCCATTTCGCGATCCGCAGGCCGATCAGGAAGATCAGCAACCCGCCGAGGAATTTCAGGCCGTAGGAAACCGCGATCGCCTTCCACTCGCCGTCGAGGTTCGCTAGCCAGTCCATCAACATCCCTCCCGTCATCCGCAAGTGCGACGCCCCGCATCGCGGGGCGTCAAGCAGGGTGCCCAGCGTAGCGACGTTTCCGTTAGCGAAGCGTCATCCGTCCGACTTCGCCTTCGACTTCGCCAGCTTCAACCACGTGTCGACCACCGTGTCGGGGTTGAGCGACACCGATTCGATGCCTTGCTGCATCAGCCATTCGGCGAGGTCGGGATGGTCGCTGGGGCCTTGCCCGCAGATGCCGACGTACTTGCCCTTGGCCCGCGCTGCCTTGATCGCCATCGACAGCAACTTCTTCACCGCCGGGTCGCGCTCGTCGAAGAGGTGCGCGACGATGCTGGAATCCCGGTCGAGCCCCAACGTGAGCTGGGTCAGGTCGTTGGAGCCGATCGAGAAACCGTCGAAGATGTCCAGGAACTCGTCGGCGAGCAAGGCATTCGACGGCAGCTCGCACATCATGATGATCTTCAGGCCGTCCTTGCCTTGTTCCAGGCCATTGGCCTTCAGCACCTCGACCACCTTCCGGCCCTCGTCGAGGGTGCGGACGAACGGGATCATCACCCACAGGTTGTCCAGCCCCATCTCGTTGCGCACCTTGCGCACCGCGCGGCATTCCAGCGCGAACGCATCGGCGAACGACGGATCGACGTAGCGGCTGGCGCCACGGAAACCGATCATCGGGTTTTCCTCGTGCGGCTCGTAGCGGCTGCCCCCGATGAGGTTCGCGTACTCGTTCGACTTGAAGTCCGAAAGGCGGACGATGACGGGATTGGGCGCGACCGAGGCGGTCAGGGTGGCGATGCCTTCGGCAAGCCGGTCCACGTAGAAGCCGACCGGATCGGAGTACCCGGCGATGCGCTCGTCGATCCTCTGCTTCGTGTCCGCGTCCTGCTGCTCGTACTCGAGCAACGCCTTGGGATGCACGCCGATGTGCGCGGCGATGATCATTTCCAGGCGCGCGAGCCCGATGCCCGCGTTGGGCAGTTGGCCGAAATCGAAAGCGCGCTCCGGGTTGGCGACGTTCATCATGATCTTCAGCGGCGCCTCCGGCATTGCCGCAAGGTCCGTGGCGATGCGCTCGAAGGGCAAGGCTCCGCCGTAGATGAAACCGGTGTCGCCCTCGGCGCAGCTGACGGTGACCGTACTGCCGTTTTCGATCAGGTCGAGCGCGTTACCGGTGCCGACGACCGCGGGCACGCCCAGTTCCCGGGCGATGATCGCCGCGTGGCACGTGCGGCCACCGCGATTGGTCACGATCGCCGCGGCACGCTTCATCACCGGTTCCCAGTCGGGGTCGGTCATGTCGGCGACCAGCACGTCGCCGGCTTCGACCTTGGCCATGTCGGCGAGGGAACGCACCACCCGGGCCACGCCGCTGCCGATCTTCTGGCCAATGGCACGCCCTTCGGCGATGACTTCGCCCCGCTGCTGCAGGTGGAAACGCTCGATCTGCGTGGCCTTGGTGCGCGACTTCACCGTTTCCGGCCGCGCCTGCACGATGAACAGCTTGCCGCTGACCCCGTCCTTGGCCCACTCGATGTCCATCGGCCGGTCGTAATGGCGCTCGATGACCAGAGCCTGGCGCGCCAGTTCATGCACGTCGTCGTCGGACAGGGAGAATGTCCTGCACAGATCGGCAGGCGTGTCCTCGTTGCGCACGCGCTCACCGGGGACGTCGGAATACACCATCCGGATCTGCTTCGCGCCGAGCGACCGGCGCAGGATCGCCGGCTTTCCCTGCAGCAGGGTCGGCTTGTAGACGTAGAACTCGTCCGGGTTCACGGCGCCCTGGACCACGTTCTCGCCCAAGCCGAAGCTCGAGGTGATGAACACCACGTCGCGGAACCCGGATTCCGTGTCCAGGGTAAACAGCACCCCGGACGCGCCGCAATCCGAACGCACCATCAACTGCACGCCCGCGGACAGGAAAACGTCCTCGTGCTTGAAGCCCTGGTGGACGCGGTACGCGATGGCGCGGTCGTTGTAGAGGCTGGCGAAGACCTCCTTGACCTTCACCACCACGTCGTCGGCGCCGGTGACGTTGAGGAAAGTTTCCTGCTGGCCGGCGAAGGACGCATCCGGCAGGTCCTCCGCGGTCGCCGACGAACGCACGGCCACCGCGACCTCACCGCTACCTGCGCCTGCATTCTCCTCGCAGAGGCGGGTGTAGGCAGTGCGGATGTCGGCGTCGAGCTCCGGCTGCAGCGGCGCATCGATGACCCAGCCGCGGATCTCGGCGCCGGCCTCGGTCAGGGCTGCGACGTCCTCGACATCGAGCGCGGCAAGGCGATCGAAGATGCGCTGTTCCAGATCGTTGTGCGCCACGAACGCCTTGAAGGCGTCGGCGGTGGTCGCGAACCCCCCGGGCACCGAGACCCCCAGCTTGGCGAGGTTGCCGATCATCTCGCCCAGCGAGGAATTCTTGCCGCCGACCTGGGCAAGGTCGGCCAAACGCAGGTCGTGCAGCCACAGGATGTTCGCGCTCAAGACGGGCACTCCGGGAACGAAAGCAGGAAATCGGGGGGTGGTCGGCCGGGCAGGGCAGGCGTCGCCGGCCGAAGTTGGCTATTTTAGCAATCCCGGGCGCGTGCCGCGTTGCCCCCTTCCTATGGAACCCGATCCCCATGGCCCAGTCCCGGCCGATCTTCTATGTTTCCGACGGCACCGGCATCACCGCTGAAACCATCGGCCACAGCTTGCTGACCCAGTTTACCGGGACCGATTTCGCCACCGATCGCCTGCCATTCGTCGATTCGCCCGACCGGGCGCGCGCGGCTGCCGCCGAGATCCGAGCCTCGGGCGTCGCCCATGGCGTGAGGCCGATCGTCATCAACACCTGCGTCGACCCGGAGCTCAAGGGGCTGCTGGCGGAAAGCGGTGCCCTGATCCTCGACGTCTTCGAACCCTTCATCGCGCCGCTCGAGGCGGAGCTCGGTCAGCAGCGCGAGTCCCGCGTCGGGCAAGCCCACGGAATGGCAGATTTCGACACCTACCACCGTCGGATCAACGCCATGAACTACGCACTGACCCACGACGACGGCATTTCGATCAATTACGACGAGGCCGACGTCATCCTGGTCGCCGTCTCGCGTGCCGGCAAGACTCCGACCTGCGTCTACCTGGCGCTGCACTACGGGGTCAGGGCCGCCAACTACCCCTTGACCGAGGAGGACCTGGAGCACGACCGCCTGCCCGAGCGGCTGCGGGCGCACCGAGCCAAGCTGTTCGCGCTGACCATCGACCCGGTGCGACTGCACCAGATCCGCCAGGAGCGGCGCCCGGATTCGCGCTACGCCAAGCTCGAGACCTGCAAGCGCGAAGTGGCGGCCGCGGAGTCGCTGTTCCGGGCCGAGCGCATCCCGGTGCTGAGTACCACGCACACCTCGATCGAGGAGATCGCCAGCAAGGTGATGACTACCCTGGATATCCATCGCGACATGTTCTGATGCGGAAAGGCCCGCCTGCGGCGGGCCTTTCGGGATATCCGTTCCGCGCCGCATGCGGCTTGGCAGTCCTGCCGGTACCTGGCGTGGGGCGGTGCCGTTGCGAACGGGGAACCTGCAATCTAGGCGCGATTCCGCGATCCGTCAATGCTGCCGCACCCGGTTTGCAGCGTGTAGCATCAACGCATGCAAAAGGTCTCCGCACGCAATGCGTTACGACTCCCCAAGCTAAGCCGCTTCGGCTGGCTGATGGGGTTGTACGCGGAGAACCATGCGCGGCTGGCTCGCCTGTTCGCGCCGGGTCTATTGCAGCCGGGGCTTTACGTGTCGAGCATCGGCGACAACCTCGACGTCCACTTGCAGGTGCTCGCGCAGCACCCCTACACGGCCGAGATCCGGCTGACGTACGACGTGCGCGATCCCCAGACCGGGGAACCGGATCCGTCGGCCTTCCTGCGGCTCTACCGCGACGCCGGCCAGTTGGAAGCCACCCACTGCTACGTGGGCAGGCGCTGGCAGGACGTCATCGGAATGTACCCACCGCCGGCCGAGGTGCTGGACCATCGGATGCGGATGAACACGTTCCTGGGCAAGTGGCTCCAGTTCCTGGCTGAACGGGGGCACGGCGTGGCGACTCTGCTGCCCATCGACGCGGCTCCCGAGAGCCCTCCCTGGCCGGAAGCGGCAGGTCCCGGGGAGGGCAGCTCGGAGAAGACCCTTAGTGGGCTGGAGGCCGCGCCAATGCTAGGATCGGGGGGAAATCCCAGCCGCAGACAAAGGTGAATCCATGACCACCAAGCTCGACAAGGCACTCAAGCGCGAAATCCAGATCGGCGACAAGGCTTACACCCTGACCATCGATCCCGACGGCCTGAAGCTCGTCGAAAAGGGCCATCGCAAGGGAACCGAGGTCAGCTGGACCGAGATCGCCAATCGCGACTCCAGCCTGGCCGCGCCGACCCCCACCACGGGCTTCTAGGCGAAATCCGGACCGTTCATCGAAAAGCCCGCCGCGCGCGGGCTTTTTATTGCCTCCATTCCATGCCTCCGTGTCGCTCGGCTTGCGTTTTCGATCGACTGAAAGAAAAACGCCCGCTTGCGCGGGCGTATGGTGCATGGCGTCCCCAAGGGGATTCGAACCCCTGTTGCCGCCGTGAAAGGGCAGTGTCCTAGGCCTCTAGACGATGGGGACAGGTGATGAAGTGACGCCGAACTTGCGATTCCCGCCCGAACAAGGACCGGAATCTGGTGGAGCCAGGCGGGATCGAACCGCCGACCTCCTGCATGCCATGCAGGCGCTCTCCCAGCTGAGCTATGGCCCCACGGCCGGAAAGCGCGAAATTCTAACGACCGAACCCGCATCCTGCAAGCGTGGCACGCCCAGATGAGCGGGGCGGCTGGCTCCCGCATCCGTCCCGATCGACGGGGTCCACCGGATTGACCATGTGGTAACGGGCCTGATGTACCATTTCAGGGGCATGCGCCCTCCCGCAATCCTCCTGCATTTGTTGCTCCTGGTCGGCCTCGTCCTGAACGGGCCCGGCAACGCGTTCGCGTTCGTGCACGCTGGAATGGGCGCCACGGCCGGTGACTCCGCGCAACTGGAGACGCAGCCTGCCTGCCACGACGGGGGGAGTGCCCAGGCGCCAGTTCGGTCGATGCCGGCTGTCCATCATTCGATGTTCGCCGGCGGCGACGACCTTTCGGCGCGTGGCGGCGAGCATCCGCGCGACCTCGCCGGTTCGGACTGTTGCGACGCGGGCAGCTGCCGCTGCGCCTGCGTGCACGGTGCGGTGGCCGTCGTGGAGATGCCGGCCCGCGCCCCGTTCGCGGCGATCGTTGGCAGTGCCGTACGACCACTGGTTTCCGCGCACCCGGCACCGGTCCTGCCACACCTGATCCGACCTCCCATCGGCTAAGCGTCCCCGGCGCCTGCAGGCGCCCTTCGACCTGCGCTGCGCAGGGCTTCCGGCCCACGCCTGCCCAGGCACCGTGCGCCTTCCTGCGCACGCGCAATCGACGCTGATCCCATCCAGGAGTTCCCCATGTCATCCCATTCGTTCGGCCGTGTGCCCGGCGCACCGCTGCAACCGTCCCGGCGCCGTTTCGTCCAGGGCCTGGCCGCAGGCGGCGCGATCGCCGGCCTCGGCCTCTGGCCGCAGCGCGGCTTCGCGCAGCCCCAGCCATCGCTTGGCAACGGCAACGTCCTGTCGGGTACCGACTTCGACCTCGTCATCGGCGAGACCCCGGCCAACTTCACCGGCCGTACGCGGCCGGCCATCACCGTCAACGGGACGATCCCGGCGCCGATCCTGCGCTGGCGCGAGGGCACGACGGTGAACCTGCGCGTGTCCAATGCATTGCCCGCAGGTTCCATTCATGGCCACCAGACGTCGATCCACTGGCACGGCATCCTGTTGCCGGCCGACATGGACGGGGTGCCCGGCCTGAGCTTCGACGGCATCCACCGCGGGGAGGCCTACCAGTACCGCTTCGACGTGAAGCAGGGCGGCACCTACTGGTACCACAGCCATTCCGCTTTCCAGGAACAGGCCGGCCTGTACGGCGCGCTGGTGATCGATCCGATCGAACCGGAACCCTTCGCCTTCGACCGCGACTACGTCGTGTTGCTGACCGACTGGACCGACCTCGATCCGACCGACCTGTTCGCGCGCCTGAAGAAGATGTCGGATTACGACAATTACGCCAAGCGGACGGTGGGGGACTTCCTGCGCGATGTGAGCGACGACGGCCTGCGCGAGACCGTTCAGGACCGTTTGATGTGGGGCGAGATGCGGATGACGCCGACCGACCTGTCCGACGTCAACGCCAATACCTACACCTACCTGATGAACGGCACGACCGCACTGGGCAACTGGACGGGGCTGTTCCGCAGCGGCGAAAAGGTCCGGCTGCGCTTCATCAACGGCTCGGCGATGACCTATTTCGACGTCCGTATCCCCGGTTTGAAGATGACGGTGGTCGCGGCCGATGGGCAATACGTGCATCCGGTCAGCATCGACGAGTTCCGCATCGGCGTCGCCGAGACCTACGACGTCGTCGTCGAGCCCAGCGGCCAGGACGCCTACACCATCTTCGCGCAGGACACGGGCCGCACCGGCCACGTCAGCGGCACGCTCGCGGTGCGCGAGGGATTGCGCGCGCCGGTGCCTGACCTGGACCCGCGCCCGATCCTGACCATGGCAGACATGGGTCACGGCGGCATGGGGCATGGCGGCATGGACCACGACATGGGCGGGATGTCGGTCAACGGCAGCGGGCAGGCGAAGCCCGGTGCGAACCACGAGGGCCATGACATGCCGGGCATGGCGCACGCGGGCCACGACATGCCGGCGATGCCGGGTGCATCGATGGCCGGCATGGACCACGGCGCCGGGGGTATGCAGTCGCACCCGGCCAGCGAAGCCGGCAATCCACTGGTGGACATGCAGACCATGTCGCCGACGGCGAAGCTTGACGACCCCGGCATCGGCCTGCGCGGCAACGGCCGCAAGGTGCTGGCCTACGCCGACCTGAGGAGCACCTTCGCCGATCCAGATGGCCGCGAGCCCGGGCGCACCGTCGAACTGCACCTGACGGGACACATGGAAAAATTCGCCTGGTCGTTCGACGGGATCAAGTTCTCGGACGCCGAGCCGTTGCGCCTCAACTACGGCGAGCGACTGCGCATCGTCCTGGTCAACGACACGATGATGTCGCATCCGATCCACCTGCACGGCCTGTGGAGCGACCTCGAGGACGAGCAGGGCGCGTTCATGGTCCGCAAGCACACCGTGGACATGCCGCCGGGCACCAAGCGCAGCTACCGCGTGCGTGCCGACGCGCTGGGTCGCTGGGCCTACCACTGCCACATGCTGTACCACATGGAAGCCGGCATGTTCCGGGAAGTCCGCGTGGAGGAACGCGCATGAACCACGCCAGGAAGATCCAGCTGCATCCCGCGGCCCTGGCCAGCGTGATCGCGCTGGCGCTCGTGGCGTCGCCGGTCGCGGCACAACACGCGGGGCACGCCATGCCCAAGCCGGTAAAGCCCACCCAACCAGCGAAGCCGGCCCAGACAACGCCAGTGCCCAAAGCCAAGCCCAAGGCGGCGACGCCCGCGAAGGCGCCTCCCACGGCTGGTGCGCAGGCGGTCGACCACGCGGCGATGGGACACGAGGCGCCAAACCCGCCGCAGCCATCCGCATCCCAGGCAGTCGTGGATGCACACGGTCCCGGGGAGCAGGGGGCGCACATGGATCATTCCGGCATGGACCATGCGCAAATGGCAGAGGACCCCCCGGAGGAATCCGCAGTGGACCACGATGCAATGGACCATGTGCCCCTGGACCATTCCGCGATGGGCCACTCCGGCATGGATCATTCCGGCATGGACCACGGTGGGATGGCCGGCGCGCTTGCCTCGCCACGCGAGCCGATCCCGGTCGTCACGGATGCCGACCGCCGCGCGGCCTTCCCCGATGTCGCCGGGCACGCCGTGCATGACACCGCCGTGCATTCCTACTGGCTGCTGGACCGGCTCGAAGCCTGGGATGCGGACGAGGGCACCGGCCTGGCCTGGGAAGCCCAGGCCTGGATCGGCACAGACTTGAACCGGCTCTGGCTGCGCAGCGAGGGCGAGCGCGTGGGAGGGCATACGGAAGCCGCCGAACTGGAGGTTCTCTACGGTCGCAGCATCTCGCGCTGGTGGGACCTGGTCGCGGGCGGGCGCCACGATTTCAGGCCGGCCGACGCACAGAGTTACGCGGCGATCGGCGTGATGGGCCTGGCACCGCAGAAATTCGAGGTCGAGGCCACTGCGTACGTCGGCGAACGCGGCCAGACCGCGGCCAGGTTCGAGGTCGAGTACGAACTGTTGCTGACCAACCGACTGATCCTGCAGCCGCTGGTGGAAGTGGAGTTCCACGGCAAGGACGATCCGGCGCGCGGCATTGGTTCGGGCCTGGGCACGGTCGAGGCGGGCCTGCGGTTGCGCTACCACCTGCGCCGTGAGTTCGCCCCCTACATCGGCCTCGTCCGCGAGCGCGCTTTCGGCAAGACCGCGCGTTACCGGCGACTGGACGGGGAAGACATCGACGAAACCCGCTTCGTGGCGGGCCTGCGGATCTGGTTCTGACGGGAGATCGACATGCGTGACTCAATCAAGACGACGATGCTTGCCATCGTGCTCTTGCTGGGAGTGGGCCTGGTGGCCGTCGCCGGATTCGTCTGGTCGGGGGCGTACAACGTCGGCGCCGACGATCCCCACCTGCCGGCGACCTATGCCGTCATGGAGAAGATGCGCCAGCGTTCGATCGCCGCGCGTGCGGGCAAACTGGAAGTTCCCGTCGACCTGCAGGACGAAGGGCGCATCCGCCAGGGGGCCGGCAACTACAACGCCATGTGCATGGGCTGCCACCTCGCGCCGGGCATGGGCGATACCGAACTGAGCCAGGGCCTGTACCCGGCGCCGCCCAACCTGACACGCGAGCGGGTGGATGCCGCGGAAGCCTTCTGGGTGATCAAGCACGGCATCAAGGCGACTGGCATGCCGGCCTGGGGCAGGAGCATGGATGACGTCTACATCTGGAACATGGCGGCCTTCCTGCAGGCGCTGCCCGGTATGACGCCCGCCCAATACCAGGCGCTGGTCGAAAGCAGCGGCGGCCACGAACACGGCGGGGGAGAAACCAAGCCGCATGCCCACGGCCCGGGCGTCGCCGAGGACCACCACGCGGCGGGGCAGGGCAAGGACCACGGCGACATGCCGGCATCCACATCGGACAACCACCCGCATCCACCCGGCACACTCGCGCACGACGACTCTCCGGCGCGACCGGCCAAGGCCGGCATGACCACCCATCGCCACGCGGACGGCACGGTGGAAAGCCACCCCAGCGAACCGACATCGCCAGCCAACGACGGCCACGACCACCAGCATTGAACCCAGGAGTCAAGACCATGAGGATCTTCAATCCAATCCTGCCCGCCTTCGCGCTCGCATTGGTATTGAGCACGTCCGTGCAGGCGCAATCGAAGTCGACGCCGCATTCCCACGCGCCCAAACCCGTGCAAGCTGCGCCAGTCATTGATGTCCCCGCCAACACCAGGGATGCGGTGGATATCTCCGACCGCTTCAGTCGAGTGCTGAAGGCGGGGGACATGAAGGGCGTCGAAACCCTGCTGGCAAGCGACGTGCTGATCCTGGAATCCGGCGGCGCCGAGCACAGCCGGCAGGAATACCTTTCGCACCACGCCATCAGTGACGCAGCCTTCCTAAAGAATGCCCACAGCCAGCTGCTGCGCCGCACCGCACGCCGCGACGGCGACACGGTCTGGATCGGCAGCGAAAGCGAGCTGCACGCGACGAAGGACGGCAAGGCGCTGACCCTGCTCAGCACCGAGACCATGGTGCTGCGGCGCAGCGGGGACGACTGGCGCATCGTCCACATCCACTGGTCCTCGCGACCGAAGAAATAGGAGTCACGCATGAATACTCCCCGCCCCATTCCGTTTGCTGGCATGGTCGCCTTGGTCTTCGCGGTGACGGCCTGCTCTCAGCCCCCGAGATCGTCCTCTGAAGCGGTAGCTGCCGCCGCCGGAGCCGAGGCCGCACCCCGCATGGACGCCCGTGAAACCGCCATGCGCTCGCCGCCTGGCGTGCTGATCCCGGCGTCGCGCGATGCTGCGTTGCCCCACGTCGTGGTGCACAAGAGCCCGACTTGCGGCTGCTGCGGCGCATGGGTGGAGCACATACGCGACGCCGGCTTCCATGTGGAGGTGCGTGAGTCAGACGACCTCGAGCCGGTGAAGTCCCGCCTCGGCGTGCCTTTCGGCAAAGGTTCCTGCCATACCGCTGAAATCGACGGCTATTTCGTCGAAGGCCATGTCCCGGCGGAGGACATCAAACGATTGCTTGCGGAACGCCCCGACGCGCGTGGGTTGACCTTGCCCGGCATGCCGATCGGTTCCCCGGGCATGGAATCGCCCGATGGCACCGTGCAGCCTTACACCGTCGAGGTCGTGTCGGTGGATGGCACCACGCATGCCTATGCCCGACACGGCCCGCCGGCTCCGTAGGGCAGGCGCGCCGGCCCGTGTTCGCGGCTCACGCCGCCCCCAGCAAGGAATCTTGCATTCCCCATTGTCCAAAGGAGTCCAGCCGATGTCCAAGTACGCCAAGTTCGCCGCCATGATCGCCACGTCGACATTGGTGATGTTCGGCCTGATGTACCTCAACACCTATGCGATGGACCACCTGTTCTTCAGCCAGACCCGCGCCTGGATGGCGGTGGTCATGGGCGCGTCGATGGCGGTGGTGATGCTGCTCTTCATGCTGGGCATGTACGAGGACAAGAAACGGAACGCCTTCATCCTGCTGGGCAGCGTCGCCGCCTTCGCCGTGGCGCTGTGGCTGGTGAGGAGCCAACAGACGGTGGATGACGTGTCCTGGATGAAGGCGATGATCCCGCACCATTCGATCGCCATCCTGACCAGCGAGCGCGCCCGCATCTCCGACCCACGCGTGCGTGAGCTGGCGGACAGCATCATCGAGGCGCAACGCAGGGAGATTGATGAAATGAAGGTGCTGATCGAAGATCTGGAAGGCAGGCGTGATGAGTAAGCCGAAGCGCGCCATGAGCACGGGTGCTAGGATCGGGTCGTGCGCATAGAATCCCGCCGACGCCTGCGCGTGGTCGCCATCGTCCTCAGCCTGCTGTTCCAGCAGGTGGCGATGGCGGCCTACGCCTGCGCCCTGCCCACCATGCCGGCCGATCCGGTGGTGATGGTCGAGGATTGCAGTGCGATGGGCATGGAGCGGGCCATGGAATCGCCTGCGCTCTGCGCTAAGCATTGCGCGCCGGACCAGGCGATCGTGCTCGACCATGCGGCGCCTTCGGTGCCGCCGCTGGCCCTTCCGGCGTCGGTCGCGCTGCTTTGGCCTGCCGCGCAAGCTGATCCGCACCCGGATTGCGCGCAGAGGGTCGCCATCGACCGCTCCGACCCACCGCCGCGATTGCGCTACTGCAGCCTGCTGATCTAGGACTCCCACACACCCCGACGCTCCGCCCTGCGCTGCAGTGGCGGTCGCATTCGTGTCCGTGTGTCCGGAGTCCTTCATGTTCATCCATTCCATGCCCATGCCTGTGAGCGGCTCACGCCGCCCGCGCCTGGCTACGCTGTTTCCAAGCCTGATCATCGCCGCATTGGGGTCGCTGTCCACGCTGCCGGCCCGCGCCGCCGGCCAGGAACTGTCACTCGACCAGGCCGTAAGCGCGGCCGCAGAACACGCGCCCCTGGTGCTTGCGCGCGAGGCGTCCCGCGTCGCGGCCGCCGAGGAACTCGCCCGGGCCGACGCCTTGCCCGATCCCTCGCTCGTGTTCGGCGTGCAGAATTTCCCCATCGGCGGGCCCGAGGCCTTCACCGTCAGCGAAGACCGGATGACGATGCGCCGCATCGGCGTGACCCAGGCGCTGCCATCGCGGGCCAAGCGCACGGCACGACGGCAATCGGCCGAGGCGGCGCTGGCCCGCGCCGATGCCGAATCAGTCGCCACCGTGCTGGAGGTGAAGCGCGCAGCCGCCAAGGCCTGGGTGGCGCTTTGGGCCGCCGAGCGCGAGCATGCCTTGCTGCAGGAACTGCGCGACGAAGCCGGGCTCGCGGTGCGTGCAACGCGGGCGCGGCTGTCCGGCGATAGCGGCTCGGCCAGCGACGTGCTAGCCGCGCGCAGCACTGAGCTCGAGCTGGAGAATCGTCTCGACGACGCCGCAGCGCGCATCGAGCAGGCACGCGCGGGGCTGGCGCGCTGGCTGGGCGAAATGCCCGCGCGGTCTATGGCGGCGGCACCGGATTTCTCGGAGCCGCCCTTATCCGAAGCGCGGCTGCTGGCCAGCTTGGATCGCCACGGCGCGCTGCTCGCATGGGACGCGCGCGAAGCGGCAGCCGACGCGGCCGTCGTGCTGGCGCAGGCGGAAACGCGCCCGGACTGGAGCATCGGTGCGGGGTTCGCGCAACGCGGTGACGGCGCGTCGGACGTGGTCTGGCTGGAGATCGGCGTCGGACTACCGTTGTTCACGCGCAACCGCCAGGACCGCGGGATCAGCGCCCGCGCAGCGGATCGCGAGGCCGTCCGTGCCACCCGCGACGACGCCCGGCGCATCCAAGCGGAATACGTGCGCAAGCGCTATGCCGACTGGGCGGGTCTCACGCGCCAGGTCCGGCGTTATCGCGACGAGTTGCTGCCACTCAACCACGACCGCACGCGCACGGCGCTGGCGGCGTACTCGGGCGGCGCACCGCTGCAGGCCTGGCTGGACGCCCGACGCAACGAGATCGACCTGCGCATCGACTACGCCGACGTGCTCGCCGAATGGGGGCAGGCCTGGGCCGACCTGGCCTATCTGCTGCCTGCCTCCGACACCAACGATGCCCGCATTCCGGAGACCGTGCGATGAACCGCCCATCGAAGACCGTCGTGATCGCCCTGGGCGCCTTGACCGCACTGGTCGCGGTCGCCGGCACGGCCTACTGGCTGGGGACCCAGCGCAATGCGGTTTCGACCATGTCGTCCGGTTCCGCAGAAAAAGAGGTGTTGTACTGGTACGACCCGATGTATCCGGATAAGCAGTTCGACCAGCCCGGCAAGTCGCCGTTCATGGACCTGGAGCTGGTGCCGAAATATGCCGAAGCCGAAACGACTGCCGAACGCGAGCCCTTGTACTGGTACGACCCGATGTATCCGGACAAGCAGTTCGACAAGCCGGGCAAATCGCCGTTCATGGACATGCAGCTGGTGCCGAAGTACCCCGACGGCGAAGCAGGCGCCGACGATGCGGGCACGGTGCAGGTGGCGGCGGCAACGCTGCAGAACCTCGGCATGCGCACCACAAAAGTCGAGATTGGTACGCTGTCGTCAGGCGTGCGCGTCCCGGGCAGCATCGCCTGGGACCTGCGCTCGGCCTACGAGATCAGCGCCCGCGCCGATGGCGTGATCGAGAAGCTGTACGTACGCGCGCCTTACGAGTCCGTCCGTGCCGGCCAGGCGCTGGCCGAACTGGTGGCGCCGGAATGGAGCGCAGCCGCGCAGGAATTCCTGGCCCTGGGCCGCGCCGACTCGGCCGATGCCCGTGCCCTGCAGGGCGCTGCGCGCAACCGCCTGCGCGTGCTGGGCATGGACGACGCCCAGATCCGCAGCCTGCGCGGCGGCAATCCGCGCGTGGTGCTGCGCGCGCCGGCCGACGGCATCGTCAGCCTGCTGCAGGTCCGCCAGGGACAGCGGGTGCAAGCCGGGATGCCGTTGATGACGGTCAATGGGCTCGACACGGTCTGGGTCGAGGCGGCGATTCCGCAGGCGCAGGCGGCCGGCATCCTGCCGGGGACGCAGGTGCAAGCCAGCGTCAGCGCGTTCCCCGGGGAAACGTTCGACGGGGCAGTCGAATCCCTGCTGCCCAATGTTGCAGCCGGCACGCGCACGCAGATTGCGCGGATCGTGCTCGACAACCCCGACCATCGTCTCGCCCCGGGCATGTTTGCCGACCTGCAGTTTGCAGGCACTGGGGGCCAGGCGAGGCCCTTGGTGCCGGATGAAGCCCTGATCGCAACGGGCAGCGAAGCCCGGGTGATCGTGGCGGAAGGGGAGGGCCGGTTCCGCCCGGTGCGCGTCAGCACCGGCCGCTCAGCCGGCGGGAAGACCGAAATCCTGCGCGGCCTTCAGGGGGGCGAACGCGTGGTGGTGTCGGGCCAGTTCCTGATCGACTCGGAGGCCAGCCTGTCGGGTGCGCTGGAACGCCTGACCGGTCCCGAGCAGCCTGCAAGTGACCCCACGCAGGGCAGGGGAGACATGGCCGGCATGGAGATGCCAGCGCTGCAGCCTTCCAAGCCGCCAGCCGCCGATGCAGCAAAGCCCGCCGGCCAGGATGACTGGCGTGCAATGTCCGGGATGCAGGGCGATGGTTCCGAAAAACCGCAGCCGCGGGAACGTCCACGATGATCGCGCGCATCATCCACTGGTCGATCGGCAACCGCTTCCTGGTGCTGCTCGCGGCCGCGGCGCTTGCCATCGCCGGCGTCATCGCGGTCGCGCGCACCCCGCTCGACGCGCTGCCCGACCTGTCCGATACCCAAGTCATCCTGCGCACCAGCTGGCCGGGCCAGGCGCCGCAGATCGTCGAGGACCAGGTCACCTATCCGCTGGCGACGACGATGATGTCGGTGCCAGGGGCGACCACGGTGCGCGCGTTCTCGTTCTTCGGCGACTCGTACGTGTACGTGTTGTTCGAAGACGGCACAGATCCCTACTGGGCGCGTTCGCGGGTGCTGGAGTACCTCAGTCAGGTGCGCGGCAGCCTTCCGGAGGGCGTCAACCCGGCGCTCGGGCCGGACGCCACGGGCGTGGGCTGGATCTACGAGTACGCCCTGGTCGACCGCAGCGGCAAGCACGACCTCGGCGAACTGCGTGCGCTGCAGGACTGGTTCCTGCGCTATCGCCTCAAGACCGTGCCCGACGTGGCCGAAGTCGCCAGCATCGGCGGCATGGTGCGTGCCTGGCAGGTCGTGGTCGACCCGCAGGCACTCGCCGCCCGCGGACTGACCGTGCAACAGGTCGCCAGCGCGATCCGCGACGCCAACGGCGCCAGCGGCGGCTCGGTGATCGAGCAGGGCGAGGCCGAGCTGATGGTGCGCAGCGAAGGCTATCTTGCCTCGCGCGAGGACTTCGAGACCGTTCCGGTGATGACGGGTGTCGGCGGCGTGCCCGTCCTGCTGGGCGAGGTCGCGCAGATCCGTCGCGGCCCGACTTTGCGCCGCGGCATCGCCGAACTCGACGGGGAAGGGGAGGTCGCCGGCGGCGTGATCGTGCTGCGCTCGGGGAAGAACGCATTGGCCGCGATCGACGCGGTCAAGGCGCGGCTGCAGGAGCTGCAGCAAAGCCTGCCGGAAGGCGTCGAGATCGTGCCGACCTACGACCGTTCGGAGCTGATCCGCGCCGCGATCGACAACCTCTCGGAAAAACTTATCGAGGAGTTCATCGTCGTCGCGCTGGCCTGCGCCCTGTTCCTGTGGCACCTGCGCTCCTCGCTGGTGGCGGTGATCACCCTGCCGCTGGGCGTGCTGGTCGCTTTCATCGTGATGCGCTTCCAGGGCGTCAGCGCCAACCTGATGTCGCTGGGTGGCATCGCGATCGCGATCGGCGCGATGGTCGATGCAGCGGTGGTGATGATCGAGAACACCCACAAGCACATCGAAGCCTGGAACCACGCGCATCCGGACCGCGACGAACCGGACGCGAACGAACGCTGGGCCCTGGTCGGTACCGCCGTCGCCGAGGTCGGCCCGGCGCTGTTCGTCAGCCTGCTGGTGATCACGCTGTCGTTCCTGCCGGTGTTCGCGCTGGGCGCCCAGGAGGGCCGCCTGTTCAAGCCGCTGGCCTATACCAAGACCTATGCGATGGCCGCGTCCGCCGGGCTGTCGATCACCCTGATCCCGGTGCTGATGGGCTACCTGGTGCGCGGCCGCATCCGCCCCGAGCACGCCAACCCGGTCAATCGCGTATTGACCGCGGCCTACCGCCCGCTGCTGGCCTGGGTGTTGCGCGCGCCGAAGACCGTGCTGCTGGTCGCGGGGCTGGTGTTGTTGACGGCGCTGCTGCCGTGGAGTCGGCTGGGCAGCGAGTTCATGCCCCCGCTCAACGAGGGCACCTTGCTGTACATGCCCACCGCGCTGCCCGGGCTGTCCGCCGGCAAGGCCTCGCAACTGCTGCAGCAGACCGACCGCATGCTCAAGACCGTGCCCGAGGTCGAGCACGTGTTTGGCAAGGCCGGACGCGCCGATTCGGCGACTGATCCGGCGCCGCTGACGATGTTCGAGACCACCGTTACCTTCAAGCCGAAGGACCAGTGGCGGCCCGGCATGACCATCGACAAACTCAAGGCCGAACTCGACGCTGCGGTCAAGGTGCCGGGGTTGACCAACCTGTTCGTGTACCCGATCCGCAACCGCATCGACATGCTGGCCACGGGCATCAAGAGTCCCATCGGGATCAAGGTGCTCGGCCCGAACACGGCCGAACTGGAGCGGCTGGCATCCCGGATCGAAACCGTGGCCAGGGAGGTTCCCGGCGTGACTTCGGTGGTGTCCGATCGCGCCGAAGGCGGGCGCTACGTCGACATCCGCATCCGCCGCGAGGCGGCGGCGCGTTACGGACTGAGCCAGGCCCGGCTGCAATCGCTGATCGCGATGGTGGTGGGCGGCGCGCCGATCGACCAGACCGTCGAAGGGCTGGAACGCTATCCGATCGTGCTGCGCTATCCGCGCACCCAGCGCGATTCGCTGGCGGCCTTGCGCGCGCTGCCCATCGTCGCCGACGACGGCAGCCAGCTGACGCTAGGGCAGGTGGCCGAAGTGGGGCTGAGCGGCGGGCCGCCGATGCTCAAGAGCGAGAACGGCCAGTTGGCGACCTTCATCTATGTCGATACCGCCAGCAGCGACCTCGGCGGACAGGTGGTGGCGCTGCAGGACGCCATCGACGATCGGATCGACCTGCCGCCGGGCTACACGCTCGACTGGTCGGGGCAGTTCGAATACCTGCAGCGGGCAGTGGAACGCCTTAAGCTGGTGGTGCCGGCGACCCTCGGCATCGTCTTCCTGCTGATCTACCTGGTCTTCCGCCGCCTCGACGACACGCTCACGATCATGCTCAGCCTGCCGCTGGCCCTGGTCGGCGGGGTCTGGCTGGTCTGGTTGCTTGGCCACGCGATCTCGGTCGCGACCATGATCGGGTTCATCGCCCTGGCCGGCGTCGCCGCCGAGTTCGGGATCATCATGATGCTGTACCTGCAGCAGGCCTGGGATCGGCAACGTGAACTCGATCCGGAAGCCGACGAGGAGGCGCTGGACACCGCCATCCACGAAGGTTCGCTGCTGCGCGTGCGACCGAAGGCGATGACGGTCGCCGTGATCCTGGCCGGACTGTTGCCGATCATGATCGGAACCGGCGCCGGTTCCGAAGTCATGCAGCGCATCGCCGCACCGATGGTCGGCGGCATGCTGACCGCGCCCTTGCTATCTATGCTGGTGATCCCGGCCGTGTTTCGATTCTTGCGGCGAAGGGATATAGGGAAGACGCGCCGGTTCCAGGGCTAATTAATTACATAATATGCATTATGCGAAGTAAATGATCTGAGTCTGTTGGCCTCGGAAACCACCGAGCTCCCTTCACTCGCCAAACGCAGGCTTGTTAGCCCTTTCGTCTGCGCCCAAGCCACCACGCGGCACCGGCGCCGCCCAGCGTCCAGCCAACCACCTGTTCGACCAGCGCGGCCAAGGTGAAATCCGTCGGGAATCGGTACCAGTTCCAGTACGGGACGCTGACGGCCAACCAGGCGAACAGGCCAAGACACCCGGCGACCAGGACACGCCTTCCGAATCCCGAGGCCATGGAGGACAGGATCCAGGCCATCAGCACGGCGCCTGCGAACACCGACAGGAACTGCTTCACGAGACTCGGTCCCATGCTGGCCATCGCGGGATTGCCATCCGCGCGGTAGACCACGAAGGCGTACGGGCTGCTCTCGTAGCGCTGGATGAATGCGGCTCGCTGGCCTTCGTCCTGCCACTGCTCGGGTGACATGCCCGGGAGCATGTAAACGCCATCACCAGGCTCTGCCGAGGCCTGGATCGCCGAAATGGCACTCTCTTGCCCGACGGCCGTCCTGAAGCCCATTTCGCCAATCGGCAGCAGCATGTGCGCCAGCGCACCCCAGGCGAAAACGAGGATGCCCCCGATCAATCCCGCTACGAGAACTCGCATCGCCTGCTCCCCCGCCTGGCGCGACCCGCGCCGCGCCATCGAGGATACGACTGGCACGCCATGGCCGCAATTCGCGGCTGGATCCGCCAGCGACCCTGACTTGGCGACCAAGGGGACGCTGGCCGCAAAGGGTCAGCCGAACGGCGGGCGCATGGCACCCGCCAGGCGGGCGCCGACCCAGACCAGCGCCAACCCTGCGAAAAGGCTCACGCCCAGGTAGGCCACCACCGCCCCGCTACGCTGGCTCCGCGCCAGCAGCAGGCACTCGAGCATCAGTGCCGAGTAGGTCGTGAGCGCGCCCAGGATCCCGACGATCAGGAAGGCACGCCAGTAGAGCGCTGCCGGGCCGCGATCCTCGAGCCAGATGGCGAGATAACCGACAGCAAAGGAGCCGACCAGGTTGGCCGCCAGCGTGCCCCAGGGGAAGCCCTCGCCGGCATGGCGAAGCAGCCAGCCACTCAGCCAGAACCGTCCTCCGGCACCCAGCGCGCCACCCGCCATGACCAGCAGCAACTGTTGCCACCACAGTCCCGGGATCATCTTCGATCGTTCGCGTAACGCGCCATGGCCCGCATCTTACGGCGGCGCCTGCCGGGAACGCTTGCGCTGGCGACGCAGCTCGTCGAGCTTCTGCTTCAGCCTGATTTCCAATCCCCGCTCGACGGGCTCGTAATAGATGCGTTCGCCCATGGCCTCCGGGAACCCCGCCTGGTCCAGGGCGACGCCGCCATCGGCATCGTGGTCGTACTGGTAACCCCTGCCATGGCCGAGGTCCTTCATCAGCCTGGTGGGTGCATTGCGCAGGTGCATCGGGACATCCTGCGTGCCGTACTCCTCGACGTCGCTGCGTGCGGCGGCGAAGGCGCGGTATGCGGCATTGGACTTGGCCGTGCTCGCCAGGTACAGCGCCAGTTGCGCCAGCGCCAGGTCGCCCTCGGGGCTGCCGAGCCGGTCGTACGCTTCCCACGATTCGATCGCCATGGCCAAGGCGCGCGGATCCGCCAGGCCGACGTCCTCGATCGCCATGCGCGTCAGCCGGCGCGCCAGGTAACCCGGATCGCAACCACCATCGAGCATCCGCGCGAGCCAGTAGACCGCGGCGTCGGGATTCGAGCCGCGTACCGACTTGTGCAGCGCCGAGATCTGGTCGTAGAACTGGTCGCCACCCTTGTCGAACCGACGCGTGCGGTCGGCAAGCACCTGGTGCAACGTGGCCTCGGTGATTTGCCGGCGGCCCTTGCCGTCCTGTTCCGACGCAATCTCGGAGGCGATCTCCAGCAAGGTCAAGGCCCGCCGGACGTCGCCATCCGCTGCCTCCGCGATCATTCGCAGGTGCGGCTCGGAGACTTCAAGCCCCCGGCCACCGAGTCCGTGCTCGGCATCCCCCAGTGCCCGGTGCAAGGCAACGACGATGTCGTCGACCGACACCGCTTCCATCACGTGGACGCGGCACCGGGAGAGCAACGCGGAATTCAGTTCGAACGAGGGGTTTTCCGTGGTGGCGCCGACGAACAGGATGCTGCCGCGCTCGATGTGCGGCAGGAAGGCATCCTGTTGCGCCTTGTTGAAGCGGTGCACCTCGTCCACGAACAGCACCGTTCGCCGGCCCTGCGAAAATCGCTGCGCGGCCTCCGCGAGTACCTTGCGGACTTCCGGCAATCCGGAGAGCACGGCCGAGATCGCGTGGAACGAGGCGTCGGCATAGTTTGCGAGCAGCAGCGCCAGCGTGGTCTTTCCGCAACCTGGCGGGCCCCACAACACCATCGAATGCACCTGCCCTGCTTCGACGGACTGTCGCAACGCAGATCCAGGGGCGAGGAGCCGCCGCTGGCCGACCATTGCATCCAGCGTCCGCGGACGCATGCGCTCGGCCAACGGGCGCAAGGCCTCGCGATCGACGCTCAGGAGGTCGTGTGCGGGTTCGCCGGGAGATGGGAAATCTGGTTTGGCCACGAGAGCTCGAACCTGGGGTCCGCACACACTACCAAGACCGAGTCATCCTGCCGACGCTGGAGGCCTACGTGTAGGGAAGCGCCTAGTTGCCGGCGATGCTGTGCTCGTCCTGCAGGACGGCGGCAGGCCCCAGTTCGTAATTGACACGCAGCCATGCCTTCTCGGCACGATCGTAGAGGGCGTCGATGCGGGCGGGCGTGCTGCCTTCACGGCCGAAATTGGCCAGGCCGGCGCCGTCGAACCGCAGGTAACGCTTGCCGGTCTCGTGGGTGGTGACTTCATCGATCTTCAGGGCGACGGATTGACCGACGAATTCCCGTCCCAGTTGCGCGGCGACCTGGCGGTCGAGCTCGCGGACGAGGCCCGAATCGTTGGGCACGGTCCGTTCCGCCGTCGCCCTGGTGCCGCCGAGCGTGACTTGCGGGAACCCTGCACTGCCCTCCTGGGTGTCGTACAGGGTGCGGTAGCGAAACCCGATCCACTCTTGGTCGGAACCGATCTGCACCCGGCCCTCGCCAGAGACGACGCGGTCGCGGATGCTGGCGATCTCCGCCTCGGTGCTATCGAGCTTCACCGCGATTCGCCGCCCGCCGAACTGCTCGGTCAGGACCCCGACCACGGCGGATGCGACGGCGTTCTGCAGCGTTTCGTCGCCTTCGGCGCGGGATTCGGGCTGCCCGAGCGCTCGCGTGGGCTTGGCCTCGATATGCTTCGGGGCCTCGGCTCGGGGCTGCTGGACAGCGGCCACCGAGCCCATGGCGCAGGTCACGATGGCGATCAGCAGGACACTGGCGATGGGGGAACGAGTGCGCGGCATGGCGGGATCATCCTTGGCGTTCGTCCATCAGAACGCGTTGGCTGTGTAGAACGGGTCAGGGTGCCGCGCGGGCCCTCCCCTGCCGCTTGTTCAGCCCTCGCCGACCACGTCGACGCCCTTGGGCGGCGCGTACCTGAACGTGCTGCGCGCGAATCCCGGGTTCTTCTTCCATCCCTTGAAGCTGATCTGGGTGCGCTGGCCCAGGGCGTCGACGACCTGCATGCGCGCCAGCCCCGCCTTGTCGAATCCCAGCCTGGCGCTCTGGAAGCTGGCGTCCGCCGGCTGCTTCGGGGTCAGCTCCAACCAGGCCAGGCCGGCCTCCTTGCTCGCCAATTCGCGGACGTTGAAGTCGCGATCGAGGCGCGCGGGATCGATCAGGGCAGCCAAGGGGCTGTTTTCCTCCTCCACGCCCTGGGGGCGCACGGTGACCTGCTGCAGGTCGGGGTCGTAGACCCAGACCTTGCGGCCGTCGGCGACGATCAGCTGCGGGTACGGCTTGACGTACTCCCAACGGAACAGGCGCGGAGCCGACAGCGCGACGCGGCCACTCGAGGTCTCCTTGAGCTTGCCATTGGCATCGAACACCTGCTGCACGAAGCGCCCGTCCAGGCCCTTCAGGCCCTTGGTGAAGCCGTCGAGGTCCTCGCGGGCACCGGCGAACGCGGTACCGGCGAGCAAGGTGGCGAAAATCAGGATCCAGCGGGTCCAGGCGATCATCGTTGGGCTCCTAAGTCTTTCAGGGAATGGGTGGGAGTCTGGGAAGTCGATGCTGAATGCGGGGTCACGGCGCTTCGTGCCAAACGCTCGGCCACCGCTGGCGATTCAGTTTCGGAAGGGCGGACAGCCAGTCATCTCGGGGGCGGCGGCGGCGCGAGCACCGTGCGATCGCCGTTGTGCTCCGGGGGCGAGACCACGCCCGCGGCCTCCATGGCCTCGACCAGGCGCGCGGCGCGGTTGTAGCCGATCTTCAGCCGGCGCTGGACGCCCGAGATCGAGGCCCTGCGGGTTTCGGTGACCACGCGCACCGCGTCGTCGTAGAGCGGATCTCCCTCGTCCCCTGCCCCGTCGCTTTCGGGCAATCCTGTCGCGCCGACGACGACGCCATCTCCCATCGACTGGACGTCGTCGAGGACTCCTTCGATGTAGTCGTTGCCAGGGCTGCTTTGCTTAAGGTGCTCGGCGACGCGATGCACTTCCTCGTCGGACACGAAGGCGCCATGGACGCGCTCGGGCAGCGCGGTTCCGGGCGGCAGGTAGAGCATGTCGCCATGTCCCAGCAGCGTCTCGGCCCCCGACTGGTCGAGGATGGTCCGTGAGTCGATCTTGCTGGATACCTGGAAGGCGATCCGGGTCGGGATGTTCGCCTTGATCAGGCCGGTGATGACGTCGACCGACGGCCGCTGCGTGGCGAGGATGAGGTGGATGCCCGCAGCGCGGGCCTTCTGCGCCAGCCGCGCGATCAGCTCCTCGACCTTCTTGCCGACGATCATCATCATGTCGGCGAATTCGTCGATGATCACGACGATGTGGGGAAGCGTCTCGAGTGGCTGCGCCACTTCGTTGGACTCCGGGTTCGGCTTGAACAGGGGGTCGAGCAGCGGCTGCCGCGCGTCCTTGGCGTCCTTGACCTTCTTGTTGAAGCCGGCCAGGTTGCGCACGCCGACGGCGGACATCAGCTTGTAGCGGCGCTCCATTTCGGCCACGCACCAGCGCAGGCCGTTGGCGGCCTCCTTCATGTCGGTCACGACCGGGGCGAGCAGGTGCGGGATGCCCTGGTAGACGCTGAGTTCCAGCATCTTCGGGTCGATCATCAGCATGCGCACGTCCTTGGGCGAGGCCTTGTACAGCAGGCTGAGCACCATGGCGTTGACCGCGACCGACTTGCCCGAGCCCGTGGTGCCGGCGACCAGCAGGTGCGGCATGCGCTGCAGGTCGGCGACGGTGGGCCTGCCGGCGATGTCCTTGCCCAAGGCCAGCGTCAACGGGCTGCCGGACTTGTCGTACTCCTTGGATCGCAGCAATTCGCTGAGGTAGATCATTTCGCGGTGGGTGTTGGGCGTTTCCAGGCCCACCACCGACTTCCCGGGGATCACGTCGACGATGCGCACCGACTTCACCGAAAGGCCGCGTGCGATGTCCTTGTCCAGCGAACTGATCTGGCTGACCTTGACGCCGGGCGCCGGTTCGAGCTCGAAGCGCGTGATGACCGGGCCGGGGTAGGCGCCCACGACTTCGGCGTCGATGCGGAAGTCCTTGAGCTTGAACTCGATCTGCCGCGACAGCGTTTCCAAGGTCTCCTGGCTGTAACCCTTGGGTTGCGGCTTCGGGTCGTCCAGCAAGGCCAGGGGCGGGATGCCGGTGCCGTCCCCGACATGGAACAGCGGGATCTGCTGCTCGCGCTTGGCCCGCTCGCTCTTCTCGACCTGCGCCGGCGCGGGCGGCTCGATCTTCACCGGCGCGCGCTTGGCCCGCAGTTCGGTGTCGACCTTGCGGCTCTCGATGCGTTCCTCGCGATAGGCGTGCGCCTGGCGCTTTTCGGCGGCCTTGCCTAGCAGACGGCGCATGAGCGCGGGAAGCGCCAGCGTCCAGCGACCCAGTGCATCCATGACCCCGAGCCAGGACAAGCCGGTGGCGAGGGTGATCGCGACCAGCAACAGCGCGAGCAGGAACAGGTTGCCGCCGACCGCGCCGAACCCGGCATTGAGCGAATTGCCGACCAGGCGCCCCAGGATGCCGCCTCCGCCCGCCGACAGGTCGGCGACGCCGGGCATCCTGAGCGCCAGCAACCCGGTGGCGGCCACCAGGAAGCCGACGATGCCGACCAGGCGCAACGCCGGCCCCAGGTCGGCGTCCCCGTCGCCGTCGCTGTCCATCCCGAATAGCGCGATCCAGGCCACCACGCCCAACATGACGGGCAGCAGGTAGGCCACGTAGCCGAACAGGTAAAGCAGCACGTCCGCGGTCCAGGCCCCTACCCTGCCGCCGGCGTTGTTCAGCGGCGCAGTGACGCTCCCCGAGTGCGACCAGCCCGGATCCTCCGGGGAGAACGTGACCAGGCAGACCAGCAGGTAGAGCAGCAGCGGGGCGATCGCGATCAGCGCGATGTCCCGCATCAGCCGTTGGCGGCGGGGGTTCGGTGTCGCGGCCTTCGCGCCCGACTTCGAGCCGCGCTGCCGGTTGATGCGATCCGAGCGTGCGATTGCCACCGTGAGTGATGCCTTAAGAAAATTCCCTAAGTGACTGATGCTACATCAAACATTCATACCCTGCAGCGCCGGATGAATCAATTTCCCGGCTTCCACGTTGATGCCCTTTTGCAGCGCCTCGTTATCGCGCCAGGCACTTCCGGAAGCGAGCCTGTTGACCCAGGGCAGGATTGCAGCGCAGATCGCCTGCGACGACGTCTGCGGCACCGCGCCGGGCATGTTGGTCACGCAGAAGTGCGTCACGCCCTCCTCCACGTAGGTCGGATCCTTCCAGTTCGTGGGGCGGGAGGTCTCGAAGCATCCGCCCTGGTCGATCGAGATGTCGACCACCACGCTGCCGTCCTCCATGCCCTTGAGCATGTCCCGGGTCAGCACGTTCGGGGCCCTCGCCCCGGTCACCAGCACCGCGCCGATGACGAGGTCGGCGGTAGCGACTTCACGCGTGACCACGTCATCGTAGGGATACAACGCAGTGACGTTGTGGCCCAGCCGCATCATTTCGTCCATGCGATCGGTGCGCATCTCGAACACGACCACGTTTGATCCGCCGGCCGCGGCGAGCGCGGCGGACGCGCCCCCGGCCATGCCCGCCCCGAAGACCACGACCTTTCCGCGTTCGGTCGACGGCAGTCCGCCGAGCAGCTTGCCCTTCCCGCCATTGGGCTGGTGCAGCAGCGTCGTGCCGACCTGGGTGGCGATCTTGCCGGCGATGATCGACATGGGCGCGAGCAACGGCAGGTCGCCGTTGGCCAGCTCGACGGTCTCGAAGGCGATTCCGGTCAACCCGATGTCGAGCAGGCGCCGGGTCAGCGCCGGCTCCGCCGCCAGGTGGAGGTAGCAGAACAGCAGGTGGTCCTTGCGCAGGAGCGCCAGGTCCCCTTCGATCGGTTCCTTGACCTTGACGATCAGCTCGCCCTTTTCGTACAGGGCGGCCGCGTCCGGGGCGATGTTCACGCCGAGCGCGGCGTACTGCTCGTCCCGGAAACCGGACTTGAGCCCGGCGCCTTGTTGCAGCCAGACCTCGTGCCCACGGTTGACCAGGTCGCCGGCGGCGGCGGGCACCAGGGCCACCCGCCCTTCGAGGGTTTTGGTTTCCGAAGGGATACCGATACGCATCAGGTTCGCTCCTGCACAAAAAACGCCGCTGGCGCGGCGCGAAACGGAATCATGTCATGCAGACCGCGGACAGCGAGCCCGCGATCGGCGCCTTGTGTTGCCGCTGCCGTGCCGCCAAGCTATGGGGTCCGAAACGCAGCGATTTCATGGAACGCGAGTATACATGACCACTTCCCCCAACTCCGCCCCGAAACACTGCCGGCTGCTGATCCTCGGCTCCGGTCCGGCAGGCTGGACGGCAGCCGTGTACGCCGCCCGCGCCAACCTGGATCCCGTGGTCGTCACCGGCCTGCAGATGGGGGGGCAGTTGATGACCACCACCGAGGTCGACAACTGGCCGGGCGACGCCCATGGACTGCTTGGACCCGCGCTGATGGAGCGGATGCAAGCGCATGCCGAGCGCTTCGACACGGAGACCGTGTTCGACCATATCCACAGCGCCGACCTGTCTCGACGCCCCTTCCGGCTGAAGGGCGACAACGGCGAGTACACGGCCGACGCCCTGGTGATCGCCACCGGCGCCACCGCGAAATACCTGGGCCTGCCGTCCGAGCAGGCGTACATGGGCCGGGGTGTCTCTGCCTGCGCGACCTGCGACGGCTTCTTCTACAAGGGCCAGGACGTCGCCGTGGTCGGCGGCGGCAACACCGCGGTGGAGGAGGCGCTGTACCTGTCCAACATCGCGCGCAAGGTGTACCTGGTGCATCGCCGCGACACCCTGCGTGCCGAGAAGATCATGCAGGACAAGCTGTTCGCGAAGATCGAGGAAGGCCTCATCGAGCCGGTCTGGCACCACGTCGTCGAGGAGGTGCTTGGCAACGACGCAGGCGTCACCGGCATGCGCCTGAAGTCGGTGCAGGACGACTCCACCCGCGAGATCGACGTGCATGGCTTCTTCGTCGCGATCGGCCACACGCCCAACACCTCGCTGTTCGAGGGCCAGCTGGCGATGAACAACGGCTACATCGAGATCCGCTCCGGCCTCAGCGGCAACGCCACCGCGACTTCCGTGCCCGGGGTGTTCGCGGCCGGCGATGTCGCCGACCAGGTCTACCGGCAGGCGGTGACCTCGGCGGGCTTCGGCTGCATGGCGGCGCTGGATGCAGAGAAGTTCCTGGAAAAGTAGCGCGGCGCCGCGTTTACGTGGCGCGTGCGCGCCGAAGGGCGATACTGGTAGACCCAGCTCACCCGGGTGGTAGTCGTGGCCTTGACCGGAAGATGGCTCTACGTCCTGCAGCGCCTCACAAAGCGCATGTGGTTCCGCGCTTCCCTGTATTGCGGGTTGGCCGTGTTGACGGCCCTCGTCGGCGTGGTGGTCAGGCCCGTCCTGCCCCCCGGGCTCGCCGGACGCTTCGGCGCGGATTCCGTGGGGAACATCCTGTCAATCCTGGCGACCTCGATGCTCGCGGTCACCACCTTTTCTCTGGCGACGATGGTCTCGGCCTACGGGACAGCCTCGCAATCCGCCACGCCGCGCGCGGCCAACCTGCTGATCGAGGACAACGGCGCCCAGATCGCGCTGGCCACCTTCATCGGTGCGTTTCTTTTCTCGATCGCGGGCCTGATCGCCCTGAGCACCGGGATCTATGGCGATGGCGGGCGGATGGTTCTGTTCATCGCCTCGGTGCTGGTGATCGTGGTGATCACGGTGACGCTCCTGAGGTGGATCGAGCAACTCTCCCGCTTCGGCCGGGTCGGCGAGACCATCAACCTGGTGGAGGCGGCCACGCGCCGGGCGATGCACACGCGTGCCAAGGCGCCCTGGATGGGCGGAGTGCCATTCGAGGGCCCGCCGCCGGACGGCGTTCCGATCGAGGCCCCGGATGTGGGTTATGTCGAGCACCTGGACATGGAACAACTGGAGCGGGTCGCGGCCGCCCACGGCTGCAATCTCCACGTGCTTGCGCTCCCGGGGACGTTGGCCGTCCCCGGACGGCCCCTCGCCATCGTCACGACCGCACTGGACGAGGACGGCTTGAAAGGCGTGCGCGATGCGTTCTCGATCGGCGACTCGCGGACGTTCGAGCATGACCCCCGCTACGGCCTGGTCGTGCTCAACGAGGTTGCCGTGCGTGCGCTTTCGCCGGCGGTCAACGACCCGGGCACCTGCATCGACGTCATCAGCACCATCGTGCGCCTGTTCGTGGAGTGGTCGGAGGCGCGGGCCCGCCATGCCGGCCATGCGGAGGTCCGCTTTCCGCACGTCCACGTGCCGGAACTGGAGGAAGCCGACATGTACGACGACGTGTTCCCTTCGATCGCGCGGGAGGGCGCGCACATGCGCGAGATTGGCATCAAGTTGCAGAAGGCCTTCATCGCGCTCTCGCGCCTTGAGTACGCCCCCATGCGCCAACCCGTGGCGCGGCATTCCAGGGAAACGCTGGCGAGGGCCATGGCGACGATGACGTTCGAGCCCGATCGCGTGGATCTGCAGCGGACGGCGAGCCAGGGTGCGTGGGCGACGCAGGTCCCGGAAGAGCGACCGGCCGCCGATGGCACCGCTTGAGCGGCGGCTGTTCGATGCGATCGAACAGATCCCCCCGGACCGCTGGGACGCCCTGCACGACGGCGGGAACCCCTTCGTCCATCATGCGTTCCTGGCCGGGCTGGAGCGCCACGGTTGCCTGCGCGACGAATGGGGCTGGCGAGCCCGGCATTTGACCCTGTGGCGCGATGGCAACCTGGTCGCGGCTGCCCCTGGCTACCTCAAGAGCAACTCGCACGGGGAGTTCTTCTTCGACCATGCCTGGGCACATGCCTATGCCCGCCACGGGCGTGAATACTTCCCCAAGTGGCTCTGTGCGGTGCCCTACTCCCCTGTCACCGGGCCGCGCCTGCTCGCCGCTTGCGAGTCGGACAAGGTCGCGTTGGTCGATGCGATCGCCGGGCTGACCGACGACCACGGCCTGTCCTCCGCCCACGTGAACTTCCACCGCGCATCCGAATCCGGGGAGTTTGAATCGGCAGCCGCCAGCGATGGCGCACGCTTGCCTGCGCAGGCCGGTGCCCCGCCCGGCTGGCTGGAACGCATCGACGTGCAATACCACTGGGGCAACGACCACGGCTGGAAGGATTTCGACGACTTCCTTGCGGCGATGGACCACAAGCACCGGAAGAACATCCGACAGGAGCGGGCCCGGATCGCGCGGCTCGGAGTGCAATTGCGCACCGTGCACGGGGACGAGGCCAGCGATCGCGACCTGGCCGCGATGCATGCGTTCTACTTAAGGACCTTCGCCGAGTACGGCAATTCGCCGGCGCTCACGATCGACTTCTTCCGCCACCTCGCCACGCAGATGCCTCGGAGCCTCGTGCTCGTGCTCTGCGAAGCGGCCGGCGCAACGATCGCGGGCGCCTTGTTCCTACGGGGCCGGGACACGCTGTATGGCCGTTACTGGGGTGCGGTGGCATCGCCTCCCGGATTGCACTTCGAGGCCTGCTATTACCAGGGGATCGAATATTGCCTCCGCGAAGGCCTTGGCCGATTCGAACCCGGCGCCCAGGGCGAGCACAAGATCGCCCGCGGATTCCTGCCGTCCATCGTCCACAGCCACCATTGGATCGCGGACCCCGCGTTCCGGCAGGCCATCGGTGCCTGGTGCACGGAGGAGGCGGCGTCGGTCCGCCGCCATGCGCAGGCGCTGGCGGCGCGCACGCCGTTCCGGACACCGCCGGAGCCTTTGCCTTGAGCGTGCACCTGCCCAGGCTGGGGGAAGACCCTGGGTCGCCTTTCCCGCCGCCGTCTTCGGCGCTGGAACGCCCCAATGGCCTGCTCGCGTTCGGCGGCGACCTGACGCCAGCAAGGCTTCTGAACGCCTACGCCCTCGGCATCTTCCCCTGGTTCTCCGACGGCCAGCCCATACTGTGGTGGTCGCCGGACCCGCGGATGGTGTTCGAGACCCAAGGCGTCCAGTTGTCGTCGCGTTTCCAGCGGGGGTTGCGGAACTGCACGTGGGTGGCGCGGGCCGACACCGCGTTCGACGCGGTCGTCCGGGCGTGCGCCACAGTGCCGCGACGCGGGCAGGAGGGGACATGGATCACTGCCGGGATGCAGGACGCCTACCGCGAATTGCATCGGATGGGGCACGCCCACAGCGTCGAAGTCTTCGACGGCGATGTCCTAGCAGGCGGCATCTACGGCGTCGCCCTGGGTCGCATGTTCTTCGGCGAGAGCATGTTCAGCGCTCGATCCGGCGGATCCAAGGTGGCTCTGGCTGCCCTCGCCCACGCACTGCACCTCTGGGGCTGGCCGCTGATCGACGCCCAGGTCGAGAACGAACATCTCGAACGCCTCGGGGCCCGGCGCCTCCGCCGCGACCAATTCATCGGGCGCCTGCGCGACCTGGTCCGCTCGACGCAGGCCCCACCCGGCTCGTGGACGACCCGCTTCGGCACGCTCGCCGCATCCGAGCTCGCGAGCGGCGCCCGCCCCCGGCCAGATGAATGACCGCTGCCCGTGTTTTGCAGCCACCCCCGGGAAGTGTCAGAATGCGCCGCTTGTCCGGCCTCCGGCCGGCACCACTGCAGCATCAAGAAGGACACATGTCGAAAGACGACGTCATCGAATTCGAAGGCACGGTCTCCGAGACCCTCCCGAACACCATGTTCCGGGTGAAGCTCGAGAACGGCCACGAGATCATCGCCCACATCTCCGGGCGCATGCGCAAGCACTACATCCGCATCCTGACCGGCGACAAGGTAAAGGTCGAAATGACCCCTTACGACCTGACCAAGGGTCGGATTACCTATCGCATGAAGTAGTTGCGGTAAGTCATTGAATGAAAAAGGCGGCTACAAGCCGCCTTTTTCGTGGCCGGCGATCTCGTATCGCACGGCTCGATTGCCTGGCCAAGTTACACCGTCACCGGCAGCAGCCGTTCGGGTTCTTCCTGGACGTCAAGCGAGATTTGCCCGTCGACCACGTCGACCGTGACCCGCCCGCCCTTGGCCAGCTTTCCGAACAGCAGCTCATCGGCCAGCGGGCGCTTGATCTTGTCCTGCAGGACGCGGGCCATCGGCCGCGCACCCATCAGGGGATCGAACCCATGCTGCGCCAGCCACTCCCGCGCGGCGGGGGTCGCGGTCAGGCTGACGCCCTGCTCGTGCAGCTGGGTTTCCAGCTCGATCAGGAACTTGTCCACGACGCGCAGGATGTGGTCCAGGCCCAGGGCCTGGAATTGCACGACGGCATCGAGCCGGTTGCGGAACTCCGGCGTGAAGCCCTTGCGGATGACCTCCATGGCGTCGGAACTGTGGTCCTGGTGGGTGAACCCGATGGAACGCCGCGCCGCCTGCGCCGCGCCCGCGTTGGTGGTCATCACCAGGATGACGTTGCGGAAGTTCGCTTCGCGCCCGTTGGTGTCCGTCAGGATGCCCCGGTCCATGACCTGCAACAGGATGTTGAAGATGTCAGGGTGGGCCTTCTCGACTTCGTCCAGCAGCAGGACGCAGTGCGGGGTCTTCACGATCTTCTCGGTCAGCAGGCCGCCCTGGTCGAAACCCACGTAGCCCGGGGGCGCGCCGATCAGCCGCGACACCGAATGCGACTCCATGTACTCGGACATGTCGAAGCGCACCAGCTCGATGCCCAGTTGCAGCGCCAGTTGCTTGGTCACCTCGGTCTTGCCCACGCCGGTGGGGCCGGCGAACAGGAAATTGCCGATCGGCTTGTCGGGATTGGCAAGTCCAGAGCGTGCCAGCTTGATCGCGGAGGTCAGCGTCTCGATCGCCGGGTCCTGGCCGAAGATCACCATCTTGAGGTTGCGCTCGAGGTGCTCGAGCACGTCCTTGTCCGATGCGCTGACCTGCTTCGCGGGGATCCGCGCCATCTTCGCCACGATGGTCTCGACTTCCTCGACGTCGATCAGGCTCTTGCGCTGGTCCTGTGGCAGCAGCCGCTGCCGGGCGCCGGCTTCATCGATCACGTCGATGGCCTTGTCCGGCAGCAGGCGGTCGCCGATGTGCTTGACCGACAGGTCGACCGCGGCCTGCAGCGCATCGTCGGCGTAGGTCACCTCATGGTGGGCCTCGTAGCGGGGCTTGAGTCCCTGCAGGATCTCGTAGGCCTCGCCCACGGTAGGTTCCACGATGTCGATCTTCTGGAAACGGCGCGCCAGCGCGCGGTCCTTCTCGAAGATGCCGCGGTACTCCTGGAAGGTCGTGGACCCGATGCAGCGCAGGTCCCCGGACGCCAGTGCCGGCTTGATCAGGTTCGATGCGTCCATGGTGCCGCCGCTGGCGGACCCGGCGCCGATGATGGTGTGGATCTCGTCGATGAAGAGGATCGCGCCGGCATGCTTCCGGATCGCCGCCAGCACCGCCTTCAACCGCTTCTCGAAGTCGCCGCGGTACTTGGTCCCGGCCACCAGGGCGCCCAGGTCGAGCGAGTAGATGGTCGCGTCGGCCAGCACGTCCGGCACGTCGCCTTCGACGATGCGCCGTGCCAGGCCCTCGGCGATCGCGGTCTTGCCGACGCCGGCCTCGCCGACATAGAGCGGGTTGTTCTTGCGCCGGCGGCACAGGACCTGGATGGTGCGCTCGATCTCGTCGCCGCGTCCGACCAGCGGATCGATCTTGCCGTCGCGCGCCAAGGCATTGAGATCGCTGGCGTAGTCGGCCAGGGCGTCGCCCTTTGCCTCGCCTTCGGCCGCGTCGCCGGTCCGCGTGGCGCCCTCGTCCTCGCCGGTCGACTCCTCTCCCCCGGTCTTGGCGATGCCGTGGGACAGGTAGTTCACCAGGTCGAGCCGCGTCACGTCCTGCTGGTTCAGGAAGTAGACGGCATGCGAGTCCTTTTCTCCGAAGATCGCCACGAGTACGTTCGCACCGGTGACCTCCTTCTTGCCCGAGGACTGGACGTGGTAGACGGCGCGCTGCAGCACCCGCTGGAAGCCCAGCGTCGGCTGCGTGTCGCGGGAATCGTCCTCGTCCAGCTTGAGCACCGAGCTTGCGATGGCCTGCTCGAGGTCGGTGCGGAGCCGGTCGAAATCGGCGCCGCTGGCCTTCAGCACGCTGCCGGCCGAAGCGTTGTCGAGCAGGGCCAGCAACAGGTGCTCGACCGTCATGTATTCGTCTCGAGCTTCGCGCGCGTGCTTGTAGCACTGGCCGATGCTGTATTCGAGGTCCTTACTGAACATGGGGCGTTAGCCTCCGGGAAACCGTTACCTGCTAGATGGGGCCGGCGTCAGCCGTTTCCATGGGCTTGCAGGGTTCGTTGTATGCCCTTCATCCCCGCCTTGGCAAGCGCCTTCGCCGGGACCGGCGCGGGCCCGCCCACGGCGGCCGCGGCCGTGCGCCCCGTCACGCCTTTTCCATGGTGCAGAGCAAGGGGTGCATGTTGACCCGCGAGTACTCGTTGACCTGCGCCACCTTCGACTCGGCCACCTCGCGGCTGTAGACGCCGCAGACCCCGCGCCCCCGGGTGTGGACGTGCAACATCACCTGGGTGGCCTTCTCAAGGCCCATGCCGAAGAAGCGCACCAGCACGTCCACCACGAAGTCCATCGGCGTGTAGTCGTCGTTCAGCAACAGGACGGAATACAGCGGGGGCGGCGCGACCTGGGGCTTGTCGGGTTCGACCACGACGCCGTGGTCGCGCTCATGTTCGTGATCTGGCTTCGGCGACATGGCCCGATTATACGAAGGACACGCGTGTGGACGCAGGCGGGCCCGGCGGACAGAATGACGCCTTCGACCTCGGGAGCCCGAAATGCGCGCCACGTTCCAGTGTTTCCTCCTCGGAGCCTGCCTGGCGTCAGCCGTCGGCGGCCCTGCAAAGGCCCAGGTCGCGGCTGCGGCCGCCCCGCCCGGTTCCGTGGAGGCGCGCCTCCAGTCCCGCGACTTCCGCTACGAAGTCGACGAGGATGGCGACTTCAAGATTGTCCTGTCCTGGCAGAAGGAAGCACGGTCGCAGCTGGTCTACGTCGCCGGGAAGGCCGACCAGGCGGGGGATCTTGCCATCCGGCAGGTGTTCGCCCCCGCGGCGAGCCTGGAAGGTGCCGGCCTCTCGCCCGAGGCGCTCCGCGCCTTGCTTCGCGACAACGCCAGGCGCGCCCTCGGTCATTGGGCGATCAATGACAGCCATTTGCTCTACGTGATCAACGTACCCGACGACATCGACGCCCAAGGCCTCGAGACGGCCATCAATGTCGCCGCCGAGGCAGCCGACGGAAAGGAACTGGAACTGACAGGCGACAAGGACGCGTTCTGATGTCCTACCGCGAGGGCCGATTCTGGCAACCCGACGTGACCGTCGCCACCGTCGTGGTTTCGGACGGACGGCTGCTGTGCGTCGAGGAGCGCGTCAACGGCGACCTGGTCATCAACCAGCCCGCCGGCCATCTCGAACCCGACGAAAGCCTGGCGGACGCCGCGCTGCGCGAGACCTTGGAGGAAACCGGTTGGCAGACGCGTCTGACCGCCTTCATCGGCGCCTACCAGTGGAAGGCGCCGCCGCGGTCTGGCGAACGCGACGGTCGCCATTACCTGAGGTTCGCCTTCGCCGCGCAGCCGCTGTGCCACGAGCCCTCCCGGCGCCTGGACGAAGGCATCGTGCGCGCGATGTGGTGGACCCCGGCAGAGCTGGAAGCGGCACGGGACCGGCACCGCAGTCCCTTGGTATGGCGGGCGGTCGTCGATTACCTCGGCGGCAATCGGCACGACCTGTCGGTGCTGCGGCAGCTTCCATGAGCGAGTGCGACACGATCGTCGGAGTGTCCGGCGGTGTCGATTCCTCGGTCGCCGCGATGCTGCTCCGCGACCAGGCGGCGAGCGGGGGCGCGCGTATCGCCGGCTTGTTCATGGACAATTGGGCCGACGACGGCAGTGGCGACTGCCGCGCCGAGGACGACCGCCGCGACGCGGTCGCGGTCTGCGGCACGCTCGGCCTGCCCATCCATTTCCGGGATTTCTCCAGCGAGTACTGGCAAGGCGTGTTCGAGCATTTCCTGGCCGAGTACGCGCGCGGTCGCACACCGAACCCGGACGTGCTTTGCAACCGGGAGATCAAGTTCAAGCACTTCCTAGAGGCCGCGCGAGGGCTTGGCGCAGCACGCATCGCCACCGGCCATTACGCGCGCATCGGGAAGCAAGGGGGTCGCTGGCAACTGTTGCGTGCCGCGGATCGCGCGAAGGACCAGAGCTACTTCCTGCACCAGCTCGGCCAGTCGCAACTGGCCGCGACCCTGTTCCCGCTCGGCGAACTGGTCAAGGCCGACGTACGCGCCATGGCGCGGGCTGCCGGCTTGCCCACGGCGGACAAGCGGGACTCCACCGGCATCTGTTTCATCGGGGAGCGCGATTTTCGCGGCTTCCTGTCGCGATACCTTCCGGCCCGCGCCGGCGAGATCCAGACACCCGACGGCAGGTGCCTGGGCCAGCACACGGGGGTGTTCTATTTCACCCTGGGCCAGCGCGAAGGCCTGCAGATCGGCGGCATCCGCGGGTTTGCTGCGGCTCCCTGGTACGTCGTCGGCAAGGACGTGGGTCGCAACATCCTGTTCGTCGACCAGGGCAGCGACAGCCCCTACCTGTTCTCGACGACGACATGGACCGAGGAAGCGCACTGGATCTCCGGCAGCCCACCAGGCAGGCGCTTCGCATGCCATGCACAGGTGCGCTACCGGCAACGCGAGGAGCCGTGCGAGGTGACGGTCGAAGATCCGGGAACGTTGCGGGTGGTGTTCGATCGCCCCCAGCGGGCGGTGACCCCCGGGCAATCCCTGGTGCTTTACGATGAGCAGGCCTGCCTCGGCGGCGCGGTGATCGCGTCGACCGACGCGCCACTGGAATCGCGACAACGCGGGGAAGCCCGCAGGAGTACCACTGCATGATGCACGACCGAGCGCTTGCCCTTGCCGGCCTTGCCCAAGCGCTGCACCAGGTCCGTCGGGTCGCCGATACCGGCCAGGTCGACGCCGCGGTGCTCGAAACCGCGATGCGCAGCGTGTTCCGGATCGAGGCGGATTCGCCGTTGGACGTGTACGGCGCGGTCGACGCCTTGGCACCCGGCTTGCGGCTGGTGCAGCGCTACCTGGGCAGTCGCGGCGAGGACCAGCTGTTGCCCAGGCTCGCCCTGTCGGTCACCCAGCTGGAGCGCCGCTTCGTGCGCGAAGAGCAGATCGCCACCCGGGTCCGGGACGGCATCCTCGCTGCCGAACCCGCCGCCGATCGCCTGGGCCATGCCCACCCCGAGGTTCTCGCCACGCTCGGCAACCTCTACGCCGAGACCGTCAGCCATTTGCGCCCGCGCATCTTGGTGCAGGGCAACCCGCATTACCTGGGGCAGCCCGATATCGTCGCCGAGATCCGCGCGATCCTGTTGGCGGCCTTGCGATCCGCGGTGCTATGGCGGCAGGTGGGCGGGAGCATGTGGGACTTCCTCCTGCGTCGCCGGCAACTCCAGCAGGCCATCGAAAGCGTCCGGGACTGACCGGGCGCCGCCGCGCCTTCGGAAGGCCCTGAACGGGCCGTCGCCACGGGGTCATCCGCGCCCAAGCCCTGCGCCTGTGCGACGCTTCCGGCATAATTGGCGGGTTCAGGCGGCGACTCCTGCCGCCTCCCCCATTCGCTTTTCCGGAGCCCACGCATGGCCGACTCCTTCGCCACACGCGCCCAACTCGACGTCAACGGCAAGTCCTACGTCTATTTCAGCCTGCCCAAGCTCGGCGAGCGGTTCGACCTGGCCCGCCTGCCCTATTCGATGAAGATCCTGCTGGAGAACCTGCTGCGGCACGAAGACGGCGGCATGACCGTCGGCAAGGCGCATATCGAGGCGGTCGCGCAGTGGGATCCGAAGGCCGAACCCGACACCGAGATCGCTTTCATGCCGGCGCGCGTGCTGCTGCAGGACTTCACCGGGGTCCCTTGCGTCGTCGACCTGGCCGCGATGCGCGACGCGGTGGCCAGGCTCGGTGGAGCGGCGAGCCAGATCAATCCGCAGATCCCGTCCGAGCTGGTCATCGACCACTCGGTGCAGGTCGACGCCTACGGACGCCCGGAGGCGCTGGACCTCAACGCGAAGATCGAGTTCGACCGCAACAAGGAGCGCTACGGGTTCCTGCGCTGGGGCCAGAAGGCATTCCAGGACTTCAAGGTGGTGCCACCGAGCACGGGCATCGTCCACCAGGTGAACCTTGAGCACCTGGCACGCGTGGTGATGGAGCGGGAAGTCGACGGGACCCTGCTCGCATTCCCCGACACCGTGTTCGGCACCGACTCGCACACGACGATGATCAACGGCCTCGGGGTGCTCGGCTGGGGCGTGGGCGGGATCGAGGCCGAGGCCGCGATGCTGGGCCAACCCTCCTCGATGCTGATCCCGCAGGTCGTCGGCTTCAAGCTCACCGGCCGGCTCCCGGAGGGCGCGACCGGTACCGACCTGGTGCTCACCGTGACCCAGATGCTGCGCGCCCACGGCGTGGTCGGAAAGTTCGTGGAATTCTTCGGTGAAGGACTGCCCCACCTGCCGCTGGCCGACCGGGCCACGATCGCCAACATGGCCCCCGAGTACGGCGCGACCTGCGGCATCTTCCCGATCGACGAGGAGTCGTTGAACTATCTCCGACTGTCGGGACGCGACGCGGCCCGGATCGCACTGGTCGAGGCCTATGCCAAGGCCCAGGGACTGTGGCACGCGCCCGGCACGCCGGATGCGGAGTACTCCTCGATCCTGGAGCTCGACATGGCCAGGGTCCTGCCGTCGCTGGCCGGGCCCAAGCGTCCGCAGGATCGCGTGCTGCTGAGCGACATGCAGGAGAACTTCCGCGAGCACGTCGTCGGCATGACCGCGCAGCGGACCATGAAGCTGGAGGAGGAAAAGCGGGAGATGGATGCCGAGGGCGGGCACCAGGACCAGGCCGAACATCTCGCGGCCGCGCCGGTCGCGCGGATCCGAATCCACGACCAGGATGCCGACCTGACCGACGGGTCGGTGGTGATCGCCGCAATCACGTCCTGCACCAACACCTCCAACCCCGCAGTCATGCTGGGAGCCGGGCTCGTCGCGCGCAATGCGCTCGCCAAGGGCCTCAGGGCGAAGCCATGGGTGAAGACCTCGCTCGCGCCGGGCTCGCTGGTGGTCACCGACTACCTCCAGAAAGCGGGCCTGCTGGACGACCTCGAGCAAGCCGGGTTCTACCTCGTCGGCTATGGCTGCACCACCTGCATCGGAAACTCGGGACCGCTGCCGGACCCGGTGGCCGAGGCGATCGTGCAGAACGACCTCGCGGTCGCCGCGGTGCTGTCGGGCAACCGGAACTTCGAAGGCCGGATCCATGCCCACGTCAAGATGAACTACCTGGCTTCTCCGCCGCTCGTGGTGGCGTACGCCCTGGCGGGCACCATCAACATCGACCTGACCAATGACCCGATCGGCCACGACGCCGACGGCAACGACGTCTACCTGCGCGACATCTGGCCAACCACGAAGGAAGTGGCCGACCTGGTCGCCGGCACCGTCGGCCCGGAGATGTTCTCGAAGAACTACGCCGACGTGTTCGAGGGCGACGCGCGCTGGAACGCGATCGAGTCCCCCGATGGCGAGCTCTACCGGTGGGACGAGGCGTCCACCTACATCAAGAGTCCGCCCTACTTCGAAGGCATGACCATGGACGTCGGCAGCATCGACGACATCCATGGCGCGCGCGTGCTCGGCCTGTTCGGCGACTCGATCACCACCGACCACATCTCGCCCGCCGGCAACATCAAGAAGGATTCGCCCGCCGGGACGTTCCTGCAGCAGCGAGGGGTGCAGCCAGCCGATTTCAACAGCTACGGCTCGCGACGCGGCAACGACGACGTGATGGTGCGCGGCACGTTCGCGAACATCCGCATCAAGAACCGCTTCTTCGATGGCGAGGAAGGCGGCAACACCCTGTACTTCCGCAAGGGTGCCGCCGGCAAGGGTGACGGCGAGAAGATGCCGATCTACGACGCGGCGATGAGATACAAGGCCGACGGCACGCCGCTGGTGGTGCTGGCCGGCAAGGAGTACGGCACCGGCTCGTCGCGCGACTGGGCCGCCAAAGGCACCCTCCTGCTCGGCGTGAAGGCCGTGATCGCGCAAAGCTTCGAGCGAATCCATCGGTCCAACCTCGTGGGCATGGGTGTCCTGCCCTTGCGATTCAGGGATGGCCAGGACGCCGGCACGCTGGGTCTGGATGGGTCGGAGTCCTTCGACATCACCGGCCTGGACGACGGCGCGTCCAGGATCGCGCAGGTCGTGGCACGCAAGGCCGACGGCAGCGAGACCCGGTTCGAGGTCGACGTGTTGCTCCTGACGCCCAAGGAAACCGACTACTACCGCAACGGCGGCATCCTGCACTACGTGCTTCGCCAGCTTGCGGCCAGGAAGGCGGCCTGAGGCAAGAACTTTGAGTCGCGGGCCCACGGCCTCGCCGCGGGCACCAGCGGTCCAGCGCAGGCCTAGAGTGTGCGCTTCCAGTCGGCGCTCGCCAGCAACCACTGGCCGCCCTGGAATTTCCAGCCCGTTTGGACGGCGTAGACCTGCCCCGATTCTGGCAGGAGCCCGCCTTGGCCGCCGGTCATCGCGGCCGTGAAGCGGACCGTGGCGTGCCCGTCACCCATCCGCAGGTCCAGCGGGCCCACCACGTCCATGCCGACCACGCCATGGCGCATCAGGTGCACGGCGGCCAGCCGACGTGCGCCAGCGCGGTCGATTCCCTCGGGGCCGATGAAATCCTCCGCGAGGTAGCGCTCGATCCCCGCGGCATCCCGGTCCTCGACCGCCTCCTGCAAGCCGTCCAGCGCGAGGCGTAGCGCCTGCTCCGACGGCCCGCGGGTGCAACCCGACAGCAGCAAGACCGCAGCCAGCAGCATCGCGCCACTCCAGGTGGCGCCACGCGCCCTGGTGCTCGAGGACTTTGTCCGGTCCATGCGCTCTCCCTCCGTTCGAAGCAGGCTAATCGTCGGTGCGGCGGCTGTAAAACGCGGTACGGCCCGTCGCCTTGCGGCTCCTTGGAGCCTATGCTCCAATCCATACGTATGCGCACGGCGTCACATTCGGCGGCGTTACGCCTGTCCAGGAGACCTTTATGTCCATCGAGCGACCATGGCTGGCCCACTATCCCGAAGGCGTGCCGGCGCAGATCGACGTCGATGAGTTCCCGTCCATCCCGTCCGTGCTTGAAAGCGCGATCCGCACCTACCGGGACCGGCCAGCCTTCTCGAACATGGGCAAGGCCATCACCTATGGCGAGCTGGACACGCTGAGCAGCCATTTCGCGGCCTACCTGCTTGGCGAGTTGGGCCTGAAGAAGGGCGATCGCGTCGCCATCATGTTGCCCAATTGCCTGCAACATCCCGTCGCAACCTTCGGGATCCTGCGCGCCGGGTTGACCGTGGTGAACACCAACCCGATGTACACCGCCCGCGAGCTCAAGCATCAGCTCGTGGACTCGGGGACCAGCGTCGTGCTCGTGCTCGACAACTTCGGTGACGTCGTCGAGAAGGTGCTCGCCGACACGCAGGTCAGGAAGGTGATCACCACGGGACTCGGCGACATGCTCGGCTTCCCGAAGGGACCCGTCGTCAACTTCGTCCTCAAGCACCTGAAGAAGATGGTGCCGGAGTACCACATCGACGGCGCGATCAGGTTCCGGGACGCCCTCTCGGCCGGCTCGAAGCACAAGTTGCCGTCGGTCAACATCAATCCCGAGGACACCGCCTTCCTCCAGTACACGGGCGGCACGACGGGCGTGGCCAAGGGGGCGATGCTCACCCACCGCAACCTCGTCGCGAACATGCAGCAGGCCGCCGCCTGGATCGGAACGGTGATCCGCTACGGGGAAGAGACCATCATCACCGCGCTGCCGCTGTACCACATCTTCGCACTCACTGCGAACAACCTCGTCTTCATGAAGTTCGGCGGCAAGAACGTATTGATCACGAATCCACGGGACATGCCGGGCTTCGTCAAGGAACTCAAGCGCCAGCCGTTCACCGCGATCACCGGGGTCAACACCCTGTTCAACGGGCTCCTGAACACCCCCGGTTTCGATGAGATCGACTTCTCGCCGCTGAGGATGACGCTAGGCGGAGGCATGGCCGTGCAGCGCGCGGTGGCCGACCGCTGGCAGAAGGTCACCGGCGTGACCCTGGTGGAAGCCTACGGCCTGACCGAGACGTCACCGGCGGCATGCATCAACCCGATGGACCTGGTCGAATACAACGGCGCCATCGGCCTGCCCATTCCCTCGACCGATGCCTGCATCAAGGACGAATCCGGCCGCATGGTCGGGGCCGGCGAAGTCGGCGAACTGTGCATCAAGGGACCGCAGGTCATGAAGGGCTACTGGCAGCGCCCCGAGGAAACGGCCAAGGCGATCGATGCCGACGGCTGGCTGCATACAGGCGACATGGCGCGGATGGACGAGCAAGGCTTCTTCTACATCGTCGATCGTAAGAAGGACATGATCCTGGTGTCGGGTTTCAACGTCTACCCGAACGAGATCGAGGACGTGATCGCCATGATGCCCGGCGTGCTCGAAGTCGCCGCCGTGGGGGTGCCGGACGAGAAAGCGGGCGAGGCGGTCAAGGTCGTGATCGTGAAGAAGGATCCCGGGCTGACCGAGGACATGGTCAAGGCCCATGCGCGCGAGAACCTGACCGGATACAAGCAGCCCAAGATCATCGAATTCCGTGATGAGCTGCCCAAAACGAATGTGGGCAAGATACTCCGCCGCGAGCTCCGCGACTGACGGATTTGGCCCCTTGGGCCCACCGCCGGGCAAAACCGTGAACCAGTTCACAGTTATCGCGTGAAATTCATCCCAAAGCGTCGAAAGCGGGCGTAACCCCTTGCCGGACTGACGGTTTAGGCGCATACATGGAGGCCTCGGGCACTCTCTGACCTCTCACGGCACATGGCCGGGCCCGATCGGCCGTCTGCCAGCATTGGGGGATCCTCCATGAACAACGTCGAAAAACTGCAGCGCACATCCACGTTTCCCACCCTTCGCGTCGAGTCCGCCCCCAATAGCGCCGCGCACTGGATGTACATGCACGCCGACATCGGCCGCGGGGTCCGCCCCTGCTTCCGCACGGCACTCATGGAGGACATGTGGGCCTTCCTGACCACGATCACGCTCCGGGATGCCCAGCGCCAGCCCGGCCAGCTGCGGCACGTCGTGCTCGCTTCCGACGCCCCCGCCTTCAACCTTGGCGGCGACCTGGAGCTGTTCTCCACGCTGATCAGGAACAACAACCGGCAAATGCTGCTGGAATACGCGCGGCGCTGCATCGATGGCGTCTACCACCTTCACACGGGCCTTGGTGGCGATGTCCGGACCATCTCCCTGGTCCAGGGCGACGCCCTCGGCGGAGGCCTTGAGCTTGCCTTGTCCTGCCACACCATCGTTGCCGAGGAAGGCGTCGGCATGGGCCTGCCCGAGGTCCTCTTCGGCCTGTTCCCGGGCATGGGCGCCTACTCCTTCCTGTGCAAGCGCGTCTCGCCGCAGCTGGCCGAGAAGATCATCCTTGACGGCAACATCTACAGCAGCGAAGAGATGCACAAGATGGGCGTGGTCGACGTGCTGGTCCCCAAGGGCGAGGGCGAGGCCGCGGTCGACGAAATCATTCGCAAGCAACAGCGTTCCCCGCACGCCTACCTCGCCCTGAACGCGGCCAGGTCGATCGCGCAGCCGGTGGGCTACAACGAACTGATGGGGATCACCGAGGTCTGGGTCGACACGGCACTGGCGCTTGGCGAGAAGTCGTTGCGCACCATGGATCGCATCGTCAAGGCCCAGGAACGCCTCAGCAAGAGCGCCGCGGCCTGACTTAGCAGCCGGATCGCAGGGTCTGCCCGCTAGCCCTTGCGTTCGCTGTTGTCCTGGGCACGCGCGTCCGCGCGTGCCGCGAGGGCGCTCCTGCCCTGCGCCAGCTTTTCACGCAATCCCACCAGCCGCTGGCGCCATTCGCGCGACAGCTGCCAGTCGGGCAGGTGCATCACTTCCCCCGCCCCGGCGGCCAGTTTCAGTAGCCCGAGGTTGCTGGCGACGCCCTTCAGGGCATGTGCCTGCTCCCGGATCTGGTCCCACCGTTCCGCCGCGCCCTGTTGCTCGAATGCAGCCACGCAACCCTGGGCGTCCGACAGGCACTGTTCGATGAATTCCTTCTCGAACGCCTCGCCCATCGCCAATGCGCCAAGCTCGTCGAGAACGCTCGAATCAAGGGTGCCATCCTCCCGCAACAGTGCGCTGTGCGCGGATGCCGGCTTGTCTTCGTCGGGCGCTCCAGCGCTACCGGTCGCAATTTCCGCCAGCGTGGCGAGCAGGCGCGTGGCGACGATCGGCTTGGGCATGAAGGAATGCGCCCCCGCCTCCTCGCACTTGCGGATCGCGTCGGGGGTGACGTCCGCGCTGAACATCACCACCGGCGTCTTGCGGCGGCCTCCGGCCTCCATGACCCGCAGCTGCCTGAGCATTTCCAATCCGCTGATGCCCGGCATGTGCAGGTCCACGATCACCAGGTCGTAGTCGCTCAACTCGACGGCATCGAGGACCGCCTCGCCGTCGCTGACCGCCACGACCTTGTGTCCCGCCTTCTGAAGCAGGCCCTGCAACACCATCCGGTTGGCGGCATGATCGTCTGCGATCAGGACCTGCATCGACCGGATGCGCGCACGATGGCGCAGGAACGGATCGGAGAAGGCAATGATGTTTTCCGTGCGCGCCTGGGCGGCGGCGTCGACCGTTTCCCGCCCTTCGGCCGCTGCCCCGGCGACCTGCGGTTCCACGACCGGAAGCTGGAACGGCAACTCGACCCAGAAACGGCTGCCCTCTCCTTCCGTGCTTTCGAAGCCGATGCGGCCGCCCATCGCCTCGGTCAGACCCTTGGCGATCGTGGTGCCCAGGCCAGTGCCGCCGTGGCGCCTGGACAGGCTCGCGTCTGCCTGTTCAAACGCCTCGAACAACTTGGCGCGTGCCGATGCCGGGATGCCGATCCCCGAGTCCGACACGGTGAAACGAAGGCGCGTCCCGCTGGCGACCTCCGTCTCCGCGGACGCTACCTCGAGGCGCACGAAGCCCCTGTCGGTGAACTTGATCGCGTTGTTCACAAGGTTGATGAGCACCTGGCGCAAGTGCGCGGGGTCACCGAACACCTCGGGCGCCACGTCGTCCGCGATCGCCACGCTGTAGTCCAGCCCCTTCGCCTTGGCGGCGGGGGCGAGGATGAGCCCGATGTTGGCCACCAGGTCGCGGATGGCGAACGACTCGGTGTTCAGCTTGAACTTGCCCGCCTCGATGGCGGAGATGTCCAGCACGTCCTCGACCAGGGCGAGCAGTGACTTCGTCGACGCCTGGATGGTGTCGACATATCCCCGCTGCTCTTCGTCGAGGCGGGTGGTGCCGAGCAGCTCCGAAGTGCCAGACAAGCCGTTGAGCGGGGTACGGAATTCATGGCTCATGTTCGCCAGGAACAGGCTCTTGGCCTCGTTGGCGCGCCGGGCCTCGTTGGTCGCTTGCGTCAAGGCCCGCAGCAAGCCGGATAGATACAAGGGAACCGCCGCCAGTCCCAGCAGGAGCCCAATGCTCAGCGTGCGGTTGTCGGACCAATACGGTGTGAGCGTGATCACGGCACCGAAACTGGCGACGGCCATCGCGACCGCGCAGAACAGGTAGCGATTGCCGTAGCGCAAGCCGTTGCCGACCGTCACCCACATGAGGATGACGTAGACCCATGCCAGCGGCTCGCCCATGACCACCATGGCCGCGCCCATCAAGCCATAGTCGGAAGCCATGCCGATGGCGCGCCGGGCGTGCGATACGCCCGGATCGACCAGGATCGCGACGAGAAGCGCCGTACCGACCGAAAAGCCGGTCACCACCATGAGCATGACCAGCTTGGTCGCGCCGTCCGGCGCGATCCCGAATTGCTCCCGCAGGATCATGTACACGAGGACCACGAGCAGCACCGCGATCCGGACGAGCGCCTGCCCATGCTCGCTGTCCGGGCGTTGCGAGACCCTGGACTTCAGCCATTGGACGGCTGCATTCACTTCAGTCCCCTCCGGTTCCCGGAGCCGGCCGCGGCATGGTGCGTTCGCAGATCGCGTCCACCTTGTCGCGGTTCTTCATCAACGCATCGACGCAGCGGGGATCGAACTGCTTGCCGCGCTCGCTGGCGATGTAGGCCAGTGCATCGCCGACCGTCCAGGCGGGCTTGTAGGGCCGCTTGGAGATCAACGCGTCGAAGACATCGGCGACCGCGACGATCCGGGCCTCGATCGGGATCTGGTCCCCCGCGAGGCCGTCCGGGTAACCGCTGCCGTCGTACCGCTCCTGGTGGCGCAGCGCAATCGTGGCGCCGATCTGTATGAATCGGTTCTCGCTGTCGTTCAGCAGCTCGAAACCGATCTGGGGATGCCGACGCATCATGGAGGTCTCGTCGGAAGTCAGCGGGCCCGGTTTCATCAGGACGGCATCGGGGATGGCGATCTTGCCGATGTCGTGCAGCGGCGCGGCCAGTTCGATCATCCGGACTTCATCCTCGAACATCCCCAGCTCTTCTGCGATCAGGCCCGCGACCTCGGCGACGCGCGCCAGGTTGGCACTGGTGCCCGCATCGCGGTAGGCGATGGCCCTGGCGAGTCGCGACAGCGTCTCGCGCTCGCGTTCCTCTACCTCATGCATGCTCGCCAGCAGCCGCTGCTCCAGGGACAGTGCGCGCTGCTTCACCGACTCGGATTGCTGGCGCAACTGCAGCAGGTTGCGGCAGCGCGCCCGCAGCTCCCTGGGGCGAACCGGCTTGACCAGGAAGTCGATCACGCCGGCATCAAGGGCCGCCTGGCGGACGGGCTCGTCCCCCACCACGGTCACCAGCACGATCGGCACGTCGCGGTGCAGCAAGGGACGCCGGAACCGGCGGGCGAACTCCAACCCGTCCATCACCGGCATCCGGTAATCCAGCAGGAGCAGGTCGGGGCGGTTGTTCTCGCACCAGTGCAATGCGTCCTGGGGATCACCAAAGTCGAGCACGTCGAGCTCGGGGCTGATGTCCTCGAGGATGTGCCGCAGCATGGTGCGGGCCGAAGTCTGGTCGTCGACGATGACGATGTTCACGTGACTGTCGCTCCTTCAGAGCGTCCCCCGGGGGTGGGCCCGGACAGTCTCGCCGGGTGAACAGGTGGCAAGCAAGTCTCGTGCCCTTCGCCTGAATGGGGGAATCGCCGCCTAATCTACCTGAATACGCGAATGATGGGGCCAGACGGTCACTTCCTGACCATGCCTGTCATCCAGGAGCGCGGGGCGGCTAGAGATGCGCCTCGGGCCGCATGTAGGGGAACAGAAGCACGTCGCGGATCGATGCCGAATCCGTGAACATCATCACCAAACGATCGATCCCGACGCCCAGTCCACCGGTCGGCGGCATCCCCACTTCCAGCGCGCGGATGTAATCGGCGTCGTAGTGCATGGCCTCGTCGTCGCCACCGTCCATCGCCTCGACCTGGGCGCGGAATCGGGCGGCCTGGTCCTCGGGGTCGTTGAGCTCGGAAAACCCGTTGGCCAGCTCCTTCCCCCCGGCGAAGAGCTCGAAGCGGTCGGTGATGCCGGGTTCGCTGTCCGATTCGCGCGCCAGTGGCGACACCTCGACCGGGTAGTGGGTGATGAAGGTCGGCTGGACCAGGTCGGCCTCGACCGTCTTCTCGAAGATCTCCAGAAGCAACTTGCCCCATCCGTAGCCCGGCTTGACCGGAATGCCCAGCGCAGCGCAGTGGCGCGACAGGGCGTCCCGGTCGCGGCAGTCCTCCTCGGAGATCCCCGGATTGCGCTCCTGAACCGCCTCGGCCATCTTCCAGCGGCGGAACCTCGGGGTCAGGTCGATGACGCGTCCTTCCCAGGGCAACTGGACCTCGCCCAGCGCCATCCGGGCGACGTCCCGGATCATCGATTCGGTCAGGTCCATGATGTCTTCGTACGTGGCGTAGGCCTCGTACAGCTCGAGCATCGTGAACTCCGGGTTGTGGCGGGTACTGACGCCCTCGTTGCGGAAGTTGCGGTTGATCTCGTAGACGCGCTCGAAGCCGCCCACCACCAGCCGCTTGAGGTAGAGCTCCGGTGCCACCCTGAGATACAGGTCGAGGTCCAGCGCATTGTGGTGGGTGGCGAAAGGCTTCGCCGTGGCGCCGCCGACGAGGTAGTGCATCATCGGCGTCTCGACTTCGAGGAAGCTACGCTCGTCCAGCCAGCGCCGCATCGCGCCGATGATCCTGGAGCGCTTCAGGAACACGTCGCGCGCTTCGCCGGTCACGATCAGGTCGACGTAGCGCTGCCGGTAGCGCTGTTCCACGTCCGCGAGCCCATGCCATTTGTCCGGCAGCGGACGCAACGACTTGGTCAACAACCGGAGCGTGTCGACCTTGACCGACAGCTCGCCGGTACGCGTCCGCATCAGGTTTCCCTCGGCGCCGACGATGTCGCCGACATCCCATCCCTTGAAGGCGTCGTACCCGTCTCCCAGCGCCGCGGCCTGCAGGAACAGCTGGATGCGCCCCGAACCGTCCTGTATCTGCACGAACGCGGCCTTGCCCATCAATCGCTTGGCCATCATTCGTCCCGCCACGACGACGCGCACGCCCGCCTCGTCCAGCGCTTCGCCGGTCCAGCGCTCGGCATCGGCGTATTCCGCCTGGAGCTCGCCGGCATGGTGCGTCCGGCGGAAGTCGTTCGGGAACGCCACGCCCTGCCCGCGCAACGACTTCAGCTTGCCCCGTCGCTCGGCGATCAGGGCGTTCTCGTCAGCTTGCGGCTCGTGTTCTGTCATGGGGAGTTCGTCGGGTGCGAGGTGCAGGAGCGGCATCGGCCGCGCCAAGGATAGTAGGCGTGGCGCCGTGGCGTCACACCGCGTCGCTGCGCTTGGAACCGGCCTCGAGGCCGGATTTCAGGCTGGCCTCGATGAACTCGTCCAGGTCGCCGTCGAGCACCTTTTGCGTATCGGTGCGCTCCACGCCGGTGCGGAGGTCCTTGATCCGGCTCTGGTCGAGCACGTAGTTGCGGATCTGGCTGCCCCAGCCGATGTCGGACTTGCTCGCCTCCAGCGCATCCTTCTCCACATTGCGCTTCTGGACTTCCAGCTCGTAGAGCTTGGCCGCCAGCATCTTCATCGCCGTGTCGCGGTTGGCATGCTGGCTGCGCCCGGTCTGGCAGGCGACCACGGTGTTGGTCGGGATGTGCGTGATCCGCACGGCCGACTCGGTCTTGTTGACGTGCTGGCCGCCGGCACCCGAAGAGCGGTAGACGTCGGTGCGCAGGTCCGCCGGGTTGATCTCGATGTCGATGTCGTCGTCGACTTCCGGCGAAACGAATACCGAGGTGAAGCTGGTGTGGCGCCGGTTGTCGGAATCGAACGGGGACTTGCGCACCAGCCGATGCACGCCGATCTCGGTCTTGAGCCAGCCGTAGGCGTACTCGCCCTGCACGCGGACGGTCGCCGACTTGATGCCCGCCACGTCGCCGCCGCTGACCTCCATGAGCTCGGTCTCCCAACCCCGGCTCTCGGCCCAGCGCAGGTACATCCGCAGCAGCATCTCCGCCCAGTCCTGCGCCTCGGTACCGCCGGCACCGGCCTGGATGTCGACGAAGGCGTTGGCGCTGTCCATCTTGCCGGAGAACATGCGCTGGAACTCGAGCTTGTCGACCTGCCGAGCGTGGGCTTCGACATCGTCGATCACCGCATTGGCGGTGTCTTCGTCGCCCTCGGCCTCGGCAAGGTCCAGCAGCTCGGCCGCGCCGGCCAGTCCTTCGGTCAGGTCGCGGATGCCGTTGACGGTCTTGTCGAGCAGCGAGCGCTCGCGCCCCAAGGCCTGGGCGCGTTCCGGGTCGTTCCAGACATCCGGGTTGCCCAACTCGCGTTCGACTTCCTCCAACCGTTCGCGCCTGGCGTCGTAGTCAAAGAAACCCCCTCAGCGCATCCAGCCGACCGGTCAGGTCGGCGATGCGCTGGCGGACGGGATTGAGTTCGATCATCTCGTGCGCGGCCGTGGCGAAAGACCGCGAATGTTACCAGTTGCAGGCGCCCTGCTCTCCCCCTTCATGCCTCGGCCGCGCCGGCGCGCAGGTGCTTGCGGGAGCGACCGCAACACGGGAGCACCGCGGCTTCGCGCATGTGCAACCGCGCATCGTCGGTCTCCAGCGGTTCGATCGAGCGGACCTTATCCAGGTTGATGATGGGGATTCCACGAAGCCGAACCCATCGGGCCGCGGTCGTCGCGATCCTGGGATTCGCCCGGCGCTGGTGGGCGGCCATCCGTGACCTGACCGAAGCGGGGTTTCCGGTCGGCCGCCTTCACCAGGCCAGAATCGTGGAGATGACGCAAAACTCCCGGACTCATGGGTTGCTGCCGGTAGTGGAAGGACCCTGGCCGCTCCTGTCGACGCTGACCCTGTGGTTCCTAGGCTTCGGCCTCTCGAAACGGGTGCACTGGATGCGCCCGTTCGCGGGTTGAAACGGGTGCCCGGAACCATTCAAGCGGCCATGGCGTGCGCCCGCCGCTTCCCAACTGCGCGCAGGCAGCCGGCAGCAGGGGCTCAGCCCCGCCTAAAAAGCGTCTTCGCGGTGGACGACGACCAGCTGCACTGCATCGCCACCACGGTAGTCGTCGGGCTGCAGGCGATAGGCGATGCGGATGCGCGGTGCAGGCGGCGTACCGTTCCAGCCACCGAAATGGATGCCGGCGATGCGGCCGGCGCCGCTGTCCAGGTCGAGGCGCAGGTGGCGGGTGCCCACGGGCCGCCACGCCAGTACCTCGAAGACACCATCGAACAGCGGCTCGGGGAAGCCCTGGCCCCACGGACCGCCGTCGCGCAGGGCCTCCGCATGCCGGCGATCGAGCTCGCACGCCTCCAGCGGTCCGTCGCTGAGCAGCTCCATCTGCAACAAGCCGGGGTCGATGACGGATTCGGCATGGGCAACGAGGGCCGCTTCGAATGCCGGAAGGGCTTCGCGCGGCAGCGACAGGCCGGCCGCCATGGCGTGCCCCCCGAATTTCCCGATCATCCCGGGTTCGGCGGCGTCCACCGCAGCCAGGGCGTCGCGGATGTGGAAGCCGGGGATCGAGCGCGCGGACCCGCGCAGTTGGTCGCTGCCCGGTTCGGACGGCGCGAAGGCCACCACCGGGCGGTGCATCGCTTCCTTGAGCCGGGAGGCCACCAGCCCGACCACGCCCGGATGCCAGTCCGCGTCGAACAGGCACAGCGCGGAAGGCAACGATCCCGACAGCCCGCGCGAGCAGCGCTCTGCCAGCGCTTCTGCCTCCTCGACCATCCCCTGCTGGACGCCGCGACGCTCGGCATTGATGCCGTCCAGGACCGCGGCCAGCTCGCGCGCACGGCCGGGTTCGTCGCACAACAGGCACTCGATGCCCAGCGCCATGTCCTCCAGTCGGCCCGCGGCGTTGATGCGCGGCGCGATGGCGAAGCCGATGTCGCTGGCGCCCAGCCGCGAACGATCCCGACCCGCGACGTCGATGAGCGCCTGCAGCCCCGGCACGCCGTGTCCGGCACGCAGGCGCCGCAAGCCGGCGGACACGAGGGCGCGGTTGTGCCCATCGAGGGGCACGAGATCGGCGACCGTGCCGACCGCGACCAGGTCGAGCAGGCTGGCCAGGTCGGGTTCCGGATCGGGCAATCTGCCCAGCGCCCTCAGGTGGCGACGCAACCCCAGCAGGACATAGAAGATCACGCCAACACCGGCCAGGGATTTGGCCGGGAAGGCGTCGTCGCGCTGGTTCGGATTGACGATGACGTCAGCCGGCGGCAGAGACTTGCCGGGCAAGTGATGGTCGGTGACCAGGACCGACCAGCCGCGCGCCTTCGCCGCGGCGATCCCGGCGTGGCAGGCGATGCCGTGGTCCACGGTCACCAGCAAGCGGGCCAGGCCCGACGGCGTGGCGCAGCCGGTTTGCGCGAGCGTGTCGACGAGCGACGGTGACAGGCCGTAGCCGTGCGTGATGCGGTTCGGCACGGCGTGCCAGAGGTGCGTTGCGCCCAGCATGCGCAGCCCGCGGATGGCGACGGCGCATGCAGTCGCGCCGTCGCAGTCGAAGTCCCCGACGACCTGGATCGGTCGACCCGTGGCGATGGCGTCGGACAGCAACTCCGTTGCTTGTTGGATCCCGGCCAAAGTGTCCGGCGAAGGCAGTCCCGCCAGGCGGGGGCGTGCCTGCTCGAGCCCGTGGACACCTCGCGAAGCGTAGATCCGACGTAGCACGGGGAGGATTCCGGGGGGCCAGTCGCCACCCCCTTCGGCCGTCGGGCGACGGACGATCGTTGGCCCCGGTGCCGGCAAGGCACTCATTCGGACATCCGCGGCAAGGGGCGCCGCCAGAACCGCCAGCGATCGTTGCGCCGCAACGTCCAGGCCCGACCATCTTGCAAGTCCAGTTCAAGCGCCTCGATCGCGCCCGAGTCCAGCGTTTCCAGCGCGGGCTGCAGCCAGTTCGCGTCCAACCAGGCCAAGTCCCGGCTGGAGGCGAGGTCGTACAAGGCATCGCCTGCCTCCCGCGGGTACTGTTCCGGCAGGGCCTGCAGCCGGCCCGGAGCGGCGAGCGCACGCAGGCTGGTGTCGTCGCCATGGACCGCCGCGTGTTGCGGCAGCGGCGTTGCCGTCGCCTCCGGCAGACTGCCACCGCCCCAGAACCAGAGAGCGTTGACCGGGGGTTGCCCACGGGCTACGCGCATGGCGTTGGACGGGTGGTGGTGCAAGGCCACCTGCACCTCGTTGAGCAGGGCCCGCCACTGCCGTCCGTCGCCGCCTTCGACCAGGTGGTCGAGGTAGTCCTCGCCCAGGGCCTCCCCCGGGTCTGAAAACGCGGGCGGCGTGGCGTCCGGCGGAAGCCGCAGGTACCAGCGATGCGGGTCGGGCGCATCCAGTGCCATCCGGGCCTCGTCGAACAGCGGCTTGAGCACGGAAAGCAGGACACGGCGCTCGTCATCGTCGAGCCCGAGCGCCGGTCCGTGCGCCACAAGGCGCACGCCATTGATGTCGGGGCGCAGGAAGGCCGGGTCGGCACGCAACCAGACGGCGCCGGCGGCATCCCCGACGTCGCCCTGCCGGGAGAGCGCGGCAAGCGGCCAATCTCCCGGCGGCAGGGCGAAATGGCGGCGCAGCTGCGCACGTCGACCCGGGGTCGTGGCGATCGGGCCGTTCGCCCGGCCGAGTGTCCGGGCGGTTGCCTGCGACAACCGTTGCGCGCCGTAGCTGGCGCCATCGGGCAGCAGGAAGGTCGCCCGCACCACCCCTCAGCGGCCGTAGCCGACTTCGACGATCTCGTACTCGCGGGTGCCGCCGGGGGCATCGATGGTGGCGATGTCGCCTTCGTGCTTGCCGATCAGCGCACGCGCGACCGGCGAGGAGATCGCGATCAGCCCCTGCTTGATGTCCGCCTCGAGGTCGCCGACGATCTGGTAGCGCTTCTCCTCGCCGCTATCCTCGTCGGCAAGCACCACCCTCGCGCCGAACACGATCCGGCTGCCGGCATCGAGCGTGCTGACGTCGATCACCTGCGCGTGGGACAGCTCGGATTCCAGCGTCTTGATCCGGCCCTCGATGAAGCCCTGCTGCTCGCGCGCGGCATGGTATTCGGCGTTTTCCTTGAGGTCACCGTGGGCACGCGCTTCGGCGATCGCCTGGATCACGGCCGGCCTCTGCACGGACTTCAGTTCTTCCAGCTCTGCGCGCAGCCGCGCCGCGCCGGTCGAGGTCAATGGCGCCCTCATTCGCGTGTTCCTCGTTGCATGCCCAACTCCTCGTGCAGTTCCTGCAGCGCCAGCACCGGTCCGGTGCCTCGATACTGCAGAGAGTGCAGCAGCGCCTTCGCCCCGGCAATGGTGGTCGAATAGGTGACCCCGTGCTGGAGCGCCTCGCGGCGGATGGAGAACGAATCGGCGATCGCCTGCCGGCCCTCGGTGGTATTGACGATGTACGCGATCTCGCCGTTCTTGATCAGGTCGACCACGTGCGGCCGGCCCTCGATCACCTTGTTGACGTGCTCGCAATCCACCCCGTGTTCGCGCAGCCATGCGGCCGTGCCGCCGGTGGCGACGATGCCGTAGCCCCGCTCGGCCAGCTCCCGGGCCACAGGCAACACGCGCACCTTGTCCGGATCCCGGACGGACACGAAGGCCTTGCCCATCGGTGGCGTCCGGATCCCGGCCGCTTCCTGTGCTCGGGCGAACGCCGCGCCGAAGTTGCGGCCCACGCCCATCACCTCGCCGGTGGAGCGCATCTCCGGCCCGAGGATGGGGTCGACCCCTTGGAACTTGGCGAACGGGAAGATCGCCTCCTTCACCGAGTAGTAATCCGGGACGACTTCCTCGGTGACGCCCTGCTCGGCCAGCGTCTTGCCGGCCATGCAGCGCGCGGCGACCTTGGCTAGTGGCACGCCCGTCGCCTTGGAGACGAACGGGACCGTGCGCGACGCGCGGGGATTGACCTCGAGCAGGTAGATCGTCGCTTCCCCGTCGTCGGCGACCTGCACCGCGAACTGGGTGTTCATCAGCCCGACCACGTTCAGCGCGCGCGCAAGAGCCACGACCTGCTTGCGCAGCTCCTTCTGCACGGCAGGCGTCAACGAGTACGGCGGCAGCGAGCACGAGGAATCACCCGAGTGCACGCCGGCCTCCTCGATGTGTTCCATCACGCCGCCGATCAGCACCTGCCCGTCCTTGTCGGCGATGACGTCGACGTCGACTTCCACGGCGTTGTCGAGGAAGCGGTCGAGCAGGACCGGCGATTTCTCCGAGACCTTGACCGCATCGCGGATGTAGCGCTCGAGGTCGGCATCGGAGTGCACCACTTCCATCGCCCGGCCGCCCAGCACGTAGCTCGGGCGGACCACCATCGGGTAGCCGACCTCCTTGGCGAGCGCAAGCGCCTCGTCCGCGGTCCGGGCGATGCGGTTGGGGGGCTGCTTGAGGCCCAGCCGGTCGACCAGCTGCTGGAAGCGCTCGCGATCCTCGGCCAGGTCGATGGAGTCCGGCGAGGTGCCGATGATCGGCACGCCGTTGGCTTCCAGTGCGCGCGCCAGCTTGAGCGGCGTCTGTCCACCGTACTGGACGATCACGCCACGGGGCTTCTCCAGCTCGACGACTTCGAGCACGTCCTCGAGGGTCAGCGATTCGAAGTAGAGCCGGTCGGAGGTGTCGTAGTCCGTGGACACGGTTTCCGGGTTGCAATTGACCATGATGGTCTCGTAGCCATCCTCGCGCAGCGCAAGCGCGGCGTGGACGCAGCAATAGTCGAACTCGATGCCCTGTCCGATCCGGTTCGGCCCGCCACCCAGGACCATGATCTTCTCGCGGTCGCTGGGACTGGCCTCGCATTCGTCCTCGTACGTGGAATACAGGTAGGCCGTGGTCGTGGCGAACTCAGCCGCGCAGGAGTCCACGCGCTTGTAGACGGGCCTGACCCCATGCACCCGGCGCAGCGCGCGGATCGCCTGCTCGTCGCTGCCCACCAGCTGGGCAAGCCGCGCGTCGGCGAAGCCCATGCGCTTGAGGTGGCGCAGGCGCTTGGCGTCCAGCGCGTCGATGCCCGCTTCGGCGACATCGCGCTCGGTGGCGACGAGTTCCTCGATCTGGTCCAGGAACCAGGGGTCCACGAAGCTCAGCGCGTGCACTTCCTCCACGTCCATGCCCGCACGGAACGCATCGGCGACATAGAACAATCGCTCCGAGCCGGCTTCCTTGACTTCGCGTCGCAGGGTGGCGAGGTCGTGCTCGCTCGACAGGTCCAGGCCGGTCGGGTCCAGCCCGACCTTGCCGGTTTCGAGCCCGCGCAACGCCTTCTGCAACGATTCCTGGAAGGTGCGCCCGAACGCCATCACCTCGCCGACGGATTTCATCTGAGTAGTTAGCCGCGCGTCGGCCTGCGGGAACTTCTCGAACGCGAACCGCGGGATCTTGGTGACCACGTAGTCGATCGCCGGCTCGAACGAGGCGGGCGTCTTGCCGCCCGTGATCTCGTTCTTCAGCTCGTCCAGGGTGTAGCCCACCGCCAGCTTGGCGGCCACCTTGGCGATCGGGAACCCGGTCGCCTTCGATGCCAGCGCGGAGGACCTCGATACGCGCGGATTCATCTCGATGACGACCACTCGCCCCGTCTGGGCGTTGATGCCGAACTGCACGTTGCTGCCGCCGGTGTCGACCCCGATCTTGCGCAGCACGGCGATCGATGCGTCGCGCAGGCGCTGGTACTCCTTGTCGGTCAGGGTCTGCGCCGGCGCCACCGTGATGGAGTCCCCCGTGTGCACGCCCATCGGATCCAGGTTCTCGATGGAGCACACGATGATGCAGTTGTCCGCGGTGTCGCGGACGACCTCCATCTCGAACTCCTTCCAGCCCAGCACCGACTCCTCGACCAGCACCTCGTGCACCGGAGAGAGCTCGAGGCCGCGCTTGACGATGTCCTCGAATTCCTCGCGGTTGTAGGCGATGCCGCCGCCGCTGCCGCCGAGGGTGTAGCTGGGGCGGATGATGGTCGGGTAGCCGACGCGGGTCTGGATGTCGACCGCCTGCTCGAAGCTCCGCGCCACCTCGGCCTGCGGGCAATCCAGGCCGATCTCGGCCATGGCGACGCGGAACAGCTCGCGATCCTCGGCCATGCGGATGGCATCGCGCGAGGCGCCGATCAGCTCGACGCCGTACTTTTCCAGCACGCCGTTGTCGGCCAGGTCCAGCGCGCAGTTGAGCGCCGTCTGGCCGCCCATCGTCGGCAACAGCGCGTCGGGCCGTTCCTTGGCGATGATCTTCTCGACCATCTGCCACTGGATCGGCTCGATGTATACCGCGTCGGCCATTCCCGGGTCGGTCATGATGGTCGCCGGGTTCGAGTTCACCAGCACCACCCGGTAGCCCTCCTCCCGCAGCGCCTTGCAAGCCTGCGCCCCGGAGTAATCGAACTCGCACGCCTGCCCGATCACGATCGGGCCGGCACCGATGATCAGGACGGTCTGGATGTCGGTGCGCCTGGGCATGTCAGCGGGCCTCCATCATGGATACGAACCGGTCGAACAGCGGTGCCAGGTCGTGCGGGCCGGGCGCGGCCTCAGGATGCCCCTGGAAGCTGAAGGCAGGGGCGTCGGTCAGGGCGATGCCCTGGTTGCTGCCATCGAACAAGGAGCGATGGGTGACGCGCACGTTGGCCGGCAAGCTCGACTCGTCGACGGCGAAGCCATGGTTCTGCGAGGTGATCGCCACGCGACCGGTGTCCAGGTCGATCACCGGGTGGTTGGCCCCATGGTGTCCGAACTTCATCTTCGCGGTCTTTCCGCCGACGGCCAGGCCCAGGAGCTGGTGCCCCAGGCAGATGCCGTAGACGGGGATGCGTCGCTCGAGGCAACCGCGGATCGCATCGATCGCATAGTCGCAAGGCTCCGGGTCGCCCGGTCCGTTCGACAGGAAGATGCCGTCCGGATCCATCGCCAGCACGTCGGCCGAAGGCGTCTGTGCCGGGACGACGGTGACGTCGCAACCGCGTTCGGCCAGCATGCGGAGGATATTGCGCTTCACGCCGAAATCGTAGGCCACGACCTTGAACCGGCCGCCGCCGGGGGTGAATTCACCCCGATCCAGGTCCCACCGTCCCTCGCGCCATTCGTAGCGCTCGCGGGCGCTGACCTCGCGGGCCAGGTCCATGCCCTTGAGGCCGGCGAACTTGCGCGCCGCCTCGAGCGCACGGTCGGCATCGACGTCGCCCGCCATCAGCGCCCCGTTCTGGGCGCCGCGATCGCGGAGCAAGCGGGTCAGCTTGCGGGTGTCGATGCCGGCGATCGCGATGACGTTGCGGTCGCGCAACCACTGCGGCAACGCCACCTCGCTGCGCCAACTGCTCGGGCGGCGCGGGACGTCGCGGACCACCAGGCCGGCCGCCCAGCTCTGGCCGGCCTCGTCGTCCTGGGAATTGCATCCAGTGTTGCCGACATGGGGATAGGTCAGCGTCACGATCTGCCGGGCGTAGGACGGATCGGTGAGGATCTCCTGATATCCGGTCATCGCGGTGTTGAAGACCACCTCGCCCACAGACAGGCCAGCGGCGCCCACGGAAATTCCCTCGAACACGGTGCCGTCTTCGAGGACGAGGATTGCGGGATCGTTCAAGGGAATTCGCCTACGTCGGGTTGCAGAACGCCGCCGAAGCGGTCGTAACCGGTCCGGGGGCGGGAGGAATCAGGCGAGCGGGAATGATACCGGTGCCGGCGCACCGATGCCAGAACTATCGCGGCATCGTCACAGCAGGTCCCGCAGCCGGTAGTGGCCCGGTTCACGTCCGGCGAGGCGCGCGGCCGCGTGCAGGGCGCCGCGGGCGAAGATGTCGCGGTTGCCGGCGCGATGCACCAGTTCGACGCGCTCGCCGGCACCGGTGAACTGGACGGCATGCTCGCCGACGATGTCACCGGCGCGCAGGCTGGCGTACCGGGGCTCCGCGCCCGCCCGCGTCGCTGCCTCTCCCAGCGAAAGTGCGGTGCCGGACGGCGCGTCGACTTTCCGGGAATGGTGCATTTCCACGATGTCACAGTCCCAACCGGGCAACGCGGCGCCGGCGCGCTCGACGAGTTCCTCGAGGACGGCTACCCCGAGGCTGAAATTGGAGGCCCACAGCACCGGGATGCGCCGAGCGGCGGCCGCCAAGGCGTGCCGCTGCTCGTCGGAAAGGCCGGTCGTCCCCGACACCAGCGCGGCGCCCCGCTCCAGGCAAAGCGCCAGCACGCCATCGAAGGCCACGGGAAGGCTGAAGTCGATCGCGACGTCGAATGCCGGCGTCCCCTGCAATTCGCGGGACGAGAACTGCGGCACGCCGCCGACGACGCGCTGCCGGACCTCGCGCCTCACACCGGCGACCGCCCGGCACGGGGGGTCCGCTTCGCCGCACAGGCGCAGCAGGGTCTGGCCCATGCGGCCGGAGGCGCCATGGACCAGGATCGGCAACGGATCGCTCATCGGCGCAGGCTAGCGGCGCGCCGCGCCTGCGGCAAGGCTGGGCACGGCTGGTTCGCCCTCAAGCCCGCTCGCAGACCCAGCGGTGCTTGCCGGCCGCCTTGGCCCGGTACATCGCGGCATCGGCATGCCGCATCAGGGCATCGGCATCCGACAAGCCGGGCGGGACCTGGACGATGCCGATGCTGGGGCTGACCCGAAGTCGCACGCCCTCGATCACGAACTCCGGATCGAAGGATGACAGCAGGCGATCGGCGACGACCTGGATCGACTCGCTCACGTCCTCGACCACCAGCACGAATTCGTCGCCCCCGAGCCGGGCCACCGTATCGGTGCTGCGCAATGCCTGCTGCAGCCGGCGCGCTACCTGGCACAGGACGGCATCGCCGATGGCATGGCCGTGCCGGTCGTTGACCAGCTTGAAGTCATCGAGGTCCACCATGGCAAGCAACAGGCCGGAGTCGTACCGGCGGGCACGCAGCAGCGCCGCCTGCAGCCGGTCCTCCAGCAGCGCACGGTTGGGAAGCCCGGTCAGGGCGTCGTGGAAGGCCATGTGCCTGAGCCACCGCGCCAGGGACCGCGACCGCAGCGCGCTGCCCAGCACCTGGGCCAGCAGTCGCAATCCGAGAAGGTAGTCCTCCTCCCAAACGACTTTCCTGCGGACGGCGTCGAAGCCGGCGAAGCCGGCAAGGTCCACGCCATGCCAGATCGGCACCACGGCGATCGAACGGATTCCCTCCCGCCTGAATTCCTCGCGCTCGTTGACCGCCTCCTCTGGCAGGTCGGCGATGTCGTTCATTACCATCGCCCGGTCCGCGCGCAGTTCGGCCATCAGCCATGGGTACGTATCGACCGGCACTTCTTGCAGGTTCTGCGCCTCGGCGCTGATCCCGTTGGCCACCCATTCATGGGTATTGCTGGCATGCCCGGCCTGCATGTCGATCTCGAACAGGTAGGCGCGATCGACCTGGAAGAACGTGCCGACCGTGGCGAGGGCGTCCTCCACCACGCTGTCGAGATCGTCCGGTTCGGTGCGCATCAGCGCCGCCGAAAGGGCCGTCAGGCTGCGTTCGAAGTCCAGCCGCTTCTGCAGGCTTCGGAAGCCCGGCGCGACCAGCCGGAGCCGTCGCTCACCGGCCAAGACGACCCTCCTCGAGCGGGCGCCGCGCCCGGATGGCGCGATCGGCCTCGCATTCCTCGCGGCGGTACGTCAGAACAAGCATCACCATGGCCCCCTCGAGGCCACTCTAGCGCGGATGCGGAGCCATCACCAAGGCAGGGCACGCCTGCACCGGGCTGCCCGCGAGACCCGCGCAGGCGGTGTCAGGACACCATGCGCTCCCAGAAGCCTTTGACTCCATCCAGGAAGGTGCTCGAGCGCGGCGAGTGGCGGCGGGCGTTCTCGCCCGTGAAGGTCTTCTCGAACCGATCGAGCAGTTCGCGCTGTTCGTTGGTCAGGTTGATCGGCGTCTCCACCACGGCCTTGCAGTACAGGTCGCCGGCGCTGCGGCTGCGAACCGACTTCACGCCCTTGCCGCGCAGGCGGAAGACCTTCCCGGTCTGGGTCTCGGCGGGGATGCGGATCTCGGCATCGCCACCCAGGGTCGGGACGCGTACGGTGTCGCCCAGGGCGGCCTGGGTGATGCGGATCGGCACCTCGCAGTGCAGGTCGTCCCCGTCGCGCACGAAGATCCCGTGCGGACGGACCCGGACCTCAACGTAGAGGTCGCCCGGAGGCGCCCCGGCCGGTCCCGCCTCGCCCTCGCCCGCCAGGCGGATACGGTCACCGGTATCGACTCCGGGCGGGATCTTGACCGACAACACCTTTTCTTCCTCGACCCGGCCATTGCCGCGGCAGGCGGCGCAGGGATTGCGGAAAGTCTGGCCGCGGCCATGGCAATGCGGGCACGGCTGCTGCATGGAGAAGATCCCGCGCTGGTAACGCACCTGGCCCCGCCCATGGCAGGTCTCGCAGGTTTCCAGCTTGCCGTCCTCCGAGCCGGTGCCGTTGCACGGCTCGCACTCGGCCATGGTCGGCAACTCGAGGCGCTTTTCCAGTCCCGCCACCGCCTCTTCCAGGTCCAGGTCCAGCACGTAGCCCACGTCGGCGCCGCGGCGCGGGCCGCGGCCGGCGCCACCGCCGAAGATGTTCCCGAAGATGTCTCCGAAGATGTCGCCCATGTCGGGCCCGCCGAAGCCCGGGCCGGCATTGCCGCCCCCCATGCCGTGCTCGAAGGCGGCATGTCCGTGCTGGTCGTAGATGCGGCGCTTGCCGCCATCGGAGAGGACTTCGTACGCCTCCTTGCACTCCTTGAACTTGTCCAGCGCGGAGGCATCGCCCGGATTCCGGTCCGGATGGTGCTTCATCGCGCAGCGACGATAGGCACGCTTGAGTTCCTCTTCGCTGGCGTTCCGGGCGACGCCCAGGACTTCGTAGTAGTCGCGTTTGCTCATGGGCGGGAGTTGGGGGTCCGGGAGGAGGTTGCGTCGCTGCGGATCAGCACCGGCGCGGCCGGCGGCGGATCCCGGAACGGCCGGCCGGACGGACCGAAGGAGCCGGGCCAGGCCCCGCTCCTCCGATCGCCGATCCAGCCGTCATGGCCTACTGCTTCTGTTCGTCGTCCTTGACCTCGGTGAACTCGGCATCGACCACGTCGTCGCCGGAGGGCGCCCCGCCCTCGGGACCCGCGCCGCCCTCGCCGTCCGGCCCCTGCTGCGCGGCCGCCGCGGCGAACAGGGCCTGCGCCGCTTCCTCCAGCGTCGTGGTCTTGGCCTCGATCTGGGCCTTGTCGTCGCCCTTCATCGCCGTCTCGACCTCGGCGATCGCGCCCTCGACGCGGCCGATCACTTCGCCACCGACCTTGTCGCCGTTGTCCTTGATGGCGCTCCGGGCGCTGTGCACCAGCGCGTCGGCCTGGTTGCGCGCCGTGACCAGCTCCTGGAACTTCCTGTCCTCTTCGCGATGCGCCTCGGCGTCGGACACCATCCGCTGGATCTCCTCCTCGGACAGGCCAGAGCCGGACTTGATCTCGACCTTCTGCTCCTTGCCGGTCTTCTTGTCCTTGGCGGTCACGTGGACGATGCCGTTGGCGTCGATGTCGAACGACACCTCGACCTGCGGCATGCCGCGGGGCGCCGGCTCAATGCCGGTCAGGTCGAACTTGGCCATCGACTTGTTGTAGCGGGCCTGCTCGCGCTCGCCCTGCAGCACGTGCACGGTGACGGCGGACTGGTTGTCCTCGGCGGTGGAGAAGGTCTGCGAGGCCTTGGTCGGCACCGTGGTGTTCTTCTCGATGATCTTGGTGAACACGCCGCCCAGGGTCTCGATGCCGAGGCTCAGCGGGGTCACGTCGAGCAGCAGCACGTCCTTGACGTCGCCGGCGAGCACGCCGCCCTGGATCGCGGCGCCGATGGCCACGGCCTCGTCCGGGTTGATGTCCTTGCGCGGTTCCTTGCCGAAGAACTCGGCCACGGCCTGCTGCACCTTGGGCATGCGGGTCTGGCCGCCGACCAGGATCACCTCGTTGATGTCACTGGCGCGCAGCCCGGCATCGTTGAGCGCGACCTTGCACGGCTCGATGGTCTTCTTGACCAGGTCCTCGACCAGCGATTCCAGCTTGGCGCGGGTCAGCTTGATGTTGAGGTGCTTGGGACCGGAGGCGTCGGCAGTGACGTAGGGCAGGTTGACCTCCGTCTGCTGGGCGCTGGAGAGCTCGATCTTGGCGCGCTCGGCCGCGTCCTTCAGGCGCTGGAGCGCCAGCGGATCCTTGCGCAGGTCGATGCCCTGGTCCTTCTGGAATTCCTCGACGAGGTAGTCGATCACGCGCTTGTCGAAGTCCTCGCCACCGAGGAAGGTGTCGCCGTTGGTGGCCAGCACCTCGAACTGCTTCTCGCCGTCCACCTCGGCGATCTCGATGATCGAGACGTCGAAGGTGCCGCCGCCCAGGTCGTAGACCGCGATCTTGCGGTCGGCGCCCTTCTTGTCCAGGCCGTAGGCCAGCGCGGCGGCGGTCGGCTCGTTGATGATGCGCTTGACGTCCAGGCCGGCGATCTTGCCGGCGTCCTTGGTCGCCTGGCGCTGCGAGTCGTTGAAGTACGCCGGCACGGTGATCACCGCCTCGGACACGGTCTCGCCCAGGTAGGCCTCGGCGGTCTTCTTCATCTTCTCGAGGATCCGCGCGGAGACTTCCTGCGCCGAGAGCTTCTTGCCGTCGCTGGTCTGCACCCAGGCGTCGCCGTTGTCGTGCTCGACGATCCCGTAGGACACCAGGTCGAGGTCCTTCTTGACCTCGGCGTCGCCGAACTTGCGGCCGATCAGGCGCTTGACCGCGTAGAACGTGTTCTTTGGATTGGTGACCGCCTGGCGCTTGGCCGACGCACCGACCAGTACCTCGCCGTCCTTGGTGTAGGCCACGATCGACGGCGTGGTGCGGTCGCCCTCGCTGTTCTCGATGACCTTGGCCTTGCCGCCTTCCATGATCGCCACGCACGAGTTGGTCGTGCCCAGGTCGATGCCGATGATCTTTGCCATAGTGGATTCCCTCTCGAATTCTCTGGTCTGTCGTGTCTGTCGTGGCGGCCTCGCCGCCGATGGGGGTTATCTGGGGGCGCGCCCGGAGGGTTCAAGCCATGGGCCGCTTCCGGCTCAGTCGTGGGGCGTCACCGCCACCATCGCCGGGCGCAACAACTGGTCGTTGAGCAGGTAACCCTTCTGGAAGGTCTGCGCGACCGCACCCGGCGCGATGCCTTCGGCCTCGATCACGCTCATCGCCTGGTGGTGTTCCGGGTCGAAGGCATCCCCCGGCCGCGGCGCGACGGCGACGAGTCCATGCTTGGCGGAGATCCGGCTGAGCTCGCGGAGGGTGAGTTCAACCCCCTCGCGCAGGGGGTCGGCGGCGTCTGCCGTCGAAAGCGCGGCATCCATCCCGTCCAGGACCGGCAGGAGGTCGTTCAGCAGCTGTTTGTTCGCGAAGCGGCAGGCGTTGCTGACCTCGCGCTCCAGCCGCTTGCGCTGGTTCTCCAGGTCGGCGCGTTCCACGAGCGACTGCGCCCGCAGCTGCTCGACCTCGCCACGGAGCGCTTCGAGCTCGTCCTGCACCGCCGTTTCCGGTGCGTCATCGCCTTGCGCGGCCGCCTCGGCCGCCTCTTGCTGGGGTTCGTTGCTCATCTTGGTCCGGTTTTCCTTGGCGGGCGTCACGCCGCCGGCCGGACAGCTATGGGGTTGTCCGCTCCGGATTCAAGGCGACCCCCAGCACGTCGGCCGCGGCTTGCACCACCGGAATCACCCGGTCGTAGGCCATCCGGGTCGGCCCGATGACGCCCAGCACGCCCAGGACCTGGCCGCCCGCGGAATAGGGAGCGGTGACCAGGGAAACCCCCTCCAACGGCGCCAGCCCGGTCTCCTCGCCGATGAAGATCCGCACCCCCGGGGCCTGCACGGTGCGCTCGAGCAGCTGCAGGATCTCCCGCTTGCGTGCGAAGGCCTCGAACAGCTCGCGCAGGCGATCCAGGTCCGACAGGTCCTGGACGCCGATCAAGCGGGTCTGCCCCGCGAGCAGCATGTCGTCGCCATCGGGCGCCAGCGCCTGCTCGGCGAGCTCGACCGATTGCGACAGCAGGGTCTCCATCTCGCTCCGCGCGTCGCGCATGTCGTGGATCAGGCGGGCACGGATCTCCGCCAGGGGGCGGCCGGCGAAATTCTGGTTGAGGTAGTTCGCCACCCGTTCCAGTTCGCCGGGTTCGTAATTGCGCCGGCCCTGGACGATGCGGTTCTGGACTTCGTTGTCGGCGAACACCACGATGGCCATCACCCGCTGCCCGTCCAGGGCGACGAAATCGATGTGGCGAAAGGCGAACTGCTCCCGCTTGGGCACGCTCACCACGCCGACGAAGTGCGTCATCGCGGACACCAGTTCCGATGCCGAGCCCAGCAAGGATTGCGTGCCGCCACCGGCTGGCAATTGCTGCCTCAGGCGGGCGACTTCGGCCTCGGGCAACGGCTTGAGCTGCAGCAGGGAATCCACGAAGACGCGGTACCCCTGCGCCGTGGGAATGCGGCCGGAGGACGTATGCGGGGCCGACAACAGCCCGACTTCCTCGAGGTCGGCGAGGATGTTGCGGATGGTCGCTGGGCTGACGTCGAGGCCGGCGTGCCTGGCCAGCGTCTGCGAGCCAACGGGCTCGCCGTCGCGGATGTGACGGCCGATCAGGGTGCGCAACAGCTGGCGGGCGCGGGGGTCGAGGTCGTGCGCGGCGTCGGGGGAGCGGTTGCTGACCATGCCCTTCATATAGGCGCCCCGGGTGCCGGGCGCAAGCGCCCCGCCGCGCGATCGTCGTGGCGGCGCCCCTGTCACCGTGCCGGGCAAGCGGGCACAATCGCGCCATGCTTACGCGCCTGTCCATCCGCGATTTCGCCGTCGTCTCTCGGACCGACCTGGAGTTCGGTCCCGGCATGACGGTGATTTCCGGTGAAACCGGCGCCGGCAAGTCATTGCTGGTCGACGCGCTGGGCTTCCTGTCGGGCATGCGCGCCGACAGCGCGATGGTCCGCCACGGCGCCGAGCGTGCCGAACTGCATGCCGAATTCGCCCTGGCGGGGTCGCCCCCTGCCGTGCAGTGGCTTCGCGAACAGGAATTCGACGACGGCGACGCCTGCGTGTTGCGCCGAACGCTGCGTGCCGATGGCGGCTCCCGGGCCTGGATCAACGGCCGCCCGGCGACGCTGTCGCAGCTGTCGGAGCTGGCGGGCCTGCTGGTCGAGATCCATGGCCAGCATGAACACCAGGCCCTGCTTTCCCGGCAAAGCCAACTGGCCCTGCTGGATGCCCATGGCGGCCACACCCCCTTGCTCGATGCGGTCCGTGATGCCGCCCGGCGCTGGACCGCGCTGCTGGAGGAACGCGACGCACTGTCCAGGCGGGGCGACGTCTCGGAACGGATCGAATGGCTCGACCACCAGCTGGCCGAGCTCGACCGTGAGAACCTGTCGGCCGAGAGCCTTGCCGACCTGGAGGCCGACCATCGCCGCCAGGCGCATGCGGCGAGCCTGATCTCGGGTTGCGACGATGCCCTGGCCTGCATCGGTGGCGATGCCGCTCCCGCCTTGCCCGCGCAACTGCAGCGGCTTCGCGCAGGTCTCGACCGCCTCCAGGAACACGAGCCGCGCCTGGGCGAAGTCGATGACATGCTCGATGCCGCCGCGATCCAGCTTGACGAGGCCTCGGCCCTGCTGGAGCGCATCCGCGCCGACCTGGACGTCGATCCGGCCCGGTTCGAGGCCCTCGAAGGCCGCATCGCGCGCCTCCACGAGCTTTCCCGCAAGCACAGGGTGCCGCCCGGATCGCTGGCGGAGCATCGCGACGCCCTCGCCACCGAGCGCGATACCCTGCACACCGCCGGGACCCGCCTGAGGGTCCTGGACCAGGAAATCGCGGCTGCCATGGACGCCTGGCGCGAAGCCGCGTCGGCATTGACCCGCTCCCGGCAAAAGGCGGCAAAGGCGCTGGCCAAGGCGACCAGCAACTTGGTCTCCGAGCTCGGGATGGGCGGGGGCAGTTTCGAGATCGCCTTCGAAACGACCCCGGCCAACCGCCCCGACCCGCTGGGGGCCGAACGGGTCGAATTCCTGGTGTCCGCCAACGCCGGGCAGCCCGCTCGCCCGCTGCGCAAGGTCGCCTCGGGCGGCGAACTGTCCCGTATCTCGCTGGCGATCGAGGTCGCGGCGCTTGGACACGATCCCGTGCCGACGATGGTGTTCGACGAGGTCGACTCCGGCATCGGTGGCGCGGTCGCCGAGATCGTCGGCCAGAAGTTGCGGTCCCTGGGCGAGCGTTGCCAGGTCCTTTGCGTCACGCACTTGCCCCAGGTCTCGGCCCAGGGACACGCCCATTACCGAGTCAGCAAGGCCGCCACCACGGGGGTCACCCAGAGCGCCGTGCAACGGCTGGATCCCGCGCAGCGCAAGGAAGAACTGGCGCGGATGCTGGGCGGCGTGGAGGTCAGCGACGAGGCCCGCGCCGCGGCGCAGCGACTGTTGCAGAACGCCGGTTGAACCGGCCGCCAAGCGGGGTTCGCGTGGGACTCAGCGCTTCTTGCGCACGTAGAGGACCAGCGAATGTTCCTCGAGCACGAAACCGTGCTGCTCGGCGATCTGGCGCTGGAGCTTCTCGATCTCGGCGCTTTCGAACTCGATGATCTTGCCGGTGTCGATGTCGACCATGTGGTCGTGGTGGCCGCCCCGGTCGAGTTCGTAGACGGCAGTGCCGCCCTCGAAGTTGTGCTTGAGCACCAGCCCCGCCGCCTCGAACTGGGTCAGCACCCGGTAGACCGTCGCCAAGCCGATCTCGTCCCCGCTTTCCAGCAGTTGCCGATAGATATCCTCGGCGGACATGTGGTGCTGCGGGGTCTTCTTCTCCAGCAGCTCGAGGATCCGCATCCTGGGATGCGTCACCTTCAGTCCGGCCTTGCGCAGATCCTGCGATTCCATCCCGCTCCCGTCGATGCAAGGTGCCTGAACAGTCGCCGGGCGGAGGCCCGGAAGCGTCGGCGGCCCGAGCCGCCGCGACCGCCCGGAGTGTATCATCGGCGCGTTTCCCCAAGACCGGACTTCCATGCGCCAGCCAAGCATCGCCCGCCTCGTCCTGACTGTCCTGTTCGCGCTCGCCACGGCGGGTTGCGGGATCCTCTACAAGCAGCCGATCTACCAGGGCAACCTGGTCGACAAGTCGGCCGTGGAACAGCTGCAGGTCGGCATGAGCAAGCAACAGGTGGAAGCGCTGCTGGGGACGCCGTCGATCGCGGATCCGTTCCACCACCAGCGATGGGATTACACCGCCAGCCAGCGTGCCGGCCGCACCAACCACACCGAGATCAAGACGCTGACCCTGTTCTTCCAGAACGACGCGCTGGCGCGCTGGGAAGGCGAATACTTCCCGGAGCAGGACGAGGCCTTGGCCGACAAGATGCGCAAGTTCGGCAACCTGCCGAAGGACAAGAAGAAGGGCAGCCGGCGCTGACCGCGGGCGAACGCCGCAACGGTCGCCAACCGTCTCACGCGCCCCCATACAGCCCCCCGCGTCCGGACGCCAAGCGCTGCAGGAGCCCTAGCCTGCCCGTGCCCTGCGGCGGCGGGCGTCCTTCGGATCGATCCTGAGCGGCCGCAACAGCTCCAGCCGGTCGCCGTCGCACAGTGGCGTCTCGACAGCCACGCGCACGCCGAAGACCGCATAGCCGGTGACGCCCTCCAGGTCGATGCCGCTCGCAGCGATCGCATCGGCGACCGTGGCACCCGCCGGCAACCGCAAGCGAGCTTCCTGATGGGCACGCGGCCAGGCACGCACGACTTCGACGGCGACCGTGGCCGAAGCTTCCCGACCGCCGCCGGGCCTAGTCATCGCCCTCGTCCGCGATCCGGACGAAGTCATCGACCATCCGGTCCGCCAGGCCCTGGAACCCGAGCGTCAACGCCGGGAGCAGCAGGCGGCTTTGCGGTTCGAAATCCAGCGTCAAGGTGACCTTGCAGGCGGATTCATCCAGCGCATGGAACTGCCAATGGCCTTCGAGCCGCCGAAACGGGCCGTCCCGCAACACCATGTCGATGCGCCGGGGCGGGAGCAAGGTGTTGCAGGTCGTGAACCACGTGTGGATGCCACCGATCCCCAGGTCGAGCCGCGCCAGCACGTGCCGTTCGTCCGACTCGATCACCTCGGCGCCCGCGCACCAGTCGAACCGCGCCGGGTACGCGGCGACATCGTTGACCAGCGCGAACATGCGTGCCGCCGCGTGTTCGACCAGGGCACTGCGTTGGATGGTGGGCATCGGGATCCTTTGCCATGCCCGCTCGGGGGCTGCATCGGCGACAATGGCGGTCAATGAGCAAGCAAGGCGCAAAGAATAAGGCAAAGGGCCCCGGTGCATCCGGCAAACCGGGTGCGGTCGGCAAGACCATCGCGCTCAACAAGCGCGCGCGCCACGAGTACCACCTGGAAGACCGGTTCGAAGCCGGCCTCGCCCTGCAGGGTTGGGAGCTCAAGTCGATCCGTGCCGGCCGCGCCCAGATCGGCGAGAGCTACGCCGTGGTGCGCGACGGCGAACTCTTCCTGTTCGGCGCGCAGATCACGCCCTTGATCTCGGCGTCCACGCATGTCGTCGCGGACGACCGGCGAACCCGCAAGCTGCTGCTGCACCGGCGCGAAATCGATCGCCTGCTCGGCAGCATCCAGCGGGATGGCTACACGCTGGTCCCCACCGCGCTGTACTGGAAGGGCAACAAGGTCAAGATCGAGCTGGCGCTGGCCAAGGGCAAGCAGAGCCATGACAAGCGGGAGGCGGCGAAAGACCGTGACTGGGCCCGGGACAAGCAGCGAGTGATGCGGCGGCACAACCGGGACGCTTGAACGGCGAAATTTCCCTATCGGCTCGGCGTCCCGTTTTCGCAACGCGCGGCGGCGCGGTCGTCGTCCGTGGGCAGGTCATGGCCACCGCCGCGCTGTACCGCGAAACGTTCTGCGCGATGCGGCACCGCGAGTGTGGAACTTGAACGCTCCGGCGGCTTCTTCAGGTCATTTGTCGAACTGCGGCCAGCGGCGCCGATCCGCGGCAAGCGCCATGTGAAGTGAAGCCTTGGCCAGCGCGCCTCCACGCGGTTATCGCGTCCGGCCGTGCTTCCGACAGGCTGGCGCTGGAGCAAGCCGCGTTGCGGCCCCGCGACCCGACGCCCGGGCTGCACTCGTTCGCAGGGTATGCCTCAGGCAGGCAGGCTGAAGCGGAAAGTGGCGCCCTCGCCGGGTGCGCCTGTCGCGGAGATCGTGCCGCCGTGGCGTTCGACGATGCGCTTCACCGATGCCAAGCCGATGCCGTGCCCCTCGAAATCCAACTGGTTGTGCAGGCGCTGGAAAGGCCGGAACAGCTTGTCCGCGTATTCGGATTCGAAGCCGGCACCGTTGTCGAGTATCACGAAACCCCGCATCCCATCCTCTGCCCCTCCCTCCGACGCGGCGAACTCGACCCGCGCTCCTGGCGTATGCCGGGTGAACTTCCAGGCGTTGCCCAACAGGTTCCGCAACAGGTTGCGCACCAGCTCCGCATCGCCGGTCGCACGCAGGCCCGGCTGGATCACGACCTCCACGTCCCGCTCGGGGTTCTCCTCGCGCAGCTCGGCGATCACGCCCGACGCCATCTGGCTCAGGTCCAGCGATTGCCTGTCAAGCTCGCCGCGCGAGAGCCGCGCCATCTTCAGAAGCGCTTCGATCAGTTCGCTCATCCGCGTCGTCGCCAGGCGCACCCGCTTCAGGTAGTCCCGCCCCGCATCGTCGAGCTGGCCGCCGTAGCGTTCGCTCAGCAACCGGGTGAATCCGTCGATTGAGCGCAGGGGGGCGCTGAGATCGTGCGACACGCTGTAGGAGAAGGACTGCAATTCGTCGTTGGCCTGGCTCAGCTCCCTGGTCCGCAAGGCCACGCGCGCCTCCAGCGTGCGGTTCAAGGCCTTGATCCGAGCCTCCGCCCGGAGACGCTCGGTCACGTCCTCGACCTGTACCAATCCGTCGACCTCGCGGCCGGTCTCCCCCGGCACCGGCGTGAAGGTGATCCGGACGAGTCGCATCTCGCCGTCCGACCGCAACAGCTGACGGGTCGTCTGGTAGACCCCAGGGGTGGCGACCTGCAAGCCGTGCTCGTCCGCGAGTCCTTCCTCGCCATCGACGAAATAGCCGGCGAACGCCGTCCCGACGAGATCCTCGGGTGGCTGCCGCAGGATGTCCGACAACGCCGGGTTTGCATCCCGGATCACGCCCTGTCCATCCAGTAGCGCCTGTCCGATGGCCGAGTAGAGGAGTGCATTGCGGAACCGCTCCTCCCCACGGCGGACCGATTCGCTCATGCGCAGCGCGAGGCGCTGCGCGCGGGATTGGGTGCGCGCGAGCGAAAGCGCGATCCCGAACAGCAGCAGCGACGCGATCAAGCCGATGGCCAGCGTCGCCTGCAGGCCTGCCAGTCGCCAGCCTGGACCCTGGGCAACCGGCACGGAAGCAAAATCGACCCGCCACTTGCGACCGTAGAACTCCTCGGTAACGCTGTGCCGCAGCGCGTCGGGGCCTGGTTCGAACTCCGCTTCGTCGTCCGCCGTCGGATACAACAGTTGTCCGGTACTCCCGGTGACGTCGACGATCCGCAATGCGAGGTCCTCGGGCAACTCGCCGAGCGCACGCGCCACGAACACGCGCATTCGGAACAGGGTGTAGACCCATCCGACGAAAGCCTCGCGCCGCTTGTTCATGTCGGCGGGATTGGCGCCGGAGCGATAGACCGGCGAATAGATCAGCACCCCTAGCGCGTTGGGTCGGTCGGCGTCCTGCACCAGGTGCACACCCGCGGTCATCCGGGGCCGGCCTGTGTCCCGCGCCGCAGCCATCGCGTGGGCGCGGATGGATTCGGAGAACATGTCGTAACCGATGGCAGAACGGTTGTCGTGGGTAGCGGGCTCGAGGTACAGGATTGGCCCGTAGTGCTTCCGAACGCCCGGCGGCCGCACGGTGTATAGCCCCCCGCCGGCATCGCGGATGTCCAGTTGCAGCCGCTCCAGCCCCCCCGGCGTCAGGTACGGCGCGTAGCCGAGTCCCATCATTCCCGGGAACCGATCCTGGAGGTCGAGCACCTCGACGTAGTTCCGCCATTGCCTGGACGTCGGGCGGTCGACCGTGGCGAACAGCGAGACGCCGCCGCGCGAGGTCAGCTCATAGACCAGCAGTTTCTGGCGGAGCTGGGAGACGACCTTCCCGGTCTCGACGACGAAGCGCGCCTGCGCGAGTTCATCTTCGCGCTCGCCTGCGATCCGCGCATAGAGCGCCACAATCGCCAGCGAACCCACCAGCACCAGGACGGCCAGGAAGTAGGCTCGCCGGCCGCCGGCCGGGATGCCGTCGGCGTTGAGCTCCGTGGGCGCCTGGGGGTCGTTCATGCGGGCAAATATAACGGTCGGAGGCACCCCCAGGGGATGAACCGGCGCGTACCGCGGAGCTTGACCCCCTTGCCTCGGCACGGCCGGCCCCTATACTCCGGAGGGTCAGCGTGATCGACGCTCCCGGGGGTGCATTGGCTTCGACGGGGGTCGCGAAATCGCCTGGTGCATGCCGAGGGGGCAGCTTTCCTCGTAAATCCAGCGGCAAACACATAGTTGCCAACGACGACAACTACGCTCTCGCCGCTTAAGGCGTAAGCCCCGAACCCACTTGTGTCCGTGCTCGTGGATGTAGGGTCATCATCACGGAACCGACCGCGGTGGCTGCCTGTCAGCCGCGGTTCAACCAAAACAGGCTGGTTTCGAAGTGCGCTTCGCACATCGTGCTGCTTCGGAACGAGATCCAACGGTGAGCTAAGCATGTAGATCCGGGGATGGAGTACCTTCGGACGCGGGTTCGATTCCCGCCACCTCCACCATCTCTAACGAAACGGCCACCTCCGGGTGGCTTTTTCGTGTCCGACTCCCGAAGGCCGCCCCGCCAGTCCAGGTCGACCAGCACTTGACGGCCCTTGTCCCCCTGCGCAGAGTCGTTGCCTCATCATCAATGCGACGCGCGCAGGCCTGCCTGCGGGGTGCGTCGCGCACAGGGGCGTCCATGGATCGTCGCGATTTCCTCGCATTCGCCGGCTACGGTGCAGCCGGACTGATCCTGCCCCATGGCAGCCGGGTGATCGCGGCCGAAGCGCTCCACTCCACCCTGGACGTCGCGGTCAAGAAGTCGCTCGCCGACGCCGCGCTCGGCGCGGCCCGCGATGCCGGTGCCAGCTATACCGACGTGCGGATCGGTCGCTACCTCCAGCAATCCATCATTACGCGCGAAGACAAGGTCGAGAACATCGTCAGCACGGAATCGACGGGAGCCGGCGTGCGCGTGGTAGCGAACGGCGCCTGGGGCTTCGCCGCGACGAACGACCTCACCAGCGACGGCATCGCCAGGGCCGCGCGCCAGGCCACCGCGATCGCGAAGGCCAACGCCCGGTTGCAGGCGTCGCCGGTCCAGCTGGCCGCAGCGCCCGCAGTCGGCGAGGTGTCCTGGCGCACCTCGATCCGCAGGAACGCGATGGCCGTGCCGATCAGGGACAAGGTCGAGCTGTTGCTCGATGCCAACGCCGCCGCGGCGCAGGCAGGCGCCAGCTTCATGGCCTCGCGCATGTTCCTGGTCAACGAACAGAAGTACTTCGCCTCCACCGACGGCTCCTACATCGACCAGGACGTGCACCGTATCTGGGCGCCCTTCACCGTCACCGCGCTCGACAAGGCCTCCGGCAAGTTCCGCACGCGCGATGGGCTTTCCGCGCCGATGGGCATGGGATACGAGTATCTCGATGGGCAACCCTCCGGGCGGGTGGTCGCGCCCAACGGCGTCGTGAACTACCGCGACAGCTACGACATGCGCGAGGACGCCATCGCCGCCGCCAGGCAGGCCCGGGAGAAGCTCAAGGCACCTTCGGTCAAGCCCGGCAAGTACGACCTGGTGCTGGATCCGACGCACCTGTTCCTGACCATCCACGAGTCGGTCGGCCACCCCCTGGAGCTCGACCGCGTGCTCGGCTACGAGGCCAACTACGCCGGCACCAGCTTCGCGACGCTCGACAAGTGGAAGGAAGGCTTGCAGTACGGCAGCCAGCGGGTCAACTTTTTCGCCGACAAGGTGCAGCCCGGCAGCCTGGGCGCCGTCGGCTACGACGACGAAGGCGTCAAGACCGGCCGCTGGGACCTGGTCAGGGACGGCATGCTGGTCGACTACCAGGCCACCCGCGACCAGGCGCATATCCTCGGCCAGGATGCCTCCGACGGCTGTTGCTACGCCGACTCCTGGTCGAGCGTGCAGTTCCAGCGCATGCCCAACGTCTCGCTGGCCGCCGGCAAGGACAGGCTCAGCGTCGCCGACATGGTCAAGGACGTCGAGAACGGCATCTACATCCACGGACGTGGCTCGTATTCCATCGACCAGCAGCGTTACAACGCGCAGTTCGGGGGGCAGCTTTTCTACGAGATCAAGAACGGCCGGATCACCGGCATGGTCGAGGACGTCGCCTACCAGATGCGCACCCCGGAGTTCTGGAACGCCTGCAGTGCGATCTGCGACGAGCGCGACTACCGCCTCGGCGGTTCGTTCTTCGACGGCAAGGGCCAGCCCGGCCAGGTGTCGGCGGTCTCGCACGGTTCAAGCACGGCGCGCTTCGACGGCGTCAACGTCATCAACACCGCCCGCAACCTGGGATGAGGATCGCACCTCCCGGCAACCCCCTGCCATCAGTTCAGTTGACCCCCCTCCGGCAGGGGGCAAGAATCAGGAAGTTCTTGCATGCAATTGCGTCGTACGGCCATCGAAGCGTCGCGTGCCCTGCCCGGCCATGGCCATGCGGTGGCACGAGTTGGCGCGATCGCCGCAATCCGGCAACAACCACGATCGACCGCGTTGCGAATCCAACCTGGGGAGAAGTGCAGTGGATAGACGTGATTTCCTGACCATCGGCGGCCTGGGCCTCGGTGGCCTGATGCTGCCATCGATCTTCGGCCGCGCCATCGCCGCCGAGGAGCTGCAATCCACCCTCGACGTGGCGATGAAGAAGTCGCTGGCCGATGCCGCGCTCGGCGCCGCGCGCGATGCCGGTGCCAGCTATACCGATGTCCGCATCGGCCGCTACCTGCGCCAGTTCGTGATCACCCGCGAGGACAAGGTCCAGAACGTGGTCAACACCGAATCCACCGGCGTCGGCGTGCGCGTGATCGCCAATGGCGCCTGGGGATTCGCCGCGACCAACACGCTGACCCCCGATGGCGTCGCGGAGGCCGCGCGACGCGCGACCGGCATCGCCAAGGCCAATGCCGGCATGCAGACCGAGCCGGTTCGTCTGGCGAAGGCCCCCGGGTTCGGCGAGGTGTCGTGGAAGACGCCGATCCGCAAGAATTCCATGACCGTGCCGGTCAAGGACAAGGTCGACCTGCTGCTCGGCGTCAATGCCGCGGCGATGGCGGCGGGCGCCAGTTTCGTCAACTCCACCCTGTTCCTGGTCAACGAGCAGAAGTACTTCGCTTCCACCGACGGCTCCTACATCGACCAGGACGTGCACCGCATCTGGGCGCCGCTGACGGTCACCGCCATCGACAAGGCCAGCGGCAAGTTCCGTACCCGCGAAGGGCTTTCCGCGCCGATGGGCATGGGCTTCGAGTACCTGGATGGCGCCGCGTCGGAGAAGATCACCACGCCCAATGGCGTGGTCAACTACCGCAACAGTTACGACATGCGCGAGGACGCCATCGCCGCCGCCAGGCAGGCCCGGGAGAAGCTCAAGGCGCCCTCGGTCAAGCCGGGCAAGTACGACCTGGTGCTCGACCCCTCGCATACCTGGCTGACCATCCACGAGTCGGTCGGCCACCCCCTGGAGCTCGACCGCGTGCTCGGCTACGAGGCCAACTACGCCGGCACCAGCTTCGCGACGCTCGACAAGCTCAAGGACAAGTTCCAGTACGGCAGCAACCGGGTCACGTTGTTCGCCGACAAGGTGCAGCCCGGCAGCCTGGGCGCCGTCGGCTACGACGACGAAGGCGTGAAGACCGGCCGCTGGGACCTGGTCAAGGATGGCGTGCTGGTCGACTACCAGGCGATCCGCGACCAGGCCCACATCCTCGGCCAGGACGCCTCCGACGGCTGTTGCTACGCCGACTCCTGGTCGAGCGTGCAGTTCCAGCGCATGCCCAACGTCTCGCTGGCCGCCGGCAAGGACAGGCTCAGCGTCGCCGACATGATCAAGGACGTCGAGAACGGCATCTACATCATCGGCGACGGTTCGTTCTCGATCGACCAGCAGCGCTACAACGCGCAGTTCGGCGGCCAGCTGTTCTACGAGATCAAGAACGGCCGGATCACCGGCATGGTCGAGGACGTCGCCTACCAGATGCGCACCCCGGAGTTCTGGAACGCCTGCAGTGCGATCTGCGACGAGCGCGACTACCGCCTCGGCGGTTCGTTCTTCGACGGCAAGGGCCAGCCCGGCCAGGTGTCGGCGGTCTCGCACGGTTCAAGCACGGCGCGCTTCGACGGCGTCAACGTCATCAACACCGCCCGCAACCTCGGCTGAGCGCCCAAGGAGAAACAGACGATGAGCATCCTCACCGAACAGCAGGCCAAGGCCATCCTCGACAAGGTCATCGCCTTGTGCAAGGCCGACGAATGCAGCGCGCAACTCACGGGCTCGACCCGCGGCAACATCCGCTTCGCGCTCAACAATGTCTCCACCAGCGGCATCGTCGACGACACCGAACTCGGCGTGCAGGTGGCCTTCGGCAAGCGCGTCGGCACCGCCACCATCAACGAGTTCGACGACGCCGCGCTGGAGCGCGTGGTCCGCCGCGCCGAGGACCTTGCCAGGTTGGCTCCCGAGAACCCGGAGTTCATGCCCGCCATCGGCAAGCAGGCGTACAAGCCGACCAACACGCACAATGCGGCCACGGCCGCGATCACGCCGGAGTTCCGCGCCAAGGTCGCCGCCGATTCGATCGGCCCGTGCAAGGCCGAGAACCTGGTCGCCGCCGGATTCCTGGAGGACAACGAGAGTTTCGTGGCCTTCGCCAACAGCAATGGCAACTTCGGCTACCAGACGTCCACCGGCATGGATTACACCTGCACGGTGCGCACGGCCGATGGCAGCGGCTCGGGCTGGGTCGGTCGCAACCTGACCGACGTGACCAGGTTCGACGCCAGCCGAGACATCCGCACGGCGATCCGCAAGGCCAAGGACTCATCGGACGCCAAGGCGCTGGAGCCCGGCAAGTACACCGTCATCCTCGAGCCGCATGCGGCGGCCGGCCTGATCTCCTTCATGATGTTCTTCTTCGATGCCCGCCAGGCCGACGAGGGACGCAGCTTCCTGTCCAAGAAGGGCGGCGGCAACAAGCTCGGCGAGCAGGTCTACGATCCGCGCGTCAGCCTGTGGGCCGACCCCGCGGACCCGGACGTCCCGGTCCTCCCCTGGGACGACGAAGGCCTGCCGCGCAAGCGCATGCCGATCATCGACAAGGGCAAGGTCGTCGCCCTGCGCTACTCCCGCTACTGGGCCAAGGAAAAAGGAAAGGAAGCCGATGCCACGCCCGGCAACCTGATCATGTCCGGCGGCGACAAGTCTACGGCGGACCTGGTGCGCGGCACGGAAAAGGGCATCCTGGTCACGCGCACTTGGTACATCCGCATGGTCGACCCGCAGACCGTGCTGCTCACGGGGCTGACGCGAGACGGCACCTTCTACATCGAGAACGGCCAGATCAAGTACCCGCTGAAGAACTTCCGGTTCAACGAGTCGCCGGTGATCATGCTCAACAACATCGACGAGCTGGGCAAGCCGGTGAGGGTCAGTGGCGACGAGTCCCCGTTCGCCATGATGATCCCGCCGATGCGCCTGCGGGACTTCACCTTCACCTCGCTGTCCGACGCGGTCTGAGGATGTCGCCGCGCGCGCCCGCATGAAGCGCCGCGCGGCATTGCGCCTGCTTGCCGGCGGGTTCGCCGGCGCGGCGTTGACGCCCTTCCCCCGGGGCGTCGGCGCCGCAACCGCCAGTTACGACTTCTGGTTCACGCGATTGCGCTACGACTCCGGCGACTGGGACGTCGACGAGCGCATGCCGGCCAACCTGCTGACGTCGCTGGTCGACTACACCAGCCTGCGCATCGACCCCCAGGAGCGCGTGGTGGCGCTTTCCGACCCGAAGATGCTGCTGGCGCCCTTCTGCTACCTCGCGGGCCACAAGCTCGTGGAATTCAACCCGGCGGAACGCCGCAATTTCGAGCGGTACGTACGCAATGGCGGGTTCGTCTTCGTCGACGACTGCAACCACGACATCGACGGCCTGTTCGCCAAGTCCTTCGAGCGGCAGATGGGGTCGATCTTCGGCACCAAGGCCCTGGAGAAGCTGCCCAACGACCATGCGATCTACCGCAGCTTCTTCAAGTTCGAGGACGGGCCGCCGGCCACCAGCTTCGAGTTGAACGGCTGGGGCGACGACCTGGTCCACGACTACCTCAAGGGCATCGAGATCGACGGGCGCCTGGGCGTGCTCTACAGCAACAAGGACTACGGCTGCGAATGGGATTACGACTGGCGCAACAAGCGCTTCCTCGCAGAAGACAACACCCGGTTCGGGGTCAACATCGTCATGTACGCACTGACCGCCTGAGCCACCCCACCCCGCCCACCCTGGACCCATGATGAGCGACGCCACCACCGAACCCGAGATCGAAGCCCAGGTCGCGCGCCTGGGCGAACTGCGCGATGCCATCGGCCAGGCCATCGTCGGCCAGGCTGAAGTCGTCGAACAGTTGCTGATCGGCCTGGTCGCCGGCGGGCACTGCCTGCTCGAGGGCGTGCCCGGCCTCGGCAAGACCCTGCTGGTCCGCTCCCTGGGCCAGGCGCTCGACCTGGGCTTCCATCGCATCCAGTTCACCCCGGACCTGATGCCCAGCGACATCCTCGGCACCGAGATCCTCGAGGAGGACCACGGCACGGGCAAGCGCCACTTCAAGTTCCAGCCCGGACCGGTGTTCACCCACCTGCTGCTGGCCGACGAACTCAACCGCACGCCGCCCAAGACCCAGGCTGCCCTGCTGGAGGCGATGCAGGAACACACCGTCAGCTATGCGGGCGTGACCCACGTGTTGCCCGAGCCGTTCTTCGTGCTGGCGACGCAAAATCCACTCGAGCAGGCCGGCACCTATCCGCTGCCGGAAGCGCAACTCGACCGTTTCCTGCTCCACATCCGGGTCGACTACCCCAGCGAGGCCGAGGAGCGCGGCATCCTTGTCCAGACCACGGGCAGCCATACGGTGCGCGTGCCCAAGGTGATGGACGGTCCCTCGATCCTGGCCCTGCAGGCCAGGGTGCGCGAAGTGCACCTGGGCGAGGACCTGCTCGACTGGATCACGCGCCTGGTCCGGGCCAGCCGGCCCCTCGGCGATGCGCCGCAGGACATCCGGCAATGGGTGCGCTGGGGCGCGGGTCCGCGCGCGGGACAGGCATTGGTGCTGTCGGCCAAGGCGCGGGCACTCCTGCACGGGAGGTTCGCCGCGACCCGCGAGGACGTGGCCGCGCTGGTCGCGCCTGTGCTGCGCCATCGGCTGCTGCTGTCGTTCGCCGCCGAGGCCGAGCAGAAGGGCGCCGACGACGTGGTCGCGGCACTGCTGCGCGACGTTCCGTATCCCGGCGGTTGAGCATCCGCTGGCGATGACCCATCCGGACTTCATTCCGCCCGAGGTCCGCGCCCGGCTCAAGACCTTGCAGCTGACCGCGCGATTCGCGACCGGCAGCCATGGCTTCGGGCAGCACCACAGCCGCAGCCGGGGCTCGGGGCTGGAGTTCGCGCAATACCGGGCCTATGAACCGGGGGACGAACTGCGCCAGGTCGACTGGAAGCTCTACGCCCGCTCGGACCGCTACTTCGTGCGTGAGGCCGAACGAGACAGTCCGCTCGTGGTCTGGATCCTGGTCGATGCCAGCGCCTCGATGGCACAGGCCGACGAGAGGCGACCTGGATGGACGCGGCTCGATGCCGCCAAGTCGCTCTGTGCCTGCATCATCGAACTGGCGGTGAGACAGGGCGACCGGTTCGGTCTCGCCATCCTGGGCGGCGGCGGCTCCGGAGCAGCACAGGCACAAGGTCTGCGCGTGCACGCAGCCGCGGCCGGACCGCGGCAACGCGACCGCTGCCTGCTGGCATTGCAATCCCTCTCCGCCAGCGGCGTGTTGCCGGACCCAGGCGAACTCCAACCGCTCTGGGAGCGCGTTGGCCCCGGCCACCTTGCGCTCTTGCTGCACGACGGCTTCGACGACCGCAGCCTGGCGCTGGCAGAACGGCTGGCCGCCGCGCGACGCGAAGTCTCCGCGCTGCGGATCCTCACCGTCGGCGAACGGGATTTCCCCTTCCGTGGCGGCTACCGTTTCCGCGATCCCGAAGGCGGCACCGAGGTACTCGGGGATGGGGATGCCATCCGGGATGGCTTCCTCGAGCGGTTCGGCGCGGCACGCCGCGCCCAGCTCTCGCGCCTGGCCGCGAGCGGCATCCGCCAGGTCGAATACGTCCTCGACGAGCCGTTGGACTTGCCATTGCGCCGCCTTTTCGACCCCCGCGCTGCGCAAGTGCATCCGGAGCCGGCATGAACCTGGCGCTGTTGCTCCCCGCAGGCCTGGCCGCGCTGGCGGCCCTGCTGCTGCCACTCTCGATCCATCTCGCCCGGCGCAGCGAGCGCCGCCCCACGGACTTCGCGGCGCTGCGCTGGCTGCATGCGCGCGTGCGTCCACGGCACAACCTGCGCCTCGACGAGTGGTGGCTCCTGACGCTGCGCCTGCTGCTGGTGGCGGCGCTCGCCTTGCTGCTGGCCAGGCCCGTCATGTTCGGTGCCTCGGATGCCACGCCCTGGATCGTCGCCGCGCCGGGGGTGGATGCAGGGGTGCTGAGGCGGTCAGGCACGGATGAGTCCGGAGCGAGGGCCGAGCGCCGCTGGCTGGCGCCGGGATTCCCGGAAGCCGACGCGCCGCCACCGCCGTTCCCGGCCACGTCGGTCGCCAGCCTGTTGCGCGAACTCGACGCCACCCTGCCCTCGGGCGCGCCTTTGACGGTGCTCGTGCCCCCATTCCTGGATGGGGTCGACGCCGAACGACCCGTCATGTCTCGCGCGGTGCACTGGCGCATCGTGCCCGGCGATCTCGTCGCCCCGGTTCCGCCATCCGTCCCCGCACCCGGCATGCCGACCCTGCACGTGCGCCACGCCTCGGATCGCGCCGGCGGCGTGCGCTACCTGCGTGCCGCTGCCGAGGCCTGGGCGGCGACGAGCGTCGACAGTGGAGTTGGCAGCGGGGAACGGACGCCGCCAACTGCCCTCGTGGTTGGCAATCCCGACGACCCCCTGCCACCGGGCGCAACGGCACTGGCCTGGCTCGTTCCCGGGCCGTTACCCGCGTCGATCCTGGGCTGGATCGAGGGCGGGGGGACAGCACTGCTGGATTCGCAGACGGAAGTCGCCGGCATGGAAACCAAGGCGATTGCGCAGTGGCGCGACCAGGACGGCGCCGTGCTGGTGCGTGGCATGCCCATGGGCCGTGGACGGGTATTGCAATGGACGCGTCCGCTCGCGCCGGCGGCGATGCCGGCATTGCTGGACGCCGGATTCCCGGCGCAACTGCGCGCGCTTTTCGCGCCCGCCATGCAAGCGCCCGGCCGCGTTTCCTCCTCGGCCTATTCGCCACGCACAGGCATGGCGGCCTGGCCGGAGCGGCCGAAAGCCCTGTCGCACTGGCTCGTGCTGCTGGTCGCGGTCTTGTTCCTGGTGGAACGCCTTGTCGCAGCCAACCCGCGCAGGAGGACGGCGGGATGAATGCTGCCGCTGCCAACCGGGTGTTGACCCAGCAGGCGGACGCGCGACGGCGGGCGCTGGCCATCACCCTCGTGGTTGGCTTGCCCATCGTGCTCTCGCTGTCGGCACTGGCCGGGCGGGCGGGCGGCACGAGCCTGGCCAGCATCTGCCTGTTCGTTGGCTTTGCATGCCTCGCGTTGGCGGCCTGGCGGTGGAGATCGTTGCTCGACCGGCGCTGGCTCGTGCGTGTACTCCACGGCCAGCGGCCTGACCTGGAAGATAGCGCTGACCTGCTGTTCGCGGACGTGTCGACCCTTGGACCGCTGCAACGCTTGCAACTGGCGCGTCTCGGGAGGCGGCTTGAGGCCAGGCCTCCCGTCGACCTGCGAGCGCCGTGGCCGTGGCGGATGATCGCGGGCAGCCTGCTGCTGGCGTCGGCGATGGCCGCCGTGGCCCTGTCGTGGCCCGTGGGAACAAGCACGCCGGACGTGTCCCTGATGGCGCCCCCGCCCGTCCCCGCTTCGCCCGAGTCGCCGCCCCGCCTGGTCGCGCAGCGCCTCGTCGTGCGCCCGCCGGCTTACACCGCGCTCCCCGAGCGTGCAACCGAGGCGCTGGACGCCAAGGTCCCGGAGCGCAGCAGCCTGCACTGGACATTGCGTTTCGACCCGGCCCCCGCTGCGGCGGAGCTCGTTTTCCTGGATGGCCGCCGTGTCGCCCTCGAGCGCGAGCGTGATGCCTGGACGGCCGATGCACGGATCGATGCTGCCGTGCTGTACCGGATCGTCACGGACGACGACCGCCCGCTGCAGCCCGAGCGCCTCTACCGCCTCGATGTCGTCCGCGACCAGCCCCCGCGGATTCGCGTCATTGCGCCGCGGGCCAACCTCGTGCTGCGTGCAGCAGGGCAACGCCAGTGGGCGTTGCAGTTCGAGGCGAGCGACGACCATGGCCTCGCCGGAACCGGGCGGTTGCGCATCACCGCTGCGCAAGGGACCGGGGAGAACATCACCTTCCGGGAAGAGACGCGCCCCCTGGGCGGCTCGGGCAACCGCACCCGCAAGCGCTACGCCACCCGCCTGGACCTCGCAGCGCTGGGCCTGTCCGAAGGCGACGACCTGGTGGTGCAGTTCAGCGTCACCGACAACCGCGCGCACGGACCACAGGAGGTGCGAAGCGCCAGTTACATCCTGCGATGGCCGGCACCGGCACCCGCGATGGCCACCGGCCTGGAGGGCCTGGTCCAGACCACCCTGCCGGCCTACTTCCGCAGCCAGCGGCAGATCATCATCGATGCCGAGGCGCTGCTGAAGCAGAAGCCGAAGCTCCCCGCCGACACGTTCGTTTCGCGTTCCGACGCCATCGGCGTCGACCAGCGCCTGTTGCGACTGCGCTACGGACAGTTCCTCGGCGAGGAGAGCGAGGGCGCACCCCGGCGCCCACTGATGCCGACCAACGACGCTCAGGACATCGCGGCCGAGCGGGAAGTCGAGGCCCAGGCACGCGTCGAGGCCGACGCACACGACGACCACGATGACGGCCAACCGCCCGGATCCGATCCCCAACGGGGTTTCGGCCGCGCAGGCAACTTGCTGGAGGAATTCGGCCACACGCACGACCACGAAGAAGCCGCGACCTTGCTCGATCCCGAGACACGCACGACCCTGCGGGCGGCCCTGGACGAAATGTGGCAATCCGAGCTCAACCTGCGCATCGGAAAACCCGACGCCGCCCTGCCCTACGCGCATCGCGCGCTTGAATTGATCAAGCAGGTGCAACAGGCAAGTCGCATCTACCTGGGCCGCGTCGGCAGCCAGCTCCCCCCGGTGGATTTCTCGCGACGCTTGTCCGGCAAGCGCGATGGCATCTCCGACCGCCGCGACGCCCTCGCCCGGGCTGGTCGTGACGAAGACCCGCCGACGACGCTGTGGAAAACCTTGCAGGATGCTTCGGGGGAGTCCTCCGGGCTGGACGATGCGATCGAAAGCTTTGCGCGCTGGTTGCGCGACAACCCGGGGGCCGGCGGGGACTCCCTGCGCCTGGCCGCCGCCGCCGAGCGCGTGCGCCTTGACCCGGGTTGCGACGCATGCCGGAGCGCGTTGCGCGGCCTGCTCTGGCCCTTGCTCTCACCCCCGCCCGCTGCACCGCAGCCACGCCAGGGCGCGGATCGCACCGGCCAGGCCTACCTCGACGCCTTGCAGCGGCCGGTGGCGCCGTGATCGAAGCGATCCCCCTCCAGGAGGTCGTGGCGATCCTGCTGGTCATGGCGGTGGGGCTGGCCAGCCTGCGGCTGCTCCTTGGCGCCTGGCGGAACGCCGATGTCCGGCCGCGCGCGTGGCGAATCGCCGCCCTGCTCGGGTTGCAGGCCGGGAGCGCGTTGCTGTTGTGGTTCACGCTCTGGCCACCGACACGGCCCATCAAGACCGGCACCATGGTCGTGCTGACCGAGCGCGCCGACGCATCGCCGACCGCTCTTGGCGGGGAGTTCGTCGTCGCCCTGCCCGAGGCCGGGCCGACCCGCGGCGCGACGCGCGTGCCGGACCTGGCCACCGCCCTTCGGCAACACCCGGGCGTGCGCCGGTTGCGCATCGCGGGTGCGGGCCTCACGGCTCGCGATCGCGAGGCCGTCGGCGGGCGTGCGCTCGCCTTCGACGCCGCGCCCTTGCCGCGCGGCCTGGTGGAAGTGTGGTCCCCTTGGCAGCTACAGGCAGGCGCCGCATTCACCGTCCGAGGCCGCGTCAATGCCGTCGATGGCGCATGGGTGGAGCTTCGCGATCCCGCGGACCGACGCATCGACCGCGCAAAGGCCGATACGCAAGGGCGGTTCGCGCTCGGGGGCATCGCGCGGAGCGAGGGACTGGCGCAGTTCCAGTTGCACGTCCTCGATGCCGACGGCGCGCCGATCGAAACCGCCGCCGTGCCGCTGGACATCACCGCGGCCGAGGCGCACGAGATCCTGTTCCTGGCTGGCGGGCCCAGTCCGGAGCTGAAGTACCTCCGGCGCTGGGCCAGCGATGCGGGCTTGTCGCAGCACGTGAACATCAGCGTCGGCGGCGGCATGGACATCGGCGACGGGCCGGTACGATTCGACGCGGAAGGCCTGGGACGCTTCGATATCGTCGTGCTCGACGAGCGTGCCTGGTCCGGGCTGGACGCCAGCCGGGTTGCCGCCCTCCGGGACGCCCTGCGCGACGGGCTGGGCGTGCTATTGCGCATCGATGGACCGCTGTCCGGGGCCGCGCGCACGCGCCTGCGTGGGCTTGGGTTCGAACTGCGGAACGCGCGCATCCCGACCGCCGTGCGCCTGCCCGCCGACCCCAGCAGCATTGACGCCAACCCGCATCCCGCTGAGGCCGCTGATCCTGCCACCAGTCCCGATGCAGACGCGGCGGATGGTGTCCCCTCCACGATGCCCATGCTGTCCCGCCAATCGGTTCGGATCGTCGCCTACGATGGCGCTCCGCTACTGCGCGATGCCTCGGGCGAGACGCTGGCGACTTGGCGCGCGGAAGGTCGCGGCCGGATTGCGGTGTGGACGCTGGCCGACAGCTACCGCCTCGTGCTGACCGGTCATCACGACCAACATGCGCGGCTTTGGAGCGAAGCCCTCTCGATCCTGGCGCGACCCCGCCGTGCCGCATCGCCTCGGATCGTCGGGGAGGCGGTGGAAGGCGAGCGGATCGTGCTCTGCGGTGTCGCGTCCGGCGCCCGCATGGTCGCGCCCGCCGGAACGCGAACGCCCCTCCTTCCCGATCCCCGGGTCGCCCAGGAAAGCTGCGCCGGTTATTGGCCGGAAGCTCCGGGCTGGCACACCCTGCAAGTCGAGGCGCCCGCCCGTGAGCCGTGGCGTCTCCACGTCCGCCCCGGAAATACGCTGCCCGGCGTGCGCGCGCTGGCCATGCGCGAAGACACGGAACGCCTCGCCTCCGGTGCGGTGCCGGAAGCGCTACCGGCCACGCTGCTCCCGGGGCCGCGCTGGCCGTGGTTGCTTGGCTGGCTGGCTGCCAGCGGGGTGCTGTGGTGGCTTGAACGCTCGCGCCTTGGCCGGCGTTCTGGAACAGACAACTCCCTCTAGTCCACTACGGCGCGGCTGGCCCTCCGATCCCATGTCGGCCCTCTCCGAAGGGTCAGCTCGATATCCGCACGGCGAATGAGGCCGCGCGGGCGGGAGTGGCCTGCCTTCTTGCCCGGTGGACGCCCTCCAGCCAAAAGCAGAGGGCGCGGACGGGGTTCGCAGATCCGACGTACCTCGAAGAGCGGAAACGGCACAAAAAAAGGAGGCCGCATGGCGCGGCCTCCTTGTTCCACCAACAACGGACACTCCGGCCTGGCGATCAGGCACGCAGCGGCACGATGCGGATCTCCACGCGACGGTTGAGCGCACGACCCGAGTCCGTGTCGTTGCTGGCGATCGGATACCGCTCGCCCATGCCGACGATCTCGAAGCGCTGACGCAACAAACCTTGGCCAATCAGGTAGTTGGCGACGGTATTCGCACGGCGCTCGGACAGCACCTGGTTGGCCTGGTCACTGCCGACGCTGTCGGTGTGGCCGGTCACCTCGACGATGGTCTGGTCGTATTCCTTCAGCGTCTGCGCGACGTTGTTGAGCGCCGGGAAGAACTGCGGCTTGAGGTCGGACTTGCCGAAATCGAAGGTCACGCCGTTCGGCAGGTTGAGCTTGATGACGTCGCCATCGCGCTGCACCTCGATGCCCGTGCCGGCGGTCTGCTGGCGCAAGGCCGCTTCCTGACGATCCTGGTAGGCACCGATGGCGCCACCGGCGAGGCCGCCCACACCTGCGCCGACGAGGGCACGCTGGCGGCGTTCGGTCGCGTCGTCGCCGCTGAGCAGACCGGCGACCGCGCCGATGCCGGCACCAATCAGGGCACCCGTGCGCGTGCGGTTGGGATCATTTGGATCGGTGGTCTGTCCGGTGTAGGTGGCGCAGCTGCTGAGCAGCATGGCGCTTGCAACGGCGGCTGCGATCCCTGCGGTCTTGAATGTACGCATCTATGGTCTCCTCGTTTGTCCGGACGCTGTGCCCGAATCTGAATGGGTGGCGACAAACTACCTATCCACGCGTCCGCGTTGGGTGACGAGGCGGAAAAAAGCTTCGATTCGACCGCGCCGGACGGGAACTGTTCAGTCTCCGGGCCGCAACGCTTCGGCGACGCTTGCGTCCAGCGGCCGGTCCCAATCGCCCATCAGGGCCAAAAAGAGCAGCTTGTCGAATTCGGGCCCGAAGCGCCGGACCACCGCGTCGGGATCGGGGATCAACCCGGCATCGGCCACCAGCCCGAAGTGCACGCGACCGTTGTAGCTGATGATCGACACGCCGATTCCGATCGAACCGGTTTGCGGCACCCAGAACATCAATTCGCGCACCAGGGACCCGGCGAGGTACAACGGCTGTTGCGGTCCCGGGACGTTGGTCGCCACCGCGCTGGCCTTCCGGCTGAACAGCTCCAGAGCCACTTCCTGCACGGCCCCGGGCGCCATGCCCAGGGCTGCCAACAGGCCAAACGCCACGACCGCCTGCCTTGAGGCCTTCAGGCCATCCATGGATGCCGAGACGCGCTCGAGTCGGCCGACCGGATTCTCCTCCCCCACCGGCAAGTCGAGGAATACCAGCCCGAAATGGTTGCCCAGCTTGCGTGCGTGCTCCAGGGGGCGGAGGTTGACCGGCACGGTGGCGCGTACCGTCAGGCCATCCGGATCATCCCCCCGTTCGATCATGTACCCCCGCAGCGCACCGGTGGCCGTCGCCATCAGCACATCGTTGACGGTGCAGTCGCACGCACGGCCGACCGCCTTCACGTCGTCGAGGTCGAGCGGTTCGGCCCAGGCGACGCGCTTGCGCTTTCCGAGCTCACCGCGCAGAAGACTGGGCGGATCATCCGGCAACGAGAGTGCAGTCACCAGCTCGCGCGCGATCTCGCCGCCTTCCTTGGCAAGCACGCCTGCCAGGGAGGGATCCCGGAGAAGGTCACGCCCTGTTTCCATCACCCGGTTTCCCAGACGTGCATAGCGCTCGACCGCACCGACGCGGCGCGCCACGCTCGCGCCGTCGTCCTTCAACCATGCCCTGGCAAGGTCCGCGCCCTTGCCGGGGTTGCGTTGGGTATCGGTGAGGGACAACAGCACCTGCACCAGCGCGATGCCGTCGGCGTAGCTGTGATGGATGCGGGCGACGAGGGCCGAGCCGCCCTGGTAGCGCTCCACGAGATCGAATTGCCAAAGCGGGCGCGCCGGATCCAACGGGCTGGATGTCAGCCGGCTGACCAAGCGCTCGAGCGCCCGCTTTTCCGAGGCGACGCTGCGGACACGCCCGGGCAGCGCGGCCGGCAGGACATGCGCGTCCAGGTCGAATCGCTCATCGTCCAGCCACGAAGCCCCGGTCGCGGTGTCCACCGCTCTCTGCAGGAACCTGGAATAGGCAAGGAAGCGTTCGCGGACCACGCGCCGGAGCCGCTGCAGCGACAAGGGCTCCGCGAGCATGAGCACGCCGGTGATCATCATCGGATTCGTCGGCCGCTCCATCCGCAGCCAGGCGGTATCCACGCGCGACATCGATTCGCGGCGACGCCGCCGGCTTCGGTCATGGGTGGGCATGGACTTCTCCGGAATGCGCATCGAGTGAATCACGCATCGCGGAAACGCGTCAACGCACGTCGGACCCGGGCAGCAAGCGCTACCGCGTTTGGGAGTAGGCCTGGAGCGCTGCCGCGCGTCCTTCGGCCAGGTCGACCAGGGGCGTGGCAGGGTACCCGTCGGGGGGCGGCCCGGACTTCGGCGCGGTCCAGGGAGCAAAACGGCGTGGCAACGGCATGCCTGCCAATTCAGGCACCCATCTCGCGATGTATTCGCCGGCGGGATCGAACTTGCGCGCCTGGGTCACCGGATTGAAGATCCGGAAATACGGCGAGGCGTCGGCTCCGGTCCCGGCCACCCATTGCCAACCCAGCGTGTTGTTGGCCAGGTCCGCGTCCACCAGCGTGTCCCAGAACCAGCGCGCGCCCTCGCGCCAGTGCATTCGCATGTGCTTGGTCAGGTAGCTGGCGACGATCATGCGCACTCGATTGTGCATCCAGCCGGTGCGCCACAATTCGCGCATTCCGGCATCCACGATGGGCACTCCGGTGCAGCCTCGCTGCCATGCACCCAGCTGCCTTGCATCGCGCTTCCCCCAGTCGAAATGATCGAAGCGCGGGTTGAGGTTGCTGTCGATCGTGTCCGGGAAATGATGCAACAGGTGGTGGGCGAATTCGCGCCAGCCCAGTTCGCGGATGTACGCATCGATGTCGGCGGCCGTCGATGCCTTGCGTTCGGCCTCCAACATGGCAAGGACGCGCCACGGCGAGATCTCGCCGAAATGGAGGTGCGGCGAAAGGCGCGACGTGCCGACCCGGTCGGGACGATCGCGATCGACGCAATAGCCGTGCAAGGCACCGTCGATGAAGACTTCCAGCGCCTCGCGTGCGCCGGTTTCGCCCGGCGTCCAGCGTTCCCAGAAGCCAACGTCCCAGTCCCGTTCCGGCGCAAGCTTCAATGCTTCCAGCGCGACGCCCGCCGGACCCGCGGCGACATCGGCGATTTCCGACGGCGCATCCCATGGCGCGCGCGACCGCCAGCTGGCCAGCGCATTGCGCCAGAACGGCGTGAACACCTTGTAGGGGCCGTCCTGCCTGGTCTTGATCTCCCATGGTTCGAACAGCAATGCGCCGTTGAAACTTTCCGCCCTGAGCCCCTGCCCGCGCAGCGAGGCCTTGATACGGGTGTCGCGCTTCTCGACGGCCGGCTCGTAGCGCCGGTTCCAGAACACAGCCTCGGCATCACTGGCGGCCGCCAGGGTTGTCAGCGTCTGCAGGCTGGGGCCGACGAACCTCCGCAGCCGCGCGCCCCGAGCGTGCAGGTCGGCATCGAGCGCCGCGAGCGACCGATGGCGCCAGGCATTGGAGGCTGCGCCCGGTGCCCAGCCTCCCTCCTCGTCCGGGGCGTGAATGTACACGCAAAGCGGCGCAAACCCTTCTTCCAGTGCCGTGCGCAACGCCGGGTTGTCATCGAGGCGAAGGTCATTGCGGAACCAGACGATGGCGTTGGGCATGGGTGTGGACGCAGCTGCGATGGCCCCACGCTAATCCCGATGCACCGCCGGTGGCAATCGCCGTAGCCGCCAAACGAACAAGGCCCGGCGATTGCCGGGCCTTGTTGGCAGTTGAACCTGCGGAAGCGAGGCGTCAGAAGCGGACGCTCGCCGTGTTGCTGCAGCTGCTGGTGCCCGCTTCGCAGACCTGGTAGGTCGAGGTGCTGCGCTTGGGTCCAATGTAGCCGTCGCTGTGGCTGCCGTCATTGGCGATGCCCGATGCAATTACCCCGCCATCGCGATACACATCGACCGTGGCCGCGGTACCCGGGGTCCAGCTCAGATTGACCTGCTTGTTCTTGCCTTTCTGGACCGAGGCCGACAGATCACTTGGCGCGGTGTCGCCCGGCGGCGGCGGCGGCGGAGCGCCACCTTCGAGCTCGGTCAATGCGGCCTCGGCGTTGATCAGTCCCCAACCGTAGGCATTGTCCCTTCCGGCCGCGCCCAAGTCCTCCGCGGTCACGGCGAGCGCCTGGCGGACCTGCGCGTTGGTCCACGAGGGGTTCTTGCTCCACACCAGCGCTGCCGCGCCAGCGACATGCGGCGTGGCCATCGAGGTCCCGTCGTAATACTCGTATCCACTGCCCGTGCCGGGAATGGTACTGACCGTGGCACTGACGCCCAGGCGGTTGGCGACCAGGAACTGTCCGTCTTCCTGCGACATGCTCACCGCAGGCGCTGCCGGACCGGTCGCGCCCAGGGTCCCGCTGAACCCGCCGGGGGCGTTGTTGTAGACGATCACCGCGGCCGCGCCGCCGTTGACGGCGTTGTTGACCTTGTCGGCGAAGCTGATGTCGCCGCGCTCGCAGAGTACGGTCCTGCCACCCCAGCTACCGGTGCTGGTGCAACGGCCACCGTTGACCAACGCACCGGATGCGGTCAGCTGCTGGCTGCCCTCGAGTGCGGCCACGATGTACGAGTCGCCACCGACGGTGGTCGAGGCGCTCACCTGGGGGACCGTGCTGAGCACGCCCACGCCGGGCGCCGCCAGCTCGACCTGGTTGGTCTGCTGCGAGAAGCTAGCCACCACCTTGTTGCTGTCCAGTGCGGCCACCGAGATCACGCTGTCGTAGGACGCCGGATAGCTGTGGCGGTTGTTGCCGTCGTTGCCGGCCGCCGCGATATTGAGGACGCCCGCATCGTAGAGCTGCTGGAAGCCGGCATCCTCGGTGCTGCTGGAGAACGAGCCGCCCAGGCTCATGTTGATGACCTTGGCGCCGGCACTGGCGCAGCGCTGGGCCGCGTCGATCAGGGTCGACGCATAGCTCCAGCCGCAGCTGGCGCCGTCGAAGACCTTGACGATGTGCAGGGAGATGTTGCCCTTGTTGACGCCGATCACGCCGGAATTATTGTCGCGCGCGGCGATGGTGCCGGCCACGTGCGAGCCGTGGCCGCAGGTGTCGGTGTTCCAGGACTGGCCGTTGCTGGCGTAGCCGCCCAGGTTCAGCGCCGCCAGGTCTTCATGGCTGGCCGCAATGCCGGAATCGATCACGCACACCTTGATGCCGGAGCCGTCGGTGCCCGTGGCCCAGACCTGGGGCGCCTTGACCATGCCGATGCCATAAGGCTGGACCTGGCCGAGGGGTGCGCGAACGACGTCGGCTTCGATGAATTCGATGTTCGGGTTGTTGCGAAGCCCCGAGAGCGCCTGTGCCGGGACGGTCACGGCGAACGTATTCAGGCTATCGAAGGTGTAATGGAACTTGGCGCCTGCGCCCCGGAGCGCCTGCTGGGCCTGTCCCTTGGCACCCGGCTTGAACTTCACCATGACCCGTTCGCTGCTCGGGCCGGCGGCCATGCCGGTCGATCCGGCGATGCAGGTCGCCAGACCCAGGACCAGGGCCGCTGTCAATTTGTGCTGCTTCATTTGTGTTGCTCCCCCACTGATTTAGAAAGGTGAATCCCAGCCAACAAAATCGGCCGAAAGCGACCTTAGCATGCGTGCTGCAATGCACCATCTTCGCCCTTTTTCGCCTTTCCGCGCCGTCAATCGTCGATGAAACGCACCCGGCGTGTGACCGAACACGACAATTCGTACGCGATCGTTCCAGCGGATTCGGCCACGGTCTCGATCGGCAGCCCGGTTCCCCAAAGGGTCACCGGAGCCCCGGCCACCGCCGCCGGACAATCGCGAAGGTCCAGCGTCATCAGGTCCATCGAGACGCGCCCGATCACGCGTGCAGGTCGGCCGTCGACCAGCGCCGGGGTCCCGGCGGGTGCGAGTCGCGGGTAGCCATCGCCATAACCGATGGCGGCGACACCGATCGGCATGTCTTCGGGACAGGTCCAGGCCCCCCCATACCCGACCCGCTCCCCGCGACGGATTCGCTTCACGGCAAGCAAGCGGGTTCCCAGGGTCATCGCCGGACGCAGCCCGAACGCAGCCCCGGGACTGCCGGCCACCACGGACATGCCGAACAACGCCCCACCCGGCCGGATCCAGTCGCCGTGGGACTGCGGCCAGCCCAGCACGGCTGCCGAGTTGGCGAGCGAACGGGGTCCGGCAAGGCCCTCCGTGCTGGCCGCGAATGCATTGAGTTGCGCCCGTGTCTGTCCGTCGTCCGCGGTGGAGGCCGGGAGCGCGTCGGAACTGGCGAAATGGGTCATCAGCACGACCTCCGCATCCACGCTGGGCATCGCCTCCAGGCGCGAATGCGCTTCCCGCACTTCTTCCGGAGCGAAGCCGAGGCGATGCATGCCCGTGTCGACCTTCAACCAGCACCGGATGGGCGCCGCGAGGGCCGTGGCCTGCCCGAGCATCTCGAGCTGGTTCGCGTCATGGACCACGGTCTGCACCGAGAGTTGGGACATGCGCGGCAGGTCCTCGGGGGCGTCGAACCCCGACAGCAGCACGATGGGATGCTCGTGGCCCGCTGCCCGCAATCGCTCGGCATCGGACAGCGAGGCAACCCCGAAGGCATCGGCCGACGAGAGCGACCTGGCGACCCGCTCCAGGCCATGGCCGTACCCATCGGCCTTCACCACGGCCATCAACCGGCTGGCGGGTGCCACCGCGCGGAGCACGGCCAGGTTATGGCGCAGTGCATCTGCATGGATCGTGGCGAAAGTGGGTCGGGCCATGCCGGAAGTCTAGCGGGCGCTCGCGTGCAATGTGCAGTCCGGAAGCGGTTCGGCACCTCCCCTCCGGCGCCTGGCGTCAACGGGCTGGAGACCCTCGGTTCCGGTGCCGGCCAGACCGGCTATTCGAAGCTTCCCACGGAATCGTGCGCGAGGTTGTCGAAACGCGTGTACTCGCCGAAGAACTTCAGCTTGATCGAACCGGTCGGGCCGTTGCGCTGCTTGCCGATGATGATCTCCGCGAGACCCTTGTCGGGCGAGCTTTCCTTGTTGTAGTACTCGTCGCGGTAGATGAAGACGATGACGTCGGCGTCCTGCTCGATCGCGCCGGACTCGCGCAGGTCCGCCATCACCGGCCGCTTGTCCGTGCGGGTTTCCAGCGAACGGTTGAGCTGTGACAGCGCGATGACCGGCACGTTCAGTTCCTTGGCCAGGGCCTTGAGCGAGCGCGAGATCTCGGAGATCTCGGTCGCCCGGTTCTCGCTGTTGCCCGGCACCGCCATCAGCTGCAGGTAGTCGATGACGATCAGGCCGACGTCATGCTCCCGCTTGAGCCGCCGGGCCTTGGCGCGCAGGACCTCCGGCGACAGCGCGGGCGTGTCGTCGATGAAGATCTTCGATTCCTTGAGCATGCGGATCGCGCTGGTCACCCGGCTCCAGTCCTCGTCCTCCAGTTGGCCCGTGCGCAGGCGGGTGGCGTTGACGCGGCCATTGGCCGAGATCAGGCGCAGCGCCAGCTGGCTGGCCGACATTTCCATGGAGAAGACGGCGACCGCCTTCTTGGTCTTGATCGCCGCATATTCGGCGATGTTGAGCGCCAGCGTGGTCTTGCCCATCGCCGGACGCGCCGCGAGGATGATCAGGTCCGTCGGCTGCAAGCCCGCGGTCATCTCGTCGAACTCGGCATAACCGGTGGGCAGGCCCGTGATCCCGCCGCCGTTGGCGTAGCGCGTCTGCAGGACATCGAAGGCCTCCGCCATCGCGGTGTTGACCGCGACGAAATCGCTGCGTCCGCGCGCGCCGGCCTCCGCGATGGCGAAAACTTCCTGCTCGGCGCGGGCCAGGATCTCCCCGCTGTCCCGGCCATCCGGCTGGAAACCGTCGTTGACGATGCCGGTACCAACCTCGATCAGCTGGCGCAATACCGCCTTGTCGCGAACGATGTCGGCGTAGGCCTTGATGTTTGCAGCCGATGGCGTGGTGCTGGCCAGTTCGACCAGGTAGGCGCCTCCGGCGACCTGCTCGGCCAAGCCCTGGGATTCGAACCATTCGCCCAGCGTCACCGCGTCGTAGGGTCGGCTTTTCTCGGCCAGCTCGCGGATTGCCCGGTAGATCAACTGGTGGTCGCGGCGGTAGAAGTCGAGCTCGACCAGCTGGTCAGCGATACGGTCGTAGGCGTCCGGGGCCAGCATCAGGCCGCCGAGGACGGCCTGTTCCGCCTCCACCGACTGAGGCGGCACCCGCAACTGCTCGATCCGCCCATCCCCGCGCGCGGAATGGGTAGGGCCGTCTTGCCGGAAGCCCGGTCGTGCGCTCATCAACTGCGTGATTCCCCTGCCGTCGCCGGCATGTATCGAGCCGTCTTGGCGACCCTGTGCGTGTACTCGAGCGGTCATCCTAGTCCCCCGGCCTGTGGGCACGCGACGGAACAAGCTGTGGATAAATCGATTATTTGATAGCGCGGACCGATCTCGTGGGGTGAGACTGGCGACGATCCGGTTACTGGACCCTGGAGCGAACACGCAGGCAGCGTTTCGCGCCAGCGCGGGAGTTGATTTCTTTCGTTCGCCACGAAGGAACGAACCGAGGAAAAAACCGCTTGCCTGGAGAAGGCACCCCTGCCCACGGAGTTGTCGCGGGGGTTTTCCGACTCACCACGCCTGGCCCGGCAGGAAAACGGCCATTCATGCCCGCCGCCCAACGGAACTGCGCAATGCGAACGGGTGCGCCTGTGCCGAAACATCAACAGCGCACTGCAACTTCGCGTGCATTTCCCCGGTGCAGGCAGGCATCGCCGACATGCGCAGGCCCGGCGGCGCGCATGGTTGCGCGCTGTTCTCCAAACACGCCAGGCGTCAAGGCCCAGCAGCTGTCGAGCGAGCCGCGGCGCAATGCGCTTGGAAGCAATGACGACACCTGCTCCCTTCCTGCCCTGTCGACGACTCCCGGCATCGATGCCACAGGGTTTGCCGGTTCGGGATGAACGTTCGCCCTCGGGTATTTCTTCGCGTCAACCAGGGAAATGAACTCGCCGAAGAAGAAACGCATCTCGATCAGGTAAACCGCCCTGCGCCAGCGTCTACCCGCCAATCCTCGAATCGCAACCCGCAAACGGAACGGGCGCCTCGCGGCGCCCGTTCCATCGACACTTGCGAGGCGCGCTTACGCAGCCTCGGGCGCCACGATGACCTTGACCGGGGTCTCGGCATCGGCGTGCAGGTGCACGATGACCTCGAACTCCCCGACGGTACGGAACGCACCCTCGCCCATCACCACCTCGGACTTCTCCACGGGGGTACCGGCCTTGGTCAGCGCCTCCGCGATGTCGCGCGGCCCGACCGAGCCGTACAGCTTGCCTTCGGCGGAAGCGTTGGCGTAGATGGTGACGCTGGCGCCTTCGAGCTTGGCCAGGCGCACCTGCGCCTCGTCGCTGGCCTGCTTGGCCTTGGCTTCGTAGTCGGCGCGCTTGGCCTCGAACTCGGCGATGTTTTCCGCGCTCGCCGGCACTGCCTTGCCCTGCGGGACGAGGAAGTTGCGGCCGTAACCCGGCTTGACCTTGACCTTGTCGCCGAGGTTTCCGAGCTTGTTCACTTTCTGCAGCAGGATCAGTTCCATGGTGTGCTCCCGTGCCCGTGTTGGGCATGATTCGTTAGCGGCAGGAGATGCCGCAACTTTGGCTGTCCGAATGGACGGGGCCTGGGCCTTGCTCCCCCGCTGGCGCGAAGGGAGCAAGGTGCATCAGACGTTGTGGTTGTCGGTGTACGGGATCAGGGCCAGGAAACGCGCACGCTTGACGGCAGTGGCGAGCTGGCGCTGGTACTTCGACTTGGTGCCCGTGATGCGGCTGGGCACGATCTTGCCGTTGTCGGTGAGGTTCTGGCGCAGGGTGTTGAGATCCTTGTAATCGATCTCCTTGACGCCCTCGGCCGTGAACTTGCAGAACTTGCGGCGGCGGAAGAATTTGGACATGTCTGGGCTCCTCAGGCGGCTTCGGCGTTGTCGTCGGACTCATCGTCCGAGGAATCGTTGTCGTCGGCCTTCGCGCCGTCGTCGTTGTCGCGGCGCTTGCGCTCGGTGCGCTCGGGCTTGTCGCCCTTGTCGTCCTTGTTCTTCATGATCAGCGACTGCTCCGTCTCGGCCTCGTCGCGGCGCATGACCAGGTGGCGCAGGATCGCGTCGTTGAAACGGAAGGTCTCGACCAGCTCGTCGAGAACCGCCTGGTCGGCTTCCATGTTGAAGAGCACGTAATGGGCCTTCACCAGGTTGTTGATCGGGTAGGCCAGCTGCCGGCGGCCCCAGTCCTCGAGCCGGTGGATCTTGCCGTTGCCGCCCTCGATCAAGCCCTTGTAGCGCTCGATCATGGCCGGCACCTGCTCGCTCTGGTCCGGATGGACCAGGAACACGACTTCGTAGTGACGCATGTTGTTTCCTTGTGGATATCGGCCGGCGGCGCAGGCGCCGCGGGCCCGGATAGCCCCCGGCGAATCCGGACGGATGCCGTGGGGCAAGGGCTTCGCACGGGCCAGGGACCCGCAGGAAGCCGGAAATTATGGCAGGTTCAATGGCTTGGAGGCAAATCGCCCGTCCGGGGTAACCCTTCGGGGACGACCTGGACGGGGGCCGCCGCACGGGGCATCAACCCTTCGACACCGCCGGAGGTCCGGCGGCTTGTCTCCCCTGCCCTGTCCCTCCGCCTAGGGCTGGCGGGCGCGCTGGTCCACCCAGGCGTCGATATGGGCCTCCAGGACGTCCAGCGGGACGGACCCGATCGCGAGCACGGCGTCGTTGAAGTCCCTCAGGTCGAATTTCCCTCCCAGGCGCTTGCTGGCCCGTTCCCGGAGTTCGGAGATCTTCAGCTGGCCGATCTTGTAGGCCAGGGCCTGCCCGGGCCAGCCGATGTAGCGGTCGATTTCGTTGACGATGTCCTGCTCGGTCTTGGGCGCGTTGTCCATGAAGTAGGCGATGGCGCGGTCACGGCTCCAGCCCTTGCTGTGCATGCCGGTATCGACCACCAGGCGAACGGCGCGCCACATGTCATACGCCAGTTGGCCCATGCGGTCGTAGGGGTCGTCGTAGAGGCCCATGTCGTAACCCAGGCGCTCCGCATACAGGCCCCAGCCTTCTCCGAAGGCGGTGAAGCCGCCCCCTCGCCGGAATTTCGGGACTTCGGCCAGCTCCATGCTCCGCGCATATTGGAAGTGGTGTCCCGGCACTGCCTCGTGCAGCGAAAGCGCCATCATTTCCCACTTCGGGCGCACTTCGGGCCGGTAGAGGTTGACGTAGTAATAGCCCGGGCGGGTGCCATCTAGGGCGCCCGGCTGGTAATAGGCCGTCGTGGTGTCGGGCGCGATGTTGTCGGGGATCGGGCGGACGCCGTACGGCAGGCGCGGGATGATCCGGAAGACCTTCACCAGTTCCGGGTCGATGCGTTTCGACATCGCCTGGTAGGCCTCCAGGAGCGATTCGGGCGACTCGTGGAAGAACCTGGGATCGGTGCGCAAGTGGTCGAAGAATTCGGGCAAGCCGCCCTCGAAGCCGACCTCGCGGCGGACCTGCTCCATCTCGCCGCGGATGCGTGCCACCTCCTGCAGGCCGATGGCATGGATCCGGTCGGCGGTCAGGTCCGTGGTGGTGAATGTCGCGGCGAGGAAGTCGTAGTAGGCCTTCCCGTCGGGAAGGTCGGCCGCGGCGATGGTCTCGCGGGTCGCCGGCAGGTATTCGTCCACGAAGAACGCCTTGAACCGGCGATACGCGGGGATGATCTGGCCGGAGATCACCTCGCGCGCCTCTGCCTGCAAAGCTGCCCTTTCGGCGGCGGGCAGGTCCGCCGGCATGTCGGCGAAGGCCTTGTAGAACGGGCTGCTGGCGGGATCTTCGACGATCTGCGCGTTCACCTGGTCCGGGACGCGCTGCATCAGCACGCGCGGCGGGACGTTCCCGGCGGCGGCCCCCTCCCGCAGCAATGCCGTGGTGTCGGCGACCTGCCGTGGAATGGCCCGCATCCGCGCAAGCCAGTCGCGGTAGTCCTTCGCCGAACGGAACCTGAGGACCTCGGCGATGTTCTCGGCGTTCTGGATCCCGCCGCGCTGGCTGACCGCGCGCTGGAACTCCTTGTACTTCTGCCGCTCGACCGCCTTGCGCTGTTGCCACAGGAACACGTCGTAGCTTAGCCGGTCCTCGACCGAGAGGGCCGAGCGGTCTATGGCCTCCAGCCGCGCCAGGACGGCCCGGTCCTCGGCCTGGCGGCGCTCGATGGCAGCGAGGCTGATATCGGTCCAGCGGTCGTTGTAGCGGTCGTCGCCCCGGTAGGTTGCCGTTTCCGGCGATTCGCGCATGTCGCGCTCCCATTCGGCGTCGAACAGGGCGTGTAGCGCGATTGCCTGGGCATTGCGTGGCGGTTGGCCGGCGTCCTGCGCCTGCAGCGGGCCGGCGGCGAGCAACAAGTAAAAGGCGACGGACAGCAGGACTCGGATCATTGCGGGCTCCCCGGGGACGGTCTCCGGGAGTCTAGCGGCATCGCGGCCAGCGCTCCCGGCCGGGCCGGGAGGGGTCGCCGGGGCCCTGTGGCCACCCTACGAAAAGCCTCAGGCAGCCTTGTCGGCGTCCGTGGTGAAGCTCTCGCCGCACCCGCACTCGGCCGAGACATTCGGGTTGCGGAACACGAACTGCTCGTTCAATCCCTGCTTGAGGAAGTCGATCTCGGTGCCATCGACCAGACCCAGGCTCTCCGAGTCGACGTGGATGCGCACGCCATCCTGTTCGAAGACGGTGTCCCCTTCGCGCGACTCGCGCGCCAGGTCGACGACGTAGCTCCAGCCCGAACATCCGGTGCGGCGCACGCCGAAACGCAGGCCCAGCGCGTCGCTGGACTCGGCAAGATAGCTCTGGACGCGGCTCAGCGCGGCGGGGGCAAGACGGATCGGCATGGGACAATTCTACCCGGTGGCGTGCGGGGGTTCGGTAAACTGCACGGAACGACCCTCCCTATCTCGGTTCCCCTCTGCAAGGATTCAAGGCATGACGGTGGTCAGCGTCGAACATGCGCTCGCGGGCAGGCTGCCCGTCGGGGGCGAGGTCACCGTCCGCGGCTGGGTCCGGACCCGGCGCGACTCCAAGGCGGGGCTGAGCTTCATCAACGTGAGCGACGGCTCCTGCTTCGCCACCATCCAGGTGGTGGCGCCCGACACCCTGCCCAACTACGAATCCGAAGTGCGCCGCCTCAGCGCCGGGTGCGCGATCAAGGCCAGCGGCACGCTGGTGGAATCGCAGGGCAAGGGCCAGGGCTTCGAGATCCAGGCCGACGGCGTCGAGGTGGTGGGCTGGGTGGAAGACCCGGAGACCTACCCCATCCAGCCCAAGGCCCACTCGCTGGAGTTCCTGCGCGAAGTCGCGCACCTGCGGCCTCGCACCAACCTGTTCGGGGCCGTCACCCGCATCCGCCACAGCCTGGCCCAGGCCGTGCACCGGTTCTTCCACGAGCGCGGCTTCTACTGGGTCAACACACCGATCGTCACGACATCCGACGCCGAAGGCGCCGGCCAGATGTTCCGGGTCTCCACGCTGGACCTGGCCAACCTGCCTCGCGGCAAGGATGGCGAGGTCGATTTCGGGCGGGACTTCTTCGGCAAGGAAACCTTCCTCACCGTCTCCGGCCAGCTCAACGTCGAGGCGTTCTGCCTGGCCTTGTCGAAGGTCTACACCTTCGGCCCGACCTTCCGCGCCGAGAACAGCAACACCACACGGCACCTGGCCGAGTTCTGGATGATCGAGCCGGAAATCGCGTTCGCCGACCTGGCCGACAACGCCGACCTGGCCGAGGATTTCCTCAAGTACCTGTTCCGTGCAGTGCTCGCCGAGCGAGCCGACGACATGGCCTTCATCGCCGAGCGCGTGCAGAAGGATGCCGTTGCCCGGCTGGAAGCCTTCGTCAACGCGCCGTTCGAGCGCATCGATTACGGCGACGCAGTCAAGCTGCTGCAGGAGTCCGGGCAGAAGTTCGAATTCCCGGTGGAATGGGGCCTGGACCTGCAGACCGAGCACGAGCGCTGGCTGACCGAGCAGCACGTGGGCCGCCCGGTGGTGGTCACCGACTACCCAGAGCACATCAAGGCCTTCTACATGCGCCTGAACGACGACGGCAGGACGGTCGCGGCGATGGACGTCCTGGCACCGGGCATCGGCGAGATCATCGGCGGCTCGCAGCGGGAGGAGCGGCTGGACGTGCTCGACCAGCGCATGGCGCAGTTCGGCCTGGATGCCGAGCATTACGGCTGGTACCGGGATTTCCGGCGCTATGGCACCGTGCCGCACGCCGGGTTCGGCCTCGGTTTCGAGCGGCTGGTGGTCTACGTCTGCGGCCTGTCCAACATCCGCGACGCGATCCCGTACCCGCGCGCGCCCGGCCACGCGGAGTACTGAGCCCCCGTGATCCTGTTCCTCGCCCTGCTCTGCGTCGCCATGGCGATCGCCGGCGCCTGCGCCTTCGTCATCTTCTGGCCCCTGGCGCTGGTGCACCTGCGCGACCGGCACCCCGCCGTCCGTGCTCGGCTGGGTCCTGGCGCGTTCCTGCATCCAGCGGCCTTGTGGTGGCTGCTCAGCGGCCGCTACCGGCAGACGCCCGATCCGCAGTTCACCGGACTCGCGACACCGGCGATGCTCTCGCTGTCCACCATCGTGCTCGGCCTGATCGGCGCGGGCCTGCTGTGGCTATGGTCGCTCGCCGCATGAGCGACGCTACGCACCCTTACGTCGACGAGCAATGGTGGCTGGCCAGCCTTGGGCGCACCGTCGTGTGGGCACGCTTGCGGATCAGGCCCGGGGGCACCGCCGAAGTCTTCGACAGCGACGGCAACACCCTGGGCTACGACAGCGAGGACAGTGCCCGCGCGATGCTCATGGACGCGGAGTTCGTGGCCTTCGAGGGCCTCGATGCCGAGGATGCCCTGGCGCGCGGGTTCGCCCTGGACGAGTTGCAGCCACCGCAAGCCGACGACGACGCCAAGCTCCGCCCCCGCATGCTCCAGTCGCTGGGCGTTCGTGCGTAGACGCCGGCCATGTACACACCCCGTGCCTACATGGAGACCGACCTCCGGCTTCTCGACAGCCTCCTGGAGGCCGATCCGTTCGTGACACTGGCCACGGTCGACGAGCAGCGAAAGCCCTTCGTGAGCCACCTGCCCGTGCTGTACCGGCGGGATGGCGACGATGTCCTGATGGAGGGGCACTGGGCTCGCCCGAACCCGCAGGCCATCGGACCCGAGGAAGCGTTGCTGGTCGTGCATGGTCCCCATGCCTACGTGTCCCCGAGCTGGTATCCGGACCATGATGCGCAGGCGCGGGTCCCGACTTGGAACTACGCTGCAGCGCACTTGACCGGCCGCCTGGAGCGTTTCGACGACGAGGATGCGCTGGGTGACCTGGTGGCCCGTCTGAGCCAGCGCTTCGAGACCACCGCCGGTGGCGGCTGGAAGTACCAGCACGACCGGGAAGACCAGCGCCGGCAGCTACGCGGTATCGTCGGCTTCCGGTTTTTCCCGTCCACCATCCAGTTGAAGGCCAAGCTCAACCAGAACCACCCCGAGTCGAACCGGCGCGCGGTCGTCGCTGCGCTGGAGGCGCAGGAAGGCGACGATGCCCGCGCGGTTGCGGCCTTGATGCGTGCACGCACCCCCTGAGGAGTATTGCGATGGACCTGGATCTCACCGGCAAGCACGCCCTGGTCTGCGGCGGATCCGACGGGATCGGTCGCGCCGCCGCGCACGAGCTGGCCCTGCTGGGCGCCCGTGTCACGGTGCTCGCCCGGCGCGCCGAGGTGCTGGAAGAGGTCGCCGCTGCCCTGCCCCGCGCCGAAAGCCAACGCCACGGATCGATCGCGGCCGACATGGGCGACCTGGCGGATTTGCGGGACAAGATCGATCGGCTGGCCGCCGGCGACCCGGTCCACATCCTGATCAACAACACCGGTGGCCCCCCGGGCGGCCCCGCGCATGCGGCGGCGGCGGGTGATTTCCTGGACGCCTTCAACCGGCACCTCGTCGCCGGCCACGCGCTGGTGCAGGCGGTCCTGCCCGGCATGCGCGCCGCGCGTTGGGGGCGCATCGTCAACGTCATCTCGACGTCGGTGCGCGAGCCCATCCCCAACCTCGGCGTCTCCAACACGGTGCGCGGCGCGGTCGCCAGCTGGGCCAAGACGCTCTCGCGTGAACTCGCCGCCGACGGCATCACCGTCAACAACGTGCTGCCCGGCTTCACCGAGACCCGCCGCATCGACCAGATCCTGCGCGACCGCGCCGCCAAGGAAGGGCGGAGCGAGGAAGAAGTGGCCGCGAGCCTGCGCGCCGCCGTGCCCGCCGGGCGATTCGCCAGGCCCGAGGAAACCGGTGGCGTGATCGCCTTCCTGTGCTCACCCGCGGCGGCCTACGTCAACGGCGTCAGCCTCGCGGTGGACGGCGGCCGCATGCAGTCGATCTGAGCGCCGCAACCCGGCGTCCTGCCGTGACGCGTCACCTGCCACCGGGGTGGCCTGCGCGCGGTTGCCGCCCGTTCGCCGCGCCTGCCCGACTCCGGCTCGATGCTGCGGACGCGCGCGCCCCGGCGACCCGCTCGCCGCGTACCGGCAACCGCGTGTTACGGTCGGATGGCCCATTCCAGACGGGAAGGCCATGCAGGTCGAGATCCACGGGGCGGCCGGCGGGGTCACCGGCTCGATGCACCTGGTCCGCGGTGGCGGCTCCCGGGTGCTGCTGGACTGCGGCATTTTCCAGGGCCACCGCGACGCGCAGGCGCGCAATGCCGCCGCGTTTCCCTTCGATGCGGCCGGACTCTCGGCGCTCGTCCTGAGCCACGCCCACCTCGACCACATCGGACGCGTCCCGGTACTTTGCCGCGCCGGCTATGCCGGCCTGATCCATGCCCAGGAGGCCACGGCCTCGCTGCTGCCGATCATGCTCCACGACTCCGCCGGGATCGCCGAGTCCGACGCCGAACGCGCCAACCGCAGGCGGCGCAAGGGCGAGGAGGCCGTGGTTCCACTTTTCACCCATGCCGATGTCGACACCGTGCTGTCTCGCCTGCGACCTCTGTCCTACGACGAGCGGCGCGAGGTCGCGCCCGGGGTGACGGTGCGCCTGCGCGACGCCGGCCACATCCTGGGGGCCGCGATCGTCGAGGTCTGGGCCGACGGCCGCAAGCTGGTGTTTTCCGGCGACCTCGGGCCGACGGGCACGCCGATCCTTCGCGACCCGGTCGCGGTGGGCGATGCCGACCTGGTCCTGCTCGAGTCCACCTATGGCGATCGCGAGCATCGCGACCGCGATCGTACGGTCGGCGAGCTGGGCGAGATCCTCGAGACGGCGTGGCGGAGCGGCGGCGTCGTGCTGATCCCCGCATTCGCGGTCGGGCGCTCGCAGGAGCTCCTGTACCGGTTTGCCGCGCAGGCGGACGCCTGGCAGATGGATCGCTGGCGGATCTTCCTCGACAGCCCCATGGCAGCCAAGGTGGTGGATGTGTACGCGCGCCACCAGGACCTCTTCGACGCCGAAGCCAGGGCGGTCTGGTCCCAGCGCCCGTCGCCGTTCGAGATGCCCAACCTGCGCATGACCCGGACTACCGAGGAGTCCATGGCCATCAACCGCCTCGCCGGCGGCGCGATCATCGTCGCGGGATCCGGCATGGCGACCGGCGGCCGCATCCTGCACCACTTCCGCCACCGGCTCGACCGGCGGGAAACCCACGTCATCTTCGTCGGCTACCAGGCCGAGGGCACGCTCGGCAGGCGGCTCGTGGATGGCGCACGCTGGGTGCGGATCCACGGCAGCGACATCCGCGTCAATGCGCAGGTGCACACCGTCGGCGGGCTGTCCGCGCACGCCGGGCAGCAGGCCCTGCTCGCCTGGTATGCCAATTTCAAGGCGAGGCCGCCGCTTGCGCTGGTCCACGGCGAGGAGCGCGCCCGCGAGGCACTGGCGGGCGAGGTCCACGAGCGGTTCGGCGTGACGGCTCGCCTGCCGCTGCCCGGCGACGTGCTGGACGTCTGACGGCCCCGTGTCCGGACTCGAGCGAAGCCTGGTCTTCCTGGCCCTGGCGCTGCTCGCTGAGGTCGCCGGGACCGTCGGCGGCTTCGGCTCCTCGGTGTTCTTCGTGCCCATCGCCAACCTGTTCTTCGCCTTCGAGGCGGTACTCGGCATCACCGCGCTTTTCCATCTCGCCAGCAACCTGAGCAAGCTGGGCATGTTCCGCGGCGGCATCGATCGGGGGCTGGTGCTGCGGATCGGCGTGCCCTCGATCCTGTTCGCGGTCGGCGGTGCCTACGCCACCGCCCACGTGCCGACCCGCGGCCTCGAGGTCGCACTGGCCGTATTCCTGATCGGTTTCAGCGGCTGGATGCTGATGCACCCGGAATGGTCGGCACGCCCGACCGCCAGCAACGCGGTGCTGGGCGGGGCCGTATCCGGCGGCATGGCCGGCCTGGTCGGCACCGGCGGCGCCATTCGCGGGCTGACGCTGGCGGCATTCGCGCTGCCGAAGGAGGTCTTCGTCGCGACCTCGGCCGGGATCGACCTCGGCATCGACCTGTCCCGATCCATCGTCTACTACCGCAACGGCTACATGCGCGGACTCGAGCTGGCGTGGATCCCCGCCCTGGTCATGGTCGCCGTGGTCGGCACCTGGCTCGGACGCGGGCTGCTGCGCCATGTGCCGCAACAGCGGTTCCGCCAGCTCGCGCTCGCGATGGTGGCCGGCATCGGCATGTTGACGCTCTACAGCGCGATTCGTGGCTGAAACATCCGCGACGCGGGTCCGTTCCGTCGATGGCGCGGGAGCGCGCATTGCGCCGGCCCCGTGCCACGACCAGGGCCGTCGCGTCGCCCCTCGACCGCCGCATGCGGCGTCCCCGGGTGTCGGCCATCGGGCCCGGCCGCTAAGCTAGGCGGATGCGGCAGTTCACCCACTGGATCGACGGCAAGGCCTGCGCGCCCGGAGACGGTGCCTGGCTGGACGTGTCCGAGCCCGCGAGCGGGTCGATCTATGCCCGCGTCGCTGCCGGCACGGCTGGCGACGTGGCCGCGGCGGTCGACGCGGCGGCGGCGGCGTTCCCGGGCTGGTCCGCGCTGCCGAATTCCGCGCGCTCGCACTGGCTGGAGACGCTCGCGGCCGCGCTGGAGGCGCGGGCCGACGACTTCGCGCACGCGGAATCCCGCGATGCGGGCAAGCCCTACCGCCTTGCGCGCGACGTCGAGATCCCGCGCGCCGTCTCCAACCTGCGCTTTTTCGCCCATGCGGCCACGCAGTTTTCGAGCGAGTCGCACCACGGCGAGGCCGGCCTCAACTACACCCTGCGGCCGCCGCTCGGCGTCGTCGGCACGATCTCGCCCTGGAACCTGCCGCTGTACTTGCTGACCTGGAAGGTCGCCCCGGCACTGGCGGCCGGAAATACCGTGGTCGCGAAGCCATCGGAGGTGACGCCGGCCACGGCCACCCTGCTCGGCGAGCTGGCCGCCGGGGTCGGCATGCCGCCCGGCGTGCTCAACATCGTCCATGGCGAGGGCCCCGTGGTCGGCGAGCACCTCGTGACCCACCCTGCCGTGCGGGCGATCTCCTTCACAGGCAGCACGGCCGTGGGCCGACGCATTGCAGGCGTCGCCGGCCCACTGCTGAAGAAGGTCTCGCTGGAGCTTGGCGGCAAGAACGCCACCCTGGTGTTCGCCGACAGCGACTGGGAGGAGCACCTGGACACCCTTGTGCGCTCCGCTTTCCAGAACAGCGGGCAGATCTGCCTCTGCGGCTCGCGCATCCTCGTCGAGCGCACGATCTGGGCGCGCTTCCGGGACGCGTTCGTGGAGCGTGCCGCGGCCCTGCGCGTCGGCGACCCGATGGATCCGGACGCACAGCTGGGCCCGTTGGTGTCACAGGCGCATTTCGACAAGGTCGTCGCGGCGATCGCGCGCGCGCGCGCCGAGGGCGCCCGGATCCTGTGTGGTGGCGCGCCGCTGGAGCGGCCCGGCTGGTTCGTCCCGCCGACGGTCGTGGACGGACTCGACGCAGCATGCGCGACCAACACCGAGGAAATCTTCGGGCCGGTCGCCACCTTGCAGCCCTTCGATTCCGACGCCGACGCGCTGCACATGGCCAATGCCGGCGACTACGGGCTCGCGGCATCCATCTGGACCCGTGACCTGTCGCGCGCCCACCGGCTGGCCAGGGACGTCCGTGCCGGCGTCGTCTGGATCAACACCTGGATGATGCGCGACCTGCGCACCCCCTTTGGCGGCACCGGCCAGTCGGGCCTCGGCAGGGAGGGGGGCGCGGAAGCCATGCGCTTCTTCACCGAGCCCCGGAACGTCGGCATCGCCCTCTGACTCCACGCAGCACCGAGAACGATACCCATGGCCAAGCTCGAGGAACTCCTGCAACGCAACCAGCGCTGGGCAGCCCAGGCGCTTGCTCGCGACCCGGATTTCTTCACCCAGCTCTCAGGGCAGCAGACGCCGCAATACCTGTGGATCGGCTGCGCCGACAGCCGGGTGCCGGCGAACCAGGTCGTGGACATGGCGCCGGGCGAAATCTTCGTCCACCGCAACGTCGCCAACGTCGTCGTCCACTCCGACCTCAACTGCCTGTCGACCATCCAGTTCTCGGTCGAGGTCCTGAAGGTCAGGCACATCATCGTGTGCGGACACTACGGTTGCGGCGGCGTGAAGGCAGCGCTCACCGGCGCCCGCATCGGGCTTGCCGACAACTGGATCAACCACATCGGCGACGTGATCGCGCGCCACGACGGCGTCCTCGCGCCGATCGGGGACGAAGAGGCCCGGTTGCGCGCGGCCTGCGAACTGAACGTGATCGAGCAGATGTTGAATGTCTGCCGCACCACGCCGGTCCGCGACGCCTGGTCCAAGGGCCAGCCCCTGACCGTGCACGCGTGGATCTATGGGCTCGACGATGGACTGGTCAAGGAATTGGGCTTCGGCGCCGATGGCCCGGATGGGCTGATGGCCGACTATGACGATGCGATCGCGGCCGTGGCGGCTCGCGCGGGCGGCGACGCATGACCGACTCGATCCGTGCCGACGGCGCACCACGGCCCGTCGGGGCCTACCCCCACGCCCGGCGGGTCGGCGACCTGCTGCTTCTTTCGGGGATCGGGCCGCGCGATCCGCGCAGCGACGCGGTGCCCGGAAACGTCCTCGACGCCGATGGCCGCGTCGTCGCCCACGACATCGCCGCCCAGACGCGCTCCGTGTTCGCGAACGTCCGCGCCGTCCTCGAAGCCAGCGGCGCGCGGTGGGAAGACCTCGTGGACGTGACCGTATACCTGACCGACATGGCCGATTTCGCCGAGTACAACCGCGTGTGGGCGGAATATTTCCCCGATCCGGCGACCGCGCCGTGCCGCACCACGCTGGCCATCACCGCATTGCCCACCCCGATCGCCATCGAACTCAAGTGCGTCGCCGTCGCGCCCGGCGCGGGAAATCGCTGACCGTGGAGCTCCTCCTGCTCAACCTCGCGTCGCCGGTCGTGCTCGCGTTCGCGCTGGGCCTGGTCGCCCGTGGCGTCCGCAGCGACCTCGCCATCCCGCCGGCGATCCAGGTCTACCTGTCGATCTTCCTCCTGCTGGCCATCGGCCTGAAGGGTGGCGTGGCCTTGCGCGGGCAGGATCCCGGGGTGCTGTTGCTGCTGGTCCTGGTGACCCTGGCCGCCGGCACGGCCACCACGTTCAGTGCGTACGCGATCACCCGCGCAAGCCTGCGCGACAGCCGCCTGGACGCGGCCGCCATGGCGGCCCACTACGGGTCGGTGTCCGCGGTGACCTTCATCGCCGCCAACCAGTTCATGGAGCGCAGCGGTGCGCCCGCCGAGGGGGTGATGGTCGCCTTGCTGGTGGTGCTCGAAGTCCCCGCGCTGCTGATCGGCCTGGCGATGGGGCACCGCGCCCAGGGTGGGAAGTCCGAGTCCCACCACACGCTGCGCGAGGTATTCACGGGCAAGACCGCAATCCTGTTGCTCGGCGGGCTGGCCATCGGTGCGATCACCGGGCCGGCCGGGATCAAGGCGGTGGATGCCATGTACTTCGCGCTGTTCCAGGGCGTGCTGATGCTGTTCATGCTCGACATGGGCATGACCGCGGCCGGCCGCCTCGCGGCGTTGAGGCATGGCTGGTGGCGACTCGCGCTCTTCTCCACGCTGCTGCCGCTGGCGCATGGCATCGTCGGCGTGCTGGTCGGGCATGCCTGCGGCCTGTCGCCGGGCGGCGCGGCCGTGTTCGGCACGATGCTGTCCAGCGCGTCCTACATCGCGGCGCCGGCGGCGGTGCGCGCGGGCTTGCCCGAGGCTGACGTGGGGCGCTGCATCACCGCCTCTCTAGGAATCACGTTCCCGTTCAACCTCGCGATCGGCATCCCGTTGTACGCCGGATTCGCGTCCTGGCTGGCGGCGTGATTCCCCGCTGACGCCGACGCCCGTACGATGGGCAGTCGTGCCCAGGCCCCAGGGCCCGTTCAACACCCGCTTCAGGAGGCGTCCCGCCATGCTCCCAGCTCCCTTCAACCTCGAGGCCTGGATCGACGAACACCGGCACCTGCTCAAGCCGCCGGTAGGCAACAAATGCGTCTACGACGGCGACTTCATCGTCATGGTCGTCGGCGGTCCCAACCAGCGCACCGACTACCACTGGGACGAGGGTCCGGAGTGGTTCTACCAGCTCGAGGGCGAGATGATCCTGCGCATCCAGGAAGACGGCCGCCCCCGCGACATCCCGATCAAGGCGGGCGAAACCTTCCTGCTGCCCCCGCGCGTGCCCCATTCCCCGCAACGCGCCGCCGATTCGATCGGCCTGGTGATCGAGCGCAAGCGCCTGCCGCACGAGGACGACGGCCTGATGTGGTTCTGCGAGCGCTGCAACCACAAGCTCTACGAGGAGTTCTTCTTCCTCGAGGACATCGAGCAGGACTTCCCGCCGCTGTTCGACCGTTTCTACTCGTCGCAAGCCCATCGCACCTGCGACAACTGCGGGCACCTCAATCCCGCGCCATCCAAGTACACCATGCCGGACACCTGAGGCGGGCAAAGACGCATGCTGAAGATCGACATCCACGCCCACTACCTGCCGCGCGACTGGCCGGACCTCGCGCGCAAGTACGGCGAGCAGCGCTTCCCGGTGATCCACCATACCGACGATGGCCGCCATCGCATCTACAAGGACGGGCGCTTCTTCCGGGAGATCTGGTCCAAGACCTGGGACGCGCAGGAGCGGATCGACGACTACTCGCGCTTCGGGGTGCAGGTGCAGGTGATCAGCACGGTGCCTGTGATGTTCAGCTACTGGGCCAAGCCGCACCACGCACTCGAGCTGCACCAGGCGCTCAACGACCACATGGCCGAGACCTGCCGTGCGCATCCGCGCCACTACGCCGGCATCGGCACCGTGCCGTTGCAGTCGCCGAGGTTGGCGGTGCAGGAACTGGAGCGCTGCGTCGACCAGCTGGGGCTGCAGGGAGTGCAGATCGGCTCGCACGTCCACGGCCCGGAAGGCGCGCATTGGAACCTCGATGCGCCGGAGCTGTTCCCGTTCTTCGAGGCCGCCGCCGACCTGGGCGCTGCGATCCTGGTGCACCCCTGGGACATGATGGGCACCGACACCATGCCGAAGTACTGGCTGCCCTGGCTGGTCGGGATGCCGGCGGAGCAGTCGCGCGCGGCATGCAGCCTGGTCTTTGGCGGCGTGCTAGAGCGCCTTCCGAAACTGAAGGTCTGCATGGCCCACGGTGGCGGCGCCTTCCCCTACACCATCGGCCGCATCGAGCATGGCTTCAACATGCGTCCGGACCTGGTGGCCACCGACAATCCGAATAATCCACGGGATTACCTGCAGCGCATGTATTTCGATTCCTGGGTCGCCGATCCGCGGGCGCTGCAATACCTCATCGACACCTGCGGCACCGAGCGGGTGATGCTCGGCACCGACTACCCCTTCCCGCTGGGCGAGCAGGAACCCGGTGCCGGCATCGCCGAACTCGGCCTCGACGAACCCGGGCAGGCGCGCCTGTACCACGGGACCGCGCTGGAATGGCTGGGGTTGCCGAAATCGAGGTTCCAATGACGTCGTGCGGCGTTGACGCCGGATGGCGCCTCGGGGCCGGCGGGCAGGGCGCGTTGTGCCGGTGTCCGGCGTGCGCCCCATCCTCCGCCGCCTGCCATCGTGCGAACACGACCGAGGGCAGGCCACCCCGATGACCGATTGGCATTCCGACGAATACGCCCAGGCGCAGGACGCCGCGGATCCCCTGTCCGCGCTGCGCGAAGAGTTCCTCGTCCCGCGCCACCAGGGTCGCGACATGGCCTATTTCTGCGGGAATTCGCTGGGCCTTCAGCCCAGGGCCGCACGCTCGCACGTGGAGGAAGTCCTGCAGAAATGGGCGACCGAGGCGGTCGAGGGCCACTTCACCGGCCGTGCGCAATGGATGGACTACCACGCCCTCGTGCGCGCCCCGCTCGCCGAGGTCGTCGGCGCCGAGGCGTCGGAAGTGGTGGCGATGAACTCGCTCACCGCCAACCTCCACCTCATGCTGGTGAGCTTCTACCGTCCGACCCGGGAGCGGCCCGCGATCCTGATGGAAGCCGGGGCATTCCCCTCGGACCGGTACGCGCTTGAATCGCAGGTGCGCTTCCATGGCTTCGATCCGGCCACCGACCTGATCGAACTGGCGCCCGACGCGGCCGACGGCACGATCTCGATGGCGGCGATCGAGCGCGTCTTCGCCGAGCACGGCCACCGCATCGCCCTCGCCTGCTGGCCCGGCGTGCAGTACCGCACCGGACAGGCCTTCGACCTCGCGGAGTTCACCCGGTTGGGGCATGCGGCAGGCGCGATCGTCGGGTTCGATTGCGCGCATGCCGCCGGCAACCTGCCTTTGGCGCTGCACGACAGCGGCGCCGACTTCGCGGTGTGGTGCCACTACAAATACCTGAACTCCGGGCCGGGCGCCGTCGCAGGCTGCTTCGTGCATGCGCGGCATGCGCGCACCGACCGGCCGCGATTCGCAGGCTGGTGGGGGCATGTCGCAGAGACCCGGTTCCGGATGGGACCGGAATTCGTGCCGACGCCGGGTGCCGACGGCTGGCAATTGAGCAATCCGCCCATCCTGGGCCTGGCCCCCTTGCGCGGATCACTGGAAGTGTTCCAGCGCGCCGGCATGCACGCGCTGCGGGAACGCTCCAAACGGCTGACCGCCTACCTCGAACGCCTGATCCACCAGCGGCTGGACGACGTGCTCGCGATCGTGACCCCCGCCGATCCCGACAGCCGAGGCGCGCAGCTGTCCCTGCGAGTGGCCGGCGGTCGCGAGCGAGGGCGCGGGTTGTTCGAATACCTTGCCGCGGACGGCGTCCTGGGCGACTGGCGCGAACCCGACGTCATCCGGATCTCGCCGGCGCCCTCCTACAACACCCATGCCGACATCCTGCGCTTCGTGCGTGCCGTCGAGGCTTGGCGCGGGGCAGGCGCATGACCGATCGCCGCCTCACCATCGTCGGTGCCGGGCTCGCGGGCGCATTGTTCGCCGCGTTGCTTGCGCGCAAGGGCTGGCAGGTGGACGTCTTCGAAAAGCGCGGGGACCCGCGGGTTAAGGGGTACGAGGGGGGACGATCGATCAACCTCGCGCTGGCCGAACGCGGCTTGCATGCGCTGAAGCAGGCCGATGCCGATGGGCCGGTCATGGCGCAGGCCGTGATGATGCGAGGGCGCATGGTGCATTTCCTCGACGGACGCGTCGAACTGCAGCGCTACGGGCGCGACGACTCCGAGGTGATCTGGTCGGTGCACCGCGGCGACCTCAACATCACCCTGCTGGACATCGCCGAGCGCGCCGGGGCCAGGCTGCACTTCCACCGTGGCTTCGTCGATGCGGATTTCGACGGATGCGTGGCCCGCTATCGCGACGGCCGCGACGGACATGTCGAAGCCGTGCCCTTCGTCGCGCTGGTGGGTGCCGATGGCGCCGGATCGCAACTGCGCGCCGCCATGGATGCCTATCGCCCCGTGGGGGAACGTTCGGAATTCCTCGACCACTCCTACAAGGAGCTGGAGATCCCCCCGGCGCCGGGCGGCGGATTCAGGATCGAACCCAATGCCCTGCACATCTGGCCCCGCGGTCGTTACATGTGCATCGCCCTTCCCAACGACGAGAAGACGTTCACGGTCACGCTGTTCCTGCCCAATGAAAGCCCTGGTGACGACGTCCCGAGCTTCGCAAACGTGCGCAGTCCGGCGGAGGCACGCGCCTTGTTCGAGCGCGACTTCCCCGATGCCCTGCCCTTGATCCCCGCGCTCGAGCAGGATTGGGCACGCAACCCGCCCGGATTGCTCGGCACGCTCACGCTGGAACGCTGGCACCTGGACCGCCGGGCGGTTCTGGTCGGCGACGCCGCCCATGCCATGGTGCCGTTCCATGGCCAGGGGATGAACTGCGCGTTCGAGGATTGCGTCGACCTTGCACGCCGGCTGCAGGGAGAAGACGACCTGGGCAGCGCCTTCGCCGCCTTTGAGTCCGCACGCAAGCCCAATGCGTCGGCGATCCAGCGCATGGCGCTGGACAACTACCTGGAGATGCGCGACCGCGTCGACGACCCGGACTTCCTGCTGCAACGCGCCCTGGAGCAGGTACTGCAGGAGCGCCACCCCGGTCGCTTCATCCCGCACTACGCCATGGTCACCTTCATGCGCATCCCCTACGCCCTCGCCCTGGCGCGCAGCGAGATCCAGCGGGTGATCCTCGAGGAAGCGACCGAAGGGGTGGCGGCGCTCTCCGAGGTGGACCTCGCGGCAGCTGATGCCGCGGTGCTGGAGTCGCTGCCCCCCTTGCAGGACGCCGCGCCTCCATGAACCGGGCGGCCAGCCGCAAACGATGCCGTCGCAACGGCTGACGACAACGAATCGCCGAGCCCGCAACCAGATGCCTGACAGCTTCCTCTTTTACGATCTCGAAACCTTCGGCACCGATCCGCGCCGCAGCCGAGTCGCCCAGTTCGCCGCGATCCGGACCAACCCGGCGCTCGAAGAGGTCGAAGCGCCCGTGGAGTTCTTCGTCCAGCCCGCGAACGACCTCCTGCCCTCCCCCGAGGCGACGCTCGTCACCGGCATCTCCCCGCAGACGGCGCGCGCCAGGGGCGTGCCGGAAGCCGAGGCATTTGCCCGGATCTTCGACGAAATGGCGCGGCCGGGCACCTGCAGCGTGGGCTACAACTCGCTGCGCTTCGACGACGAGTTCATCCGCCACGGGCTCTACCGGAACTTCTTCGACCCCTACGAGCGCGAGTGGCGCGGCGGCAACTCGCGCTGGGACCTGCTCGACGTGCTGCGCCTGGCGCATGCGTTGCGCCCGGAAGGCATCCAGTGGCCCAGTCGCGAGGACGGCGCCACGTCCTTCAGGCTGGAGCACCTGGCCACCGCCAACGACGTGCGCATCGGCGAGGCCCACGAGGCGCTGTCGGACGTGCGCGCCCTCATCGGCATGGCACGCAAGCTCAGGCAGGCCCAACCCAGGCTATGGGAATACGCGCTGCGCCTGCGGGACAAGCGCTTCGCCGGATCGCTGCTCGACACCATGGCGATGGCACCCGTGCTGCATGTCTCGCAACGCTATCCGGCGTCGCGCCTCTGCGCCGCGGCCGTCTTGCCATTGGCACGGCATCCGCGGATCGACAGCCGTGTCATCGTCCTCGACCTCGACAGCGACCCGCAGGCCCTGCTCGACCTGGAACCCCAGGCCATCGCGGACAGGCTCTACGTCCGCGCCGCCGACCTGCCCGAGGGCCAGTCCCGCATCCCGCTGAAGGAAGTCCATCTCAACCGTTGCCCGGCGCTGGTCCAGTGGGACCACCTGCGTCCTGACGATTTCGCGCGGCTCCAGATCGATCCCCGGCAGGCCTTGTCGCGTGCCGACGCGCTGCGTGCAGCCGGACCTGGCCTGGCGGAGAAGGTACGGCAGGTGTTCGCCGAAGGCCCACGGCGCGAACCCGCCGATCCCGACGCGGCCCTGTACGACGGCTTCGTCGGCGATGGCGACAAGCGCCGATGCGCGGACGTCCGCGCAACGCCGCCGCGGTCCCTGGGCTCCCGCGACTTCGGTTTCCAGGATGCGCGCCTGCCCGAACTTTTGTTCAGGTACCGGGCGCGCAACTGGCCCGACAGCCTCGACGCCGGTGAACGGGTGCGCTGGGATGCGTATCGCGAGACCCGGCTGCGTGGCGAAACGGGCTTGTCGGAATTGAACTTGCGACAGTTCCGGGCGCAGGTCGCCGGGCTGAAAGCCGCGCCGTCCGGCGACGCGAGCCGGTCGACCCTGCTTGACGAACTCGCGGCCTGGGCGGACGAGCTGGAAGCCGGGCTGCCGCGCGCCTGACGCCCCCCTCAATCTCCTCGTCGCCCCGGACATGCCATGGCCGCCTACTTCACCGACAAGTCCTTCAAGTTCCTGCGAGACCTGGCACGGCACAACGAGCGTGCCTGGTTCCATGACCACAGGGACGACTACGAAGCGCACGTCCGCGCGCCGTTCCAGCGGCTGCTCGTGGACCTGCAACCGGAACTGCACGCGCTCAGCCCGCATTACCGGGCCGAGCCCAAGCCGGTCGGCGGCTCGCTGTTCCGCATCCATCGCGACACGCGATTCGCCAACGACAAGTCCCCCTACAAGTCCTGGCAAGGCGCGCGACTGTTCCATGAGCGGCGCAAGCAGGTGCCGGCACCGTCGTTCTACATCCACCTGCAACCGGGACGATGCTTCGTCGGTGCCGGCCTGTGGCACCCCGACACCCAGACGCAGCGCAGGGTGCGGCAGTTCATCGTCGACAATCCCGCCAGCTGGAAGGCCGCCGCGCATGCGCCCGGCTTCCGCCGGCGTTACACGCTGGAAGACAGCGAGATGCTGGTGCGCCCGCCGCGCGGATTTCCGCCGGACTTCGAGTTCATCGACGACCTGAAGCACCGGAACTTCGTGGCGTCGCGCGACATCGAGGATCGCGTGATGGGGGGGCCACGGCTGCGCCAGGTGCTGGCGAAGGACCTGCAATCGCTGGCGCCGTTCGTCGACTACCTGTGCGCCGCACTGGACCTCGAATTCTGAGGCCCGACACACGCACCAGCGAAGGACCGGCCTCCGGGGCCTGCCCGCGCCGTCCTGGCGATCGCGGCGGCTTCTACAATGGCGCCAATGGCTTCCGGGAGAGTCCCTTTGAAGAAGATGATCTGGCTGTCGGCTGCCGTGCTCGCGATGCTGCTCGCGTATGCCGCCGCTGGCCCCTACCTGGCGATCAATGCCATCCGCGACGCCATCAAGACCGAAGACACCCGCGCGCTGGCCGCGCAGGTCGACTTCCCGGCGCTGCGCACCAGCCTCAAGGCCCAGCTCACCGACCATGTGGTGCGCGAAGCCGGCCCGGGCGTGCAATCCAGCCTGCTGGGTGCGTTCGGCCTGCGGATGGCCACGGGACTGGTGGGAGGCGCGGTCGATGCGATGGTCACGCCGCTCGGCCTGGGCGCCCTGATGGAAGGCCGGAAGGTGTGGAACCGCGGCATCGGCATCAAGCCTCCCTCGCGGGATGATACCGAGGCGCAGCCGGAGCCCCTTCGCGACGCAGTGCAACGCTACGAGTCGCCATCGCGCTTCACCGCCACGGTACAGGACGATTCCGGGCGGCCGATCGTGTTCGTCCTGACCCGCAAGGGCCTGCGCTGGAAGCTGTCCGACATCCGCCTGCCGCTGTAGCGACGCGACGCCACCGGACCGGCAACACCCAGGTCGGCTACAGGTTGGAGATACCGTGGGGCACGTGGCCGGTGGTCACGTGTTGCCGCGCCGAATCGATGTTGTGCTGCGAGTCGTCGAAGAAGATGTCCGCGCCGAAGGCATCCAGGAACGGTCCCTTGGAACGGCCGCCGAGGAACAGTGCCTCGTCCAGGCGGACGTCCCAGGCCCGCAGCGTGCGGATCACGCGTTCGTGTGCCGGGGCGGAACGCGCCGTCACCAGGGCCGTCCGGATCGGCGAGGCATCGCCGGGCGGATAGGCCGCCTGCAGCCGGTGCAATGCGTCGAGGAAGCCCCGGAACGGCCCGCCGGAAAGCGCCTGCCGGGCCCGCTCCGTCTCGTGCCGGTGGAAGGCCTCGATCCCGCTCTCGCGGGATACCCGCTCGCCCTCGTCGTCGAAGATCACGGCATCGCCGTCGAAAGCGATGCGCAACTGGTCATGGCGGTGGGCCGGCGCCTTGGCAGGCAGGATGGTGGCCGCCGCGACCCCGTTCTCCAGCGCCAGGCGGACCGACTCGGGGTTGGCGGACAGGAACAGCTGCGCACCAAACGGCTTGATGTAGGGCCAGGTATCGGCGCCCGAGGTGAAGCTGGCCCGGGAAATCGCCAGTCCGTGATGCTGGATGGAGTTGAAGATGCGCAGACCCGTGTCCGATGAGTTCCGGGACAGCAGGATCACCTCCACCCGGGGCGCGTCGGTCGCGGCGCCGTCGTTGAGCGCGAGCAGCTTGCGCACCAGGGGAAAGGCGATCCCCGGGTCGAGGATGTCGTCCTCGTGCATGCGCTGGTGCTCGGCGTACGCCTCGATCCCGCTTGCTTCGAACAGGCGATGGCTGTCCTCCAGGTCGAACAACGCCCGGGAGGAAATCGCGACGGTCAGGGGGCCGGAGGTCTGGAGGGGGGTGTCCACGCGCCCACGATACCGCCCAAGCGTCTCTCCGGGTGCGACGCGACGCCAGGCCAGCCACCCCCGGCCCGGGTCAAACCACGAACTGCTCGCTGAGGATCCGTTCCTCGAGGTTGTGCTCGGGATCGAACAGCAGGGTCACGGTCCGGTCGCGCGACTCACGGATGGTGACCTCGACCACGTCGCGCACCTCGTGCGAGTCGGCGGTGGCGCTGACCGGGCGCTTGTACGGGTCCAGCACGCGGAACCGGACCTCGGTGTCGGCCTTGAGCAGGGCGCCGCGCCAGCGCCTGGGACGGAATGCCGCGATCGGCGTCAGCGCGACCACGCTCGAACCCAGCGGCAGGATCGGCCCATGCGCGGAATAATTGTAGGCAGTGCTGCCGGCCGGGGTCGCGAGCATGACGCCATCGCACACCAGCTCGTCCAGCCGGGTCTGGCCGTTGAGCTCGATGGCAAGGTGCGCGGCTTGCCGGGTTTGCCGCAGCAACGACACCTCGTTGTAGGCCAGCGACCCGGTGCTGGTGCCCGACTCGGAGAGCGCAACCATTTCCAGGGGTCGAAGGACGGCCGGCTCGGCGGCGTCCAGTCGCGCGTTCAGGTCCGGTTCGCGATGCTGGTTCATGAGGAAACCCACGCCACCATGCTTCATGCCGTAGACGGGCTTGCCCAGCGCGCCATGGCGATGCAGGGTCTGCAGCATGAAGCCGTCGCCGCCCAGCGCGCAGAGCACGTCGGCGGCCTCCGGCGGGTGCTGGCCGTAGGCATCGACCATCGCGGACAGGGCCGCCTGCGCGTCGTCGGTCTGGCTGGCGAGGAAGGCGATGCGGCGTTCGCTGCTCATGCCCGGAGGATAACCCGGGGACCGCGCCCGCGCCCCCGGGCCGGGCGGCCACCCTCGCGCCGCCCGTGCCCTGGCCTGGACGTCAGTCCTGCGACGTCGTCAGCTGCTCGAGCCGGCGCACGGCGACCGAAGCGATCGGGTAATCCAGTGTCTTCTTGCTGGCCAGTTCCTCGAGCATGTCCAGGGTGAAGCGCAGCGTCGGGTCGTCACGCTCCATCCACTGCTGGACCTTGGTCGCGGCATCGCTCCCTGGCATGGACAGGACCTGGGCGACGATCGCCCGGTGCTGGACGGCCAGTTCGTCGCGCAGCACGCCGCGTGCGATGGCGTGCCAGCGGCCTTCCACGTGGAGCGCATCGATCTGCTCGAGCAACCAGGGCAACCTGAGCGCCTCGTCGATCCGGAAGTAGACCTTGGCCACTTCGACCGGATCGCGCTTGCGCTGGCGCGCGAGGTCGATGATGTCCGGACACGCGTTCAGGTACGGCAGTGCCGCCAGCTGGCCGCCCAGGGGCGCCGGCATGCCCTTGGCCTTCCACTCGCGTTGCGCGGCCTCGTAGGCCGGGCGCATCGAGTCGGGCAGGATGCCCTCGCCCGCGCGGATGGCGACGAATCCGTCGTGGTAGCGGTCCACCGCGGCGGCGATCGCCGGGATGTGGCCCGGCCTCGACAGCAACCAGCGCGTGAAACCGCGTTGCAGCGACCAGATGACCTGCAGCGCGTCGATCTGCACCGACTCGGCGACCTTGCCGTCGAGCGCGTCGATCTGCGCCCACAGTTCACGCGCGTCGAGCGTCTCTCGGGTGATGGTGTAGGCCTTGGCGACCTCGCCGGTCGTGCGCCCGCTGTCCTCGCGCATGCGCATGAGGAACGTCGCGCCCATCCGGTTGATGGTCGAATTGGTCACCGCGGTCGCGATGATCTCGCGCTTCAGCCGATGCTGCTGCATCTGCTTGGCGTATTTCTTCTGCAGCGGCTCCGGGAAGTAGCGTTCCAGCTCCTTGCACAGGTACGCGTCCTCGGGCACGTCGGAGTCCACCAGCTCCTGGAAGGTCACCAGCTTGGCGTAGGACAGCAGCACGCTCAGTTCCGGGCGCGTCATGCCCAATCCCCGGGCCTTGCGGTCGGACAACTCGGCGTCGGACGGCAGGTACTCGAGCTGGCGGTCCAGCAGGCCCCTGGATTCCAGCGTGCGGATGAAATGCTGCTTGGAGCCCAGCCGCGGCACCGACATGCGCTCCATCAGGCTGATCGCCTGGTTCTGTCGGTAGTTGTCGAAGAGCACAAGCTCCTCGACCTCGTCGGTCATCTCGACGAGCAGCTGGTTGCGCGCCTTGAGCGTGAGCTTCTTCGCCTTGACCTGCGCGTTGAGCAGGATCTTGATGTTGACCTCGTGGTCGGAGGTATCGACGCCCGCGGAGTTGTCGATGAAGTCGGTGTTGAGCAGCACGCCGGCCTGGGCGGCCTCGATCCGGCCGAGCTGGGTCAAGCCGAGGTTGCCTCCCTCGCCCACCACCTTGCAGCGCAGCTGGTGCCCGTCGACGCGGATGGCGTTGTTGGCACGGTCGCCGACGTCGGCATGGCTTTCGCTGCTGCCCTTGACGTAGGTGCCGATGCCGCCGTTCCAGAGCAGGTCGACCGGCGCCTTGAGGATGGCGGCGAGCAGCTCGTTGGGCGACATGGCCTCGGTGCCCTCGGGCAGGTCCAGCGCCGCGCGGACCTGCGGGGTGATATCGATCGACTTCAGCGTGCGCGCGTGGACCCCACCGCCCTTCGAGATGAGCTTCTTGTCGTAGTCCTCCCAACTCGAGCGCGGCAGCTTGAACATGCGTGCACGCTCCTTGTACGACCGGGCCGCATCCGGATCGGGGTCCAGGAAGATGTGCCGGTGGTCGAAGGCCGCGACCAGGCGGATGTGCCTGGACAACAGCATGCCGTTGCCGAACACGTCGCCCGACATGTCGCCGATGCCCGCGCAGGTGAAATCCTCGCGCTGGCAATTGCGACCCATGGCACGGAAATGGCGCTTGACCGACTCCCACGCGCCCTTGGCGGTGATGCCCATGGCCTTGTGGTCGTATCCGACCGATCCGCCGGAGGCGAAGGCGTCGCCCATCCAGAAATCGTGTTCGGCCGCGATGCCGTTGGCGATGTCCGAGAACGTGGCGGTGCCCTTGTCGGCCGCGACCACCAGGTACGGGTCGTCACCGTCATGGCGGACCACCTTTTCCGGGGGCACGACCTTGCCGTCGACCAGGTTGTCGGTGATGTCCAGCAAGGCGTTGATGAACATCGAATAGCAGGCGATGCCTTCGGCCTGCACGGCATCGCGATCCCCGTCCAGCGGCGGCTTCTTGACGAAGAATCCGCCCTTCGCCCCGACCGGCACGATGACCGTGTTCTTGACCATCTGCGCCTTGACCAGTCCCAGGACCTCGGTGCGGAAATCCTCGCGACGGTCCGACCAGCGCAGGCCGCCGCGCGCCACCGGCCCGAACCTCAGGTGCACGCCCTCCACCCGCGGGGAATACACGAAGATCTCGCGGTAGGGCCGCGGCTTGGGGAGGTCGGGGACCTTGGACGAGTCGAACTTGAAGCTGATGTAATCCTTGAACCCGCCGTCCTTGCCCCGCTGGTAGTAACCGGTCCGCAGGGTGGCGTCGATGGCGCTGGCGAAGCTGCGCAGGATCCGGTCCTGGTCGAGGCTGTCGACCCGGTCCAGCAGGACGCGCAACGCCCGCTTGGTGGCTTCGTACTGCTCGACCCTGTCGCTGCTGCGCGCCTTGACCAGGGGTTCGAGCACCGACATGACCGCGGAGTCGCCCCTCGCGAGATTCTCCAGCTGCGCCCGGAGCCGGTCGGCGCCGTCGGTGATTTCCTGTTCCGACTCCCGCCCCGTCGCCGGGTCGAAGCGCGCCTCGAACAGTTCAACGAGCAGCCGCGACAGCAAGGGATAACGCCCCAGCGTTTCCTCGATGTAGGCCTGCGAGAACGAGATCCCGGCTTGCTGCAGGTACTTCGAATAGCCGCGGAGCATGGCCACCTGCCGCCACGCCAGCCCGGCATCGAGGATCAGCCGGTTGAAGCCGTCGTCCTCGGCCCGCCCACGCCACAGCTGGATGAATGCCTCGACGAACTGCGGTCCGTACCGCTCCACGTCGATCTCGCCGCGGATCGACTGGACCTCGAAGTCCTGGATATAGGCCGGCGTCAGCAGGCCGTCCCCGGTCGCGTACTCGATCCGATGGGGATGCTCGGAGATGACCCGCAGGCCCATGTTCTCCATCATCGGCAGCACGTCCGACAGCGGGATGTCCTCCTGCAGGCGGTAGAGCTTCAGGCGCAACGCGCCCTGGCCGGGCAAGCGCCTCGGTGCCATGTACAGGCTAAGCCTGAGGTCGTGCGAGTCATCGAGCGCGGCGAGCTGCTCGACGTCGTTGGCCGCGACCTGCGGGGTGGCCAGCTCGATGTAATTGGCGGTCAGCGCCCGTGCGAACCGGTCGGAGAGCGCCAGGCCCTCGGCCTCGCCATGCCGCGACACGAGCACGTCGCGCAGGTCGTCCTTCCAGTTGCGCACGATCGCGGCGAGCTCCGAATCCAGCAGCCCCTGGTCGACATCGACGTTTTCGCCGGCCCTGGGGCGGACGATCAGGTGCAACTGGGCCAGCGGCGACTCGCCCACGGAGACATTCGTGTCGACCTGGTCGGCGTTGAGCGCGCGCTTGAGCATGTCCTCGATGCGCAGGCGCACGTCGGTGTTGAACCGCTCGCGAGGGATGTAGGCGAGCACCGAATAGAAGCGGCCGTAGCGGTCACGGCGCAGGAACAGCTGGCTGCGCACCCGCTCCTGCAGCCCGAGGATGCCGGTGGCGACCCGGTACAGCTCCTCGGCCGTCGACTGGAAAAGCTCGTCGCGCGGAAGTGTCTCCAGGATGTGCTTGAGCGCCTTGCCGCTGTGGCCGGTCGCCTCGAGGCCGGATTCCCGCATCACGTAGTCGAAGCGCTTGCGCACGAGCGGGATGTCCCAGGGCCGGCGGTTGTAGGCGCTCGAGGTGTACAGGCCGAGGAATCGCTGCTCGGCCACCGGCTTGCCCGCCTTGTCGAAGGTCAGCACGCCGATGTAGTCCATGTAGCCCGGGCGGTGGACGCTGGAGCGGGAATTGGTCTTGGTCAGGATCAGCGCATCGACCGAGCCCGAGCGCGCGATGTAGTGCGCGGCGAGCGACTTGAGCGGGCGCGGCTTGCCGTAGTCCTCGCCGCGCAACAAACCCAGGCCGCTGCCCTCGACCGCGCGCAGGACTTCCTCGCCCTTGTTGCGGTTGACCAGGTATTCGCGGTAGCCGAAGAAGGTGAAGTGGTCGTCCGCCGCCCAGGACAGGAAATCGTGCGCCTCGCGGCGTTCCTCGTCGCTGATCGGCATCTGCCGCGTGGCGATGTCCTCTGCGACCTCGAGCATCTTGGCTCGCATCGGCTTCCAGTCAGCGACGATCGCGCGCACGTCGTCGAGCACCGCCTGGATCCGGGTCTCGATTCCAGTCGTGTCGTCGGCGGACTGCCGGTCGATCTCCAGGTGCATCAGCGATTCGGGCTCGCCCTCGCCTACGGCCAGCAGCTTTCCGGCCTTGTCGCGCCGCATGCGCACGACCGGATGGCCCAGCACGTGGACACCGATGCCCATTTCGGCCAGGGCCATGGTCACCGAATCGACCAGGAAGGGCATGTCGTCGTTGACGATCTGCAGCACCGTGTGCGGCGATTCCCAGCCGTCGGCCTTCATCGCCGGGTTGAACAGGCGCAGGTTCGCCTTCCCCCGCTTGCGCTTGCGCGCGAAGTCGAGGAAGTCGTTCGCCAGGGCAGCCCATCCCTCGGCGCTGTGCAGCGGCATCTCGTCTTCCGTCAGCCGCCGGTAGAAGCTCGCGGCGAAGGTGCAGGCATCCTCGCCCTGGGACTTGCCGGCGATCTTGCGGATGGCGGTGAAAATCGGGTCGAGCAACGCGTTCCGGGGGCGATCGGAGGCGCGGTCAGCCGCCTTGCGGCGGGCGGGGGTCTTGGCGCTCATGGGAGAACAGGTTCCGTCTGGATGCGCGGGTGTCGGGCGAGGGGCGGTGCGTCTAGCGCAGGCCGGTCTCGTGGCGGGCGATGACCAGGCGCTGGATTTCACTGGTCCCCTCGTAGATCTCGGTGATCTTGGCGTCGCGGAAGTAGCGTTCGATGGGCATTTCCTTGGAGTAGCCCATGCCGGCATGGATCTGCACCGCCTGGTGCGCGATCCACATCGCGGCCTCGGACGCGGTCAGCTTGGCGACCGCCGCCTCGGTGGTGAAGCGCTTGCCCTGGCCCTTGAGCCAGGCCGCGCGCAGCGTCAGCAACAGGGAGGCGTCCAGCTTGCATTTCATGTCGGCGAGCTTGGACTGGATCATCTGGAAACTGCCGATCGGCTGGCCGAACGCATGCCGCTCCCGCGAATACTCGATCGAAGCCTCGTACGCAGCCCGGCCAATCCCGACCGCCTGCGAGGCGATGCCGATGCGGCCGGCGTCGAGTACGCCCATCGCGATCTTGAAGCCGTGGCCCTCCTCGCCCAGCACCTCATCGGGTTGCACCACGTAGTCCTCGAACTCGATCTCGCACGTCGCCGAGGCCCGGATGCCGAGCTTGGGTTCGGTCTTGCCGCGGTGGAAGCCCTCGCGGGTGGTGTCGACGAGAAAGGCGGTGATGCCGCGTGCCGCCTTGTCCGGATCGGTCATCGCGAACAGGACGATGTACTTCGCTACCGGCCCGGAGGTGATCCAGCTCTTCTTCCCCGTGACCTTGAAGCTGCCGTCCGCCTGCTTGACGGCGCGGCAACGCATCGCGGTGGCATCGGAGCCGGACTGCGGCTCGGTCAACGCGAACGCGCCGATCTCCCTGCCCTCCGCGATCGCCTTGACGTACTTCTGCTTCTGCGCCTCGGTGCCGTGGGTGAGGATCCCGTTGCAGAACAACGAGTTGTTGACGGACATGATCGTCGAATGGGCGGCGTCGGCCGCGGCGATCTCGACCATCGCGAGCACGTAGGCGATCGGGTCCATGCCCGCTCCGCCGTACTCGGCCGGCACCTCGATTCCCATCAGCCCGTTCTCGCCGAGCAGCCGGATGTTTTCCAGGGGAAACTCGCCGCTACGGTCGAATTCCTCGGCGCTCGGCGCGATTTTTTCCCGGGCGATGCGGCGCGCCACGTCCTGGATCATCAGCTGCTCTTCGGTGAAACCAAAATCCACGTCGCCACTCCGGCCGGGCAAGAGGCGCAATTGTAGCCTTGGCGCCGTGAGCGGTCAGCCGGGATCGCGCGCGACGGCGAGCGGCGGCACCCGCAGGGACGCCGGGCCACGACGATCGGAGCCTCGCGGTCCGCATCTCCGGCCGACGCGCAGCCGCCCGCCGCTTGACCGGTCGGGCTGCGGACGCGACACTCATATCCTTGAATCGCGATGGAAAGATATTAATGGACCTCGAGGGCTGGTCCGCCAGGCTCAAGGTATTGGCCGATCCCACCCGGGTCCGCTTGCTTGCCCTTCTCGAGGGCGAGGAGCTCACCGTGGCGGAGCTGTCGGCGATCACCCGCTTGGCGCAGCCTCGCGTCTCCACCCACCTGTCCCGCCTCAAGGACGCCGGGCTGGTCCGCGACCGTCGCGCCGGCGTCTCCGCGTACTACCGCTTCGAGGAAGACGCGCTGGACGCCGCGCAGCGCGCACTCTGGCAGGCATTGCGCAGCGGCAGCGACGATCCGCTGCTGCGCCAGGATGCCGAACGCGTGGCCGGGGTGCTGGCCATGCGCGCCGCGGACCAGAACTGGGCCGACTCGGTGGCCGGCGACATGGAACGCCATTATTCCCCGGGGCGCACCTGGGAAGCCCTGGCGCGCTCGGTGCTGCCCCTGTTCGAGACCGGGGACGTGCTGGACGTCGCATCCGGCGACGGCGTCCTTGCCGAGCTGCTCGCCCCGCATGCGCGACGCTACGCCTGCGTCGACGCCAGCGCCCGGGTCGTCGAGGCTGCGGCAGAACGCCTCCGGCGCTATCCGAACGTGGAGGTGCACGAGGCAGACATGCACGCGCTCCCCTTCGAGGCTGGCAGCTTCGACCTCGTCGTGTTGATGCACGCCTTGACCTATGCCGCCAGGCCGGCCCAGGCCGTGGCCGAGGCGGCGCGCGTGCTCAGGCCGGGCGGCCGGTTGCTGCTGTCGAGCCTTGCGCGGCACGAGCACCGCACTGCTGTCGAGGCTTATGGGCACGCCAACCTCGGCTTCGGGCTCCGGGATTTGCGGCGGTTCGTGGACAAGGCAGGCCTGGCCGTGCAGACCGCGGAAATCGTGACGCGCGAGAAACGCCCCCCGCATTTCGAAGTCATCTCCCTGATCGCACGGAAACCATGAAGACCCTTCCCTGGCACGACCCCCTGCGCGTGGCGGCGCTCGAAAGCGCACTGGCCGAGCGCATCCTCGTCATCGACGGCGCGATGGGCACGATGATCCAGCGGGCCGAACTCGACGAGGACGACTACCGTGGCGCTCGTTTCGCGGAGGGATTCGACGCCGGGCACGGTTACGCTGCGCCTCCGCTGGCACAGGACCTGCGGGGAAACAACGACCTGCTCACCCTGACCCGCCCCGACCTGATCCGCTCCATCCATGCCGAATACCTGGACGCCGGCGCGGACATGGTCGAGACCAATACGTTCAACGCCACCGCGATCAGCCAGGCCGACTACCGGCTCGAGCACCTGGTGGCGGAACTCAATCGCGAAGGCGCACGGCTCGCACGCGAGGCGTGCGATGCCGCCGAGGCCCGGAGTCCGGGCCAGCCGCGCTTCGTCATCGGCGTGCTGGGGCCGACCAGCCGCACCGCTTCGATCAGCCCCGACGTCAACGACCCGGGCTTCCGCAACACCAGCTTCGACGCGCTGCGCGAGACCTACCGGGAAGCCGCCCGGGGCCTGATCGAGGGCGGCGCCGACACGCTGATGGTCGAGACGATCTTCGACACGCTCAACGCGAAGGCCGCCCTGTACGCCATCGAGGAGACGTTCGACGCGCTGGGTGCACGGCTGCCGGTGATGATCTCGGGCACCATCACCGACGCGTCCGGGCGCACGCTGTCGGGGCAGACGGCGGAAGCATTCCACGCCTCGGTCGCACACGGGAAGCCGCTGTCCGTGGGCCTGAATTGCGCCCTGGGCGCGAAGGACCTGCGGCCCCACGTCGAAGCCCTGTCCGGTGTCGCCGAAGCCTTCGTCAGCGCGCATCCCAACGCGGGCCTCCCGAACGCCTTCGGCGCCTACGACGAAACACCGGAGGAAATGGCGGCCACGCTCCGCGAGTTCGCCGAGTCGGGCCTGCTGAACCTCGTCGGCGGCTGCTGCGGGACGACGCCAGCGCACATCGCCGCGATCGCGGGTGCCGTGCGCGGGATCGAACCCAGGCGTCCACGGGTGATGCCGATGGCGAACGCGGCATGAGCGCCCTCGCCCGCCATACGCGGTTGTCCGGGCTGGAGCCGCTCGTCCTCACGCCGGACCTGCTGTTCGTGAACATCGGCGAGCGCACCAACGTCACCGGCAGCGCCCGCTTCCGCAAGCTCATCCAGGAGGATCGCTTCGACGAGGCCGTCGAGGTCGCCCGGCAGCAGGTGCTCAGCGGCGCCCAGATCCTGGACGTCAACATGGACGAGGGCATGCTCGATTCGGAGGCGGCGATGGTCCGTTTCCTGAACCTGATCATGTCCGAGCCCGACATCGCCCGCATCCCGGTGATGGTGGATTCCTCGAAGTGGAGCGTGATCGAGGCCGGCCTGAAGTGCCTGCAGGGCAAGAGCGTGGTCAACTCGATCTCGCTCAAGGAGGGCGAGCAGGCGTTCGTCGAACAGGCGCGCAAGGTCCTGCGCTATGGCGCGGCGGCGGTGGTGATGGCGTTCGACGAAGCCGGCCAGGCCGACACCTGCGCCCGCAAGGTCGAGATCTGCAGCCGCGCCTACCGCATCCTGGTCGACGACGTGGGCTTCCCGCCCGAGGACATCATCTTCGACCCCAACATCTTCGCCATCGCCACCGGCATCGAGGAGCACGACAACTACGCCGTCGACTTCATCGAGGCCACGCGCATCATCCGCGCCACCCTGCCCCACTGCCACGTGTCCGGCGGCGTCTCCAACGTTTCCTTCTCGTTCCGGGGCAACGAGACCGTGCGCCAGGCGATCCACGCCGTGTTCCTCTACCACGCCATCGAGGCGGGCATGGACATGGGCATCGTCAATGCCGGTGCGCTGCCGATCGTCGACGACCTGGATCCGGAGCTGCGCGAGCGCGTCGAGGACGTGGTGCTCAATCGCCGCAAGGACGGGACCGAGCGCCTGCTGGAGATCGCCGAGCGCTACCGCGGCGGCAAGGGCGCGGCGAGCGTGGAGGACCTGGCGTGGCGCGACAAGGAGGTCGGCGCCCGGCTGAGCCACGCCCTGGTCCATGGCATCGACAAGTACGTCGTCGAGGACACGGAGGAGGCGCGCGCCGCGGCGACCCGGCCACTGGACGTCATCGAAGGCCCGCTGATGGCCGGGATGAACGTGGTCGGCGACCTCTTCGGCTCCGGCAAGATGTTCCTGCCGCAGGTCGTCAAGTCGGCTCGGGTGATGAAGAAGGCCGTCGCCCACCTCCTCCCCTACATCGAGGCGGAGAAGGCCCGGACGGGCGATGCCGGCAAGCCCAACGGCCGCATCGTGATGGCCACGGTGAAGGGCGACGTCCACGACATCGGCAAGAACATCGTCGGCGTGGTGCTGGCCTGCAACAACTTCGAGGTCTTCGACCTCGGGGTGATGGTGCCGACGCAGACCATCCTGGACAAGGCGCGCGAAGTGTCCGCCGACATCATCGGGCTGTCCGGGTTGATCACGCCGTCGCTGGAGGAGATGGGCCATGTCGCCCGCGAGATGCAACGCCAGGGCTTCGAGACGCCGTTGCTGATCGGTGGCGCCACGACCTCCCGCGCGCACACGGCGCTGAAGATCGACCCCCACTACAAGTCGCCTACCATCTGGGTCAAGGACGCGTCGCGCGCGGTCGGCGTGGCGCAGTCGCTGGTCAGCGCCGACATGCGTGCCGGGTTCGTGGCCGCCAACGACGCCGATTACGCCGAGATCCGCGAACGCCACCGCAACCGCGGCGATGCACGGCGACTCGCATCCCTCGAGCAGGCGCGCGCGCAGCGATTCGACGGTGGTTGGGACGCCTACGAGCCACCCGCGCCTGCAAAGCCGGGCGTGACGGTGTTCGACGACTACCCCCTCGCGGACCTGGTCGAACTCATCGACTGGGGTCCGTTCTTCAATGCCTGGGAGCTGGCGGGCCGGTATCCCGCGATCCTGGACGATGCCGTGGTCGGGACCCAGGCCCGTGCCTTGTTCGCCGACGCCCAAGCGATGCTCGCGCGCATCGTCGACGAGAAATGGCTGGCGGCAAAGGCCGTGTTCGGGCTGTGGCCCGCGCATTCGGTCGGCGACGATGTCATCGTCGAGGCCAGTCACGACGGGGGTGCCAGTGCACAGGCCAGGCCCGTCACCTTGCATTTCCTGCGCCAGCAGGTGGACAAGCCCGTGGAACGGCCCGACTTCTGCCTCGCCGATTTCGTCGCCCCCGTGGACTCGGGCCGGCATGACTGGATCGGGGCATTCGCGGTCACTGCGGGCATCGGGATCGAGCCGCACGTGGCGCGCTTCGAGGCCGACCACGACGACTACAACGCAATCCTGCTCAAGGCCCTGGCCGACCGGCTGGCAGAGGCACTGGCCGAACGACTGCACCAACGGGTCCGCACGGAGTTCTGGGGCTATGCGCCCGGCGAACGCCTGGACAACGGCCAGCTGATCGCCGAGGGCTATCGCGGGATCCGCCCAGCGCCCGGGTATCCGGCCTGCCCCGACCACAGCGAGAAGCAGACGCTGTTTGCCTTGCTGGATGCGCCGGGCAACGCCGGCATGACCCTCACCGAAAACTTCGCGATGCTGCCGACGGCCGCCGTGTCGGGCTACTACTTCAGCCATCCGGGCAGCCAGTACTTCGTCGTCGGACGCCTCGGGAGGGAACAGGTCGCGGACTACGCCAGGCGCAAGGGCGTGTCGGTGGCGCAGGCCGAACGCTGGCTGGCGTCGAACCTGGACTACGACCCGGAATAACCCCGACCCTTGGCGGCATGCCGCTTCCCGGACGCTGCCCGTTCCAGTGCGGCGCCAGGCAACGACACCCGTCCGGGCATCCGCCCCTGCAAGCGCCCCGCGCCGGCGCGGGGCGCGCGTTCCTCCTTTCGGGCCTTGTCTCGCCGGGGTTGGTTCCTCCTGGAACGGGCCCTGGCCGGCAAGGCACCCCTCGCGGAGTCACTACGTACTTCAGCTCCGGCCTTCCGTCGTGACGAAGCCGGTGCCCGTCACCAGACCAGGTCGTCGGGGACCTGGTATTGCGGATCCGCGTACGGATCGTCACTGATCGGTGCCCCGGGCTCCACTTTCAGCGCCACGGCCTGCGGGAAGATCGCCTCGGCCTGCGCCAGCACCTCCGCCGTGACCAGCAGGTAACGCCCGTTGAGCTGCACGACGCCAAGCTCGCCCGCGTTGAGTTCCCTGAGCTGGTCCCCGGTGACATGGATGCGCTTGATCTTGCCGCCGTACTCGAAATGCCTGGCGACCTCGGCATCGGCTGCATTGAGTGCCTTGCCCTCGAGCAGTTTCGCCAGAGCTTCCCGCGCTTCCCGGCGTTTGCGCGCCTCTTCCTGCTTCTGGCGCTCCGCCTCGATCCGCTCCTGCTTCTCGCGCTGGGCACGGATCGCATAGGCCTTGGCGAGGTCGATGTCTTCGCGGGAACGCCTGTCCCCCACGCCAGCCGCACGGGCGCCGGCACCCTTGGGTTTGCCCGGACGGCGGTCGGCGTACGGCGCCTTGGGGCGTGACCGGTCCTTCTCCGCCTTGGGCGCGGCCTTGAAACCCAGGCCCAGCAACTGGTTGCGTAGCGTGTCGCTCATGCCGATGCGTGGATTCCCGATTCAGTAGTGGGGAGGCGGCGGTTCCTGGGCGGGATCGGCCAGGTCATCGCCACCCGAATGCTTGAGGTCGTCCAGAGCCTCTTGCATGCGCCGCGCGTGATTCGCCGACTCCAGCCGCGCCTGGGCCAGGGCATCGCTCAACTCGGCGATCGCCTGCTCCTGGAAGGCGAGCCGGGTCTCCAGCTCGACCACGCGCTGCTCCAGCTCATCGACCATCGAGGGCGACTTGCTGCAGGGACCGGCCGCGCCCGATGCCGTAATAGGCCAGCCCTGCGTCTTCGACCTGGGAGGGGTCGTACAGGTTGCGCCCGTCGAAGACGACACGGTCCGCAAGCCTGGCGGCGAGCGTGGCGAAATCAGGGCTGCGGAACTGCTTCCATTCGGTCACGACGACGAGGGCATCCGCGCCTTCGACAGCCTCGTCCGAACTGGAGCAGAGCAGGAAATCCTCCCGCTCGCCGAAGATCCGCCGGGCCTCCGCCCCAGCCTCCGGATCGTAGGCCCGGACACTCGCCCCGGCATCCCACAGCTGGCCCAACAGTCGACGGCTGGAGGCTTCGCGCATGTCGTCGGTGTTCGGCTTGAACGCGAGGCCCCAGACCGCGACTGTCTTGCCGGCCAGGCGTTCGGCGCCTCCGTAATGACGCGACATCAGTTCGAACAACTTCGATTTCTGGCGTTCGTTCACGGCTTCCACGGCATGCAGGAGGCCGGCCTCGTAGGCATGCTGGCCGGCCGTGCGCGAGAGCGCCTGGACATCCTTCGGAAAGCACGACCCACCGTAACCTGCACCGGGATAGATGAAGTGCCAACCGATGCGCGGGTCGGACCCGATCCCCAGGCGAACCATCTCGACATCGGCGCCGACCTTCTCTGCGATGTTCGCGATTTCGTTCATGAAGCTGATCTTGGTCGCGAGCATCGCGTTGGCGGCGTACTTCGTCAACTCCGCCGATCGCACGTCCATGGCGACGATCCGGTCATGGTTCCGGTTGAACGGGGCGTACAGGCGCCGCATCGTCTCCACCGCTTCGTCGCTGCCCGCGCCGATCACGATCCTGTCCGGCCGCATGCAGTCCTCGACCGCGGCACCCTCCTTCAGGAATTCTGGGTTGGAAACGACTTCGAAACCGACGTCGACGCCGCGAGCGGCGAGCGTCTCGGCGATCGCCGCGCGAACCTTCTCCGCCGTGCCCACCGGCACCGTCGACTTGTCGACCACCAGCACGGGCCGGTGCATGTGTGTTCCGATGGTCTTGGCGACCGCAAGCACGTACTGCAGGTCGGCGCTGCCATCCTCGTCGGAGGGGGTGCCGACCGCGATGAACACGACCTCGCCGTGGGCGACGCCCTCCGCCGCATCCGTCGTGAACCGCAGGCGGCCGGCCGCGTGATTGGCTTCCACCAGAGGCGCCAGGCCCGGTTCGAAGATCGGCATCACGCCCCGATTGAGGCCGTCCACCTTTTCCGGATCGACGTCGATGCAAACCACGTCGTGGCCGACTTCGGCCAAACAAGTGCCCGTCACCAGGCCCACATAGCCCGTGCCGAAGATCGAAACTCGCATTGGGTAACTCCGCGCTTACTTGGTGGTGTCGACGATGTCCAGCAGTTCGATTTCGAACACCAGCGTCGCGTTGGGCGGAATCGGGCCACCCGGAGTGCCCTGCTCCCCATACCCCAGCTTGCTCGGGATCCAAAGCTTGTACTTGCTGCCCACAGGCATCAGTTGCACGCCCTCGGCCCATCCGGGCGCGACCTGGTTCAGCGCGAACACCGCCGGCTCGTCGCGCTCATAGGAGCTGTCGAAGGTCGTGCCGTCGAGCAACTGCCCCTTGTAGTGCACCTTGACCGTCTGCTCGGCCGTGGGCTTCGCACCGTCGCCCGCACGCAGGACCTGGTACTGCAAACCAGAGTCGGTGGACTGGACGCCCGGCTTGCCTGCGTTCCCGGCGAGGAACGCGGCGCCTTCCTCGAGATTCTTCTTCCCGAGCGCCTCGGCTTCGGCCTTCTGCTTGGCCTGCATGCGCTCGCCGAAGCTCTGCGCGACCTTCATCGCCTGCTCTTCGGTCATCAACAGCTTCCCGCCCTCCATGGAGGTGCGCGCGGCGCGCATCACGGTGTCGAAGTCGACTTCGTCCTTGACCGGCTGCAGCGACTGACCGATCTGCATGCCGATCATGTAGCTGACCTGCTGCTTGTCGGTCTTCAGTCCGGGGATCGCCGCCTCGGCGGCAGGCGACGCATCGGCATCGCCATCGGCAGTGGCTTCGGCATCGCTGTCGACGGGCTTGCAGGCGGCGATGGCGAACACCAACGAAACGCTCAGCAGGCTGGCGGTGAAGGCGCGTGGGGAGAGGGTCATGCGGGTACTCCTGGAAGAAGGGGGACTTGCGTGGCTAACGGCGCCACGCAAGATGGCAAGGCGGCTCAGAGGATCTGGAGCAGTTCGACATCGAAGACCAGCGTCGAGTTCGGGCCGATCGGGCCCATTCCGGCACGGTCTCCGTAGGCAAGTTCGCTGGGGACCCAGAACCGGTACTTGGCACCCACCGGCATCAGTCCCAGTCCTTCGGTCCAGCCGGCGATGACCTTGTCCAGTCCGAATTCGGCGGGTTGGCCGCGGTCGTAGGAACTGTCGAACACGGTGCCGTCCAACAGGGTGCCATGGTAATGGACGCGCACGTTGGCATCGGGACGCGGCCGTGGGCCGGCGCCCTGGCGGAGCACCATGTACTGCAACCCGGACGGCGTGGTGAACACGCCCTTGGTGGCCTTGTTCCTGGCAAGGAACGCCGCACCTTCCGACGCGTTTTTCCGGCCCGCGGCGGCGGCCTCGGCCTGCAGCTTGGTCCGGACGCGCGCGGAGAAGGACTGGCGCAGGGCATCGGCCTCCTGGTCGGTGAGTTGCAGCTTGCGGCCATCCAGCACATCGGCCACGCCTTGCATGAATACCCTGACGTCCAACTCGTCGCGGATGGGCGCAAGCGATCGGCCCGCGTCTGCGCCCACCAGGAACCCGACCTTGTCCTTCGGCACCGCCGGGGGCTCGACACCGGGGGCCAGCCCCGGAACCGGCTGGCCGTTGCGCAACGCAATGCGTTGCATGAGCGCCGGGGCGACAGCCTTGGCTTCTTCCTCGGTGAGCAGCGGCTGTCCGCCGGAGAACGCATTGCGCACGGCGCGTTCGAAGGCAGCCCGATCCAGGTCGGGGGCGGCGGGTGCGATGGAACGGCCGACGTCCATGCCGACCATGTAGCCGATCTTCTCGCGCTCGGTGGTAAGCACGCCGTTCTCCTGGGCCAGTGCCGACGGGACCGGGCCTATGGCCGCAAGCATCGACAACGCGACGAGGGCGCGCAGCAAGGGTTTCATCCAGGTGGACTCCAGATCCGTGGGGGGCGGCAGCCGTGAGCGGCGTCCGCTAACCCCCTATTGTCGCGATCCGCCGCTGCGCCGGCAATCACAGGGCAGTCCCGCGTTCAGTGTCTACGGAAATCGCGTCGAGGCGTGCGCGCATGAAGGACCCCGGCCCGGCGCGTCGCCGCGCGGCATTCGCGCACCTGGCGACCGGCGAACCAGACCACCCACGCCCTCCGCCTGGTTACACAGTGGTCGGTCTGCGGGGCGGCGTCGGTGAGCTGGGCCGGAGCGGAACTCCAGTGGCCCGGACTTCGATTCCCTGCAAGCCTTCGGTGCCGCCGCGAGCCTCAAGACCCTACCAACGGTGGCAGCGGCAGACAGGCCCGCATCCGGCCCTGGCTGGAACGGACAAGTGACTGAATTTCATGGAGGTTTTAACACCCCGCCGAGGCGTCATGGACCATGACTTTAGTTGGGTCAAAAAAAAGCCGCTTCGGGGTTGACGCACTCTGTTTTGGTGTTATAGTTACATACAACACCGATGACCCAACGCAGGACCCCTGCCATGAACCGCAAGCTCCACAACACGCTGTTGGCGCTCTCCACGACCGGCTTGGTCCTCGTCGCAGGCCTCCTGGTCGCCACGCCGCTGACCTCCGCCCCGACCGAAGCCGCTGCCATGCGGCATGCCGTCGGCGTGGAGACCGCGCCTCCGACTGGGAGCGCCTCCGGCGCGCCGGCCGAACGCTCGGCGAGGCTGGCGGCACGCTCGCAGCGGTTCGAATCGGACTTGCTTCAGGCCACCGACACCTGCGAACTGCTCGCGCATACGGCTTCCTTCGTCACCGAAGTCGCCGCCGACGCAGCGCTGTCCGCGGCCATCGCGCAGATCGAATCGGCGGCTAGCGCGGGTTCGTCGGCCATGCAAGACGACCCCAAGCCGGACCGCACGCGCAGGAACTCGCGCAGCGCGTTCGCCACCCCCTATTTCTCATTCGCGCACGGCCTGCGCGATGGCACCGGAGCCTGAGTCATGACTTCCATCCAGTGGAGCGACGGCGCTCCGATCTACCGACAGCTAAAGGAGCGCGTGATCGCGATGATGCTCGACGGAGAACTCAAGCCCGGCGATGCCCTGCCCTCCGTAAGGCAGGTCGCCGCCGAATACCAACTCAACCCGATCACCGTCTCGCGCGCCTACCAGGAGCTGGCGGACGAGGCGCTGGTCGAAAAACGCAGGGGACTTGGCATGTTCGTCACCGAAGAGGCGTCGAAGAAACTGCTCGGCAATGAGCGCGAGCGCTTCCTGACCGAGGAGTGGCCTTTGGTGCTGGAACGCATCCAGCGACTGGGGCTGTCCATGGAAGACCTGCTCAATCCCATCGCACGCAACGGGGGTACGGCATGAACACCGATTTCCGGATGGATGAAGGCGCGGTCCCGGGCGCTGCCGTCGACGGCGGCACCGTGGTCAACGCAAGGAACCTGCGCAAGGCCTACAAGAACAAGGTCGCCCTGGACGGCACGTCGTTCGAGATCGGGGCGGGTCGGATCATCGGCCTGATCGGACCGAACGGCGCCGGCAAGACCACCGCGCTCAAGGCCATGCTCGGGTTGATCCCCTTCGAGGGCGACCTGAAGGTCCTGGGCCGCGACCCGCGGACGGAGCGCGACGAACTGATGAAGGATGTCTGCTTCATCGCCGACGTCGCCGTGTTGCCGCGCTGGATGCGGGTACGCGAAGCCATCGACTTCGTCGACGGCGTGCACCCGCGCTTCGACCGCGCCCGCTGCGAACGCTTCCTGGCCAACACCCAACTCAAGCCAGGCATGCGCGTGCGCGAGATGTCCAAGGGGATGATCGTGCAGCTGCACCTGGCGCTGGTCATGGCGATCGACGCGCGCTTCCTGGTGCTCGACGAACCCACCCTCGGCCTCGACATCCTGTATCGCAAGCAGTTCTACCAGCGGCTGCTGGAGGACTACTTCGACGAGCAGAAGACCATCCTGATCACCACCCACCAGGTCGAGGAAGTCGAGAACATCCTGACCGACGTGATGTTCATCCGCGACGGCAAGGTCGTGCTGGACGCGTCCATGGACGAGGTCGGCGAACGCTTCGTCGAGCTGCTCGCGGACCCGGAGCACACGGAACAGGCCCGCGGCCTGCAGCCCGTCGACGAACGCGCCATGGCATTCGGCAAGACCGTGATGCTGTTCGATGGCGTGCCCAGGAGCACCCTTGCCCCGCTGGGCGAAACCCGCATCCCCGGCCTGGCCGACCTGTTCGTGGCCACCATGAAAGGAACCTACGCATGAACGCCCAAGCCTCCACCCTGCCCGCCGGCAAGGCGCCGGCGCACCAGACGCATCGTTTCGCCCTGCTGCTCAAGCGCGAGTACTGGGAGCACAAGGGCGGCTTCCTCTGGGCGCCCCTGGTCGCCGGCGGGATCTCGTTGCTGCTGACGCTGATGGCGCTGATCGTCGCCGAGGTCATGGGCCGCAGGGCAGGTGCCCAGACGATCAACGTCGACGGCGAGCGGATCATGATCAACGCCCTCGACCTGGGCAAGCTGACCCAGCACATCGGACCGGAAGAGGCGCGCCACCTCGCCGACGGCATCGACCTGAGCCTGCTGATGGCCTCGAGCTGGCCGTTCATCGTGCTCGGCTTCGTGCTGTTCTTCTATTGCCTGGGCGCGCTGTACGACGAACGAAAGGACCGCAGCGTGCTGTTCTGGAAGTCGCTGCCGCTGTCGGACCGGGAGACCGTGCTGTCGAAGGTCGTGAGCGCCACCCTCGTCGCGCCCGCCCTCGCCACCGCCGCGGCCATCGTGACCATGTTCGGTTTCCTGCTCCTGATCAGCGCCTTCGTGCTGCTGCATGGCGGCAATCCGGTCCAGCTCGTCTGGGGTCCGGGGAGCCCGCTGACTCTGGTCGGGCAACTGGTCGCGGCGATCCCGGTGTACGCGCTCTGGATGCTGCCTACCGTCGGCTGGCTCCTGCTGTGCTCGTCCTGGGCACGCAGCAAGCCCTTCCTCTGGGCGATCATGATCCCGCTGTTCGCCGGGCTCTTCATCACCTGGTTCGACGTGATGCAGGCGTTCGACCTGCGCAGCACCTGGTTCTGGAAGAACGTCGTCGCCCGCATGCTGTTCAGCGTCGCACCGCTGACTTGGCTGGACGTCGCGCGCATCGAAGCCATGGACATGGATGGGCCAGGTGCGATCCGTTCACTGTTCGACCTTCGCTCCGTCTACTCCACGCTGCTGACCACGCAGTTGTGGGCCGGCGTGGTTGCCGGCGCCGCGATGATCTTCGGCGCGATCCATCTGCGCCGGCATCGCGAACTCGCGGAATGAACCCCCGGGGACGATCCGCGGCAGCGCGGATCGTCCTGCGCCGCGAACTTGCCGGGAATCCCGCCAGCGCCCATGCTCCCTCCCGCCCCACCCAGTGAAGGCCAGTAGCCCATGATGACGTCGACCTCCCGATCCCTCCGTGCCGCCCTGCTCGCTTGCGCCATCGCGCTCGCGGGATGCAATCCCGGACAGTCTCCGGATCGGTCTGGAACAGGGAACGACAATGCAAGCGACTCCCTGCTCGGCGGCGTGGTGGACAAGGCCATGGACAAGGCGCGCGATGAACTGAGGAACAGCAACATCTCCCTTTCGAAGGGTGCCGAGGGCCTGGCGAAGGCGGAAATCACCCCACAGGGTGAACTGCTGATCGATGGGCGCCCGGTCGCGACCAACCCGGCGCAAAAAATGCTGTTGAAGGACTATCGGCAGAGCCTGATCGCGGTCGCGGAAAGCGGCATGGACATCGGCACACAGGGCGCGGACATCGCCGGCAAGGCGATGGGCCATGCGGTCAAGGGTATCTTCTCAGGCATGTCCGAGGAGGAAATCGAACAGAGCATGGCTGCCGAAAGCGAAGCCATCGAGGCGGCCGCGCAGCAGCTATGCGACAAGTTGCCAGCCCTGCTCGCAAGCGAACGGCAGCTCGCCGCGGCGCTGCCCGAGTTCGCGCCCTACGCGACGATGGACGAAGGCGACATCGACGATTGCAATGGCAGCCAGGATGGCGCCGCCACGAAGGTGGGTCGCGCCGAGTTGCGTGAAGAAATCCGATCGGGCATCCGAGACGGCGTCCGCAACTCGATCCGAGCCGTTGCGCAATCCAGCCGTCTGGCGACCAACGATTCGCCCGCCGACCAGACGGGCGGCAAGGCCACCACGACGACCGACCAGGAGGCAGCGCCGTCGCGCTGACGGTAGCTGCCCTGCGCGCCGGGGACTCAGCCTCGCTCGCTTGAGCCCACGCCCCCACGCGCAAGCTTCGCGGGATCCAGCAGCTTGCGCAGTTCCGCCTTGCCCATGCCCGTCGCCTCGACGGCGACATCCAGCACCGGCCGACCCTGCTTGTAGGCCTGCTTGGCGATCTCGGCGGCCTTTTCGTAGCCGATGATCGGGTTGAGCGCGGTGACGAGGATCGGGTTGCGCGCCAGCGCCTCGTTCACCCGATCGCGGCGCACCTCCAGTCCGGCGATGGTTTCGTCGGCCAGCAAACGCATGATGCTGGCAAGCAAGCCAATCCCGTCCAGCAGGTTGGCCGCGACCAGCGGCAGCATCACGTTGAGCTGGAAGTTGCCGCTCTGGCCGGCCACGGTGATCGCGGCATGGTGGCCCATCACCTGGGCACACACCATGCAGGTCGCCTCCGGGATCACCGGATTGACCTTGCCGGGCATGATCGAGCTGCCCGGCTGCAGCGCCGGCAACTCGATCTCGCCCAGCCCCGCCAGCGGACCCGAGTTCATCCAGCGCAGGTCGTTGGCAATCTTCATCAGCGCCACGGCGAGTACGTTCAGCTGCCCGGACAGTTCGACCGCGTCGTCCTGCGAGGCGATGCCCTCGAACTTGTTCTCCGCAGACGCGAACGCCACGCCCGCCAGGCCCGATAACGACTTGGCCATGGCCTTGCCGAACCGCGGATCGGCGTTGATGCCGGTACCGATCGCGGTGCCGCCGATGGGCAAACGGCGCAGGCGCGCCAGGCTGTCCTTGATCCGCGCCTGCGCAGACGCCAATTGCGCCGACCAGGCGCCCAGTTCCTGCGCGAATGTCAACGGCATCGCGTCCATCAGGTGGGTACGGCCCGTCTTGACCACCTTGCCAAGCCGCCTCGCGCGCCGGTCGATGGTCGAGCGCAGGTGCGAGACCGCAGGCAACAGGTCTTCATGGGCGGCAAGCACCGCCGAGACGCGGATCGCGGTGGGCACGACGTCGTTGGAACTCTGGCCGAGGTTGACGTCGTCGTTCGGATGCACGGGCTTGCCGCCGCCACGCGACGCGAGCGTCGCGATGACCTCGTTGGCGTTCATGTTCGACGATGTCCCGGATCCGGTCTGGTAGACATCGATGGGAAATTGAGCGTCGTGCTTACCTTCGGCGACCGCCATCGCCGCCGAACGGATCGCCGTCGCACGCGACTTGGGCAACAAGCCGAACGCGCCGTTGACCTCGGCCGCGGCGGCCTTGACCAGCCCCAGCGCACGGATGAACCCGCGCGGCATCGGTTGGCCGGAAATCGGGAAGTTCTGGATCGCGCGCTGCGTCTGCGCGCCCCACAGTGCATCGATGGGGACTTCGAGTTCGCCCATGCTGTCGCGGACGCGACGGAATGTCTTCTTCGCCATGCTGGAACCCTCCTGCTCACGAGCATACGCCTGCCGGCGGCCAGGGCGTTGCGCACCGCGGGTGCCATGGCAGGCCGCCCGTCGGCGTCGCCGACGAGGCGCCGAGGCGAGCAGTGGGATGGGTTGCCCGCTGTAGAATGAGCGCCTGTCCCCGGATGACGCCTGGAAATGCCCGAAGCCGTCGAAACCCAACTGCTCGCCCTGTCCCCGCTCGACGGGCGGTATGCCGCAAAGGTCGATGCGCTGCGACCGATCTTTTCCGAGCACGGCCTGATCCACGCACGGGTCCGGGTCGAGGTGGAATGGCTGCTCGCGCTGGCGGGCGAAGCGCGGATCGCAGAGTTGCCTCCTTTCGATGAGGCGGCGATCGCCCGCCTGCGGGCGGTGGCCGACGGTTTTTCCACAGCCGACTCCGCGCGCGTGAAGCAGATCGAGGCGACCACCAACCATGACGTCAAGGCCGTCGAGTATTTCCTGAAGGAACGCCTGAAGGACGATGCGGCGCTGGGCCCGGCACTGGAGTTCGTGCACTTCGCCTGCACGAGCGAGGACATCAACAACCTTGCGTATGCGCTCATGCTCAACCGGGCACGCCAGGAGGTGCTCCTGCCCCGGCTAGACGCCGTGATCCAGGCCTTGCGCGCCATGGCCCGGGAGCACGCCGCGGTGCCGATGCTCTCGCGCACGCACGGCCAGACGGCATCGCCCACGACCGTCGGCAAGGAACTGGCGAACGTCGTGGCCCGCCTTCGGCGCCAGGGCGACCAGCTCGCCGGCATCTCGCTGACCGGCAAGATCAATGGCGCGGTCGGCAACTACAACGCGCATGCCGTCGCCTATCCCGAGGTCGACTGGCCCGGGTTCGCGAAGCGCTTCGTGCAATCGCTCGACCTGGATTTCAATCCCTACACGACCCAGATCGAACCGCACGACGCCATCGCCGAGATCTGCGACGCGCAGCGGCGGATCGACACCATCTGCATCGACCTGTGCCGCGACATCTGGGGCTACATCTCGCTCGGTTACTTCAGGCAGGCGGTCAAGGCCGGCGAAGTCGGCAGCTCGACCATGCCGCACAAGGTCAACCCGATCGACTTCGAGAACGCCGAGGGCAACTTCGGCATCGCCAGCGCGCTTTGCGAGCACTTCTCGGCGAAGCTGCCGGTCAGCCGCTGGCAGCGCGACCTGACCGACTCGACGGTGCTGCGTGCGTTGGGCACCGCGTTCGGGCACGCGCTGGTCGGCTACGAGTCGCTGCTGCGCGGCCTGGGCAAGCTGTCGGTCAACGAGCAGCGACTCGCCGCCGACCTGGACGGGGCCTGGGAAGTGCTGGCCGAAGCGGTGCAGACGGTCATGCGCCGGCACGGCTTGCCGGAGCCCTATGAACAGCTGAAGGCCCTGACGCGCGGCCAAGGGATCGACGAGACGTCGCTCCGCGAGTTCATCGCCGGCCTGGACCTGCCTGCGCCGGACCGGCAACGCCTGCTAGCGCTGACGCCAGCCGCCTACACGGGCCTGGCCGAAACGCTGGCCCGGGACATCTGAGCCGTCCCCCTTGCAAGGATGAGCCAGGAACGTCCCCCCGCGACACCGTCAAAGACGCGTCAGCAGCGCCGGAAGCCTGCACGTGTCCCACGGTCCACCGCGACCCATGCCCCGGACGGGCTCGAGGTCCACGCCGGACAGCTGGCGCCCCTCGGCATGCCTCCGGCGGACTTCCTGCGCGACTACTGGCAGAAGCAACCGCTGCTGGTGCGTGGCGCCTTCCCCGAACTTGCCGCAAGCGGCGCGGTTCCGCCGATCACCCCGGAAGACCTCGCCGGCCTGGCGTGCGAACCGGCCGCGCGGTCGCGCATCGTCGCGCATGACCGCGACGCGGACCGCTGGATGGTGCGCCACGGCCCCTTCGACGAAGCGCTGTTCCCGACCTTGGGCGACCGTGACTGGACCCTGCTGGTGGAGGATGTCGAGAAGTGGGACGCCGACGTCGCGGGCCTGCTGCCGTCGTTCGGGTTCATCCCGCGCTGGCGCATCGACGACATCATGGTCAGCTTCGCCGCCACCGGCGGATCGGTGGGGGCCCACGTCGACCACTACGACGTTTTCCTGCTGCAGGCCCAGGGCCGGCGGCGATGGCAGATCGACGCGTCCGCCGCGCCGCCGCTGGACTTCCGCGACGACGTCGAGCTCAAGCTGCTGCGCGAATTCTCGCCCACCCACGACTGGGTGCTCGACCCGGGCGACATGCTCTACCTGCCACCCGGCGTGCCCCACCACGGCGTGGCCGTCGATCCCTGCCTGACGTACTCGATCGGCATGCGCGCACCGTCGGCCGCGGAACTGATGGGCGATTACATCGACACCCTGGCCGCCGAAGCCGATGAGTCGCAGCGTTACGCCGATGGCGACCTCGCGCCGCCGGCGGATCCCAACGAAATCGACGGCGAGGCGATGCGCCGGGTGGTCGAGGCGCTGAACCAGCTGCGCATGAACGATCCGCAGGCGCTCGGGGACTGGTTCGGGGGTTTCATCACCCGTTATCGCAGCGCCGGCGTGGTGACCCAGGCGGAACAGCCGCCCCCCCGCATCGAGGTGGAGTGGGCGCTGCAGAACGGGCATGTCCTGCACCGCCACCCATGGGCACGGGTGGCGTGGCGCAAGTCCGCCCGCGCCGCGCGGTTGTACGTGTCCGGCCAGGCCTATGGAATGGGCGTCCGCGACGCCCGCAGGCTTGCCGCCGCCCAGACGATCGACGGCGCCGGCTACGCGGCCCTGTCCGGGGCAGGACGCGACTGCGTCTATGCATTGGTGGAACAGGGGCATTACCTGCTCGCCAGCGCGGAGCCGGACGAGCGATGACGGCATGATCGGACCCTTCCGCGTCACGCTGGTCGACGACTACGCCACCGCCCTGCCCCTGCTGCGCAGCGTGCGCGAGGCGGTCTTCGTCCGGGAACAGGGCGTACCGCTGGACATCGAGCTCGACGCCGCCGACCCCCAATGCACCCATGTCCTGGCCTTCGACCCGGACGGCCACGCGATCGGGACCGCACGCATGACCCCGGAACGCAAGATCGGGCGCATGGCGGTGCTGTCGGACTGGCGCAACGCCGGTGTGGGCGCGGCGCTGTTGCAGGCCCTGCTGCGCAGGGCGCGCGAAAACGATTGGACGCAGGTCTTCCTGCACGCCCAGGCCGGTGCGGTCGATTTCTACCGGCGCCATGGCTTCGTCGCCCACGGCGAGCGCTTCATGGAGGCCGGCATCGAACACCAGGAGATGCGCCTTGCGCTCGACCAGCCGCAGCCGGTCATCGATCGGGCGGCCGCCATCGCCGTGGCCAGCGACCTGGTCACGGGTGCACGCCGCGGGCTCTGGGTCCACAGCCGCACCCTGGACCCCGGGCTGTTCGACGACCGAAGGCTCCTCGACGCGTTCCGCGAACTCGCCACGCGCCGCACGCCCGGGCTCGAAGTGCAGGTGCTGCTGCACGACGCAAGCGTGCCGGCGCGGACGCACGCGCCCCTGCTCCGTCTGGCGCAACGCCTGCCCAGCGTGTTCGCCTTCCGCGAAGTCTCCGACCCCGTCGACCGCGCCCAGGCGGCCGCCTTCATGGCAAACGACGCGGGTGGCTACTACTACCGCGCGCTGGGCCATCGTTTCGAGGGAGAGGCCGAGCGCCACGCGCCCGGAAGGGCACGCCAGCTGGCCGACGGCTTCAAGTCCGCCTGGGAACGCTCACGGCCGTGCTCCGAACTGCGTGCGCTGGGGATTTGAGCGGGCGGGTCGGCGGGGTCGACGTCCCTGCCCGTCGTCCATGCATCAAGGGCGGATGATGCGCCGCCACAAGCGCAACGGCTATAATTCCCGCTCTTGTGCGCCGACACGTCCCGGCGGGTCCAAACCCTCGCCGGATCAGGCGCTTGCACGGCCTTTCGCAGAATCCCCGGCAAGCACCTGCCGCCCAGCGTCCCCACATCGCCCTTCCATCGAGCCCATACGCCAGACGTGGACAGTCTTCTGAAGCAGTTTGCGCAGTCTTCCCAACTCGGGGCCAATGCCGCCTTCATCGAGGACCTCTACGAGCGATACCTCGTCGATCCGGACAGCGTGGACGGCAAGTGGAAGGCGTGGTTCGACGAGCTCGGCGGGCGAGCAGCCGGTGACGTCCCGCACTCCGCCATCATGGATGCGGTCGCCGCGGCAGGCCGGCGCGCAAACCGCGGGCAGGCGGTCACGGCCGCCACCGGCGACGCCCGCGAGCGCGCCGTCGGCAAGCTGATCACCGCCTACCGCTCGCGCGGCCACCTGGGCGCGGAGCTCGATCCCCTGGGCCTGGTAGAGAAGCCCGAAGCCCCCGACCTCGGCCTCGCCTTCCATGGCCTGTCCGAGTCGGACCTGAAATCCGAGTTCAGCACCGGCGGCGTCGCCGGCCGTGACCGGATGCCGCTGGGGGAGTTGCTCAAGCTGTTGAAGGCGACGTACACGGGGCCGATCGGCGCCGAGTTCATGCACATCACCGACGCCGAGCAGCGGCGCTGGATGTACGACCGCATGGAAGCCGCCGCCGGCGATTACAGGCACGACGAGGACGACAAGCGTCGCATCCTGGAGCGCCTCACCGCCGCCGAGGGCCTGGAGCGCTACCTGCACACGAAGTACGTGGGCCAGAAGCGATTCTCGCTGGAGGGCGGCGACTCGCTGATTCCCCTGCTCGACGACCTCATCCGCCGCGCCGGAACGGACGGCATGAAGGACATCGTCGTCGGCATGGCGCATCGCGGCCGGTTGAACGTGTTGATCAATACCCTGGGCAAGTCGCCGCGTCGGCTGTTCGACGAGTTCGAGGGCAAGTTCGAGCACCACAAGACCGACGATCGCGCGCACACAGGCGACGTCAAGTACCACATGGGGTTCTCCGCCGACCTGGCCACGCCCGGCGGTCCGGTGCACCTGGCGCTGGCGTTCAACCCTTCCCACCTGGAGATCGTCGGCCCGGTGGTGGTCGGCAGCGTGCGTTCGCGCCAGCAGCGCCGCGGCGACAAGGAACGCAGGCAGGTGCTGCCGGTGCTGCTGCACGGCGATGCCGCGTTCGCGGGACAGGGCGTGGTGATGGAGCTGTTCCAGATGTCGCAGGCGGCCGGGTTCGCGGTCGGCGGCACGGTGCACATCGTCATCAACAACCAGATCGGTTTCACCACCAGCGCCCGGGAAGACGCACGCTCCACGCTTTACTGCACGGACGTGGCCAAGATGATCGGCGCGCCGATCCTCCACGTGAACGGAGACGATCCGGAAGCCGTCGTGTTCTGCGCGCAACTGGCCTTCGATTTCCGCCAGCGATTCGGCAAGGACGTCGTGATCGACCTGGTCTGCTACCGCCGCCACGGGCACAACGAGGCCGATGAGCCGGCCGCCACGCAGCCGCAGATGTACCAGACGATCCGTGCGCACAAGACCACCCGCGACCTGTACGCCGAGCGCCTGGTGGCCGAGGGTGTGCTCGAACGCGACGACGTGCAGGCGGTGATCGACGACTACCGCGACAAGCTCGACGCCGGCGAAGTCACCACCGAGCTGGCGGACGTCGAACCGGACCCGCACCACCTCGAGTGGCAGACCTACCTGTCGGGCAAGCTCGGCGACGACGTCGACACCAGCGTCGCCCGCAAGACGCTGGACCGGCTGGCCAAAGCCATCAACACCGTCCCGGAGGAGATCAGCCTGCATCCGCGCGTGGCCAAGATCTACGCCGAGCGGCTGAAGATGGCGGCGGGCGAGACGCCGGCCGACTGGGGCTTCGCAGAGAACCTCGCCTACGCCACCCTCATCGACGAGGGCGACCGCTTGCGCCTGGTCGGTCAGGACAGCGGGCGCGGCACGTTCTTCCATCGCCACGCGGTGCTGCACGACCAGGACTCCCTGCAGGAGTACGTGCCACTGAAGGCCCTGGCCAAGGACCCCGCGGACGCGACCATCATCGACTCGCTGCTCAGCGAGGAGGCGGTGATGGCGTTCGAGTACGGCTACTCCACCGCCGACCCGGGCACCCTCGACATCTGGGAAGCGCAGTTCGGCGATTTCGCCAACGGCGCGCAGGTCGTGATCGACCAGTTCCTGTCCTCCGGCGAGGCCAAGTGGCAGCGGCTGTGCGGGCTCGCGCTCTTCCTGCCCCATGGCTACGAGGGCCAGGGACCCGAGCACAGTTCGGCACGGCTGGAGCGCTTCCTGCAGCTGTGCGCGCTGGAGAACATGCTGGTCTGCGTGCCCACCACCCCGGCGCAGGCGTTCCACATGATCCGGCGGCAGATGCGCATGAAGACGCGCAAGCCCCTGGTGGTGATGACACCCAAGTCGCTGCTGCGCCACAAGCTGGCGGTTTCGTCGCTGGACGAGCTTGCCACCGGCGGGTTCCAGCACCTGATCCCCGATGGCAAGGCCAACCCGAAGAAGGTCAAGCGCGTCGTCGTGTGTTCGGGCAAGGTCTATTACGACCTGCTGGAACAGGTCCACGACCAGGAGATGGACGGCATCGCGATCATCCGCGTGGAACAGCTCTACCCCTTTCCCCGCGAACAGCTGGCGGTCGAGCTCAAGCGCTACGCCAAGGCGCCGGACGTGGTCTGGTGCCAGGAGGAACCGCAGAACCAGGGCGCGTGGTACCAGATCCGGCACCACCTGGACCACTGCCTGGCACCCGGGCAGGCGCTGCATTACGCCGGCCGCCTGCGCTCGCCGTCGCCCGCCGCCGGCCATTTCAACGACCATCTCGCCGAGCAGCAGCAGCTGATCGCCGACGCCCTGGTCAATCCCCTCGACGGCAAGACGCACGCCGAATAATCCCTGCATACCGACTCTCCCAGGACGCCACCCATGGCCACCGAAATCAAAGTCCCGGTCCTTCCGGAATCCGTCTCCGACGCCACCATCGCCACCTGGCACAAGCAGGCCGGCGACACGGTCAGGCGCGACGAAAACCTGGTCGACCTCGAAACCGACAAGGTCGTGCTCGAGGTCCCGTCGACCGTCGACGGCGTGCTCAAGGAAATCAGGTTCGCCGAAGGCGACACCGTCACCAGCCAGCAGGTGATCGCGGTGATCGAGGAAGGCGCGGTCGCCAGCGACTCGGGCGACAAGGCCGGGAACAAGACCGCCAAGGCGGACGAGGCCGGCGACAAGGCCACGCAGCAGAAGGATGAGGGCGAGGCGCCGGCGAAAGCCGCCAAGTCGTCCAGCCCTGCAACCGCAGGCAGCAAGACGGGCGACCTGCCGCCCGGCGCCCGCTTCACCGCCGAGAAGGAAGGCCTCGATCCCTCGCAGGTCCAGGGCACCGGCCGACGCGGCGCGGTGACCAAGGAAGACCTGTTGAATTACGCCAGCGGCAGGACCGGTGGCGTCTCGGGCGGCGCGCGCCCCGAGGAGCGCGTGCCGATGACGCGCATGCGCAAGCGCATCGCCGAACGGCTGATGCAGTCCAAGGAATCCATCGCCATGCTGACCTCGTTCAACGAGGTCAACCTCGGCAACGTCATGGCCATGCGCAAGGCGCTCGGCGAACAGTTCCAGAAGGAACACGGCATCAAGCTCGGTTTCATGAGCTTCTTTGCCAAGGCGGCCGCCAACGCATTGCAGCGGCATCCTGCGGTCAATGCCTCGGTCGATGGCGACGACATCATCTACCACGGTTACGCCGACATCTCGATCGCGGTGTCCACCGATCGCGGCCTGGTGACGCCGGTGCTGCGCAACGTCGAGCGGATGGGTTTCGCCGAGGTCGAGCAGGCCATCGCCGACTACGCCACCGCCGCGCGCGAGGGCGGGTTGAAGCTCGAGGACCTGCAGGGCGGCACGTTCACCATCACCAACGGCGGCACCTTCGGCTCGCTGATGTCCACCCCGATCGTCAATCCGCCGCAATCGGCCATCCTGGGCATGCACGCCATCAAGGAGCGCGCCATCGTCGAGAACGGCCAGGTCGTCGCGGCGCCGATGATGTACATCGCACTGTCCTACGACCACCGCATCATCGACGGCAAGGACGCGGTGCTGTTCCTGGTCGACATCAAGAACCAGCTTGAGAATCCGCACCGCATGCTGCTGGGAATGTGATGCTTTAGCCCCTCTCCCGCCCGCGGGAGAGGGGTTGGGGTGAGGACCCTGCTTTTCGCTAAGAGACAGTCCTCGCCTGACACACCCTCATCCGGCGCTGCGCGCCACCTTCTCCCGCATGCGGGAGAAGGGCTGAAGCAAGGACAACCGCAATGAGCGAGCAACAGCAATTCGACGTCATCGTCATCGGTGCCGGCCCCGCCGGCTACCACGCCGCGATCCGCGCCGCGCAGCTGGGCATGAAGACCGCCTGCATCGATGCCGGCCTGGGCAAGGACGGCAAGCCTGCCCTGGGCGGGACCTGCCTGCGGGTTGGCTGCATCCCGTCCAAGGCGCTGCTGGATTCCTCGCGCAATTTCTGGAACCTGCAGCACTTGTTCGGCGAACACGGCATCACCGCCAAGGATCCGAAGATGGACGTCGGCACGATGGTCGGCCGCAAGGACAAGATCGTGAAGCAGTTCACCGGCGGCATCGCGATGCTGTTCAAGGCCAACAAGGTCACGCCCTTTTACGGCTTCGGCACCCTGCACAAGGGCAACGTGGTCAAGGTCGAGGGGCACGACGGCAAGGTCGTCGAGCTCAAGGGCACCAACGTGGTCCTGGCCGCAGGCTCCGATTCGATCGAGCTGCCGTTCGCCAGGTTCGACGGAGAACACATCGTCGACAACGTCGGCGCGCTGGACTTCACCAGCGTGCCCAAGCGCCTGGGCGTGATCGGCGCCGGCGTGATCGGGCTGGAACTGGGCAGCGTGTGGCGTCGTCTCGGCGCCGAGGTCACCGTGCTCGAGGCGCTCCCGGACTTCCTGGCGGCGGCCGACAGCGAAGCCGCGAAGGTCGCGCTCAAGGAGTTCAGGAAGCAGGGCCTGGACATCAAGCTCGGCGCCAAGGTCGGCAAGTGCGAGCTGAAGAAGAAAGGCAAGGCCACCGAAGTCCACGTCAGCTACAGCGACAAGGACGGCGACCAGGCCATCGTGTTCGACAAGCTGCTGGTCGCGGTCGGCCGCAAGGCGGCGAGCAAGGGCCTGCTGGCCGAGGACTGCGAAGTGAAACTGGACGACCGCGGCCGGATCGAGGTCGACAAGCACTGCCACACCGGCGTCGACGGCGTCTGGGCGGTCGGCGATTGCGTGCGCGGCGCGATGCTGGCGCACAAGGGCTTCGAGGAAGGGATCATGGTCGCCGAGCTGATCGCCGGCCTGCCCGGCCACGTCAACTACGACACCATCCCCTGGGTGATCTACACCGAACCGGAGCTGGCCTGGGTCGGCAAGACCGAGCGCGAGCTGAAGGACGAAGGCACGCCGTACAAGACCGGCAGCTTCCCGTTCGCGGCGCTGGGCCGCGCGGTCGCGATGGGCGAGACCGCCGGCTTCGTCAAGGTCATCGCGCATGCGGAGACCGACCGCGTGCTTGGCATGCACCTGGTCGGCGTCGGCGTGTCCGAACTGGTGCACGAAGGCGTGCTGACGATGGAGTTCAAGGGTTCCGCCGACGACCTGGCCCGCATCTGCCACGCCCATCCGACGCTGTCCGAGTCGATCCACGACGCCGCGATGGCGGTCGACAAGCGCGCCATCCACAAGGCGAACTGAGCCTCGCCTGCCTCGACGCAGGCGGCGCTGCTCGCATCGATCCCCACGACGCCAAGCATCGGGAGGAACCGCCATGAATCCACAGTTCCTGCTGAAGGTGCTGGTCACGGTAGTCCTCGTGGTCGTCGCGTCCCTGCTGGCCAAGCGCACGGGTTGGCTGGGGGCACTGGTGGCCTCCCTGCCCTTGACGTCCCTGCTCGTCCTGGGTTGGCTGTACTTCGATACCCGCGAACCCCGCGCCGTCGCCGACCTCGCGATGGCGATCTTCTGGTTCGTGCTCGGCAGCCTGCCGTTCTTCCTGGTGTTGGCCTTCGCGCTTCGGCACGAAGTCCAGGCCTGGGTGGCGTTCGCGATGGCGGGCGCGGCGGGCTTCGCTGGGGTGAGCGTGGTGCAGTGGCTGATGACGAGGACGGCGCCGTGAAGGCGGTCTGCGTCTACTGCGGCTCGCACACCGGCGGAAAGCCCGCCTACGCCGAGCGCGCCCGGCAGCTGGGCTCGCGGCTGGCCCGCGAGAAACTCGCCCTGGTCTATGGCGGCGGCAACGTCGGGCTGATGGGGATCGTCGCCGATGCGGCGCTGGACGCCGGCGGCGAGGTCATCGGCGTAATCCCCCAGCAGCTGGTCGACCGCGAGGTCGCGCACCACGACGTGACGCGGCTGGAGATCGTCGACTCGATGCACACCCGGAAGGCGCGCATGTTCCACCTGTCGGATGCATTCATCGCGCTTCCCGGCGGCTTCGGCACGCTTGACGAGATGTTCGAGATGCTGACCTGGCGCCAGCTCGGGCTCGGCGAACGCCCCTGCGCCTTCCTCGACGTCAATGGCTTCTACGCGCCGCTGATGGCGATGGTCGATCGCATGGTCGACGAGGGCTTCCTGCACCGCGACCAGCGCGAGGACCTCTGGCATGGCGACGACCTCGACGTGCTGTTCGGCTGGCTGCGCACCTACACCCCGGCGCAGGCGCGCAAGTGGCTCGACACCCAACGCTCCGGGGGATTGCGATGATCCGGGCCTGGATCGCGGTGGCACCGGGCTGCGTGGCCACGCACGCTGCGACCGGGCGCCCTGGGCGACCCATGGCAGGGGTCACCGCCAGGTTCCCAAAGGGCCTGCGTTAACCTTCCACGCCGCCGTCCTGCCGATCCGGGAACATCCGCATGCCCATTCCAGACCGTTTCGCCGCCTTCCGAATCCACCACGACGCGGCAGGTTATCGCAGCGGCATCGAGCAGGTGGGCCTCGAAGATCTTGCCGCCGGCGAAATCGTCATCAGGACCGCCTACTCCTCGGTCAACTACAAGGATGCCCTGGCGGGCACCGGCGAAGGGAAGATCCTGCGCACGTTCCCGCTGGTTGGCGGCATCGACGTGGCGGGACACGTGGTGGCTTCCAGCGATCCGGGGTTCCGCGAGGGCGATGCGGTCCTGGCCACCGGCTGCGGCCTGAGCGAGACGCGCGACGGAGGTTATGCCGAGTACGCGCGGATCCCGTCGCGCTGGGCAATCCCGCTGCCGAACGGGCTTGGCCTGCGCGAAAGCATGATCCTGGGCACCGCCGGCTTCACCGCGGCGCTGGCCCTCTACCGCTTGCTGGACAACCGGCAGACGCCGGACCTGGGCCCATTGTGCGTGACCGGTGCCACCGGCGGCGTCGGCTCGTTGGCGGTCGACATCTTCAGCCGCGCCGGCTTCGAAGTGCATGCCGTCAGCGGCAAACCCGAACACGCCGGGTACCTGCGGGACATCGGGGCCAGCGAGGTGCTGGACCGCGACGCGCTGGCGACCACGCGCCCGATGGAGTCGGTGCGCTTCGGCGGCGGCCTGGACAACGTCGGCGGGCCGATGCTCGCCAGCCTGCTCGCGCAGACCGCGCCCTACGGCAACGTCGCCAGCGCCGGGCTCGCCGCGACGCATGTGCTCGAAACCACGGTGATGCCGGGGATCATCCGCGGCGTCTCCCTGCTGGGCATCGCCTCGGCCGGTACCGCGCGCGATATCCGCGAGCAGGTCTGGGCGCACCTGGCCGATGACTGGAAGCCTCGGCACCTGGAACGCATCTGCACCCGGGAAGTCTCGCTGGACGAGTTGCCAGACGTGTTCGAAGGCATGCTGGGCGGGGGCTCGCTGGGCCGAACGCTGGTGGCCTTGTGACCCGGTCGGCGGGTTGCGGATGCCCCGATGGCGGCTACAATCGGGGCGCATTCACCGGGGACACTCCATGGCGCGCATCCTGATCGTCGACGATTCGCCGTCGCAGCTGATGGGCATCCGTCGCATCGTCGAAAAGCTCGGCCACGAGGCCCTCACCGCCGAGGACGGTGCGCAAGGCGTCGAGTCGGCGAAATGCGAACTGCCCGACCTGATCCTGATGGACGTGGTGATGCCGAACTTGAACGGGTTCCAGGCGACGCGCGCCATCACGCGGGACCCGGCCACCAGGCACATCCCGGTGATCCTGGTCACGACCAAGGACCTCGACACCGACCGAGTCTGGGGCATGCGACAGGGTGCGACAGCTTACCTCACGAAGCCCTTCAGCGAGAGTGAACTGTCGGAAGCCATCATCGCCGCCATCCCGGCATCCGGTGGCGACGCCGACCCGCCACCCGAGCCGGCCGCGGCCTGAGCCCCTCGCGGTCCGGCTGGATTCATCCTCGCCGCCAGTCGCCCTCGAATTCGTCCCGGAGTTTTTCGTAGGCACTGCGTTGCGCCTCGTCGCGCGGCACGGGCGCCTCGATTTCCAGTTCCACCAACTGGTCGCCCGCGGGCCCAGACCCGCCACCGGGCAGGCCACGCCCCCTGAGCCGCAGCTTGCGACCCGCTTCCGAACCGGCCGGCACCTTCAAGGTGACCGTACCGCCCAGCGTCGGCACGCTCACGCTCGCGCCCAGGGCGGCTTCCCACGGCGCGACCGGCAAGGTGTGGATGATGTTGCGGCCATCGACCTCGAACATGGGGTGGGCGGCGTATTCGATCTCGAGCAGCAGGTTGCCCCCCTGGTGCCCCTGTCCGGAGAGGCGGATGACCTGCCCCGGGCGCACGCCTTGCGGGATGCGGATGTCGAGCGTGCGGTTGTTGACCGTGACCCGCACGTTGTCGCCGCGATACACGGTCTCCAGCGAGACCGCCAACTTCGCCCGCGTATCGCGCCTGGGCGCCTGCCCCGCGCGCCGCACATGCGGTCCGGCACCCGGTGCCCCCTGCTGTTCGTGCGCGCGGCGGAACAGGCTCTCGAAGAAGTCGCTGAACCCGCCACCGGCACCGCCGCCGGCGAAGACTTCCTCGAAATCGAAGTCGCCCGAGCCCCCGCCGAAGCCCCCCGGCGGCTGCACTTCGTCGCCCGGTCGATAACCGCGCGTGCGCAACTGGTCGTACGCCTTGCGCTTCTCCGGGTCGCGCAGCGCCTCGTAGGCTTCGTTGACGGCCTTGAACTGCTCCTCGGCACCCGGTTCCTTGCTGACGTCGGGATGGTACTTGCGCGCCAGGCGGCGGTAGGCGGACTTGATCTCCGCCTCGCCAGCATTGGGTTCGACTCCCAGCGTGTCGTAGTAGTCCTTGAACTGCATGGTGGTCCCTTGGGTCGCCGCCGCCGGAACGGGCCCGCAATGCGCGGGCGGCGGCAGGAAAACGCACGGCCCGTGGATTCCACGGGCCGTGCAAGGTTAACGCGCCGGAATCATCTCCGGGTGACGCCGCTTACTGCCGCGTGCCAGCCGCACCCACCTGGATGCGACGCGGCTTGGTCTCCGGACGCTTGGGGATGGTGATGGTCAGCACGCCATTGCTGCCGCTGGCCTCGATGCCATCGGGGTCGGCGCTGTCCGGCAACGCGAAGCGGCGGTGGAAGCTCCCGTACCGGCGCTCGACGCGGCTGTAGCGATTGGTCTGCTCGTTGCTTTCGCTCTGGCGCTCGCCCTTGATGGTCAGGATGCCCTTGTCCATCAAGACTTCCACGTCGGACGGATCGATGCCGGGCAAGTCGGCGTGGATCACGAACCGCTCGGCCTCTTCCTTGATGTCGACCAGTGGCGCCCACTGGCTGGTGACCACGGACGATTCGTCCTGGTCGTCCCCGGCCTGGAAGAAGCGGTCGAAGACCTGCTTGATTTCATCCTGCAGCATCGACTGGCCCGGCCACTGCTGCTGGTAACGGACGATATTGCGCATGATTGCCTCCTGCTAGTCTGGAACGACGGCCCGCTGCCGCCATGCCTACCCACGTAGGAATCGGGCCGGCCGGTTTCAAGGGCCCTTGACGCGGCGTTACCGCGCCGGCGTCCAGACTCCATTCATCCAAAGGAGACCCGCATGACCATCCAGCCCGGCGACCGCATCCCCGAAGTCACCCTCAAGCACATCGACGACGGGGTCCAGACGATCGACACCCGCACCCTGTTCGATGGCAAGAAAGTCGTCCTGTTCGCGGTCCCCGGAGCCTTCACGCCGACCTGCTCGGAGCAGCACCTGCCGGGCTTCGTGCAGCATTTCGACGATTTCCGCGGGCGTGGCATCGAGGTCGCCTGCATGGCGGTGAACGACCCCTTCGTGATGCATGCCTGGGGCGAGGACCAGCACGTCCCGGACGGCCTGATGATGCTGTCGGACGGCAACGGCGACTTCGCCCGCGCCCTGGGCCTGGAGATGGACGCGACTGGGTACGGCATGGGCACCCGGTCCAAGCGCTTCGCGCTGTATGCCGAGGATGGGGTGGTCAGGCAGCTGCATGTCGAATCGCCCGGCGAGTTCCGGGTGAGTTCCGCGGAGCACGTGCTGGCCGCGCTTGCCTGAAGGCCGTTCGCCCCGCCCAAGAATCGTATCTCCGCGGGAGGAGAGGCCACGCGCCTGCGAGAATCCACGGGTCCCGCCTTCCGAAGATCTGCCGGAATTCGAGTCTGCCGGCACGGGAGGGGCCCACCTCGTGGCCAGGGCCCCTGAGCGCGTCGGCACGCATCATCCCGGGAGGGCACCGCAGGCGTCGTGGGCTTCGTGGCGTCTGGGCCACGTCGGGATCGCGTCAGGGTTCGACGATGCGGGGAAGTTGGCCGGGGTCGTCCGGGTATTCCGAGGGAAGCTTGGACGCGCTCGTCGCCCAGTCCCGGGGCTTCCCGGCATTGCCGGCCGTTTCCCGGTAGACGAAAAAGCACCGCCCGAAGGCGGTGCAATGGAGACCCTGGAAGACCTCGTGTGTCCGGTCACTGGGAAGAACGGACTTCCCCCGAATCGCCGGCCAAGCCGGCCGCCGCCGGCCGCGCATCCACCTCTTCGTCTCCGTCCAGCGAAGCATCCACGCGCTCCACGGCCTGCAGGCTTTCGCCCTTGGACAACCGGATCAGGGTGACGCCCTGGGTATTGCGGCCCACCTGGGCGATCTCCGAAGCACGGGTACGCACCAGGGTGCCGCCGTCGGAGATCAGCAGGACCTCGTGGTGGTCCGAAAGCTGGATCGCACCGACCAACGGACCATTCCGCTCGCTGGTCTGCAGCGCGATGACCCCCTGGATGCCGCGACCCTTGACCGGGTAGTCGGAGACCGGCGTGCGCTTGCCGTAGCCTCGCTCGCTGGCGGTGAGGATGTCCCCGTCGCCGTCGACCACGATCAGACTGCGCACTTCCTCGCCCTTGGCCAGGCGCATGCCACGCACGCCGGTGGCGGTGCGCCCCATCGGCCGCACCGCGCTCCCCGGGAATCGCACCGCTTTGCCGTTGCTGGCGAACAGCATGATGTCGCTGTTGCCATCGGACAGCGCCACGCCAACCAGGGAATCGTCGTCCGCCAGGTTGATGGCGATCTTGCCGCGTTGCAGGCGGTATTCGTACTCGGTCAGCGGCGTCTTCTTGACCGTGCCGTGGCGGGTGGCGAAGAAGACGAACTGGTCGTCGCTGTATTCGCGGACCGGGACCACCGCCTGCACCTTTTCGCCCTGCTCCAGCGGAATCCAGTTGACGATCGGCCGGCCGCGGGCGTGCGGGCCAGCGTCGGGCAGCTGGTGCACGGGCAGCCAGAACACCCGGCCGGCGCTGGTGAACGTCAGCAAGGTGTCGTGGGTGTTCACCAGCCACAGCTGGTCGATGAAATCCTCTTCCTTCGTGGCCGCCGCCGAGCGCCCGCGCCCGCCGCGACGCTGCGCGCGATAGTCGCTGACCGGCTGGCGCTTGGCGTAACCGGCGTGCGACAGCGTGACCACCACGTCCTCGGGCGCGATCAGGTCGAGGATGTCCAGGTCTTCCTCGCTGGCACGGATCTCGCTGCGGCGGTCGTCGCCGAACTCTTCCTTGACGTTGGCCAGCTCGGTGCGGATCACGTCGAGCAACACCGCCGGGTCCTCGAGGATCTCGATCAGCCCGCGGATGGTATCCAGCAGCTGTCGATACTCGTCGGTCAGCTTCTCCTGCTCCAGGCCGGTCAGGCGATGGAGCCGCATCTCCAGGATCTGCTGCGCCTGGACCTCGGTCAGCTGGTACGCGCCGTCGACCAGGCCAACGCCCTTGGGCAGGTCCTCCGGCCGCGAGGCGTCGCTGCCCGCCGAGGCCAGCAAGGTGGCGACCAGGCCCGGCTCCCACTTCCTGGCGAGCATCCGCTCGCGTGCCTCGTTGGGGTTGGCCGAGGTCTTGATCAGCTCGATCATCTCGTCGATGTTGGCCAGCGCGACGGTCAGGCCCTCGAGCACGTGGGCCCTCGCCCGCGCCTTGCGCAGTTCGAAGATCGTCCTGCGCGTGACCACCTCGCGACGGTGGCGCACGAAGGCCTCGAGGATCTGCTTGAGGTTGAGCAATTGCGGGCGGCCGTCGACCAGCGCGACCATGTTGACGCCGAAGGTCGACTCCATCTGCGTCTGCTGGTAGAGGTTGTTCAGCACGACCTCGGCCGACTCGCCGCGCTTGACCTCGATGTAGATGCGCATGCCGTCCTTGTCGGACTCATCGCGCAGCTCGCTGATGCCCTCGAGCTTCTTCTCCTTGACCAGCTCGGCGATCTTCTCGATCAGCCGCGCCTTGTTGACTTGGTACGGGATCTCGGTGACCGCGATGGCCTCGCGCCCGTTGTCGGCGACCTCGATCTCGGCGCGCGCGCGCATGCGCACGCGGCCGCGGCCGGTGCGGTAGGCCAGGTGGATGCCGCCGACGCCATTGAGGATGCCCGCGGTCGGGAAATCCGGACCCGGGATGTGCTCCATCAACCCCTCGACGTCGATCCCGGGGTCGTCGATCAGCGCGACCAGCGCATCCACGACTTCGGACAGGTTGTGCGGCGGGATGTTGGTCGCCATGCCGACGGCGATGCCGGCCGAGCCGTTGACCAGCAGGTTCGGGAACCGGGTCGGCATGACCGTGGGTTCCTGTTCCTTCTCGTCGTAGTTGGGCTGGAAATCGACGGTCTCCTTGTCGATGTCGGCCATCAGCTCATGGGTGAGCCGGGCCATCCGCGCCTCGGTGTAGCGCATGGCCGCGGCGTTGTCGCCATCGATCGAACCGAAGTTGCCCTGCCCGTCCACCAGCATGTAGCGCAGCGAGAACGGCTGCGCCATGCGCACCAGCGTGTCGTACACCGACTGGTCGCCATGCGGATGGTATTTACCGATCACGTCGCCGACGATGCGCGCCGACTTGTAGTAAGGCTTGTTGCTGTGCGCCCCGAGCTCGTTCATGGCGAACAGCACCCGGCGGTGCACCGGCTTGAGGCCGTCGCGGACGTCGGGGAGCGCGCGGCCCACGATCACGCTCATGGCGTAATCGAGGTAGCTGCGGCGCATCTCGTCCTCGAGGTTGACGGGGATGATTTCCTTGGCGAGTTCGGCCATCTGGGATCCGTTGCAGGGGAGTTGCCCGCGTCCGAGCGGAGGCTGCAGGCGACTGCCTGCAAGGGCGTGGACGGGCGGGATTCAGAACCACGGAATCATACCACGGATGGGGGTCGATCGACCCACCAATTCCTACGCGAAAACAGGGACTTACAGCGGAAATGGCCCCGGTTTCGCGCGTCGGCGCGAAGCAGGCGCAAACCGGACCCCGGAATCGGCCTGAGTTTCCGTCGCCGGCCGCCGCGCGCGGCCAGCCTCCAGCACACGAGGCACGACCTTACGCGTCGAACATCACCCGCATCTTGGCGGCGTCAGGCTGCAGGACGACGCCCTTCTCCGTGACGATCGCATCGATCAACGCGGCAGGGGTGACGTCGAAGACCGGGTTCCAGGCCTGGACCCCTTCGGCGACAGTTCGGCTGCCGGAGACGCCGAGCAGCTCGCCAGGATCGCGCTCCTCGATGTCGATCCGCTCGCCCGAAGGCGTGTCCATGTCGACGGTCGACGACGGGGCCACGACCATGACCTGCTTGCCGTGGAAGCGCGCGGTGATCGCCAGCTGGTAGGTGCCGATCTTGTTGGCGACATCGCCGTTGGCGCAGATGCGGTCGGCACCGACGATCACCCAGTCGACGTCTCCCTGCTTCATCAGGTGCGAGGCGGCGGCGTCGGCGATCAAGGTCGCGTCGATGCCATCCTGCTGGAGTTCCCAGACGGTCAGCCGCGAGCCCTGCATCCACGGACGGGTCTCGCCCGCGAACACCTTGTCGATGCGTTGCAGCGCGACACCCGCGCGGATCACGCCCAGCGCGGTCCCGTAGCCCGCGGTCGCGAGCGACCCGGTATTGCAATGTGTGAGCACCCCGCTCCCGGGCGCGATGAGCTGCGCGCCCAGCTCGCCCATGCGACGGTTGGCCGCGAGGTCTTCGCTGGCGATCGCGGCGGCCTCGGCCAGAAGCCGCGCGCGCCAATCGGCTCCGGAGGCCTCGAGCACGCGCCGCATCCGGTTCAACGCCCAGCGCAGGTTCACCGCGGTCGGGCGCGCCTCGTCCAGGCGCTGCATCGCCGGCTGCAACGCGACGGCGGCCGAAGGGCCGTCGATGGCATCGACCCCGTTGGAGGCGAGCACCGTGCCCCACGCCGCCGCGATGCCGATCGCGGGGGCACCGCGCACGGCGAGCGAGCGGATGGCTTCGGCGACCGCGTCGCTGTCGTCGCAGCACAGGTATTGCACGGTGAAGGGGAGCAGGCGCTGGTCCAGCAACTCCAGGGCTTCGCCCGTCCAGCGGATCGGCCGGATGCGGTCGTACCGGTCGAGGGTGTTTTCGTTGGTTTCGATGGCCGGATTGCTCATCCGCCCAGTCTAGACCGGTTCGAGAGGATGTCCGAGATGTCCGACTTCATCACGCGCACCACGACGCGGGCGCCGCCCGTCACGCCGGACGCTCGTCGCCGGTGTTCAGCGGATGGAAAAAACCGCCCTGCAGCCGCGGTCCACCCAGATGCCGCTTCGATCCCAACCCCAGGTCTGGCCGCGGATGCACGGCGAGTCGGACAGCTGGCGTTGCAGGGTGACGCTGCGCCGCACGCGCACCGGACAGGTGCGTCGGCGGTTGTCTTCAGATTCGCAACGCACTTCACCTCCGACGCCGTAGCTGGGCGTGCCGTATCCGCCGCCCGCGCCAACCTCGAAATCCGCGCGACAGCCTTGGCTGACCCAGATCCCGCGCCCGTCGTACGACCAGCTGCGGCCCTGGATGCACGGCGAATCCGACAGCTGCCGGACGAGGCGCACACCGCCGCGCGTGTCGACCGGGCATGTCCTGGTCCGCCCGTCGTTGGATTCGCACCGCACGGTGCCGGCACCGCCATAGCCGCCACCCAGGACGCCATAGGCGCCGCCTTGGCCGTGCCCGACCTGGAACTCGGCACGGCAGCCGCGCGTCACCCAGATGCCCCGGGCGTCGTATCCCCATGTCTGTCCCTGGATGCAGGCAGAGTCGGAGAGCCGCCGGGTCAGGCGAACACCGCCGCGGGTATCGACTGGACAAGTGCGGGCACGCCCGTCGTTGGACTCGCAGCGAATCGTGTTGCCGTAGGTCGGCAAGGGCGTGCCATATCCGTACGGCGAACCGCTGCCCGCGGCGGGATAGCCATAACCCGGATAACCGTAGGTGCCGCAACCGACGAGCCCGATGATGGCGCCGGCCAAGCCGGTCCGTAGGCCGGTACGAAGGATGGTGTGCATGCGGTCCTCCCAGGGTCGTTTTCGTCCGAGCGTGCCACGCGCCACGTGAAAGACTCGGGAATGCACGCGCCTGTAACTGACCGGTTCAGGCGCGGGAGAAGTCGAACGCCAGCACATCGGCGACGCGGTCGGCGTCCAGCATGGCCATCAACAGCCGGTCAATGCCCAGCGCGACGCCGGCGCAATTCGGCAATCCGTGGCCAAGCGCCGCGAGCAGGTTCCGGTCGACCGGGGGACACGCCGTTCCGCGCGCACGATGGAGATCGACATCGCGTTCGAAACGACGCCCCTGCTCGACGGCATCGGCCAGCTCGTGGTAGCCATTGGCGAGCTCCAGCGGACCCAGGTACAGCTCGAATCGCTCGGCGACCGGGGGATCGCCGCCACGCAGGCGCGCCAATGCGCACTGGGAAGCCGGATAGTCGACCACGGCGAGCAACTGGCCCGGCGGAAAGCCGGGCTGGATGCGGTGGGTCATGAGCAAGTCGAGCCAGTCGTCGCGGCCCAGCGCTTCGGGATCGATGTCGATCTCCCCCAACGCATGGCGCAATGCATCGACCGACGCGGTCATCGGGTCGATGTCCAGCGCCGACCGGTAGAGTTCGCGGTAGGTGACCTGGCGAGGCACGGCCTGCTTGCCGACCAGCGCAAGCGCCGACTGCACCAGGGCGATGGCCTCCTCGATCAAGCGGACATGGTCCCAGCCGATCCGGTACCACTCGAGCATGCTGAACTCGGGGTTGTGGCGGGCCCCTGCCTCGCCGTCGCGGAACACCTTGCCCAACTCGTAGCAATCGCCCACGCCCGCGCTCAACAGGCGCTTCATCGCGAACTCGGGCGAGGTGCGCAACCAGCGGGTGCGCGGCGCGCCGTCCGTGCGGCCCGAGAACTCGAGCGAAAACGAGGCGATGTTGGGATCGGTGTTGCCCGCCCGCGAGAGGATCGGGGTCTCGACTTCCAGCACGCCGCGCCCGGCGAAGAATGCGCGGACCATGGCGTACAGGTCCGCCCGCAGGCGCAGCACCCCGGGATGCGCGGAGGGCTTCCAGTCATCCATGCGCCGTGGCCGCCGTCGTCGAAGCCGGTACGATCATTCGTGCTGGCCCAGGAACTCCAGCAGGCGGTCTTCGTCCCAGACCTCCACGCCGAGTTCGCGTGCCTTGGCGAGCTTGCTGCCGGCCGCCTCCCCCGCGACCACGATCGACGTCTTCTTCGAGACGCTCCCGGACACCTTGGCGCCGAGTGCCTGCAGGCGGTCGCTAGCCGCCTCCCGCGCCATCGTCCCCAGGCCACCGGTCAGCACCACCGTCTTGCCGGCCAGCGGTCCCTCGTTCGCCCGTCGGGGCGGGCCCTCCGGCCAATGCACGCCCTGTTCCCGCAACGCCGCGATGACGTCGCGGTTATGCGGCTCGGCGAAGAAGTGGACGATGTGCGCGGCCACCACCGGGCCGACGTCGGGAACCTGTTGCAAGGTCTCCTCGTCGGCGGCCATCAGCGGATCGAGCGCGCCGAAGTGGCGCGCCAGCGTGCGCGCCGTGCTTTCGCCCACGTCGCGGATGCCGAGCGCGAACAGGAGCCGTTCCAGCGTGGTTTCCCGGCTGGCCTCGATCGCTGCCACCAGGTTCTCCGCCCACCGGGTCGCGACCTTGCCCGCCTTGACCGTCTCCGGCACGGCATCGGCGAGTTCATCCGCGCGTCGCTTCATCTCGACGAAGTCGTCGACCACCAGGCTGTACAGGTCGGCCACGGTCCTGACGTAACCCAGCTCCACGAGCGCATCGGTGAAGCGTTCGCCCAGCCCTTCGATATCCATCGCCCGGCGCGAGGCGAAGTGCAGCAGCGCCTGCTTCCTCTGGGCCGGACAGAACAGCCCGCCGGTGCAACGGGCGACCACCTCGCCCTCGTCGCGCTCGATCGCCGAGCCGCAATCCGGGCAGCGCACCGGCAAGACGTAAGGTGGATGCAGCTCGCGACCATTGGCATCGCGGGGCCGCTGGTCCTCGACCACGCGCACCACTTCGGGGATCACGTCGCCGGCGCGGCGGACGATCACGGTATCGCCGACACGGACATCAAGGCGGGCGACCTGGTCGGCGTTGTGCAACGTCGCCCGGGTGACGGTGACGCCTCCGACATGGACCGGCGCCATCAGTACCCAGGGGGTGACCGCGCCGGTGCGGCCGACGTTGACCTCGATGGCCTCGACGGTGGTGGCCTCCTCCTGCGCAGGGAACTTGTGGGCCAGCGCCCATCGCGGCGCGCGCGACACGTAGCCCATCGCCCGCTGCTGGTCGTAGCGGTCGAGCTTGTAGACGACGCCGTCGATGTCGTAGGGCAAGGCGTCGCGCCGCTCGCCGATGCGGGCGTAATAGGCCAGCAAGCCGTCGACGCCCTCGGCGGTCCCGACTTCCTGGCTGACCGGAAACCCGAGCTCGCGCAGCCAGGCCAGGGTGCGCGAATGCGTCGGCGGCATCGCCTGGTCGTCCCCGTCCCCGCCACCGGCCTCGACCTCGCCCAGCGCGTAGGCGAAGAAAGCCAGGGGCCTTTGCGCCGTGACGCGCGGATCGAGTTGCCTCAGGGATCCTGCGGCGCCATTGCGCGGGTTGGCCAAGGGCTTCTCGCCGCTTTCCCGGGCGCGGGCGTTGAAGGCCTCGAACGCCGCGCGCGGCATCACGATCTCGCCCCTCACCTCGAATACCGAAGGGGCGTCGCCACGCAGCACCAAGGGAATGCTGCGCAGCGTGCGCAGGTTGGCGGTGACGTCCTCGCCGGTACTGCCGTCACCCCGGGTCGCCCCGCGCACGAAGACGCCCTCCTCGTACCGCAGGCTGATCGCCAGGCCGTCGAGCTTGGGTTCGACGGAGAAGACCGGCGTTTCGTCGCCCGTCTCCCTGCTGATCCGCGCGACGAAATCCCGGACCTCGTCGTCGTCGAAGGCATTGGACAGCGACAGCATCGGCACTGCGTGCGCGACGGGAGCGAACCGGCCCGATGGCGCGCCCCCGACCCGCGTGGTCGGCGAGCCGGGGTCGCGCAGGTCCGGATGCTCGCTCTCCAGGGCGTCGAGTTCGCGCAGCAGGCGGTCGTACTCGGCATCGGTGATGTCCGGGTCGTCGAGCACGTGGTAGCGATGGTTGGCGTCGTCGAGGCGACGACGCAACTCCCGGGCGCGGTCGGCGGGCGCAGGCGATCTGGACATGCCGCGATTCTACCCGTCGATTGGGGTGTCCGAGTCGCCACGGAAAACGCCTGGTGTGCCGGGCAATTGCGGCTTCATTACCGTAACGGACCATGCGCGGCGGACGCAGCGTCCGGACAACCCTCTGAAGGGCGGCATCTCCGTTCCCTTGACCCTGCAAGTCGGGGCCGATCCAGAGGGAATTGCGCGCAGAGCAACGAGGGGTCGGCGAACGTCTTGCCTCGTTGCCACCGGTCACACCGACCGGCATGCATCCTCGTCGCGCCGATACGCCTGCGGTAGTGCTCTTTACACGCACCTGATCGGCAGGGAACCCTTCATCGTCACCCAGGCCGCCGGTGCGGCAGAAAGCCGCGATCGGATGCCAACGTCAAGATGACGATTGCATTTGCCCGGCCCACCGGGAATGCCTGATTCCCATCGGCGCACGGGATCTTTCTGCGCGACAGGCGGTTGTTTGCCGAGTTTGGCGTTGTCGTAGGCACACGCTACCGAATTGAACCTTGAATGGCCTGGTTATCGGGTGGGCACTCCACAGAGTGAGCTGAAGGCCCTGCTGGCGCGCGCCGATGTTTTGTCCTGATTGCGTCCTGCTGATATGTTTCAGATCGAACAGCCGGGCTCCTATCCATGTGTGCGGGGTGAACCAAGTTGAGCAGCCGAAGAACCGTTCTGAAATCCGCAGTGGCCGCTCTAGCGGCAATTCCGCTCCAGCCGGTCTGGGGAGCATTCGGCAAGCCCAGGAAGATCCTGATTCTTGGCGGCACGAACTTCGTCGGACCCCACCTGGTCCATGGCTCGCACATCGCGGGACACGAAGTCACGCTCTTCAATCGCGGAATTACCAATGCCCACCTTTTCCCGGGCGTAGAGAAGCTCAGGGGGGATCGGACGCGCAATGGCGGCTTGCGTGCTCTGGAGGGCGGTCGCAAGTGGGATGTCGTCATCGATACCTGGCCGGGACATCCGAAGACAGTTTTCGATACGACGAAACTCCTCTCCGGGCGAGCCGACAGCTATGTCTATGTTTCTTCCATCGCTGTCTATGGCGATTTCCGAAAGGTCGGCCTGACGGAACACGACCGCATCCTTTCGCGAGACAAGGCACCGGATCTCAGCGAAGAGAACATCGGATACGCCTGGGCGAAAAGACTGGGTGAAGCGGCGGTCTCGGAGAATTTCGACGGGGCAGGCGTCGTCGTTCGCGGAAGCAGTATCTTGGGCTATGACTACAGCATGCTCCCGACGAACCAGAGCACGTATTGGCCGCTCAGGATGCGCGCCGGGGGCGATGTCGTCGTTCCGGACGATCGCGATGCCATGGTGCAATGGAGCGACGCTGCAAGCTTGGCGGATTTCGCCGTCAAAGTCGGTAGCGAACGCCTGCCCGGGACTTTCAATGCCGTGCATGAACCGATGCCCTTTCACGAATTCCTCAAACAGGTGCAGGCAATCGCCAATCCAGGCGCAAACCTTGTCTGGGTTCCCCAGGACATCATGGAAGCGAATGGCGGCACACCCTTCGAAACGGTGCCTCTGTGGATTCCAGGCAATGATCCAGAACCCGGTTTCTACCAGTTCGAACATTCCGCCGCACTCGCAGCCGGGATGCGCGTCGTGCCGTTGCAGGAAACCGTCAGGAATCTCCTCAAGACCTTCAGGAGCACCGCCCCCGATTATCAGCCAGCGTGGCGCTCTTCGCAGGGATTGCCACAAGACATCGAACAGCGAATCCTGGAGGCATATAGGTCAACGGTGGCGGGCATCTCGGCGGCAGATGAACTTGTGAGCGCGTAGGCCAGAGCACCGCACCTCCCACGCTCGACCGCAGGCCTTGCCTGGTCCCTGTGCGGATGGCCGGGGACCCGATGTGCGCAGGATTCCGAGGCAGTCCGTCCGAGGGGTCATCTCGCCTTTCGGCACGCAGGCCAACCCTGCTCCGCACCGTAGGGGAATCGACCCGGTTCCGATGGCAGGAGATTTGGCCATCGCCCGGATTTCAGTCGGATCGGTCCTAGGTCACCAGCGCGGCGAACGGGTAATCGGCGGGGCTTCGTGCTGCCGGTCGTACGCGCGCATCTCGTCGCGCAGGTGCGCGATGCGCTGGCGCCCCAGGGCGCTGCGCTGGTCGTCGAGCAGCACGCCGTCGAGCAGCTCGGTCATGCGCTGGGCGGTGGGCAACATCGCGTCCCAGGCGTCGAGCGCACTGATGGGCGCGGGCAGGGTCAGGAAGAAGGCGATCGCCGGCGTTTCCAGCGACTGGATCTCCGCCATTTCGAAACTGCCCGGCTTCTTGATGTTGGCGACACTGAAGATCGGGCCGCGTTCCGGGTGTCCTTCGACCAGGCGGTGGAACACGTTCATGTGCCCGTACGTCAGGCCGGCCTTTTCCGCCGCGACCACGATGTCCGGGCCGCGCAGGACCTGTCCGGCACGCGCAGCGATGTACAGGGTCACGATCTTGTCGAAGTCGTCGCTCGCGCGGCGCCCGAGGTCGCCGGCAGCGGCCCCGGCGTTGCTGCCCACGGTCTGGTCCAGCAACTCGATTTCCGCCTGGACCGCCTCGTCGCGTTCCGGCTCGCCACCGCTGGCCAGCTCCTGCTCGAGTTGCGAACCCAGCGTCGGCTCGAGCCTGTCCTCGCGCGGCCCCTGCTGCAGGCGCCGACCCTGCCCCCCACGGGGCCGGGTACCGAAGTACCAGATGGCCGCGAACAGGACCACGCCCGCCACCAGGATGCCGATCCGCAATAGCCAGATATCACTCATCGCGCGCTCCTCGAATCCCAGCCCTGAATCACGCCGCCCCCGCCAGCCTCGCGGCCTCGGCCAGGTCCACCGACACCAGCCGGCTGACCCCGGGCTCCCGCATGGTAACGCCACTGAGCTGCTGGGCGGCTTCCATCGTCGCCTTGTTGTGGGTGACGAACAGGAACTGCACCTGTTCGCTCATCTCGTTGACCAGGCTGGTGAAGCGCCCGACGTTGGCTTCGTCGAGCGGGGCGTCGACTTCGTCGAGCAGGCAGAACGGGGCCGGGTTCAGGCGGAAGATCGCGAACACCAGCGCAACCGCGGTCATCGCCTTTTCGCCGCCCGACAACAAGGTGATGTTCGAGACCCGCTTGCCCGGGGGCCTCGCCATGATCGTCACGCCGGTGTCCAGCAGGTCCTCGCCGGTGAGCTCGAGGTAGGCATGTCCGCCGCCGAACAGGCGCGGGTACAGCTCCTGCACGCCCGAGTTCACCCGGTCGAAGGTGTCCTTGAAACGGCCGCGGGTCTCGCGGTCTATCTTCTTGATCGCGCCTTCCAGCGATTCCAGCGCCGCGGTGAGGTCGGCGTCCTGCGCGTCCAGGTATTCCTTGCGCTGCGAGGCCTCGGCGTGCTCGGCGATGGCAGCCAGGTTGACCGGCTCGAGCCGCCGCAACTTGGCGTCGAAATCGGTGACCGCCTTTTCCCACGCGCCCGGCTCGGCGTCGTTCTCCAGGCCAGACAGCACTTCGTCGAGGACGAAGCCGGCATCCACGACGGCCTTCGACAGCTGCTCGGCCTGGATGGCCAGGGCCTGCTGGTCCAGCTTGCGCTGGCTGATCGCCTCGCGCTGGGCGAGCGCCTGCTCGTCGCGTTCGTGCCGCGTCTGCTCGAAGCCACGCAGTTGCTCGTCGATCGCCTCGAGCGCCGCCCGTGCCTCGCCCAAGGATTTCTCGCTGCGAACGCGCGCCTCCAGGGCGGCCTGGCGCTGCTGCTCCAGGTCCGACTCCGGACTGCCGCCGCTGGCGAGCTGGTTCGACAATTCGCCCAGGCGGTTGTCGAGCTGCCCGCGCTGGCTGCCCATCCGGTCCAGCGATTGGGCCAGCGCCACGACCTGTGCGCGCTGCGATTCCAGCGTCAAGGCCAGCGCGTGGGCGGCCTCGGCCGAATCGCGCGCGGCGGCGCGTGCCGTGTCGCGCTGCTCCGCGAGACGGCGCCGATCGTCGTCTAGGGCCTGCCGCGCTGTTTCCAGCTCGGCCATGCGCTGCACGGCCTGCTCCAGCCTTGCCCGCGCCTCGCGCGCCTGCAGGCCGCTGTCGTCCACGGTCTTGGCCAGTTCCGCCCGCTCGCCGTCGATCTGCTGCAACCGGTTGCGCGCGGCATCCAGCCGGCCTTGCTGGCTCTGCAGCCGGCCAGCGAGTTCCGAGACGTTGCGATGCGCGTGGTACAGCGCGCGCTGCGCTTCCTCGCGCTGCTGCTCGGCTTCCAGCAGGCGGTCGCGCCAGGCGCTCAACCCGCGATCGAGTTCCTGTTCGCGTTGCTGCAATTCATCGATCCGCGCCCGCAGCGACTGGATCTCGCGTTCGCGCAACAGCGCGCCCTGCTTGGCGGCCCCGGAGCGCAACACGCGCACCCAGCCCGCACCCAGGCGTTCACCGGCTCGGGTGATGACCGACTCCGATGGGTCGAGCCTGGCCTGGAGCGCCCGCGCCTCGTCGAGGCTCTCGGCGACGTGCAGCCGTGCCAGGAGGCGGCGGATCGCCACCGGACCGCGCACCTTGTTGGCCAGCGAGGTCCCGGCAAAGCCTTCGGTGGCATCGCTGCGTTCCGCTGAATCGACCAGGGCCAGTCGCCCTTCGCCCAGGTCCGCAAGCGCATCCACCAGCGTTTCCGGCGCCTCGACCAGCACGCCTTCGATCAATTGTCCGAGCGCCGCCTCGACGGCGTTTTCCCACCCCGCATCAACGCCAATCCGTTCGCCGACGCGGGCGGCGCCGTCCAGCCCCTGCTGCTTGAGCCACGCCACGGCGGCGCCCTGCTCCTGCCCCAGCGCCGCGTGTTGCAAGGCCTCCAGCGACGACAGGCGACCCCGCGCTTCCTGTGCCTGCTTGCGGACGTCCGACATCTCGCCCTGCGCGACGCGCTGCTGGTCCTGCAGTTCGAGTGCGGCCTGCTTGCGAGCCTCGACATCGGCGGCCAACGCGTCCAACGACGCCTTGCGGGTGCCGTGTTCCGATTCCACCCCGGAAAACGCCTGCGCCAGCGCCTCAAGGTCCAGCGTGGCACCTTCGGCCTCGAGCTGGTCGAGGCGGCGCTTCGCCTCCAGTCCCTGGCGGTCCAGGTAGTCGACGCGGGTGCGCTCGACCTCCGCGGCACGTGAAGCCTCGGCCTGCTCCGCGCTGTGCGCATCCCAGCGCTGCTGCCAATCGGCCAGTGCCGCCTCGGCATCGCGCAAGGCCTGCTGCCGCCCGCCGTCCGTGGACTGCAGCCGTGCATGCTCCGGCTCCGCTTCGGCGATCGCCGCCTGCAGCGACTGCAGGCGCGCCTGGTCGCCGCTGATGTGCTCGCCGAGCTCGGCGAGCGCGGTGCGGGTCTCGTCGCGGGCGCGCTGCAGGCGTTCGGCCAGCTCGCGCTGGTGGGCGATCTGCTGCTCGATCCGCGCCAGCTGGCCGCCGACTTCGTAGCCTTCGGCCTGGGCCTTGTTGAGTGCCTCCACCGCCTCTTCGCGGCGCACGCGCCCGGTCTCGATCTCGCGTTCGGCCTCGCGCTGTTCGGCGATCAGCTGCTGCAGCCGGGTCTCTTCCTGCGACAAGCCTTCGCGCAACCGCTGCAGCTGCGCATCGAGCGCGCGGTATTGCAGCGCCTTCCACTCGGCGTCGCGGACCTTGCGTTCGGCCTGGATCGCGGTGTACTGCTCGGCCTGCCGCGCCTGCCGGGCGAGGTGCTGCAGCTGCTTGCCGACCTCCTCGCGCAGGTCGTTGAGGCGGTCGAGGTTTTCCCGGGTATGGCGGATCCGGGTCTCGGTTTCCTTGCGGCGCTCCTTGTACTTGGAGATGCCGGCGGCCTCCTCCAGGTAGACGCGCAGGTCCTCCGGGCGGGCATCGATGATCTGGCTGATCATGCCCTGCTCGATGATCGAGTAGCTGCGCGGGCCCAGGCCGGTGCCGAGGAACAGGTCGGTGATGTCGCGCCGCCGGCAGCGCGCGCCATTGAGGTAATAGGTGCTGGTGCCGTCGCGGCTGACCGTGCGCTTGACCGAGATCTCGTTGAACGCCGCGTACTCGCCGGTGATGGCGTGGTCGCTGTTGTCGAACAGCAATTCGACCGTGGCCTGCGACACCGGTTTGCGCGCCGAGCTGCCGGAGAAGATCACGTCGGTCAGCGAATCGCCGCGCAACCGGCTGGCGGTGCTCTCTCCCATCACCCAGCGCACCGCGTCGATGATGTTCGACTTGCCGCAGCCGTTGGGACCGACCACGCCGGTCATGTTGGTCGGCAGGTGGAGCGTGGTGGGATCGACGAAGGACTTGAAGCCCGAAAGCTTGATCGTGGACAGGCGCATGCGGCTGTAGTGTGCCTCGGCGACATCCGGACCAGGCGGACGTCACGTTTGGAAGGAAGGGCGGGACGAGTCCCGCGTTCGGAGCTTCCGGATTGCAGTTCTACCGCTAACCCGTTGAATCGCTTGGCGGCGACGTGCCGTGGCAGCCTCGCTGCGAGGCAGTATAACGGCCGCCGCCGGGGTTGGCTGCCGGCTACGTCCGCCCTGGCGATCCAGCCCGTGATGGGCCGGAGGGATCAGGTCATTCGCGCGGCAGGTAATCGATCGCCTCGACCAGTTCGACCCCGGGGGCCTCCACGACGCACCGGCGCAGCAGGTAGACATGGCCATGCCCGAAAAACGCGACGGCCCGGCTGCCCGGCCGGAGTGCCTGCAGCAGGCGCGCGCAAATCGCCAGGTTGCGCTGCTCCCAGGCTGCGTTGAGCTCGACGCCCGGCTGCACATCGTCGTCGCCGAAACGCAGCAGCGCCGCGTAGAGCGCGTGCGACTCGGAGATGGCCCCGGGCTGGTTCATCGCATGCAGGACCGTGCCGATGGAATGCTCGGCCTGCAGGGCCGCGAATCGTGCGATCTCCGCCTGCGCCCGCGCCTGCAGTCCGGCCAGCTCCGCTCCGCGGCCGTTCGCTTCGGCCCAGGCATGGACCGGCCCGAACGGAAAGGCCCCCTTCACGTCGATACCGTGCACGCGCTCGAGTCCGGCGGCGCTTGCCAGCCGGAATCCCAGCTGGACGACTTCGTTGTCCGAGGGAGGGAGCGTGCCGTCCAGGTACCGGGCATACCGTTCGTCGGCCTGTGGCCGTGGCCATTCCACGGCCACCAGGGTCGGCGCGAAGCCCTGCAGGGCGGAGACCACGCGGGCGATCTCGGCCTGGCGGGCCGGCGTCGAAACATCCGCTGCCTCGACGTTATGGATGTCCTGGCCGGGGTTCGAGAAATGGTAAGTGCCCACGATCATGACCTGGGCCGGCTCGCTTGCCTGCGCCAGCGCGGTCAAGGAGACCAGCAGTACAAGCAGAATTTTCTTCATCATCGTTTCCTGGAAGCTGGCCAGCGTGGCCAGGGAGTGCGGGAATGGTGGAGGGAGGTGGCTGCGTTGCAACGGCCCTCAGGAGACGTGCCCGGGTTTTCTGGCAGCCGCGACCAGGGCCCGGATCATCCAGCGCTTGAGCTCCCTGGCTTGCGCGTCGTCGATCTGCAGGACGTCCCGGCAGACCAGCATGGCCTCGGTCCCGACGACGAGCGCCAGGGCATGCGCCAGGGTTTGCCTGTCGCGAGGGTTGAAGGATGCCTTGGCCGGCGCCAGCGCGGCCTCGATCAGGGGGCTACGGCGGTTCTGCCGCGCGGGGACCCCCTCCCCACGGGCGCCCCGCGCGTCGGCTTGCAGCGACTGCGCCAGCATGACCCGCATCGCGCCCTCGTTCCTGGCCAGCACCTCGTGCAGCGCGTCGTCCACCCGGAACAGCCGGGCGACCGGCTCCTCGCACCCGTCGCCGAACAGCGCGGACGCCTCCGGCACCGCGATGTCCAGCGCCGCCTCCGCCAGCAAGGCCTCCACGCCCGGGAAGTAGCGGTAGGCGGTGGCGCGGGACACCAGCGCTTCCTCGGCGACCTCTTCCAGGCTCGGGGCATGGTCGAGTCGCTGCATCAGCCGCGAAGCCGCCTGCAGCAGGGCCTTCCGGGTCCGGCGCCGCTGGTTCGTCCGTCCTGCCGTGGGTCGGGTGGACATCTCAGTCCTGCGGCAGCTGCTTGAGGACGGCGGCGTAGTCGATCCAGACGTTTTCCCGACGGATGGCGCCCGTCCCGCTGAACTCGACGACATGCAGGAGGCGGAACTCGAGCGGGCGGCCCCGGCCTTGCAGGCCGAAGGGCCGGCCGGGCGCGGTCCCGCGCCAGAGCGACTCGTCGACCAGGAAATCGGGGCCGTAGAGCCGCCTCAGGCAGGTGACCTGGCTGTCGGCCAAGTCCTGGAACAGTCCCTCGTAAAAAGGTCTCGCCGACTCCGCGCCATGCGTCGGACCGGCGGGCGAGCCGACGACATCGTGCTCGACGTCGTCCGCGAGCGTGCCCAGCACGCCTTCGACATCGTCGTTGGCTTCGAATCGGAAGTGTTCATCCATTTTTGCGTCCATTTCGGCACGGGTCATCGGCATGGCGCGGCTCCAGGGGCCAGGAGTGTGGAGTCGAATCGTAACGAGACAAAAATCTCATTTCAAGATATTTGTCCCATGACTGATGGCACCCTGCCCGGCCCGGCCCGGTCGCGGTCGAGTCCGCGGGTCGCCGCCTGGGGGAGCTCGGCGAATCACCTGCGGGCGTTCAGCCGCAAGCCACACGGGCGAAAGCAATTGGCCTGGCAAAGCGAAGGCGCCAGCGACGGAGGCCCGGAAAGCGGGACACCCTGGTCTCAGGCCGCGCCCTCGGGTGCGGATGCCTGGATCGACAAGGCATGGATGTCGGTGTCCATCAGCGGCCCCAGGGCGCCATAGATGGCCCGATGCCGCTGCAAGGGCGCCAATCCCGCGAAGCACGCGCTCCGGATCGTGACGTGGAAGTGGCCGCGACCATCCTGCGCGCCGACATGGCCGGCATGTCGATGGCTGTCGTCGCGGATCTCCAGGGCCTCGGGACGGAACGCCGTTTCCAGCGCAGCGCGGATCGCTTCGACCCTGCGTTCCCGCGGGAGCGGTCCGCGGGCGGCGGTCATGGCAGCACCTGCCGGAAAGGACGGACTTCGACGCGCGCATACACGCCGGCGGCGACGTACGGATCCTCGTCGGCCCAGGCCCGCGCCGCCGCCAATGAATCGAACTCGGCGACCACCAGGCTCCCGCTGAAGCCCGCGGGGCCTGGGTCCTCGGCATCGATGGCGGGACAGGGGCCGGCCAGCAGCAGTCGCCCCTGGTCGCGCAAGGTGGCCAGTCGCTCCAGGTGGTCGACGCGTGCCTTCCCGCGCTTGGCAAGCGCGCCGGGACCGTCGTAGCCCTCGATGACGTACCACATGGTTGGGAGCTTCCCGGCAATTGGAGTGACGCCGGATTGTAGCCAGCCCGGGGCGCGGTCGGACCTCGTCGAAGGCGGGGCGCGCGCTTTGCCGCCTGGTCCATCCAGCACCCCAGTGGACACGCCACGCCCGAGTCCGTACCCTAAACTCCAGTTTCGCGGCCGGAACGCAGCGGCCCGTCACGGACACCGCAGGATCCGGACGCTCGATTCGCTGCCCCCACCCGGCCTGCCCGACGACCTTTTCGCCGCACTGGTGCATCGGCTTCGATGCGACCGTCGCGCATGTGGCGTCCGGCGACCCCGCACCGCCAGGCCGACCCGAACCGGCCATTGCATTGCCCGACGCGTCACCGGCCTGCGGTCCCCCGCGCGCCAACCGGGAGCAGGACCGCGCGCCGCCCGCAGTCCGCAACCGCTGGAAACCGCACCGACCGAAACCTGCAACGTGGCCCGGAGGGGGTCGCCCCACATGAGCAAGCCGCCGGAATGAGTCAACCCGGAATACCCGACGCGCCCGGCATGGCAGCCGCGCACGCGCCATCGCAACCTCCCCGCCAGCAGGAAATCCCGCTGGCCGTGGTGCATGGCCAGGCCGTGCTGCAGATCCCGCAGGACCTGTACATCCCGCCGGACGCGCTCGAGATCATCCTCGACGCCTTCGAAGGTCCGCTCGACCTGCTGCTCTACCTCATCCGCCGGCAGAACCTCGACATCCTCGACATCCCGGTCGCCGAGATCACGCGCCAGTACGTCGCCTACATCGACGTCATGCAGGAGCTGCGCTTCGAGTTGGCCGCCGAATACCTCGTGATGGCCGCGATCCTTGCCGAGATCAAGTCGCGGATGCTGCTGCCGCGGCCGCCCGTGGAGGACCTGGAGGACGATCCGCGCGCCGACCTGGTGCGCCGCCTGCAGGAGTACGAGCGGTTCAAGCAGGCCGCCGAGGACATCGATGCCCTGCCCCGGCAGGATCGCGACACGACGCCTGCGCAGGCCTTCGTCCCCGACCGCGCGGCGGTGCGCCTGCCGCCCGAGGTAGACCTGCGCGAGATGCTGCTCGCCCTGCACGACGTGCTCAAGCGCGCCGAGCTCTACACCCAGGTCGCGATCAAGCGCGACGCGCTCAGCGTTCGTCAGAGGATGGGCGAGTTGCTGTCGCGGCTGTCCGATGGCGCCTTCCATCGCTTCGAGAGCCTGTTCGAGCCGCGCGAGGGCAAGCTCGGCGTGGTCGTGACCTTCCTGTCGATCCTCGAACTGGCCAAGGAGCAATTGCTCGAGGTGGTGCAGGAAGCCGCGCCGCAGGGCGGCGAAGCCGATGGCACCCGGGGCCGCCTGCCGCTGGGGCCGATCTACCTCAAGTCGCTGGCCACGCGCGACGGCGACGCCACCGCCGCGCTGGAACTGACCAGCGAATTCGACGAAGACCTCGACGTCGCCAACGACGACGCACCGTAGCGTCCCACCCCTCCGGTAGCAGGGCCCGGCCCTTCGCCCATCAGAACGACCCCAATGGACCAACACCTCATCAACCGCATCGTCGAAGCCGCGCTGCTGGCGGCCAACCAGCCGCTGAGCCTCGTGCAGCTGCACGGGCTGTTCCCGCTGGACCAGCCCGCCCCCGAGGGCGCCGTGCGCGAGGCCCTGGCCACGTTGCAGGCCGACTGCGCGCAGCGCGGCGTCGAACTGGTCGAGGTCGCCTCCGGTTGGCGCTACCAGGTAAAGGCCGACGTGCACGAGTGGGTGGCGCGGTTGTGGACCGAGCGCCAGACCAAGTACACCCGCGCGACGCTGGAGATCCTCGCGCTCATCGCCTATCGCCAGCCCATCACGCGTGGCGAGATCGAGCAGGTCCGCGGGGTCTCGGTCAACAGCAACATCATCAAGGCGCTCGAGGAGCGCGAGTGGATCCGGGTGGTCGGCCACCGCGACGTCCCGGGCCGCCCCGAGCTGCTGGGCACGACCAAGGCCTTCCTCGACTACTTCGGCCTCAAGCGCCTCGACGAGTTGCCGCCGCTGTCGGAGCTCAAGGATTTCGGCGCGCTGGACCCCGAATTCGCCTTCGATGCCGCGCCCGGCGAGGCCATCCCGGCCGGCGGCATCGGCGACCGGCAAGGCGACGCGGATGCAGGCGGCGCTACCGCCGCCGATTCCGGTTTCGACGTTGGCGCCGACGCCGATGAAGCAATCGATGGCGCGTCGCAGCCAACCCCGGCTGAACCCCCGTCCGACCTAGCGGACCTGCAATCCATCCCCCGCCCATCCACCGAAGAACCTGCCCTCGCCGAAGACGGCGACAGCCCCGGAGCAAGACATGAGTGATGCACCCAGCCGCAAGCTGACCCTCAAGCGCGACAACCCTGGCAACGATGCCCCCCGCCTCACGGAGCGCCTGCACAAGGTGCTGGCACAGGCCGGCCTCGGCTCGCGCCGCGCGCTGGAGCAGCGCATCGCCGAGGGCATGGTGCGCGTCAACGGCGAAGTCGCGCAGACCGGCATGTCGATCGGCAGCGGCGACCGCGTCGAACTGGACGGCAAGGTCTTCGTCGCCAGCGCGCTGACCGATCCGGCGCGGGTGCTGATGTACAACAAGCCCGAGGGCGAGGTCACCACCCGGGAAGACCCCGAGGGTCGCCCCACCATCTTCGAGTCCCTGCCGGCATTGAAGGGCGCGCGCTGGATCGCCATCGGCCGGCTCGACATCAACACCACGGGCCTGCTGCTGCTGACCACCGACGGCGAGCTGGCCAACGCGATGATGCATCCGTCGTTCGAGGTCGAGCGCGAGTACGTGTGCCGCGTCCGCGCGCCCGAGGGCGAGGAGACCGTGTCGGAGAAGATCGTCGACCGCCTGCGGCGCGGCATCGCCCTGGACGACGGCCCGGCGAAGTTCGAGGAGATCAAGCGCATCGGCGGCACCGACTCCAACGAATGGTTCCAGGTCCTGCTGAAGGAAGGCCGCAACCGCGAGGTGCGGCGCCTGTGGGAATCGCAGGGCTGCCAGGTCTCGCGGCTCAAGCGCATCCGCTACGGCTCGGTGGAATTGCCGCAGCCGCTGTTGCGCGGCCAGTCTCAGGAACTCCCTGACGAGAAGGTCGAGGCCTTGCGCCGCGAACTGAACCTCGAGGAGGGGCCGCCGCCGGCGCTCACCCTGCAACCGGTGATCGGCCAGCGCAAGGCGGCCAAGTCGACCGTGCACGTGGGCGGCCATCGCACCGCGGGCTACGTCGGCGGCCACAGTACGGCCGACGAGGGCCGGGAGCTGAGGCGTTTCGACCACGTCCGCGAAGATCGTGGCCGCGGGCACCACGGCAAGGGCGGCCGCGGCGGCCACGGGGGCTTGACGGTCAGCGGCGAAGCCGCGGCCAAGCAATCGCAGAAGCCGTTCAAGCAGCGCAAGGACAAGCACTCGCGGGCGTTGCCCGAGGGCAATCCTGCGGCGTTCAGGACCTGGTACGTGCCCGAGGGCGTCGAAACCGGCCCGAGCGGGCATCGCAACGCCGACGGCCGCGGCCCGAAGAAACCCTACGGCAAGAAGCACCCCGGTGGCCGGGGCGGACCGGCCGGCCCGCGCCCGCAAGGCAAGCCCGGCCCGGGCGGCCAGGGCCAGCGCACGCCCAAGCCCTACGGTCACCCGGGCAATGCTCCGGTGTTCCCCTCGGACCACGCCACCCCGGGTGCCACCAGTCCCTACAACAAGCCGCGTGGACCGCGTCCTCCCGGCAAGCGCCCGGCCGGAAAGGGCGGCCCGCGCCCGGCCGGAAAAGGCGGTCCGCGCCCAGGCGGGAATCGCGGGCCGCGGGGTGGGGGTCGACAAGGCGGCGATCGCAGCTAGCCCGGCGAATCGGGGCAGGTCCCTCCGCGCGGCGCCGTTGGAAGCGCGTCACCCATCGCAAGGCATGGGTGGCACGCGAGCATGCGCAGGCAGGTTCAGGCGTCGACCGGTCGCCGGGGACGTCCCTTAGGCATCGGGACGACGCAGTCGTCGACGGCTTGGATCCGACCGGTGAGGCGCGCCCCGCCCCTTACAGGTGGCGCGCAAGCCGCGCCGAAAGCCGCGGCAGGCTGCCCTGCGATGGACGCTCGTCCACGCGCGGATCGAACAGTCCTGCGATTTGTGGCCGCGCATTGCACCACCTTGCAGCCAGGCGACACCCCCGGCACTGCCCACGCGGTGGTGCGTCGCACGCCCACTCCATGACGGACGAGCCTGCCCTGAGTGCCGCAAGGGCGGGCGCCCTGGATCGCCATGCTCACTCGATGCTGAACGCGTCTCCGTCCAGCATCGCGGGGAACCGTTCCCGGTGCGCAGCCAGTTCCGCCGCCTGCAGCGTCGTCGTGACCACCACCTCCGCGTCCGTGCATTCGCTCACGGCCTGACCCAGGAAATCGATCACGGCGCTGTCGCCCGAATAGTGGATCCCGTTGCCATCGATGCCGACGCGGTTGAGCCCGGCGACATAGCACAGGTTCTCGATCGCACGCGCCCGCAGCAAGGTTTTCCAGGCGTAGGCACGCGCCGCCGGCCAGTTGGCGACGTACAGCTGGAGATCGAAATCCAGCGCACCCGGACGCTCCACGTCATAACGGTTGCGCGCGAACACCGGGAAGCGCAGGTCGTAGCAGACCAGCGGATTGATGCGCCAGCCTTTCCATTCGACCACCAATCGCTCGCGGCCCGGCGCATAACGTTCGTGCTCGCGCGCATAGCGGAACAGGTGGCGCTTGTCGTAATGCCGGACGGCACCGTCGGGCGTCACCCAGAGCATGCGGTTGAAGACCCCCGACCTGTTCGCCCGGTCGTCGCGAATCTGCACGCTACCGGTGATCGCGGCCTCGAGTTGCCGCGCCTGCTCGCGCATCCACGCCACCGTCGGCCCGTCCATGGTCTCGGCGCGATCGATGGCGTCGTTGGAAAAACCGCTGGTGAAGGTCTCGGGCAGCAGGACCAGGTCGGTCGTGCCACGCAGCGGCGCCACCAGCTCGCCGTAATAGGCGCGATTGCCGTCCGGGTCGTGCCAGCGCGTGGCGCCCTGGACCAGTGAGATGCGGAGGTCGTCCATGCCGGCATTGTGCCGCAGGGCATGCGGCGTCCGCAGCGACTTCGCCCCGAGGACAGGCGGACCGCCTGGCGCGCCGCGATCCGCGGGACGGACCGTCGCATTGGCGCTGGTGCTGCAATACCCGGGGATCGTTCCGCGCGCTCCACCCAGGCAGGGCTGCTCCTCCCGGCACCAGGGTCCGGGCCATCGACGCGCATGCACCCTGCCCTGGTCTTCCCGCGCTCGCGAGGGAAGGAGCATTGGCGGCGCGGCTCCTAGAGCTTCTGCAACCGTGAGATCGCGGCGTCCAGCGTTTCCGGGTTCTTGGCGAAGCACAGTCTCGCCAGGCGCTGGCCGGGCGGCGGGGCGTCGTAGAACGGCGACAGCGGGATCGCGCAGACGCCGTGTTCGATGGTCAGCCAGCGGCAAAACGCGTTGTCGTCCAGGTCGCTGACCGCCGAATAGTCGACCAGCTGGAAGTAGCCGCCCGGCACCGGCAGCGGCTCCAGCCGGGTCTGCAGCAATTGCTCCCGGAATCGGTCGCGCTTTTCCTCGTAGAACGCGCCCAGCTGTTCGTAATGCTCCGGCTCGGCCTCGATCATTTCCGCGAAGGCATGCTGCGCCGGGTTGAAGGTGCAGAAGACGTTGTACTGGTGGACCTTGCGGAATTCGGCCGACAGCGCGGGTGGCGCCACGCAGTAGCCGATCTTCCAGCCGGTGCAGTGGTAGGTCTTGCCGAAGCTGGAGACCACGTACGCCCGCTCGCGCAGCTCCGGGTAGCGCAGCACCGACTCGTGCCGCGCGCCGTCGAACACGATGTGCTCGTAGACCTCGTCGGAAAGCAGCACGATGTCCGTGTCCCGCAGCAGCGCGGCCAGGGTGGCCATGTCCGCGGCAGTGAGCATCGCGCCGGACGGATTGTGCGGCGAGTTGATCATCAGCATCCGGGTCCTGGGGCCGATGGCCTGGCGCACCCGTTCCCAGTCCGGCGCGAAGGTCCGTGGATCCAGCGGCACGTGGACGGCACGGCCGCCGGCCAGCTCGATCGCCGGGTCGTAGCAATCGTAGGCAGGATCCAGCACGACGACCTCGTCGCCCGCGCGCACCACCGCGTGCACGGCGTCGAAGATCGCCTCCGTCGCGCCACTGGTGACGGTAATCTCGGCGTCGGCATCCGGGCGATGGCCGTAGACCCGCTCGGTCTTGGCGGCGATCGCCTGCCTCAGCGCCGGGATCCCGGTCATCGGCGCGTACTGGTTATGGCCGGACCGCAGCGCCCGCTCCACGGCATCGAGCAGGCGGGACGGGGGCGCGAAGTCGGGGAAACCCTGGCCGAGGTTGACCGCGCCGTGTTCCGAGGCGAGCTGCGACATCACCGCGAAGATGGTGGTGCCGACTTTGGGCAGCTTGGTCTGCAGCATCGGAATCCCCGCGACGTCACGAAAGTTGAACCATGCAGTTTACGGACCATCGCGGATGGGTTACACCTTGCGCCATGCTGACGCCCGCCCGCGCACTCCCCGACGGCAGACTCGCCGAGTTGACCAAGGCCTACCTGAGCGCGGATTACCGCTGGCAGTGCGACGGCCGTTGGCACCACCTCCATATCGGCCAGCCCGCGCCGGAGCTGGAACGCGTGGAGCCTGGCGCGCGCTGCCACGGGTTCCTGTCCGGCTGGGATCCATGGTCCATCCCGCGAGCCGAGGCCCTGAACCGCGAAGCCGACGAGGCCCTGCAAGCCTGCTTGCTGGAGGCAGGCAAGCCCTTCCGCCCCGCCTTTGCGTCGGCGCCCAATCGCACCTGGCGGGAACCCAGCTGGCTCGTGTCGGGCATGGAACTGACCGAGTTCGACGCGCTGGTCCAACAGTTCGGGCAACTGGGCTCGCTCTGGTGGCGGACGGGCGAACCCGTGCGCCTGCGCATGGCTGCGCGTTGCCCGCCCGGGTTCTCGAACGTTGCGTGGCTGGACTGGATCGGCGCCTGAACGGCGCGGAGCCCCAGGCACTAAAATGACGGCCCGATGGTCGCCACCGCGACCGAAGTCCGCAGATGCCTGATACCCCGACGCACCCGCCCCTGCTCGCCGCCCGCGGCCTGCGATTCACGCGCAACGACGAGCCGGTGTTCGGCCCCCTGGACTTCACCGTCGATCGCGGCGAAACCCTGCTGGTGCAGGGCGACAACGGCGCTGGCAAGACCACCCTGCTGCGGGCCTTGGCGGGCCTGTTGCGCCCGGATGCCGGCGAGATCGCCATCGACGGTCAGTTGGCGCGCCGCGCGCTGCGAGCCCAGGCCATGGCCTACCTCGGCCACCTCCCGGCGCTGAAGGCGGACCTCAGCGCGCTGGAAAACCTGCGCTTCCTCTGTGGCCTCCATGGCCGGCGGCCGACGCAATCGGCCGAAGGCGCCCTGGGCATCGTCGGCATGGCCGGCTACGAGGACGCCCTGGCCCGCCAATTGTCCGCCGGGCAGAAGAAGCGTTTGTCGCTCGCCCGGCTCTGGCTGTCGCCGGCCCCGCTCTGGCTGCTCGACGAGCCCTACGCCAACCTCGACCTGGAAGGCATCGAACTCGTCAACCGGATGGTGCAGGCGCACCTGCGCGACGGAGGCGCGGCACTGGTCACCACCCATGGGGCCTATGCCGCTCCTCCGGTGCGCACGCGGTTGCTGCCCCTGGAGCGGCCGGCATGACGGGTTGGAGGCGCGGCCTCGAACCCACGGGCCGCCTTGCCATCCTTTTCGGCGACCGGCCGCCAGGATCGGGCCCGCGATCCCGGGCGTTCCGGGAGAGCCCGCGATGACGCACGCGTCCCTGCCAAGGGCCGCGCGCGCCCTCGTCGCCCGCGACCTTCGCCTGCTCTGGCGCCGCCGGGGCGACGCGTTGCAGCCGGCGTTGTTCGCCTTGCTGGTACTCGTCCTGTTCGCCCTGGCGCTGGGCAGCGACGCGCAGCTGCTGGCGCGGGTCGGTGGCGGCGCCATCTGGGTGGCGGTGCTGCTCTCCGGCCTGCTCGCGCTCGACAGCCTGTTCCGGGGCGACGCTGAGGACGGCTCGCTCGAGCAATGGCTGCTGGCGCCGGTGCCACTGGCCTGGCTGGTCGGCGTCCGCGTGTTCACCCACTGGGCGACCACGGCCGTGCCCCTGCTGCTGGCCACGCCAGTCCTCGCCGAGCTGCTGCAGGTACCGCGCGGCCAGTGGCCCGTGCTGCTGGCTTCGCTGGCGCTGGGCACGCCGCTGCTGTCCTTGCTGGGTGCCGTCGTCGCCGCCCTGACCGTGGGGATGCGCCGTTCCGGTATCCTTGTCGCCCTGCTGGCGCTGCCGTTGTACGTGCCGGTGCTGGTGTTCGGCGCAGGGAGCGTCGCCGCCAGCGCGCAAGGCCTGGATCCTGTCGGCGGCCTGCTCATGCTCGCCGCCGGACTGGTGCTGTCGGTGGTGCTGGCGCCGCTTGCCGCTGCCGCCGCGATCCGGATCGCGCTGGATTGAACGCCACGGATCGCGCGCCAACGCCTTGACCCCGGCGACGCCCGCGCGGGCACGCCACCCTCCCCGGCCCTCTCCACCTGCGGAAGAGGGGAAAGAAGAAATGAATCCTGTCCTTCGCTGGTTCCATCAACTCGGTTCGCCGCCCACCTTCGACCGCTTCGCGGCGCGCTGGTCGCCGTGGGCGTTCGTGCTCGCCATCGCGACGATGGGCGTGGGCCTGTATGGCGCGTTGTTCGTGGTGCCGCCCGACTACCAGCAGGGCGACAGCTTCCGCATCCTCTACATCCACGTCCCCAGCGCCTGGATGAGCCTGTTCGTATTCGCGCTGATGGCCCTGTACGCCGCGATCGCACTGGTCTGGCGGATCAAGCTCTGCGAGATCCTGGCGATGGCGTGCGCGCCCATCGGCGCGGCGTTTACCCTCATCACCCTCGCCACCGGCTCGATCTGGGGCAAGCCGATGTGGGGCACCTGGTGGGACTGGGATCCCCGGTTGACCAGCGAACTGATCCTGCTGTTCCTGTACCTCGGCGTGATCGGCCTGTACCACGCGATCGACGACCGTCGCGCCGCCGCGCGTGCCGCCAGCCTGCTGGCGATCGTGGGCGTTGTGTTGCTGCCCGTGATCCGCTACTCGGTGGTGTGGTGGAACTCGCTGCACCAGGGGCAGACCATTCGCCTGCTGGGCGAATCGAGCATCGATGCCAGCATGGTCCCGCCGCTGGTCTGGATGCTGGTGGGCACCAAGCTCTGGTTCGTAGGCTCGCTGCTGGCGCGCGCCCGCGCCGACAACCTCGCGCGCGAAGCGGGCAAGGACTGGGTCTTGCGCCCGGCAGGGACGACGCGATGACCTACCGGGAATACGTGCTCGCCGCCTATGCGGTCTTCGCGGCCGTGCTGGCATGGGACTACGTCGCGCCGCGCCTGCGCATGGCGCAGCTGCGCCGCGCAGCCCGTCGCGAAGCGGCGCGCCGTGCAACGGCGAAACAACCGTTGGCGGGAGGATTGCAGCGATGAACCCGACCCGTCGCCGACGCCTTTGGCTGGTGCTGGCCCTGCTCGTCGCGGCCGTCCTGGCGGCGACGCTGGTGGTCCTGGCCATGCAGCGGAACTTCGAATACCTCTACACGCCGGCCGAGGTGTTGCGCGGGACGGCCGGTGCGGGGGTACGCAGCGGCGAGGCACGCTTCCGGCTGGGCGGCATGGTGGCCGCCGGTTCGTTCCAGCGCCAACCCGGCTCGATGCAGGCCGGTTTCCGGGTGACCGACGGCGACGCCGAACTGCCCGTGGTCTACACCGGCATCCTGCCCGACCTGTTCCGCGAGAAGCAGGCCGTGGTCGCGACCGGGCGGATGCAGGGCGATGTGTTCGTCGCCGAGCAGGTGCTGGCCAAGCACGACGAAACCTACGTGCCCAGGGAAGTCGCCGACAAGATGGGGTTGGCGCACCAGAAACATGGGGTCGAAACGCCGACAGAAGGCGGGGTCGGAAATGACGGGTCGGCGACGCCTTGAGCGCCCGCGACGCAATCCCGCTTCCGCCGCCCGGGAAATGGCAGGTCGGGAAGGCCACGGAGCGGGTGGCGACGCGACGCGCCGTGGTGGTTCGACGCCGTGCGCGCATCGCCACCAATGCCAGCGCTCCGGGCGCGTCGGCACCCGTCGATCCCCGCCGCCGCTCCTTCCAGCCTCCCGTCTCGTCCTTCCTGCCACGCACCACATGCGTTGGGCGCCGTGATGCTGCCTGAGCTTGGCCAAGTCAGCCTCGTCCTGGCGCTGCTTGCCGCGGTGATGCAGGCCGTGCTGCCGCTGTTCGGCGCGCACCCGGCACGAGGGGCACCGGGCGTGGGTCGCAATGCCGCGTGGATGTCGGTCGCCCGCCCTGCTGCCTACCTGCAGGTGCTGCTGGTCGCGGTGGCGTTCGCCCTGCTCACCACGGCCTTCGTCACCCAGGATTTCTCGGTCCGGTACGTCGCCGAGAATTCCAACTCCCTGCTGCCGCTGCAGTACCGGTTCTCGGCCGTCTGGGGCGCGCACGAGGGCTCCCTGCTCCTGTGGGCGCTGATCGTCGCCGGCTGGGGGGCCGCCGTCGCATCGTTCTCCCGGTCGCTCCCGGAGCAGGTGGTGGCGCGCGTGCTCGGCGTCATCGGACTGGTGGCCGTCGGCTTCCTCGCGTTCCTGATCTTCACCAGCAACCCTTTCGCGCGGCTGATTCCGGCGGTCGCCGAAGGCCGCGACCTCAATCCCCTGCTGCAGGACCCCGGACTGATCATCCATCCGCCGATGCTTTACATGGGCTACGTCGGCTTCGTGGTGCCGTTCGCGTTCGCCATCGCGGCCCTGCTCGACGGCCGGGTCGATGCACGCTGGTTGCGCTGGACCCGGCCGTGGACCAATGTCGCCTGGGGCTTCCTGACCATTGGCATCGCGCTGGGGTCCTGGTGGGCGTACTACGAGCTCGGCTGGGGCGGTTGGTGGTTCTGGGACCCGGTGGAAAACGCCAGCTTCATGCCGTGGCTGGCCGGTGCCGCGCTGCTGCATTCCCAGGCCGTGACGGAAAAACGCGGCAGCTTCCGCGGCTGGACGCTGCTGCTAGCGATCGCCACCTTTTCGCTGTCGCTGCTGGGCGCCTTCCTGGTGCGCTCAGGGGTACTGACGAGCGTGCATGCCTTCGCCGCCGATCCGGCCCGCGGCTTGTTCATCCTGGTCTTCCTCGGGCTCGTGGTGGGCGGATCCCTGGTCCTTTACGCGCTCCGCACCCCCTCGCCGGACCAGGGAAAGCCGTTCGCCCCCGCGTCGCGCGAGACCCTCCTGCTGGCCAACAACCTGCTGCTCGTCGCCGCCTGCGCCATGGTGCTGCTGGGCACGCTGTACCCGCTGCTGGCCGATGCGCTGGCGCTCGGGAAGATCTCGGTCGGGCCTCCCTACTTCTCGCTGCTGTTCATGCTGCTGATGGCACCGCTCGTGCTCCTGCTCCCGTTCGGCCCCCTGACGCGCTGGCAGCGGGAGGACGCGTCGAAACCGATGGCCTTGCTGGTGCCGTGGGCGGGACTGGCGATCGGCGTGGGCGCGGCGGCGTTCTTCCTGGCCCCGCAAGGCGCCTGGAAGGTCGGTGCCGCCGTGCTGGGCGCGGTCTGGGTCGCGGCCGGTACCGCGCGCTTCGCCTGGTCGCGCCTGCGCGGCAGCAGTCGCTTCACGGCTGAGATGCTCGGCATGACGCTGGCGCACGCCGGGATCGCGGTCTTCCTGGTCGGCGCGCTGATGGTCGAAGGACTCAGCCTGCAACGGGAGATCGCGATGCGCCCGGGAGAGACACTGCAGCTGGGGCGCGACCGCTTCAGCTTCGAGGGCGTCGAACGCGTCCAGGGTCCCAACTATCTCGCCGATCGCGGTACCGTGTTGCTGCATGGCAACGACGGAAGCACCGTGGCATTGCATCCCGAGAAACGCGCTTACGCGGCCGGTGGGCAGGTCATGACCGAGGCGGCGATCCAGCCGGGCGCCTTGCGTGACGTGTACGTCGCGCTCGGCGAATCGCTGGGCGACGATGCGTGGGCGGTTCGTGTGCACGTGAAACCGTTCGTGCGCTGGATCTGGGCGGGGGCGCTGCTGATGGCACTGGGCGCGTTCGTGACCGCGACCGACCGGCGGTTCCGCCGTGCGGCCGTAACCCGCGATGAACCCGAACCCGCAGGCGTCGGCGCATGAGGCCGGGTCGCTGGCTCCCCCTGCTCGCGTTCGCCGCGCTGGTCGCGTTGCTGTCCGCCGGCGTCTGGCTGAGCGGACGCGGCGATCGCGACGCCCTGCCCTCGCCCCTGATCGGCAAGGCCGCACCGGCCTGGTCGCTGCCGCTGCTGCACGAACCCGACCGGCGGTTGTCGTCCGAAGACCTGCGCGGCGCGCCCTACGTGCTGAACGTCTGGGGCAGCTGGTGCCCCGAATGCAGGACCGAACACCCGGTCCTGACGCGCTTCGCCGAGACCAAGCGCGTGCGGGTCGTCGGCTACGACTGGAAGGACGAACGCGCCGATGCCTTGCGCTGGCTCGAGCAGTTCGGCAACCCGTACTGGGCGGTGGTCGCGGACATCGAAGGCCGCACGGCCATCGACTGGGGCGTGTACGGCGCGCCGGAAACCTTCCTCGTCGACGGCAACGGCATCGTGCGCTGGAAGCACGTCGGCCCGATGGACGACGATGACATCGAGCGCGGACTGTTGCCCGCGCTCGAAAGCCTCGAGCGCCCCCGATGAAGCGTTTTCTGCTGGCGGTGTTGCTCGCCCTGCTTCCGGCCACGGTGCTGGCGCAAGCCGGACAGGACGCGGCGCCATTGAAGTTCGCCGATGCCGGCGAGGAGGCCCGCTTCCGGGCGCTGGTCGCCGAGTTGCGCTGCGTGATGTGCCAGAACCAGTCGCTCGCCGACTCCGACGCGCTGATCGCGCACGAGCTGCGTCGCGAAGTGTTGGCGCTGATGCGCCAGGGCAAGGACGACCGCGAGGTGAAGCAGTTCCTCGTTGCGCGCTATGGCGACTTCGTGCTGTACCGCCCGCGGGTCGAGTCCCGGACCTGGGCGCTCTGGTTCGGACCGTTGCTGCTCCTGCTCGCGGGCGCGGGGGTGATCTTCGCCATCGTCCGCCGGCACGCCGCCGGCCCGGCCGTGCCACGCGACGACTCGCAGGAATGGTGAGCCCGTGACGCCGACCGTGGCATTCGGCGCACTGGCCGTCGCCCTCGGCCTCGTGGTGGCGGTGCTGCTGGCGTGGCCTTTGCGCAGGTCGTCGCCACGGCAGTTCGCGGGTGTCGTGGTGGTGATCCCCTTGCTCGCGGTCGGCCTCTATGCCCTGGTCGGATCGCCCGCCAGCCTGGTCCCTTCCCCGCGCAGCGCGCCGCAAACGCTGGACGAAGCCCTCGCCGATCTCGAGGCGGGATTGCAGCGCGACCCCCGCCAGGTCGAAGGCTGGCGCCTGCTCGGGCGCGCCTATGCCCAGCGGCAACAGCCCGCGAAATCGCGCGACGCCTTCGCGCGCGCGGCTGCCCTCGCACCGGACGACGACGACATCCAGGTGGAGTTCGCCGAGGCCAGCGCGCTCGCCGATCCGGCGCGTCGCTTCGACGCCGAGTCCATCGCCCTGCTGCGCGAGGTGCTCGCGCGCACGCCATCGCACCAGCGCGCACGCTGGTTCCTCGGCATCGCGCAACGACAGGCCGGCGACGGTGCAGGCGCCGCCGACACCTGGACGCCGTTGCTGGCGCAGGTGGACGAGAAGACCGCCGCCAGCTTGCGCACGCAGATCGATGCCGCTCGCAAGGACGCAGGGTTGCCGCCGATGCCCTCGCAGGAGCCGACCGCGCCGGAAACGTCGAAAGGCACTGTCCGCGTACGCGTGTCCCTGGAGCCCGGACTCGCGTCGCGGATCCGGCCCGATGGCAACGCCAGCGTCTTCGTCATCGCACGGATCCCCGGCGGCCCGCCGATGCCGGTCGCCGTCGAACGCCACGCCGTGCGCGACCTCCCGCTGGACATCACGCTCGACGATGGCGACAGCCCGATGCCGACCCGGAAACTTTCCGACCTCGACGCGGTGGAGCTGGTGGCACGCCTGTCCCTCAGCGGCGATGCCGCGCGTGGCGAAGGAGACCTGGAGTCCAGCCCCATCCGGATCACCCTGCCCGTGGCCGAGCCGGTGTCCATCGTCCTGGGCGAATAGCGTGCAGGCAGTGGGCCGCGACCGGGCTTGCACCACGGGCTAGACTTGCCGCACATGACCGAATTCATCCCGCCCGGCACCCGCTTCGTCGACCTGCCCTCGTCGTTCCCGATGAAGCGCGGCGGTGCGTTGAAAGGCGCACGGGTCGCCTACGAAACCTGGGGCGCGCCCAACGCGGCGCGAGACAACACCATCCTCGTCCTGACGGGACTGTCGCCGGATGCGCATGCCGCCTCCAATGCAGCCAATCCGGAGCCGGGCTGGTGGGAAGCCATGCTCGGACCGGGCAAGCCAATCGACACCGATCGCTGGTACGTGGTCTGCGTGAACACCCTGGGCAGCTGCAAGGGCTCGACCGGCCCGGCATCGATCGATCCCGCCACGGGCCAGCCCTACCGCCTCGGGTTTCCTGAGCTGTCCATCGAAGACGTCGCCGACGCCGCACACGCGGTGGTCCAGTCGCTCGGGATCGACCGCATCGCCTGCCTGGTCGGCAACTCCATGGGTGGCATGGCCGCGCTCGCCTTCCTCGATCGCCATCCCGGCCTGGCCGCCAGCCACGTCAACATCTCCGGCGCGGCGCGTGCGTTGCCGTTCTCCATCGCCATCCGCTCGCTGCAGCGCGAGGCCATCCGCCTCGACCCGCAATGGAACGACGGCTGTTACGACGACGACCATTACCCGGAGTCCGGCATGCGCATGGCGCGCAAGCTGGGCGTGATCACCTACCGGTCGGCCCTGGAGTGGGATGGCCGCTTCGGCCGGGTCCGCCTGGACTCGGACCGGCGTGACGACGAAGACCCCTTCGGGCTGGAGTTCGAGGTCGAAAGCTACCTGGAAGCCCACGCCCGCCGCTTCGTGCGCAACTTCGACCCCAATTGCTACCTGTACCTGAGCCGCTCCATGGACTGGTACGACCTCGGCGAGTCCTGCCATGGCACCACCGACCAGGGGCTTGCGAACCTCCGCGTCGGACGCGCGCTGGCCATCGGCGTGCACACCGACATACTGTTCCCGCTGCAGCAGCAACGGCAGATCGCCGACGGCTTGCGCGCCGGCGGCGCCGAAGCCCACTTCCTGCCGCTGGAGTCTCCACAGGGCCACGATGCCTTCCTGGTGGACATCGACCGCTTCGGGCCCGCCGTGGCCGGGTTCCTGTCCGCACTCTAGGTTTCCGGCTGGCGTGCAGCCCGCCTTGCCTGCGCACAAGCCGGGCTGGCCGACGCGTCCGCCCAGGGGCATGCCAGGCCCCAACAAGCTCCGGCGGCAAGGCGTAAAATGCCCCGCATGAGTCCTCCGCGCCCCGAGTTCGACCCCTGCGTTCCGAATGTCGCCTTTCCCGGCCACGAGAAGTTCGTCGCCGGCATCGATGCCGCGGTGGCGCTGGGCGACGACCAGGCCGTCACCTGCGCGTTGCGCAGCTGCCTGTGCGCGATGATCCGTGATCCCGAGGTCGAACTTCCCGAATGCGTCCACGAGCCCATCGTCGACCACTACGCGCGGCGCGAGCTGTACCGAAGCCCGGACCACGGTTACAGCGTCGTCGCCATGACCTGGGGTCCCGGCCAGGGCACGCCGATCCACGATCATTCCGGCCTCTGGTGCGTCGAAGGCGTGTGGGATGGCGAACTCGAGATCACGCATTACGAACTGCTCGAGCAGGATGGCGAACGTTTCCGCTTCCGCCCCGCCGGCGGCATCCATGCCGGCCCGGGCAGCGCCGGCAGCCTGATCCCGCCGCACGAGTACCACACCATCCGCAATACCAGCCCGGACACCGTGGCCGTCTCGCTTCACATCTACAAGGCGCCCATGGATTGCTGCAGCAAGTTCCAGCCGCAGTCCGGCGAGTGGCACGTGCGCCAGGACAGCCAGCTGCCTACCGACGAGGCCGCCTGACCCCGACCCTGCAAGCGAGTCCGATAGTGGAGCGCGCGCACGGCCCGGGCCCCGATTGCCGACGTCGAACCGCATCGGACGTTAGTGCTGCGGGCGCCTCCGGCAAGGCGTGCGCGCCGGGCCATGCCACGGTCCCCGGCGCAGCACCGCGGTCCGACGGCAAGCTATAATCCCCGCCCGCGCCGAAGTGGCGGAATCGGTAGACGCAGCGGACTCAAAATCCGCCGCCCTTAAAAGCGTGTGGGTTCGAGTCCCACCTTCGGCACCAACATTCCTGCGGCACCCGGTGCTTTTGCACCGCCGGGAGGCACCCATGGCGCATGCGATCCCCGTGATCCTCGCCCTGCTCCTGGCCGCGGTGGCAGGCCCCGGGATCGCATCCGAGCCCACGGCCATCGCCGGGGCGCAAGGCGCGCTCGGCCGGGACGGCGCGAACTTCGTTGGCGGCGTGATGCGCCTGCCCCTGCACGGAGGCGCGAAAGCATGTCGTCCGTTATCGAGCCGCGTCGTCTTCCCGACTGGATATTCCGCGCCGCCCCATACCCACTCCGTGGACCCCAATGCCGTGGTCATCCGCGGCGTTTCGAACATCGCCTTCTCCAAGCGGGTGGACCGCACGCAGGCGTGGGACGTCGATGCCGGCGGGTATCTTCATTCCGGCCGGCACGGTGCATGACGAGTGGTTCGACGAGCCCACGGAACTGCATCTCCACGGCACCGGGCCGATGGAGACCGTGCTCGTGGACCCCATCGACTGACGGCGCTGCCCTAATGACCGAGGCCTCCTCGCGCGCGATGCCGGACGCCGACGGCTTCCATCGACTGGAGTGGGCGGGGGGTCGGGCCGCCATCGCCAAGCGCCGGCGCGACATGCCGCCGGCTTTCTTCGCCGCGGAGGCACTGGGCCTTGACGCGCTGCGTCGGTCGAAAGGCCTCCGGGTACCGGAAGTGTTTTCGGTCGGCGTGGACCATATCGTGTTGGAGGACCTGGGCGTGGGAACGCCCGGATCGGCGTTCCATGCCAATGCGGCAATCGGCCTGGCGAGGCAGCACGCCTGCCTCGGCGAGGCGTTCGGGTTCGAAGCCGATGGCTGGTGTGGGGATTCGCCGCAGGACAACGCCCGCGACAGGGATGGCCACCGTTTCTTCGCGCAGCGACGGCTGTTGCCGCAGGCCAAGCGTGCCTTCGATGCCGGGCGGTTGAGCGGCCGGGACATGGTGCGCGTCGATTCGATCTGCCGGCGTCTCGATGCACTGATCCCGCCACAACCACCGGTGTTGCTGCACGGCGACTTGTGGCAGGGAAACCTGCATGCCTGCAGTGATGGCGACCCGGCACTGATCGACGCGGGCGCCGTCCATTACGGATGGGCCGAGGCGGAACTGGCGATGTTGCACTTGTTCGGGACACCGCCGGAGGCCTTCTTCGCCGCCTACGCCGAAGCGGCCCGCCTGGACCCGGGTTGGCGGCGGCGCGCTCCGATCTACAACCTCTACCACCTGCTCAACCACCTCAACCTGTTCGGCGCTGCCTATCTCGAGGAGACCAGGAGGGTCATCGAACGCCATGGTTGACAGCGAGCATGCAGGAGCTAGCGCTGGTACGCGCTAAGGCTTGGATCGCGGGAGGCAAGCGCCCCCGTTCACGCGTTTACACCCGGTCGTCGAGTCCTCTCACCCCGGCCTGCTTCGCGCAATGCGCGCAGCAGTAGAAGATGCCGTCGTGCTCGCTGCCGTGCCCGATGATCGTGCACTTGCAATGCGTGCAGCGGGGCGCCAGTGCATGGATGGCGCATTCGAATGAGTCGTAAGTCCCCGTCCTGTCCGGGGTCGTCACGGTGAACGCCTTGTCGTAGTCGTTGCCGCATACGTCACAGACCGCCATGGCTCGCTCCGGTTTTCCAGTCGTCCAGGTGCGCAGTGTCGATCGGATCGCGCCCACGCAGCGTGAAATGCAGGGTCGTTCAAGCTGGCTTTAGGACGCAGGCGCAATGATGGCGGCCCCGCCCCGGGACGCGCCCTAGTTGCATATTCGCCTTCACGCATGGTCGATCGTACTGCTCGCGGCCCTGGGCTCCGTCCCGCCCACCGACGCCCGGCGTCCGGAACGCACCACCGAAGATTCGTGGGGCGTCCGCCTGCTCGGGACGCGGGTGGAAACGCTCAGCAAGGTCAACATGGGCATGCCCGCCCGGGATGGCTCTTTGCGCACGCGCCACGTCACCACGCGCCGCCTTTCCGGTGCCGCCATCGAACTGCACGCCGACCTCGAGACGGCGGCGAAGCTCGACGCGCAGGCACCCGACTTCGCGCCGGAACTCGACACGGCCCTGCAGTGGCTGCAACGCATGCGTCCGCCCGGGCAGCCGCGCGCGAGGATCATCCTGACCCTGGTCGATACCCGCCATCGCACCACCTGGCGGCGTTCGCACCCCGTGGCCCGCGCGACGATCGTCGACGTGCTCGTGGCCGTCCCCGATGCGCCAACGCCACTCTCGGTCGGCGTCGGCAAGGCCCTCTCCACGGCATTGCATGAAATGCGGCATGCGCTCTCGGCACGCGGCGGCGGCGCGCGGCGACCCAGCCGACGGGACGACGAGTACCAGGCGTCGCTGGTGGAGTCGTGCTACCTGGTTTCCACCATGCGCACGGGCGACACCCTCCGGCTGACGCCTCGCGAACGCGCCGGCATGCACGAGTACTTCGTCAGTGCCCAGAGCCGCAACGCGGCGCACGACGCCGTCCGCGACCTCGTCCGTGCGTCGGGCACGCCGATCGTGCGCTGGTACGACGGCACTGCGCGGGCGGGGCTCGAACGCGCGTGCGCCAACGCCCTGCCCACGCTACCTGCCACGCAGGCGGACACCGCCGTCCCCCACGCTGCGGGAAGCCGGCAAGGCCGCACCGGCGCCCGACACAGGAGCCGGGCGCCCCGTTCGCCTCCCCCTCCCCTTGGCCGACCAGGCGCCTAGCGGGATGCCAGCCAGTGGCTGGCCGGCGCAGGCCTGCCGAACAGGTAGCCCTGCCCCAACTCGCAACCCATGCCGAGCAGGGTCGTGCGCTGCGCCTCCGTCTCGATGCCCTCGGCCACGATTTCCACGCCCAAGGCCTTGCCCAGGGCGAGGATCGCCTCGATCACCGCGCTGCTGCGCATCTCGATGGGGCTGCCCGCGAACGGGGTGACGAAGCTGCGATCGATCTTGATCATCTTCAGCGGGAACCGGTGGACGTGGCCCAGCGACGAGTAACCGGTGCCGAAGTCGTCCAGCGCCGCCTCGATGTTGGCCTCGCGCAAGCGGTGCAGCACGGCGACCACCGCTTCGGGGTCGTTGAGCAAGGTACCTTCGGTGACTTCCAGCCTCAGGCGCGCGGGATCGAAATCCAGCTCCGACGTCAGCGCGAGCATGCGCACGTCGAAATCCTCGCGCTGGAACAGGCGGGGCGACACGTTGAGCGTGACGTAGCGGTCGGTCCCGACCAGCTCGCGGCTAGCGGCAAGCGCATGGTGGAACATGCGCCAATCGATGGCCTCGATCAGGCCGCTGTCCTCGGCCACGTCGAGGAAGTCGCCGGGTGCAAGCAGGCCGCGCTGCGGATGCCGCCAGCGCAGCAAGGCTTCGTAGCCCAACGTGGAGCCATCGTCGAGGCGAACCAGCGGCTGGAAACAGGGCTCGAACTCGTCGCGGACCAGCGCGTCCCGCAAGCCCTGCTCCAGGTCCAGCACGTCCATCGCGTTGCGCTGCATGACTTCGTCGAACAGCTCGAACCGGCTGCGCCCGGCCTGCTTCGCGCGGTACAGGGCGATGTCCGCGTCGTGCAGGATCTGGTCGGCGGCGGTGTAATGGCCGTCGACGACGGCGATGCCGACGCTGGTGGAGACCTGCAGCGACCGCCCGCTCACTTCCAGCGGCGCCTCGAAGGCATCGAGCACGCGACGGGCCACCTTCGTCGCGATCTCGGGCATGGGCTCGCCCTGCAACAGGATCGCGAATTCGTCGCCCGCCAGCCGCGAAACGATGTCTGGCCCCCGGACGCACTGCCCCATGCGGAGCGCGACTTGCTTCAGCACCGCGTCGCCGGCGAGGTGGCCGAGGCTGTCGTTGATGACCTTGAACCGGTCGACATCGACGTAAAGCAGCGCGAATCCCTTGAGCGGATCCCGTGCCAGCGTGGACAGGGCCCGGTCCAGGTGGTCGCGGAGGTAGCTGCGGTTCGGGAGACCCGTGAGTGCGTCATGCATGACCTGGTGCTGGAGCTTGGCTTCGACCTGCTCGCGCACCGCGATCTCGGCCCGCAATTCCACCGTGCGCTCCTCGACGCGCCGCTCGAGCTCGACATTGGCCAGGCGCAGCTGTTCGGCGGCGCGATGCCGCTGCAGGCTGCTCGAGATCTGGTGGGACGCGAACGTCAACAGCTCGACGTCCCGGTCGTCGTAACCTTCGTCGCTCTCGTAGTCCTGCACGGCGACGACGCCGATCGCACGGTTGCTGTCGAACAGGGGCACGCCAAGCCACACCTTCGTTGGCGTCCCGACCATCGCCGAATCGATGTCGCCGGTGCGCAAAAGTTCACGCGAACGCTCCAGGTCGACCAGTTGCGCCTTGCCCGTCCTGAGGACGAATTCAGTCAGGCCGCGGCCGCGTCGCCGCGCCCCCCAATTGCGCTCGAACTCGTCCCGGACGTAAGGGAAGGTGACCTCTTCCCCGTCTTCCGAGAGCAGCGCGATGAAGAAGTTGCGTGCATTGATCAGCTCACCGACGCTGTCGTGCACGTGGCGGTAGAAGTGCTCGCGCGACTCGTCCAGTCCGGCAAGCGCCGCGATGCGGTAGAGCGTGGCCTGGAGCCGCTCGCCGCGCTTGCGCTCGGCGACCTCGTGGCGGAGTTCCCGGTTCGCCTCCGCCAGTTGGGCGGTTCGTTCCGCGACATGGCGCTCGAGTTCGTCGCGGCCCTGCTTTCGCTCCAGCGCGGTGAGGATGTGCTCCGCCACGAACGCCAGCAGGCTCATCTCGGCCACCGTGTAACGGGTGCCCTCGACGTAACTCTGCACCACCAGGGCGCCGCGCACCTTGCCATCGCGCAACATCGGGACGCCGAGCCAGTCGCTGCTGTCGGCGCCTTGCCAGTTGACCGGCCCGGGCACCTGGGCACGCAGCTCGTCGTCGTTTCCCATCAAGGGCTTGCCCTCCCGGATCAGGTACCAGGTCAGGCCACGCTCGAGCACCGACAGCGGCACGTCCTCCCCGGGCTGGGGGCCGTCGGTATCGACCGTGTCAACGAAGTAGATGAAGTTCAGCGTGTCGCGCTGGCTGTCGTAGAGCGCGATGTAGAAATTCTCCGCGTACATCAGCTCCGAAACGATGCGATGCAGCCCACGCAGCATTTCCGGCATTTCATGGTCGGAGCCGGCCATGTCGGCGATGGCGTAGAGCGAGCGTTGCAGCAGCTCCGCCTGCTCGAGCTGTTCGATGGTGCCCTGCAGATGCTGGATCGACAGGACCTCCTCCATGCGAAGCGAGGTCAACGCCAGGACACCGTGCCCGGGCGAGGGGCAGCCCGCCGGGCAATGCACCGCCGCGACGCGGGCATCGCCATCGTCGTGCATGACGTGGACATTCGGCGAAGCCACAAGACCGGCCCGGCGGTCGCCGACAGCGTCACGAAGCTCCCGGAGTACTTCGCCAGGCACCGCGGGCGGGAACGTTTCGATCGAGAATGGCCAGTGCGCGGACCAGGCCACAGAGGCACCGGCGGCAGCCGCTCCCCCGGCCTCCAGCAGGATGCGCGCCACCTCTTCCGGCGTGATGGCACGCAGCAGCGCACCGGCCAAGCTCTCGCCGTCGGGCACGACTTCCATTCGGTCACTCGCCGAAGCGTTCATTCCTTCCCCCCGTACGTCCTTGCCAACCGTAACATCCATGCATTATCGCCCCATCATGCATCGGTGCCCCCTGCGCTCCAAGCGAACAGGCAATGCCTGCGGCGCCGGCCCCGAGCACGTCTAGACTCAGCGCGAGTCGGCAATCGCGGGCGCCGCGGCCCGCTCCGCGGCCGGGGCAGGTCCGAGGATGCGGTGGAGCAGGAGGGCAGCCATCACGCCCAGTCCCTGCCCAATCAGGAAGCCTGGCGCGCTCGGGGGCGCGATCCCTGAGAAACTGTCGGTGAACAACCGTCCGAGCGTGACCGCCGGGTTGGCGAAGGACGTCGACGCTGTAAACCAGTACGCCGCGCCGATGTACGCGGCAACCATCGGAGCCACGCGGTACGGGGGCGCACGCAGGACCACGAGCAGCAGGCCCGCCGTGGCGACGACTTCCGCCAGCACCTGGCCGCTCCCGATGCGCGCTTGGGACGACAGCTGCAGGATCGGCGACTGGAACATCGCATGCGCCAGCCAGACGCCGATGATCGCCCCCGCGCATTGCACGGAGGCGTACGGCGCCACCGCGCGCCACGGCATGCGGCCTTCCATCGCTAGGCCGAGGCTGACGGCGGGGTTCATGTGCGCACCGCTGACCGGACCGAAGACCTCGATCAGGACGTACAGCGCGCCTACGGTGGCCAATGCGTTGGCGAGCAGCGCAAGCGCGACGTTCCCGCCCGCCAGCCGCTCTGCCATGATGCCCGACCCGACCACCGCCACCAGCAACACCGCAGTGGCAACGAACTCCGCCAGCAACAAACGGGGCGACGAGGGGGCATCCGCGCTCATCGGGCGACGACCTCCCCGATTTCGCCCAGCTTCGCCTGCATGGCGAGCCGGTCCAGCTTCTCCAGCGGAAGGGCGAGCAGCAGCTCGACCCGTCTGCGCAGTGTGGCGAACGCAGCCAAGTAGGCCTGCCGACGCGTGTCTTCGTCGCCCTGCACCGCCGCCGGGTCCGGGACACCCCAGTGGGCGGTCGCCGGGTGCCCGAGCCAGACGGGGCAGGCCTCGCCGGCGGCGTTGTCGCAGACAGTGATGACGATATCCATCGACGGCGCGCCGGGCCCGGCGAACTCGTCCCACGATTTGCTGCGCAGGCGCTCGACCGGATAGCCCAGGGACCTGGCCAGGTCCGCGGCCATCGGCTGCACCTGCCCACTGGGTTGGCTGCCGGCACTGTAGGCCTCGAATCGTCCTTCACCCAGCTTGCCCAACAAGGCCTCGGCGAGGATGCTGCGCGCGGAATTCCCCGTGCAAAGGAACAGGACGTTGAGGCGGCGCTGGGTCATGGGACGGGTCCGGTCGGGGAAGGGCGGGATGGACTGGGTCTGCCTGCGGACGCTGCAGCGGGGGTGGCGGGGGTGCATGACGCACCTTCGCAGCAGTTCTCGGTCAGGAACTCGATCAGCGCGTACATCCGTTCGAAGTCGGCACGCACGCGGATCACCCGTCCTTCGCGCTCGTCGCCGACCAACCCGGCCGCGCGCAGGACATTGAGGTGGGCCGACAGCGTGGCCGGCGGGATCTCGAGCCGCTTGCGCAAATGGCCTACCGGCAAGCCGCCGGGGCCGGCCCGCACCAAGGCCCGGAATGCCGCAAGGCGATGCTGGTGCGCCAGCGCATGCAAGGCGGCAACGGTGGCATCGGGGTTCATGTTTCCATGATTCCAGAATCATGGAAACATGACAAGGATTACATCCGCCCGGGACCGGGGCCGCGCTGGCCCCCGCACACAGTCAAAGTTCGACGATTGGCTTGAATCCGCCCCAGAACATCCGCTTGCCGTCGAACGGCATGTTGCCGGGATCCATCATGTCGGCAAGGCGCGGGTCGGCCATGACCTTCTTGTTGATGCGGTCGCGCTGCGCCCGGCTCTTGTAGACGATCCATGAAAACGCCACCACCTCGCCGCGCTTGAGCTGGACGCTCTTGTCGAACGACGTGACCTTGCCGGGTGGTACGTCGTCACCGATGCATTCGACGTAGGCCAGCGCACCGTGCTCCTTCCACACCTTCCCGGCACGGCGCGCCAACTTTCGATACGCATCGATGTTCTTTTTCGGTACCGGCACTACGAAGCCATCGACATAACTCATGGGGCTCTCCTCTTCGTCTGTTAGAAACGGCACGCCTCCGGCGGCAGTCCCATGGCACGCAACACGGAAGATCCGGCAGGCGCGCGGCGATGCGGCAAGCCGCGATCGGCATCATCGCGCGCCGCCTGTCCATCCGCGTTAAACGCGCGTGGACGACCCGCGACCGACGCGCCCGCTATGCTTTCGCCATGTGCCTGATCGCCCTCGCCTGGCGCGTGCATCCGCGCTACCAGCTCGCGCTGGTCGCCAATCGCGATGAACTGCATGCGCGACCCGCTGCCCCGGCCTCGTTCGATCCGGAGGCAACCGATGTGTATGGAGGCCGCGACCTCGTGCAGGGCGGCGGCTGGCTGCAGGTCTCGACGCGCGGCAGGCTGGCCGCCGTGACCAATGTCCGCGTGGGGCTGGCGCCCGGGCAGGCGCCCCGCTCGCGTGGCTGGCTGGTGCGGGACTTCGTCCGCTCCGGCAGCGCTGCGCTGGCTGCTGCGACCGCGCTCGGGGTGTCCGCGTCCGAGTACGGCCGCTTCAACCTGCTGTTGCATGACGGCGAGTGCCTGGTGGTCGCGACCAACTACCCCGGCCCCGCGCATTCCGCAATCGAGCCGGGGATGCATGCGATGTCCAATGGCGCCTTCGACGCCCCCTGGCCCAAGAGCGCCCACGCCACGCGTGCACTCGATGCCTGGCTGCACTCCCGGGCCGCCGAGGCTGCGGCGGTCGGCATGCCTGAAATTTCGCCGCTGTTCGACGCGCTGGCCGATTCAACTCCGGCGCCGGACGCCACCTTGCCCGACACCGGCGTGGGGCTCGACCTCGAGCGAGCGCTTTCGCCGGCGTTCGTCCTGGACGAGCGCTATGGCACGCGCTGCAGCACCGTTGTGCTGGTCGAACGCGACGCCCTGCTGTTCGCCGAGCGCCGCTTCGCGCCTTCGGGCGTGCTGCTGGACGAATCGTTGATCCACTTCCCGATGGCCCGACGCTGACGCCGCGCGGCGGGTCCCGAACCTTGCCATTGGCGATGCGCAGTGCGCGCAAGTTCGAATCAACTGCTTGCCGCACCATCCGCATGCCGGGACTTCGGAATGTCAGGCAAACACGCGAAATCAGGTCGCGACGGGGCTTAGAAGCAGCGACCCGGCGCACAGCAATCCAAATCCCGGACAAGCAGAAGGCCCAGTCTTTCGGGTTGCCCCGATCGGCTGAGCCTTCCTTGTCGAAGCGATTGCTTCCGGCTTTCGCCTTCCGCTTTTTCTTCGACGTGGTGAGATTACCGCGCCCCTTGTTAGGTAATCGTCAAACGGCACGACCGTTCGTCGGCACGTCTTGGTGCGGCGACGGGTGCGCTCACCAGGGCCACCACCCGGCCCCGGTCCGTGCATAGCGGTCGGCGGCGCGCTCGAACCGGTTGCGCACGCTGATCCCGCCGCAGAGCAGGTACAGCGGCAGGAACAGCGGGCCGAGCGCCATGTACTGCAGCACGTGCGCGCGCTCGTGGTCGGCGAGGATGACCCCGGGCTCGTCGACGAGCCCGGCGCGGTGCGCATAGGTCAGGCACTCGGCATCGAGGCTGTCGCCGGTGTGGATGATGACGTTGCCCAGCGTCAGCGCTCCGCCGGGCCCCCACGGCCATTCGTGGAACACCACGGCCAGCTCCCTGGCCCGGACGTGCGCATGCGCGCCGAAGGGCAGCCCGGCGACTCCCAGCAGCAATCCGATGATGGTGTTGGGCGAGGTCCAGAGGATCCCGAGGACGCGCCACAGGGCGCGCAGGACTCCGTGAACCGACGCCCCCCGGAACCCGCCTTCGCTCACTCGCCTTCCGGCATGACCAGCCACAGGACCAGGTAGACCAGGATGCCGGGGAACGCTACCGACACGATCGAGCCGATCACGTAGATGACGCGCAAGAGCGTTGAGCTCCAGCCGAAACGCCGCGCGATCCCGCCCATGACGCCGGCCAGCACGCGGTCATCGACGGAGCGGGTGAAGGGTCTGTTCTCGTTCATGGCGGCCTGCCTTCCGGGCTTTGGCAGGAGTCTAGCGCGTCGCCGATGGACCGGCCTTGGGCGACCGGCGCGCCGAGCCCGCTTCGCGCCTCACGCCCGCGCCGCCAGCCAATCGTGGATGGCGCCAGGCACTTCCTTCTGTGCCCTGCCGGAGACATAGATGCCGATATGGCCGCCACGGAACGACAGCTCCGAATAGTCCTGCGTGCCCACCAGTGCCTTGAGCGCCTTCGATGCCGCCGGCGGAACAAGGTGGTCCTGCTCGGCGAAGATGTTCAGCACCGGCATTTCCACCAGCCCCAGGTGCACTTCACGCTCGCCGATGCGGATGCCGCCGTTGACGAAGCCGTTGCCCTGGTAGAACTGCTTGATGAACTGGCGGAACGCCTCGCCGGCCTGGTCGGGAGAATCGAAGATCCACTTCTCCATGCGCAGGAAATCCTCGATCGCCGCCTTGTCGTCGAGGATGTCGACGAGCCCTACGTACTTCTGGACGAACAGCCGCCAGGGTTTGAGCGTCAGGTAGCACAGGTTCATCAGGTCCGCCGGCACGTTGCCCAGCGTATCGACGAACAGGTCGACGTCCATCCCGCGCGTCCAGTTCGACAGCATGTTGTCGTCGGTGTGGAAGTCCACCGGCGTGACCATGGTGACCAGGTTCCTGATCTTGTCCGGATGCAGCGACGCGTAGCACAGCGAAAACGCCCCACCCTGGCAGATTCCGAGCAGGTTGATCCCGTCCAGGCCATGTTCCTGGCGAAGGTGGTCGACCGCCCCACCGAGGAAGCGCTCGATGTAGTCCTCCAGCGTGAGGAACCGGTCCGATCGGTCCGGGTAGCCCCAATCAATGAGGTAGACATCCTCGCCACGCGCCAGCAGGTTGCGCACGATCGACTTGTCGTCCTGCAGGTCGACCATGTACGGGCGGTTCACGAGCGCATAGCAGATCAATAGCGGGACTTTCGCCGTCGGCTCGGCGTTGCCCTTGAAACGGTAGAGCACGGTTTTCCCGTCGCGCCAGACTTCCTGCTTGTCCGTCGCGCCGTAGTCCACGTCGTCGACTTCGCGCAGCGTCTGCAGCCCGGCCCCCAGCTTGCGCTGGAAGCGCGCGGCCTCCTCGGCCAGCTTCGCCGGACTGAAATTCAAGGGGCCGGTCATGTCAGCGCTTCCCCTTGCCGGCGGCGCCCGGCTTGCGCACGGTCGCCTTCTTGCTGTCGGCCTTGGGCTTGCTCGCCGACCGGGGGTTCGTACCCTTGCCCGGGGCGCGGGTGCGTGCGCGGGCCCCAAGTGACTTTGGCTTCGCTTTTGCCTTGGCGCTCGTCTTGGCTTTCGCCTTTGCCGGCGCCTTCGGTTCGGTTCCGGCATTCGCTCCCGCAGTCGGCCTCGTCTTGGCTTGCGTGGCCCCGCCCGTTGTCGCCGGCATCGCGTCCCGCATCCGGCGCACCGCCCGCTCCAGTTCGACGATCTTGCGGTGCGCGCCGTCGAGCTCGCTGCGCGTCGGCATGCCGAACATCGCGCTGGCTTGTTCGACTTCCTGCTGCACCGCGCCGCGCAGGCGCATCTGCGCATTCACCAGGTTGCCGTACGCCGTACGGAACTCGGGCGACAACGCGATCTCCGCATAGGCTTCCTCCGCGGCGTCGATCCACAGGTCGAACAAGGCCCGTGGCGAATCGAGCTGCCGCCCCGGCTCCTCGCGTTCGGCCAGCTTGGATTCGAAGATCTCGTAGGCCGACTGCGAGGCCTTGAGCATCAGCGCGTTGTACGCGCTTGCCTGCTGCTGGACCTCCATCTGCGCTTCGGCCAGGCGTTGCGCGCGCTCCTGGTGCTCGCGGGCGAAACCGAATTGCGGAAGACGCAGCCAGCTCGCGCCTTCGTCGCGGAACGCGCTTAGGAACGGGGAGGCGTCCTCGATCCATTGGTCCATGCCCTGCAGGCCCGGACCGCGCATGCTCCGCAGCATTTCGGGGAACGGATTGTGGCCGGCGGCGCCCAGCGCCTCCTTCCAGGCACGCGTGATCTCGCCGGCGCCGGCATCCTGTCCGGCGAACTGCGCCGCGACCTGTTGCATCTGGCCGTACCACAGCTTGGCCTGCGCATTGAACTGATCCAGGGCCACGTTGGCCTGGGATTGCTCGCCGCGTGCCGCTCGCGCCCACCAGTCCATGGCGTCGTGCCAGGCCTTGGCCCCCGCCATGCCGGGGGACGGGGTCGCCGGGGCCGATGCCTGCCGCATCGCGTCGCCCCAGGCGCCCCAGTACTGGCGCGCCAGGGTTTCGAATTCGTTCTCTTGATGCTCAGGCTTGGCCACGTTTCCATCCCGTCCAGCGAAGCGGGAAGGTTAGCACCACAGGCGTGGCCGCCCAGCCGGTCAGGTCCCGGCGGTGGCCACGCGCACCCGGTTCCGGCCCTCGCCCTTGGCCTGGTACATGGCCTGGTCGGCGCGGTCCACGAGGTCCCCGCATGCGGCGGCAGATTCGGCGGACGCAAGCCCGATGCTGATGGTCAGGCGGATATCGTGGTCGGCCACCGTCTCGCCGACGCGCTCGACCTCTGCCCGGATGCGCTCGCCGATGCGCAGCGCCTGCTCCTGGTTGGCACCCGGGAGCACGGCGAGGAATTCCTCGCCGCCGAGCCGACCCAGGCTGTCGCCGGCGCGCAACTCGCTTCGGATCACTCCCACCGCCACCGTCAGGCAGGCATCGCCGACGGCATGGCCGAACCGGTCGTTGACCAGCTTGAAGTGGTCGAGGTCCAGGTAGAGGACGGACACGCCGTTCGCGGCGCCCGCCGCTGCGCGCTGCAAGCGTTCCAGGATGGCCCGGTGGTTGAAGACGCCCGTCAGCGGATCGAGCTCCGCCGCCACGACGGCCACGTCCCGTTCGTCGAGCACCGCATGCATGCGCTTGGCCACGCCGACGGCGAGCATCAGGGAAGCCCAGGCCGAGGCGTAAAGCGGCACGTACTCGTTGTCCGGGTAAAGGCTGGTCAGCCGCAGCAACTCCAGTTCGCGCAACCCGTCCAGCACCAGCAGCGGCAACCATGCGACCAGGAAGAACCATGCCTCGAGGTTGCGTTGGCGCACGCGAAGGACCAGCGTCACCAGGAGCAACAGCGTTCCCAGCGCCAGGAGGACGCTCCCGAACGCCGGCAACGCCTTCCCCGCGAACGGCGACAAGGGGACCCACGCCAACACGGCCAGGACGAGGAAGCAGGCCGCGATCACCTGCAGCGCCCGGCCGAGGTTCGGCAGGTGCCGGCGAGTCCCCAAGAACTCGACGGCGAACAGCAGCAGGAAAGCCTCCTGCAGCGAGCGTGCGAACCAGATGATGCGGTAGTCCGTGGTCGCCAGCCACTGGCCAACCGGGAGACTGTAGAACTCCCCGAGCACGAGCCCCTGGAACAACAGCATGGCGGCGATCGACGCCGCGAGGTAGAGCAGTTCGCGGGCGCGCATGACCACGCCGAAAACCGCCACGACGACCATCACCATGGCGATCCCGGCGAACAGGCTCCACACCCATTGCAGGTGCCGGATGTCCGCGGCTTCGAATTCCCCGTTGGTCACCAGCTCCATGCGCATCGGCAGGCGCTGCCCTGGCTCGACCCCGATGTAGACGGGCTGCGAAGGCTCCCAGGCATCCGGCAACTCCAGCACGAGGGCATGCCGCGAATGCGTGCGGTCGAAGTCGCTGGAGCGCAGGGACATGCGCCGCAACCGGTAATCGGGCGGCATCAGCACCTGCACCGTATTGGTGTACGGCGCGTACAGCGCGAGGATCGGGTGCGAGGGGTTGTCCCACGGCCGGTCGATGCGCACGCGCCACCACTGCATCCGCTGGCGATCCGGACCAAGGTAACGCGCGGGCGCGTCCTGCTCCACGAAGCCCGGGTCGGCGGCACGCGAGGCCAGTTCAGCGGGCGTGGGTGGCTCGCGGTCACCGGGCCAGATGGCGGTCTCGAGTGCCGGCAAGCCTTGCGCTCGCGCTGCCAGGACGAACACGCACAGGAGCGCGCCGACCCAAGGCATCGCCTTGTGCGCCATCGATCGCCGCGCCAGGTACGCACGCAAAGAGAATCGGCTGACCACGCATCCCCCCCAAGGAATGCCGAAAGTCTAACCGACGCATGGCCTTCGCGCGGCTGCCCGGGCTAGGGTTTCGGGATTCGCAGCGTCTTGCTGATCATCAATGATCCCGACAGGGCGAAAGCCAGCGACAGAGGATGCAACTGCCACGGGCCCAATTGCCACTGGCCGAGCCAGATCGCTTCGCCCAGCCTGCCCTGCCAGGCCATCACGGCGAGCGCGATCACCAGCGCGAGGCTGGTCGGGATCGGGGTCCCCTCGAAGTACTTCACCTTGTCGCTGCCCTCGGCCAGCGTTTCGGCAGTGACGTTGTAGCGCGCCAGCCGGCTGACGCCGCAGCCCACGAAGTAACTCAGGATGACCCAGTCCCAGCCACCCTGCATGCCGCAGGCATAGGCGAGCGCCGCCGGTGCGACGCCGAAGGAAATCACGTCAGCGAGCGAATCGAGTTCCCGGCCAAGGGTGGAGGCGACCTTGCGCCAGCGGGCGATGCGGCCGTCAAGCGCGTCGAACACGAAGGCCAGCGGGATCAGCGCCATGCCCAGCATCAGGTCCCTAACGACGCCGTCCTGGAGGAAGCGCATCGCCGCGAACACCGCGCCGGTACCGCAGAAGGCATTGGCCAGCGTGAACCAGTCGGCGAGGTGGAATTCGCGAAGCATCGAGAAATGGCGGCCGCGAGGCTTGGGCTCTGACATGGCGGGATCCGGGTAAGGCGGGCGGACAGCGTGCCAAATGCCGCGTGAAAGCGCACGGCTTCACCGTCCCGCCGCCGGAAATCGGCCCTGGGTCTCGCCGTCAACGACGGCTGCGAATCAAGGCGGTATCGCCAAGCTCCCGGCCCGGAGTGGCATGCCCGCGCCACGCGGCACGGCGGCGACCACGGCATCCGCGGGCATTGGAGCGCCTGCCTCGAGGTGCGCGCTGACGCGATCGAGTGCCGCGTAGACGTAGGGCAGCAGCGGCACGTAACGCGACGCGTAGTCGGGCAGGCCCAGGAACGCATCGAAGTGCTGCGCGTGGCGCACCTGCCAGTAACGCACGTCCCTGCCCGCCTCCCGGGCCATGGCCACGTAAGGCGTGCTGGTGAAGCCCATCGGCAGCAGGCCGTCGTCGGCACCGTGGACCACCACTACCGGCAAGCCTTCCCGTGGCGCCGAGGCACGGGTTTCCGCGATGCCGCGGCGCACGCGGTCGGCGCCTGCAGACCCGCCATCCCACAGCGCGCGCAGGCACTGCAGGCCGGGCAGGTCGGGGTCGGGCGCAGCACGCTTCGCGTCGACGATGCCGATCCCCGCCCCGGGCGGAATGCCGCTGCCGTCCGCCCACCAGGCCGCTCGCTCGGTGTCGGTCGCCTTCCGCGGCGATCCATCGGCCGCCTGCGCTGCGAACGAATATCCACACGGATGCTGCCCGACGCCGTAGCGGCCGTAGGCCGAGGCGTAGGTCACCGCCACGGCGCGCCAGAGATCGAAGCCAGCGGACAGCACGCCTGCGCGCAACGCCTCGTCCGTCCAGCCGCGGGCACGCAGGTGGTCGTACGCTGCCTTCGCCCGTGCCGCGGTATCGGCACCTTCGACGACCCCGGACCCTGCCAGCACGGCGCATCGCTGCGACCATGAGGGCGCCACCTGCGCCGCGAGCGGCGGTTGCGGCAATCCCTCGAGATGCAGCAGCGCGCAGGGCATCCACAACGCCGCCTCGGTGGCGTAGTCGTAGAGCGCGCGGCTTCCGTAGCCCTCCACCTGCACATTCGGCTCGCCCGCGACCACGGCATCGAGCCTTCCATCGTCGATTTCCGCCGCGCGCAGCACCGCGCCGCCGCCATTGGAAATGCCCGTGGCGATGACGCGGGTGTTCTCGAAGGTGAAGGGCGCCGCCTCCGGGAATGCCTCGTCGAGCATCGCCAGCGCGAAGCCGGCGGCCTGGAGCACGTGCCGGCCCCAGTCCGACTCCGGATTGTCCTTGGAATGCGCGTGCTTGACGGCGATGCCGCCAGCGCCTGCCGGCTGATCCGGCGCGAACGCAAGCCCACCCGCGTCCAGCTGCCCCACGCGACCGTCGACACCGACGCCCAGCCCCGCATCGAGGTCGAAGTAATCGGTGCCGGCGCCCTTGTCGGTGTAGGCCACGGCGCAACCCTTCGGCAAGCCCCACGCCCCGCCGACCGCGATGGCGCCGTACACCCCGCGCGATCCGGAGGACGCCGCCACCACCAGGCAGCGCTTCCCCGCGTCGAACCCATCGGGCACTTGCAACAACACGCGGTGCGGATGCGTCGCGCCCGGCACGCTGGCATACGCCGCGAACTCGCGGCCCGGCACGGATGCCACGCTGCCGTAGACGTCGCCGTAGCCTCCACCCGGAGACAGGTCGGCGATACCGCGCCAGTTGCTCCAGATCGCGCGCCGGCGCAGCTCCGCGGGCGTCGGCTTCGTCTCGTCCGCGAAGGCGGGCGGCGTCGGCGCGCGCAGGCCGTCGAGGCCTAGGCCGGCGGTAAGCAGGTCGTCGTCGCCACGATGCACCGTGGCCCGTACGGATTCGAACGCCATCGGCGACTCCGTCATGGCGCGGCCGGGGCCTCGCGCGGGGCCGTGCGCGGCACAGGCCGCGCACAGCAAGGTCAAGGCAAGGGTCGCGACCGGCAGCACGGGCAATTTTTCCATGCCGCCACCGTAGCAATCGCCTGCCACCGCCGCATCGTACTTTGGTACGGGCTGGAGGCGGGCCGGAGTTTGCTACCGTGGACCGGTTCCCCCCACTTGACCACATCATGCCAGACACCTTCCTCTCCGGTCGCACCGCGCTGGTCACCGGCAGCACCTCGGGCATCGGCCTGGCCATCGCCACCGCGCTGGCCGCCGCGGGCGCGCGGGTCGCGATCAATGGCCTGGGCGACGAAGCCCAGGTCGATGCCGCCCGGCGGCAGGTCCACGACGCAGGCGGCGGCGACGTCCGTCATTTCGATGCCGACCTTCGCGACCCGGACGCCATCGCCGCGATGATGGACAAGGTCGCGAACTGGTCCGCGCCCGACATCCTCGTCAACAACGCCGGCATCCAGCATGCCGTTCCCATCGCCGAGATGCCGGTGGGCAAGTGGGACGACATCCTGGCCATCAACCTCAGCGCCGCCTTCCACACCATGCGCGCTGCCCTGCCCGCAATGGCAGCCAAGGGCTACGGACGCGTGGTCAACGTCGCCTCCGTGCACGGACTGGTGGCGTCCGCCAACAAGGCACCCTACGTCGCGAGCAAGTTCGGCATCGTCGGGCTGAGCAAGGTCGCGGCACTGGAGTACGCCAGCGCGGGCAGCCGCGACAGCGGCGGCGTGACGGTGAACTGCATCTGCCCGGGCTGGGTGGAAACGCCGCTGATCGAACCGCAGATCGAGGCGCGCCGGGATGGCGGCACGCGGGAGGACGGGGTGCGCAGCCTGCTGGGCGAGAAACAACCCTCGCTGCGCATGTCACTGCCCGAGGACATCGCCGCCATGGCGGTCTGGCTCTGCCGCAGGGAAGCGCACAACATCACCGGGGCTTCGTTCCCGATCGATGGCGGTTGGACCGCGCAGTGACGTCCTTGCCAGCCACCGGGTCCTGCCGGCGCGCTGCGCTTCCCGCCGGCGCTTTCCCCTTCCTGCTCCGCTTTCGCGCCGCGCCTGCTCGCGCGGTCGCTACCTGGCCGGGCTGAGCTCCCTGCAACCGCAACCGCATCCGTCCGGCTGATCACCGAACTCCGTCCCGGCGACAGTCGCCCACCAACCGGGACGGACCCAGGGACCTTCCTCTTTCGCGAATCCCGCCATGCCCAGCCTGCTCATCGCCGATGACCATCCGCTGTTCCGCGCGGCCTTGCGCGGGGCCGCGGCCGACGCGATCGCCGAACTCGAGGTGCGCGAGGCCGAATCGCTTGACGGGGTGCTCTCCGCGCTCGAGTCCAATCCCGACATCGACCTGGTCCTGCTCGACCTGCACATGCCCGGCAACCACGGGCTGGCCGGCCTGGCTGCGATCCGGGCACAACATCCCGGGGTCGCGGTCGTCGTCGTTTCGGCCAATGACGACCCACGCGTCATCCGCCGCGCGCTGGACCATGGCGCAGCGGGATACCTGCCCAAGAGCACCGGCCTGAACGAACTGCGCGACGCCATCCGCACCGTGCTGGCTTGCGAGCAATGGTTGCCGCCACCGCTGCGGGGCGCCGTTGCGAACGCCCGCTCCTCCACGGACGACACCCGGTTGGCGGCGCGCCTCGCCAGCCTGTCGCCACAACAATTCCGCGTGCTGGTGCTGGTCGCGGAGGGCCTGCTGAACAAGCAGATCGCCGACCGGCTCGACATCCAGGAACGCACCGTGAAAGCGCACTTGACCGCGATCTTCGAGCGCCTGGGTGTCCGGAACCGGACCCAGGCCGGGGTCGTCCTGCGCGAGCTGGAACTGACGGACCCTTCCCGCCAGCTTTGACACGGGCGCCCGGGGAGCGGCGGACCAGCACGCCTTTGGCGCAAGTGCCCGTCTCGGACAGCCAGCGCGCGCACGACGTGGGTTGGAGCATCCACGGACAAACTGCTTACATTTTCAGAACGATTCGTTGTCTATTGCCTGCTTTATCAACACCAATGCCGCCAATAGAGTGATGGCTGTCCGGAGACGGCATGGGCGCCTCGCCCAGCCCCGCCGGCCATTCCCCAACGAGGAGCCGTCATGAACGCATCGCTTTCCCTGCTTGGCCGCGCCGGCCTTTCCCTGATCTTCATCATTTCCGGCTGGGGCAAGATCGGCGGATACGCCGAGACCCAGCAGTACATGGAGGCCATGGGCGTGCCCGGCGCCCTGCTGCCCCTGGTGATCGTGCTGGAACTCGTCGGCGGCCTGGCGATCCTGGCCGGGGCGGGCACCCGCTGGTTCGCCCTGGCGCTGGCAACTTTCTCCGTCGCCAGCGCCGCGCTATTCCATGCCGACCTGGGCGACAGCGCGCAGGCGATCCAGTTCTGGAAAAACCTCGGCCTTGCCGGCGGCTTCCTGACCCTCGCCGCCCACGGTGCCGGGATGTACAGCCTCGACCATCTCAGGGCCGCTCGCCGGGATATGCAGCCGGCTTGGGACTGACTGCCCGACGCTGCCGCCACGGTCCACGCCACCAATCCGATCCATTGCCAGCCGCAAGCGAGGAGCCGCGATGAACACCCCCTCCAACCCGGCTCCCGCCCTGTTCGTGTCGCATGGTTCCCCCATGTTCGCGCTGGAGCCCGGGTTGCTTGGCCCCCAGCTGGCGAAAATCGGCCAGGCGCTGGCAGGACTCTCCGCGATCCTGGTCGTGTCCCCCCATTGGCAAACGGGTGGCGTGGAGGTGGGCACGAACCCCGCCCCGCCGACGCTCCACGATTTCGGCGGCTTCCCTGCTGCGTTGTTCGATCTCCAGTACCCGGCCCCGGGGCATCCCGGGCTGGGCCAGGAGGCGGCAAGCCTGCTCAGTACAGCGGGATTCCAAGTTTCCTTGCACGCCACGCGAGGCCTGGACCACGGCGCCTGGGTGCCCCTGCGCCACCTCGCCCCGGATGCCGACATCCCGGTGTTCCAGGTGTCACTGCCGCACGACGCGACGACCGCCGGCGCCCTGCGCATGGGCGAGGCGCTTGCGCCCTTGCGCAAGCGCGGCGTCCTGGTGGTCGGTTCGGGCAGCCTGACCCACAACCTGCACGAGTTCCGCCGCGACGTGCGCGACCCCGAATACGCCCAGGCGTTCGCCGACTGGGTTGCCGACGCGGTCCTCGCAAGAGACGTGGAAGCGCTGTTGGACTATCGCCAGCGCGCCCCGCATGCCGGGCGGGCGCATCCCACGGAGGAACACTACCTGCCGCTGCTGGTGGCCGTAGGTGCCGCCAGCGATACGGATCCGCGGACGCGCGTGGTGGGCGGGATGACCGATCGCGTCCTGTCGATGGACTCGTTCGGGTTCGGCCTGCCGGAGCCGCCGACCGGCTAGCGGTCTTTCCCGCTTAACGGGCCGGGCGGTCTTCGGAAGCCAAGGTCCGAGCCGCCAGCAACCGGTCCAACACCGACTTGAGCGCAAGCGGCTTGACCGGCTTGAGCAACAGCGGCAGCCCCGATTCGTGCACCGCGCGGCGCACGGTTTCCCCGCCGTCCGCGCTCAGGACAAGCGCCGGGCGGGCCCCGTGGAGGGTTGCAAGGCGACGATGCACGTCCACACCGGTATCGCCCGCGTCGAGGTGATAATCCAGGACCCACAAATCGGCGGGCTGGCGGTCCAGCGCGGCCTTCGCCGCCTGGAACGAGGTCGCGCAGGTGACCTGGCAGCCCCAGCCACGCAGCACCTGCGCCAGGGCGTCCACGGCGGAAGATTCGTTGTCCACGGCGAGCACGTGCAAGCCGGCCAGAACAGGCGCGTGGCCCCCGCCGTGGACGTGCTCCGGCGGCCGGGCACCCGCCACCTGCACGGCAAACACCGTGCCGATCCCTGGCTGGCTCCGCAGCGACAGCGGCGCCTCCAGCAGTCGCGCGATCCGGTCGGCGATGGCAAGCCCGAGCCCGAGCCCCTGGCCATTGGCGTCTTCGCCGCGGCGGAACTCCTCGAAGATCAAGGCCTGCTGCCCGGAGGCGATGCCGACGCCGGTGTCGTGCACCTCGATCCGGACGTCGCCACGGCTGCGGCGGACGCCGAGCAGGATGCCCCCGCGTGGCGTGTAGCGCACCGCATTGGCCAGGAAGTTCTGCAGGATGCGCCGCAGCAATTGCGGGTCCGTCCGCACCCACGCCGTGGTGGGCCGGTAGCGCAGGGCCAGCCCGCGTTCGGCGGCGAGTGCGCCGAATTCCGAGGCCAGCGGGTCGAGCACCTCGGCCAGCGGGAAGTCGCGCGATTCAGGGACCAGGCCGCCCGCCTCCAGCCGCGACATGTCGAGCAGGCCGGTGAGCAGGTCCGTCGTGGAATCCAGCGCGCCCCGGATCTGGTTCACCGACGCGCGCTGGCCCGGGTCGAGCGCCTGTTGCGCGAGTGCGTCGGTGAACAGATGGGCCGCGTGCAACGGCTGCAGCAGGTCATGGCCGATGGCGGCAAGGAAGCGGCTCTTGGCGTCGTTGGCGGTCTCGGCATCCCGCCGTGCCGCATCGAGGCTGGCGGTACGCTCGCCGACGCGCTGCTCCAGGGTTTCGTTGCTGCGGACTAGCTCGGCCTCCGTGCGCCGGTAGGCGGTGACGTCGGTGAAGGTCGCGACGAAACCGCCACCGGGCATCGGGTTGCCCCGGATCTCGACGATGCTGCCATCGGGAAACACGCGCTCGGTGAGGTGGGGCGTGCCGGCGCGCATCCAGCCCAGGCGGCGCGAAAGGGCCGCCTGGGGCGTGCCGGCGTGCGGCATCCGCTGCAGTGCCCATGCGGTCAGTTCCGACACGGATCGCCCGACCTCCAGCATGCCTTCGGGGTAGCCGAACAGCTCGGCGTAGCGACGGTTCCACGCCACCAGCCGCAGGTCGCGATCGACCACGCTGATGCCCTGGCTCATGTTCTGCAGCGCGGCCTCGAGCACGCGCTGGTTGAAGCGCAGGTCCTGCGAGGCCTCGCCGACGATCGCGGCCACGGTGTCGAAGTCGCGGCCGGCCTCGCGGCGCGCGGCATCGAGCAGCAGCCGAGCGGACGCCGAGCCCAGGACCGTGGCCAAGGCCTGTTCCAGGGTCGCTTCGCTGCGCGGCGACACCGCGCCGACGGCGGGCGCGTCGGCAAGCGCGGATTCAACCGTCTCGCGAGGCAGGAAGCGGAGCCCAGCTTCGCGCAAGGTGTCGGCATCCAGCCCGCGATGGCCCGAGCGACGCGGCGACGACTGCGACCACGCGGCCCACAGCCATGTCGTGACGACGCCGGCGAACAGGCTCACGCCCACTGCCCGTCCGAGCCGGCTCCATCCGGTCAAGCCGACGAAGGCATCCGGCGCCAGCCAACGCCACCCCCACGGACCGGCGACCAGCCAGCCGGCGTCGCCTTCGCGCGCAGCCACCAGGACCGGAACCAGCAGCAGCCAGGACCAGGCCAGCGCTGCCACCGCGATGCCGGCGATCACCGCCCGCGGCGAAGTCTGCGGACGCCACAAGGCGAACCCCATGGCCGGCGCAAGCGTGGCCAGCGCGGAGAACGACAGCGCGCCGACGTCGGCCAGCGCGTCGTTGCCTGCGATCAACCGGCTGTAGCCCCAGGCCAACAAGACGATGGCGAGGATGCCCAGGCGCCGCTGCATCAGCACCGCGCCGCGCAGGTCGCGTCCGCGCGACGACCAGGCGCCATGCAGCAGCAAGGGTGCCAGCAGGTGGTTGCCGATCATCAGGCTCAGGGCCAGCGTGCTGACAATCACCATGCCGGTGCCCGCACTGAGTCCCCCGAGGAAGGCCAGCAGGGCCAGCCCGTCCTGGCCCTGCGACAACGGCAGGGCCAGCACGTAGAGATCGGAAGGCACGGTCCCGGCGCCCAGCCAGGCTTCGCCGGCGCGCGCCAGCGGCAACACGGGCAAGGCGATCAGCAGCAGGTACAGCGGAAACAGCCAGCGCGCGCGCAGGACATGGCGCTCGTCGCGGCATTCGACCGCTCCGACGTGGAACTGGTGCGGCAGGGTGAACATCGCCAACACCCCGAGCAATACGAGCGGGGCGAACCCGGACCAGTCCGTCGCGGCATCGGCTTCGGGCATCGGTGGCACGGCGGCGGATGGCGCATCGGGCAGCCGCAGCACGAACCAACCCAGCGCCAGCATCGCGCCGAGCTTGAGCAGGGCCTCGAACGCCATCGCCAGCACCAAGCCGCGATTGTGCTCGGCCGCACTGGCGCTGCGGGTGCCGAACAACATCGCGAACGCGGCCATCGCCAGCGCGACGTAGAGCGCGCTGTCCTGCCACGCCGGGACGCCGAGCGCGTCGGTGCGCACCAGCATCGCGAAACTCATCGCCACCGCCTTCAGCTGCAGCGCGATGTAGGGGACGATGCCGACCAGCGCCACGAGGGTGACCACGGCCGCCAACCAGCCGTCCTTGCCCAGGCGCGCGGCGATGTAGTCGGCCAGCGACGTGGCATTGCTCTCGCGCACCTGGCGCACGAGCCGCACCAGCACGCCTGCGCCGAGCACGTACAACGCGATGGTGCCGACGAAGGTCGGCGGCAACGCCCAGTCGTAGCGCGCCGCCTGCGTGACCGTGCCGAAGAAGGTCCACGACGTGCAGTACACGGCGAGCGAAAGCGCGTAGATCGCCGGCCAGCTTCCTTCGAAGGCCCGCGGCCGGCGCTCGCCGTAGACGGCGATGGCGAACAGGACGCCCAGCCACAACAGCCCGGCGCCCACGACGACGCCTTCGGTCAGCATCCCGGCTTCCAGGCATGCCGTCGCACTCGTGCTTGCTGGGATCGGCTGGTCACGTCCGATGCATCCCGGTGGCGGCCAAGCGCGCAGCATACCCGTGGCGTGGGCGCACGGGCGATGTCACGCACTCTCGTCCAGACCCACAGGGCAGCGCACCCCAGGCGAACCGGGCCCGCGAATCGACCGGGCGCAGAATGCAAAAAAACCGGCGGAGCCTTGCTCCGCCGGTTCCCTCGTGACGTGCCGGGGGCGGACCGTCAGAAGTCGTAGCGCGCCGTCAACGAATACTCGCGCGGCGGACCGTAGAAACCGGTGTGCACCCCGAGTGCCGTCTGCAGGTTGTAGCCCGTGGTGCGGTACTCCTCGTCCGTCAGGTTGCTGCCCTGCAGCGACAGCGACCAAGCGTCGTTGACCTTCCAGATGACGCCGGCATTGAGCAGCCCGTAAGCGCCCTGCCGGATCAGCGGACTCAGGTCCGTGGTCGGCCACACTTCGCTCTGGTAGCTGTAACCCACCCGCGCCGAGAGATTGCCGCCGTTGGACAGCCCCGTGCGCCACTCCACGTTGACCGCGCCGGAGAACTCGGGGGCGTTGGTGAAGCGCTGGGAATCTGAGATGTCGACCCCGCGCGACAGGAACTCGTCGTACTCGGCATCGAGCCAGGCCAGGTTGCCGCTCACCAGCCAGTTCGCCGTCGGCAGCCACTGGTACTCGACCTCCAGACCGTTGACCGTGCCCTTGCCGGCATTGGTGAAGTCGCCGAAGAACTGCGGATTGCCGTTGGCATCGACGTACTGGGTGAACACCGACAGCTGGATGTCCTTGTACTGGTTGTGGAACGCGGCCAGGTTCAGGAACAGGGTCTGGTCGAGGAAGGCCATCTTGCTGCCGATCTCGTAGCTGTCCACGACCTCGTCGTCGAAGGGCTCGCCCGAGCGCGGCACAGCCGTCGTGTTGGCGCGGATGTTGTAGCCACCCGACTTGAAGCCGCGCGACGCCGATGCGTAGACCATGATGTCCGGCGTGACCTGGTAGTCCAGCGAGACCTTGGGCGAGACGTTCTCGAAGCTGACGGTCTTGTCGAAGTTGGCCGCGACCACGCCGTTGGGCCGGGTGAACGTGGCATCCGTGTAGCCGATGTTGTACGCGACCGCGTGCTTCTCCTCGTCCGTGTAGCGCGCGCCGACGTCCAGCTTGAGCCGGCTGGTCAGGTCGAAGGTCCAGTCCGCGTACACCGCGAAGCTCTTGGTGTTGACCACGCCCTGCGTGTCGCCGAAGACCAGCCCGAAGAAGTTGTTCAGCACCCGGCCGCCGGCATCGCCGTTGAAGTAGTAGAGGCCCATCACGCCGCGCGCGCGGCCGCCGCCGTCGAAGTTGGCCTGCAGCTCGTTGCTGACCTGGCTGTCGCTGTAGAAGGCCTTGACGTCGGCGATCTTGGCCGGCGTGGTGTCGAAGTCGATGTTGGTCTCGGTGTCCGATTCGCGCCTGGCGATCACGTACTTCAGCGCCCAGTCCTCGTTCGGGCGCCAGTTCACCGTCGCCGATCCGCCCTTCATGGTGGTGTCGTTGACGTTGGGCATGCCGTTGCGCACGTCGTAGCGGTCGTCCAGCGGCGGATACGTCGGCGTGAACCGGTTCGGGGCCAGCATCTTGGCGCCGCGCACGCCGGACTGGTCGTCCATCCAGTCCAGCGCGAACTGGATGTCGAAATCGTCGCCGGCATAGGCGCCCAGGTTCAGGCGCAGCGCGTTGATCTCCTTGTCGCTCACGGGCTGGTCGGTGAACAGGTTTTCGCCGTAGCCGTCGCGATTGAGGCTGGCCACCGCGATCCGGCCGCGCAGGCCGCTGTCCTCGCCGCCGATCGGTCCGCCGATCGCCGCCTTGGCGTCCAGCCGGTTGTAGTTGCCGACCGTGACCGAGCCGAAGCCCTCGAAGTCCCGGGGCAAGCCCCGCGAGATGTACTTGATCGCGCCGCCGATGGTGTTCTTGCCGTACAGGGTGCCCTGCGGACCGCGCAATACCTCGATGCGGCCCACGTCGAAGACATCCAGCAGCGCCCCTTGCGGGCGCGCGATGTAGACGTCGTCCAGGTAGATGCCCACGCCCGGGTCGACGCCCCACAGCGGATCGGCCTGGCCGACGCCGCGGATGTAGGCGGTCACGGTGCTGGTCGAGCCGCGGGCGGCATAGATGGTGAGATTGGGGACCTGCGCGTCGAGGTCGCCGATGTCCTCGACGTTGAGCTTGTCGATCATCTCCGGCGTGAACGCGGTGACGGCCACCGGCACGTCCTGGATCGTTTCCTCGCGCTTGCGCGCGGTGACCTTGATCGCATCCAGCGTGGTCGCCTGGCGGCCTGCCTCGGCGCGCTCCGCATCCTGGGCGAAGGCCACGGGAGCCGACAGGCCGAGGGCGATGGCGAGACTCAACGAGGTATGGCGGATCTGGACGCGGTTCATCGGGGTCCCCTTGCGGTCATGGCTGGCGGGCGGCACGTCGCCGCGAGGGAAGCGTAGGCCGCCACCGCCCGGGGCGGCATCGTACCTTCGGACAATGGGCCCGCGGCGGGCGGTTGCCGACACTGGCGCCCGTGGTGCTCCGCCCCGCACGACGCTGGGCGCGACCCGACGCAAGGACCCGATCGATGTCGTTCCTGATCGTGCTGGCCGCACTGTGCTTCCTCATGCTGGTCGCCTACCGCGGCTACAGCGTGATCCTGTTCGCGCCGGTCGCGGCGATGGGCGCCGTGTTGCTGACCGATCCCACCCTGGTCGCGCCGATGTTCACCGGCCTGTTCATGGACAAGATGGTCGGCTTCCTGAAGCTGTATTTCCCGGTGTTCCTGCTGGGCGCCGTGTTCGGCAAGCTGATCGAATTGTCCGGATTTTCCAAGTCGATCGTGGCCGCGACGATCCGCATCGTCGGCGCGCAGCGGGCGATGCTCTCGATCGTGCTCGTCTGCGCGTTGCTCACCTACGGCGGCGTTTCGCTGTTCGTCGTGGTGTTCGCCGTCTATCCCTTCGCCGCCGAGCTGTTCCGGCAGAGCGACATCCCCAAGCGCCTGATCCCCGGCACCATCGCGCTGGGTGCGTTCACCTTCACCATGGACGCCCTGCCGGGCACGCCGCAGATCCAGAACATCATCCCGACGGCGTTCTTCGGCACGGACGCCTGGGCCGCGCCGGTCCTGGGCACGCTCGGTGGCGCCTTCATCCTCGCGGTGGGCATGGCCTACCTCGAATGGCGACGTCGCGTTGCGTTGCGGGCGGGCGAAGGCTATGGCGATCCGGCCACGCTGCTCAACGAACCGGTGGCGTACGAGGGCGGGCGGCTCGCCAACCCGCTGGTCGCGATCCTGCCGCTGGTGCTGGTGGGCTTGAGCAACAAGTGGTTCACCCACTGGATCCCCCGCGTGTACGGCGACAGCCACGACTTCGCGCCCTCGGTCGTCGGCAATGCCGCGCCGGTCGTGCAGGAAGTCTCCAAGGTCGCGGCGATCTGGGCCGTCGAGGGCGCCCTGCTGGTCGGCATCCTCGCGGTGCTGGCCTTCGCCTGGCGCACTGTCTTCGCGCGATTCGCGGAAGGGACGAAATCCGCCATCGGCGGCGCGCTGCTGGCCTCGATGAACACCGCATCGGAATACGGATTCGGTGCGGTGATCGCGGCCCTGCCTGGCTTCCTGGTCGTCGCCAATGCGCTGGGGTCGATCCCGAACCCGCTGGTCAACGAGGCCGTCACCGTCACCTCGCTCGCGGGCATCACCGGATCGGCTTCGGGCGGCATGAGCATCGCCCTGGCGGCGATGGCCGACACCTTCATCGCCAACGCCAATGCCGCCGGCATCCCGCTGGACGTCTTCCACCGCGTGGCCTCGATGGCCTCTGGCGGCATGGACACCCTGCCCCACAACGGCGCCGTCATCACCCTGCTCGCGGTGACGGGCCTGACCCACCGGCAGGCCTACAAGGACATCTTCGCGATCACCGTGGTCAAGACCGTCGCCGTGTTCGTGGTGATCGGGGTGTTCTACGCGACCGGATGGGTTTGATCGCAGGCACGCCTCTGCCCGCTAGCGGCGCTCGCCCCACGCATGCCAGCATCCGCGGCCGTGCTCTGGCACCTCCTTCTTACCGTGGACATGCGTGCGGCTGAAGCGAGATCACGGGGCCCGGAGCGCGCGGCCCCGGGCGCCTATAGACGTCATGGCGTGCAGCTGACCTTCGGATTCCAGTCCGCGAAGATCCCTTCCGGGTTGTGTTTCCACACCCAGGCATGCAGGGCCCACACGCCGAAACCCGCGTTGTAATGGAACTGCTCGCCGTACATCTCCGGCGGGGTGGCCGTCGGCGGCAAGTCCGTGCCAAGGATGAGGTATTCGACCGCGACGAGACGCTTCTTGCCAGTGGCATCCGGTGCGTATACGAGGATTTCCGGCCGGAGCGGATCCAGCTGCCCTCCGTCGAACAACTCCCCGGCGTTCATGTAATGGAATCCCATCCCGCCCTCCGCCGAAGACAGGCAGCCGGTAATGTCTTCGTCCCACCCCGCGGCCATGGCGGAGTCGAGTGCATGGTAGGACGCGGTGGCAGATCGAAGTGCCGCCAGGTCCGCGTTGACATCCTGCGCGGCCGCCGTTCCGGCCGTCGCGATCACGACGCCCACGCAGAGGGAGAGGGTTGCAGGGGAAAGGCGAGTCTTCATGGAAGTTCCTCCAGGGATGTCGGGGCATGCAGCGGACGCGCCACCGCACGCAGGGGCCGGCACCAGCGACGGCGCGAACCGCCGGCTGGGCCCGGCGGATTCAGTGGTAGAAATAGGGATCCAGGACGCGGACCGGCGTGATCCTGTCGATCGGCAGGTTGTTGCTGGCGGCGGACTCGCGGATCGCCTCGGCATCGGGCCCGTCGTAGATGCAGTAGGTCGTACGGGCGTCCTCGCTGACGTAGGAATGGACCCAGGTGACGCCATTGCGCGCATTGGTGGCGACGACGCCACTGCAGGCCGCCGCACCCTCCCCGTCCACCGGGATGCGCAAGCCATCGGGGAAAGTGCGTTCGACGAGGTAACGAGGCATTGGTAGCTCCTGTTGGCCAAGGCTGCGAGCAGCCGATGGACCGAAGCCTACGAATGCGATTCGACGGCGCCTACGGTGGAACTGCCTAGTTTGGAACGCCCGCTTGCCCATTCTTGCCGGCGATCCCGGCCTGCACGGCAGCGGCGACGGCCTCGCTGCGCGTGCCGACGCCGAGCTTGCCCAGCACCGCGGCGACGTGGTGGTCCACGGTCCGGACGGAACGATGCAGGCGTTCGGCAATCTCCGAGTTCCTAAGGCCTTCGCAAAGCATCCCGAGCACTTCCGCTTCGCGCGTCGTCAGTTGGTGGGCATTCGCAAGGGTCGACGCCCGTTGGCCACGCGGGAGCCCGCGCTGCCCGAGCGCCTTCATGGCCCGCCGCAGCCTCGCCGCCGCCGCCTCCGCGGCCATGGACTCGTGCAGGGCAAGTGCCTCCAGGCGTGCCTGCGCATCGCCAGCTTCGAGCGCGAGCGCCTGCTGGAAGGGACAATCCAGCCGCGCCCACGCCGTCGCCGCTTCGCGCCAGCGACCAGCAAGCTGGAGCGAAAACGGCTCCGCACATGGCTCCTGCAGCGCCGGGGGCGCGCCCGCCGCGTGCATCCAGCTGGCGAGCTCGCCCACGAACCAGGGATGCGCATGCGCAGTCGCCATCGGCAGCGCCGCGCTTGCTTCCGCGACGACGGCGTCGAGATCGTCGCGGAACCATGCCGCTTCCGCACGAGCGGCTCGCACCGGCGCGTACCGTTGCAATGTGTTTGCGGCCTGCGCGAGCTCCAGTGCTTCATCCAGGCAGTCGCCTGCGCTAGCCTCGCCCCGCCTGGCTTGCACCCGGCCAAGCGCGACCAGTGCCATGACCCGGGGCGTGGAGGGTGACCGTTCCAGGGCGAGGACGTCCAGCGCCAGCTCCTGGGCCTCGTCCCACTGCCCGGCATGGAGGTTGCACAAGGCGAGCCAGGCCGTCGCGTAGTTGTGGTAGGCGTCGAACTGGTGCTGGCGCGCGAAGCGGATGCATTCGCCCAAGTGCCTGCGCGCCTCCGCAAGGCGGTAGATCTCCCCGGATCCCGAGCCGAGGTTGCTATAGGTATTGGCGGCGATGAAGTGCAAGCCTTCGGCCAACGCCAGTGCCAGGGCCTGCTGGAGCTGCGCGCAGCCCGCCGCGTAGTCGATGAACATCGTCGCGGTTCCGCGCGTACTCAGGGCGGCCGCCTGGATTTCGCGATCGCCCATGGCGAGTGCCAAGTCGTATGCCTTGCCCGCCCAGTCGATCGCGTCGCGCAGGTCGCGGTTGAGCATGCGCAACTGGGCCTCGACGCGATAGGCTGCGGCGCGCTCGACCGTGGGGGGGATCGACTCCACGAGCGTGATTGCGCGCCGGCTCGCGTCATCGGCTTCGGCATTGCGCAGCCCGAACACGTAGGCCAACGCCAGCTGGCTCAGGTTCGAGGCCTCCGCGCGCACGTCCCCTGCCGCACGGTGGAGGTCTCCGGCTGCCAAACGTGCCTTGATCGCCTCGTCGAGCATGCAGGTAGGCAGGCACTCACCCGCATACGCCTCCAGCCACGAAGCGCGGAGCCGCGGTGGGGCATCTGGCGCATGGTCCAGGAGGCTGCGGTAATGCGCCGCGGCTTCCCTGTGCGCCTCGCGCCTGGTCGCATCCTCCGCCGCCAATGGGGCGTGGCGCCTGACCGCGGCGCTGTCTCGTGCGCGGTTCGCGTGATGCACGAGGCGGGCATGGGTGACGGCCGGATCGTCACTGGCTTCAAGCGCCGCGAGCACGCGTGCGTGCAAGCCCTGGGCCACCGGCGCGGCGAGCGACTCCTCCACCGCCACGCGGGCGAGCTCATGCCGGAACGACAGCGCACCGTCGTGTGCCTTCAGCAGGCCCGAGTCCAGGCACGCCTCGATATCCCTGGGCTCGCAGGCAAGGACGGCGGCTAGCAGCCAGAGCTCGATCCGCGTGGGCACGGTCGAGGCAACGCGCACGATCTGCTGCGCGCCCTCCTCCAGGCGGGCGAAGCGCGAGAGCACCAGGTCCTGCACGCTGAGGGGCACGCTGTGCACGCCCTGCCGCAGCAGCTCGGTGACGAAGAAGGCGTTGCCACGCGTGATCTCGTGGATTCCCGCCGGCGAGCGCAGGGCGCGGCGCGCGAGGATAGCCACTGCAGCAGGCGACAGTGGATCCACCTTGACCCGCGTCACGAGCGTGGCGGGCAGTTCCCCCAGGACTCGCCGCAGCGGATGCCCGGCGTTGACCTCATCGTCCCGGAAGGAAACTGCAAGCACGCATCGCGTGCGATCGATGCGGCGTCCGAGGAACTTCAGCAGGTCCAGCGTCGCCGCGTCCGCCCAATGCGCATCCTCGATCACGAACAGCACCGGCAGCCGCGGCCGCGCAAGATCCTGCAGCACGGACTCGAACAACTCCACGCGCCGACCTTCCGCGGCCAGCAGGTCCCGGAAGGCCACGTCCCTTGAGCGGGCGACGTCATGGAGCGGGGCCAAGGGATGCGGTGTCTCCAGCGCGTCGCAAGCACCCCACCAAACCTGCTCGAGGTCGCACCTCGCAGCAATCGCCTTGAGCAGGGCCGTCTTGCCCACGCCGGCCTCACCCTCGACGAGGGCCGTCATGCCGCTGTCCGCTGCCGCGGCCTGCAAGCACTGCATGAGCGCCTCGATCTGCACGTCACGATCGACCAGTGCCATCCTCCACCCCGCGTACCTGCGCCACGCGACAGGAATCGTATACGCATACCCGGGAAGCGTGCCGGCCGCTTGCCGGGTCGCCCGTCTTTGGTGGATGTGACGGGCCCGGGCGCCCAGGCCTTGCCATGACCAACAGGTCTCGAGACGTCGCGCGGCCCACTTGGCCTCTTGGGGCGGCAGGTCGGCGCGGCCGGCCCGGTTCTTGGTCGCCGTTGATCGGCTCATGCCCATCGCTGGACAACGCGAGTACCGCATGCTGGCGGACGAATCGAGCCGCGACTTTCCACGCGGTTTCCCCGGGAGGACATGGCCTGTGGGCACTGCGAGATGCGTTCGTGTCCATGCCACGTCTCGCCCGGATCGTTGCCGTCCCGGCCTCGCGGGTGCCGCCACCCTGGAGAACTGCCATGAAACCAATCCGTTACTTCGCTTCCCTCGCCGCAGGCCTTGCCAGCGCCTGCGCCTTCGCCGCCACGCCCGAAGCGCCGACCGAAGGAGCCGCCCCGCTGGCATGGCGTGTCGACGACCCTCGCCTGTCGTGGGGCCCTTGCCCGGAGTTCTTCGTCGAGGGCTGCCAGATCTCGGTCCTGCAGGGCGATCCGGCCGCCGCCAACGCCGATGTCTTCTTCCGGGTACCAGGCGGTTCGCGCATCGTGCGCCACTGGCATACCTCGGCCGAGCACATGGTCCTGGTCGCCGGAGAGATGACGGTGACCTACGACGGCCACCCGACCGCGACGCTCACCCCCGGCACCTACGCCTACGGCCCGGCCCGCTTGCCGCATTCGGCGGAATGCGTGGGGGAGGCCGCCTGCGTGCTGGCGATCGCCTTCGAACAGCCGGTCGACGCCCATGAGGGCGGCCACGCCCCGTGATCAGGCGACCTGAGCGCGCGTCGTCGGCGTGCGCGAAACGGCAGCGTCCTTCCCGCCGGCCAGCCCGCGGATCGCGCGCTAGCGGCGGTAGCCGATGCCGAAGGTGAAGGTGCGTCCCGCGCCCGGCTCGAAATGCCGGCCGTTGCGATCGTTGACGATCACAGAACCGACGTAGTCGCGGTCGAACAGGTTGTCGATGCGCGCGAAGGCGCTCCAGCCCTCCGCCTGCCGGGGCCGCCATTCCCCGCGCAGCGCGACGATGGCGCGGCCTGGCGCGGCATCGGAATTGCGGTCGTCCACCGCGATGCTCGCGACCAGCCGCGATTCCACGGCCAACCGGAGGCGATCGCCGGCATCGCGCCAGGCCAGCTCGGCGAAACCGTCCGCGCGCGGGATGCCCGGGATGCGCTTGCCGGCTTCAATGAGCTGCTCGCCACCCTGCGCACCAGCATCGAAACGGTAATCGTCGACGAACCGCGCCCGGATCAGGTTGGCGGCCAACGCGTACGACCAACGGTCGCCGAGCTCGCCCGACAGGCTGGCCTCGATGCCCTCGCGCCGGGTCCCGCCGGCATTGGCGAAACTGGTGCGGCCGCCGCTGCTCCTGGCGGGCACGATCTCACCCTCGCCGTCGATGCGGTACACCGCGACGCTGGCTTCGGCCGTACCCAAGCGCCAGCGTGCACCGATCTCCGCCGACCGCGCCCGCGAGGCGCCCAGGTCCTGGTTGAAGCCGCCCGCGCCGTCGGGACGGTAGGCCAGCTCGGTCACCGTCGGCGTCTCGAATCCACGCCCGACGCTCGCGAAGATCTCACCGGAGGTGAAGGCGCGGGCAATCCCGAGCGACGCCGCCGTTCCGCTGAAATCGAATCGCCCGCTGTCGTCGCCGTTGCCGATGGCGATGAAGCGGTCGTCGCTGGCGAACGACAGCCGTGAGTGGCGGATGGCACCGAGCAGGTTCCAGCCCTTCGCGGGCCACCAGTCGCCAATAACGTAGGCATCCCGGTTGCGCACCCGGTTCTCCTCGTTGCGACGCAGCCTGCCACGTACGCCAAGCCGTCCGCCAACGAAGTTCTCGTACCCGCGCCTGGCCTCGTCGAGCCAGCCGGCCTCGACACCGACGGCGACGGCGCCACGCGCGAAACGCCAGCGATGCCCGGCGTCCACGCCCCATGATTGGCGGCCGAGGTCGATCACGCCGCCGGCGCTGGTCGGCGCGGCCTGCGCGACAGGGGGGATGGCCAGGAACTGGACGATGTCGCGGCGGATGCCGTGGCCACCGATCCAGAGATCGCGGTCGCCTGCGTACTCGACCTCCCAGCGCACGCCGGCCTGGTGGTTGCCGATGCGCTTGCGGGCATCGAAGCGTTCGGCGACGGGATCCGTGCCGTACGGATCGGCTTCCCACTGCGGCCGGGTCAGGCCGAGCGGATCGTCGGTCCATGGCTGCACCACCGATCCCGCGACCCAGCGCAGGCGGTTGCCGCGGTAGGGGGACCACTCGCCCACGAAATGCAGTTGCGACCGTTCCGCGGCGGCATGCGGACGGTGCCCGCCGGTGCGGAAATGCGATCCGTGCAGGCGCCAGCGCCGGGAGACATCGGCACTCAGGCCATCGATGGTGGTGCCCACGCGCCAGCTGTCGTCGCCCCCGCCCCAGCCATCGACGCGCCAACCCCGCTGGGTCTGGAGCTCGGTCTGCGCGACGATCGCACCCCCCGCCGCATTCCCGTACTGCAAGGCCAACGGTCCCCGCAGTACCTCGATCCGGTCGAGCGCACCCAGCGGGAAGTTCGCCGCCTGGCCTTGCCCGTCCGCCGCCGACGAGGGAATCCCGTCGACGACCAGCTTGATCCCGCGAATTCCGAACGTGGAGCGCGCGCCGAAACCGCGGCTCTGCACCTGCAGGTCCTGCGCGTAGTTGCCGCGGTCCAGCACCGTGACGCCGGGGACCCGCTGCAGCGATTCGGAGAGGTTGACCTGCCGCTGGCCGTCTCGCAGTGTCTCGCCGTCGATCACCGTCACCGCCCCGGGGAACGTCGACAGCGGGCGCCGGATCCCCACCACCTCGACCGTGTCCAGCGTGCGCGCATCCACAGTCGACTCGACCTGCGGAGACGTCTGCGCGAGCGCCAGGCTCGGCAGGGATGCGATCAGCAGGCTAGCGAAGAGGCGCATGCGTGCATTCTCACATGCGTGGCTCGGCCACCTTGACGTCGCAACCCGTCAGGCACCGCCAGCCGCATCGCGGCTCGCTGCACGGCGATCCGGTGGCCCAGGGAATCCAGGCTCGGGATCCTCGAGGTCCCAAGGCCGCCGGCGGATCGTCCCATAACGAAAAGCCCGCATCGCTGCGGGCCTTTCGCGGTCCGGACAAGTCCGGCGACTGGACGCCAGCGTTACGCCGCCGGCGCGCCCTCGCCTTCCTCGACGGCCTTCATCGACAGGCGGATGCGGCCCTGCTTGTCGACCTCGAGCACCTTGACCTTGACCATGTCGCCTTCCTTCAGCACGTCGCCGACTTTCTCGACGCGCTCGTTGGAGATCTGCGACACGTGCACCAGGCCGTCCTTGCCGGGGGAGATGGTGACGAACGCGCCGAAGTCCATCAGCTTGACGACCTTGCCCTCGTAGATCCGGCCCGGCTCGACGTCGGAGGTGATCTGCTCGATCCGGTCCTTCGCGGCCTTGCCGGCGGCGGCGTCCACCGATGCGATGGTGATGGTGCCGTCGTCCTGGATGTCGATCTGGGTGCCGGTTTCCTTGGTGATCGCCTGGATCACCGAGCCACCCTTGCCGATGACCTCGCGGATCTTGTCGGGGTGGATCTTGATGGTGATCAGGCGCGGCGCGAAGTCGGAGAGCTCCTCGCGGGGCGCGGTCAGCGCGTGGGCCATCTCGCCGAGGATGTGCAGGCGGCCCTGCTTCGCCTGGGCGAGCGCGGTCTTCATGATGTCCTCGGTGATGCCCTGGATCTTGATGTCCATCTGCAGGGCGGTGATGCCGCCCTCGGTACCGGCGACCTTGAAGTCCATGTCGCCGAGGTGGTCCTCGTCGCCGAGGATGTCCGACAGCACGGCGTACTGGTCGCCTTCCTTCACCAGGCCCATGGCGATGCCCGCCACCGGCGCCTTGATCGGCACGCCGGCGTCCATCAGCGCCAGCGAGCTGCCGCAGACCGAAGCCATCGAGGACGAGCCGTTGGACTCGGTGATCTCCGAGACCACGCGGATGGTGTACGGGAAGGCCTCCATCGTCGGCATGACGGCGAGCACGCCGCGCTTGGCGAGGCGGCCATGGCCGATCTCGCGGCGCTTCGGGCCCATCATGCGGCCGGCTTCACCGACCGAGTAGGGCGGGAAGTTGTAGTGGAACAGGAAGTGGTCCTTGTACTCGCCCGACACGGCATCGATGATCTGCCCGTCGCGCGCGGTGCCCAGGGTGACCGCGACGATCGCCTGCGTCTCGCCACGGGTGAACAGCGACGAGCCGTGCACGCGGGGCAGGACGCCGACCTTGCTCGCGATCGGGCGCACGGTGTCGAGCGCGCGGCCATCGATGCGGGTCTTGGTGTTCAGCACCGAATTGCGCAGGGTCTGGTACTCGAACTCGCTGAACTGGCCGGACAACTCTTCCGTGCTCCAGCCATTGGCCTCGCACTGGGCCTCCAGCGACGCGATGACGTCCTTCTTGACGGCCGAGATGGCCTCCTTGCGCTCGAGCTTGTCGCGCACGGAGAAGGCCTGGGTCAGGCGGTCGCCGATGGCGGCCTTGAGCGCGTCGACCATGCCGGCGTCGGGCGCGGGGGCTTCCCAGGTCCACTTGGGCTTGCCGGCTTCGGCGACCAGGGCGTTGATGGCGTCGATGGCGACCTGCATCTGCTGGTGGCCGAACATCACCGCGCCGAGCATCACGTCCTCGGACAGCTCCTGCGCCTCGGACTCGACCATCAGCACCGCATTGGCGGTACCGGCGACGACCAGCTCGAGCTGGGAGTCCTCCAGTTCGGACCTGGCCGGGTTGAGCAGGTACTGGCCATCCTTGTAACCGACCTTGGCGGCGCCGATCGGGCCGTTGAACGGCGCGCCGGACAGCGACAGCGCCGCGGAGGCGCCGACGAGGGCGAGGATGTCGCCGTCGACCTCGGGGTTCATCGACATCACGGTGGCGATGATCTGCACTTCGTTGCGGAAGCCGTCCGGGAACAGCGGGCGGATCGGGCGGTCGATCAGGCGCGAGATCAGGGTTTCCTTTTCGGTCTGGCGGCCTTCGCGCTTGAAGAACCCGCCCGGGATGCGGCCACCGGCGTAGAACTTCTCCTGGTAGTCCACCGTCAAGGGGAAGAAGGACTGCCCTTCACGCGCGGTCTTGTTGGCCACCGCGGTGACCAGGAGCACCGTGCCTTCGCACGAGACCATGACCGCGCCGCCTGCCTGGCGTGCGATCTCGCCGGTCTCGATGGTGACCTGGTGCTTGCCGTACTGGAAACTCTTGCTCACTTTCGACACGTTGGAATTCCTTGGATGACTCTTGCGATGAACCGGCCGGGACCCCTGCCCCGTCCGGGCGACGCCTCGTGGACGTCCAAAAAAGAACCGCGGCGCATCACTGCGCCGCGGCGGGATCTGTTTAACGACGCAGGCCGAGCTTCTCGATCAGGGCCTTGTAGCGCGTGGCGTCCTTGCGGTGCAGGTAGTCGAGCAGGCTGCGGCGCTGGTTGACCATCTGCAGCAGGCCGCGCCGGCTGTGGTGGTCCTTCTTGTGGGTCTTGAAGTGCTCGGTCAGGTGGCTGATGCGGGCGGTGAGGAGGGCCACCTGGACTTCGGGGGAACCGGTATCGTTGTCGCCGCGCTTGTGCTCTTCAATGACCTTGCTGGTGTCGATGGACATCTGGACTGCCTCTTGTGATGCGCGACCGGCAGGAACACCGTGCTGCCAAGGCAGGCACGGGCACCGCATGGTCCGCCGCTTGCTGGGGACTTGCCGCTGGATCCGGCGCTTGCGGGCCGGGCTGGCAAGTACGAATCGCTTGGAATAAGCGGCGGAATTGTAACCCGGCGGGGTACCCCGGGCAAGGCGTCACCCCGGCGAAGGCGCCATCGCAGGCTGCGCGCAGGCCCATGAGAACAGGCGTCGCGGGTGCAGCCGACCCTGTCCGTCGACAAGCCCCAGGCCCAGCGCCCGGCCGCTGCGGTCGAGGATGGCGACCTCCCCTTCGGGCTCGAACGGCCCGGTCAGGTCCTGGCCGTGGCCGAGCCGTCGCGCCTGCGGGTCGCTGACCTCCACCGCAGCCCATGCCACCATCCCCTGCTCCAGCGGCAGCAGGCAGGCGTCCAGGCTATGCCGGCCGCGGGCGGCCAAGGCCTCCAGCTCCTGCAGCGTCCACATCCTCGGATCCCTGAACGGATCCACCCACAGCCGCCGCAACACCGTCACGTGGGCGCCACAACCCAGGGACTCGCCCAGGTCGCGCACCAGGCTGCGGACGTAGGTGCCGGACCCGCACTCCACGTGCAGGCGCAGCAGGCGGGGCTTCTCGCTGCCGAGCAGCTGGTCGAGCAGGTCATCGGTGGCGCGCAGCTCGAAGGCATGGACGTCGACCTCGCGCGGCTCGACGTGGACGGCCTCGCCGCGGCGCGCCTTCGCATAGAGCGGCTCGCCGCCCTGCTTCAGCGCCGAATAGATGGGTGGGCGTTGCAGGATGCGCCCGGTCAGCGCGGACAGGGCCGCGTCGAGCGTGGGGATGTCCAGTGGCGGCACCGGGCGCTCGCGCAGCACCTGCCCCTCCGCATCGTCGGTATCGGTCACCACGCCGAGCCGGGCAACGGTGTCGTAGGCCTTGCGTGCGCCGAGCAGGCCCCCGGCGATCTTCGTCGCCTCGCCGAAGCAGATCGGCAGCAACCCGGTCGCCAGCGGGTCGAGGCTGCCGGTGTGCCCGGCCTTGCGCGCGCCGAACAGGTGCCGCACGCGTTGCAGGGCCTGGTTCGAACTCAGGCCTTGCGGCTTGTCCAGCAACAGGATCCCGTCGAGCTCGCGGAACCGGGTCTTGTTGCGCATGCTCGGCTGCCTGCCCATGGGTCCATTGTAGAAGGGCCGCGTGCGCCATGCGCCGGCACCGTCGGGCGGCAACGCCCCGTACTCGCGTGCATTGGAGCGGTGGCATGCCGGACCGACGTCATTCTGCGCGGTGATGCCGGGTAGATCGGCGTCGCGTGACGCAGCCCGTGGCTGCGGATTCCCTCACCGATCGGGAGGATCGTCGCCTTCGCAAGCCCCTCGCGTCCCGCCGTCTTCATCGGCCAGGTCGCGCAGGAGGTTTTCGATGCGTTCCCCCCGATCGACGGAATCGTCGTAATGGAAATGCAGCTCGGGCACGTGGCGCATCTTCACCGCTCGCGCGAGACGGAACCGCACTTCCGGCGCGGCGGCCTTCAGGCCCTTCATCGCTTCCTTAGCCCGCTCCGGCTGGAGCGCGGTCACGAACACCTTGGCGTGCGCCATGTCGCGGGTCACCTCCACGTCCGAAACGCTGACCGACGGCAGGCCGTGCTCGGCGACGGCGTCGCGCACCAGGGTGCCCAGTTCCCGGCGCAGCTGCGCGGAGACGCGGTCGGTGCGATGGAAGGACTTCTGTGCCATCACAGGGTGCGCTGGACCTCGACGCGCTCGAAGCACTCGATCTGGTCGCCAGGCTGGACGTCGTTGTAGGCCTTCACGCCGATGCCGCACTCGGTGTTGACGCGGACCTCCTCGACGTTCTCCTTGAAGCGGCGCAGCGACTCCAGCTCGCCCTCGAACACGACCACGCTGTCGCGCAGCACGCGGATCGGCTTGGATTTCTTGACCACGCCCTCGGTGACCATGCAGCCGGCAACCGCGCCGAACTTGGAGCTGCGGAACACGTCGCGGACCTCGGCGGTGCCGATGATGTCCTCGCGGATCTCGGTACCCAGCACGCCGGAGGCGATCTGCTTCACCTGGTCGATGACGTCGTAGATGATCGAGAAGTAGCGGACGTCGATCTGGTTGGTGTCGATCACCTTGCGCGCGGACGCGTCGGCGCGGACATTGAAGCCGATGATGGTGGCGCGGGACGCCGCGGCGGAGTTCGCGTCGGACTCGGTGATGCCGCCGACGCCGGAGACGATCACGTTGATGCGGATCTGGTCGTTGGACAGCGCGGTCAACGCCTGCTTGAGCGCTTCGACGGAGCCCTGCACGTCGGCCTTGATCACCAGCTGCATGCTCTGCTGCGCCTCGCCCTCGCCCATCTGGGCCATGACGTCTTCCATGCGGTTGCCCGCCGCCTGCACCAGCCGCAGTTCGCGGCGCTTGTGCTCGCGCTGGGAGGCGACCTCCTTGGCCAGCCGCTCGTCCGCGACCACCACGAAGTCGTCCCCGGCCTCGGGCACGCCGGACAAACCCAGGAGCTGCACGGGAATCGAAGGCCCGGCGTCCTTGACCTGCCCGCCGTTCTCGTCGAACAGCGCGCGCACGCGGCCATACTCCACGCCGCACACCAGGAAATCGCCCTTGGCGAGCCGGCCCTGCTGCACCAGCACCGTCGCCACGGGTCCGCGCCCCTTGTCGAGCGAGGATTCGATGACCACGCCGTTGGCGCGACCATCGGGCACCGCCTTCAGTTCGAGCACTTCGGCCTGCAGGGAGATCGCGTCGAGCAGCGCGTCGACGCCCTGCCCGGTCTTGGCGGAAAGCTCCACCATCTGCACCTCGCCGCCGAACTCCTCGGCCACGACTTCCTGCGCGAGCAGTTCGTTCTTGATCCGACTGGCGTCGGCATCGGACTTGTCGATCTTGTTGATGGCGATGATCAGCGGGACGCTGGCCGCCCTCGCGTGCTGGATCGCCTCCATCGTCTGCGGCATCACGCCGTCGTCGGCAGCCACCACCAGGACCACGATGTCGGTGAGCTTGGCGCCGCGGGCCCGCATCGAGGTGAACGCCGCGTGGCCCGGGGTGTCGAGGAAGCTGATCGTGCCCTTGTCGGTTTCGACGTGGTAGGCGCCGATGTGCTGGGTGATGCCGCCAGCCTCGCCGGTCGCCACCTTGGTGCTGCGGATGTAATCGAGCAGCGAGGTCTTGCCATGGTCCACGTGGCCCATGATCGTGACGACGGGCGGCCGGGGAGCGGTCTCGCCCTGCGCCTCGCCGACGTGGGCGATGAGTTCGCTTTCCGCATCCTCGGGAGCGGCGGGGACCGCCTTGTGGCCGAGTTCCTCGACGACGAGCACCGCGGTGTCGTGGTCGACGCTCTGGGTGATGGTCGCCATGACGCCCATCTTGAAGAGCGCCTTGACCACGTCGCCGCCCTTCATCGCGAGCTTCTGCGCCAGGTCCGCGACGGTGATCGCCTCGCCGATCGCGATCTCGCGCACGATCGGCGCGGTCGGCCTGGAGAACCCGTGCTCGCCGCTGCCGCTGCGGGCCTGCTCGACCTGCCGGCGGTTGCGGGACTTGGGCCGGGCGCTGGAACGGCGCGCACGCTCGGAGGCGCTCAGGTGCAGCTGGCCGGCGAAACGCGCCGCGTTCTCGTCGTCCTCGACGCCCGCCACCATCGCGTGCGAACCGCGATGCTTGTGCTTGGGTGCGCTGCGGTCGTCGCTACGCGCCGGCTTCGGATGCCCATGCCCGTGGCCGTGCCCGGCGGCCTTCCGCCCTGCGGCGTCCTCTTCCGGCGCCGCGGCGGCGGCCAGTTCGGCTGCCAGGCGCAAGCGCTCGGCTTCGTCCTCGGCGATCTTGCGTGCCGCGGCTTCCTCCGCCCGGCGCTTGTCCTCCTCGGCCAGCCGCTGCTGCTCCGAGAGATTGCGCTGGCGTGATTCCTCGAGCTTGCGAAGGATCTCGGCCTGCTCGTCGTTCTCCGGGGTCGCGGACTTTTCCGTGCCGTCGCCCTTGGCGCCCGGCTTGACCAGCGTCACCTTCTTGCGCACCACCACGTCGACGGTCTGGCGGTTCCTGCCGCCCCCGACGGTGAGTTCCTGCTTGCGGCTGCGGCTCAGCGTGATCTTCTTCGGCGCCACCGCGTCCTCGGCCTTGTCGCCCTTGCCGTGGGTACGGCGCAGGAAGCCGAGCAGCTTGACCTTCTCGGTACTGGTCACGGACTGGTCGGGATCACTGAACTCCATGCCGGCCTCGGCCAGCTGTTCGAGCAGTTTCTCGACTGGCGTGTTGACCAGTGCGGCGAGCTTGCGGATGGTGGTTTGCTGCGACATTCGGTTTCCGTTGTCCTTTTGCGCAGGCCGGGGCCGGCGCCAGATGGATCGATTCTACTGCGATGGGGCCCGAGGTCCGGAAATCGCCTCGTCAGTGACTGCGAGCTCCCGCCCGGCGGCCCCGCTCCCGGCTTCCGTGGCCGGGTCGTTCCTGGCGCCGCGAGAGACACGCACGCGGCGCCCCGCCGGTCAGGTCTCGCTCTCCAGGCGCGCGATCTCCTCGGCACGCGCGGCCAGGATCAACGCAGCGGCACGCTCCTCGTCCAGTCCCTCGATCGCGAACGCCGCCACTTCATCGGCCCCGAGGTCAGACAGGTCCTCGCTGGTACGCACGCCATGGGAGGCGAGCGCGAAGGCGGTCTCGTCGTCCATGCCCGGCAGTTGCAGCAGGTCGTCGGTCGGCGCGTTCTCGTCCAGTTCCTCTTCGACGGCGAGCGCGTCGTTGAGCAGCGCATCCCGCGCGCGTGCGCGCAGCTCCTCGACGATGTCCTCGTCGAAGCCCTCCACGGCCAGCAGCTCGCCGACCGGCACGTAGGCGATTTCCTCGACGGTGCTGAAGCCCTCGGAGACCAGGATGCCGGCGATCTCCTCGTCGACTTCCAGCTTCTGCACGAACAGCTCGCGTGCCGCGGCCTGCTCGGCCTCGGACTTCTCCGCGACCTGGTCCTGCGTCATCACGTTCAGCTGCCAGCCCGACAGCCGGCTGGCCAGGCGCACGTTCTGGCCGCCGCGGCCGATCGCCTGGGCCAGCTTGTCCTCGGCCACCGCCAGGTCCATGGAGTGCTTCTCCTCGTCGACGATGATCGACTGGACCTCGGCCGGCGCCATCGCGTTGATCACGAACTGCGCGGGGTTGTCCGACCACAGCACGATGTCGACGCGCTCGCCGTTGAGCTCGTTGCTCACCGCCTGCACGCGCGAACCGCGCATGCCGATGCAGGCGCCGATCGGATCGGTGCGGTTGTCGTAGGCGACGACCGCGATCTTGGCGCGGTCGCCGGGATCGCGGGCGCAGGCCTTGATCTCGACCAGGCCCTGGCCGACTTCCGGCACCTCGAGCTTGAACAGCTCCATCATGAATTCGGGCGCGGCGCGGCTGATGAACAGCTGCGGACCACGCGGCTCGGAGCGCACGTCGAAGAGGTAGCCGCGGATGCGGTCGCCTGCGCGGACCACGTCGCGCGGGATCGCCTTGTCCTTGGGGATGAAGGCCTCGGCATTGCCGCCCAGGTCGACGTAGACGTTCCCCCGCTCGACGCGCTTCACCGCACCGGTGACCAGCTCGCCGACGCGGTCCTTCCAGGCATCCACCACCTGCGCGCGCTCGGCCTCGCGCACCCGCTGCACGATGACCTGCTTGGCGGCCTGGGCGGCGATGCGGCCGAAATCGACGTTTTCGATCTGCTCTTCGATGAAGTCGCCCACCTCGACGCCGTCGGCCTCGTCCACGGCGTCCATCAGCCGGATCTGGCGGTCCGGGGACTCCATGACCTCGTCGTCCGCGACCACTTCCCAGCGCCGGAAGGTCTGGTAGCTGCCATCGGTGGCATCGATCGCCACGCGGGTCAGCACGTCCTGTTCGCCGTAGCGCTTCTTGGCCGCGGTGGCCAGGGCCGCTTCGATCGCTTCCATGATCACGGATTCGGGCACGCCCTTCTCGTTGGCGACCGCGTCCACGACCAGCAGTAGTTCCTTGCTCATCTCTTGCTTACTCCGCACTCGACGGCTCGTCGGCCGCCAGGTTGTTGGTTTGTTTGCCCGGCTTGTCGCTGGACTTCCTGCTCGAGCGCTTGCCCGGCCGCGCGTCCCGTCCCGACCCGTCCTTCGCCGGCGCCAGACCCAGCGCCACCCAGTCCGGCACCAGCCGCGCCTTGTCGATGTTCTCGAATGCGACGACGAATGGCGTGCCGTCGACATCGAAGGTGATGTCCTGGCCGTCGACCGCGTCGATCCGGCCCTGCAGCTTGCGCCGGCCGTCCTGCGGCAACTTGAGCCCGACCTTGGCGCGTTCGCCGAGGAAGCGTGCGAACTGCGCCGGCGTGAACAGCAGCCGGTCCACGCCCGGAGACGACACTTCCAGCGTGTAGTTGCCGCTGATCGGATCCTCGACGTCCAGCTGCGCGGAAACCTCGCGGCTGACGGCTTCGCAATCCTCGATGCCCACGCCCTGCCCCTCGCTGGCGGCATCCGAGCCCGGACGATCTATGTACAGGCGCAGCACGGCGCCACCCGGCGCGGGCAGGTACTCCGCGCCCAGCAATTCGAGCCCCAACGATTCGACCGTCGGTGCCAGCAACGCGCTGATTTGTGTCGCCTTGTCCGCCACTGCGTGCCTTGCCTCCTTGGAACGTGGGTCTGCGCCCTTGGCCCGGGATCGCGCAAGCGCGATCGCCAGAAACGACAAAGGGCCCACCGGGGCCCTTGTCCTGATTTCCAGCCTGTCTCGCTGGATGATCGGTATCGAGGCGCTGGCACGCTTCGACAAAGCCCGGCTTCCGGAATCGAAAAAAGCCTCCTGGGAGGCTTTCCGTCGACCGCGAAAAGCTGGTAGCGGGGGCAGGATTTGAACCTGCGACCTTCGGGTTATGAGCCCGACGAGCTGCCAGACTGCTCCACCCCGCAGCAGACGCGGAATTATGGTGACCTTGGGCGTTTTTTGCAAGCCCGACCCTGGCGCGGGGGTTCAGGCCGCGAACGCGTGCTGGCACCAGGCCATCAAGGGGTCCCAGGACAGGCCGAGCGCTAGCAAGGCCAGCGCGTTGACGGCGAACACCACGCGCAACGGCCTGCTCCGGCGGGATTGGGGCGCATCGCCGACCGGTTCGTCGAAATACATCACCTTGATCACGCGCAGGTAGTAGAACGCGCCGACCACCGCAAAGACGATGCCGACGATCGCCAGCCACATCAGGTCGCCCTGCAGCGCGGCACGGAGTACGACCAGCTTGGCCCAGAAGCCCAGGAACGGGGGGACGCCGGCCAGCGAGGCCATGATGCACAGCACCAGTCCGGCCATCCACGGGTCGCGTGCGTTCAGGCCCTTGTAGTCGTCGATGCGATCTGCCTCGAAGCCGCGGTTGGCGAGCATCACGATCGCCGCGAACGCCGCGGCCGACATGATCGCGTAGCTGACCGCGTAGAACATCGCCGCGGCATAGCCTTCCGGCCCCCCACCGGCGAGTCCCAGGAAGAGGAAGCCGACATGGGACACCGTGGAATACGCCAGCATCCGTTTCAGGTTGCTCTGGGCGATGGCGAACAGGTTGCCGATCGCCAGCGACAGCGCCGCCAGAGCCGCCAGCAGGAGCTGCCAATACTCGAACATCGGACCCACCCCGGATTCGAGCAGGCGGTAGGCCATGCCGAACGCGGCGAGCTTCGGCGCCGAGCCGATGAACAACGTGATCGCGGTCGGCGCGCCGTGGTATGTGTCCGGCAGCCACATGTGGAACGGCGCGGCGCCGAACTTGAACGCGATGCCGACCACGAGGAACACGACGCCGGTCAACAACAGCGTGCGGTCGTCGCCGCCGGCCGACGCCGCGGACCCGCCGATCGTGGCCAGGTCGAGGCTGCCGGTGGCGCCATAGACCAGCGACATGCCGTACAGCAGCATGCCCGAGGCGAGTGCCCCCAGGACGAAGTACTTCATCGCCGCTTCCGATGCCAACGGGCTGTCCCGGTCGATGGCGACCAGGGCGTAGGAGCACAGCGCCAGCAACTCCAGCCCGACGTAGACCATCGCCAGGTTGGCGGCCGACACCAGCAGCATCATGCCGGTGACGGCGAACAGCACCAGCACCGGCACCTCGCCCTTGTACAGGCCGCGCTCCCGCAGGAACGGCCAGGCATAGAGCAGCGCCAGGGCGCTGACGACCAGCAAGGCCAGCTTGAGCACGTCGGCGGTGGTATCCCGCACGAACATGTCGCCGAGCACGATGCCATGGCCACCGACGCCGAACCCGACCAGCGAGGCGGCGCCGACCAGCGTCGCCACGGCCAGTGCGTGGGTCACCACGCGACGTCGGTCGTCGAGGAACAGGTCCAGCATCAGCAGCGCGAACGCACCGACGATCACCAGCAATTCCGGCGCAAGCGGCGCGATGTCGGCCAGGCTGCGGACGGGCGGGACCATCGGGCCCGAGATCGTGTCTGTCATCGCTTGCATCGGCATGGCCTCACAGCTTGCTGTTGGCGAGCTGTCCCGCCAGTTGCGCGATGGAGGGCTCCATCAGGTCGGTCAACGGCTTCGGCCAGACGCCGATCAGCAGCACGCCGGCGGCGAACACCCCGAGCACGAGCGCTTCGCGGGCATTGATGTCCTCGAGCGCAGCGACATGGGCATTGCCGACCTCGCCGAACATTACCCGCCTGACCAGCCACAACGTGTACGCCGCGCCGACGACCAGGGTGATGGCAGCGGTGAACGCGATCAGCGGATGGCTCTGGAAGCTCGCGAGGATCACCATGAACTCGCCGACGAAGCCGCTGGTGCCGGGCAGTCCGGCATTGGCCATCGCGAACAGCACCATGAAGAATGCGAACCACGGCATCACGTTGGCCACGCCGCCATAGTCGCGGATCTGGCGCGTGTGCATGCGGTCGTAGAGCACGCCGACGCAGGAGAACATCGCCCCTGAGATGAACCCGTGCGACACCATCTGGACCATCGCGCCCTGCAGGCCGAGCCGTGCGGCATCGGTGGCACCGATGTCCCGCACCAGGGCGAAAGCGATGAACGTGCCGAGGGTCACGAAGCCCATGTGCGAGACCGAGGAGTAGGCGATCAGCTTCTTCATGTCCTGCTGTGCGAGCGCCACGAGCCCGACGTAGACGATGGCGATCAGCGACAGCGCGATCACCAGCCAGGCCCATTCATAGCCGGCGTCGGGCACGATAGGCAGCGAGAATCGCAGGAAGCCGTAGCCGCCGATCTTCAGCATGATCGCCGCCAGGATCACGGATCCGCCGGTCGGCGCCTCGACGTGGGCATCGGGCAACCAGGTGTGCACCGGGAACATCGGGACCTTGACCGCGAACGCGATCAGGAACGCGAAGAACAGCCACATCTGCTCGGTGCCCGACAACGGCAGTGCGTACAGGTCCGGCAACTGCCAGCTGCCCGACTTCAGGTACAGGTAGACCAGCCCGACCAGCATGAACACCGAACCGAGGAAGGTGTAGAGGAAGAACTTCACCGATGCGTACACCCGGCGTGGTCCGCCCCAGACCCCGATGATGATGAACATCGGGATCAGCATGCCTTCGAAGAACACGTAGAACAGCAACGCATCGATGGCCGAGAACACGCCGATCATCAGGCCCTCGAGCACGAGGAACGCGGCGTAGTACTGGCTGACCCGCTTGTCGATCGCCGTCCACGCACCGACCAGCACGAGCACCGTGGTCAAGGTCGTCAGCGCGATCAGTGCGACCGAGATGCCGTCGGCGCCGAGGTGGTACTGGATGTCGTAGGCAGGGATCCATTCGCGCGCCTCGACGAACTGCATCGCCGGGCTGGAATAGTCGAATCCGGTGAACAGCAGGAGGCTGAGCAGCAGCGTCGCCAGGCCGACCGCCAGCGACAGCCAACGCGCGGCATCGGGCCGGCCGTTGCCCAGCGCGAGCACGGCGGCGCCGCCGAGGATCGGCAACCAGACCAGGAGACTGAGGAGGGGCAATGTCGACACGTCAGGTCCAGTAGCGGATGAGGACGGCTAGCAGCGCGATCAGGCCAAGGATCATGGCGAAGGCGTAGTGGTAGAGGTGGCCGGTCTGCAGGCGCCGCAGCACGCCGGAGAACAGCTCGACCAGGCGAGCACTGCCGTTGACCGCGACGCCGTCGATCAAATGGCTGTCGACCTGCCGCGACCCTCGGGCGAGCAGCATGCCGCCGCCGGCGAGGCCTCCGATCCACAGGTCGTCGGCCCAGTACTTGTTCTCCAGCACCTTGCGCGGCAACGCCAGGATGCGCGCGGCTTTCGCCGGCAACCCGGGCTTCCACCAATACATGACCGTTGCCAACGCAAAGCCGGCGAAGGCCAGCCAGAAGGCGGGCGCCTGGAAGCCGTGCAGGGCGAACGCCACCGGACCGTGCCAGACCGCCTCGCCGACCTGCATCACGCTGTCGCGCGCGGCGGCGACATCGATCGCGCCCAGGAAGAACGGCAACTGTTCGTGGTGGCCGGTCCAGTCGGTGGCGAACAGCATCGGCCCGACGGTGAAGAAACCGATGGCGATCGACGGGATCGCGAGCAGGATCAACGGCAAGGTCACGACCCAGGGCGACTCATGCGGCTCGACAGGGCCGTGGTGGCCGTGGTCGTCGACGTGGTGCGCCTGGGCGACGGCATCGGCCGGCGCGCCATGCACGTCCTCATGCCCGGCATGCGTGTCCCGGAACCGCTCCTCGCCGAAGAAGGTCATGTACAGCAGGCGGAAGCTGTAGAAAGCGGTGACGAACGCACCCAGCAGCACCGCCCAGTAGCCGTACTGGCCCACCCACCCGCCACCCTCGGCGGCATGGTGCGCGGCCTCGATGATGGTGTCCTTGGAGTAGAAGCCGCTGAAGAATGGCGTCCCGACCAGGGCCAGCGTGCCGACCAGCGACGTCCAGAACGTGATCGGCATGTACTTGCGCAGCCCGCCCATGCGGCGCATGTCCTGCTCGTGGTGCATGCCGATGATCACCGACCCTGCCGCCAGGAACAGCAGCGCCTTGAAGAACGCATGCGTCATCAGGTGGAAGACGGCCGCCGAGTAGGCCGATACGCCCAGCGCAACGGTCATGTAGCCGAGTTGGGACAGCGTTGAATAGGCCACGACGCGCTTGATGTCGTTCTGCACGATGCCGATGAGGCCGGTAAAGAAGGCCGTGGTGGCGCCGATGAACAGCACGAACTGCAACGCCGTTTCCGACAGCTCGAACAGCGGCGACATGCGCGCCACCATGAAGATGCCGGCGGTGACCATGGTCGCGGCGTGGATCAAGGCCGAGATCGGCGTTGGGCCTTCCATCGAGTCGGGAAGCCACACGTGCAGCGGAACCTGGGCCGACTTGCCCATCGCGCCGATGAACAGGCAGATGCAGATCAGCGTCGCCACCGACCATTCCTGGCCGGCCAGGATCTGCACCACCTGCCCGCCGCCGATCTTGTCGCCGGCATTGGCGAACACGGTGGCGTAGTCCAGGGTCCCGAACCAGTACAGCACGCCGGCGATGCCCAGCAGGAACCCGAAGTCGCCGACGCGGTTGACCAGGAAGGCCTTGAGGTTGGCGAAGATGGCGCTCGGCCGCTTGAACCAGAAGCCGATCAACAGGTAGGACACCAGGCCTACCGCTTCCCAGCCGAAGAACAGCTGCAGGAAGTTGTTGCTCATCACCAGCATCAGCATCGAGAACGTGAACAGGCTGATGTAGCTGAAGAACCGCTGGTAACCGGGGTCGTCGGCCATGTAACCGATGGTGTAGACGTGCACCAGCAACGAGACGAAGGTGACCACCACCATCATCATCGCGGTCAGCTTGTCGACCATGAAGCCGACGTGCGCGTCGTAGGCGCCGACCTGGAAGAACGTGTAGATGTTCTCGTTGAACGGCGCCGCCCCCTGCCCCACCAGCTGCCACAACACGTAGCAGGACAACGCGCAGCTGGCGGCCACGCCGAGGATCGTCACCGAATGGGCGCCGACGCGGCCGATTTTCCTGCCGAACAGGCCCGCGACCACGGCGCCAAGCAGCGGTGCCAGCACGATGGCCAGCAGGACGGACTTGGAGATGGCGAATTCCATGCCGGGCATCGGTCAGCCTTTGAGCGAGTCGATCTCGGCGACGTTGATCGTGCGCCGGTTGCGGAACAGGGTGACCAGGATGGCCAGGCCGATCGCGGCCTCTGCCGCGGCCACGGTGAGGATGAAGAACACGAAGATCTGCCCCGCGGCGTCGCCGAACTCACGCGAGAAGGCGACGAAGTTGATGTTGACCGCGAGCAGCATCAGCTCGATCGACATCAGCAGGATGATCACGTTCTTCCGGTTGAGGAAGATGCCGGCCACGCTGATGCAGAACAGCGCGGCACCGAGCGCGAGGTAGTGCCCCAGCGAGAGGCCTTGCGAGAGCAGGTCCATCACTTCACCTCCCCCGCGCCGTCGTCTTGCGCTTCAGGGGGTTTGACGGCGTCCATCTTCACCATCCGGAAGCGGTCGGCTGCCCGGACCCGCGACTGGTCCCCCGGGTTCTGGTGCTTGGTGCCTTCGCGGCGACGCAGCGTCAGCATCACCGCGGCCACGACCGCCACCGTCAGGATCAGCGCCGCGACCTCGAACGGCAGCAGGAAGTCGGTGAACAGGCGTCGCGCCAGCCAGACGGTGTTAGACGTGCCCTCCGCTTCGGCCGCGTCGATGCCGAACGGCGTCGCCATCCGGGCCTTGACCCCGATCAGCGCCAGCACCTCGAGCAGCATCACCACCGCGACCACCAGGCCGACAGGCAGGTAGCGCACGTAGCCCTCGCGCAGCGGCGCGATGTCGACGTCGAGCATCATCACCACGAACAGGAACAGCACCATCACCGCGCCGACGTACACCAGGATCAGCGCCACGCCGAGGAACTCGGCGCCCGCGATCAGCCAGGTGCAGGCAACCGTGAAGAACGTCAGCACCAGGAACAGCGCGGCATGCACCGGGTTGCGCACGGTGATCACCGCGCCCGCCGAGACGACGGTCACGACGGCGAAGGCCAGGAATGCGAGCAGGGTGAAGTCCATGGGCTACCTGTAGGCGGCGTCGGCGGCGCGGCGCTCGGCGATCTCGGCTTCGAGCCGGTCCCCGATCGCCAGCAGCTGTTGCTTGTCGACCACGTTCTCGCCGCGATGCTCGAAGTGGTACTCGTGGATGTGCGTTTCGACGATCGAGTCGACCGGGCAGGACTCCTCGCAGAACCCGCAATAGATGCACTTGAACAGGTCGATGTCGTAGCGCGTCGTCCGGCGGGTGCCGTCGGCACGCTCCTCCGAATCGATGGTGATCGCCAGCGCCGGGCAAACCGCCTCGCACAGCTTGCAGGCGATGCAGCGCTCCTCGCCATTGGGGTAGCGACGCAGCGCATGCAACCCACGGAAGCGCGGCGACTGCGGGGTCTTCTCCATCGGGTACATGAGCGTGTACTTGGGACGGAAGAGGTACTTCAAGGTCAGCCACAGGCCGCCGAGCAGCTCCAGCAGCAGCAGGCTCCGGAAGTAGGAAAGCACCTTGCCCATCATCGCCCCGCCTCGAAGACGCCGTGGTACGCCAGCAGCGCGGTCACCACGATCCAGGCGATGCTGATCGGGATGAAGACCTTCCAGCCCAGCCGCATGATCTGGTCGTAGCGGTAGCGCGGGAAGGACGCGCGGAACCAGATGAAGCAGCTGGCGAAGAAGAACACCTTGGCGAACAGCCACCACCAGCCATCGACCGACAACAGCGGGATGCCCATGCCTTGGAACGGGCTCAGCCAGCCACCGAGGAAGAAGGTCGCGGTCAGGAAGCTCACCAGGATCATGTTGGCGTATTCGGCCAGGAAGAACAGCGCGAACGCCGATCCCGAGTACTCGACCATGTGCCCGGCGACGATCTCGCTCTCGCCCTCGACCACGTCGAACGGCGCGCGGTTGGTCTCGGCCACGCCGGACACGAAGAACACCACGAACAACGGCAGCATGGGCAGCCAGAACCATTCCAGCAGCCCCGCGTCCCCGGACTGCGCCATGACGATCTCGCTCAGGTTGAGGCTGCCCGCGCCGACCATGACGCCGACGAGCGCGAAACCCATCGCGATCTCGTAGCTGACGACCTGGGCGGCGGAACGCATCGCACCGAGGAAGGCGTACTTGGAGTTGGACGCCCAGCCCGCCAGGATGATCCCGTACACGCCCAGCGAGGTCATCGCCAGCAGGTAGAGCAATCCCGCATTCGCGTTCGACAAGGCCAGTTGCGCATCGAAAGGCACCACCGCCCAGGCCGCGAACGCCGGCGCCAGCGTGATCAGCGGGGCGAGGACGTAGAGGACGCGCTGCGCCTTCGTGGGCTGGATGACTTCCTTGAACAGCAACTTGAACACGTCGGCGAAGGCCTGGAAGATGCCCATGCCGACGTACATCGGTCCATGGCGCACGTGCATCCAGCCGATCAGCTTGCGCTCCCAGACCACGTAGAACGCCACGGTCAGGATCACCGGCACGGCGATGGCTAGGATCTTGAGCACGATCCACGCGACCACGCCCAGGGGGCCCAGCGAAAGCAGCCACTCGTGCAGCGGCCCGAACACATCCGACAACAGTTCGGCGGTGGTCATGCGGCCACCACCTTCACCTTCCCGGTGCCCAATGCAGCCGTCGCGCCATAGCCGCTTTCGATCCAGGCCACGCCCCGGGCGACGATATCGCTGGTCGCGACCGGCAGCGCCGCGGTCCCGACGCCATTGGCGACCTTGGCCATCGCGCCGTCCTCGACACCTGCCGTCGCGGCATCGTCGGGGTGGAGGGTGATGCGCGGGCCGAGCGTGAGCGGATGCGCCTGCAATGCCGTCGCACGCCGGGTCACCCCGTCGACGCGATAGATGGCCGGGGAGACGGCCAGCTCCAATCCGGAAGCCTCCCCATCATCCGCCTGCCGCGTCGCGCGACCCGGTTGCGGGTCCGGCGTACGCCCGCTCCCGTCGAGCGAGGCACGCAAGCCGGCCAGGTCGGTGAAATCGAATCCCGGCAAGTCCAGCGCGCCGCCCAGCGCACGCAACACGCGCCAGCCGGCACGGGACTCGCCCGGCAGCTTGCCTGCGGGCACGGCGACCTGGTCGCGCCCCCCCAGGTTGGTCAGGGTGGCGTCGATCTCCGGCAGCAGGCCGATCGGCAGGATCACGTCGGCCACCTTGCGGGTCGAGGCACAGGCGAAATGGCTGAATGCCACCACCTGCGCACCCGCCAGGGCTTTCATGGCAACGGACTGGCCGGCGAAATCCAGGCCCGGTTCGATGCCGTAGACCACGTAGCCGGCTCGGGGCTCGGCAATCATGGCACCGGCATCGAGGGAGGCCGGCAATACGCCATTGCGCGCGAGGCCCACGGCATTGGCCCCCTGCGGGATGCGGCACAGCGCCGCGCCGGTGGCCTTGGCGAAGTCCTTGGCCGCGGCGCGGATGGCGGAGGCATGCGCGCTGTTCTCCGCCACGGCACCGACGATGACCACGACGCGGCTCGCCTCGCCAAGCGCGTCACGCAGCGCGGCATCGCCCAGCGCCTCCGCCAGCTTCGACGGAGCCACGATCCGCTTGGTCGCGACATCGAAGGTGACATCGAAGTCGACCGGGTTGACGACATGGACCTTCGCGCCGCGCCGCCAGGCCTGGCGCACGCGATGGTGCAGCAACGGCAGCTCATGGCGGAGGTGCGAACCCACGATCACCACGGCGTCGGCATGGTCGATCTCGTCCATCGCCACCGGGAAGGCTTCCGCGAACGCGCCATCGCCGAAGTCGTGCTGCGCGATGCGGTGGTCGATGTTGCCGGTGCCGAGCCCTTCGGCCAGCCGCGCCAGCAACGCCCCCTCTTCGTTCGAGGTCGCCGGATGGACGAGGATGCCCAGGTCGTCAGCGGGGTTGTCGCGGAGGATGGTGGCGGCCAACCCGATGGCCTCCTCCCAGGACGCCTCCCGGAAATCGTCGCCGTCCCGGACCAGCGGAACGGTCGCGCGGTCCTCGGCGAACAGACCCTGGTTGGAATACCGGTCGCGGTCGGACAGCCAGCACTCGTTGACCGCTTCGTTGTCGCGGGGAACCGCGCGCAGGATGTCGCCGCGGCGCGCGTGCAGGAACAGGTTGCTGCCCAACGCGTCGTGGTAGCCCAGCGACGCTTTTGCGATCAGCTCCCAGGGCCGCGCGCGGAACCGGAAGACCTTGTTGGTCAGCGCCCCCACCGGGCACACGTCGATGACGTTGCCCGACAATTCGGTCGTCAGCGGCTTGCCGTCGTAGGTGCCGATCTGCAGGTTCTCGCCGCGCTGCATGCCGCCCAGCTCGTAGGTGCCCGCGATCTCGCCGGTGAAGCGCACGCAGCGGGTGCACTGTATGCAGCGGGTCATCTCGGTGCTGACCAGCGGACCCAGGTCCTCGTCGGCGACCACGCGCTTGCGCTCGGCGAAGCGCGACACGGAGCGACCGTAGCCCATCGAAAGATCCTGCAACTCGCATTCGCCGCCCTGGTCGCAGATCGGGCAGTCCAGCGGGTGGTTGATGAGCAGGAATTCCATCACGTTGCGCTGGGCCTTGAGCGCCTTGTCGTTGCGGGTGAACACCTGCATGCCGTCGGCCACCGGGGTCGCGCACGCAGGCAGCGGCTTGGGCGACGGGCGACCGCCCATCTCGGCGTCGACCAGGCACATGCGGCAGTTCGCCGCGACCTCGAGCTTGTCGTGGTAGCAGAACCTCGGGATCGGGATGCCGGCCTTGTCCGCGGCCTGGATCACCATCGAACCCTTCGGCGCGGCGAGCTCCACGCCGTCGATGAAGACGGTCACGTGGTCCGGGGGCAGGTTCGGATTGACCGGTTGCGCGCTCATGCCGCCGCCTTCCGCTGCGCATCGACCACCGAATGGCCGTTGCGGATGAAGTATTCGAACTCGTCCCAGAAATGGCGCAGGAAGCCCTGCACCGGCCACGCCGCCGCTTCGCCGAAGGCGCAGATCGTGTGTCCCTCGATCTGGCCGGCCGCGGCCTTGAGCATCTGCAGGTCGTCGAGGGTGGCCTGGCCGTCGACGATGCGGCTGACCATCCGGTACATCCAGCCGGTGCCTTCGCGGCAGGGCGTGCACTGGCCGCAGGATTCGGCGTAGTAGAAGCGCGCGATGCGCTGGCAGGCACGGACCATGCACGTGGTGTCGTCCATCACGATCACCGCGCCGGAACCCAGGCCGGACCCCGCCTTCTGCAGGCTGTCGTAGTCCATGGTCAGGCCCATCATCGTCTCGCCGGGCAGCACCGGCATCGACGAACCGCCGGGAATCACGCCCTTGATGGTGCGATCGGGACGGATGCCGCCGGCCATCTCCAGCAGTTCCGCGAACGGGGTACCGAGGCGGACCTCGTAGTTGCCCGGCTTCGCCACGTGCCCGGACACGGAGAAGATCTTCGGCCCGCCGTTGTTCGGCTTGCCTAGGTTGAGGAACCACTCCGCGCCGTTGCGGATGATCGCCGGCACCGAGGCGAAGGTCTCGGTGTTGTTGATCGTCGTCGGCTTGCCGTAGAGGCCGAAGTTGGCCGGGAACGGGGGCTTGTAGCGCGGCTGGCCCTTCTTGCCCTCCAGCGACTCCATCAGCGCGGTTTCCTCGCCGCAGATGTAGGCGCCGGCGCCGAGCGCGTTGTACAGGTCGATGTCGATGCCGCTGCCGAGGATGTCCTTCCCCAGCCAGCCATGCCTGTAGGCCTCCGCGGTCGCTTCCTCGAGGTGCTCGTAGGGTTCGTGGTGGAACTCGCCACGCAGGTAGTTGTAACCGACCGTGGCGCCGGTGGCGTAGCAGGCGATGGCCATGCCCTCGATCACCGCATGCGGGTTGTAGCGCAGGATGTCGCGGTCCTTGGCGGTGCCGGGCTCGGACTCGTCGGAGTTGCACAGGATGTACTTCTGCATCCCGGAATCCTTCGGCATGAAGCTCCACTTCAGGCCCGTGGGGAAGCCCGCGCCACCGCGTCCGCGCAGGCCGGACTGCTTGACCATGTCGATCACGTCGGTGGGCGCGATCTTCTCCTCGAGGATCCTGCGCAGCGCGCTGTAGCCGCCGGTCTTCAGGTAGTTCTCGTACGACCACGGCTTGTCGAAATGCAGCGTGGTGTAGACCGCCTGGTGCTCACGGGGCGCCGGGCCGACGGGGCCGTAGCCCTCGGAATAATGCGAATGGCCGCCCATCATTCGAGCCCGTCCAGCAGCTCGTCGACCTTCGCCGCGTCGAGCTTCTCGTGGTAGTGGCCGTTGATGACGACGACCGGGGCGCCACAGCAGGCGGCGACGCATTCCTCCTCGCGCTTGAGGTAGACGCGCCCGTCCGCGGTGGACTCGCCCAGCTTGCAGCCGAGCTTCTTTTCGGCGTGCGCGACCAGGTCTTCGGCGCCGTTGAGCCAGCAGCTGATGTTGGTGCAGAAGGCGACGTTGTTGCGGCCGACCTGCTTCGTCTCGAACATCGAGTAGAAGGTCGCCACTTCGTACGCCCACACCGCCGGCAGGTCGAGGTACCTGGCGACCCCGGCGATCAGCTCGTCGGTCAGCCAGCCGCCGTTCTGCTCCTGCGCGGCGTGCAATCCCTGCAGCACGGCCGAACGCTTGCGGTCCGGCGGGAACTTGGACAGCCAGTGGTCGATGTGCGCGCGCGTCGCGTCGCTGAGCACCACCATCGGGTCCACGTTGCGCGCGGCCTCGAAGTTGCCGGTCGCCCTCATCGATCGATCTCCCCGAACACGATGTCGTAGGTGCCGATCATCGCGACCACGTCGGCCAGCATGTGGCCCCTGACCACTTCGTCCATCGACGAGAGGTGGGCGAACCCCGGGGCCCGCAGGTGGCAACGGAACGGCTTGTTGGCGCCGTCGGACACCAGGTAGCAGCCGAACTCGCCCTTGGGCGCCTCGACCGCGGCGTAGGTTTCGCCGACCGGCACGCAGTAGCCCTCGGTGAACAGCTTGAAGTGGTGGATGAGGGCTTCCATGTCGTCCTTCATCTCCTCGCGGGAGGGTGGCGACACCTTGTAGTTGTCGACCATCACCGGCCCGGGGTTGGCCTTCAGCCAGGCCACGCACTGTTCGATGATCCGCACCGACTGCCGCATCTCGGCGATGCGTACCAGGTAGCGGTCATAGCAGTCGCCCTTCACGCCGACCGGGATGTCGAAGTCGACTTCGGCGTACTTCGCGTACGGCTGCTTCTTGCGCAGGTCCCACGCGACGCCGGAGCCACGCAGCATCGGCCCGGTCATGCCCCAGGCGAGCGCCTGCTCGGGCGGGATCACGCCGATGCCGACGGTGCGCTGCTTCCAGATGCGGTTGTCGGTCAGCAGGGTCTCGTACTCGTCGATCCGCGCCGGGAAGTCCTTGGCGAAGGCCTCCAGGTAGTCGAGCATCGAGCCTTCGCGCCAGGCGTTGAATCGCTTGAGCTTGGCGCCCTTGCGCCATGGCGATTCGCGGTACTGGGGCATGCGCTCAGGCAGGTCGCGGTAGACGCCGCCGGGCCGGTAGTAGGTGGCGTGCATGCGCGCGCCGCTGACCGCCTCGTAGACGTCCATCAGCTCCTCGCGCTCGCGGAACGCGTACAGGAACACGGCCATCGCACCGAGGTCGAGCGCGTTGGATCCCACCCACATGAGGTGGTTGAGGATGCGGGTGACCTCGTCGAACAGGGTGCGGATCCATTGCGCGCGTTCCGGCGCCTCGATGCCCATCAGGGTCTCGATGGCGCGCACGTAGGCGTGCTCGTTGCACATCATCGACACGTAGTCGAGGCGGTCCATGTAGCCGATCGACTGGTTGAACGGCTTGCTCTCGGCCAGCTTCTCGGTGCCGCGATGGAGCAGCCCGATGTGCGGATCGGCGCGCTGCACGACTTCGCCGTCCATTTCCAGGATCAGGCGCAACACGCCGTGCGCGGCCGGGTGCTGGGGCCCGAAGTTCAAGGTGTAGTTGCGGATCTCCTGCCGGGACTCGGCCGGGTCGCTCGCGAACAGGGTCGAGGCAGGCTCCGGTTTCGTGCTCATCGGGTCACCCCCGGCAGCGCTTTCCCGGGCAAGCCTTCACCGGCCGGACCCACGTTGTTGCGGACCTTCAGGTCGCCATCTTCGCCGCGCGCCGTGGCGTAGCGGGCATCGTCGCGCACCACGCGCGGCACCAGCACGCGGGGCTCCACCGAGGTCACCGGCTCGTACACCACCCGCTTCCTCTCCGGGTCGTAGCGAACCTCGACGTTGCCGATCAACGGAAAGTCCTTGCGGAACGGATGGCCGACGAACCCGTAGTCGGTCAGAATGCGGCGCAGGTCGGGATGGCCCTGGAAGATGATCCCGAACAGATCGAATGCCTCGCGCTCGAACCAGTTCACGCCCGGCCAGACGCCGGTGAGCGAGGCGACCACGGGCAGGTCGTCGTCCTCCGCGAAGCACGTCGCCCGCACGCGCCGGTTGTCGCTGATCGAAAGCAGCTGGACCACCGTGGCATAGCGGCGTTGCGGCACGGGCGCGATCACCGCTCCCAGCGGCTCGGGCGCCTGGCGGGTTGTGGTCTCGCCGAACTTGAACCGCCCCGGGCCGCGCCCTTCCACGCCACGGCTGTAGCCGTCGGAAGACACGTCCGTGTCCCATTCGTCGCTGCCATAGCCGAGGTAGTCCACGCCGCACAGGTCGACCAGCATTTCGAACCCGAATTCGTCGCGCAGCGCGAGGCAGCCCTCGTGCCATCGTTCCGGCGCGAACACGACGCCGACTTCGCCGCGCGGCGTCGCCACCGAGACCTGGGCGTCGGGGAAGCGCGCACGCAGGCGCTCTGCGAAGGCTGTCGTCGACTCAGGCATCGCGGCGCAACCCCGTCTTGTCGTCGCCGAAATTCGTCGCGCGGCGGATCTTCTTCTGCAGCTGCAGGATGCCGTAGACCAGCGCCTCGGCGGTCGGCGGGCAGCCGGGCACGTAGATGTCCACCGGCACGATGCGGTCGCAGCCCCGCACCACCGAATACGAGTAGTGGTAATAGCCGCCGCCGTTGGCGCAGCTTCCCATCGAGATCACCCACTTCGGGTCCGGCATCTGGTCGTAGACCTTGCGCAGCGCCGGCGCCATCTTGTTGACCAGCGTGCCGGCGACGATCATCACGTCGGACTGCCGCGGCGACGGGCGGAACACCACGCCGTAGCGATCCAGGTCCAGCCTTGCCGCGCCGGCGTGCATCATCTCCACCGCGCAGCAGGCCAGGCCGAAGGTCATCGGCCACATGGAACCCGTACGCGCCCAGTTGAGCAGCACGTCGGAGCTGGTGGTGACGAAGCCACGCTCGGCCAGCGGGTTCTCCCCGCCGGGACGCAGGATGTCGTCGAGGCGGCCCTCGGGCAGCGGGTTGTTCATCAACCCGGCGACCTTGGCCTCGATCCTGTCGCGGGTGGTCATGCCGTCCCGGCTCATGCGCTCATTCCCATTCCAGCGCACCCTTCTTCCAGACGTAGATGAAGCCCAGCAGCAGCATGCCGGCGAAGATGCCCATCTCGACCAGGCCGAGCACGCCAAGCTCGCGGAACACAGTCGCCCAGGGCACGATGAAGATGATTTCCAGGTCGAAGATGATGAACTGGATGGCGATCAGGTAATAGCGCACGTCGAACTGCATGCGCGCGTCCTCGAACGCGGCGAATCCGCATTCGTAGGGCGAGAGTTTCTCGGCGGTCGCGTACTTCGGCCCGATCACGTTGCCGATCACCAGCAGCGCGATGCCGATGCCGGTGGCAACGAACAGGAACAGCAGGGTCGGCAGGTATTCGGCCAGCACTCGTGTTCTCTCGATCCCGGCCGGCGAGGCGGCCATGTCCCGCGCTTCCGTCGAAGGACCCGGGGGACGGGCCCGGCGCACGGAAGTGCGTCCGGTGTGTGGTGCCCAAGGGGGGACTCGAACCCCCACGACCATTGGCCGCTACCACCTCAAGGTAGTGCGTCTACCAGTTCCGCCACCTGGGCAATGTGTTTGGCCGGATCCACGGGCTTGCGAACTCGTGGTCCCGGCACCGCATTATTGTAAGCGCTATCAACCGCCCTGCGGAGTGGGCGACGCCGGCGCGGGCGCTTCGGCCGCATCTTCGGCGGGCGTCGCCGGTGCGGGCTGCGACGCGGGGGCCGGCACGACCGCCCCGGGGGCAGGCGACATGGCGTCGGGCACGCCAGGCACCGTCGTCTGCTGCGCGGGGGGCGCAACCGGGACTTGCGACATCACGCCCAGGTCCTGCACGGACTCGACCGGCTGCGCGGACTTGGTCGCCTGCCAGGCCATGAACAGGGTGATCGCGAAGAATGCGATGGCCAGCCACTTGGTCGATTTCGAGAGGAAGTTGGAGGCGCCGCGCGCGCCGAACACGGTCGCGGATGCGCCGCCCCCGAAGCCGGAGCCGGCCGCGGCGCCTGCGCCGCGTTGCATCAGGATCAGCGCGATCATCGCCACGGCGATGAGCACGAACAGGACATTGAGGGTGAGCAGCAGCATGGGGAAAACCCGTCGGTGGAGATCGTTCGGCAAGCACGCTTGCCTGGAGCAGGGCCGGACCGGTCAGGGGGCAGCCGCGGCCGCGATGGCGAGGAAATCCGCTGCCACCAGCGACGCGCCGCCGATCAGCCCGCCATCCACGTCGGCCTGCGCGAACAGCGCCCCGGCGTTGCCGGGCTTGCAACTGCCGCCGTACAGGATCGGCAGCGAGCCGGCGATTCTAGCATCGCGCGCAGCCGCCTCGCCACGGATGAATGCGTGGACCGCCTGGGCCTGCTCCGCCGAGGCCGTCCTGCCCGTGCCGATCGCCCAGACCGGTTCATAGGCCACGACCACGCCCTCCAGGGCCTGCTCGCCCAGTTCGCTGAACACCGCGCCGAGCTGGCGGGCGATGACCGCCTCGGTCTCGCCGGCTTCACGTTCCTCCAGGGTCTCGCCGAGGCACAGGATCGGCGTCAGCCCACCGCGGGACGCGGCCCCGACCTTGCGTGCCACCAGCGAGTCGTCCTCGCCATGGTACTGGCGGCGCTCGGAGTGCCCCGCAAGCACGTAACGCGCACCGGCTTCGACCAGCATGGCCGCCGACACCTCGCCGGTATAGGCGCCCTGCTCGTGCGCACTGACGTCCTGCGCGCCGAAGGCCACAGACCGGCCGCCGAATGCCTCGACCAACGGCAACAGCAGCGGCAGCGGAGGCAACACGATCAACTCGACGCCCGCCACCTCCGGCGCCGCCACCAGTGCGCCGACCAGGTCCGCGGCGAAGGCGCGGTTTCCGTGCAACTTCCAGTTTCCGGCGACGATCTTCCGGCGCATCGGGCACCTCCCTCGTGAAGGGCGACAGGATAGCCGATGCGCTGGATGCGGCCGCTACAATCGGCTGATGACCATGACCACAGGCCATGCCCTGGTCACCGGTGCTTCGAGCGGCATCGGTGCCGAAATCGCCCGCGAATACGCCCGCCGCGGCGTCCCGTTGATCCTGACGGCCCGCCGCCAGGCCGCCCTGGAATCGCTGGCAAAGGAGCTGCGCCCGCAGGTGCCGGTCGAGGTGGTCGTCGCCGACCTCGCCGAACCCGGCGCACCGCAGGCCCTAGTCGCGGAAATCGAGGCGCGCGGCCTGTGCGTGAGGATCCTGGTCAACAACGCAGGCTATGGCGTGCCCGGGCGCTACGGGACCCGGGACTGGACGGTCCACGCCGCATTCCTGCAGGTGATGGTGACCGCGGTCTGTGAACTGACCTGGCGCCTGCTGCCTTCGATCCGCCGGTTCGACGCCGGTCGCATCCTCAACGTCGCGTCCTTCGCCGCGCTGATGCCGGCCGCCGACGGGCAGACCCTGTACGCACCGGCCAAGGCGTTCATGCTGAAGTTCAGCGAGGGCTTGTCGCTGGAAAATGCAGATCGTGGCGTGCACGTCACCGCCCTGTGCCCGGGGTTCACGCTCTCGGAATTCCACGACGTGACCGGCACGCGCGGCAAGATGACGGTCCCCGCACGGATGTGGCTGGAGGCCGAAGCCGTGGCGCGCGCGGGGATCGAGGGCAACGAGCGGGGTGACGTGGTCGTGGTGCCGGGCTGGCGCTACCGGCTCCTGCATGCCCTGGCCCGCCACCTTCCCGAGCGCACCCGGCTTGCACTCATGGCCCGCAATTCGCGCAAGTTCAGGCCCGTGGACTGACGAGCCCGCGCGGCGCGGGTTACTTGAGCTTGATCTCGCGCAGGCGCTCCTCGAGGTACGCCTGCGCGGTGATGGGCTCCGGGTAGCGACTGGGATTGCCGTCGCCGACGGTCTGGGGAAGCACGTCGATCAGGAAGTCCGGGTTGGGGTGCAGGAAGAACGGCGTCGAGTAACGCGCCTGCCGGGCGGCTTCCCCCTGCGGATTGACCACGCGATGGGTGGTCGAGGGGAATGCGTGGTTGGTGAGCCGCTGCAGCATGTCGCCGATGTTGACCACGATGGTGTCTGCGTCGGCCGTGAACGGCACCCACTCGCCCTTGCGCGAGCGCACCTCCAGCCCTGCCGCGCTGGCGCCGACCAGCAGCGTGATCAGGTTGATGTCTTCGTGCGCCCCCGCGCGTACGTTGGGGATGGCGTCCGTGGTGATCGGCGGATAGTGGATCGGCCGCAGGATCGAGTTGCCGCAATCGGTCTTGTCGGCGAACCAGCCCTCCGGCAGGCCGAGGCGCAGGGCCAGCGCGGACAGCACCCGGGAGCCCAGCGCGTCCAGCGCCTCGTACAGCGCATAGCCGTGCTCGCGGAAGCCGTCGACCTCCGTCGGCCACAGGTTGGGCGGCATGACGTCGCGATGCGCCGATTCGTCCGGGATTTCCCGGCCGATGTGCCAGAACTCCTTGAGGTCGGAGTGTTGCGCGCCCTTGGCGGTCTCGATCCCGAACGGCGTGTAGCCGCGGGCGCCACCGCTGCCTTCGACGTGGTAGCGCCGCTTGGTGGCCTCCGGCAACGCGAAGAATCGCCTGAACACCTCGTAGCTGTCGTCGATCAGCGATTGCGCGATGCCGTGGTGGCGGATCCCGGCGAAGCCCCACTCCTCGTATGCCGACCCCAGTTCCTCGACGAACGCCCGCCGGTCCGCGTCCGAGACCGGATCGGTGAAGCGGCGGATGTCGAAGGTGGGGATTCGGGCGTCGGTCATGGGAGCAAGCTGAAGGGGACTGGGTGCGGCCGCCCCTGACCGGACGGCAAGCGGCCTATGTTATCCCGCTGCCGCGCGAACCGCGCCGGCCAGTTGCTCGAGCGTGGACTGCACCAGCGTCGCGTCGTCGGCCTCGACCGTCACCCGAACCACCGGCTCGGTGCCCGACGGCCGCAGGAATGCCCGCCCCCTGCCCTCGACCGCCGCCTGCGCATCGCGCAATGCGGCCTGCACGCCGGGATGGTCGACCGGTGCCGCGCCCGCGTTGCAGCGGATGTTGACCGTCTCCTGGGGCACCTTGTGCAGGCCCTGGACGGCTTCCTGCAGGGACACGCCGCGCCGCGACAGCACCTCCAGCACCTGCAGGGCGCTGACGATGCCGTCGCCGGTGGTGGCGCGATCCAGGCACAGCAGGTGTCCCGACGCTTCGCCACCGAGAATGCCGCCATGCTCGAGCAAGGCCTGGTGGACGTAGCGGTCGCCGACCTTGGCCCGGAGGAAACCGATGCCTGCCCGCTCCAACGCGCGCTCGAAGCCGTAATTCGTCATCAGCGTACCGACCACGGGCCCGCGCAGGCGCCCGCTCGCGTGCCAGTCGGTGGCCAGCACGTAGAGCAGGTCGTCGCCGTCGTGCACCTCGCCCTCGCCGTCGACGAAGAGCAACCGGTCCCCGTCGCCATCGAAGGCGATTCCCAGTTCGGCGCCGGTCTCGCGGACACGGTCCACCAGTTTCCCGGGATGCATCGAGCCCACGCCGTCGTTGATGTTGGTGCCGTCGGGTTCGACGCCGATCGCGTCCACCCTGGCGCCGAGCTCCCGCAGCACCAGCGGCCCGATCTGGTAGGTCGCGCCATGCGCGCAGTCCACGACGATGCGCATGCCCTCCAAGTCGAAGCGGCGCGGCACCGAACTCTTGCAGGCCTCGACGTAGCGTCCCACCGCGTCCCGGGTACGCACCGCCTTGCCGAGCCGCTCGGATGGCACGGTGCTGAAGGGATTGTCGAGCGCCGCTTCGATGGCCAGCTCCGTCGCATCGTCGAGCTTCTCGCCGGCACCGGAGAAGAACTTGATGCCGTTGTCGTGGTGCGGGTTGTGCGAGGCGGAGATCACGACCCCCCCATCGGCACGCAGGGAGCGGGTCAGGTGGGCCACGGCGGGCGTCGGCATCGGGCCCATCAGCTGCACGTCCACCCCGGCTGCCACGAGGCCGGCCTCGAGCGCAGCCTCGAACATGTAGTTGGAGATGCGGGTGTCCTTGCCGATGATCACCTGGGGCTTGCGCTCGCTCCAGCCCGGAGCGTCCCCCGGCCGCGCGCCGCCGGCGTGCCGGGGTGAAGCTCGCAACGCGTGCCCGTAGGCATTGCCGAGCCGGAGCAGGAAGTCCGCGGAGATCGGAGGCTCGCCGACGCGGCCGCGGATGCCGTCGGTCCCGAAGTACTTGCGCGCCGCCATCAGGCGATGTCCGCGCCGAGGCGGGGGCTGCGACCGTGGATCCTCACGCCGCGTCCTCCCGCTCGTCGTCCGGCTGCGGCTGCCGCATCAGCAGTGCGAGCAGGTGGGCGATGCGGTCGCGCATCTCGCGTCGATCGCAGATCTGGTCGATGGCGCCGTGCTCGAGCAGGAACTCGGAGCGCTGGAAGCCCTCGGGAAGGGTCTCGCGCACGGTCTGTTCGATCACCCGCGGCCCGGCGAAGCCGATCAGCGCCTCCGGTTCGGCGATGTTGATGTCGCCCAGCATGGCGAACGACGCGGACACGCCGCCCGTGGTCGGGTGCGTCATCACCGACACGTAAGGCAGGCCCGCGGCCCGCAACCGCGCGAGCGCCGCGGACGTCTTGGCCATCTGCAACAACGAGAACAGGCTTTCCTGCATCCGCGCGCCGCCGCTGGCCGAGAAGCACACGAAGGGAGAACCGATCTCCAGGGCGCGCTCGGCACCCAGCGAGAACCTTTCGCCGACCACCGACCCCATCGACCCGCCCATGAACGCGAAGTCGAAGGCGCAGGCGACGATGGGTCGCTGCTTCAGCGCGCCCTCCATCGCGATCAATGCATCGCGCTCGCCGGTTGCCTTCTGCGCCGCCTTGATGCGGTCCGCGTACTTCTTCTGGTCCCTGAACTTGAGCACGTCGGTCGGACCGAGTCCGGCGCCGATTTCGCGCCCGCTGTCCTGGTCGAGGAAGGCGGCCAGCCGCGCGCGGCCGCGGATCGCCATGTGGAAGCTGCACTTCGGGCAGACCTCCAGGTTCTCCTCGAGCTCGGGCCGGTACAGGACGGCGCCGCAGCGGTCGCACTTTTCCCAAAGGCCCTCGGGGACGCTGCGCTTGCGCGCCACGCCCGATTCGGTACGGATGCGGGCGGGCATCAATTTCTTCAGCCAGGACATGCGTCGATGCGGACCTTGGGCGGCGGGTGGGACAGGCGGCGCAGTTTAGCGCAGGCGCCTCAGGACCCGTCGTCCAGGGCGGCTCGCAGCGGATCCAGGAAGGCCTTGGCGCGCTTGCAGGCCTCTTCCGGGTCGCGGGCCTCCGACAACGCCGCCACCAATGCGCTGCCCACCACGACCCCGTCGGCGTCACGCGCCATGGCCCGGGCAGTCTCCGCGTCCTTGATGCCGAACCCGGCGACCACGGGCACTCCGCTGGCCGCGCGGATCGTGCGCAGGCGGTCGGATGCGGCGGCGGTGTCCAGGCGTTCCGACGACCCGGTGACACCGGCGAAGCTGACGTAATAGAGGTAGCCGGCGGCATCCGCGCACAGCAGGCGCATGCGCGCCTCGGTCGTCGTCGGCGATGCCAGCAGGACCAGCGCCAGCCCCTGCGCCTCGAAGGCAGGCCGGAACTCGGCGGCCTCCTCGGGCGGCAGGTCGACCAGCAGCACGCCGTCCACGCCGGCGGAAGCCGCTTCCGCGGCGAACCGGTCGGCGCCACGGATCTCCACCGGGTTCAGGTAGCCCATGAGCACCACGGGCGTCTGGTCGTCATCGTCGCGGAAGCGGCGCACGCAATCGAACACGAAGCCCAGGCCCGCGCCACGCGCAAGCGCGCGCTCGGAGCTTCGCTGGATCGTGGGGCCGTCCGCCATCGGATCCGAGAACGGCACTCCGACCTCCAGCAGGTCTGCGCCGGCATCCACCAGGGCATGCAGGACCGGCACCGTGGCCTCCAGCGACGGATCGCCGGCGGTGACGAACGGGATCAATGCCGTGCGGCCGTCTTCGCGCAACGCGGCGAAACGCTTTTCGATACGATTCAAGGCGCACCCGTGCGGCATGGCGGCTGGGGAGCGCAACAGGATAGGGCCGCGCACCCCCCTCGGCCACCCGGACATCCATCGAGGACGACATGATCCAGATCAACGCCTGGCGCGGCGACGGCACCGCCGCGGACCTGATCCCCGTCGAGGCGTTCGATCCGGGTGCGTCCGCCGACGCACGCGTGGTCTGGATCGACCTGGTCGGCGACGATACGGACGAACACCGCGGCTTCCTGCAGGAACGGCTCGGACTGCCGCGCCTGGCCGTCGACGACGCCCTGCGCCTCCGCCATCCGCCCAAGTACGAAGACCTGGGCGATGGCTGGCACCTGCTGCTGATGCGCGGGTTCGACGTTGGCAGCGCAAGCATCAAGTTCGGCACCATCCAGCTGGCGGTGTTCTGGCGCGACAACCTGCTGGTCACGCGCCACGTGAAGCCTTCGGCCAGCGTGGTGGCCCTGAACGAGTCGCTCCAGGACGGGAGCGTCGAGGCGGACCGGGCCTGGACCCTGCTTTACACCTTGTTGCGCAAGCTGCTCGACCTCTACCTGCCGATCACCCTGAAGATCGAGGCACGGCTGGAGGAAATCGAGGAGATGCTGCTCAAGCGTCCCAGCGACCGGCTGCTCGGCGAGTTGATGGAGTTCAGCAGCCAGCTCAAGCGCCTGCGTCGGATCGGGGCATACCACGAGAAGTGCCTGGACAGCATGCGCACGCACCGGGTCGCCCCCGGTGGTGCCGGGGCGGCGCAACTCACCGACCTGTTCGAGCACGCCGAGCGACTGCACAGCCTGGCGTCGCTGTTGTACGAGACCACCAGCGACCTGATGGACGGCTACCTCTCCGTCTCCGCGCATCGCCTCAACAACGTGATGCGCGTGCTGACCGTGGTCACCGTCCTGTTCGTGCCCCTGACCTTCGTCGCCGGCATCTACGGCATGAACTTCGAGTACATGCCGGAACTGAAGTACCGATGGGGTTACTTCGTCGTGCTCGGCGTCATGGCGGTGATGGTCGCCGGGTTGCTGGCCCTGTTCCGGCGCCGGGGCTGGCTCTAGGCCCGCGTTCCCGGTTCGCTACAGGTCGAGGCCGTCCCGGACCGCGATCGTGTGCACGTCCTTGTCCCCGCGCCCGGAGAGGTTGCAAAGGACGATGCCGTCCCTGGGCAATTCACGCGCCAGCTTCATCGCCTGCGCGATGGCGTGGCTGGATTCCAGCGCCGCGAGGATGCCTTCCGTACTGGCCAGCAGCCGGAATGCTGCCAGGGCTTCTTCGTCGTCGATGCCCACGTAATCGGCGCGCCCGGCATCCTTGAGGAAGGCGTGCTCGGGTCCGACGCCCGGATAGTCGAGGCCGGCCGACACCGAATGCGTCTCGGTGATCTGCCCGTCGTCGTCGCAGATCACGTAGGTCCGGTTGCCGTGCAGCACGCCCGGGCGGCCGGCGGCCAATGACGCCGCATGGCGGCCCGTGGCGATGCCGTCGCCCGCCGCCTCGGCACCGACGATGCGCACGCCGCGATCGTTGAGGAAGGCGTGGAAGATGCCGATGGCATTGCTGCCGCCGCCGACGCAGGCGGTGACGGCATCGGGCAGGCGGCCGTACTCGGCCAGCATCTGCGCCCTCGCCTCGCGCCCGACGACCGCGTTGAAATCGCGAACCATGCGCGGGTACGGGTCCGGCCCGGCGACGGTACCGATGATGTAGAACGTATCGGCCACGTTCGTGGTCCAGTCGCGCATCGCCTCGTTGAGCGCGTCCTTGAGCGTCGCCGAACCACTGGTCACCGGCACCACGGTCGCGCCCAGCAACTGCATGCGGTAGACGTTGATCTTCTGGCGCTCGATGTCCGTCGCGCCCATGTAGACCACGCATTCCAGCCCCAGTCGCGCGGCGACCGTCGCGCTGGCGACGCCGTGCTGGCCGGCGCCGGTCTCGGCGATGATCCGGGTCTTGCCCATCCGGCTGGCCAGCAGGGCCTGGCCGATGGTGTTGTTGATCTTGTGCGCGCCGGTGTGGTTCAGGTCCTCGCGCTTGAGCAGGATGCGCGCGCCGCCGACGTGATCGCTCAGGCGTTGCGCGTGGTAGACGGGACTCGGCCGGCCGACGTAATGCGCCAGGTCCTGGTCGAAGGCGGCCAGGAACGCGGGGTCCACGCGCGCGGCGTCGTAGGCGTCGGCCAGTTCGACCAGCGGGCCGATGAGGGTCTCGGCGACGAAGCGGCCGCCGTACCGCCCGAAATGCCCCTGAGCATCGGGCCAGGCGTGGAAATCGATCCCGTCGGACGTCATGGCTGCAGCGGTCATCGCGAGTGGTCCGTCCGCCGGGTCGCACCGGTGCCCGGTTGCCGGTCGGCTTCCAGGTCGGGTTCGACGTGGCAGTCGGCGCGCCGCACCTCGGCGACGAAACGCCGCATGCGCTCCCCATCCTTGACTCCCGGCGCGGATTCGACGCCGGTCGCCACGTCCACGCCCCAGGGCAGCGTGGCGACGACCGCGTCGAAGACGTTTTCCGGCGACAGCCCCCCAGCGACCATCACCGGCTTGTTCATGCCGTCCGGGATCCTCGACCAGTCGAAGGTCGTGCCGCTGCCGCCTTCGGCGCCACCGCCATGGCTGTCGAACAGGAAGGCCGCGGCGGCGGGATAGCGCACCTGCAGCGCGATCGCGTTGTCGATGGCGGTGTCGCCCATCGGGACCGCCTTCAGGTAGGGCACGCCGAATCCCCGGCAGAAGGCATCGTCCTCGTCACCGTGGAATTGCAGCAGGCTCGGGCGCACCTGCTTCACCACCTCGCGCACCTGCGCGGCGGGGTTGTCGCGGAACACGGCCACGGAGTCGACCAGGGGCGCCAACGCCTGCCGCATGGCGCGCGCCTCCTCCGGATGCACGTAGCGTGGGCTGCCTTCGGCGAAGACGAAGCCGACCGCATCGGCGCCCAGCTCGCTGGCCAGGCGCACGTCGCCGGCGCGGGTCATGCCGCAGAACTTGATGCGGGTCCGGAAAAGGGTTCGACTCATGGTCTCGGAGACAGGGACGCTCAGGGAATGCGAAAAGACTACAGGTTCGCCGGGGATGGCGCAGTCTGCGCAACCACGGAAAACCCGGCGGTGGCCGTCAGTCCGGCAGGGTGACTTCCCCGGGAAGTCCGCATTCGGCCGGATACAGCGGCCCGACGAAGACCAGGCCGGTGGCAGGCGCGGTCACTCCCGCCAACGTCCGGTCACGTGCGCGCAGCACTTCGCCGACCCAGTGCTCTCCCCGTTCGCCCGTGCCCACCTCCAGCAGGGAACCGACGATGTTGCGGACCATGTGGTGCAGGAAGGCATTGGCCTGTACATCGACGACGACTTCGTCGCCTTCACGCGTGACCTCGATGCGCTGCAGGTCACGGCGCGCATGCGGCGCCTGGCAGTGCACGGTGCGGAAAGCGGAAAAGTCGTGCTCGCCGACCAGCGCCTGGGCGGCGCGGTGCATCGCATCGGCATCCAGCGCGTGCCGGAACCATGACAGGTACTGGCGACCGAGCGCAGGCCGCACCGGCCGATTCAGGATGCGATAGCGGTAGCGGCGGGCACGGGCCGAGAAGCGGGCGTGGAACCCGTCGTCGACGGGCGCGCACCAGCGCACGCAGACCGCCTCGGGCAGGCAGGACGTCGCGCCCAACATCCAGCCACGCGGCGCGCGCACCGCGTCCGAATCGAAATGCACGACCTGGCACAGGCCGTGCACCCCGGAATCGGTACGCCCCGCGCAGACGGTTTCGATCGGGCCGTCGGCGACCCTGGACAGCGCTCGCTCCAGCACTGCCTGCACGGTGCAGGACCGTGGATCGTCGCCGGCATCGTCGGGCGCGAGGCGCTGCCAGCCCAGGAAACCGCCTCCGTCGTACTCGACGCCCAGGGCGTAGCGCATGGCCGGCTTGTCGCCGCGCCGTCAGGCCATGCCGCGCAGCAGGCGGCGGGCCTCTTCGCTTGCGTCCGGATCGCTGCCGTCGACGACTTCCTGCAGCAGGCTGCGTGCGGTCTCGGTGTCGCCCAAATCGATGTAGGCGCTGGCCAGTTCGATCCGCTCGCGCCCACCCGGAGCACTCCCCGGGGTGCCCGACGCGTGCTCCGGCACCGGCGATCCCGCGGCCGCGTCGACGTCCGCCGGACGGGTCCCCGAATGCCAGGTCGGTGCCGCCATTTCCACCGAGCCGGGAGGCGGGGGATTCCAGGCGGACGGGGGCGGCTCGGGCTCGTCCAAGTCCGGCGTTGCCAGGCCTCGATCCGCGGCCGCGACGGGCACGGACCTGTCATCGTCGGCGTCGTCCAACAAATCGTCGGCAACTGCTTCCGCCGGCAGCGCCTCGGGCCGGGACATGCCTGCGGCCAGGGCTGACGTGTCGAAACTGCGCCCACGCCCGGGCGCAGGCTTCCTGCGCATCAGCCACCAGGCCGCGACGCCAGCCAGGACCAGCGCCAGCCCCAGCGCGAGCCACGTAAAACCTCCGCCCTCGCCTGGATCGGCGGGGGGCGGTGCCGGCTGCACGGTCGCTGCGGTTTCCGTGGCTTCGGCACCGGCCGCCGCATTGCTGTCGGCGAGCCGCGCTTGCGCCGCGGCCAGTTCGCTGTCCTTGAGGCTGATGAGCTGCTGTTGCTGTTGCTGCAGCTGCTCCAGTTCGGCGACGCGCGCCTTGAGCTCCTCGACCTCGGCGTTCCTGGCCGCAAGGGTTTCCTGGGTTTGTTGCATTTGCTGTCGCAGCATGTCGCCCTCGCCCCCGGCAGCAATGCCGGATCTGGTTCCCGCGCTCTGGCCGCTGCCGTCCGACGGCGGGGTGATCTCCAGCCTCGCCTCGGAGGCGCGACGCGCGCCGGTCGTGCCGGTCTGGGTGTTGGAGGCAGCCGACTGCGTCGGCGCCGCGGCGGCCGTTGGCGGCGGCGCAGCGGGTTGGCGCATGTCGCGCCACTGGCTCACCTGTTCGCGAACGATCGCGCTGGCCTCGGCCGCGCTGGTCCGCGCCAACGCATCGCCGTCCGGCATGCGCAACACCGCACCCTGCCTGACCAGGTTGATGTTGTCGTCGATGAAGGCGCCGGGATTCGCGCGCAACAGCGCGACCATCGCCTGGTCCAGCGTGCTGCCCGGCGGGCGCAGGCGCGCGGCGATCGCGCCCAGGGTATCGCCCGCCCGTACCGGTCCGTACTCCGCGGGCCGGCTCGCAGGAACCGGCGGAGGCGACGCGGGGGGCGCTGCCACGGGCGGGGGTGCCACCGCGATGGCGTTCTGGCTGGGAGGGGCCGCAGCCGCCGGTGGCGGCGCGGTGGGCGTGGAGGGCGTCGGATCGGCCGGCGCGGACTCGGCGACGGCTTCGGGGGCTTCCGACGCGACCGGGACCGGCGGTGGGGCGGGAGGCCGCACGATGGCATTCGAAGGCGGCGCCACCGGCGCCTGGATGGGCGCCTGCACCGGCGCCGCGACAGTGCGCGGGGCGTCGAGCAGGGCGGAGTACTCGCGGACCAGCCTGCCCTGCCCCCAGTCGACCTCGACCAGGAACGTCAGCAACGGCTGCTGGACCGGCGCATCGCTGGTCACCCGGATGACCGGGTTGCCGCGGGCATCGAGCGCGAGCCTGAACTGCAGGTTGGAGACGATGCCCTGTGGGGGCTGCAGGCCGATGCGGCGGAAGGTGTCCGGCGACGCGAGGCGCGCCTGCAGGTTGTCGAGTTCGGATGGATCGCTGGTGACGACCGGAATCTCGGCCAGCAGGGGCTGGCCCGGCTGCGACAGCACCTTGATCTGGCCCAGGCCCAGTGCCATGGCCGGCGCGGACAGTGCGCCCAGCGCGAGCAGCAGCCCGATGGCAAGTATGGCGCGTAACTTGTTGATCACCCTAGCTCCCCCAATCCCACCCCGCGACTCTAGCCGCCATGGGCGGTGGTCTGCAACGCTTCGTGCACGGACCCCTGCCGCCGGCAAGCACAATGCCCGTCGGCGCGCTCCGGCCCCGTGGACCCGAACCGCTCAATCTTCGGCTGCGACGAGCTCGGCGATCTGGACGGCATTGAGGGCCGCGCCCTTGCGGATGTTGTCCGCGACGATCCACAGGTTGAGTCCATTGGGATGCGAGATGTCGTCGCGGATGCGGCCGACGTAGACAGGGTCGCGGCCGGACGCGTGCGTGACCGGCGTCGGGTAGCCACCGCCGGCGCGGTCGTCGACGACCTCGATGCCCGGGGCCTGTTCGAGCAGCACCCGGGCATCGGCCGCCGACAGCTTGTCGCGGGTCTCGATGTTCACCGCCTCGGAATGGCCGTAGAACACCGGCACCCGGACCACGGTGGCGTTGACCCGGATGGCGGGGTCGCCAAGGATCTTCCGGGTCTCGTCAACCAGCTTCATTTCCTCGGTGGTGTAGCCGTTGTCGGTGAAGTCGCCGCCGTGGGGGATCACGTTGAAGGCGATCTGCACCGGATAGACCTCCGGCTCGACGGACTGGAAATTGAGCAGCCGCGCGGTCTGCCGGCCCAGTTCCTCCAGCGCCTTCTGCCCGGTGCCGGACACCGACTGGTAGGTGGCGACGTTGAGCCGCTCGATCCCGGCCTTGCGGTGGATCGGCGCCAGCGCGACCAGCATCTGCATCGTCGAGCAATTGGGGTTGGCGATGATGCCCCTGGGGCGCGCCCTCGCCGCTTCCGGATTGACCTCGCTGACCACCAGCGGCACGTCGTCGTCCATCCGGAAGGCCGAGGAATTGTCGATGACCACCGCGCCGGCCGCGGCGAAACGCGCGGCATGGGCGCGTGAAACGTCGCCGCCCGCGGAAAACAGCGCGATGTCGACCCCGGCCGGATCGAAGGTCGCCAGGTCCTGGACCTCCACGCAATGCGCGCCGCATTCGACCTCGTTGCCCACCGAGCGCTCGCTCGCCAGCGCCACGAGCTCCCCGATCGGGAACTTGCGCTCCGCGAGGATCGCCAGCATCGCCGCGCCCACCGCGCCCGTGGCGCCGACCACGGCGACCTTGAATTGCCTGCCCATGCCTGTTTTCCGATTCCTGGGTTACCTAGGGGGAGTGCTTCGATTCGCCGGGGACCCGCGGCGAGACCTCGCCAACGTCCCCGCATTGCGCGCGGTGCCGCAGCGCCTGGTCCATCAGCACCAGCGCCAGCATCGCCTCGCAGATCGGCGTCGCGCGGATGCCGACGCATGGGTCGTGGCGGCCGGTGGTGACGATCTCGACTTCGTTGCCATCGACGTCAAGGCCCATGACCGGCAGGCGCAGGCTCGACGTGGGCTTGAAGGCCACCGAGACCACGACTTGCTGGCCGCTGCTGATGCCGCCGAGGATGCCGCCGGCGTGGTTGGAGGCGAAGCCCTGCCGGGACATCGCATCCCGGTGTTCGCTGCCCTTCTGCGCGACCGACGCGAAGCCCGCGCCGATCTCCACGCCCTTGACCGCGTTGATCGACATCATGGCCGCCGCGAGCTCGGCATCGAGCTTGCCGTAGACCGGCTCGCCCCAGCCCGGCGGCACGCCATCGGCGACCACGGTGACCCTGGCGCCAACCGAGTCGCCGGACTTGCGCAGGGCGTCCATGTAGCTTTCCAGCGCCGGCACCTGCGCGGCATGCGGCCAGAAGAAGGGATTGCCTTCCACCGCGTCCCAATCGTGTCCGTCCGGCACGACCTCGCCGATCTGCGACAGGTGGCCGCGCACCGTGACCCCGTGGTGCTCGGCCAGCCATTTGCGCGCGATCACCGCCGCCGCCACGCGCATGGTGGTCTCGCGCGCCGACGAGCGTCCGCCGCCGCGCGGGTCGCGGTGGCCGTACTTGTGCCAGTAGGTGTAGTCGGCATGGCCCGGGCGGAACTGCTCGGCGATCCGGGCGTAGTCCTTGCTGCGCGCATCGGTATTGCGCACCAGCAACGCGACCGGGGTGCCGGTGGTGCGTCCCTCGAACACGCCGCCGAGGATCTCGACCCGGTCGTCCTCGTGGCGCTGGGAGGTGTGCCGGGTGCGACCGCTCGCGCGGCGCCCGAGGTCGCGTTCGAAATCCTCCGGGGCGATCGCGATGCCCGGCGGGCAACCGTCGATGACGCAACCGATCGCCGGGCCGTGGGATTCGCCGAAGGTGGTGACGCGCAGCAGGCGGCCGAAGCTGTTGCTCAAAACAGGGTGTCCGGCCCGGCGCTGGCCTCGCGCTCCGGCAGGTCGGCCACGTCCCGGGCATCGGCGAGTTCACGGATGCGGGCGTGGTGCTTGGCCAAGTCGTGGCGTTCGGCCACGAACACGCCCATCTGCCCCACCTTGAACTCGACCCAGGCCAGCGGCAGCTCCGGCAACAGCTCGACCAGTGCCCGCTCCGCCTCCCCGACCTCGCAGACCAGCAATCCGTCGTCGGTGAGGTGCAGGGGCGCGTCGCGCAGGATGCGCAGCGCGAGGTCCAGGCCGTCGCCGCCGGCACGCAGGCCCAGTTCGGGTTCGTAGGAATACTCGCGCGGCAAGGCGTCGGTCTCGTCGTCGGTGACGTAGGGCGGATTGGTCACGATCAGGTCGTAATGCTCGCCCCGCAGCCCCGAGAACAGGTCCGAGCGCACGAAGCGCACGTTGTCGACGTGCAGCCGCTCCTCGTTCTCCCTCGCCAGCGTCAGCGCTTCCTCGCTCAGGTCGGCTCCATCGACGTGCCAATCGGGGTTGTAATGGGCCATGGCAATGGCGATGCAGCCCGAACCGGTGCAAAGGTCAAGCGCGCGCCGCACGTCGCGGTCGCCAAGCCAGGGCTGGAAGCCCGTTTCGATCAGTTCGGCGATCGGCGAGCGCGGCACCAGCGCACGCGCATCGCTCTTGAAGCTCAACCCGGCGAACCAGGCCTCGCCCGTCAGGTAGGCGGCCGGCACGCGCTCCTCGATGCGGCGGATGAACAGCGTCAGCACCTCTTCCTTCTCGAATTCGGTCAGCCGCGACTGCGCGTAGACAGGACTGAGGTCGTGGGGGAGGTGCAACGCATGGAGGGTGAGCTGGGTGGCCTCGTCGATGGCGTTGTCGTAGCTGTGCCCAAACGTCAGCCCCGCCGCATTGAAGCGGCTCGCGCCGTAGCGGATCAGGTCGACGATGGTCTTGAGCTGGTGGGTGATCATGGCGCGCAGTGACGGCGAAAGTCGGCGGCGGACGCCCGGCAGCGGATTATAGCGGGCCGAACAGAGCCTACCGGCGCGCCGCAACCGATGCCGTCCCCACGGCTTGCGAAAACAAAGCGCCAAGGCCACCCCCATGGCCGCAACGTGCCAGCTGGACTGCCATCCCGAAAGCATTGCCATGGTGCGCGGGCCGGCATGTCGCCCTGTCGGGCAAGGCCCAACCCGCCACCGCGCCATGTATTTCCCGACTTTGCGCGTGGGCACACGCTGGCTCCACGGCTCGCGCCACGAACCGAAGGCCAACCCCGATCCCCCGCAAGGTGCCTCCATCCACGGCGCGCCCCCTGGCATCTCAATTGAACTTCCGCGGCCGGCGATTGGCCGATGGCAAAAGGTCGGCCCGCCCCCCCGGCTTGCGGCGGCAATTGGCCGCGGTCACACTCGTGGCATGTTCAATCGCACCACGCTCGCCATCCTGGTCGTCGCGCTGGCCGGAGGGCTCGGCCTGCTCGCCTCGCAATACTTCTTCGGCAAGCAGGCACCGGCCGCAGGGCCGGAACTGCAGGCCGTGCAGCTGTTCCCGCAACCGCGCGCCCTGCCTGCCTTCTCGCTGCAGCAGTCGGACGGGACGCGGCTGTTGCCGGGCGAGCTGCACGGGCATTGGACCCTGGTGTTCCTGGGCTTCACCTATTGCCCGGATGTCTGCCCCACCACGCTGGCCCAACTGGCGCAGGCGCAGAAGCAATGGACCGCGCTGCCGGAAAGCGTGCGCCCCCGGGTGTTGTTCGTGTCCGTCGATCCGGAACGCGACTCACCCGACCGCATCGGCGAGTACGCACACGCCTTCCACCGCGATACCCTCGCCGCCACCGCCAACGTTCCGGCGCTGGAAGCTTTCACGCGCTCGCTGTCGCTGGTGTTCATGAAGGCGCCGGCCGACGAGGATGCGCCCGCGGACAGTTACACCATCGATCATTCCTCGGCGATCGCCGTGCTCGACCCAGCGGGCAGGATGGCCGGCGTCGTCCAGCCCCCGTTCGACCCCGCGGCCATCGCGGCCGACCTGTCGGCGTTGACCGCGACACCCTCGCGATAGGCGCCGGAGTCGCCTGCGCGACCCCTGCCCCGCAGTTTGTCCGCCGTCCCCCGCCCCGAAGCACGCCCGCGCTGGAACCGCATGAGCCCACTGACCGCACTCACCTACGTCCTGCCCCATCGCCTGTTGTCGTCGCTGGCGCGGCAACTGGCGTACTCCCGGCACCGGGGAACCAAGCAGTGGCTGATCGATGCCGTCGTGCGCAAGTTCGGCGTGGACCTCACCGAGGCCGCGGAGCCCGACCCGGCGGCGTACCCGAGCTTCAACGCGTTCTTCACCCGGGCACTCCGGGACGGAGTGCGCACGCCGGACCCCGATCCGCGCGCCCTGCTGATGCCCGCCGACGGCCGCATCAGCCAGTGCGGACCAATCCAGCAAGGCCGCATCTTCCAGGCCAAGGGCCAGTCTTTCACCGCAGCAGAACTGTTGGGCGACGCCGAGGCCGCGATCCCCTTCGACGGCGGGCTGTTCGCGACGGTGTACCTGTCCCCGAAGGACTACCACCGGGTGCACATGCCGTGGAACGGCCGGCTGCGCGAGACCGTGCACGTGCCCGGCCGCCTGTTCAGCGTTGGCCCCGATGCCGTCGCCGGGGTGCCGCGCCTGTTCGCGCGAAACGAACGCCTGGCTTGCCATTTCGACACCGATTTCGGGCCGATGGCGGTGGTGATGGTCGGCGCCCTGCTGGTCTCCGGCGTGGAAACGGTATGGAGCGGCGAGGAGATCCCCGCCTATGGCGAGGTGATCACGACGAAGGACTACCGCGGCGAGGACATTCGCCTGGCGCGGTTCGAGGAGATGGCGAGGTTCAACTACGGTTCCACCGTGATCGTGTTGCTGCCTCCCGGCGTGGCCGAGCTGGTCGCCGGGCTTGGCGCGGAGACGCCGGTACGACTGGGCCAGGCGCTGGCACGGTTGAAATAGCCCGTTGGCCAATGGACGTTGGCCGCCGGCCCCGGACCACCTTTGCGACACGCCGTGGAGGAGACAGCCTTGCGCGGCGGCCCCATCGACCGCTGGCGTCGATGTGCATAGCCCGAAAAGAAAGAGCCCCGGCACTTGCCGGGGCTCCTGGTTTCACTGCACCCCCGGTGAGTTCTGGAACGGCGTGTTCTCGGCGAAGTATCCGTGGCTGTCGGTGTTGCGGATCGCCGCATCCGGGTCGCTGATCGCCAGGTTCTCCGAACCCGTCTGGTCGTAGACGACGTCCTCCGTGCCCGCGACCCCGTCGAAGTGGCTCATCCCGTGGATCAGGGTTCTGCCTTGGAGTGCTGAGACCCGCGCCCGCCCGACCCCGTCAGTTCGCGCAGCCTTCCAGCCTCAGCCGCTGTCCCGAGCGGATGGCGTAGCGCGGCCCTTCCAGGCCATTGGCGCGCGCCAGCGCGCCGGCATCGCAGGCGTATTGCCTGGCGATCGACACCAGCGTGTCGCCGCGCGAGACGCGATGGACCCGCGGTTGGCCCGGGGGCGTCGGCACGCCGGTCGCCACCGTCGTCGCGATCTTCGAGGCGTCGGGCGTGAACGTCGAAACCGGTGGCTCGACCGGCTTCTTCGGCGGCCCGCCGACGAGCGCGCCACGGGCGTCGCTGAGCACGAGCTGGCGCGCCAGCTCGGCGCGTTCGCCCTTGGCGCAGCGGCGTTCATACAGGTTCGCGAGCCTTGCAGTGCCGTTGAGCACCGTACCTGGTGGAATCCAGGCATCGGGCTCGTAGCGCGGGTTGAGGTTGCGCAGCGCGCGCATGTAGCCGTCGCGGCTGCCGCTGTTGCCCAGGCAGATGGTCAGCTCGTAGATCGATGCCGGGCGCTCCAGGGTGAAGGTCGCGGGACGCGCATCCACCTTGGGGAAGCGCACTCCGTATTCGTCCGGATGCAGGTACAGCCAGGCCGCGGCGATCACCATCGGCACGTAGTCCTTGGTCTCGGGCGGGAATTGGTTGTAGACGTCGACGTCCCAGAACTTGCGGCCGCCGAACTCGCGGTAGACGCGCGCCGCGCGCCCCTCGCCGCCGTTGTAAGCCGCCAGCCACATCTCGATATCGTTGCCGAATTCGGCGAAGCGCTCGTTGAGGTAGGCGGCGGCCGCGTCGGCCGAGGCACGGGGGTCGTAGCGGGTGTCGAACCCGGTGGCATCGACGCCCAGCCCGAAGCGCCGGCCCGTCGCCGGCATGAACTGCATCGGACCGACCGCGCCCGCCCGGGACCCGGCGTGCGCCTTGCCGTTGGATTCCTTGGCGAGGATGCCGAACAGCAAGGCCTCCGGCAGGCCACTGCGCTTGAACGCCGGCGACATCAGGTGCCGCATGTATTGGTAGTTCTCGTGGCTGTCCATCAGCGACGGCCGCATGTCGGTCAGCCAGCGTCGGATGCCGGCCTGCACGGCAGGGTTGAACTGCACCATGCGCACGAAGCGCTCGCCGTCCTCGCTCAGCAACGACGCGGCACTGGCCGCATCGGGCACGTTGCCGGTCGGCAGGTCGTCGTCGTCGGCGAGCGAGGCATCCGCCTCGTCACCCGCGGCCCGCGCATCGGCGCCGGCCTTGAGCAGGCGCTTGTAGGTGGCGAGCATCCGCGGAACGCTGCAGCCGCGCTGCTTGCCGCAGGCGGTGACCACGTCTTCCATGTCCTCGAGTGCCGCGTTGCTTTCGGTGATGCCGTCCGGGTCGTTGTTGCCGACCTTGACCAGCGCTTCGCGATAGCGGCTCTCGGCCGCGTCCATGCGTTCCGCCAGCGTCTGGGCGGCCACTCCCTCGCGCCGGGACTGTGCCTGGCCATTGGCCGGCAGGAGGATCGACGAAAAGACGAGCAGGCAAGCGGAAACGCGGGCAAGAACGGCAAAATCGGGCATGGACGGCAAGTGGCTCAGGTGGAACCGCAGGGTAGCGCCGCGCCGATGCGGGGGGCAAGGACAGGCGGCACGCTTTCCGGGGCGCGCCTGCGCTTGGCCTAGAATCGCTGCAGTCGCCCGAAGGAACGCAGCATGGACCCCATCCTCGTCGGCAAGGCCGTCACCACTCCCCCGGCCGAGCCCGGCACCAGCGGCGCGGTCTGGCTGCACCCGGAGTTCGGCAACCGGCACGGCCTGGTCGCCGGTGCCACCGGCACCGGCAAGACGGTCACCCTGATGACGCTCGCCGAGGGCTTCTCACGCATCGGCGTGCCGGTCTTCCTGGCGGACGTGAAAGGCGATGTGTCGGGCCTGGCCGTCCCGGGGACGATGAGCGAAAAGCTCCGGCAGCGCATCGAGCAGATCGGCATCGCTGACTACCGCAACGAGGGCAACCCGGTCGTGTTCTGGGACCTGTACGGCCAGCGCGGCCATCCGGTGCGGACCACGGTGAGCGAGATCGGTCCGCTGCTGCTGTCGCGCATGCTGGAACTCAACGACACCCAGTCCGGCGTGCTCGACATCGTGTTCAAGCTCGCCGACGACCGCGGCCTGCTGCTGCTCGACCTCAAGGACCTGCGCGCCCTGCTCGGGCTGGTGGCCGAGGAGCGCAAGGCGATCTCCTCGACCTACGGACTGGTGAGCACGCCGTCGATCGGCGCCATCCAGCGCGCCCTGCTCCGGCTCGAGCAGCAAGGGGGCGAGGCGTTCTTCGGCGAGCCCGCCCTTGAGCTCGCCGACCTGATGCGGACAACGCCCGACGGGCGCGGGGTGATCGGGATCCTCGCCGCCGACCAGCTGGTGCTCCGGCCACGGCTGTATGCGAGCTTCCTGCTGTGGCTCCTGTCGGAGTTGTTCGAGCAGTTGCCGGAGGTGGGCGACCTCGACAAGCCCCGGCTCGTCTTCGTCTTCGACGAGGCCCACCTGCTGTTCGACGACGCGCCACCGGCGTTGCGGCAACGCGTCGAGCAGGTGGTGCGCATCATCCGGTCCAAGGGCGTCGGCGTGTACTTCTGCTCGCAGTTCCCGGACGACGTTCCCGACGAGATCCTCGGCCAGCTCGGGAACCGCGTGCAGCACGCGTTGCGGGCGTTCACGCCGCGCGACCAGAAGGCGGTCAGGACGGCTGCGGAGACCTTCGTCGCCAACCCGGCGCTGGACGTCGCCGAGGCGATCTCGCAACTGGGCATCGGCGAGGCGCTCGTGTCCACCCTGCAAGCCAAGGGCATTCCCATGCCGGTGGAGCGGACGCTGATCGCACCTCCCCGCTGCCGCATGGGGCCGGCGACCGACGCGGAACGGGCACAGGTGCGCGCCAGCAGTCCCGTCGCGATGAAATACGACACGGCCGTGGATCGCGAATCGGCGGCCGAGCGGCTGGCGGCGAAAGCCGAGGCGGCCGCGGTCGAGTCGGACGCCCCGCCGGCCAAGGGCAAGGAGTCCGGCGCGGACCCCGATGCCGACACCGGCATCGGCCGCACCATCAAGGACGCCGTGTTCGGCACCAAGCGGCGGCAGGGCATGGTCGAGACCATGGCCAAGCAGGCCGCGCGCACGGTCGGCAGCAAGATCGGCAGGCAGATCCTGCGCGGCATCTTCGGCGGGATCGCCGGGAAGCGCTGAGCGAGTCGCGGAGCCGCCTTCGCAGGGCCGTTGCGTGCATCAATGGCCGCTGGCGTCCGTTCACGGCGTTGGAACCGTGGCGTGCGCCTCAGGGACGAAGCAGCGCCTCGACCCCGATGCGCCGGCATCGGGTCCGTGCCCTGTTCCGGCGATGCCTGGCGACCGCCGGGCGAAGGAGTCGACGATGCCTGCAAGCCAACACCGGTCCACCCGTACGTCCACCCTCGTGGCGCTGCTGCTTGCGGCCTTCCTGGCATTCCCGGTCGGTGCACAGGAGCCACCGCCCTACTCCGTGGTGTCGATCTACCGCGTGGCCCCCGGCAAGCATGTCGATTTCCTGAAGTGGATGGCAGCCCGCGAGGCGGTCGACAAGGAAGCCGGCGTGGCCCCGACCCAGTGGTATGCCCACCAGACCGGCGACAGCTGGGATTTCGTCGGCGTGTCCCCCAACATCGACGACGCCACCGCCGACCGGGTCGACGAAATGGCGCGCAAGCGCGGCTTGAAGGTGGGACCCACCGCGTCGATCGAATTCCGCTCGATCATCGCCTCGCACACCGACACCATCGCAGTGGGCCCCGTGAGCGCGGATTTCCTCCTCAAGGGCGCCACGGGCAAATAAGCGCTTGAGCCCCGGCGCTGGCTGGGCGATAACGGCGTCCCACCCTGCCGTTGTCGCCCATGTCCCGCTGGCGTCCGCCACCCGAGAACAGCACCGCCCTGGTCACGCCGGAAGGCCACGCACGGCTGAAGGCCGAGCTGGACGACCTGTGGCGCGTGCGCCGGCCGGAAGTCGTCAGGGCGCTGTCCGCCGCGGCCGCGGAAGGCGATCGCAGCGAAAACGCCGAATACACCTACCGCAAGAAGCAACTGGGCGAGATCGACCGCCGCGTGCGCTACCTGTCCAAGCGCCTGACCACCTTGCGGACGGTCGACACGCCGCCCGCCGATCTCGACGCCGTGTTCTTCGGTGCCGAAGTCGAGCTGGAGGAAGCCGACAATGGCGAAGTGTGCCGCTACCGCATCGTCGGCCCCGATGAGACCGACGCCCGGCGCGGCTGGATCAGCATCGACTCGCCGCTGGCCCGAGCGCTGCTGAAGAAACGCCTGGACGATACCGTCGAGGCCGACCTGCCTGCCGGCCGCCGCAGGTTCGTCGTCACCGGCATCCGCTACGGCACGACGCCCGCCGCCGGGGCGGACCAGTTCCCGTAGCCCGGTGCCACGCCCCCAACGCCCCGGGCATCCCGAACCGCCGCAGACGCAGCGGCGCTTCCGATGCTCCCGCTACGCGGTTCGCCGCGTGCAAGCCGCATAGGTCGAACCCAGCACCACGCCGAACACGACGTGCGCGAAGATCGATACCCAATTGCGCGCCATTTCGAACCACGGGAACATCGACGTCATGCCGTAGAAGTTCACCAGGTAGACGACGAGACCAAACACGCCGCCGATCAGGGCCGCGCTGCCAACGCTGCGCCCCTTGGCGATGAAGGCGAAGACGAAGGCCAGCACCAGGGACAGCGCGAAGTGGATCAGAACCGCGACCATGACAATGGCGAAGTCGAAGGTCGCCGGCGGCGGCAGTACCGACTCGCCCAACCCGATGGCGGCGATCATGCGCGGCGGGCCCCAGGGACTGCCTCCCAGGAACACCGGCACCATCACCATCTCCAGCATCATGAACACGGCGCCGGCCACCAGGCCGGCCCAGATCGCCGCCCTGCTGCTGATGGCGGGCCTTCCGGAATCGTGAACGTTCATCTCATCCTCCTTGCAGAAGCGATCGATGCGGATTGGTCATGCCTTCTGGTCATGCCTTGGCTGATCGATCGCACCCAGCCTAGCGTGCCCGGCGCGACGCCGGTGTCGGCATCACACCGGCGCCAGCCCGACCTGCACCCGGAGAAGAGGCGGCCCAAAGGCAAGAAGATGCGCAAGCCTGCCCCTGCAGGAGCGCCATTGGCCGCGAGGCACCATCAACGGTCCCCAGGCGGCTGAAGCCGCTTTAAAGCGCTTCGCCGTAAAGATCGTGCGCGTCGCTGCCCAGGATGGTGATATCGGCGAAGTCGCCAGGGCGCAATCCGGCGGCGCGGCCGTCCTGCACCTGCACCACGCCGTCGATCTCGGGCGCGTCGGCCATCGAACGGGCGATGGCCAGTTCGCCGTCGATGGCGTCGACCAGGCAGCGCTGCACGCTGCCCACCTTGGCTTCGAGCCTGGCCGCGGAGATCCCGGCCTGCCGGTGCATGAAGCGCGCGAGGCGCTCCTGCTTCACCGCTTCGTCCACCGGGTCGGGCAGGTCGTTGGCCTTGGCGCCGTCGACCGGCGAATACGCGAACGCGCCGACGCGATCGAGCTGCGCCTCGTCCAGGAAGTCGAGCAGTTCCTCGAACTCGGCCTCGGTTTCGCCGGGGAAGCCGACGATGAAGGTCGAGCGGATCGTGAGCTCGGGGCAGGCCTCGCGCCAGCGGCGGATGCGCTGCAGGGTCTTGTCGATCGCGCCGGGGCGTTTCATCAACTTGAGGATGCGCGGGCTGGCGTGCTGGAACGGGATGTCGAGGTAAGGCAGGAGCTTGCCGTCCGCCATCAGGGGAATGATGTCGTCCACGTGCGGGTACGGGTAGACGTAGTGCAGCCGCGTCCACACGCCCAGTTCGGACAGTCCTTCGCACAGCGCCTTCATGCGCGTCTGGTACGCCCGGCCACGCCATTGGCGCTCGGCGTAGCGGACGTCGACGCCATAGGCCGAGGTGTCCTGCGAGATCACCAGCAGCTCGCGGACGCCGCCCATGGTCAGTTTCTCGGCCTCGCGCAGCACTTCGTCGACCGGCCGCGACACCAGGTCGCCGCGCATCGACGGGATGATGCAGAAGCTGCAACGGTGGTTGCAGCCTTCGGAGATCTTGAGGTAGGCGTAGTGCTTCGGCGTCAGCTTGATGCCGGTATCGGGGACGAGGTGGATGAACGGGTCGTGCCTCGGCGGCAGGGCCGCGTGGACCGCGCCGAGCACGCTGTCGTAGTCCTGCGGTCCGCTGATCGACAGCACGCCCGGATGCGCCTGGCGGATCACGTCCTCGCGCTTGCCCAGGCACCCGGTGACGATGACCTTGCCGTTCTCGGCCATCGCCTCGCCGATCGCGTCCAGCGACTCGGCCACCGCCGAGTCGATGAAGCCGCAGGTGTTGACCACCACCACGTCGGCATCGTCGTAGCTGGGCACCAGCTCGTAACCCTCGACGCGCAGTTGGGTCAGGATGCGCTCCGAATCCACCAAGGCCTTCGGGCAGCCGAGGCTGACGAAGCCGACCTTGGGGTTGGCGCTGCTGGCGGCGGGAGCGGGCATGGGGGGCCGGGGCGAAACGGGCCGGAAGTATAACGAGGCCAGCCACCCGGAACGCTAAGATGGGGCCGGAACGCCCGCGATCCCGACCCGGAGGCCCCCGGCATGACCCGAAAACGAGGCGCCGCGCCGCAACGTTTCTCGCTGCATCCGCAACTCGCCGCCGATACCCATCCCATCGGCAGCCTGGCGTTGTGCGACCTGCGGCTGATGGACGACGGCAACTACCCGTGGCTGGTGCTGGTCCCCCGCGTGGCCGAGGCGCGCGAGCTGATCGACCTGGACGCCGACCAGCGCCACTTGCTGGCCGACGAGGTGGACCGCGCCGCGCACCTGCTGCGGGATGCCTTCCAGCCCCACAAGCTCAACGTCGCCGCGCTAGGCAACCTGGTGCCGCAGCTGCACGTCCACGTGATCGCGCGCTTCGAGGACGACCCGGCGTGGCCGGCGCCGGTCTGGGGCCGTGTCGATGCGAAACCGTACGCGCCCGAGGCCCTGGTCGAGCGCATTACCTTGTTGCGCGACACCCTGCTCGCGTGAGCGACGCCGGCATCGAACGGCTTGGCGAGGACGCGCTGCTGCTGCGCCTCGGCGATTCGGTCGATGCCTCGACCAATCTTCGCGTCCACCGATTGGCCGAAAGCATCGCCGCACGGCGCCCGCCGTGGCTGGTCGACCTGGTGCCGGCCTACGCCAGCCTGGCGGTGTTCGTGGATCCCGCGCACTTCGATGCGGGTGTCGATCCCCTGGTCGAGCCCGGGCGCTGGCTGGCGGACTGCGCGGAAGCCAGTGCGGTTGCCGGGGATGGCGGCGGGGCCCTCATCGAGATCCCCGTGCGCTATGGCGGCGAGGACGGGCCCGACCTCGACGCGGTCGCGGCCGAGGCCGGCATGTCGCCCCGGGAGGCCGTTGCGCTGCATTGCGCCGGCGATTACCGGGTGGCGATGCTGGGCTTCGCGCCCGGGTTCCCCTACCTGATCGGCCTCGACCCCCGGCTGGCGACGCCACGACTGGCGACTCCGCGCCCTCGGGTGCCGGCCGGCAGCGTCGGCATCGGTGGTGCGCAGACGGGCATCTATCCGCGCAGCGGTCCGGGCGGCTGGCGACTGATCGGGCGCACCGACCTGCGCCTGTTCGACGCCACCCGCGACCCCCCGGCGACGCTGTCCCCGGGCGACCGCGTGCGTTTCGTGCCCGTGGGGGGGTCGCGATGAGCGTGCACGTGCTGGCACCGGGACTGCTGAGCACCCTGCAGGATGGCGGCCGTCGCGGCTGGCGGCACCTGGGCGTCGGCAGCGCAGGGGCACTGGACCGGTTTTCGCACATCGTCGCCAACCGGCTGGTCGGCAATCCGGACGACGAAGTGGTGATCGAGATGAGCCTGCAGGGCCCCCGCCTGCGCTTCGACCGGAGCGCGCGCATCGCGTTCTGCGGCGGGGACTTCGCGGCCGACGTGGACGGCACGGACGTAGCAGGCTGGCGGCGCGTCGACGTGCCTGCGGGCGCGACCCTGTCCTTCGGCGCCTGCCGCCGAGGCGCACGTGCCTGGCTGGCGGTGGCCGGTGGATTCGCGGTGCCACGGGTGCTGGGCAGCGCGAGCACCGACCTGCGCGGCGGTTTCGGCGGCATGCGCGGCCGCGCGCTGGCGAAGGGCGACGTGCTGCCGGTCGCCGCTTGCGCCCAATCCATGGATAAAGGCCTCGCGATCGCGCCCTGGTGGATCGACCCGACGCCGGACCTCGCCCTGGACCAGCGGGCCGTCGTCCGCGTCCTCCCCGGCCGCGACGCACTGGATCCCGGCGATGCCCTCTTCGCCCAGCCATGGCGCGTCGATCCCGCCAGCAACCGACAGGGACTGCGGCTGGAAGGCAAAGGCCTGCGCCTGCAATGCCCGCGCGAAGCCGTGTCCGAGCCCGTCGCCCCGGGCACCATCCAGCTGCCGCCCGACGGCGGCCCGATCGTGTTGCTGGCCGACGCGCAGACCCACGGCGGCTATCCGCGCATCGGCCACGCGATCCGCGCCGACTGGCCCCGCCTGGCGCAGCTGCGCCCCGGGGATGCCGTGCATTTCGAAGCCTGCACCGCGGAAGACGCGACGCGGCTGGCCTGCGAACAACGCCAGCGGCTGGCCAGGATCGGCTATGCCATCTCCGCCCGCAGTGCGGCGCGCTGAACGGTCGCCGGGATGATGCGGATCGATTTCAATTGCGACCTGGGGGAAGGCTGCGGCAACGACGCCGGGATCATCCCGCTGATCAGTTCGGCCAGCATCGCCTGCGGCGGCCATGCCGGCGATGCGCGGACCATGGACGAGGCGATCGGGCTGTGCCTGCGCCACGGCGTGGCGATTGGCGCGCACCCCTCGTTCGAGGACCGCGAACACTTCGGCCGCCGCGAACTGGCCACCACACCCGACGCGGTGCACGACCTGGTCGCGCGCCAGCTCGCAGTCTTGGCCGCGGCGTGCGACCGCCACGCCACGCGCCCGCGCCACGTCAAGCCGCATGGCGCGCTGTACAACCTGGCCGCGCGCGATGCCGCTATTGCGCAAGCCATCGTCGATGCCGTGCTGGCGCAGGACCCCTCGCTGGTCCTGTATGCCCTGTCGGGTTCGGTCCTGGCCCGGGCTGGCGAGACCGCTGGCTTGCGCGTCGCGCACGAAGTGTTCGCCGAACGCCGCTACGAGGCCGACGGAACGCTGACGCCGCGCGACCGGCCCGATGCGGTTATCGAGGGGATCGCCGACGCGCTCGCGCAGGTCGAGGCGATGCTGGCCACGGGTCGCGTCACCGCGCGCACCGGCGAGACGGTCGCGATCCAGGCCGACACGCTCTGCCTGCACGGCGACCGCGCCGATGCGCCGGACTTCGCCCGCGCCTTGCATGACACACTCGCCGCCGCGGGCGTGCGCATCGTCGCGCCGGGCGCAAGCTGATGGAGGGGTGCTGATGCAGTACTGGCCGCTGGTCGGCGTCGCGCTGGTGGTGATCGGGTTCGCCCTGCGGATGAACCCGGCGATGGTCGTGGTCGGCGCCGGGGTCGTCACCGGGCTGGTGGCCGGGAAGTCGCCCGTCGAGGTGCTCACCCTGCTCGGCGAATCCTTCACCAAGCAGCGTTACCTGGCGATCTTCCTGCTGACGCTTCCGGTGATCGGGCTGCTGGAGCGCCATGGCCTCAAGGAGCGCGCGCAAGCGTGGATCGCGCGGCTGCAGGCAGCCACGGCCGGCCGCCTGCTGATCGTCTACCTCGCGGCGCGGCAGCTGACGGCGATGTGCGGCCTCAACAGCCTGGGCGGCCACCCGCAGACCGTGCGCCCGCTGCTGGCGCCGATGGCCGAAGGCGCGGCCGACGCGCGGCATGGCGAGCTGCCGGAGGCCAGCCGCGAGCGGCTGAAGGCGATGTGCGCGGCCACCGACAACGTCGGCCTGTTCTTCGGCGAGGACATCTTCATCGCGTTCGGCGCGGTGCTGCTGATGCAGGGCTTCTACGCCGAGAACGGCATCGCGCTGGAGCCGCTGCAGATCGCGCTCTGGGGCATCCCGACGGCGATCTGCGCCTTCGCCATCCACGCCACGCGCCTGTCGCGGCTCGACGCCCGCCTCGCGCGCGAGGTCGCCGCCCTCCACGCCAGGGCGCCCGCGGAGCGCGACGCATGATCACGCTGCAGTGGATCTACTGGCTCACCGGCGTCTACCTTGCAGCGGTCGCCCTGCTCGGCCTGCGCGACCGTGGCAATCCGCGCCGGGTCACGACCGCGCTGTTCTGGGGCCTGCTGGCCGCGATGTTCCTGGTCGGCGAGCGCGTGCCGCCCGCGGTCGTTGGCGCGGTCGTGGTCGTGCTTGCCGCGCTCGCGGGCCTGGGCGGATTGCGGCGGGGACGCTACGAGGAAAGCTCCGGCGAAGTGAAGGCCAGCGAGGCGGCTCGCCTCGGCAACCGGCTGTTCTGGCCGGCGCTGTTGATCCCGCTGGTGACCCTGTTGTTCGCGGTGGTGCTGGACGGCGCGCGGATCGCAGGCGTTCGCCTGCTGGGCGAGGAGCAGACCACCCTGGTCGGCCTGGGCATCGCCTGCGTCGTCGCCGTGGCCGCCGCCTGCTGGCTGACGCGACGATCGCCCTGGTCGGCCGTGGAACAGTCGCGGCGGCTGATCGACTCGATCGGCTGGGCGGCGATCCTGCCGCTGCTGCTGGCCACGCTGGGCAGCGTGTTCGCGGCCGCGGGCGTGGGTGAAGCGGTGGCCGGCCTGGTCAAGGCGGTGATCCCGGTCGAGAACCGCTTCATCGTGGTGCTGGCCTATGCGCTCGGCATGGCGCTGTTCACCATGGTCATGGGCAATGCCTTCGCCGCATTCCCGGTGATGACCGCCGGCATCGGCCTGCCGCTGCTGGTGCAGGCGCATGGCGCCGACGCCGCCTCGCTGGCCGCGATCGGCATGCTCTCGGGCTACTGCGGCACCTTGCTGACGCCGATGGCAGCCAACTTCAACCTGGTGCCCGCCGCGTTGCTGGAACTCAAGGACTCCTACGGCGTGATCCGCCAGCAGGTCGCCACCGCGCTGCCGCTGCTGGCCTGCAACATCGTGCTGATGTACTTCATCGTGTTCCGATGAGCGGCAGGGGACTGGCGCCCGGCGATGGCCGGCCATTGGGTTGCGCAGCGAAGAAGCGTGCTTCCGATCGATCCCGGGCAGCCGTTGCCGTCCCTCCTACAATGCGCGGATGGCCCCGCGATCTCCCCAGCCCATAATCCTGCTCACCGGTTTCGAGCCGTTCGGCGGAGAACGCTGCAACCCCAGCTGGGAAGCGGCCTCGTCCCTGCACGGCCGCCGCATTGCGGGGCACCGGGTCGTGGCGTGCCGCCTCCCGGTCGTGTTCGGCGAGTCGCTGACGGCACTGCGCGCCGCGATCCGCCGGCACGCACCTGCATTGGTGCTGTGCGTTGGCCAGGCGGGCGGACGCAGCGCGGTGTCGTTCGAACGCGTGGCGATCAACGTCGACGACGCGCGCATCCCGGACAACGCCGACGCCAGTCCGGTCGACATGCCGGTCGTGCCCGGCGGTCCGGCCGCCTACTTCGTCACCCTGCCGATCAAGGCGATGCACGCGGCGGTCCGCAAGGCGGGCATTCCCGCCGAGGTGTCGCAAACCGCCGGCACCTACGTCTGCAACCACGTCTTCTACGGGCTGATGCATGCACTGCGCCGCAAGCCGGCCGTGCGCGGCGGCTTCGTCCACATCCCCTGGTCCCCGAGCCAGGCCGCCAACCACCCCGGTGCCCCGTCGTTGTCCACGGAGCTGGTGGTCGACGCCCTGCGCATCGCGCTGCGGGTCGCGATCGGGACACCCCGCGACGTGCCGATCCCCGCCGGTGCGGAACACTGATCCCCCCATCGAACCTTCGTCCCCGGAGTCCGCCAATGTCCCCACGAACGCACACCTTGCCCGCGCCGCTGAAGCTGCTGGCGCTGTTGCTCGCCCTGCTGGCCTGCATGCAGGCAGCGCCGGCCCATGCCGCGCTGTTCGGCAAATCCCCAGCCAGGACCGCGGAGGAAGCCGAACGCGCCGGCATGGTGGCCGTCACCATCTGGGTGGATGCCAGCTGGGGATTCCGCAAGCAGGGCGCCGCCAACGACCTCAGCGCCGCGCACCAGGCCTTCACCGCACGCGGGTATCGCGTCGCCAGCGTCGAGCCCTACATCGAGAACGGCGACCTGGAGGGCTTCTTCGTCACCTACCAGAAGCCCTGACCGCTCAGGTCCTCGGCAGCGTGACCCCGGTCTGCCCCTGGTATTTCCCGCCGCGATCCTTGTACGAGGTTTCGCACACGTCGTCGGGGGCAGCCTGGAAGAACAGCATCTGCGCCACGCCCTCGTTGGCGTAGATGCGCGCCGGCAGGGGCGTGGTGTTGGAGAACTCGAGGGTCACGTGGCCCTCCCACTCCGGTTCCAGCGGCGTGACGTTGACGATGATCCCGCAGCGCGCGTAGGTGCTCTTGCCCAGGCAGACCACCAGGGTGTCGCGCGGGATGCGGAAGAACTCCACCGTCCGCGCCAGCGCGAAGGAGTTGGGCGGGATGATGCAGACGTCGGCGTCGACGTCGACGAAGCTGCCGCTGTCGAAGTGCTTGGGGTCGACGATGGTGGAATTGATGTTGGTGAAGACCTTGAACTCGCGGGAGCAACGCACGTCGTAGCCATAGCTGGACGTGCCGTAGCTGACGATGCGCTCGCCGCCGGCCTGCTTGACCTGTCCCGGCTCGAACGGCTCGATCATGCCGTGTCGTTCTGCCCTGTCGCGGATCCAGCGGTCGGACTTGATGCTCATGCGGCTTGCGGCTCCCGGTGGCGAAAGCACGATTCTATCCGCTGAGCCGCCCGCGTCCCATGCGACGGAACGCCAGGAACGGAAAGGCCCGGCGATGCCGGGCCCTCCGCGTTGCTCGAATTGCAGCGTGGCTCAGAAGCTGCTGGCGTTCAGCCGCCCGTTGCTCAGCACCTTGCCCTGCAGCGACGGCGTGGTGACCGCCGTGCCCAGGATCGCGGCCTTGACGTCGGCCGCACTGGCGCCCGGTCGCGCGGACCTGTAGAGCGCCGCGGCGCCGGTCACGTGCGGGGTGGCCATCGAGGTGCCGTTGTAGCTGGCGTAGCCCGAGACGAGCTTGCCCTTCGTGGACTTGGGCACCGTCGACCAGATCCCGGAACCCGGTGCACCGATGTCGACCGTGACCGCGCCGTACTGCGAATAGCTTGCCAGCGCACCACTGCTGGTCAGCGCCGCCACGGCGATGATGTTCGGATTCGGGTAGTTGGAGGGATAGCTGGCGGTGGTGTCGTTGTTGGCGCCGGAATTGCCTGCCGCCGCGATGAACAGGATGCCCGCGCTGTCGGCGCGGCCGATCGCATCCTGCAACGCCTGCGAGAAGCCGCCGCCACCCCAGGAATTGTTGGTCGCGACCAGGTTCAGGCCATGGCGGGTCTTGAGGTCGTTGAAGTAGTCGATGGCGCTGATCGCATCGGCGGTCGAGCCGCCGCGGCGACCGAGGAAGCGGGCGCTGATCAGCTTGACGCCGCTCCAGCACACGCCCGCCACGCCCTTGCCGTTGCCGCCGACGCCGGCAATGGTGCCGGCCACGTGCGTCCCATGGTCGTCGCCGCTGCCACCGGAGTTCACGTTGTTGCTGCCGCCCTCGAAATCCCAGCCGTTGACGTCGTCGACGTAGCCGTTGCCGTCGTTGTCGATGCCGTCGACCGGGTCGTGCGGATTGACCCAGATGTTGGCCGCGAGGTCCTCGTGCTGGGTGTAGATGCCCTCGTCGATCACGCCGACGACGACATTGCCGCAGCTGGTGTGGCCGGCGGCCCAGGCTTCGCCGGCCTGCGAACCGTACTGGTTGGCGGGGCTGGTGGCGTCGCCGTACATGCCCCACAGCGAGCCGTTGGTGTAGTAGGTGTCGTTGGAGACGGCGGCGTGCTGGTAGATCCAGTTCGGCTCGGCGTATTCGACCGATGTGTCGTTCTGGATCGCACGCACGGCGGTGGCGACGTCCAGCCCGCGCGGCAGGCGCATCAGGGCGAGCTCGCCCACCTTGGCGTTGCCGCCACGGACCGTCCGGATCTTCTGGGCACCCAGGCCGCGGCGAACCGCATCCTGGCTGGCGGCATTGCTGCCGTCGCGGAACTTGACGAGCACTTCGCCGTCATGGTGCGGCTGTCCGGCCTTCAGCCCGGAGAGGACGAGATCAGGGCGGCCGCCGGCGGTGGCTGCGGTGGACAAGCCCAGGGTCAGGGCGACTGCGCTTGCGAGCGTGGCGATGCGGAGACTGCGATTCACGTGGTGAGACCTCTTCAAGGTGGAAGTGCGACCGATGGCGGGCAGGCGGCACCGGACATGCGACCGGGGCAGGCCTGTTGCAGGAAAACGCGAAGAAACGACAGCTCGGATGCCGGCCACCGGCGAAGACGTACCGCAGGCCGCGCTGAACAGTACGACGGCTCGCCGGAAACGCATGCTGCATAGCAGCAGGCACCGGGATCACATCCTGAATGGGCGTTGAACCGTGACGGCCGCCACGGATTCAGCGCTTCCACGCCAGTGTCGTTGTTGCAACGCAGCACGCCTTGGAGGCGACGCGCGCCAGTCGCCGCGAATCGCTAGGCGATGGCGCTCACTGGCTTAGTAGCGAGGCAGCAATCGGCATGGCGGCCCGCGGGCGTTTCGCCAGCACTTCCACCAGACGACGGGCCGTGTCGCGGTAGGCCATTGCGGCCGCGGAACCGGGTGCGGCCACGACGATCGGCGTGCCGGCGTCGCCCTGCTCCCGGATCCCGATCTCCAGCGGCAGCGAACCCAGCAGCGGGACGCCGTACTGCGCCGCCATCCGCTCACCGCCTCCTTGCCCGAACAGGTGCTCGACGTGGCCACACTGCGTGCAGATGTGTTGCGCCATGTTCTCGACCAGGCCCAGCACCGGGACTTCGACCTTCTCGAACATGCGCAGTGCCTTCCTCGCATCCAGGGTCGCCACGTCCTGCGGCGTGGTGACGATGATCGCGCCGGCCACCGGGATCTTCTGCGCCAGGGTCAGCTGGATGTCGCCGGTCCCGGGCGGCAGGTCGACGACGAGGTAGTCGAGCGGATGGTCGAGTCCGTCGTCCCCGCCCCAGAGGGTCTCGCCCAGCAACTGGGTGAGCGCCGACGTCGCCATCGGGCCGCGCCAGATCATCGGCGTTTCCTGTTCGACCAGCAGGCCGATCGACATCGCCTCGATGCCGTGCGCACGCATCGGCTCGATGGACTTGCCGTCGGGGCTGTCCGGGCGCCCGTGGAGCCCCAGCATCATCGGGATGCTCGGCCCGTAGACGTCGGCATCGAGCACGCCGACGCGGGCACCGTCCGCGGCCAGCGCGAGCGCGAGGTTCACGGCGGTGGTCGACTTGCCGACCCCACCCTTGCCCGATCCGATGGCCAGGATGTTGCGGACCCGCGGCAGCGGGCTGAGCTTGGGCTGCACGGCGTGGGCGTGGACGCGCGGGGGTGTCGAGGGGTTCTGCATGGCGGTGATTCTAGTCGAGTGGCGCCGGGCATCCGGATCGCAACGCGGTTTTCGACGGCTTCGCGGCATCGCGTCGTCCGCTGCCGAGCGCCCTACGGCCGCCGGCCGATGCGGTATAAAGGCCGCGCCGCCTATTCCGAAGCCTTGCCGCCGATGCGCATCCGAACGATCCTCTGCCTGCTCGCCCTGCTGCCGATGGCCGCCTTCGCCCAAGGCTCGCCCGTAGGCCGGTGGAAGACGATCGACGACGAGACCGGGAAGGTCAAATCGATCGTCGAGGTCAGCCAGGACGCCAAGGGCATCCTGCAGGGCCGCGTGGTCGAGGTCCTGCGCTCGTCACGCGGACCGAATCCGGTGTGCGACAAGTGCAGCGGCGCGAACAGGGGCAGGCCCGTGCAGGGCATGACCATCCTGTGGGGATTGAGGAAGGACGGCGCCGGCTGGGGCGGCGGCACCATCCTCGATCCCAAGGACGGGAAAACCTACAAATCGAAGGCCGAGTTGCTCGACGGCGGCGCCAAGCTCGGCGTTTCCGGGTGCATCGCCTTCATCTGCCGCCAGCAGGTCTGGGTCCGCGAATAACCCGAAGGTCGCGTCGCACCGCGACCCGAGCCGCCCCGACCCAAACATTCGGGATCTGTTCTTTTGCAGCGCGCCCCCTTGCATACCAGCGAATCGATGCGTCCCCTGCCAGCAGCCGCGCTTCGATTACCGTCGCCGGCCCCTGCCTGCGGCCGGTCGAACCCCACCCCCATGCCATAATCTCGGGCCCTCGTCCGCGGTCCCGCCATGCCCCGCCACGCCCTCGTCACCAATGCGCTGCCCTACGCCAACGGGCCGCTGCACCTGGGCCACCTGGTGGGTTACATCCAGGCCGACATCTGGGTCCGGGCACGCCGCATGGGCGGCGACACGGTGCATTACGTCTGCGCCGACGACACCCACGGCACGCCGATCATGCTGGCGGCGGAAAAGGCCGGCGTCAGCCCGGAGCAGTTCATCGCCGGCATCCAGGCCGGGCACGAGCGCGACTTCGCCGATTTCGGCGTCGCCTTCGACCACTACGACTCGACCCATTCCGCCGGCAACCGTGCGCTGACGGAGGCGATCTACGCGCGCCTGGACAACAACGGGCACATCTCGCGGCGCACGGTCGAGCAGCTGTACGACCCCGAAAAGGGCATGTTCCTGCCGGATCGCTACGTCAAGGGCATCTGCCCCAACTGCGGCACGCCGGACCAGTACGGCGACAACTGCGAGCACTGCGGCGCGACCTATTCGCCGACCGAGCTCAAGTCGCCGGTGTCGGTGGTCAGCGGCGCGACACCGGAGTTGCGCGAGTCGGAGCACTTCTTCTTCGAGCTGGGCCAGTTCACCGGTTTCCTGCGCGAATGGCTGGCCGGCCACGTGGCCGTCCCCGGGGTCAAGGCGAAGCTGGAGGAATGGCTGGACGGCGAAGGCGGCCTGCGGCCGTGGGACATTTCCCGCGACGCCCCCTACTTCGGCTTCGAGATCCCGGGCCATCCGGGCAAGTTCCTGTATGTCTGGCTGGATGCCCCGATCGGCTACCTCAGCAGCTTCCAGGCGCTGTGCGACCGCCTCGACCTGAATTTCTACGATTACCTCGCCCCGGGCAGCGACGCCGAGCTGCACCACTTCCTGGGCAAGGACATCATCAACTTCCACGGCCTGTTCTGGCCGGCCGTGCTGCACGGCGCCGGCATGCGCGCGCCGACGCGGCTGCACGTCAACGGCTACCTGACCGTGGACGGCGCCAAGATGTCGAAATCGCGCGGCACCTTCGTGCTGGCGCGGACCTACCTCGACCAGGGCCTGCCACCCGAGGCGCTGCGCTACTACTTCGCCGCGCGTTCGGCCGGCGGCGTGGACGACCTCGACCTCAACCTCTCGGATTTCGTGGCGCGGGTGAACGCCGACCTGGTCGGCAAGTTTGTCAACCTCGCCAGCCGGTGCGCCGGCTTCGTGAGCAAGCGCTTCGACGGCCAGCTCGCCGACGCCTTGCCCGACGACGCGACCTACCTGCGCTTCCTCGACGCGCTGGCACCGATCCGCCAGGCCTACGAGCGCAACGAACCGGCCACCGTGTTGCGCATCGCGATGGGCCTGGCCGACGAAGCCAACCGCTACATCGACGAACGCAAGCCCTGGGTGCTGGCCAAGCAGGACGGCAGCGAGGCGGAGTTGCAGGCCGTGTGCACGCAGGGACTCAACCTGTTCCGCGTGCTGGCCGGCGCCCTGGCGCCGGTGTTGCCGGCGATGGCGCGCCAGGTCGAAGGCTTCCTCGGCGCGCCGTTGCAGGCGTGGAGCGACCTCGACCAGCCCTTGCTCGGACATCGCATCCAGCCGTACGAACCCCTGTTCACCCGACTCGACCCCAAGCAGATCGCCGCCATGACCGAAGCCAGCAAGGAAGACCTAAAGCCCTCGAACCCGGCCCCCGCAGGCGCGAAGCCTGCCGTCGCCGACTCGGACGCGACACCCACGACGGCCGCGCCCCCCGCAGCATCCCCGGCGCAAGCTCCGGCGCAGGACTCGGCCGAGACCATTTCGATTGCCGATTTCGCCAAGCTCGACCTGCGCATCGGCAAGGTCGTGGCCTGCGAGCGCGTCGAGACCTCCGACAAGCTGCTGCGCTTCGAACTCGACGCCGGCGAACTCGGCACCCGGCAGATCTTCTCCGGCATCCGCGCCAGCTACGACGATCCCGCCGCGCTGGTCGGCCGCAACGTCGTGTTCATCGCCAACCTGGCTCCGCGCAAGATGCGGTTCGGCGTGAGCGAAGGCATGATCCTCTCGGCCGGTTTCGACGACGGTCCGCTGGCACTTCTCGCCGCCGACGACACGGCCAAACCCGGCATGCCGGTCCGCTGAAGCCCATCTCCCGAGCGCGGGGCGAGGCCCCATAGGTCGCGCGCCACTGGCGCGCACGCGGCTGATCGCCCATGGGGATGGCATGGGCCGGGGCGCGGAGCGGGGGTTGAAGTGAGGGCCTCGACCCCAGCAGGCGCGTCATGGACGTTGGCAGGACGCCAGCGACGCAGCGAACTGGCAAGAACCTGGACGCATGCCAGGTTGGGGCGCATGCGTGGTGCCGGCACAATGGGTTTGTTTCTGCCGCACCCGCACCCGCATCCGGCCCCTCGGGCCACCTTCTCCCGGAAGGAGAAAGGATGACCAGGACTTCAATGCCGAACCTCACCGAACGCCTCGACCGCCTGCTCCCGCAAACCCAATGCGGGCAATGCGGCTTCGACGGCTGCCTGCCCTACGCCGCGGCGATGGCGCTTGGTCAGGCGGGCGTGGATCGCTGCCCACCCGGCGGCGATGCCGGCGCCCGGGCCCTGGCCCACGTGCTGGGCGTCCCAGCCCTGCCCTACGACCGCAGCCGCGGCGAGCACAAACCCGCCACCGTCGCCCTGGTGATCGAGGACGACTGCATCGGCTGCACCAAGTGCATCCAGGCCTGCCCCGTCGACGCCATCATCGGCGGCGCCAAGCACATGCACACCGTGATCGAGCCGCTGTGCACCGGGTGCGAGCTGTGCGTGCCGGTATGCCCGGTGGATTGCATCGAGATGATCTGCGTCGACGGTGCTGGCAACCCCGCGTGAGTCGAGCCAGCCATCGCCTGGCAACGAATTTAGTGAACGCCCGGACTTAGGTGCCGCCGGGATGTGGGTTGGGCTTGTACGAATTCTTGGGCCCCGAGCCCATTAGTGGCACCACTGCTGCTGACCGCATCTGGGAGCAATGTGTCCGACCATCGCCTTTGGCGCCCGGCGTGCGTACTGATTCCCGCGCGGGGGCGTTTGCGGTTATTGAGTAGGCCAAGGACTCGGCTGGCGCGACTTGCGCGCGGGACGTCTTGTAGTGGCTGTAGCCGGTCCAGGCGATGACGGCAAGGAATAGTAAAACCAGTAGACTCTTCACGCAGCAATTCCTTCAGCCACGGGGTCTAGCGCCCGATTCAAGCCGACCCGCAGCGGTGCGGCGACTGAGCACAATATCGCCGAAGGCCCGCGCTCAGGCGCCGCGCCGATGCAGGTTCGGCTTGAACGAATTGTCAGGCGCCACCGTCGTGTACCACGGTAATGCCCGCGGGTGGTGGGAACTGCAAGACCGATCCCTCGGCGACAACGCAGCTCACCGTCAGTTGCTTTGCACTAGGCCAGGCCAAGCGTATGCCTGGCTTGCAATAGCCCGCGAATACAAGCTTTGAGGTGGCCCAAAGTGGCAATCCGTGGTGGCGGACGAATATGCCTTGGCCATAAGGAAGATCCGACCTTTCAGGCAACGAGCGTTGCTGAGCGACGTAGTCGCCGGTTGGCGATGCGACAGGGCGCTTGGCAGGTAAGTGTTCGAGCCGCCACAGCGCTTCCCACGCTACCAAAGCCAGGGCGGCTACCACGACTAGCAAAGAGGCGAGGATCTTCATGCGGTGCCTAGCGCTTTTTACTTCCCTTACTCGAAGGCTTGCAGGCAGAGCAAATCCGCTCCACCTGATACCCCTTGGCCCGCAGCTTCTCGACCACGCCATCTTCGCCGAGCAGGTGCAGTGCACCGACCACGACCAGGGTGTCGTCGGTGCCGGGGGTCTCGAGTCGTTGTTCGATCTTGGGCACCCAGGCGTCGTTGCGCTCGACGTTGATGCGGCGGTAAAGCTGGGGATACGCGCTGCGCATCTCCACGGCCATCTCCTTCCACAGGCGGTCCGCGTCGCCGGCCCGCCACGCGGCGTGCAGTTTCTGCACGGCGTCGCGGCCCTCGGCCGACTCGGTCAGCGCCTCGTCGATGAACTGCAGTTGCTCCTGCTTGCTCATGCCGTCGAGGAAGGCGATCTGCTCGGCACCGGTCTCGAAACCCTCGGCCGGTTTCCCGGCCTCGCCGGCCTTGGCGGCAAGGTGGGCGTCCAGGCCCAGCTTGGGATCGAGGCCCATCTTCGTCATCTCGGTGATGGTGATGATCAACCCCGCGAACCAGGGCTCGAACATCTGCATCACCTGCGGCGTCATCGCCATCTTCTGCAGCTCGGCGGCATTGGCCTCAAGCCAGGCGTCGAGGCGGGCCTTGGTCGCGGGCGGCAGTTCGCTGTCGAGCTGGGTGCCGTCGGTGCGCAGCGCGGCCTGCGCCATCAGCGCCCCGAGCTGCGGCGAGCCCATTTCCTCGGGCGACAGTTCGAACGCGAGCTTCTCGGCATCGGCGAATGCCGCGTCGACGTCGCGCGACAAGGGGTAATCGGTGGGCATGAGCAGGTGGAACGAGCCCAGCAGGTAGACCGAGTTGTCCGAGTCGGACACCTTCCACAGCAAGGGCACGGGCGCTGCCTTCGCGCCGGCCGTCGCGACCGCGTCGCCGGCATTGACGGCGGACCCGTAGAGGGCGAACGCAAGGGTGGAACACAGCAGCGGTTTGATCACGGAGCGCAGCATGGGATGCATCGGGGTCCTTTCCTGTCGGGTCGGTCGGGGCGGAGGGGATCAGTGGGCCTTGGCGTAGGTCTTCTCGCCGGCGGTCACCGCCAAGTCCAGTCGATTTTCCAGCGGCGGCAGCGGACAGGTGGCGAAGGGGGTGAACGCGCAGGGCGGGTTGTAGGCTCGGTTGAAATCGATCACGACCTTGTTGTCGGCGGTCGGCAGGTCGGTATAGACGTAGCGGCCTGCGCCGTAGCTGTCGTGGCCGCTGGTGCGGTCGGCCAGGATCAGGAACAGGCTGTCCTCGCCACCGTCCAGTGCCTCGAGCCGATGCGTCTTGCCATCGCGCTCGAACACCACGACCCCCGGGTTCGGGGTGTCCTCGAGGATGCCGATGATGTTGGCGATCTGCAGCGTCTTGCCCGGCGGGTGGGGTTCGTAGCGCGCGTCGATCCGCCAGGACGGATCGGCCGGCCAGTATTCCAGGCCGGCGAACTGCGTGCGCGTCGGCGCCTCGGAATGCTTGACCCGCAAGGCAAGGCGGTCTCCCCGTTCGATCACGGTCATCTGGCCCTTGCCGTCGTCGAAGCCGACCAGGCTGGGCGCCTGGCCGTCATCGGTCTTGAGCTCGGTGCGGCCCTGCAGCGGGGCGCCGTCGAGGGTCAGCGCAACGCCGCGCTCGGGCGTCAGGAACACGCGGCCTCCGTCCCGTTGCAGCAGGCCCACTTTCTCGGGGCCCATCGCCAGGCGCAGGCCGTTGGTTGCGCCGCTGCCGACGTAATGGGTCTTGAGGTCGATCCAGTGCAGCCCGATGAGGCTGGTCCAGCCGTCGGGCTTGAGCAGGCCTTCGAGGCGCTGCTCCCGCCAGGCGGCGTTGTCGGCGAGGAATTGCATGTCGGTGGTCTCCGCGGGCGCTGCCGCGTCGTCGGAAGTGGTGGCCTGCCTCGAGGCGTTGTCGCAGGCGCCCAGGCCCAGTGCGCAGGCGGCAACGCAGGCGGCGCGCAGGATTCTGTGTGGTTTTCGAGCCATCTCAACGTCCTCGGAGGAACCAGCGGTCGATCTCGGGCAAGGGGAAGCGCGCCCACGTCGGGCGCCCATGATTGCATTGTCCGGAGCGTTCGGTCGCCTCCATCTGCCGCAACAGGGAGTTCATCTCCGGCAGGGTGAGGCGCCGGTTCGCGCGAACGGCGGCATGGCAGGCCATGGTCGAGAGCAGCTCGTCGCGCGCGGCCCGCACGCGCCGGCTCTCGCCGTGCTCGCTCAGGTCCGCCAGCACGTCGCGCAGCAGCGCTTCGGCATCACCGTCCGCCAGCAGCGCCGGGACGCTGCGCAGGAGCAGCGACTGGTGACCGCTGCGCGTGACCTCGAACCCGAGTTCGGCCAGCGTGCCGGCTTCACGCTCGGCGACGCCCGCTTCGCGTTCCGAAACCGCCACCGCCTGCGGCACCAGCAGCGGCTGCGTGCGCAGGCCCGCCGCGTCGTGCGCGGCCTTGAGCCGTTCGTAACCGATGCGTTCGTGCGCGGCGTGCATGTCGACCACCACCAGGCCGTCGGCCGTCTGGCTGAGGATGTAGATCCCGTGCAACTGGGCCAGCGCGTAGCCCAGCGGCGGCACGTCGCCATCGGCGCCCTGGGGCAAGGCGTCGTACTGCCCGGACCCGGTCGTCGCATCGATGCCGGCGCCGTGCAGCGCGGCATAACCCGCACGCGCCTCGTCCACCCGCAGGCCGAAACCGGCCTGCATGCCGTGCGTTCCCCCTGGTCCCGTGCCCGCCAACTCCCTCGCGACCGCCGCCTGCGTCGACACCGCATCCACCAGCGGGGCGTTGCCCGCGCGGGTATCGGCCAGCGAATCGTGCAGGGTGCGGTAGACGAAATCGTGCACCAGCCGCGCGTCGCGGAATCGCACTTCGTGCTTGGCCGGGTGCACGTTGACGTCCACGCGCGCCGGATCGAGCTCCAGGAACAGCACGTAGGCCGGATGGCGGCCATGGAACAGCACGTCGGCGTAGGCCTGCCTGACCGCATGCGCCACGCTGCGGTCGCGCACCGCGCGGCCATTGACGTACAGGTATTGCTGGTCGGCGCTGGCGCGCGAATACGCCGGCTGCGCGATCCAGCCATGCAGCCGGAGGCCGGCGGCGGCATGGTCGACGCGCAAGGCTTGCCTGCCGAAGTCCTCGCCAAGGGTTTCGCCCAGCCGGGCGAGGGCGAACCCGTCGCGGTCCAGCGCGGTCCCCGACGACCGGTAGCGACGCGACGGCTTGCCGTTGTGCGAGACGCGGAGCTCCACGTCGGGCCGCGCCAGTGCCAGCGAGCGCAGCCACTCCTCGATGTGACCCAGCTCGGTGCGTTCCTTGCGCAGGAACTTGCGGCGCGCGGGGACGTTGTAGAACAAGTCGCGCACTTCCACCGTCGTGCCCGGGGGCAAGGGCTTCGGTGCCACCTCGCCGATCCTGCCCCCGTCCACCGACAGTGCCGCGCCATGGTCGTCGCCCTGGCGGCGCGAACCCAGGCTGAACCGGCTGACGGAGGCGATCGATGGCAGGGCCTCGCCTCGGAAGCCGAGCGTGGCCACGGTTTCCAGGTCGTCGAGCGAGGCGATCTTGCTGGTGGCGTGGCGCGCCACCGCGAGCGGCAGCTCCCCGGCCGCGATGCCGATACCGTCGTCGCGGATGCGGATCAGCCGGACCCCGCCCTCCTCCAGGTCGATGTCGATGCGTCGTGCCCCGGCATCCAGGGCGTTCTCCACCAGTTCCTTGACCACGGACGCGGGGCGCTCGACGACTTCACCGGCGGCGATCTGGTTGACGAGGGTGTCGGGGAGTTGCTGGATCGGCACCGCGCAATGATAGCGGGCGCGGGCGGCCTGCCGTGCCGGTCCGCATTCGGCTGGCCTGCGCGCATCCCGCGGCGGGCTGGTGTCGCCTACGGACTTGAGCGGAGGTCGCGCGCGCGATGCCGGAGGTCACGGTGCAGTCGGGCACTGGCGCCTGCCGCTCGCCGGACCCAGGATCCCGTTCGGTCACCCACGCGGGGAACGCGGCATGGCAAGTGAAGTCTCCCTCCTCCGGCTTGCCTTGCTCAGGGCCATGTACGCCCTGATCGCGATTGGCCTCGGCTTGACGCTCTGGCCGCTGATCGTCACGCCGCCCTTCACGGCGGACGCGAAGTCGGTCATCCGCGCCCTGCTCGGCGCGCTCGCCGTGCTCGCTGCGGTCGGCATCCGCCATCCACTGAAAATGCTGCCGCTGCTCCTGTTCGAGCTGCTGTGGAAAGTCATCTGGGTGGCTGCCTCGGCGTTGCCGATGTGGCTCGATGGCGGCCTGGACGACTACGCGTCCGAGACCCTGTTCGCCTGCCTCATCGGCGTCGTGCTGGTCCCATTGGCGATTCCCTGGGGCTACGTGTACAGGCACTACGTCAAGGCGCCCGGAGATCCCTGGCGCGCACCGCGAACGATTGGCGGCCCCACCGAGGGGAAAACCGGGATCTAGGCGTCGGCGTGTCTTCGCCGAGGACAAGAGGGCTTAGGGCGAACCGCCGCCGGCTGCCGCGACGCTGCCACTGCCGGCGGCCCGCGCGGCGAACAAGGTCCCCGGCGGTGGCTGGCTGGTGAAGTAGGTATTGACGCCATCGAGCACGGCGCGCGCCACGGTGCGCTGGAACTCGGGGTCGACCAGGCGCTTCTCTTCGTCCGGGTTGGACAGGAACGCGGTTTCCACCAGCATCGCCGGCATGTCGGAGGTGCGCAGCACGGCGAAGTTCGCCCGCTCGATGTTGGGCTTGTGGTTGTTCCCGATGCGCTTGAGGCCGGCCAGGATGTGGTTGCCGGCGTCTTCGGACGCCTTCATGTGGCCGCTCTGGGTCAGGTCGACCAGGACGTTGGCAAGGACGTTGTCAGCCTGCGGCAGGCGTCCGCCACCGATCAGGTCGGAGGCGTTCTCCTTGTCCGCCAGCCAGCGTGCCCGCTGGGACGATGCGCCCTTGAGCGACAACACGTAGACCGAGGACCCCTTGGCGCTGCGGTTTTCGGCCGCATCGGCATGGATGGAAATGAACATGTCCGCGCCGGCGGCACGGGCGAGCCGCGCGCGCTGGGGCAACGGAATGAAGACATCGGCGTCGCGCGTGAGGTGCGCCTTGAGGCCAGGCGTCGCGTTGACCTGGCGCGCGAGCTCGCGGGCGATGGCCAGGGTGATGTTCTTCTCGCGGTTGCCGCTGGGCCCGACGGCCCCCGGGTCCTGCCCGCCATGGCCGGCGTCGATGGAAATCACCAGGGGACGGGTGCCGGCGCGAAGGTTGCGGGGCGTCTTGCCCTGCTCGGTCGGCGACGGCGCGGCCACGGGCTCGGGATTTCGTTCGACGGCCACCACCGGGCCGCCTGGACGGGGCGGTACGGATTGCACGGGCAGCGTCGGCGATGGCGCCACGGGTGGCAGTTGCTCCGACGCCGTCTGCTCGGTACCGCTCGCGGGAAGGTTGGCGATCAGCCGTGAGGTGGCGGCGCGCGCCGCGACCGAGGGATCTACCACAAGCGGACGCGCACTCTCCGCGCCGTCGTTGGGCACGGCCGGTGCCTGCGTGGCCTCGATGATCCGTGCGACGGGATCGGGGCCGTAGTCGCCGGGCCATTCCAGCACCAGCCGCGCGCCGTCCGCACCGGGTTCGAAGCGTGGCTTGAGCACCGCAACGGGCGATGCCAGGTCGAAGACGATGCGAGTGGTTCCGGGGACGGGCTGGCCACTGCGCACCGATCTCACCAGGCCGGCCGCGGCGGGCAGCTTGAAGTTCCCGTCCAGCCGGGTCCCCGGCAGGTCCACGACGAGCCTGTCGGGGTTGGCGAGCGAAAGGATCTCGAACTCGGCCTCCTGGTCGAGGCGCAGCTCCGCACGGGTACCGGTCGGTCCGGCGTCGAGCCGCAAGTCGTTGATTTCAGACGCGCGCGCCAGGTTCCAGGCCAGCGCGGCGACGAGGGCCGCACCGAGCAGGCATTGCTGGAAGTTGAGCCCCCTTGCGCGCATGAGGGCTAGTCAAGCACCAACGGTCCGCCTTTGCAACCGTTTTTTCCTTATGAATCCGTAGCCTGCCCCACTTTCCTACCGTCACGGTTCAGGAAACGCCCCCAAACGGCAGTGTGGCGCCAAATCGGCCAGCCATCGCTCGCCCGCGCTGCCCAGTCCATGGAGTCGGCAACGGCGGCCGTCCGCCTCGACCGCCAAAGCCACCCGCAGCCCTGCTGGCGGTAGTGCCCGCAGCCCGCGTTCGGGCCATTCGACGAGCCAGAGCGCTGCCGCTGCATCGTCCAGCGCCAGGAATTCCAGTTCTCCCGCATCGCCGATCCGGTAGAGGTCCAGGTGCAGCGCCTCTCTGCCGTCGCGCAGGCGGTAGCGTTCCACGAGGGTGTAGGTCGGGCTGCGGATCGGCCCATCGACGCCCAGCGCACGCAGCCAGGCGCGGGCCAGGGTCGACTTCCCGGCGCCCAGGTCACCCTCCAGGTGGACGATGGCGCTCTCGGGCTGCGTCATCGCCAGCAGGCCGGCGAGCGCATCGGTCGCCCCGGCGTCCGGCAGGTACAAGGACAAGGTGGATTGTTCGCTCATGGGTTGGAAAGCTCGCGCAGCGGAGTCATCAGGTCGCTGGGCAGCAGGCCGCGCTCGCCGCCGAGCGCACTGGCGCGGTCGCCGGCGCAGGCGTGCAGCAGGGCCCCGAAGCGCGCGGCGTCGATCGCGGCATGTCCTTGCGCACGCAAGGACGCGACGACCCCGGCCAACACGTCGCCCATGCCGCCGACCGCCATGCCGGGATTGCCGGCGCCGATCACGAACGGTGCCGCTCCGGGCTCGGCGACCAGGGTCCCGGCGCCCTTGAGGACGACCACGCAGCCGAAGCGTTCGCACAGTGCCGACACCGCGCCGAAACGGTCGGCCTGCACGTCGCTCGCGGAGATCCCGAGCAAGCGGCCCGCCTCGCCGGGATGCGGGGTGAGGATGGTGCCGGGCGGTAGGTCACGGGGCGATTCGGCGAGCAGGTTCAAGGCGTCGGCATCGAGCACCAGCGGTTTGCCTCCGTCCAGGCAGGCGGCCAACAGGTCCCTGCCCCAGCCATCAAGGCCCAGCCCCGGTCCAACCGCCAGCACGTCGGCGGCCTGCAGCGGTTGGGCGAGGTCTGGCGGGGAGTCCACCGCCTGCACCATCGCTTCGGGCCGCCGCGCCAGCACGGCCGCGACATGCCCGGCGCGCGTCGCCACGCTCGCCAGTCCGCAACCGGCTCGCAGCGCGGCCTCCACGCACAACAGGATCGCCCCGCCCTTGCCGGTATCGCCACCGACGCACAGCACGTGCCCTGAATGCCCCTTGTGCGCGTTGCGCCGGCGTGGCCACGCAAGCCGGGGCAGGTGTGCCGCCCCCAGGAGGAACGCCGAGGGCGCGCAGGATGCCTGCGTGGCAGCGGACAAATCGAGCGTAGCCAGGGAAAGCTCGCCGACATGGTCGAGGGCATCTCCCGTGCGCAAGCCCGCGTGCTCGGCCAGGAACTGCAAGGTGCGCGATGCACGCACCGCAGTTCCCGGGACGCTTCCGCGCGCGGCATCGACGCCACTGGGCACGTCGAGCGCGAGCACCGGGCAACCGGCTGCATTGATCGACTCGATGCACGACGCCACCTGGTCGTCGGGCGCCCGCGACAGGCCGATGCCGAACAGCGCATCGACCAGCAGGTCGCAGCCATCGAGGCCGCGGTCGAAGCCCTCGATGCGCCCGCCTGCGTCCGCATAGGCTTGGCAGGCCCCGCGTGCCAACCCGCTTGAGGGCAGGTGCGCCTCCAGCCGCAGCACGCGCACGTCGCGACCCGCTTGCAAGGCATGGCGCGCCAGCACGTAACCGTCGCCACCGTTGTTGCCGGGCCCGCAGGCGACGACTAGCGCCTGCGCGTCGGGCCAATGCGCCAGCACGCAACGCCAGGCCGCGAGGCCGGCGCGCTCCATCAGCACGCCCGCATCGCCATCGAGCGCCGCCGTCTCGCGCGCCTCGAGGTCGCGCATCGACGCGATGTCGTACAAGGCGATCGGTTCGGCAGGCCTGTTCACCGCGCCGATTCTATACTTCGCCACACCGTGTCCTCCGCCGCCTCCACTCCCCGCCGCGCCGATCCATCCGCGCTTGCCATGCAGGTCAAGGCATGGGCACGCGAAGGCGGCTTCCAGCGTTGCGGCATCGCCGGGATCGACCTCGGCGAGGACGAACGCCACCTTCGCGACTGGCTGGCGAAGGGTCTGTACGGTTCGATGCACTGGATGGCGCGCCATGGCGACAAGCGCTCCCGGCCGCGCGAACTGGTGCCGGGGACCGTGCGGGTGATCTCGGTCGGACTCGATTACGGCCAGGACGACGCGCAGGCCTGGCGGACGCTCGGTGACGGGACACGCGCCTACGTCGCGCGTTACGCCCTGGGCCGGGATTACCACAAACTGATGCGCAAGCGATTGCAGGCGCTGGCCGATCGCATTGCCGGCGAGATCGGGCCGTTCGGGCACCGCGTGTTCGTGGACTCGGCGCCGGTGCTGGAGCGCGCGTTGGCGCGCGATGCCGGCCTGGGCTGGATCGGCAAGCACACCTGCCTGATCGACCGCCACGGCGGGTCCTGGTTCTTCCTGGGCGAGATCTACGTCGACCTTCCCCTGCCCGTCGACCCGCCCGCCTCGGCGCATTGCGGCACCTGCACGCGCTGCATCGAGGTTTGCCCCACCGGGGCGATCACCGCGCCACACCGCCTGGATGCACGCCGCTGCATCAGCTACCTCACCATCGAGCACGAGGGCGCGATCGACGAGGCCCTGCGGCCGCTGATCGGCAACCGCATCTTCGGTTGCGACGACTGCCAGTTGGTGTGCCCATGGAACAAGTTCGCCCGGCGTACCGACGAACCAGGCTTCCGTGCCCGCAACGACCTCGACACCGCGTCGCTCGCCGACCTGTTCGCCTGGAGCGAGGCGGAGTTCATGCGGCGGACCGAAGGCTCCGCGATTCGCCGCAGCGGTTACCGGCGCTGGTTGCGCAACCTCGCGGTGGCGCTGGGGAATGCGCCGACGTCACCTGGAACCGTCGCGGCGCTGGCATCGCGCCGGGAGATCGAGGACCCCGTGGTGCGCGAGCACGTCCTCTGGGCGCTTGGGCGCCACGGCGTCCATTAGCAAGGGACGCGCGGGCGCGCCCCGACGACCTGCGCAAGCTCATGCGCCAGCGGCACCTTGCCGGCCACGATCACCCGTGGCCGTGGATCTCCGCCAGCAACGCCCGGGTCACAGGGTCCCGCGCTTCGCCTTTCCCCGAGACCGCGGGCAGCAGGTCTCCGGCAATCCGTTTCCCGAGCTCCACGCCCCACTGATCGAAGGCATTGATGCCCCACATGGTCGCCTGCAGGTAGACGCTGTGCTCGTAAAGGGCGATCAGCGCGCCCAAGGAACGCGGGGTCAAGGCATCCAGCAGCAGCACCGTCGAGGGACGATTGCCCGGATAGGCCTTTTGCGGGTCCCCGTCGGCGCACCCATTCGCGAGCGCCTCGGACTGCGCCAGCAGGTTCGCGAGGAGGACGGCATGACTCCCCGAATGCCCATGCGCGGGGTGGACTACCCCGATGAAATCGGCCGGCACGACGTCCGTGCCCTGGTGCAAGGCCTGGAAGAAACTGTGCTGGGCATTGGTCCCTGCCCCTCCCCACAACACCGGCACGGTCGCGGTGGCCACGGGCGAACCGTCCGTTCGGACCGATTTGCCGAGGCTCTCCATCACAAGTTGCTGCAGGTAGGCAGGAAACAGCGCCAATCGCTGGTCGTAGGGCAGCACCGCCTGCGTCGGCAAGCCCAGGATGTTGCGGTTCCAGACAGCGGTCAGGGCGTGCCGGAGCGGCAGGTTCGCCTCCACCGGAGATTCCAGCGCATGGGCATCCATTTCCGCCGCCCCGCCGAGGAAGCCATCGAATCCCTGCATCCCGATGGCCGCCGCGATGCTGAAGCCCACGGTCGACCATAGCGAGTAGCGACCGCCGACCCAGTCCCACATCGGCAACACGCGTCCCGGATCGATGCCGAACGCCACGGCCGCCGCCACGTTCGCGCTGACCGCATGCATGCGATCCCCGCTTCCGAGCCAGTCGCGCAGGATCGCGCCGTTGAGCAGGGTTTCCTGCGTGCCGAAGCTCTTTGACACCAGGACCACGGCGGTCCGCCGCGGGTCGAGGCCGTCCAGCACGTGCCCGGCTTCGCTGGCGTCCACATTGCCCACGAAGTGCAAGCGGAAGCGGCCGGTACGCCAATCCTTCAGCGCGTCGACGGAGAGCCTTGGCCCGAGGTCCGACCCGCCGATACCGACATTGACGATATCGGTGACCTCCGAGGCCTCGAGCGTGGCGATCGAATCCGCCATGCGCTCGTGCGCGGCGCGGGCCTGGCCGCGCGCCCGGGTGGCGATCTCGCCCTGGCCCAATCCGGAGCGCAGCGCCGTGTGCAGTGCCGGGCGCTGCTCTGAAACATTGACGGTCGCACCGTCGAACAGCGCCCGCATCGCCACGGGCAAGGCCATGTCCCCGGCGACGCCCAGCAGCGCCCCAAGCGCCTCCCGATCCATGCGCTGGCGGGCGAAGTTGGCGTGGATCGGCCCGACACGCAGCGAAAAGTCGCCGGCACGGGCGGGGTCGTCATCGACCAGCCCACGTAGCGTGGCGTTCCCCATCCGCCGCGCCTGCGCGTGCAGCGGCTCTAGCCAGGCGGCCATCCGGGTTCAGGCCGCCTGCGCGGGGATCGAGGTGTTCGTGTGGGTGAGCTTGTTCTGGCGATCCACGTAGACCAGGGTCGGCTTGAATTTCGCCGCCTCGGCCTCGTCGCAGCTGCCATAGGCGCAGATGATGACCAGGTCGCCCGGCTCGGCCATGTGCGCGGCGGCGCCATTGACGGAGATCATCCCGCTGCCTTCCTCGCCGCGGATGGCATAGGTGGCGAAACGCGCCCCGTTGTTGATGTTGTAGATCTCCACGCGCTCGTACTCGCGGATGCCGGCGATGTCCAGCAGGCGGCCGTCGATCGCGCACGAGCCTTCGTAATGCAGCTCGGCGTGGGTAATGGTGGCGCGGTGGATCTTGGCTTTGAGCAGGGTCAGTTGCATGGTTTGGCGCGCGGAAGGCAGAACGATGGGCGAGTTTACAAGATGGGGGCAGCGGCACGGGTGGAAAACCCCGCTTGCATGGTGTTCCGCCGCCACCCACCCGGCGCCAGCGCGGCCACGGATGCATCCGCGACAGGCTCCAGCAGCTTGCCGGGGGCCATCGGCGCCTGCCTATGCGCCGGTGAACTCCAGGTTGTCGATCAAGCGGGTACCGCCGAGCCGCGCCGCGACCAGCGCCACGCGCGGGCCCGGCTCGCCCGCCACGGGTTGCATCAGCCCCGGGGTGCGGACGACGGCGTAGTCGACGACGAAACCTGCCGCCTCCAGCCGGGACACCGCCTCGGCCTCCAGGGCCGCGGGTTCCACGCCCCTGCCATGGTCGGCCGCCATGGCCAGCAGCGTACGGTGCACCTCCGGCGCGATGGCGCGTTCCTCCGCGGAGAGGTACTGGTTGCGTGAACTCATTGCCAGGCCGTCGCCCTCGCGTACGGTCTCGCCCGCCAGGACCTCGATCGGAAACGCGAGGTCGGCCACCATGTGGCGGATCACGGCCAGCTGCTGGTAATCCTTCCGCCCGAACACGGCCACGTCCGGACCGACCTGGTTGAACAGCCGCGCGACCACGGTGCAGACGCCGTCGAAGTGGCCGGGGCGATGCGCGCCGTCGAGGACGTCGGTGATGCCCGGCACGCGGACCAGCACCGCATTGTCGATTCCGAGCGGATACATCGTTTCCGGCGAGGGCAGCCACAACACGTCGCAGCCGGCCGAGGCCAACCCGTTCGCATCCGATTCCGGCGTACGCGGATAGCGGGCGAAGTCCTCGGCGGGACCGAACTGGGTGGGATTCACGAACACGCTCGCCACCACCCGGTCGGCTGCGCCGCGCGCGATCCCGACCAGGGACTGGTGGCCGGCATGCAGGTTGCCCATCGTGGGCACGAAGCCGACGCGCAGGCCGGCGCGTTTCCAGCCGGCGATGCGGTCACGCAGCTCCGGCAGGGTCGTGATCGTTTCGATCACGACGAGCCGTCCGACCAAAGGCGCGTTCCTGCAGGCATCGCCTATTCGTACGAGTGCGCGCCATCGGGGAAGCGGCCGGCGTGCACCGCTTCAACGAAGGCTTCCACCGCGCCGCGCACCGAGCCGCCCTCGGCCAAGAAATCCTTGACGAACTTGGGCCGGCGATGGCCGCTGTCGAGCCCGAGCAAGTCATGCAACACCAGCACCTGGCCATCGCAATCCGGTCCGGCGCCGATGCCGATGGTCGGTATGGGGCTGGCCTGGGTGATCGCTCTCGCGAGCCCGGACGGCACGCATTCGAGCACCAGCAACGACGCCCCGGCCTCGGCGACGGCGAGCGCGTCCTCGCGCAGGCGCCGGGAGGCATCGTCCTCCCTGCCCTGCACCTTGTAGCCACCCAGCCGCAGCACCGACTGGGGCGTGAGGCCCAGGTGGGCGCTGACCGGGATCTCGCGCGCGACGAGGAACCGGATCGCCTCCAGCTTGTGCGGACCGGCTCCCTCCAGCTTGACCATCTGCGCGCCGGCCTGCAGCAACTCGGTCGCGGCATCGAGCGCGCGCTCGGGCGTGGCGTCGGCCTGGAACGGAAGGTCCGCGACGAGCAATGCACGCTCCAGGCCCTTGGCCACGCAGGCGGTGTGGTAGGCGATGTCCTCGACCAGGACGGGCAGCGTCGAATCGTGTCCCTGCACGACCATGCCCAGGGAGTCGCCGACCAGGAGCAGGTCCACGCCCGCGGCATCGAGCGTGCGCGCGAAGCCGGCATCGTAGGCGGTCAGCATCGTCAGCTTGCGACCCGCCGCCTTGGCTTCCGCCAGCGTGGGCACGGTCATGGGTCTGCGGGCGTCGGAAGCGGCCATGGCGTGCAACTGCGTCGCGGTGGAACGTCAGGGTAGCGCCTGGATGCCGTCGCTGGCCATCGACGCCAAGGCCGCATCGGCCCGGCCGATGCCGGGGATCGTCAGCCCTGGTGCGACCTCGACCAGCGGGACCAGCACGAAGGCGCGCTCGTGGAGGTGGGGATGCGGCACGCGCAAGCCGGGCTCATCGATGACATCGTCGCCGTACAACAACAGGTCGAGGTCGAGTACGCGCGGCCCCCAACGGCCCTGCGCCCGGTCGCGGTGGCGGCCGAAGGCGCGCTCGACATCCAGCAGGCCGGCCAGCAGTTCCTGGGCCGGGAGGTGCGTGGCGACGCAGGCCACCGCGTTGATGAAATCCGGCTGTTCTTCCCGGCCCCACGCCGGCGTGCGGTACAGCCCGGACGTCGCCGTGACGCGCGTGCCGGGCAGGCCGTCGATCGAGCGGAACGCCGCGCGCAAGGTGTCGGCAGGGTCGCCCACATTGCCGCCCAGGCCGATGTAGGCGGTGACCAGCGGGCTCATCCCGCGGTGGCCGGACCGCGACGACGCCTCCGTCGGCGCTTGCGGGGCGACGATGGCTCCCCGTCTTCCGGCGCGGGATCGGACGTGTCCGGCGCGGCATCGGGATGTGCGGCGATGGCGTGGTCCGGGTCGTCCTGCGCCTCTCGCCAGAACGCCACGTCCTCGGCATGGCCCTCCGAAGCCGACTGGCGCAGCACCAGGAAGTCGTACGCCGCGCGGAAACGCGGGTGCGCGAGCGTCCGCATCACCCGCTTGCGCTGGCGCAGTGGGAAGCGGGTCTGCAGCAGCCAGATTTCCTGCATCGGCAGCGAGAACCGGCGCGGCAGCGCGATGGTGTCGAGCTGGTGGACGGTGGTGCGGTCGGCGGCCCGGCGCTGGGCCTCGGCGGCGTGCACGCCCTCGCCCTGCAACGCGATCAGGGTGCGGCAATACGCCGGCCACAGCAGCAGGGCGAACAGGAATGCCGGGGAAACGGGCTCCTCGGCCGCCACCCGCTCGTCGGTGTTGCGCAACCCCTCGATGATCATCCGGCGCAAAGCGCCGCTGCGGTTCGCGGCGAGCGCGGCGCCCGTCTCCGGCAGCAGCGACGGGAGCAGCCCATGGCGCTCCAGGCCTTCGAAACTGGCGACGGCGTGGCCGGACAGGAACATCTTCAGGCATTCCTCGAACAACCGCGCGGGCGCGGCTTCGGCCAGCAGCGGCGCGAGCTCGGGGATCGGCGCCGCGCTGCCGGCCTCGATGCGGAAATCCAGCTTGGCGGCCAGCCGCACCGCGCGCAGCATCCGCACCGGGTCCTCGCGGTAGCGCGCCTCCGGATCGCCGATCAGCCTCAGGAGGCGGTTCTGGACGTCCTCGTAGCCGCCGACGTAATCGTGGATGGAGAAATCCTCGACCGTGTAGTACAGCGCGTTGGCGGTGAAGTCGCGCCGCACCGCGTCGTCCTGGATGTTGCCGTAGACGTTGTCGCGCAGCAGGCGGCCGCCGTCGTGGACCTGGCGGTCGCCGCTGCCGTCGTCGACATTGGCGCGGAAGGTGGCGACCTCGATGATCTCGCGGCCGAACACCACGTGCGCCAGGCGGAAACGGCGGCCGATCAGCCGGCAGTTGCGGAACAGGTGCTTGACCTGCTCCGGCGTGGCGTCGGTGGCGACGTCGAAGTCCTTGGGGTGCCCGCCGACCAGCAGGTCGCGCACGGCGCCCCCGACGAGGAAGGCCTGGTGCCCCCCCTCGCGCAGGCGGTACAGCACCCGCAGCGCATTCTGGCTGATGCCCTTGCGGGAAACGGGGTGCTGGTCCCTGGGGATGACCCGCAGGTTGGTGGGAATGGCGTGGGAATCGTTGGGCATCGGCCGCAGGCAAAAAAGTCGTTTCGGTCTGCCCGCTTTGGCATCCGTCCATTGCTATACTAGCAAGCTGCACGTTGCCCGAAGGCCTCGCGCAGCCGGCCACTCCGCCGGAGCTGCCCTTGGCAGCGGCCCACGCACCCTTCGTCTAGTGGTTAGGACGCTGGCCTCTCACGCCGGTAACACGGGTTCGAATCCCGTAGGGTGTACCAGATTCCGCAGCCCGCGTCGGCAACGACGCGGGCTTTTTCGTGGCAGCACCTCGGCGGCGGCCTATCCAGGTTTCGGTGCCGTCGGGCCGCCAAGGCCGATGCCGGGTCGCGCCCCTTGCTGCGACAACGTTGCCCGATGCCCCTAAACTAGGGACGCACCTCCACCGGATCGCCCGCCATGCCCTTCGTCGTCACCGAGAACTGCATCAAGTGCAAGTACACCGACTGCGTGGAAGTCTGCCCGGTGGACTGCTTCCACGAGGGTCCGAACTTCCTCGTGATCGATCCCGACGAGTGCATCGACTGCACGCTCTGCGAGCCGGAGTGCCCGATCAACGCCATCTATCCGGAGGACGACGTCCCGGCCGGCCAGGAAGCGTTCGTCGCACTGAATGCCGAGCTGTCCAAGGCCTGGCCGGTGATCACCATCCGCAAGGATGGCCCGCCGGATGCCAAGCAGTGGGAGAACGTGCCGGACAAGCTGCCTTTGCTCGAGCGCTGACGCGGGCCCTTCACGGGTCGACCGGCCTGATCGCTAAAGCGGGCGCCATTGGCGCCCGCTTTTTCATTGCCCGATGGCCCGGGAGTCAGCCTCCCAGCGCAGCCTTCAGCGCTGCCATGAGCTGGACGGGCGCCTCGCCGGTCGCGGGTAGTCCTCGCGGATCGACCGCCGAGACGTAGGAACCGCCTTCGGCCTTGGCGACGCGAACCAGGAACTTGCTGCCGCGATAGTCGATGTCGAAGCTGCCCAGGAGCTGCGCGCGGGTCACCACGGTCACCCCCTCGATCCCCGCCAGCGCGGTGCCGAGCCGGTCGAACACGGCGTCGCGCTCGCCCTCGACGGTGAAGCCGGTGTTGCCGGCGGCGGTCGCCGCGGGAGCCGACATGCTCGAACGCGACACGGACCCGCCGCCCGGCGGCATCTTCATCGCACTGTCGGTGTTCGGGCGATCCAGGTCGGGCGGCACCTCGAGCGGCCTGTTCTCCGGGCTTTCGCGATAGAGCGTGCTGCCCTTGCGGAACCAGCTGCAGCCGGAGGCGCCTGCGACCGCCACGACCAGTGCGGCGATGACCAGGGGGCGGTACGGGAATGGGTTGGACGGCATCGCTACTCTCCTGCGAGTGGATTCACGCTGCAGCGGCGTCGCTGCAGGATTGTTCAAGTGTACGGACGCGCGCGGCAAGGCGGGCGGCGGCCTCGGCATGCACGGGATCCAGCGTGGTCAGCGGCAGGCGCAAGCCATGACCGAAGCCCAGCTGCTGGAGGATGGCCTTTACCGGGATCGGGTTCGGCTCGATGCCGGCGAAGTCGTAGATCTCGCGCAAGCCGGCATCCCATCGTTCGGCCTGTTCGACGGCGCCTTCGCGCCCCAGGTCGCAGAGTCGGCGGAATGCCCCCGGGATGACATTGGAGACCACCGAGATCACCCCATCGGCGCCTGCGAGCAGGGCGCGGGCGGCCGTGGGGTCGTCGCCGCTGAGCACGGCGAACCCATCGCGACGCAGCGCGAGCAAGGCCTGCATGCGCTCGGGTTCGCTGCGCGCTTCCTTGATGCCGACGATGCGCTGATGGCCCGCCAGCTCGGCCACCGTCTCAGGCAGCAGGTCGGTGCCGGTGCGGCCGGGCACGTTGTAGAGCACCACGGGCAAGGCGCCGTCGTCGGCGACCTCCCTGTAGTGCGCCACCAGCCCTGCCTGGGTCGGGCGTACGTAGGGTGGCGTCACCACCAGCGCGGCATCCGCGCCGACGGCCCGCGCCCGGCGGGTCTGCTCGACGGTCTTGGACGTATTCGCCAGGCCGGTGCCCGCCAGCACGGGGAGCCGTCCCCCGAGCATCTCGACCGCGATCCTCAGCAGGGCGTCGTACTCGCTGTCGTACAGGGAGGCCGCTTCGCCGGTCGAACCGGCGACGACCACGCCCTGCGTCCCGGCTGCCAGCTGCATGGCGAGCAGCCGACGCCAGGCGTCGAGATCGAGTTCACCGGCGGCCGTGAACGGCGTCGCCAGCGCGGTGATGCTGCCGGAGAGTTGCAAGTCTCTGATCCGTGGGGAAATTGAGGGCGCCGGGGTTCGATCCCGACGCGCCGGGTCGGCTTCCAAGGGTACATGAGCCGGCACGCCCTGGACCCGGCCGATCTTACTTGCGGCTTCGAAGCACGGGCAAGTATGCTGGCTGCACGCAGGCCCTTGATCCAGTTGCGATGCATCCGCGGCACCAGGATGCACCCGGAACCCCAGGAGCCTCGCAGCTACAGCAAGACTCCGGATTTTCCGCCCGCGGACGCTGCCTTGACCGAATCGCCTGCATCTCCCGACAGCGCCGCCCGGCCAGCGCCGAACGAGAACTACCTGCTGATCAACGCCTACACGACGCATCCGGCCTCGCCGCTGCTGGCCGTGTCCAGGCGGATCGCCGACAGCGGCTGCAACTTGGTGGACACCCGCCTGTCCACCGTGGGTCGCGACGTCTCCGTCTCCGCCCTCGCCATCGGCTCCTGGGATGCGGTGGCGAAGCTGGAGGCGATGCTGTCCCGGCTGGAGCGCGAGGAAGGCCTCAAGCTCATCTGGTACCGCACCGGACCCAAGCCGATCCAGTCCAACCTGCTGCCGTACATCGTCGAGGTGGTTGCCTCCGACAAGCCCGGCATCCTGTTCCAGCTCGCCGATTTCTTCGATCGCCAGGGCATCACCATCGAGAGCCTGCACTGTTCCCGCTACCGCGCGATGCAGACCGGGGCCGACATGTTCTCGGCGCAGGTCACCATCGGCGTGCCGTCGGACATGCACATCGCCGCGCTCAGGGATGACTTCCTGGAGTTCTGCGACCACCTCAACCTCGACGCGATCATGGACCCGATGAAGTTCTGAGCATGGCCAAGGCGAAGACGAGCGATGGCACGCCCCTCCAGCCCGGCGACCAGGTGCCGGCAGCGGAACTGAGCCTGTCGGGTGGTGCGTCCGCGAAGCTCTCCGACTACCGGGGCCGCTGGCTTGTCCTGTACTTCTACCCCAAGGACGCCACACCCGGCTGCACCACCGAGGGCCTGGACTTCAACGCGTTGCTGCCGAAGTTCCGCAAGCTGGACGCCGACATCCTCGGCGTGTCCCGAGACTCCGTCAGGTCCCACGACAACTTCTGCGCCAAGCAGGGTTTCCGGTTCCCCCTCGCCAGCGACCCGGACGAGACCTTGTGCCGGGCCTTCGACGTGATCCGCGAAAAGAACATGTACGGCCGCAAGGTCATGGGGATCGAGCGCAGCACCTTCCTCATCGACCCCAAGGGTCGAATCGCCGAGGCATGGCGCAAGGTCAAGGTGGCCGGCCATGCCCAGGCCGTCCTCGACGCCCTCAAGGCGGCCCAGGCCCGGTGACACACCGTCGCAGTCAGGCCACCGACCGTCCCGCGCCGCGGGTTCCGGTGGATCGACGCTGCCCGTGGCCCCAACCGATCCACCCGCACAGGAACAAGCGATGACCAAAGGCAAGCGGATCCACGTGCTCGACACCAATGTGCTGATGCACGATCCGACCGCGTTGTTCAAGTTCGAGGAGCACGATGTCTTCCTGCCGATGCAGGTCATCGAGGAACTGGACAACGGCAAGAAGGGTAATTCAGAAGCCAGCCGCAATGCACGGCAGGTCAGCCGCTTCATCAACGAACTCATCGAGGCGCAGGGGGCCGACAAGATCGCCTCGGGCCTGGTGCTGGAGCCGCCCAACGGCCTGCAGCTGCGCGGCGTCGAAAGCATCGGGCGGCTGCGCTTCCAGACCGCGGCGCTCGATACGCGCAAGCGGGCGACCGAAGACAAGCCCGACAACGACATCATCGACGCCATCATCGCGCTGAAGGCCGCCGAGCCGGGTGCCCGGGTGGTGTTCGTGTCCAAGGACATCAACCTCCGGATCAAGGCTGCGATCGCGGGCATCGCCTCTGAGGACTACGAGAACGACCGCGCACTCGACGATTTCAGCCTGCTGTACACCGGTGCCACGCCGCTTCCGGAGGATTTCTGGCAGCGCTACGGAACCGACCTCAAGTCGTGGACCGACAAGGGCCGAACCTTTTACGAAGTCCAGCTCGAGACGGACGACGACTGGCATCCCAACCAGTTCCTGTACCTGCCGGGAGACGAGGAAGCGGAACTGCGCGTGGCGAAGGTCGAGGACGGCCGTGCCACCTTGCAGATCGTCGATGACTACCGCAGCAACCAGCACGCGGTGTGGGGCATCCTGGCCCGCAACCGCGAGCAGAACTTCGCGCTCAACGCCCTGATGGACCCGGACATCGACTTCGTCACCCTGCTGGGCACCGCAGGCACCGGCAAGACCCTGCTGGCGCTGGCCGCAGGCCTGGCCCAGACCATGGATGCGCAGCGTTACCGGGAGATCATCATGACCCGCGCCACGGTCAGCGTCGGCGACGACATCGGCTTCCTGCCCGGCACGGAAGAGGAAAAGATGACGCCCTGGATGGGCGCACTGACCGACAACCTCGAGGTGCTCATGCCCAGCAACAAGGAAGGCGGCAGCTGGGGACGCGCGGCGACCAACGACCTGCTTGCCTCGCGGATCAAGATCCGCTCGCTGAACTTCATGCGCGGACGCACCTTCCTCAACCGTTACCTGATCCTGGACGAGGCGCAGAACCTGACGCCCAAGCAGATGAAGACCCTGGTCACCCGGGCCGGCCCGGGCACCAAGATCGTCTGCCTGGGCAACGTCGAGCAGATCGACACGCCCTACCTCACCGAGACGACCTCCGGCCTCACGTATGCAGTGGACCGGTTCAAGTCCTGGGAACACAGCGCCCACGTCACCCTGCGCCGGGGCGAACGATCTCGCCTGGCCGACTACGCCTCCGAGGTCCTGTAGCGGGGCCTACAATGGCCGGCATGCCCGCGCGACGAAAGCCTCCCTGCGCCCTGACGATCGCCGGCTCCGACTCCGGCGGCGGCGCGGGCATCCAGGCCGACCTCAAGACCTTCGTCGCGCATGGCGTGCATGGCTTGTCCGCGATCACCGCGCTGACCGCCCAGCACACGCGCGGGGTCAGCGCGGTGCACGTCCCTCCGCCGGCGTTCCTGCGCGCGCAGATCGACGCCTGCTTCGAGGATTTCGACATCGGGGCGATCAAGCTCGGCATGCTGGCCAACGCCGCCGTGATCGACGCCGTGGCCGATGCCCTCGAGCACCATCGTCCCCGCCACGTGGTCCTGGACCCGGTGATGGTCGCGACCTCGGGCGCGAGCTTGCTCGAGGACGATGCGAGGCATGCGCTGTGCGCGCGCCTGCTGCCGCTCGCGACCCTGGTCACCCCGAACATCCCCGAAGCCGAGCTCCTGCTCGGGATGCCCATCGCCGACGCCGACGCCGCACGCGATGCCATCGGCAAGCTGCGCGGCCTGGGTGCGCGCGCGGTGCTGCTCAAGGGCGGCCACCTCGACGAAGGAACCAGGGTCGTCGATCGATTCGCCGACGGGGAGGCGGACTTCGCGTCGGAACACGCGCGCCTGGCGGTCGAGGCGCACGGCACCGGCTGCACGCTGGCGGCGGCGGTCGCGGCGGGCCTGAGCCGCGGCATGGCATTGCCGGCGGCCTGCCAGGCGGCGATCGAGTACGTGGCGGCGGGCCTGAACCTCGGCTATCGGCCCGGGCGCGGCGAGGTGCTGGTGCTGGACCACTTCAAGGCCATCGCGGGCAGCTGAGTGCATCCGCCGGTGCGAGGAACCCGAATTGGCCAACGTCCCGGGGAATGTCGGTCCACGGGGGCATCATCGCGAAGGCGCCTCGGACGACCGGGCACGGGACCGGTGCTAACGTACCGGGCTTCGACGACGCAACCGGCGCCGGCAAGATGCCGGATCCCGAAGGGACCCGCACTGTCTCGTCTGCCGCGGACACCAAAGACCACCTCAAGGACCTTGCCCTCGCGATGACCACAGAAGCGCCGCTGCCCGCACCGGAGCACATCCGCATCGCCATCGTTGGCCTGGGCTACGTGGGACTGCCGTTGGCGGCAGCCTTCGGCAAGCATTTCCCCACGATCGGCTTCGACATCAACGCCCAGCGGATCGATGAGCTGCGCCGGCACCACGACCACACGCGCGAAGTCGCCGAGGCGGAATTGCGCGACGCTGACCTTCTCGAGCTGTCCTGCGACCCGTCGGCGTTGGCAGGCTGCAACGTCTTCATCGTCACCGTGCCGACGCCGATCGACGAGTTCAAGCGTCCGGACCTCCGCCCCCTGGAGTCGGCCAGCCGCACCGTCGGCGCGGCGATCCGGCGGGGCGGGATCGCGATCTACGAATCCACCGTGTATCCCGGCGCCACGGAGGAAGTCTGCGTGCCGATCATCGAGAGCGAATCCGGGCTCTGCTTCAACCGGGACTTCTACGCGGGATATAGTCCGGAGCGGATCAACCCCGGGGACCGGGAACACCGCCTGGAGAACATCCTGAAGCTCACCTCCGGATCGACGCCGGAAGCGGCCGAGTTCGTCGACCGGCTTTACCGCAAGGTCGTCAAGGCAGGCACCCATCGCACGTCCACGATCCGCGTCGCGGAAGCCGCGAAGGTCATCGAGAACGTCCAGCGCGACGTGAACATCGCGCTGATCAACGAACTGGCCATGATCTTCAACCGCCTGCAGATCGACAGCGAGGAAGTGCTCGAAGCCGCGGGAACGAAGTGGAACTTCCTCCCCTTCCGCCCCGGGCTGGTCGGCGGTCACTGCATCGGCGTGGACCCTTACTACCTGACGCACAAGGCGCAGCAGATCGGGTACCACCCGGAGATGATCCTCGCGGGCCGGCGGATCAACGACGGGATGGGAAGCCATGTCGGCCGGCGCGTCGCGCGCCTCGTCAGCCAGCGGGGCATGGCCGTGGCGAGTCCCAGGGTGCTGGTGCTGGGTTTGTCCTTCAAGGAGAACTGCCCGGACCTGCGCAATACACAGGTGGTTGACATCATCGAGGAACTGCAGGCGTACAACGCAGCGGTCGACGTGCACGATCCATGGGTGAGCGCGCAGGAGGCCCGCGAGACGTACGGCATCGACTTGCTGGCTGATCCGGAATGCGGGGTCTACGACGCCATCGTGCTGGCCGTCGCGCACAGGGAATTCGCGGAGCTTGGCGCGGAACGCATCCGTGCTTTCGGCAAGCCCGGCGCGGTCCTGTTCGACGTGAAGCGGGCGTTGCCGAAAGACGCCAGCGACGGGCAGCTGTGACCAGCGAGCGGACGCAGGGACCTGGGGCGACGCGGGTGCTCGTGACCGGTGCCGCGGGTTTCATCGGCGCGAGGCTGAGCGAACGCCTGCTGGAGCGCGGCGACCTCGTGCATGGGTTCGACGACATCAACGACTACTACGACCCCACCCTGAAGCAAGCGCGCCTGGGGCGACTGCAGGGCCGCGACGGATTCGGGTTCACCAAGGCCCCGCTGTCCGACCGGGGCGCGCTCGAGGCCGTGTTCAAGGAATTCGCGCCGCAGCGGGTGGTGAACCTCGCAGCGCAGGCCGGGGTGCGCTATTCGCTGCAAAACCCGCACGCCTACGTCGAAAGCAACATCGTCGGCTTCCTCAACATCCTCGAGTGCTGCCGCTACCACGGCATCGAGCACCTGGTGTACGCGTCCTCCAGCTCGGTCTACGGCGCCAATCGAAAGTTACCCTTCTCCGTGGAGGACAACGTCGACCATCCGGTCAGCCTGTACGCGGCCAGCAAGAAGGCGAACGAGCTGATGGCACACACCTACAGCCACCTCTACGGCATGCCGACGACCGGCCTGCGGTTCTTCACCGTCTATGGCCCGTGGGGACGCCCGGACATGGCGCTGTTCCTGTTCACGCGCAAGATCCTCGCGGGCGAGCCCATCGAGGTCTTCAACCATGGCCGCCATCGACGCGACTTCACCTACATCGATGACATCGTCGAGGGAGTGATCCGCACGCTGGACCGGCCGCCCCAGGGGGACCCCGCGTACGATCCCATGGCCCCGACGCCGGCGACGTCCAGCGCACCCTACCGCGTGTACAACATCGGCAACGACCAGCCGGTCGAATTGCTGCGATACATCGCGGTCCTGGAAGATTGCCTGGGGAAGAAGGCCGAGATGCGTATGTTGCCCCTGCAACCCGGCGACGTCCCGGACACCCATGCCGAGGTCAGCGCATTGCAGCGGGACACGGGCTACGCGCCTTCCACGCCGATCGAAGTCGGGGTCCGGCGATTCGTGGACTGGTATCGCGACTATTACGGGGTGCCACCCCGTGCTGCCGTTCGGGGGCCATGACTCCGTTGGACGGCACCCCGATAGGGGGCGCGAGACAGGCCCGTGCCCTGGCCCTGGCCCTGGCCCTTGCCCGTGCCGTTGCCACCGATCCTCGCAAGCACGGACTCGGAGCCAATCAGGACCCCACGCTGCGGGCCAAGTCCACCCGCATCGCCACCTAGTCATGCCACGCATCCGCGGCGCCACGTCTCGGAGGCAAAAAAAACCAGCTCCTGGAGCTGGATTCGAATTTGCATGCAAGGATTTGGAGTGGCGCGCCCGGAGAGATTCGAACTCCCGACCCCCAAGTTCGTAGCCTGGTGCTCTATCCAACTGAGCTACGGGCGCGCAGAAGCGGAATTGTGCCCAATCGGCACGGATTCCGTCAAACGATTCCAGCAGGAACTGGCGGAGAGTGAGGGATTCGAACCCTCGATAGAGCTATAAACCCTATACTCCCTTAGCAGGGGAGCCCCTTCAGCCACTCGGGCAACTCTCCGTGGACCTCCGCCGCGGCGGCGACTGCCGCAAGCGGACGCGAAGGATAACGGCTCACTTGGCTTGCGGCAAACCTGCTTCCGGCTCATCGGCGACCTCAGGGGCCTCAACCCCCTCGCCCCGATGGATGCGCTGGTAGATTTCCTCGCGATGGACGGCCACGTCCTTGGGAGCGGTGATGCCCACGCGGACCTGGTTGCCCTTGACGCCCAGCACGGTCACGGTGACCGAATCGCCGATCATGAGGGTTTCTCCAACCCGCCTGGTCAAGATCAACATGTCACGCTCCCCGTGGATCGGCTATTCGATGGGTCGTCGGCAAGTATGTGCGATCCCGCACCAGACCGCCGCCGCCGTCTTCACAAACATGAAACATCATACTGTTCCTTGCAACTGCCCCGCTAGGCCCTGAAGTCACGTCCAAGGTCACTGGAGCGAGGTGCGGACCCACTCGGGCACGGCCGCCAACGCCGCCACCAGGGCGGGGCCGTCGTCGCCCCCGCCCTGCGCCATGTCGGCCCGGCCACCGCCCTTCCCTCCGATCTGACCGGCCACGTGCGACATCAGTTCCCCCGCCTTCAAGTGGGAAGCTGCGTGACCGCTCACCCCTGCGACCAGGGATGCCTTGCCGTCGCTGACACCGGCCAGGACCACGACGGCATCGCCGAGCTGTTGCTTCAGGCGGTCGACCGCCTCCCGGAGCGCCTTGGCATCGAATCCTTCCAGCCGCTTGGCGAGGACCTTGAAGCCCCCGACATCGACGGCCTCGCTTCCCAGGTCAGCCGTCGCGCCGCTCGCGGCCCGGGCCTTGAGCCCCTCCAGCTCCCGCTCGAGCATCTTCTGGCGTTGCAGGAGGAGTCGCACCTTCTCACCCGCCTCCGCAGGCGTCGCGCCGAGGAGCTGCAGGAGCTCCCCGAACTCATGCTCCCGGCGGGCGACATGATCGAGTGCACCTTGGCCGGTCAGCGCTTCGATTCGGCGAACCCCGGCCGATACGCCGGACTCGGACACGATCTTGAACAGTCCGATGTCGCCGGTGCGTTCGACGTGCGTCCCGCCACAAAGCTCGATCGATGACTCGCCCATGCGCATGACCCTGACCCGTTCGCCGTACTTCTCTCCGAACAACGCCATCGCCCCGGAATCCAGGGCCTCCTGCATGTCCATGAGCTGGACCTCCGCGGCGTGGTTGGCGCGGATCTGCTCGTTCACCCGCCCTTCGATCCGTTCGAGTTCCTCGGCCGTCAGCGGCTGGAAGTGCGAAAAGTCGAAACGCAGCCGGGCCGGCGCCACCAGGGAGCCCTTCTGCGCGACATGGGTGCCCAGCACTTCGCGCAGGGCCGCGTGCAGCAGGTGGGTGGCGCTGTGGTTGCGGATGGTCGAGGCACGCCGAACGGCATCGACCGCGCCCATGAGATGGTCGCCCTTGCGCAGGGTGCCGGCCTGCAGCCGGCCCACATGGCCATGGAACTGGCCGGCGTACTTCTGGGTATCTTCGACCTTGAACCGGACATCCTGCTCCGCCAGCTCGCCGCTGTCGCCGACCTGCCCTCCCGATTCGGCATAGAAGGGGGTCTTGTCGAGCAGGACCACGCCCTCCTGGCCGGCGACGAGCTCATCGACGGGCCTGCCGTCCTGCAGCAACGCCACGACTTCCAGGCCGCCGGCTTGCAGGTCCTCGTAGCCGAGGAACTCGGTGGGTTGCAGCTTCGCCACCAGGTCGGCCGGGAGCACGGGGCCGGCGGAGAACTTGCCCGCGGCACGAGCGGTCTCTCGCTGGCGCGCCATTGCCGCGTCGAACCCCGCGGTATCGACTTCAAGGCCGCGCTCCCGCGCGATGTCGGCGGTCAGGTCGAGGGGGAAGCCATAGGTGTCGTAGAGACGGAACGCGTCCTCGCCCGGGATCACCCCGTCGCTGCGCGCGGCGACTTCGTCGAAGATGCGCATGCCCGAATCCAGGGTTTCCGCGAAGCGCTCCTCCTCGGCCTTCAACGCACGCTCGACGAGCGCTCGCTGCTGTCCGAGCTCGGGGTAGGCCTCGCCCATCAGGGCGTCCAACGTGGCGACCAGGCGGTGGAAGAACGGTTCGCGCACGCCCAGCATCCAGCCATGGCGCAAGGCGCGTCGGATGATCCGGCGCAGCACGTAGCCCCGGCCCTCGTTGGACGGCAGCACGCCGTCCACGATCAGGAAGCTGCAGGCGCGAATATGGTCGGCGATCACCCGCAGGGACTTGTGCTCCAGGTCGGTCGTCCCGGTCAATTCCGCGGCCTTGGCGATCAGGGCCTGGAACAGGTCGATTTCGTAGTTGCTGTGCGCGTGCTGCAGCACGGCGGCCAGCCGCTCCAATCCCATCCCGGTGTCGACGCAGGGTGCGGGCAGCGGTTGCAGACTGCCATCGGGCTGGCGGTCGAACTGCATGAAGACCAGGTTCCAGATCTCGATGAAGCGGTCACCGTCTTCTTCCGGCGACCCCGGCGGGCCGCCAGGAATGTCGGCGCCATGGTCGTAAAAGATCTCTGTACAGGGGCCGCAGGGGCCGGTGTCCGCCATCTGCCAGAAGTTGTCGGAGGCATACGGAGCGCCCTTGTTGTCGCCGATACGGATGATCCGCTCCGGCGGCAGGCCGATGGTGTCGTGCCACAGGTCGTAGGCTTCGTCGTCGTCGTGGTACACGGTCACCAGCAGGCGCTCGGCCGGCAATTTCCAGACTTCCGTCAGGAGCTCCCACGCCCAGGCGATCGCTTCCTTCTTGAAGTAGTCGCCAAACGACCAGTTGCCGAGCATCTCGAAGAACGTGTGGTGCCGTGCCGTGTATCCGACCGAATCAAGGTCGTTGTGCTTCCCTCCTGCCCGCAGGCAGCGCTGGACGTCGGCCGCGCGCACGTAGCTGCGCTTCTCCGCACCCAGGAAGACGTCCTTGAACTGCACCATCCCCGAGTTGGTGAAGAGCAGCGTCGGATCGTTGCCGGGCACCAAAGGCGCTGACGGAACGATGCTATGGCCCTTGTCCCGGAAGAAAGCGAGGAAATCCCGACGGATGTCGGAAGTCGTGGGCGTGGTATTCGAACGGCTGGGCGTGGGCATGCTGGCTGGGAGATGGCAGGCGGCGGGTGCCGCCACGGTCATCGCAGGATGCGGACGCGGAACCGAGCAGGCAACCCAATTGCCTAGGTTAGCAGGCCTCGTGGAACACGGGACACGGGCGGCCCCGGAGATCAGCCTTCATCCATGTCCATGCCGCAGGCTGCCCTGACCGTCGCGGCATCGAAACCCCGCCGCGCCAGGTAGCCCGCGGCCTTGCGTTGAATAGCCGGATCGCGAAGTGCATGCCCGTACCGGGAAGCCAGGAGCGACTTCGCATTGGCCTCCCAGTCGGCCTCGCCTGATTGCGCCAGCGCCGCAAATGCCGCGTCCACCAGCGGTGGATCGACCGCATGCGTCCGCAATTCCGCACGGATGCGCAAGGGTCCGTAGCCGCTCGCCGCCCGCCAATGGGCGAGGTTGGTGGCGAACCGCGCGTCGTCCTGCCACCCTTCCCGGCCCAGGACGTCGATCGCCTCCGCTGCCTCCGTGGGCTCCACCCCACTGCCCGCCAGCTTGCGAGCGAGTTCCTTTCGGGAGTGCTCGCGCCGCGTCAGCAGACCCAGGGCGCGCTGCCGGGCCGATAGCTCGGGGTGCCGGCGTTTGCGCGGAGCCGACGCGGCGCTCGACATCGGGTTGGCAGTCTTCTCCATCGGGAGTCGCCGGACGCTACGACCCGGACTCAGGCGTCCTCAGGCGCCTTCTTTCCCGCGGCCTGCTTGTCCGCCTCCCCGGCAGCCGGCGCGGCCGGCAAGGGAGCGAGCAACTCGCGCAGGCGCGCCTCCAGCTTGGCCGCGATCTCCGGATTCTCCTTGAGGTACTGGCGGGCGTTTTCCTTGCCCTGCCCGATGCGCTCGTCGTCGTAGCTGTACCAGGCACCGGCTTTCTCGACCAGCTTGGCGTCCACGCCCATGTCGATCAACTCACCTTCTCGGCTGATGCCCTGTCCGTAGAGGATCTCGGTGATGATCTGCTTGAACGGCGGCGCCATCTTGTTCTTGACGACCTTGATCCGGGTCTGGTTGCCGATGATCTCGTCGCCTTTCTTGATCGCGCCGATCCGGCGGATGTCGAGGCGCACCGAGGCGTAGAACTTCAGCGCGTTGCCACCGGTGGTGGTTTCCGGGCTTTGCCCTGGCATCATGATGCCGATCTTGTGCCGCAGCTGGTTGATGAAGATCACCATGCAATTGCTGCGCTTGATGTTGCCGGTGAGCTTCCGCAGGGCCTGGCTCATCAGGCGCGCCTGCAGTCCCGGGAGCTGGTCGCCCATCTCGCCGGAAATCTCCGCCCGCGGGGTCAAGGCGGCGACCGAATCGACCACGACCATGTCCACCGCGTTGGAGCGCACCAGCATGTCGGCGATCTCCAGCGCCTGCTCGCCATTGTCGGGCTGGGACACCAGCAAGTCGTCGACGTTGACGCCGAGCTTCTGCGCGTAGGTCGGGTCGAGCGCATGCTCGGCGTCGATGAAGGCCGCGGTACCGCCCATCTTCTGGCACTCGGCGATCGTCTGCAGGGTCAGCGTGGTCTTGCCCGAAGACTCGGGGCCGTAGACCTCGACGACCCGGCCGCGCGGCAGGCCGCCGATGCCCAGCCCGATGTCCAGCAGCAGCGAGCCGGTGGGAATCACCGGGATGACCTCGGCGACGCGATCGCCCATCCGCATCACCGAACCCTTGCCGTACTGCTTCTCGATCTGGCTCAACGCGGCCGACAGCGCGCGCTTCTTGTTCTCGTCCATCGTGGTCATCCTTATCGGTCTGGAGTGGTGTTGGGTGCATCCTTGCAGGCACCGGTCGCATGGGTTGCGACTGCGTTGCGCATGGACGACTTTGCAGGTGCCACGGCACCCGGTCTGCGGGGCGAAACCCCCTTCGCATGTCGGGAAATGCCGCGCGCGCCACCGAGCGGACGCGGTCCGCTCCCGTGCCGGCGCGCGGTGGACCGGATCATCGGTTGGGCCTCACCAAGCCGCAGTAAAGGCCTTCGATGGCAAAATCCTGGTCGGGTAGCACGTCGATGGGCTGGTAATCGGGATTCCGGGGCATCAGCCGGATCCGGTCCTTGCCCAGCCTCAGCAACTTCACGGTGATCTCGTCGTCCACGCGTGCCACCACGATCTGTCCGTTGAGGGCATCACGGGTCCTGTGCACGCCGATGAGGTCGCCATCGAAGATGCCTTCGTCGCGCATGGAGTCGCCCTTGACCCGGAGGAGGTAATCCGGGGCCGGGGAGAAGAACGCGCGATCCATCAGCACGACCTGGTCGGGACCGCCTTCATCGACGGCGGCACCGATGGGCAAGCCCGCGGCGACCTGCCCCAGCACGGGGAGTTGCAGGACGTCGCCATCGGGGCGATCCAGGCCCAGTTCCTGCTGGGGCCGTGCAGGCGGATGCAGGAGCCGGATCCCGCGGGCGCGGCCCGGAATGCGTTCGATGGCACCCTGGGCCTCCAGTGCTTCCAGGTGGTACTGCGCGGCGCGTACGCCCTTGAAGCCGAAGGCGCGGGCGATCTCGGCCTGTGACGGCGGCATGCCGTCCCCATCGATGCGCTCGGCGATGTATCCGAGGATTGCCTGCTGGGTGTCCGTGATCTCCATAGTTAGTAGTATTACTACTAACAAACGCCGTCGTCAACCGACGGCTAGGAATCCGGATGGCATGCAGCCGGGGTGGACAGCAACGCCCCGAGGCCCTGCAAGGCCCTCGCCACGGTCTGCCGGCGGACCGCCTCGCGATCGCCATTGAAATGGAACAAGTCCGCCTCAGGGTATCCGCCGCGTCGCTTCCAGGCGATCCACACGGTTCCGACAGGCTTGTCGTCCGTTCCACCACCGGGCCCGGCGATCCCGGTGACCGCGACCGCAACGCCTGCGCCCGAGTTGACCAGTGCCCCGGACACCATTTCGAGCACGGTTTCCCGACTGACGGCACCATGCTCTTCCAGCGTCTGCGGCCGGACGCCAAGCAAGGCCTGCTTCGCCTCGTAGCTGTAGGCAGCCATGCCGCAATCGAACCAGGCGGACGAGCCGTCGATGTCGGTGACCGTCTTGGCGATCCAGCCCCCCGTGCAGCTCTCGGCGGTGACCAGGGTCTGGTGGCAGGCGAGCAAGCTGTCGCCGGTCGCGCGGGCGATCTCCCGGAGGTCGCTGTCGGTGGGCACTAGCATGGTCGGAGGGTTTCCGGATTCGTGCGGCATGCCAACGCTATAGCAGTGGGGGCCGGGCGTGAAGCCGTGGCCGCGTCACGCACAAAGCAACGGCCCGCATGCGGGCCGTTGCAACAACACGTCTGATCCGGGGATCAGAAGTAATTGAAACGGAACGTCACCCCGTACGTCGCGGGCGCGCCCAGGAACGCGTTGTAGGAGTTGAAGGGATTGCCTGGCAGCGGCGAGACGTTCTGCAGCGGCGCGTCGAACGCCACCTGCTGGTACTCCTCGTCGAAGATGTTCAGGCCCCACAGTTCGACCATCCACCGCTTGTTGCGCGCGCCGAGGCCAAGCCTGGCGTTGACCACCGTGTAGGCGTCCTGCGCCTTCTCCACGTCCAGGTCCGACCCGGTATTGAACTCGGACATGTACTTGGCGCCGACGTTGAAGCGCCCGACCATGCTGTCGCCCACGCCCCATTCGTAGGTCACCGAGGCGGTGGCCGACCACTCAGGGGCGAAGCTCACCTGGCTGCCGGGAAGCTTGTACAAGGCGCCAGTGGGGAACACGAAGTCGCCGCCCGGAATGTTGTCGCCGTAGCGGGTGTCGGCGTACATCAGACCGCCCTGCAGCATCAAGCCCTTGACCGCGGCCGGCTGCCACAGGATCTCGGTGTCGATGCCCTTGGAGACCACTTCCGGGATCGAACGCACCACGAAACTGGTGCCGAGGAAGCTGTTGAGCTGGAAGCCGTCGTAGGTCTGATGGAACGCGGTGGCGTTGAGCAACAGGTTGCCGTCGGCCCAAGTGGTCTTGACGCCAAGCTCGTAGCTATCGACGAACTCGCCCGGGAACGAGGTATCCGCCACCGGGACGATGCCCTGGCCCGCGCTCGACAGGCCAGTGGCCGATTGCACTCGGTCGAGGTTGAAACCACCGGCCTTGTAGCCGCGCGCGGCGGAGACGTAGGTCATGACGGCCTCGTTCCAGCGGTACGCGGCCTTCAGCGTGCCGGACCATTCCTTTTCCTCGCGCTCCTGCTGGGTGATGCGGCCGTTGTGCAGCACGTTGGCCCACGGCAGGCAGCCGAAGCCGATGACCTGCGGGATCACCGCCGGCAGCGCCGTCGCAGGGACGCCGCGGGTCAGCAAGGCATTGGCGATGCGCGCCTGCCCGCTGGGACCGAGCAGCGCCGCGCAACCCGGGCTGCCATTGGGGTTGGTGTAGACCGATGTCAGCTCCTTGTCCTCACGGGTGTAGCGCAGGCCCAGGGTCAGATCGAGCGCGTCGGTCGCGTGCCAGGTGTTGTTGGTGAAGAACGCCAGGCTCTTGGCGTTTTGCCGGTGGCTGTCCTGGGCCGCATAGCCGGCGAACACGGTGCCGGGGGCGCGGCCGGTGGCGTCGGCATACAGGGTGGCGGCGTTGGGCCGCTGGCCCAGCGCCGGGTTGACCAGGGACATGATCGCGATCGAGAGGTAGGGCTCGTAGGCGTTGCCTATCCGGTATGACTCCTTGCGGTCGAGGTCCTCGTCGGAATAGAACAGGCCGAACAACCAGTCGATGCTCTCGGTCGCGCCAGACAGGCGATATTCAGAGGTTACGGTCTTGAAGCCGGTGAACGCCTCATCGGCGCTGGGCGGACGATAAAGCAGGTCGGCGCTGGAATAGTCGAAGTCCAGGCCATTGATGGTCTGCCAGTCGCGCCAGGCGGTGATCGAGGTCAGCGTGGAGCCGCCGAACCAGTCGTTGTCCCAGTTGCTCTCGACCGAAATGCCCTTGTCCTTGATGTCCTGTTCGGTGCTGCGGTTGCTGTAGGCCAGGCGGCGGAACGGATCGGCCACGGGGATGACGCCTTCATCAGGCGACAGCGCATCGATGATCGGCGCCGTGCCGCCGCGTACCGTGGTCACGGCCGAGCAACAGTTTTCCTCGCGGCTGGTGTAGTCGGCGATGACGTTGATGTCCCAGGTGTCGCTGGGTTCGATCAGCAACTGGCCGCGGAACGAGTGGAAATTCTGGTTCCCGTCCTCCGTTTCGCGCAGCGGATTGCCGCCGGTGCGAACGTCGAGGAAGCCGTCGCGCTCGCGCTTGGCGGCGTAGACGCGGAAAGCCACGTTGTCGCTGAAGGAGTCGTTGTAAGCGCCGGCGATGCCAAAGGCGCCGTAGTTACCGACGGTGATTTCACCCTCGAGGCTCTGGCTGTAGCCGGGACGACGGGTGATGACGTTGACCACGCCGGCGGAGGTGTTCTTGCCGAACAGCGTGCCCTGCGGCCCCTTGAGCACTTCGATGCGCTCGATCTCGCCGAGGTCGCCGAAGCCGACGCCGTTGCGGGGACGGTAGACGCCGTCGATCACGACGCCGACCGAGGACTCCAGGCCCGCGTTGTCGCCGACGGTGCCGATGCCCCGGATGCGCGCGGTGGTCAGGGCCTCGCTCTGGGTGCTGGTCACGGTCAGGCCCGGCACCAGCACTTGCAAGTCCTTGACGTCCCGCACACCGGTGTCTTGCAGGACCTGCTCGGACAGCGATGTCACCGAGATCGGCACGTCCTGCATGAGTTCTTCGCGCTTCTGCGCGGTGACGATCATCTTCGAGAGCGTCACCGGCTCGTCACTGTCGTCCGCGGCGGGCGCCGCCTGCTCCTGGGCCGTTGCGGGCACGGAGATGGAGACCAGCGCGGTGAACACTGCGGTGGCGAGCAAATTGCGTTGTGGATGACCCTTGACCATGACGTCCCCTACCAATGGTTGGAAATTTCGAATGATGTGTGCCGCTACCGCGGCCGCGCCTGCAGATCCGGCCCATGCGAATGACACGAATCGCACGAGGTCGCTTTCAACTCCGAAGAACCCCTCCGTAACGACAAACTCCCTGCTCGACGTGCCCGAGTCCCGTGGGACTGGGCTGGCGCACCGCCTGCCGCCTCAACGGAACGTTAACATACTTCCAAACGGCGGCGTACGTCCCTTTCGGAACGCTTGGCCGCGGCTCCGGCCCGGAGCCTGAATGATCCTTTCGGGCACACTACCGCCCCGCCTCCCCGCGCCGCGAGCCGATGTCCACCGAGCCCCAGCACACCCCCCTGATGCAGCAGTTCCTGGCCGCCAAGGCCGAGCATCCGGACATCCTGCTGTTCTTCCGCATGGGCGATTTCTACGAGTTGTTCTACGACGACGCGCGCAAGGCCGCCCGGTTGCTGGACATCTCCCTGACCCAGCGCGGCAGCTCGGCCGGCCAGCCGATCCCGATGGCCGGCGTGCCGCACCACGCCGCCGAGGGCTACCTGGCGCGGCTGGTGGCGCTGGGGGAGTCGGTGGCGATCTGCGAACAGGTGGGGGACCCGGCCGCCAGCAAGGGGCTGGTCGAACGCAAGGTGGTGCGCATCGTCACCCCCGGCACGGTGACCGACGAAGCCCTGCTCGACGAACGCCGGGACACCCTGCTCCTGGCGGTGGCGCGCGGCCGGAGCGGCTTCGGGCTGGCGTGGGCGGACCTGGCCGGCGGGCGGTTCATGGTCAACGAAGTCGACGGCGGCGACGCCCTGGAGGCCGAACTGTCCCGGCTCGAACCGGCGGAGATCCTGCTGCCGGACGAGGAAGGCTGGCCGGCGTTCCTCTGCGCACGCAGCGGACTTCGGCGGCGCGCGCCCTGGCTCTTCGATGCCGACAGCGGCCGGCGGAAGCTCGAGCAGTTCTTCGGGGTCCACGACCTGGCCGGCTTCGGGCTCGACCAGCGGCCCATGGCGGTCGCGGCCGCGAGCGCGTTGCTCGGGTACGTGGAGGAAACCCAGAAACAACGCCTGCCCCACCTGACCTCGATCGCGGTGGAGTCGGGCGATGCCGCGATCGCGATGAACGCGGCCACACGCCGCCATCTCGAACTCGACACCCGCGTGGACGGCGAACAGAAGCACACCTTGCTCGGCGTGCTCGATTCGACGATCACCCCCATGGGTGGCCGCCTGCTCCGGCGGTGGCTGCACCGGCCCCTGCGCGACCGCGACGTGCTCGCGCGCCGGCACCATGCCGTGGCCACCCTGGTCGAGTCGGGCGCCGAAGGCACCCTGCGCGAAACCTTCCGTGGCCTGGGCGACCTGGAACGCATCCTGTCGCGCATCGCCCTGCGCTCGGCGCGCCCGCGCGACCTCGCGACCCTGCGCGACGGGCTCCGCATGTTGCCGGAGCTGCGCGGGTTGCTCGCCGCGCTGGATTCGCCGCGCCTGCAAATGCTGGTGACCGAGGCCGGCGACCACGATGCCCTGGCCGCGTTGCTTGGCGCTGCGTTGGTCGAACAGCCCCCCGTCCTGGCGCGCGACGGCGGCGTCTTCGCCGAAGGCCACGACGCCGGACTCGACGAACTGCGCCACCTGTCGAGCAACGCCGACCAGTTCCTGGTCGACCTGGAGCAGCGCGAGCGCGACACCACCGGCATCGCCAACCTCAAGGTGGGCTACAACCGGGTGCACGGCTACTACCTGGAGATCAGCAAGGCGCAGGTGGGCAAGGCGCCCACCCACTACACCCGCCGCCAGACGTTGGCCAACGCGGAGCGCTACATCACCGAGGAACTCAAGGCATTCGAGGACAAGGTGCTGTCGGCGCGCGAGCGCGCCCTGGCGCGGGAACGCCAGCTCTACGAGGCGCTGCTCGACACGCTGAACCAGCATCTGGACCCCTTGAAGCGCTGCGCGGCGGCGCTGAGCGAACTCGACGTGCTGGCCTGCTTCGCGGAGCGGGCGCAGGCGCTGGACTGGTCCCGGCCGCGCCTGGTCGCGAGGCCGGGCATCCACATCGAGCGTGGCCGCCACCCGGTCGTGGAGGCGGTGCGCAGCGAACCCTTCACGCCCAACGACCTCGTGCTCGACAGCGACGCGGGCGATGCCGGCACGCGGATGCTGGTGATCACCGGTCCCAACATGGGTGGCAAGAGCACTTACATGCGCCAGAACGCGCTGATCGTGCTGCTGGCCCACATCGGCAGCTTCGTGCCGGCGGCAGTGGCGGACATCGGCCCGGTGGACCGCATCCTGACCCGCATCGGCGCCGGCGACGACCTGGCCCGCGGCCACTCGACCTTCATGGTGGAGATGAGCGAGACCAGCTACATCCTGCACCACGCCACGGAGCATTCGCTGGTCCTGATGGACGAAATCGGTCGCGGCACCTCGACCTACGACGGCCTCGCACTGGCCGAAGCCTGCGCACGCCACCTGGCCACCGTGAACCGCTGCCACACCCTGTTCGCGACCCACTATTTCGAACTGACCACGCTGGCGGCGACGGGCAACGGGATCCGCAACGTGCACCTGGATGCGGTCGAACACCGCGGCCGGGACGGCACCGAGACGCTGGTGTTCATGCATGCGGTCAAGGAGGGCCCGGCCGACCGCAGCTTCGGCCTGCAGGTGGCCGCCCTCGCCGGCCTGCCCAAATCCGTCGTTCGCCATGCGCGGGGTCGGCTGGCGGAACTGGAGCAGCGCCGGCACGACGGGCCGGTGCTTTCCACGGAGGCCCTGCAGGCGCCGCAACAGATCGGCCTGTTCGCCCCCTCGTCGGCGGCGACGGAGGCGCTGGCCGGCATCGACCCAGACGAGCTGAGCCCGAAGGAAGCACTGGAGGCCCTGTACCGTCTCAAGCAGCTGCTGGGCGACTAGCCGTCCGTCCCTGCGTCAGGATGCGCGGGCGGGATCGCCGCGCCGGGCTGGTCGGCGGGCAGCCGACGCCGCTGCCGGGCCGGATCGAAGGGTCCTATGTGCTCGCGACCGTCGAAACGGTAGTCCGCGTACGGCCCTTCGGCCCGCACGTAGTGCAGGAACACCTGTATCCAGTGCCTGCCTTCGAAACGCTCCCGCCAATGGGGCAGTTCCGCACCCCGGTAGGCGAGCATGTCGCCCGGTGCCAGCTGCAGCGCCAGGTCCTGGCCATCGGCCTTCACGCAGAGCGGCCACGGCGCCCGCCCGTCGCTGCCGAGCGTCAGCGACGTGCTGATCTCGCACGAGGGGCGATCCAGGTGGGCGGGCAGTTCCGCGCCGTTCTGATAGATGCGCAGGTACGAGTAGCACGGGAAGAGCGATTCCCCGGCCACCTTCTCCATCAATGGCAGTACGCGCAGCAAGAGGGCCTCCGACAGGGCATCGGCATAGCGCCCACGCGCGATCAGGGGCTGCTCGATGGCGTAGTAACCCTCGGTGCGGCTTTGCAACAGCGCGTACCCCGCGCAAAGCTCGGCCTCGGACGGGCTGAGCACGCCTCGCAGCACGCTGTAGCCGTGCGCGCGGAAGTGACGGCTGCATTGCTGGAGGACGGGATCTGTCCGGGTTTCGGTCATCGGATCGGGAACCGGGGAAGGAAGGACTGCGCGGCCGATAGCACGCCGTGACACGCGGGCTGCCTGGGGCCGCCGCGGCAGTTTAACCGGCACTGCCGGACGCAACCGCCGCGCGGATCAGCTTGCGTCGATGTCGCCCAGCGCCCTGATGAGGCGCCTTGCGCGCTTGTCCGGGCGGCCGTCGGGCGGACGGTATCCGGCCCGCGCGGCCGTCGCTTCCGCGCGCCGGGATTCCCGCGCCAGGCGGGAGGCCTCCGACTCGGAATACAGGGTGCGGGCCACCGTCGCCGGTCCACGCTTGGTGGCGAGTCCCAGCACGACGATTTCGAAGACGTCTTCCCCTCGCATGACCGTGATCGCGTCACCGAGCAGCACGCCCCGGGAGGGCTTGGCGGGCAGGCCTGCAACCGTGACCTTCCCTCCCTCCACGGCTTCCTTGGCCACGCGGCGGGTCTTGAAGAATCGCGCGGCCCAGAGCCAGAGGTCCAGGCGAACCGCTGTCGTCGTGATCGGGGCGTCGTCCATGGATGCTTCGAAGCTCGCGATGCCAGGGCCCACCATACCGAAAGGCAGGCGCGGGCCGGGTCGCAGGGGAGCACAAACGAAAATGGCCACCCGGAGGTGGCCATCGTTGCATTCGGCGAGCCGGCGTTACTCGGCTGCCGCAGCCGCCGCAGCGGCGGCTTCGGCCTTGGCTTCGGCCTTGGCCTCGGCTTGCGCGGTGAGGTCTTCCTTGATGCGGGCCTTGCGACCCTCGAGTTCACGCAGGTAGTACAGCTTGCCGGCACGAACCGCGCCGTGGCGCTTGACCTGGACCGAGTCGATGATGGCGCTGTGGGACTGGAACACGCGCTCCACGCCGTAACCATGCGAGATCTTGCGCACGGTGAACGCGGAATTGAGGCCGGCGTTCTTCTTGGCGATCACCACGCCCTCGTAGGCCTGCACGCGTTCGCGATTGCCTTCCTTGACCTTGACGTTGACGACGACGGTGTCGCCGGGGCTGAACTTGGGCAGCTTGCGCTGGACCTGCGAATTCTCGAAGTCCTGCAGCAGCGTGTTGAGGGAGGGCTTGCTCATGGTGCGGCCTGCTTGTGTCGTTATTGTCCGGGGTGGTGCCGCCGCCCGAGGCGGGCGCGGACCGGCTGGATCGCCCGCGGTCAGCTGAATCCGGGGCGAAGCCGCGCATTATAGCGGGCTTTTCCTTTGCGTGGCTAGGGCTTACCGGCCTCCGGCGAGGTGGCCGCGGCCTGCTCGAGCCACTGGCGCTCCTCCGGGCCCAGCGCCGCCTTGTCGACCAGGTCGGGGCGCCGCAGCCAGGTCCGCAAGAGCGCCTGGCGCCGGCGCCAGGCGTCGATCAGGGCATGGTTGCCTGAAAGCAGCACGTCGGGCACCGTGCCGAGCGCATGTTCCACCGGCCGGGTGTAGTGCGGGCAATCCAGCAGGCCATGCTCGAAACTGTCCTGGGCGGCGGACTCGGCATCGTTCAGCGCGCCCGGCTGCAGCCGGGCGACGGCATCGATGAGCACGGCAGCGGCCAGCTCGCCCCCCGACAGTACGTAGTCCCCGATCGACAGTTCTTCGTCGACCTCGGCCTCGACCAGTCGCTCGTCCACCCCCTCGTAGCGCCCGCACAACAGCAATAGCCGGCTGCGACCCGCCAGTTCCTTCACCTTGTCCTGGGTCAGGGGCGTGCCCTGCGGGGTCAGGTAGATCACCCTGGCCTCGGCGGCATCGGCGGCCCTTGCCGCTTCGAGCGCCGCGCGCAACGGGTCGATCAGCATCACCATCCCGGGACCGCCGCCGAACGGGCGGTCGTCGACCCGACGGTAATTGCCCTCGGCATAGTCCCGAGGGTTCCAGCCATGGACGCCGAGTAGGCCGCGTTCCTGGGCCCGCGCGACGACTCCATGGCTGGCCATCTGGGCGACGAACTCGGGGAACAGGCTGACGACATCCACTCGCATCAGAAGTCCGCCTCCCAGTCGACCGTCACCAGGCGCCGGTCGAAGTCCACCGACACGATGTAGTCCGGCTCCAGGAAGGGGATGAGCCGTTCCCGGTCGCCGCGCGCGACCAGCACGTCGTTGGCGCCGGTGGAGAAAAGATGCGAGACGACGCCGAAGTCGGCGCCCTGCGTGTTGACCACCTGCAGGCCTTCCAGGTCGACCCAGTAGTACTGGCCGGGCCCAGGCGCAGGGAGCACGTCGCGCGGCACCCAGATCTCGCTGCCGCGCAAGGCCTCGGCGGCGTCGCGGTCATCCACCCCTGCCAAGGTAGCGACCACGCCCTTGGCGGTCTCCCGCCCCCGGGCGCCGTCCACCTCGCGCTCGAGCCCCTGCGCGTCGCGCACGAGCCAGGGCTGGTAGCCGAAGATCGCCCGGGGCGGCTCGGTGAAGGACTCGACCTTGAGTTCGCCGCGCACGCCGAAGGCGCCATGGATCCTGCCGAGCAGGATCCTGCCACTGGCACGCGATGGCGCCTCGTTGCTCATTGGGGAAACCGGCGGCGCGTGCAGCGCGGCCGCGGATCAGGCAGCGCTGGCCGGCGTGGCCTCGCCTTCGCTGGCGGGCGCCTGCTTCGACGCTTCGCGGTACAGGTTGCGCACCTTGTCGGTCATCTGCGCGCCCTGCCCGACCCAATGGTCGACGCGCGCGGTGTCGAGGACGATGCGCTGCTCGGCACCGGCGGCGACGGGGTTGTAATAGCCCAGGCGCTCGATGTTGCGGCCATCGCGGGCGCTGCGCTGGTCGGTGACGATGATGTGGTAGAAGGGGCGCTTCTTGGCGCCGCCACGGGTAAGGCGGATCTTGACCATGAACGGTGTTTCCTGTGTTGCCCAGTCGCCAGGACGGCGAGGTAAGCCGACTATTGTAAGGCAGCGGCAGGCCCGAGGGAACTGCCCGTCCCGCCCTCGATACTCACCCACTCAGCCTTCGCCAAGGCCTCTTGCAGCAGCTCCAGATGCCCGGGGCGTGCCGCCCAGGCGAGGCCATCGATCCTCCCGACCGGCTGCACCCCCCGCGAATTGCAGGCGAAGGCACCCTCGAATGCCGCGATGTCGGCCAGGGCCACGGGCCGCGATGCCTGGGCCACGCCCAGTGCCTCCAGGCCTGCCTTGAGCAGGCATTCGCAGGTCCCCCGCAGCGCCGGCGCCTCTGGCCAGACCACGGCGTCCCCGTGCCAGAAGCCGATGTTCCAGAACGTCCCCTCCGAAACCCTCCCCTCGCGATCGACGAGCAATGCATCGTCGTGCCCGGCCGCGGCTGCCAGCCTGCGGCGGTGGAACAGCGGGAAGGTGCCGACATGCTTGAGGTGTGGCAGGTCGCGCTGGTACACGAACGATTTCAGACCCAGCGGGGACACGCCCGGCTCGGCGGGCGGCGCCCGGCGCACCAGCAGGTCGAGGTGGCATGTTCCTCTGGGCCGGCCGGGGTCGAGATCGGGCGATGCCACGGTCACCCGCAAGGTACAGCCGTCCTCGCCGGTGCCCTGCGATGCGTGCTGCAGGGCTTCGAGGATCCTGCGCCGCGGGAGGGCCGCCCCGAACAGTTCCATGCTCGCGTCTTCCAGGCGCTGCAGGTGCAGGTCGAGGCCACGGACCGCACCGCCTCGCACCTGCATCGTCGTGAAATGGCCGTAATTGTTCGCCAGGATCGCCGCGATCCCTTCGGCCGTAGCGTTCGCCCCGTTCAACCAGGCCAGGTTCCGGGCCGCGCCATGGCCCCCGTCAGCGGAAGGGCATGCCACCACGCCCGCCCATCATTCCGCTCAAGCCCCGCATCATGCCCTTCATGCCGCCACGGCCGAGCTTGCCCATCATCTTTTCCATCTGCTGGTACTGCTTCATCAGCTTGTTGACATCGGCTGGGCTGACGCCGGCACCGCTGGCGATGCGCTTGCGGCGCGAACCGTTGAGCAGGGTCGGATTGCGGCGCTCCTTCCTGGTCATCGAGCCGATGATCGCCATCATCCGCGGGACTTCCCTGCCGGTGACCTGGTTCTTCACCGCGTCGGGGATCTGGCCCATGCCCGGCAGCTTGTCCATCAGGCCGTGGATGCCGCCCATGCCCTGCATCTGCTCCAGCTGGTCGCGCATGTCGTCGAGGTCGAACTTGCGGCCCTTCGCGACCTTCTGCGCCAGCTTGCGCGCCTTGTCCTGGTCGACCTGCTGTTCCACCTGCTCGACCAGCGACAGCACGTCGCCCATGTCGAGGATGCGACTGGCGACCCGGTCCGGGTGGAAGACGTCGAGTCCATCGGGCTTCTCTCCGGTGCCGATGAACTTGATGGGCCGGCCGGTGATGTAGCGGACCGACAAGGCCGCACCGCCGCGCGCGTCGCCATCGGTCTTGGTCAGCACCACGCCGGTCAGCGGCAACGCCTCGGAGAACGCCTTGGCGGTGTTTGCCGCGTCCTGGCCGGTCATGGCGTCGACCACGAACAGCGTTTCGACCGGGGCGCTGGCGGCGTGCAGTGCCTTGATCTCGGCCATCATCGCCTCGTCGATGGCGAGGCGGCCGGCAGTATCGACGATCAGTACGTCGGCGAAGGACTTGCGCGCATCGGAGATCGCGGCGCGGACGATGTCCTCGGGCTTCTGGGCGGGATCGGACGCGAAGAACGCGACGTCCACCTGGTGTGCCAACGTCTTCAGCTGCTCGATCGCGGCGGGCCGATAGACGTCGGCGCTGACGACCATAACCTTCTTCTTGCGCTTTTCCTTCAGGTGCTTGGCAAGCTTGGCGACGGTGGTGGTCTTGCCCGCGCCCTGCAGGCCGGCCATTAGGATCACCGCCGGCGCCGGTACGTTGAGGTTGAGGTCGGAGGCCTGCGCGCCCATGACCGCCGTGAGTTCGTCGCGGACGATCTTGATCAGGGCCTGTCCTGGGGTCAGCGACTTCAGGACTTCCTGGCCGACGGCGCGCACCTTGATGCGTTCGATCAGCGCCTGGACCACCGGCAAGGCGACATCGGCCTCCAGCAGGGCAATGCGCACTTCCCGGGTCGCCTCGCGGATGTTCTCCTCGGTCAGGCGACCGCGGCCGCGCAGGCGTTCGACGGTACCGGACAGGCGCTGGGTCAGGGACTCGAACATGCGGTTCCACGGGCAAGGAGGGGGCGTGGATTATAGCGGCCGGCACCTCCGGCCCGGATCCGCCGGCGGCAAGCGACGCATGGGCATCGAACAGCGGTCCACCAGCCCCGGGCTATGCGACACTCCAGCGATGACAATCGTTCTCATCGCCGGCCTTTGCTACCTCGCCGCCGTCCTGCTGCTGGTGCGCGGCGTCGGCGTCGCGACGCAACGCGGGTTCCAGCCATGGCACGCGCCCGCGTTCGCCGGAACGGCCCTGCATGGCGGTTACCACGTGGTTGCCTGGCGGGCGGCGCAGGGTGCCGACCTGCACTTCTTCGCCGCGCTCTCGCTGGTGTCCCTCGGGATGGCGCTGCTCACCCTGCTCGTGGGCGCCCGCGGCAGGATGGCGCCGCTGGGCGTCGTCGTGTTTCCGTTGGCGGCGTCCGCGCTGCTCGCCTATGCCAACGCTGGCCACAGCGCGCCGGAGGACCTTGCCTGGCAGCTGCAACTGCATGCGTGGTGCGCCCTGCTGGCCTACGCGACATTGGCCATCGCCGCGCTGCTGGCGATGATGTTGTGGCTGCAGGAGCGGGCGCTGCGGCGGCGCCGGATCCACGGCTGGTTGCGCGCCCTGCCGCCACTCACCGAACTGGAATCGCTGCTGTTCCGCACCATCGCCGTCGGGTTCGCCCTGCTCACGGCGACCCTGCTGACGGGCGTGGTGTTCGTCGAGGACCTGTTCGCGCAGCACCTGGTGCACAAGACCGCGCTCAGCGTGCTTTCGTGGCTGGCGTTCGGCGGGCTGCTACTCGGGCGCTGGCGCCTGGGATGGCGCGGCGCGGTGGCGGTGCGCTGGACGCTGGTGGCGATGACGCTTCTGGTTCTGGCCTTCTTCGGCAGCAAGTTCGTGCTGGAACTGGTGCTGGGCCGCAGCTGACAGGACGTCGAAACCCTCGTACGTGCAGGCTGGATGACGCGCGAGGCGCGCTTCCTGCCCCCCAACAGAGATGTTCGTCAGCACGCCGCGTCCAGGGCATCCGCCAGCCGTTCCACGGCGACGACCTCGAGCCCCGGGAAACTTCCGTTCCGGGGCGCGTTCGCCTTGGATACGATCGCGCGCCGGAAGCCGTGGGTCGCGGCCTCCTTCAAGCGCTCTTCGCCGTTGGGCACCGGACGGATCTCGCCGCTCAGGCCGACCTCGCCGAAGGCGATGGTCTTCTCCGCGAGGGGCTGGTCGCGCAACGAGGACAGCACCGCAAGCAGGACCGGGAGGTCGGCGGCGGTTTCCTGCACTCGGATTCCGCCGACGACATTGACGAAGACATCCTGGTCGCCGACCACCACGCCGCCGTGGCGATGCAGCACCGCCAGCAGCATCGCCAATCGGTTCTGCTCCATGCCGACCGCGACACGCCGCGGATTGGACAGCGGCGACGCATCCACCAGGGCCTGCACCTCGACCAGCAGCGGACGCGTCCCTTCGCGCGTCACCATCACGCAACTCCCGGGTTGGCGCGCGCTGCCTCCGGAGAGGAAGATCGCCGAGGGGTTCGGGACTTCCTTTAGCCCCTTTTCGCCCATGGCGAACACGCCCAGCTCGTTGACCGCGCCGAACCGGTTCTTGAACGCCCGCAACACCCGGAACCGGCTGCCGCTGTCGCCCTCGAAATACAACACGGCATCGACCATGTGCTCTAGCACGCGAGGGCCCGCGATCCCGCCCTCCTTGGTGACGTGGCCGACGAGGAACACCGCGGTGCCTGTTTCCTTCGCGTAGCGGACCAGGCGCGCGGCGGACTCTCGAACCTGGCTGACCGAGCCGGGTGCGGCGGTCACCGATTCCGTCCAGAGCGTCTGCACCGAATCGGCCACCAGCAGCCTCGGCTTCAGCTCTGCGCATTGGTCCAGGATGCGCTCGACGCCGGTTTCGGCGAGCGCATTGATGCCCTCGACCGGCAGCCCCAGGCGCGCCGCGCGACCCGCCACCTGGGCAAGCGACTCCTCGCCGGTGACATAGAGGCAGGGAAAATCGGGCGCCAGCTTCGCCACCGCCTGCAGCAGCAGCGTCGACTTGCCGATCCCTGGATCGCCGCCGACCAGCACGACGGCGCCTTCCACGAGGCCGCCGCCAAGCACGCGGTCGAACTCCCCGATGCCGGTCGAGACCCGAGCGTTCTCGTCGTGAAGCACGTCCTTGAGCGCGGTGACCGCGGGAGCGTCGATCTTGCCGGCCCAGCCGCTGCGGCGCGAGGCCGGCGATCTGGCCGCGGCTGCGCTTTCGAGCACGATCCCCGACAAGGTGTCCCAGGCGCCACAGGCGCCGCATTGGCCTTGCCACTTGCCGTAATCGGCGCCGCATTCGTTGCACACGTATGCGGTTCGGCTCTTCGCCTGGGACTTCGACATCAGCGTTGCTCGCGCGAAGGTGCCCGCAAATTACCAGTGTCCCGTCGCAGCTTGCGAGACGGGGGCGATGGCAACCGCTCAGGAATACGCGGCATTCCCGCCATCGGACGCGGTGGATGCGCCGGCTCCGTCGCCGTTGCGCTTGTCCATCACCTTCTCCACCTGCGCATCGGCCGCCTGGCGGTGTTGCAGCGACTTGCACATCTCGACACCGGCAGGCGTCAGGCACGTGCCGCCCTCGACCACTTCCACCAGTCCGCTTTCCACCAGGCGTTCGTGGATCTCCGTGTCCCCGGATCGCAGCGGCATGGCTTGGTCGATCCGCTGCAGGATCTCCAGCAGGGCGAGGTCCTCGATGGGAATCTTCTCCATACGCACACCCCTTCGTGCCGATGCTGGAGGATGGTGCCGGAAATAGGAATCGAACCTACGACCTACGCATTACGAATGCGCCGCTCTACCAACTGAGCTATTCCGGCATGGGCCGCAAATGGTAGGCGCGGGGCAGCACGGGGTCAATCGACGCGTTCGGCCCGCCTGCGCCTCCCGCACGCGCCGCCCTTCCGCTCTGCCAACGATTGCGTGTCGAGCGGCTCAGGCCGCTCCACGGCGGAATCCGACGGTCGCCTGCCGCGCGCAGTCTCGGACCTCCCGCCAACTCGGTGCCGCTGGCGACACATCCCATATTTGCGGCACGAAGCCCGCCCCGGCGATCGCGTCCAGCATGGCCTCGAGCCCCGACCCGCCGGCACGGGTCATGTCCGGGGACAGTTCGACCAGCAGCGCCTCGCAACGTGCCAAAGCCCTCTCCGCACCGGCCAGGACCCAGGGCTCGTAGCCCTCCACGTCGACCTTGATGGCCGCGATCGGTGCCTCGCCCAGCCCGAGCCGAACCAGCAGCGTGTCCACCCGCTCGACCGGGACCCAGCTGCTTCCTTGTCCATGCTGCACCAGCAGGGAATGGCGCCCCCGGTTCGAAGCCTTGTACCGGTGCAGCCGCGCCAATCCGGGTTCCGCGCCGGCGGCACAGGCGACGGCTTCGATGCGCCCACCGAGGCCGTTGCGCTCGATGTTCGCCTGCAGCAGCTGCTGGTTGCCGGCGTCGGGTTCGACCGCGAGCACGCGCGAGACGCCTCCGCAGCGCGCGGCCTGCAGCGAAAACCAGCCGATATTCGCCCCCACGTCGACGAAAACCCCCGGCTCGTCGCCGCCCAGGCCCGCCAGCAGCCAGGCCGTGAGGTCCGGTTCGTAGGCGGTTCGGCGCAGGATCGTGCGTCCGACCACGTCCCTGACGTTCACCCGAAAGCGGAGTCCGGTGGCGCGGTGCAGGGCCCACGCCTGCTCGCCGAAGGGATTGAGCCGGGCCAGCAGGTAGACCAGTGAACCTTGGAGATCGAGGGGTGCGCGCATCGTCGTCAGGGGCCGGTGCATCCACCGTGGATGCCTGGGGCATCAATCCACCAGGCGGACCCGAAGCTCCTTGGGTAGCGCGAATACCATGTTCTCCGGTTCGCCAGCCAGTTCGCGCACCCCGTCCGCACCCAGCGCCTGCAGTCGGTCGAGCACGCCGCGCACCAGCACGTCCGGTGCCGAGGCCCCCGCCGTCACGCCGATGTGGCGGCGTCCCCGCAGCCACTGCGGATCGATATCCTCCGCGCCGTCGACGAGGTAGGCCTCGACGCCATCGCGCTCCGCCAGCTCGCGCAGGCGATTCGAATTCGAACTGTTCGGCGAGCCCACGACCAGGACCAGGTCGCAATGGCCGGCCAGCTGGCGAACCGCGTCCTGCCGGTTCTGCGTGGCATAGCAGATGTCATCGTTCTTCGGTCCCTGGATCGCGGGGAAGCGTTCGCGCAAGGCGTCGATCACGCCCCGGGTATCGTCGACCGACAGCGTCGTCTGCGTGGTGTAGGCGAGGTTCCCGGGCTGGTCGACGTCCAGCGCGGCCACGTCGGCGACGTCCTCGACGAGGTAGATGCGGCCGCGCCCGCGCTCGCGGTTCCATTGGCCCATCGTGCCCTCGACCTCGGGGTGGCCGGCATGGCCGATCAGCACCACGTCACGGCCGGCGCGGCAATGGCGCGCGACTTCCAGGTGCACCTTGGTCACCAATGGGCAGGTGGCGTCGAAGACCTTCAGCTCCCGGCGCGCGGCCTCGTTGCGGACCGCCTGCGAGACGCCGTGCGCGCTGAAGATCACCGTGGCGCCGTCGGGCACCTCGTCGAGTTCCTCCACGAACACGGCGCCGCGGGCCTTCAGGTCCTCGACCACGAAACGATTGTGGACGACCTCGTGCCGCACGTAGATCGGCGCGCCAAGGGTCTCCAGCGCGCGCTTGACGATCTCGATCGCACGGTCGACGCCGGCGCAGAAGCCGCGGGGGTTGGCGAGGACGATGTCCATGGCCGCTAGTCTACCCCTCGGGTCCGGGGCGTCCGCCGCCCGGTGGCGGCGCATGGCCTTCCCGGCCCTGCAACAGGCCGAACAGGACGATGCCGATGGCACCGCCGACGATCGCCGAATCGGCGATGTTGAACGCGGGCCAGTAGTAATCCCGCCAGTGCCACTGGATGAAATCGATCACGTGCCCGTGGACCAGGCGGTCGATGACGTTGCCGATCGCGCCGCCGACGACCAGGGCGAACGGCAACGCCGTGCGCCAGTCCCCGCGGGGCGTGCGGGCCAGCCACACCGTGAGCAAGGTGCAGATCCCGATGGCCAGAAGGGTGAAGAACCAGGTCTGCCAGCCGCCGGCATCGCTGAGGAAGCTGAAGGCCGCACCGGTGTTGTAGGTGCGATACCAGTTCCAGAAGCCCTCCACCACGACCACGGGCTGGTATTCCGGCAAGCTGGACAGCACCCAACGCTTGCTCAGCTGGTCGAGCACGACTACGACGGCGGACAACAGCAGCCAGGCAAGGGCGTTGCGCCCCGTTGCACGATGCGCATCCATCATCGTTCCCCCTGCCTATCGCGGGACGCCACCCCGGGCGCCAGGGCCGGCAAGGGGCGCGTGGCACGGAGCCGACCGTCGAGCGGCCACGGGAAGCCTGCGATCAGAACCATTGGCGGTCTTCCCCCGGGCCTTCGACATTGTCCACGCAGCGCATGCACAACAACGGGTGGTCCGCCGCGCCGCCGATATCCTCGCGGCGTTGCCAGCATCTCGCGCACTTGGGCTTCCGGGTCGGAACCGCTTCGACGACGACGCCAGTCGCGGCATCGTCGGCACTGATGGCGACGTCCCCACTGATGAACAGGAAACGCAGCTCCCCGGCCAACGGCAGGAGCCAGTTCTGGTCGGACACGCCACAGCGCAGGGTGATCTCGGCGTCCAGCGCGGCGCCGATCTCCCCGCTGGCGCGCATCGGCTCCAGCACCTTGGCGACCTGTTCCCGCAGCGCCAGCAGCGCGTCGAACTCCTTCAGTGAAAGCGCCGCATCCTCCGGATAGGGCGCCAGGCCGTCGTACCAGGTCGCGAACAGGACGTTGTCGGCGCGGGCTCCCCCGGGCGGGCGCGGCAGGAAACGCCACATCTCGTCGGCGGTGAAACTCAGCACGGGCGCGATCCAGCGCACGAAGGCCTCGGCGATCCGGTACATGGCGCTCTGCGCAGAGCGCCGCCCGCGCGAATCCTCCGGCATCGTGTACAACCGGTCCTTGGTGGCATCGAGGTAGAGCGACCCGAGGTCGATGCTGCAGAAGTTCAACAGCGCCTGCACGATGTCGGCGAAGTCGTAGCGCGCGTACGCCTCGGTGATCCGTTGCTGCACCTCGTGGGCGCGATGCACGATCCAGCGGTCCAGCGCGACCATGTCGTCGAGGGGACGCAGGTGCCGGTCCGGCTCGAACCCGTGCAGGTTGCCCAACAGGAAACGCGCGGTGTTGCGGATGCGGCGGTAGCCGTCGGCGTTCCGCTTGAGGATCTCCTGCGACAGGGACATCTCGTTGCTGTAATCGGCCGAGGCGATCCACAGGCGCAGGATGTCGGCGCCGAGCGTCTTCAGGATGTCCTGCGGCTCGATGCCGTTGCCCAGCGACTTGGACATCTTGCGGCCGTGCTCGTCGACGGTGAAACCGTGGGTGAGGCACTGGCGGTACGGTGCCGCCTTGTCCATCGCGATGCCGGTCAGCAACGACGACTGGAACCAGCCGCGGTGCTGGTCGGAGCCTTCGATGTAGAGGTCGGCCGGCTTGCCCAGTCCGCGCTCGGCCAGCACGGCTTCATGGGTGACGCCGGAATCGAACCAGACGTCGAGGATGTCGGTGACCTTCTCGTATTGCCCGGCCTCGTCGCCCAGCAGGTCCGCCGGGTCCAGCGCATACCAGGCATCGACGCCTGCCTGCTCGACGCGCACCGCGACCTGCTCCATGAGCTCCACGCTGCGCGGATGCGGCTCGCCCGTTTCGCGGTGCACGAACAGCGCGATCGGCACGCCCCAGGTGCGTTGCCGCGAGATCGTCCAGTCCGGCCGCCCTTCGATCATGCCCGCGATCCGCGCCTGCCCCCAAGCCGGATACCAGGTCACGTCCTTGATCGCGGCGAGCGCGTCGCGGCGCAAGCCGGTCCGGTCCATCGAGATGAACCACTGCGGCGTCGCCCGGAACGCAACCGGCGTCTTGTGTCGCCAGCAGTGCGGGTAGCTGTGTTCCATCCTGGCCCCGGAAAGCAGGCTGCCGTTGGCGCGCAGCGCCTCGACCAGCACGTCGTTCGCCTTCCAGATATGCAGGCCCGCCAGTTCGGCGTCGCCCACCGGGGGCGTGCCCGGCAGGTAGACGCCGCGCCCGTCCACGGGATTGAGTTGCGCGGCCGTGTACTTCTCGACCAGCCCGTACTGCTTGCCGACGGCGAAATCCTCCTGGCCGTGCCCCGGGGCGGTGTGCACGGCGCCGGTTCCCTCCTCGTCGGACACGTGGTCGCCGAGGATCATCGGGATCTCGCGATCGTCGTAGAACGGATGCCCCAGCAGCAGGTGCTCGAGCGCCTTGCCCTTCGCACGACCGTGGACCGTGACGGTATCGACGCCATAGCGCTGCAACGCCCGTTCGGCCAGCGCCTCGGCGAGCAACAACCACCGTCGGCGGCCATCCACGGGCGGTCCTTCGACCAGCACGTAATCGAGCTCCGCCCCCAGCGTCACAGCGAGCGACGCGGGCAGCGTCCACGGCGTCGTCGTCCAGATCGGCACGGCGATGTCGACGCCATCGACTCCATCGACACCGAAGGCACCCGCCACGGCGCGCGGGTCGCGCGCCGGATAGGCCACGTCGACGGCAGGCGACAGCTTGTCCTGGTACTCGATTTCCGCCTCGGCCAGCGCCGAGCCGCAGTCGAAGCACCAGTACACCGGCTTGACCCCGCGCTGCAGGTGACCGTTGCCGACGATCCTGGCGAAGGCCCGGATTTCGTCGGCCTCGTACTTGAAGTCGAGGGTGCGATACGGGTTTTCCCAGTCGCCGAGCACGCCCAGGCGCTTGAAATCCTTGCGCTGGAGGTCGATCTGCGCGTTGGCATAGTCGCGGCAATGCTGGCGGAACGCGGCGGCATCGAGCTTTTGGCCGACCTTGCCGTGCTTCTTCTCGATCGCGATCTCGATCGGCAAGCCATGGCAGTCCCAGCCGGGCACGTAGGGCGCGTCGTAGCCGGCCATGGTCCTGGACTTGACGATGATGTCCTTGAGGATCTTGTTGACCGCATGGCCCAGGTGGATCGGGCCGTTCGCGTACGGCGGTCCGTCGTGGAGCACGAACGGCGGCCTGCCCTTGGCGTGATCGCGCAAACGCGCATAGAGGCCTTCGTTTTCCCAGCGCGCAAGCGTCTCGGGCTCCCGCTTCGGCAGGTCTCCGCGCATCGGGAATTCGGTGGCCGGCAGGTGCAGCGTGGCCTTGTAACGATTGTCCTTGCCTGGGTCTTCGGTCACGCGCTCGCTCGCTGGGCTGGATGCTTCAGTATTCCACGCGCCTGGGCGGCGTCGCGGTCCATCTGCGCGACCAGGGCCGGCAGGTCGTCGAATTTCCGTTCGTCGCGCAGCCTGGCGACGAACTCGACCTCGATGCGCCGCCCGTAAAGGTCGCCATCGAAGTCGAACAGGTGCGCCTCGAGCAATGGCTCCACCCCGCCGATCGTCGGCCGGGTGCCGAAACTCGACACTGCCGGCCATGGCGTGTCGCCGACGCCATGCACGCGTGAGGCGTAGATGCCGCGCAGTGGAGGCGTCTTGTCGCCAAAACGCAGGTTCGCGGTGGGATAGCCCAGCTTGCGCCCCAGCTGGCGGCCATGGACCACCGTGCCGCCGATCGCGTACGGACGCCCGAGCAGGCGGGCGGCGGCGTCGAAGCGGCCGTCCTGCAGCGCAGCGCGGATGCGCGTGCTGGAGACGCGTTCTCCCTCCAGCAGTACCGGCTCGATTTCGCCGGCGACGAAGCCATGCCGGTGGCCCTCCCGCTGCAGCGTGGCGAGGTCGCCCGCGCGCCGGTGGCCGAACCGGAACCCGGGCCCCACGTGGACCTCGCGGGTCGCGAGGCGCTGGACCAGGACAGCCTCGATGAAGCGCTCGGGCGCCATCGCCGCCATCGCCGCATCGAAACGCAGCAGGCCGACAAGGTCGGCGCCCAGGCCGCGCAGGCCCTCGTACTTGGCGCGCGGCAGCGTCAGTCGCGGTGGCGGCGCGTCGGGCGCGAAGAATTCACGCGGCAAGGGCTCGAAGCTCAAGGCGACCACCGGCAACCCCAGCTCACGCCCTCGCATGGCGGCATGCCGGACGAGGGCGCGATGACCCAGGTGGAGGCCATCGAACGCACCGATGCACACGACGCTGCCCCGGGGGCACAGGAGCCCGCCTTCGGCGTCGCGGAACAACGTGTTGTCGGGCCGGTGACTGGGCCTGCTCATGAACGCTCTGGGATGAAGAACGCGCCGGGCGCGACGGTTCTCCGCATCGAGAAGGACGCGGAAGTATAGCGGCGCGGCGCGCCCGCCACCGGCGGGGACCACCGCCTGCCGGCATGCGCGCCGCGAATCAATGCCGCAGGTCGCGCGGGCGCAGCCCCATGGCCAGCAAGGCCAACGCGTACACGCCCGCGCCCGACGCGATCGTCACCAGCAGCCATCCCACGCGCTCCGGCACGCCGGCGATCGAGGTCCATTCGCCGATCCACAGCCGCAAGCCCAGTACCGCCACGGCCATCGCCAGGCAGGCGATGCCCAGCCGTAACCAGAAGCGTCCCCAGCCGGGCCCGGGGCGATGCAGGCCGCCGCGCAGCAGGTACCGCCAGAGGAGCCATGCGTTGACGATGCCCGCCAACGCGGTTGCCAGCGCGATGCCGCCATGCGCGCCAGTGGTGCCGCTCAACCACAGCGGCGTGGTCAGGCCGGCGGTCAGCAGCACGTTGACGACCACGGTGTAGATCGCCGCGCGCATGGGCGTGCGGGTGTCCTGCCGTGCGTAGAACGCAGGCGCCAGCACCTTGCTCAACATGAACGCCGGGATGCCGATGCTCATCGCCGTGAGGCTGATCGCCGCCATGCGGGTATCGAATGCCGTGAATTGCCCGTAGTTGTAGACGGTGGCGGTGATGGGCTCGGCCAGCAGCAACAGGCCAAGCCCTGCGGGCACGCCTGCGAGCAGGGCCATTCGCATGGCCCAATCCACAGACTGGCTGTAACCGGTGGCGTCGGAGGCGGCGTGCCGGCGCGACAGGTGCGGCAGGATGACGGTGCCGAGCGCGACCCCGAACAACCCCAGGGGAAACTCGATGAGCCGGTCCGAGTAGTAGAGCCAGTCCACGCTGCCGTCGACCAGCAGGGCAGCGAATGCCGTGCCGACCAGCAGGTTGACCTGCGCCACGGACGAGGAAAACAGGGTCGGCAACATCAGGCGCGCAACCTTGCGGACTTCCCCATGCGCGAACCCCAGCTTCAGCGTGGGCCGCAAACCCAACCGGCCCAGCGCCGGCCACAGCAGGGCCAACTGCAGGAATCCCGCGATCAGAACGCCCCACGCCAGGCCCACCGGCGGCACCGCGAAGCGCGGAGCCAGCCAGAACATGGCCGCGATCATCGTCAGGTTGTGCAGCACCGGGGTGAACGCGGGCAAGCCGAACCGTCCCGTGCTGTTCAGGATCGATGCCGCCAGGGACATCATCGAAATGAACAGCAGATACGGGAAGGTGATCCGCAGCATGTGCGCGGTCAGAGCGAACTTCTCGGGCTCGTCCAGCCAGCCGGCCGCGAACAGTCCGGTGATCGCCGGCGCGAACAGGACCCCCAGGCCGCAGACCACCAGCACCACGGCGCAGAGCGCACCGGCCATGTGGTCGATGAAATCCTTCAACGCGGCCTTGTCGCCGCGCTCCCGGATTTCGTTGAGGACGGGGACGAAGGCCATCGCCATCGAACCCTCGGCGAACACCCGGCGCAGGAAGTTGGGGATCCGGTAGGCGACGATGAAGGCGCTCATCGCCCCGCCGGTCCCGAACAGGGTCGCCTGCAGCATGTCCCGCACGAATCCGGCGATCCGGGAGAGCAGGGTCATGCCGCTGAAGACCACGGTGGAACGCAGCAAGCCGGTTCGAACCGGCCCCGGGCCGCCGCCGGGGCTGCCGGCGGATGGCTCGAGCCGGGGCGGGTCGAGGTCGGGATTGCTCACGCAGCCCGCCCCACGGCGCCGGGATTGTTGACCCAAGTCCCTGAATCCGCCATACTTTCCTGCTGGATTGACCCAGACCCCATTCCTACACCAGATTCCAGGATCCCATCGTGGCCAACATCAAGTCCGCCAAGAAGCGCGCCAAGCAGGCCGTCGTGCGCAACCTGCGCAACAACAGCCAGCGTTCGCAGCTGCGCACCGCCGTCAAGAAAGTGCTCAAGGCGCTCGACGCCAACGACGCCGCCGCGGCGCAGGAAGCCTTCAACACCGCCCAGCCGCTGCTCGACCGATTCAGTGCCCGTGGCCTGATCCACCGCAACAAGGCCGCCCGCCACAAGAGCCGCCTGACCGCACGGATCAAGGCGCTGAAGGCCGCCTGAGGCCATCGCAGTCGTTGCGGCCTCGGTCGCAGCCCCAAAAGACCCGGCACCCGCCGGGTTTTTTGTTGCCCCGGCCACCCCCGCCCACGTTTCCGAGGAAGGGCTTTGGCAGCGGGGGACTCGAGCCGGGACCGTTTCCATCGCCGTGGCAGCCTTACGTCCGCGACCAATCCGCTCCCGGCCAGCTTTGGCCCGCGAAGCCATCGCCAGCACCGGCGCAGGTCCTTCCCGGCCCGCCGCCACCGGCCAGGCACGGTCCATGCGGCAGCGCACGCTGGCCTCAGCCAGCATCGCGGCCGGCATCGACGTCGCCATCCGCATCCTCACCATCGACCATGCCGTCTCCCGACGGTTCCAGCTGGTCGAGGAAGGTCTGCACCTGCAGCATCACCTGCCGCGTACCCTCCTGCGCGAGGCCGGAGACCAGGAACCAGGGCGCGGTCCACCCCAGGGCCTCGATGATGCGATCGGCAGCCGCACGGGCATCCTCGGGTGGTAGGAGGTCGGCCTTGTTCAACAGCAGCCAGCGGGGCTTGTCCATGAGCCCGGCGTCGAACTTCGCCAGCTCGTGCTCGATCGCCCGCACCTGGTCGACGGCATCGGAACCATCGAGCGGCTCCACCTCCACCAGATGCAGTAGCAGTCGCGTCCGCTGGATGTGGCGCAGGAACAGCGCCCCCAAGCCGGCGCCATCGGCCGCGCCTTCGATCAGCCCCGGGATATCCGCGATCACGAAGCTGCGCGCAGGCTCGACGCTGACCACGCCAAGGTTGGGATACAGGGTGGTGAACGGGTAGTCGGCCACCTTGGGTGTCGCGGCGGACACCGCGCGGATCAGGGTCGACTTGCCGGCATTGGGAAACCCCAGCAAGCCGACGTCGGCCAGGAGCTTGAGCTCCAGCTGCAGCGTGCGCTGCTCGCCCTCGCCGCCCGGCGTCGACTGGCGCGGGGTGCGGTTGACCGAGCTCTTGAAGTGCATGTTGCCGAGGCCGCCCTTGCCGCCCTTGGCCACCAGCAGGCGCTCGCCGTGACGGGTCATGTCGCCGATGAGCTCGTCGGTGTCGACGTTCACCACCTGCGTGCCCACCGGGACGCGGATGACGGTGTCCTCGCCGCCCTTCCCGTATTTCTGCTGGCCCATGCCGTTCTCGCCGCGCTGGGCCTTGAACTGCTTCTGGTGGCGGAAATCGACCAGGGTGTTGAGGTTTTCGTCGGCCTCCAGCCAGACGTTCCCGCCGTCGCCGCCGTCGCCGCCGTCGGGGCCGCCGAGCGGAATGAATTTCTCGCGGCGGAAACCCACGCAGCCGTTGCCGCCGTTGCCGGCGATGACGGTGATTTCAGCTTCGTCGACGAGTTTCATGGGCTCAGGGGGCGTTTCAGCGGACGCCGTCAATGCGTCTGCCGCGCCCCTGGGCACCCGGCCATGGATGGCCGGGCCGGACTATCCGGAATCGACAATGCGACGCCAAGGACGGCAGCAGATGGCTCGAACAGCGCCCACCTGGAAAGGGAAAGGAAGCTTAACTGTTTCGTGCAACTAAAACGAAAAGCCCCGCACGCGGCGGGGCCTTTCGCTGGTGGGCGCGGAAGCGCTTACGCTTCGGCGACCACGCTGACGGTGCGACGCTTCTTGGCGCCCTTGACCGAGAACTCGACCTTGCCGTCGACCAGCGCGAACAGGGTATGGTCGCGGCCAAGACCGACACCCATGCCCGGGTGGAACTGGGTGCCGCGCTGGCGCACGATGATGTTGCCGGCTTCGATCGCCTGGCCACCGTACATCTTGACGCCGAGGTACTTGGGATTCGAGTCGCGGCCGTTGCGCGAGGAACCTACGCCCTTTTTGTGTGCCATGGCCGATTACTCCTTCGACTTCTTGTCGCCGGAACCGTTGATCCCGGTGATCTCGATTTCGGTGTAGTGCTGCCGGTGGCCCATCTGCTTGCGATGGTGCTTGCGGCGGCGGAACTTGACGATGCGCACCTTGTCGGCGCGTCCGTGGGACTTGACGGTGGCGGTGACGGTCGCGCCCTTGAGCGCGTCGCCGAGCTTGACGCCCTCACCGTCGCCGAGCATGAGGATCTGGTCGAACCTGATCTCCTTGCCGGCCTCGGTGTCGAGCTTCTCGACCCGGATCGTCTCGCCCTGCATCACGCGGTACTGCTTTCCGCCGGTGACCAAAACTGCGTACATGACTGGTGTTTCCTTCTGTAGTTCTTCTGGATGTTGCTTGACGCCTGCCGCCATCGAGGGCGGACAGAAGCGGAATTGTAGGCGATTCAGCGAGTTAGGGTCAACCAGCCCCCACGACGGTTTTCGGGCGGGTCGCGCACCCTGAGACGTTCAGCTGGCAGCCTGCCCCCGATCTGGCAAATCCACGGGTTTGCCCCCAAATCAACGGCTCGCTAGGCTGATCGATTGGTCGACCCGGCCCCCGCCCCGCTGCTGCCCCCGGCCCAGGCCCGGCGCAGGTGTCAAAGGACGCTCCCCCCGATGGCGATGGAATTCATCCGCATCCGCGGTGCCCGCACCCACAACCTGAAGAACTTCGATCTCGACCTCCCCCGCGAGAAGCTGATCGTGATCACCGGCCTGTCGGGGTCCGGGAAGTCCTCGCTGGCCTTCGACACCATCTATGCCGAGGGCCAGCGCCGCTACGTCGAGTCCCTGTCGGCCTACGCTCGCCAGTTCCTGAGCGTGATGGAGAAGCCGGACGTCGACCACATCGAGGGCCTCAGCCCGGCGATCTCCATCGAACAGAAGTCGACCTCGCACAACCCGCGTTCCACCGTCGGCACGATCACCGAGATCTACGACTACCTCCGGCTGCTCTACGCCCGGGTGGGGCAGCCCCGCTGCCCGGACCACCACTATCCGCTCGAGGCGCAGACCGTCAGCCAGATGGTGGACCAGGTCCTGGCGCTGGATGCCGGCAAGCGCTGGATGCTACTCGCGCCCGTGGTGCGGGAACGCAAGGGCGAGCACGCGCAGGTGTTCGACCAGCTCCGCGCCCAGGGCTACGTGCGGGTCCGCGTGGACGGCGAGCTCCACGAGATCGACGACGTGCCGAAGCTGGCCCTGCGCCAGAAGCACAGCATCGACGCCGTCATCGACCGCTTCAAGGTCCGCGACGACCTCAAGCAGCGCCTCGCCGAATCCTTCGAGACCGCGCTCAAGCTCGGCGACGGCATGGCTTCGGTTCAGGCGATCGACGAACCCGGCGCAGAACCCCTGCTGTTCTCCTCGAAGTACAGCTGTCCCGTCTGCGACTATTCCCTGCCGGAGCTCGAACCCCGCCTGTTTTCCTTCAATTCGCCCGTCGGCGCCTGCCAGACCTGCGATGGCCTGGGCAACAGCCAGTTCTTCGATCCGGAGCGGGTGGTGGTGCACCCGGAACTGTCGCTCGCGGCGGGCGCCGTGCGCGGCTGGGACCGGCGAAACGCCTATTACTTCCAGCTGATCCAGTCGCTGGCGCGGCATTACGGCTTCAGCGTCGACACGCCGTGGAACGAACTGCCGGAGGATTCCCGGCAGGCCGTGCTCTTCGGCAGCGGTGGCAAGGCCATTACCTTCAACTACGTCACCGAAGCCGGGGGCCGGCGCCAGCGCCGGCACCGCTTCGAGGGCATCCTGCCCAACCTCGAGCGCCGCTACCGCGACACCGAATCCTCGGCCGTCCGCGAGGAGCTGGCCAAGTACATCAGCGAACAGCCCTGCCCCGACTGCGGCGGCGCAAGGCTCAATGCCGCCGCGCGCAACGTGTTCGTTGCCGAGCGTCCCCTGCACTCCCTCGTGGTGTTGCCGATCGACGAGGCGCTGCAGTTCTTCGAATCGATGGAGCTTCCGGGCTGGCGCGGGGAGATCGCGGCCAAGATCGTCAAGGAGATCCGCGAACGGCTGACGTTTCTGGTCGATGTCGGCCTCGACTACCTCACCCTGGAGCGAAGGGCGGGCACGCTGTCGGGCGGCGAGGCCCAGCGCATCCGCCTGGCCTCCCAGATCGGCGCCGGACTGGTCGGCGTGCTGTACGTGCTCGACGAGCCGTCCATCGGCCTGCACCAGCGCGACAACGAGCGCCTGCTGGGCACCCTCACCCGCCTGCGGGACCTCGGCAACACCGTCATCGTGGTCGAGCACGACGAGGACGCGATCCGCCTGGCCGACCACATCGTCGACATCGGACCCGGCGCCGGCGTGCACGGCGGCGAGATCGTCGCGCAGGGAAGCTTCGAGGATGTCCTGCAGGCCCCGCGCTCGCTGACTGGGCAATACCTCAGCGGGAAGCGGGAGATCGAGGTCCCGGGCAAGCGCCACCAGGCCAATCCGAAGATGGTGCTCAAGCTGCGTGGCGCACGCGGCAACAACCTGCAGGACGTCGACCTCGCCATCCCCACCGGCCTGTTCACCGCCGTCACCGGCGTGTCCGGGTCCGGGAAATCCACCCTGATCAACGACACCCTGTACAAGCTCGCCGCGAACGAGATCAACGGGGCGTCGCACAAGCCGTCGCCGTTCCGCGAGGTCGAGGGGCTCGACCTGTTCGACAAGGTGGTCGACATCGACCAGTCACCGATCGGCCGTACGCCGCGCAGCAACCCGGCGACCTACACGGGCCTGTTCACGCCGCTGCGCGAACTGTTCGCGCAGGTCCCCGAATCCCGTGCGCGCGGCTACGCGGCGGGGCGTTTCAGCTTCAACGTGCGCGGGGGCCGCTGCGAGGCCTGCCAGGGCGACGGCCTGATCAAGGTGGAGATGCACTTCCTGCCCGACGTGTACGTGCCCTGCGACGTCTGCCACGGCAAGCGCTACAACCGCGAGACGCTGGAGATCCTCTACAAGGGCCACAACATCCACCAGGTGCTCGACATGACCGTCGAGGACGCGCTGGAGCTGTTCGAGCCGGTGCCGAGCATCCGCCGCAAGCTGGAGACCCTGTCCGACGTGGGCCTGAGCTACATCAAGCTCGGCCAGTCCGCGACCACGCTGTCCGGCGGCGAGGCGCAGCGCGTGAAACTGTCGAAGGAGCTGTCGCGGCGCGACACCGGGCGCACGCTCTACATCCTCGACGAGCCGACCACGGGGTTGCATTTCCACGACATCGAGCACCTGCTCGCGGTCCTGCACAAGCTGCGCAACGATGGCAACACAGTCGTCGTGATCGAACACAACCTGGACGTGATCAAGACCGCCGACTGGGTGATCGACCTCGGCCCCGACGGCGGCCATCGTGGCGGCAGGATCATCGCCGAGGGCACGCCGGAGGAAGTGGCCGGCATGGCCGGGTCCTACACCGGGCAGTTCCTCGCCAAGACCCTGGGCATGCCGCGGAAGAAATCGCGCCGGAAGACGGCCGCATGAGCGGGGATCTGCAGGCCCGGGTGCTCTACAGGCTGCCGGTTGCGCTTCGCTGGCGTGACCTGGACGCCTTCAACCATGTCAACAACGCCACCTTCATGACCTATCTGGAGGAAGCGCGGATCCGCTGGCTCGACTCGCTGGGTGGCGAATGGATGAACGCGTCGGTGGCGCCCCTGCTGGCCGCGGTGCAGATGAACTACCGGCAGCCCATCGCCTATCCCGGCGAGATCGCGGTCGAATTGACCTGCCAACGGGTGGGCAACAGCAGCCTGACCATCGGGCACCGGATCGTGGCTGCGCGGGACTCGCGGGAAGCGGGCACGGACATCCTGCATGCTGATGGGCATGTGGTGATGGTGTGGATCGACCGAGGTACCGGCCGACCCTGTTCCTTGCCGGCCGTCATCCGGACATCGGTCGAGTCATAGGCACTTCACCGCCGCAAGCCGCGCGCGCGGCATCGACCAAACCCGACGGCAGGCGCCTGCCTGGGCGGGATCGACCGAGGCACTGGCCGGCCCTGCTGCCTGCCGGCCGCCGTCCGGACATCGGTCGAGTCATAGGCGCTTCACTGCCGCAAGCCGCGCGCGCGGCATCGACCAAACCCGACGGCAGACGTCTGCATGGGCGGGATCGACCGAGGCACTGGCCGGCCATGCTCCCTGCCGGACCTGATCCGCACATCGGTCGAATCGTAGGTCATACACTGGCGCAAGCCGCGCGCGGGGCAATGATCGAACTCGGCGGCAGGCGCCTGCCTGGGCGGGTTCGACCGCGATAGCGACAGGCACGCTCACTGCCGGCCCTGATCCGTATATCTCTCGAATCTTCGGCTCTTCAATCGAGCAAGCCGCGCGCGGCATCGACCAAATCCCACTGGCAGCGACTGCCGGTGTGTAAAGCGGGCGCACTTCTGGAAAGCGATCGCACCGCGCGCAACGACCGCTCGCGCTTGGGCAGTGCGCGCCTAGCGGCCGTCCGCGCCGCGCACCACGAACTCGCCCCGCAGCGTCCGGCCGTCGGACAAGTCGAAGTCCACCGCGATCGTGTCTCCCACCGCAGGCATCGTCCTGGGCCGCAGCAGCATGAGGTGCAGCCCACCGGGCTGCATCCGTCGCGTGGTCCGCGGCGCCAGGCGCAGCCGCGGCACCGCGCGCATGCGGCTGATGCCATCGGCCACGCTGGATTCGTGCAGTTCCACGCCCCCGAATGCAGCACTGCGGACGCCGACGATCACCACGGACGCCGCGCAGGCATTCTCGATTCGCCCGAACCCGGCCAGCATCGGCATTGGCACCGGCGGCAATCGAACCCATGCATCGCGCACGGCCGGCACGCAGTCCCGCCCGGCCGCCTGCACCTGGACCGCCGCCAACGCGCCGGCAAGCGCGATGGCGACGAGGAAGGCCAGTTGAGGAAGGGTCCGCGGGTTCATGGGCCTATGATAGCGACGACTGCCGGATGGACCGAGCCATGCCCGAACTGATCCAGATCCACGACCACGGCGTGGTCCGCGAATTGAACATGGCGCGTGCGCCGGTCAATGCATTGAACCCGGACCTCTGCGTGGCGCTTCGCGAGGCCATCGCCGCCGCCGTCGGATCCGGCGCAGCCGGCCTGGTCCTGTCCGGGCGACCCAAGGTGTTTTCCGCCGGACTCGACGTTCCCCACCTCCTGTCCCTGGCCGACAGGAGCGCCCTGAAGGCGGCATGGGGCGAATTCTTCGGCGCCGCGCGCGCGCTCGCGGAATCTCCCGTGCCCGTGGTCGCCGCGATCGCCGGGCATGCCCCCGCGGGGGGCTGCGTGCTCGCACTTTGCTGCGACTACCGGATCATGGCCAGCGGCCCGTTCCGCATCGGCCTCAACGAAAGCCAGGTCGGCCTCGCGGTCCCCGAGGGCATCCAGCACCTGATGCGCCGGGTGGTCGGCCCGCATCGCGCGGAGCGGCTGCTGGTTGCCGGTGAAATGGTGGAAGCCGAGCGCGCCCTGTCTTTGGGACTGGTCGACGAGCTGGTGGATATCGACGACGTGGTCCCGCGTGCCGTCCATTGGCTGAAGGCGTTGCTGGAACTCCCGCGCAAGCCGATGTTGCAGACGCGCGCCCTCGCCCGCGCGGACCTGGCGGCGGCGTTGCAGCCAGAAGCCGTCCCGCTGGACAGGTTCGTCGACGACTGGAACGACCCCGACACCCAGGCCGGGCTGCGCGCGCTGGTGGCGAAGCTGGGGAAGTAGCGCCGGTCCGCGTCGCCCGAACAACGCACGTCCGATCGCCGGCACCCTCCGCCCCTGCCATTGGTGCTGCACAAGGCGTCGAATGCATCGGCCATCAATTCCGTGCCCGGAGGATCAGGCGTCGCCGGTCGCGATCGGGCGCGACGGGTCCTCGATCCATCCACTCCAGGATCCGGTGAACAACCTGGCCCCCGGAAGGCCCGCGTGCTCCATCGCCAGGAGATGGTGGCATGCGGTCACGCCCGAGCCGCACATCGCGAGCAGCTCGGTCGCCATGCGCCCATCCAGCAGGGTGGCGAATTCACCGGCGAGCTCTTCGGCAGGCTTGAAACGGCCATCGCGAACGTTGTCCGCGAAGGGACGATTGGCGGCACCAGGCACGTGCCCGGCCTTGGCGTCAATCGGTTCGACCTCGCCACGAAAGCGCTCCCGGGCACGGGCATCGACCAGCAGTCCACCCGTCGCCACGTGGATTTCGACCTCGCCCGCGCCCAGCAGCCGCGTGGCGTCGAAGGTCCCGTTGTAGCGGGCGGCCGTCGGGATGCGCACGGCAGTTTCGACCGGCAGGCCCAGCGCTTGCCAGCGGGCCCATCCGCCATCGAGCACAGCCACACGCGCATGGCCGAACGCGCGCAGCAGGAACCACAGTCGCGCGGCGAAGGCGCCGTCGCCGGCGTCATAGGCGATCACTTGGTGCCCTGGCGTCACGCCCCACGCCGCCAGGCGCTCGGCGAACCGGGCGGCATCGGGCCAAGGGTGGCGACCCGCGCCCGGTCGATGCGGGCCGGACAAGTCGCGGTCCATGTCCGCGTGCAGGGCGCCCGGGAGGTGGCCGGCGTGGAATTCGGCCAACCCCGCATCGGACCGGCCCAGCGAATGCCTGCAGTCCAACACCACGAGCGCGTCGCTCGACAAGGCCGGCGCCAGCGCCTCCGCCTGGACCAGGGTCGACCACCCGCTCACTGGCCGCTTCCCGGGCCGCCAGCGCAAAGACGCTCGCGCAAGTTGTAGAGGATCGAAGCCGTCGCGCCCCAGATCCGCTGTCCGGCCGCGTCGGCATGGCGGCTGAATTCCAGCACGCGCCGCTTTCCCCCCTGGAACTGGAATTCGATGTGTTGCAGGTTTGCCGGCTCGAGCAGCCAGTCCAGGGGAACCTCGAACACTTCTGCCACCTCGCCGGGTTCCGGCACCGCGACGAAATCCGACGCCACGTGGGCAACCACCGGCAGCACCCGGTAGCCGGTGATCGTGGCCAAGGGGTCGAGGAACCCGAGCAGCTCCACCTGGGCCGGCGCCAGTCCGATCTCCTCCCGCGCCTCCCGCAGCGCCGCGGCCACCGGGCCATCGTCGCTTCCATCCACCCGCCCCCCCGGGAAACTGACCTGTCCGGCGTGATGGCGCAAAGCGTCGGTTCGACGCGTCAGCAACACGCTGAGCACATCCCGCTCCACCAGGGGCACCAGGACGGCCGCCTCGACCAGGGCCGCATCCGGCGGCAGCAAGCCGGAGAGCTCCGCGAGGTTCCACCCTTGGCCCCTCGGTACCGCAGCCAGTGGATGCAGGGCGGCTTGCAAGGCTCCGCGGGAGAACACGACGGATGTCACGCGCTGCGCCGGGATTCCCGTTCCGGCAGGACGGCTTCCATCAAGGTGAGGCGCTCGTCGTCGTCCATCTGCCCCCAGCGCGCGATTTCGGCGGTGGTGCGGTGGCAGCCGTGACACAGGCCGTCCTCGCCCAGCGTACAGACGCCGATGCACGGGCTGAGCACGGCACGGAAATGGGATGGCGATTGCATCGATGGATTCTCGGCCCGGGGGCGCGTCGCGGCCCACAAAAAGATTGCGCCGGCACGGGGGCCGGCGCAACGGGGTTCCACTCAGGCCGGCACCCAGTCTCCGGCGGTGACCAGAGCGGGGTGCCTGCTGGCGCGCATGCGCCAGTGGCTCACTTGACGCTGAGCAGCTTGACGTCGAATACAACGGCCTGGTTGGCCATCCGGCCGGCCTGCATGTTGGTGCCATAGGCCTTGTCACCCGGGATCACGACTTCCCAGCGCGACCCAGCCGGCATCTGCGCCAGCGCATCGCGAAGCCCGACCAGCGGGATCTGGCTGACCTTCATGCTCACCGGACCAGCGGGCTGGCCTTCACGTGCCTGCGAGGTGTCGATCAGCACCGTGCCGTCGGGCAACGAACCCTTGTACTGGAGCTGCACGTCGCTGTTCATCGTCGGCTTGGCGCCATTGCCGGTTTCGATGACGCGGTACTGCACGCCATTGGGCAGGGTCTTGACGCCGGACTTGGCCTTGTTCTGCGCCAGGAACGCGTCGCTGGCGGTCTTGTTGGCGGCCGCGAGCTTGTTGAATTCGGCCTGCATCCGCGCCTGCTGGCGCTTCTGCATGCCCTCGACCGCGGAGCGCAACTGGTCGACCGGCACGGTCGGGTCCTTCTTGGCGAAACCATCCCGGACGGCCTGGACCACGGTGTTGACGTCGACCTGCTCCCCGCTCTCGGCGAGGTTGCGTCCCAGGTCGTAACCGAGGGCGTAGCTCAACTTGCCCTTTTCCGATTGGGTGTCCTGCGCGGTGGCGGCGCCAGCGGCCAGGGTCAATGCCGCCAGCGCGGCGGCGAGCAAACGCAATTTCATTCAGTGACTCTCCAGAGGGGTTCCGGTGGGGGTCCGATCAAGATTCGGGGCGGTCGAGCCGCCCCATGCAGACCAGATACGATGACACGCTAGGATAGCGGCGGCAGGGCTTAACCGCCACTGACGCCACCCACACCGACCCCCGCCAGCGGCGACAAGTTCCGCGGCAGGCCGACGCCCTTCAAGAGCCAGACATGACCCAGAACCCCCTCCAGACCACCGATCATGGCGCCGTCCGCGTCATCACCGTCGACCGACCGGACAAGCTGAACGCACTGGATCGCGAGACGCTCAGGTCCCTCGACGAGGCCTTCGACGCCGCCGCCCAGGATGCCTCCGTGCGCGTGGTCGTCCTCACAGGAAGCGGACCGAAGGCCTTCGTGGCCGGCGCGGACATCAGCCAGATGGCCGGGCTCAGCCCGGCCGAAGCACGCGACTTCTCCCTGCTCGGGACCCGGATGATGCGGCGGGTGGAGCGCATGCCAAAGCCCGTGATCGCGATGGTCAATGGCTTCGCGCTTGGTGGCGGCCTCGAGTTGGCGATGTGTTGCCACCTCCGCATCGCGGCGGACAGTGCCAAGCTGGGCCTGCCCGAGGTCACCCTCGGACTGCTGCCGGGCTTCGGCGGGAGCCAGCGACTGCCGCGACTGGTCGGTCGCGCGGCGGCGCTAGAGCTTTGCCTGACCGGTGCGCCGATCGATGCGGCGCGCGCCCTGCAGCTGGGCCTGGTCAACCGCGTGGTCGCCGCGGAATCCCTCGAGGAAGAGACCATGCAGCTCGCGCGCAAGCTGGCACAGGGCGCTCCGTTGGCGATGCGCGCCATCCTCGACGCGGTGATGGTTGGTGGCGAATGCAGCCTCGATGACGGTCTGGAGTACGAAAGCGCGCAGTTCGGCCTGGTTTTCGCCAGCGACGATGCTCGCGAGGGCATGGCGGCTTTCCTGGAGCGCCGCAAGCCCGCGTTCGACAACCGTTAGTCCCGGTGGACGCGCGCCATTCCGCCGCCCCGGATATCGACCGGCTACTCGCGCTGGTACGCGGCGACGAGCTGGATGCCGCCATCGAATCGGGACTGATGGCCTGCGATCCCGCCGCCATCGCGAACGCACGGGATCGCGCGCTGCTCGCGGCCGCGCAGGAGAAGCTGCGTGGCGCCTGGGCTGCGAGGGAGCGTCATCGCGCCCGAGAAGCCCGGCTCGCGCGCCGAGCGGCAGAGCGGCTCGCGCGGGGCGCGCCAGCGTCAGGTGCGCCAGCGTCGAGTCCCCCGCTCCCCCCAGCCGCCGCCGCCGCGCTCGCCCGTGCGAAGGCGAAGGCGCTTCGGAAACCGTGAACACAGGCAAGGCAAGGCGACGGGTCCTGCGCCCTGGCGAAGTCGAGGAGTTGTTCTCGCGGCTGGCCACCCTCGATCCAAAGCCCACGACCGAGCTGGCATACGACACCCCCTTCGAGCTGCTGGTCGCCGTGATCCTGTCGGCGCAGGCCACCGACGTCGGCGTCAACAAGGCGACCAGGCGGCTGTTCCCCGTCGCCAACACCCCCGAGGCGCTCCTGGCGCTGGGCGAGGAGGGCCTGAAGCGCTACATCTCCAGCATCGGTCTCTACAACGCGAAGGCCGCCAACGTGGTGGCCATGTGCCGCCGGCTCGTCGACCTGCACGGCGGCGCAGTCCCGCGCACGCGCGAGTCGCTCGAAGCGCTCCCCGGCGTGGGCCGCAAGACCGCCAACGTCGTGCTCAATACCGCATTCGGTGAACCGACCATCGCCGTGGACACGCATATCTTCCGGGTCGCCAATCGCACGGGGCTGGCGCCGGGCAAGGACGTGAGGGCCGTGGAAAACCGGCTGATGAAGGTCGTGCCGGAGCGGTTTGTGCAGGATGCGCATCATTGGCTCATCTTGCACGGCCGCTACACGTGCAAGGCGCGCAAGCCCGACTGCCCGCACTGCGCGATCCGCGACCTGTGCCTGTATCGCCACAAGACACCCGGCGACCCCTGACGGCCATCGCACACGGACACGACGCAACCCGCGCGCGCGGCACCGATCCCGCGGCGTGTCGATGTCGCGGCGGGCGGGCGCAATCCGTCACCAGCATTTCCCAGAAGCTGGCCGGCAACGTCATCGGCACCGCTGCTGCGACGCGGACATGAAGCTGCCAGATGCGGCCTACGCGGGCACCAGAACGCCCCGGGACGCTTGCCGGGGCGCTACGGCCAGACAGTCTGCGACGCGATCAGAAGCTCAACTGCGTGCGCAACGCGTACTGCCCGGTTTCGTCGCCGGTGAACTCGTTGTCGCCCTTGGTGTAGTTGAACATCACCCGGACGTTGGGGTTGACGTAGTAGTTGAGGCCGAGGATCCACGAACTCACCTCGAGGCCCGCGACGTCCGTGTTCGCGATCGTGTCGTAGCGGGCGGTCAGCTCCCACAGGCCCTTGTCGGTCGCCTTCGGCGAGCCGAACACGCCATTGCTGGCCTTGTACGGCTTGTGGCCGCCGTTAAGCATCCAGCTGCCCATGACGTAGAACGTCTCCACGTCCTGGTCGCCCGCCACGGGCTGCTCGAAGGTGGCGCGGGCGTATTCGGACTGGAAGAACAAGGGGCCGAATGCTCCGGCGGCCTCGAGGCCGAGGGTGCCGACCGAACCACCGCTCAGCCCCGTGGTGGTGGCGATGGCCTGCGACGGCCCCCGGCGCCCCGCGTAACTGGCGCGCGCCTGCAGGTTCTCGGAGCCCTTGTTCGCGTTCTCGGTACTGGCCGACAGGCCGAAATGCAGGGTGCTGTCGTCGTTGTTGATCGGCGCGAAGGTCACGCGCGCAGAGGCACCGGTGCCCTCGTTGCGCACGCCGCTGGCACTGCGCAGGTTGAATGTGGCGACGCCGAAGGTGTAATTGTCGCCGCTGCGCAGGTAGCCCACGCCCTGCTGGAACTGGCGGCCGTTGTACAGCCCGGTCGCCGACGCGAAGGGGCGCTCCATCATGGTGATCTCGTTGGAACTGGTGAGCTCCTCCATCGACCGGTAGGGCTTGAACTGGCCGATGGTGAACTTGCCGCCCAGTGCGCTCCTGGCGATGTAAAGGTCGCGCAGGCCGTCGAGGTTGGTGCCGGTGGCGAAATCCTGCTCCATCTTGTAATCCCAGCCGTAGAGCTTGCCCGCGAGGCTCAGGCGCGCGCGGCGGAATTCCGTGGTGCCGGTGGTCGATGCCTGGTCCCGCTCGAACGCGTAGGCATCGAAGTGGATACGCCCACCGATCGAAGCCTCGAACGCCTTGTCGGCCGTCGACACCTTGATGCCGCCCTTGGTCTCGACCTTGACCGAATTGTTCGCGAGGTCGTCCAGGGCCTGCGCGGTGTCGATATTGACGTCCGACTGCGCGTTGGTCCGCTCTTCGAGCGCCTGCACCTGGGCCTGGAGGGCGGCCAGCTGCTCCTTCAGCAACGCGATCTCCGCATCCCGGGAATCGGCGGCCGACGCCGCGAAACTGAACGTGCCAAGGCAGACCGCGAGGGCGGCGGCGAGGGGCGAAAACGGCATGCTGGAACTCCTGGTGAGTGGAGGGATCGAGTCCGGCGCCTCGGCGCCGAGGGAACGTCAGGTGTGCGTCGAAGGTGCACAGCGTGGAAAAGCAATCTGACACCTTCATGAGAGCCATGTGACCGAACGATGACACCCGCTTGGGTACGGGCCTCGGGGGGCGAACTACGCATGCAAGCGTCGCATCCGCGGCACCCGGACGCTATTCAACGGCGCCTCCCTGGACGCACCCGAACTCGCACACAGACTGCGCGAGGGCGGCCATGCTGGGACGAGGTCGCAAACCCCGTTTCTCAGCGTTCCCGCTCCGCCGCGATCCAGGCATCCACCCGCCGCTCCAGCAAGGTCATCGGCATCGGACCACCGGTAAGCACCAGGGTGTGGAAGCGGCGGATGTCGAACTTGTCCCCGAGGGCGGCCGTCGCCCGCGCACGCAGCTCCAGGATCTTGTTCATGCCGACCTTGTAGGCCAGCGCCTGGCCCGGCATCACCAGGTAGCGCTCGATCTCGGCCACAACGTCGCTTTGGGGCATGCCGGTCTTGTCCGTCATGTAGTCGATGGCCTGTTCGCGCGTCCAGCGCTTGTGGTGCATGCCCGTGTCCACCACGAGGCGCACGGCGCGGAACAGTTCACCTTGCAGGCGGCCCAGGTTGTCCAGCGGCCGCTCCTGGAAGCCGAGTTCCCACGCCAGGCGTTCGGCGTAAAGCGCCCATCCCTCCGAGAAGGCGGTGAATGGCAGCACGCGGCGGAAGGTCGGCACGCCGGTCAGTTCCTGCTGGATCGCGATCTGGAAGTGGTGGCCGGGGATCGCTTCGTGGTAGGCCAGGGTGCGCATGCCGAACTTCTGGATCTCGCCAAGGTCGCGCAGGTTGATGTGGAAGATGCCCGGGCGCGAGCCGTCGAAGGCCGGGGCGTTGTAGTACGCACCTGGCGCGGTCTTCTCGCGGAAGGCCGGGACCGGCTCCACCTTGACGCCCGCCTTGGGACGCACGTCGAAATAGGGTTCGAGTCCGCCGTCGATTTCGTCGATGATCGCCTGGTAGTCCGCGAGGATCCGCGCCCGGGCCTCCGGGGTATCCGGGTAGCGCTGGTCCGGCCGCTGCGCGAGCTGCAGCATGCGCTCGCCGATGCTGCCGTCGTCCAGCCCTTGCGTACGCAGGATGGCGTCCATTTCGGCGCTGATGCGCGCGACTTCCGACAGGCCGAGGGCATGCACCTGCGCCGGCGTCATGTCGGTGGTGGTTTGCTGGCGCACGCTCCAGGCGTAGTACGCGTCGCCGTCGGGCAGCGCCCAGACACCGCGGTTGCCTTCGGTCCTGGGCAAGAGCGCCGCGTAGTAGTCGATCAACTGGCGATAGGCGGGGTACACCTTGTCGGCGATGGCTGCGCGCGCGGCAGCCAGCAGCTCTTCGCGCGCCGCGTCGTCGACGCCCTGCATTCCCGGCGCGGCCAGTCGCTCCTCGAAGCTCGTGTACAGCACGTTTTGTTCTGGCGGCACCGCCACGAAGGCGCGCATGCCCGCAAGGACCTTCTCGACCACGAACGTGGGCGGCACGATGCCCCTGGACTCGCGCAACCGCAGTCCTTCGAGCAGCTGGTCGAACTTCGCCGGGATCTTGCCGAGCCGCGCGAGGTAATCGTCGGCCTCCCCAGGGGACTTGACCTGGTGGGTATTGGCCAGGAATTCCGGCAAGGTGTTCTGCAAGCCGTGGAGCTGGTTCAGCGGATAGTCGTGGAACCGGAAGCGCTGGCCCTCGACCTGCGTCGCCAGGAAGTACTCGAGCACGTCGTAGTCGATGCGCTTGTCCGCGGGCAACGCTCCGCGGTCGTAGCTGCGCAAGGTGTCGAGGGCCTCGCGCACCTGCCCCGCGAAGCGCTCCTGCTGTGCCGGCGAAACATCGGTCAGGTCGTCCGAATACCAGTCCAGCCAAGGCGGCAGCATCCGCAGGCGGGACATCATTTCCGGGTTTTCCAGCGCGAACTCCGCGAACACGCGCTCATAGAACCAGCCGATCTTCAGCGGCTTCATCCAGATCGTGTGCGCCACCAGCAACAGCACCGCCAACAGCAGCAGCCCGAAAGCAATTCCCGTCCAGCGCATCACCCGTCGCATATCGGCTCCCCGAGGCAACTCGACTCCCGGGGCAGCTTACAACGCCGACTCCGACCGCTGCAGGCTACGCAGCTGCGGCGCTGCTAAGCTGCGCCGGCGATGAACTACCGACACGCCTTCCATGCGGGCAACCACGCCGACGTCTTGAAGCACGTCGTGCTGCTGGCGGTATGCGATGCACTTGTGGCCAAGCCGGCGCCGATGTTCGCACTCGATACCCACGCCGGCCGCGGCCTGTACGCCCTGGACGGCGAGATGTCCCGGCGCACCAGCGAGGCAGCCGGCGGCGTGGAGGCCTTCGGCCACCAGGCCTTCTCCGTCCCTGCGCTCGCGCGCTATCTCGCCGCGGTCGATGCATGCAGGGCCATGCATGGCCGCCATGCCTACCCCGGCTCCCCTTGGCTGCTTGCCCATGCATTGCGCGACCAGGACCGCATCGCCTGCTGCGAGTTGCAGCCCGCCGAGGCCTTGGCGCTGGAGCGCACGTTCTCGGCGGACAAGCGGGTCGTGGTGCATGCGCGGGACGGCTATGCCGCCATTCCCGCCCTGCTTCCACCCCGCCACGGCCAGGCGAGGATCGCCCGTGGACTGGTGCTGGTGGATCCGCCCTACGAGGCCCAGCTTGCCGAATTCGACGCGGCGATCGCCGCCTTGCGGACCGGCCTCCGGCGCTGGGCGCAAGCCTGCTACATGCTCTGGTACCCCATCAAGCTGCGGCGCACGCTGCAGCCATTCCAGCGGCGCGCAGCCGACCTGCCCGCGCAGTCGGCGCTGGTCGTCGAGCTGCTGGTGCGCCGCGACGACTCCCCGCTGCGCATGAACGGCAGCGGGCTGTTGCTGCTCAATCCGCCGTGGCAATTGCAGCAGGCGCTGGCTCCCGCCTTGCCCGTGCTCTGCGAGCTGCTGGGCGAGGCCGGTGCGTCGTGGCGCATGGAGTGGTTGCGGCCACCGGCCTGAAGTCGCGGGCGAACCCCTTGGCTTCCTTTGCCCGAGGCCCTTCCGGCCACGTCATCGGCGCTGTGACAGAATCGTCGCGCTCCCACCGGATCATCCGCCATGGCTTCCAGTTTCTTCGCGCTGCTAGACGACATCGCCACCTTGCTGGACGACGTGGCGGTCATGACCAAGGTCGCCACCAAGAAGACAGCCGGCGTCCTGGGCGACGACCTGGCGCTCAATGCGCAGCAGGTCTCGGGCGTCAAGGCGGATCGCGAACTGCCCGTGGTCTGGGCGGTCGCCAAGGGCTCGTCACTCAACAAGCTCATCCTGATCCCGGCGGCGCTGGCATTGGCCGCGCTCGAGCGATGGCTCCACGGGCAAGGCATCGACGTCCCGATCATCACGGCCTTGATGATGCTCGGCGGTGCCTACCTGTGTTACGAGGGGGTGGAAAAGCTCGCCCACAAGTGGCTCCACAGCAAGGACAAGGATGCCGAACACCACGCCCAACTCGTCCAGGCCGTCGCGGACGAAAGCGTGGACATGGTCGCGTTCGAGAACCGGAAGATCAAAGGCGCCATCCGCACCGACTTCATCCTGTCCGCGGAGATCATCGTCATTACGCTGGGCACCGTCGCGGACAAGCCGTTCATGACACAGCTCGGGGTCCTGTTCGTCGTGGCCGTGGTGATCACCGTCGGCGTCTACGGACTGGTCGGGGGCATCATCAAGCTCGACGACCTGGGCCTGCGCATGATGCGCGAAGGCAGCGGCAGCGCCAGCCAAGCGATCGGCCGCGCGATCCTCCGAGGCGCCCCCTGGCTGATGAAGTTCCTGTCGGTGGCCGGGACGGCGGCGATGTTCCTGGTTGGCGGCGGCATCCTGGTCCACGGCATCGGCTTGCTGGAGCATTTCATCGAACCGTACGCCGCGGGTCCGCAGGGATGGCTGGTGAGCAGCGCGTTCAATGCCGCGGTCGGGATCGTGGCCGGCGCCATCGTGCTGGCCCTGGTCACCGCGATCGGCAAGCTGCGAGGGGGTTCAGACCCGGTCGCGCAGCGAGTGGACTGAAGCACCGGATAGTCTCCGCACGGCCCTTTCACGCGACGCCCTCGCGGCCTCGTGCCACGATGGGCCATGGTCGCCAGAAACCGCCTACCGCCGTGGCACGAAGAGTTGCGCCTTGCCAACGGCCGCGACGTGCTCATCCGCCCGATCCGTCCCGACGATGCAACGACCTTGCGCGCGGGGTTCGAGCTGCTCAAGCCCGATGAAATCCGCCAGCGCTTCCTGTACGCGATGAAGGAACTCTCGCAGGAGATGGCGCACAAGCTGACGCGGCCGAACCCGAAGACCGAGTTCGCGCTGGTCGTCGCCGAACCACTGCCCCCCGGGGAGGCACTGATCGGCGGGGTCGCGCGCGCCTCGATCATCGACGGGACGCGCGATGCCGAGTTCGCCATCCTGGTCAGCCATTACGTTTCAGGAATGGGGCTCGGGCGCCACCTCATGCGTCGCCTCGTGCGTTGGGCGCGCGGCAAGGACCTCGAGCGGCTGCGCGGCGACGTGCTGGAAAGCAACCAGGCCATGCTCGGCCTGCTGGAGTCGCTGGGCTTCCGGCGCGAGGAGGGCGATTCGCCTGGCCTGGCCCGCGTGGTCCTGGACCTGCAGCCGGCGTAGCGCCGGGACGTGCCCGGCCTGGGGGAAGCGGGAGCGCTGGCAGGGTTGATCACGCTGGCCAGGCCAGCCGGCCGCGACGCGGGCATCGGCTAAAATCGGCGGTTCGATGTCTTCCCCCCACTCCACCCCCCCACCGCTGCCGCAGGCCGGTCGCCCGCGTGCGTACTGGCGCCTGCCCGCGAGCGTGTCCGCGTACGCATGGATGGTGCTGCGTGCCGCCGAGGCGCACGACGGTCCGCTCCTGGCCATCGCCCGCGACAACCACGGCGCCCACCAGCTGGAATCGGATCTGCGCACGCTGGCCGGTGGCGACGCCGGATTACCGGTCCTGCCGTTCCCGGATTGGGAAACCCTGCCGTACGACCAGTTCAGCCCGCATCCGGACATCGTCTCCCGGAGACTGGCCACCCTGCATCGCCTGCCCACCCTGCGACGCGGCGTCGTCGTGGTGCCGGTGCAGACGCTCATGCAACGGCTGGCGCCGCTGTCGTACGTGATCGGCAATACCTTCGACGTGCGCACGGGGCAACGCCTGGACATGGATGCCGAGAAGCGCCGGCTGGAGTCGGCCGGCTACCGCAACGTGCCGCAGGTATTCGACCCCGGCGATTTCGCGGTCCGGGGCGGTTTGCTGGACGTGTTTCCGATGGGCGCCGACGCGCCGTACCGGGTGGAGCTGTTCGACGACGCCATCGACACGATCCGCGCATTCGACCCCGAAACGCAGCGCTCCCTGGACAAGGTCGAGGCCGTGCGCCTGCTGCCAGGCCGCGAGATCCCGCTCGACGAGGCCGGCATCGAACGCGCCATGTCCGCGCTGCGCGAGCGTTTCGACATCGATACCCGCCGCAGCGCCCTGTACCAGGACCTCAAGGCCGGGGCGGCGCCGGCGGGCATCGAGTACTACCTGCCGCTGTTCTTCGATGCATCGCGCAAGGGCGGAACCGCGACCCTGCTGGACTACATGGATGCATCCACCTTGCCGGTGGTCGGCGATGGAGCACTGTCCGCGTCAGACCAGTTCTGGAAGCAGACCGGCGAACGCCACGAGCAGCGCCGCCACGACATCGAGCGACCGATCCTGCCCCCCGACATGCTGTGGATGCCGCCCGATGCGTTGCGGGAGCGGCTCAACGAGGGTCGGCGCATCGAGGTCTGCGGCCCGGAGCATCCCCGCTACGCCGATGCCCAGCCGCTCGGCGACCAGCCCGCTCCGGATCTCCCGATCGCGGCCCGTGACGCCGCACCGGCGGCCGCACTGAAGTCCTTCCTTGCCGCGTATCCGGGCCGCGCGCTGGTCGCCGCAGATTCCGCCGGCCGCCGCGAGGCGCTGCTGGAAGTATTGCGGGCTGCCGAGCTGTCCCCGCAAGTCGTCGAAGCCTGGTCGGACTTCCTCCCGGCGCCCGCGTCGGGCGACGCGCCGCGATTCGCCATCGGCGTCGCCCCGCTCGAGGACGGGTTCGCGCTCGATACCCCGCAGGTCACCGTGCTCACCGAGCGCCAATTGTTCCCCGAGCGCGCGTTGCAGCCGCGGCGACGCAAGCGGGCGGGCCGGGAACCCGAGGCGATCATCCGCGACCTCGGCGAGCTCTCCGAGGGTGCGCCGATCGTGCACGAGGACCACGGCGTGGGCCGCTACCGGGGCCTGGTGACGCTGGAGGCCGGCGGCGAAACCGGCGAATACCTGGACATCGAATACGCCAAGGGCGACCGGCTGTACGTGCCCGTCGCCCAGCTGCACCTGGTCAGCCGGTACTCCGGTGCGTCGCCGGAGACCGCGCCCTTGCACTCGCTGGGTGGCGAGCAATGGACCAAGGCCAAGCGCAAGGCCGCCGAAAAAGTCCGCGACGTCGCCGCCGAGCTGCTGGAAATCCAGGCCAAGCGCCAGGCCCGCGCCGGGCTGGCGATCGACGTCGACCGCAGCCTCTACGAGCCTTTCGCCGCCACCTTCCCGTTCGAGGAAACGCCGGACCAGCACACGGCGATCGAAGCCGTGCTCCACGACCTGCAGTCCTCGCAGCCGATGGACCGCGTGGTCTGCGGCGACGTGGGGTTCGGCAAGACCGAAGTGGCGGTGCGCGCGGCCTTCGCCGTCGCCACCGCCGGCAAGCAGGTGGCCGTGCTGGTGCCCACCACCCTGCTGGCCGAACAGCACTACCGGACGATGGCCGACCGGTTCGCGGACTGGCCGATCCGCGTGGAGGTGCTGTCGCGCTTCAAGACGCCCAAGGAGATCAAGGCCGAGATCGCGCGCATCGCCGACGGCACGCTGGACGTGATCGTCGGCACGCACCGCCTGCTGCAGAAGGACGTGCGCTTCAAGGACCTCGGGCTGGTCATCGTCGACGAGGAACAACGCTTCGGCGTGCGCCAGAAGGAGGCGCTGAAGGCCCTGCGCGCGAACGTGCACCTGCTCACCCTGACCGCCACGCCGATCCCGCGCACGCTCAACATGGCCATGGCCGGCCTGCGCGACCTCGCGATCATCGCCACGCCGCCGGCCCACCGGCTGGCGGTGCAGACCTTTGTCGTGCCCTGGGACGATGCCTTGTTGCGGGAAGCGTTCCAGCGCGAACTGGCGCGCGGCGGCCAGGTCTACTTCCTGCACAACGACGTCGAAAGCATCGGCCGCATGCAACGGCAACTGGAGGCGCTGGTCCCGGAGGCGCGCATCGGCGTCGCACACGGGCAGATGCCCGAGCGCGAGCTGGAACGGGTGATGCTCGACTTCCACAAGCAGCGCTTCAACGTCCTGCTGTGCACGACCATCATCGAATCCGGCATCGACATCCCCAACGCGAACACCATCATCATGAATCGCGCCGACCGGTTCGGCCTGGCGCAGATGCACCAGCTGCGCGGGCGCGTCGGCCGCTCGCACCATCGCGCCTACGCCTACCTGGTGGTGCCCGACAAGCGCTCGATCACCAGCGACGCCCGCAAGCGGCTCGATGCGATCGCGGCGATGGACGAGCTGGGCGCGGGCTTCACCCTGGCCACCCACGACCTCGAGATCCGTGGAGCAGGCGAACTGCTGGGCGAGGACCAGAGCGGGCAGATGGCCGAGGTGGGGTTCAGCCTCTACACCGAGCTGCTCGAGCGCGCGGTGCGCTCGATCAAGCGTGGCGAGCTCCCCGACCTGGACGCCGCGCACGACCACGGTGCCGACGTGGTGCTGCACGTGCCCGCGCTGATTCCAGAGGATTACCTGCCCGACGTGCACACCCGCCTGACCTTGTACAAGCGGATCAGCTCCGCCCGCTCGCCCGACGAACTCCGCGAGCTGCAGGTGGAGATGATCGATCGTTTCGGCCTGCTGCCCGAGGCCGCCAAGCACCTCTTCCAGACCGCGGAGCTGAAGCTGCAGGCCACGGCGCTGGGAATCCGCAAGCTCGACCTCGGTCCCAACGGCGGGCGGGTGCAGTTCGTCGAGAAGCCGGACGTCGATCCGATGGCCGTCATCCGGATGATCCAGGGACAACCGAAGCATTACCGGATGGACGGCCCGGACAAACTCCGGGTCACCCTCGACCTGCCGGAACCCGGCGACCGCTTCAATGCGGCGCGCGGCTTGCTGATCGCGCTGCAGCCATCGTCCGGGGCCCACGTCCGGGCATCGTGATCCGGATGGCGGATGCCGCCCGCGTCGCATGCCGACCCCGATGCGACAATCGGCGCAGCCCATGAATGCCTCGCACGCCAGCCTCGATGGCAGGACGGCCTCCCTCGCAAGCCTGGCCATGCTCGCGTTCGCGGGCAACTCGCTGTTGTGTCGTGCGGCGCTGGCCGGCACTGCAATGGACGCCGCGGGCTTCACGGTGGTCCGCCTCGCCTCGGGGGCGCTCGTGCTTTGGGTGCTGCTCCGGATGCGGCATTCGGCCTCCACGGGCGGGGGCGGCGGCAACTGGCCGTCGGCCATTGCGCTGTTCGCGTACGCCGCGGCGTTCTCGTTCGCCTACGTGCAGCTGTCCGCCGCCACCGGCGCCTTGCTGCTGTTCGGCGCGGTGCAGGCGACGATGATCGGTGCCGGGATGGCGCGGGGCGAGCGTTTCCGGGCGATCCAGTTGGCGGGCTTCGCGTTAGCGCTCGTCGGGCTGGCCGCCCTGCTGTTGCCAGGGGCCACGGCCCCACCGCTCGATGGCGCGCTGACCATGGTCGGCGCGGGCATCGCCTGGGGCGCCTATTCCCTGCGGGGAGGGCGGGCGCTGGATCCCCTCGGCGAAACCGCAGGCAACTTCCTGCGGACATTGCCGTTCGCGGCCCTTCTGGCGCTGGCCGCTTCCGGGAGCCTGTCCTTGGATCCCTCGGGAATCGCTCTCGCCGCCGCTTCGGGCGCGCTCGCCTCGGGGCTGGGTTACGCGGTGTGGTACGCGGTGCTTCCGCGGCTGTCCGCATTGCGGGCTTCGATCCTCCAGCTCAGCGTGCCGGTGCTGACCGCGCTCGGCGGGGTCGCCTTGCTGGCCGAAGTGCTCAGCCTTCGCCTGGTGGCCTGTTCGGCCGCGGTCCTCGGCGGCGTGCTGCTGGTGGTCCTGAGCGGCTCGCGGATGCGGGCCGCGCAGGCGCCCTGAAGGCCGAGGTCAATCCTGCGACCGGCTGGCGGTCGTGCCGGCCGCCGCCGCATCCGCGATCCGCCACAGGTACAAGCTGGCGTAGGTGCGATATGGCCCCCAGCGCTCGCCGCGCTCGACCAGCGCGCGCGGCTTGGGCAGCACGTCGAGCCGGTCGACCGCCTGCAGCCCCTTGCGGATGCCCAGGTCATCGACCGGAAGCACGTCGGGGCGGCCCAACCGGAACATCAGCATCATCTCGACTGTCCACCGGCCGATGCCACGGATCGGCACCAGGGCCTCGATAATGGCGTCCTGGCCCATGGCCGACATCCGGCGCGGATCGGGAATCTCGCCGGCGGCTTCGCGTTGCGCGAGGTCGCGCAGTGCCCTGGCCTTGTTGCCTGACACGCCACAGGCACGCAGTCCGGCGTCGTCAACCCGGCCGAGGGTGTCGCCATGGAAGCGGGTGCTGCCGATCGCGGCTTCGACGCGCCCGACGATGGTCGCCGCGGCCTTGCCGCTGAGCTGCTGGTAGAGGATCGCGCGCGCCAGTGCATCGACCGGATCGAAGGACTTGCGCCAACGCGGGTCCGGCGCGATGGGCCCGATGCGTTTCATCCAGGCGCCGAGCTTGCGGTCGGCACGGGCCAGGTGCGTGTAGGCGGCCTCGGTATCGAATCCCCGCCTGAACCGTGGCATCAGCTCCTCCAGGCTTCGATGGCGTGCAACAACCAACCCAGGGCAAGCAACGCGCCACTCACGGGCGCGAGGCGTGGGGCGATCCCGGCCAGGTCCGCGAGCGCGATGGAGCCGGCGAACAGGAGCGTGCCGAGCAGCAACACTCCAAGCGCCAGCAGCCCGAGCCGGCGCCCCGGCCGGGGCGCGAGCACGACGAGCGCGACGCCATGCACCAGGGCGAGCACGGCGGCCAACTGCAGCGTGTCGCGTTGCGCATCGCCGGCCCCATGCGCCGCGTATGCGGCCAAGGCGATCGACAAGGCGGCAACCGCCGCGCCCGCCGAGCCCAGCGCGCGTCGCGCAACCTCGCGCCGTTCGGGATCCGGCACCCGGCTCACCGACTCCGCATGGCACAAAGCGAAACGCCGCATCCATGGATGCGGCGTTCCTGGCAACACGACGGTGCTTGCCGGTCGCTGCTTATTGCTTCGGTCCCTTGATCGTCCAGTAGACCTCGTACTCGCCCTCGGCGGTGAAGGCCTTGTCGATGCCGTTCTCGTACACCTCGTAGGGACGGTCCGTGACCTCGTACCCCTGGGTCACCGCCCAGGCGCGCAATGCATTGCGCACGTTGTCCAGCTCCGCCATGAATCCGGTGTACTCCGCCTTCGCGGCACGCGTCGGGGGCACCTGCGTATAGACCACGGGGCCCAGCAGCTCCAGGCCTTCCAGCGGCTCGTCGGCAGACGCCAGCGCTTGCGGGGCCGGCTCATCGCCATCGTCGCCGGCATCATCGGCAGCGGCCTCGCCGGTGCCGCGGCGGCGTACCGGCTGGGCGACGTCGAAGGTGTAGTTCTCGCGGCCCAGTTCGGTGGAAACGATGCGCATCGGGCCGGCGGCGACGAGGCCGTTGGCGTCCAGGGTGCGCTTGATCCACTCCATGTTGGACTTCATCGATTCCTTGATCTTCTCGTTGTTGCGCTCGACCGCGCCCGCCGGGACCACCAGCAGGTGCTCGGCCGGGCGGTCGACGGCCGCCAATCCGGTCAGCTTGCTGCCCTCGACGCGGTAGTCGACGTTCGGCACCGTCGCCAGCATGTTTGTCAGGCGGCCAAGGCTGCGCTCCATCGAGTCGCCAACGTTGCGGGCCACGTACAGCCCCGAATAGCGGCCGAGCAGGTCCCAGCCGTAGTCGACGCGGTACTTCTGCGTGATCTGCACGTTGCGTCCGCTGCGGCCGGTGGGCTCCAGCAGGATCTCGTAACGCTTGTTGTCGCCGCGATGGCTGTTGCGGACGTCATAGACGATGCGCTCGTTGGGGACGCTCTCGACGATCTCCCAGCTGCCGCTGCCGACCTGCGGGTTGTCCGAGCTGTAGTCCAGTCGCGCGCCGACGCCGGATTCGGGACCGGAGAGCTCGAACGTCATGTTCGGGTCGTACAGCGCCAGGTCGTGCCAATCGTCGAAGCGGCGCATGCTGTTCAGGGTGTCGTAGACGATCGTCATCTTGCGGTTCGTCTCGACCGTTTCGGTCAGCGTGCGGCTTGACGGCAGTACCGCACCGACGATCAGGAACAGCACGGCGACGATCGCCATGGAAATCAGGAGTTCGAGCAGACGGGTCATTCAGGATTCTCCGGGACCGGGGCCGGCCGTGGCCGGGGCGCAGACCGGCAATCGTAGCAAGTTGCGCCTTGGCGGGCGAGCCGCACCGCGCGAGCCGGAGGGATGGCGGGAACGGACGCGCGGCGGCGCCCGGTGAACGCCGGGCAAAAGCGGAACGCCGGGTCCCGGCAATCCCCCATCTGCGACGGCCCGGCGCGGGCTGCCCTGGGCCAGCGGCGAGGACGACGACCCAGGATGGCACCCTGCCCCGGGAGGGTCCGGTCGAGGGCCGGGCGCAACCGCCCCTAGACCAGCTTCAGTTCGAAGGCCTTGAGCACCGCGCGGGTGCGGTCGCGAACCCCCAGCTTGCTGAGGATGTTGGACACGTGGTTCTTGATCGTGCCCTCCGCCACGCCCAGTGAATTGGCGATCTCCTTGTTCGAGAACCCGGACGCCATCAGCCGCAGGATCTCCGTCTCGCGGTCGGTCAGCGGATCGGGGCGATCCAGGCTGACGAAGTCGTTGCGCATGTGCTCCAGGCCCGAAAGCAGCCGCTGCGTCACCGCCGGCTGCACCAGGGACCCGCCCTCTGAAACGGTGCGGATGGCACCCACCAGCTGGTCCAGCGACACGTCCTTGAGCAGGTAGCCCTTCGCCCCGGCCTTGAGCCCGGCCAGCACCAGCTGGTCGTCGTCGAACGTGGTGAGGATGATCGTGGGCGGCAACTGGCCCGTCCGGGACAGGGCCTGCAGTGCCTCCAGCCCGGACATCACCGGCATGCGCATGTCCATGAGCACGACGTCCGGCCCCAGCTCCGGGATCAGGTCGACCGCCTGCTTGCCGTCGCTGGCCTCGCCCACCACCTCGATGCCGCCATCGAGCGCCAGCAGCGACCGGATGCCCTGCCGCACGAGGTTCTGGTCGTCGACCAGGCAGACTCGGATCTTGGCGCTGTTCTTGCCTTCGCTGGTCATTTGCTTGAAGTCTCCTGGGCCACGTGGGCCGCGGTGTGGACGGTGCGCGGAGCCGGGCTGCCCCCCTCATTGTGGTCGGAGCAGGGCGCTCCGGAGCCACGTTCGGCCGGCGGCTCGCCCGTGGCGGGCGCGAGGGACTCTTCCAGCGGCAGGCAAAGCCTCAGCGCGAAACCTTCTCCCGGCCGGGTCTCGACCTCGAGCGAACCGCCATAGTCGGCCAAGCGCTCGCGCATCCCGCGCAGGCCGTTGCCGGCGGTCGCCGACTCTGCGCCGCGGCCATCGTCGCGGGCGTGCACCCGGATCGCGTCGCGGCTGGCGACGAAATCCAGTCGCAGGCGCTGCGCCTGGGCATGGCGCACGGCGTTTGTGATGATTTCCTGCGTGCAGCGCAACAGGACGTGGGCGCGCTCGGGGTCGGTCATCAGGAACGGATCCGGCAACCCCAGGTCGATCCGCAACCCGGGTACGCGTTCGGTGAGGGGCTGCAAGGTGGCGGCCATGTCGATGGCGTCGTCGTCGCGGATCTGGCTGACGGCCTCGCGCACGTCGCTGAGCAGCAGCTTGGCGAGCGTGTGCGCCTGGCCGACATGCTGCTTCGCCTGGCCGCTGGCCAGGTGGCTCGCGACCTCCAGGTTCAGGCTCAGCGCGGTCAGGTGGTGGCCGAGCAGGTCGTGGAGCTCCCGCGAGATCCGCGTGCGTTCGTTGACGCGCACGCTCTCGGCCAGCAGCGCCCGGGTGGCGCGCAGCTCGGTATTGAGCCGGCGCTGCTCGTCGCGTGCCTGGGCCTGCTGCCGGGCGACCAGGCTGGTGACGAACACGAAGCCGGTGAAGCCGACGTACAGGACGGACTGCATCACCGCCTCCGGCCAGGACATGTCGAGCCAGCGCACGTACACCGGCACCACCACCAGTTCGCTGACCACCAGCCAGGCCACGCCCACCCACAGTGGCAACAGCCAGGGGAGGACGCATGCGACCACCATCAGCAGGATGCTGCCCAGTCCGCTGCCGCTGAAGTAACTCAGCGCGATCGCGCTGCCCGTCAGCCAGACCAGCAGTGTGTAGTCCAGGAGGGTGACGCGGCGCCCGCCAAGGTCGCGCGTCAGCCAGGCGTAGCTGAACCCGAAGGTCGCATACGCCATCCACGCCTGCCAACCGATGCGGGCGGCGAGCACCGGATCCTCGCCCGGCAAGCCCGCGTACTCGACCGGCTGCATCGAAAGCATCAGCAGCGGCAGGCCGATGACGCCCCAGGTGAACAGCCCGGCGTAGCGCAGCAGCCGATTGTGGTCGAGGAGCGCAAGCATCCCCGCAGTGTAGGCGCAAAGCCGCGCCCCCGACCCCTCCGGAAGTCATGCCCCGGGGGCCGTGCCGGTCGCCCTGCCGCGGCGCGGCATGCGATAATCGCCCACGGCCGAACGATCCGGCTGCGCGGATGCCGTCCGTTCCGGATCGTCCGGCCCAACCCCTGTCTGCAAGCGCTGCAAGGCGTCCCACTGGCTGACTGAATGGAGTCTGGAATGTCGATTGCTGTCCGCGACGTGCGCGAGCACGAGCTGGATTCCGTCCTTGCCCTCAACAACGCCGCCGGACCCGCCATCCTGCCGCTCGACAGCACCCGTCTCCGCCGTTTCTACGCCAACGCCGAATACTTCCGGGTCGCGGAGCGCGACGGCGGCCTGGTCGGGTTCCTGGTCGGATTCGGCAGCGACGGCGACCACGACAGCAGCAACTTCCGCTGGTTCCGCGAGCACCTCGACCGTTTCTTCTACATCGACCGCATCGTCGTCGCCAGCCGGCGGCGCGGGGGCGGCGTCGGCCGCGCCTTCTACGCCGACGTGCAGAGCTATGCCGAGTTGCGCTACCCCGTGCTGGCCTGCGAGGTGTTCACCGAACACGACAGCGACCCGGCCCGGCTGTTCCACGGCAGCTTCGGGTTCACCGAGGTCGGCCAGCACGTGATGCCCGCCACCGATCAGGCGCAAGGCGTGCGCGCCTCGATGCTGACGAAGGAGTTGTGCAGCTACGACTGGGTGCGCGAGCACTACGGCGAGGCATTGCCCGAAGCCAGCTGGTTACCGCAGCCCCGGCAGCAGGACCGGCATTCGGCCACGGGTCCGGGGGCGTGAGTCCTGCGCGCGTGGCCTCGTCAGTCGACTACGAGCCGGCCGGCGAACTCAAGATCGGCCAGGTCGGGATCGCCAACCTTCGCGTGCGCACCCTGGATGTCGCCCGATTGGGCGAGGAGATGCGCGATCGCGTCTCGCGCGCGCCCAAGCTGTTCGAGCGTGCCGCGGTCATCGTCGATTTCGGCGGGCTCGCCGCCACGCCCGACGCCGCGACGGCTCGCGACCTCCTCGATGCGCTCCGGAGCGCAGGGGTGCTTCCCGTCGCGTTGGCCTACGGCAGCAGCGAGAACGAGAAGCTCGCCGTCGCACTGGGGCTACCGCTGCTCTCCAAGTTCCGTGCGCAGTACGAATCCGCCTCCCCCGTTTCCGCCGCGGCACCCGCGGAAGCGGCGGAGCCCCAGGCCGATGCCATCGCGGCCTCGACTGCCCCCCGGAGCGAGACGGCGACCGCAAGCGCCACCGAGGTCGCGAAGGGCGGCGGCGAACCCGGGCTGATGCAGGCCGCGCCGGTGCGTTCGGGCCAGCAGGTCTATGCCGAGAACCGCGACCTCACCGTGCTCGCCTCCGTCGGGGCCGGCGCCGAGGTCATCGCCGATGGCTCCATCCACATCTACGGTCCGCTGCGGGGACGCGCGCTCGCCGGCGCGCAGGGCAACGAGAAGGCGCGCATCTTCTGCCGCGCCTTCCATGCCGAACTGGTCGCGGTCGCCGGGCATTACAAGGTGCTCGAGGACATCCCCAAGGAGTTGCGCGGCAAGCCGGTGCAGGTCTGGCTGGAGCACGACGAGCTCAAGCTCGCCACACTCGATGGCCCGCCGGCGCCATGACTGGCATCCTGAGTCCCGCCATCTCCGTCCGCGCGGCTTCCGGCCGCGCCCTTGCAGCAACCCCACCCCGTCCGTGTGCACGACAGCGGCACGGGAAACAACGGCGTCATCTTGGAGGATTAGAACTTGGCTGAATTCATCGTGGTCACCTCTGGCAAGGGCGGCGTCGGCAAGACCACCACCAGCGCCAGCCTGGCGTGCGGCCTCGCGCGCCGCGGCAAGAAGGTCGCGGTCATCGACTTCGACGTGGGGCTGCGCAACCTCGACCTGATCATGGGCTGCGAGCGCCGCGTGGTGTACGACTTCGTGAACGTCACCCAGGGCGAGGCCACGCTGAAACAGGCGCTGATCAAGGACAAGCGCTTCGACACCCTCTTCGTGCTGGCCGCGTCGCAGACCCGCGACAAGGACGCGCTCAGCAAGGAAGGCGTGCAGAAGGTGCTCGACGATCTCGCCGAGGACGGCTTCGACTACGTGGTCTGCGATTCTCCCGCCGGCATCGAGAAGGGCGCCTTCCTGGCCATGTACTTCGCCGACCAGGCGGTGGTGGTGGTGAACCCGGAGGTGTCCAGCGTGCGCGACTCCGACCGCATCCTCGGCCTGCTCGACTCCAAGACCCGGAAGGCCGAGGCCGGCGAATCACTGAAGGCCAACCTGCTGCTGACCCGCTACAACCCGCAGCGGGTGGCGAGCGGGGAGATGCTGTCGGTGGTCGACGTCGAGGAAGTGCTCGGCTTGAAGACGATCGGCGTCATCCCGGAGTCCGGCGACGTGCTCAATGCCTCAAACAAGGGCGAGCCGGTGATCCTCGACCTCGAATCCCCCGCCGGACAGGCCTACGACGATGCCGTCGCCCGGTTGATGGGGGAGGAGCGCCCGATGCGCTTCACCCAGGTCGAGAAGAAGGGATTCTTCAACAAGCTCTTCGGGGGTTGAGGCATGGGACTGTTCGATTTCCTCAAGACCAAGAAGAACACCGCCTCGATCGCCAAGGAGCGATTGCGCATCATCGTGGCCCAGGAGCGCAGCTCCCGCGGCGCCCCGGACTACCTGCCCCTGCTGCAGCGGGAACTGCTCGAGGTGATCCGCAAGTACGTCAGCGTCGACGTCGATGCGGTCAAGGTCGACCTGGCCAAGGACGGGGACCACGACGTGCTCGACATCTCCGTCTGCCTGCCCGACGCGCGCGAGTCGGCGGCCTAGCGACCTCCGGGCGACGACGCGATGCACCACCGTTCGGGCCGGCAGTGACGGCCGGATCGATCCCCCACACGGCGGCCGGGTTCGCGCCCGACCCGCTCCCCGCAGGCATGTTGCTGGCGCGGGATGCCGACGCCGACGCCCTCGATGCGCTACTCGCCCGGTACGGCCTGCGCCTGGCGATGGTCCCCGACGGTGCCCCGATCCCCGGCAGCTATTGGGGCGAACCCGAGGCCGGGCTGGTCGGCAATACCGTCCACGCACGAGGCGATACGCCGCTGCATTCGTTGCTGCACGAGGCCGCGCACCTGGTCGTCCTGCCCGCCGACCGCCGTGCGACCGTGCATACGGACGCCACCGACTCGATCGAGGAAGAGGATGCCGCCTGCCTGCTGCAGGTGCTGCTGGGAGAGGCGCTGCCCGGGGTCGGGAAAGCGCGGATCCTGGCCGACATGGACGCCTGGGGCTACACCTTCCGACTCGGTTCGGCGCGGGCGTATTTCGAACACGACGCCGACGAGGCCTGGCAATGGTTGGCCGATCGGGGAATCGTGACCGAAGGACGCAAGCTGCGGGAGCCCTAGGCAGACCCCGCCTCCCGCACTTGCGGCCACGGCGCCTCCGGCCTAGCCTGCCCCTCCCCGCCCCAGTGCGCCCGTACAGGATTGCCCCGTGACCCTACGCCATGCCGTTCTCGCCGTCGCCGTGGTGGCGACGCTGTCGCTCCCGGCCTGCAAGCGCGAGCCCACGCAGGATACCGCTGCCCCCGGCGGCATGTCGCAGGCCGACCTCGACAAGGAGACCGCGGACGAATTCATCGCCCGCGTCAACGCGGAATTCCGCGAGATGTACCCGGAGCTGACCGCGTCGCAATGGCTTGCCTCGACCTATATCACCGACGACAGCCAGCTGCTGTCGGCGAAGGGCAACGAACGCTGGCTGACGCAGCTCAACCAGTGGATCGAGCAGGCGCGGCGCTTCGAGGGCCAGGAGATGTCGCCCGAGACGGCGCGCGCGATCATGCTGCTGAAGCTGGGCACCTCGATGCCGCCGCCCCGCGACCCGGCGAAGCTCGCGGAGTTGACCAGGATCGCGACCAAGATGGAGGGCATGTACGGTTCGGGCGCGTACTGCAAGGTCAAGGGCGACTCGAAGAGCTGCCGCGAACTGGGCGAACTCTCCGAGGTGCTGGCCGACCCGAACGCCAGCTACGAGGAACAGCTCGACGCCTGGCAGGGCTGGCACACCATCTCGGTCCCGATGCGCAAGGACTACACCAGCTTCGTCAGCCTAGTGAACGAAGGCGCGCGCGACTTGGGTTTCGCCGACGCCGGCGAGATCTGGCGCGCCGGCTACGACATGCCGCCGGCGGAGATCGCCGCCGAGACCGACCGGCTCTGGGGCCAGGTCAAGCCGCTGTACGAGCAGTTGCATTGCTACGCCCGCACCAAGCTGGACGCCAAGTACCCGGGCAAGGGATCGGTCAATGGCCTCCTGCCCGCGCACCTGATGGGCAACATGTGGCAGCAGGATTGGGGCAACCTCTGGCCGATCCTCCAGCCCTACCCCAACGCCGGCGACCTCGACGTGGGCAGCGCCCTGGAACGCCAGTACCAGGCCGGTCTCAACGACCTGATGGTCCGGGAGAACGCGCTGATCGACACCGACCGCAGGGTCGAGATCGCGCGCCAGGCGCAGCTCGACAGCGCCAAGGCGATGACCGAGCGCGCCCAGGATTTCTACACCTCGCTGGGCATGCCCAAGCTTCCAGACAGTTACTGGGAGAAGACGCAGTTCATCAAGCCGCGCGACCGGGACGTGGTCTGCCACGCCAGCGCCTGGGACATGAACCTGGCCGGCGACGTGCGCACCAAGATGTGCATCAAGCCCAACGAGGAAGACTTCTTCACCATCTACCACGAGCTGGGCCACGTCTATTACTACCTGGCCTACAACAAGCTGCCACCGCTGTTCCAGGGCGGCGCACACGACGGATTCCACGAGGCGATCGGCGACACCGTCGAACTGGCGATGACGCCCGATTACCTGCATTCCATCGGACTCGTGGGGGCGCAGGAACAGGGCAACGACGCGCTGATCAACTCGCAGATGCGCATGGCGCTGGCGAAGGTCGCGTTCCTGCCGTTCGGCCTGATGATCGACCGCTGGCGCTGGGGCGTGTTCGACGGCAGCATCACCGCCGCCAACTACAACCAGGCCTGGTGGGACCTGAAGGCGAAGTACCAGGGCGTCGCGCCCGTCACCCCGCGCGGCGAGGACTTCTTCGACGCGGGCGCCAAGTACCACGTGCCCGGGAACACGCCCTACACCCGCTACTTCCTGTCGCACGTGCTGCAGTTCCAGTTCTACAAGGCCCTGTGCGACGCGGCCGGGTACAACGGCCCGCTCTACCAGTGCAGCTTCTACGGCAACAAGGCCGCGGGCGACAAGTTCTGGGCGATGCTGTCCAAGGGCAACAGCCAGCCGTGGCAAAAGACGATGAAGGAACTGACCGGCGGCGAGAAGATGGACGCAAGCGCGGTGCTCGAGTACTTCTCGCCGCTGCAGGAGTGGCTGAAACAGCAGAACGAGGGCAAGACCTGCGGTTGGCAGGCCGCCGCGGCGGGGAGCAAGCGAAACCCGTCGGCACCGGCCGCGCCCCGCACTGCCCCGCCGCCAGGCACGCCATCGACCGCAGCCCGGAAGAGCGCGCCGGTCGCAATCTGATCACGAACGCCCCCGGGCCGGCGTGGCGGCCCGGGGCAGCGTGGCGTCTGCAACCTCCACCCTTGCTCCACCGGCGGATGTGATGCGCGGGTGAACGCCGCCCTCACGATTGAGTCCGTATGTTGCCGGGGAATACTGGCCGGCCCGGGGGCGCTGGATGGCGACACGGCAGACGACAGGATCCGCGCCACGCACGAGCGTCCGCGCCACGCGTGTCGGACCGGGGGAGGTCGAACGCGCCGGACTCGGCACCGGTCCCGTCTTTCGCATCCGACTTTCAGGGTCCCGTCGCGACGGTCCGGGGCAGGTTGCGTCGAGGCAGTCCCCTGCCGTTGCCGCGTCCGGCCCCGGGGACGGTCCCGGCCTGGCGAGCCGCACCCGGGTCCTGGTGGTCGACGACAACCGCGACGCGGCCGACACGCTGGCGATGATGGTGCGGATGCTGGGTCACGACGTCGCCCAGGTCTACGACCCGCTGCTGGTCGAGAAGGAAATCGAGCGCTTCGCGCCCGCCGTGGTGTTCCTCGACGTCGGCATGCCGGGGCGCAGCGGCTACGACATCGCCACCAGCCTGCGCCGCGATGGCAATGCGCCTGCGCTGATCCTGGTGGCCGTCACAGGCTGGGGGCAGCCGGAGGACCGCGCGCGCACGCGCGCTGCGGGATTCGACGAGCACCTGGTCAAGCCGCCGCAGCTCGAGGCCATCCGCCGCATCTGCGCCGACGCCGCGACCGCCGGCATGCAGGCGACGGCCCCGTGAGCGCCAACCGCTCCAGGCACTGGATGCACCGGCTCGCCCATGACCTGCGCGGACCGCTGTCGCCGATGCAGGTCGCGATCTACCTGCTCCGCGACGAATCGCTCGCGCAAGGGGAACGGAACGAGCTGTTCGCCGTGCTCGAACGCCAGATCGCGCGACTGGACGGCATGATCCACGAGATCAGCGATCTTGGCCGCGCCGAGCAGGGACGCATGCTGACACGCCTGGAACCGCTCGACCTCCAGCTGCTCATCGAACACCTCTCCTCGCAGCTGGAAGCGAACCCGCCGGAGATCACCTACGCACCCGATGCCGGTGCCATCGAGCTGGAAGGCGACGCGGTCCGGCTCGGGCAACTGCTCAAGTCGCTGCTCGGGCTGCGCACGTCGCGCACGCAACAGGCGCCCGTCCGCGCGCACGTCGACTGGGCGGCCCCGGACCGCATGCGGATGCACTGCACCATCACCAGCCCGGGCGCGCAGGCGGACTTCGCCGAAGCCTTGCTTGCCGGCCCCCACCCCGAACCCCCGGACGAAGGCCTCGGCCTTGGCCTCATGATCGCCTCCGCGATCGCGGAGGCCCACGGCGGCCGCCTGGACGCGGGGGACGGGACCGACGAATCGATCGAGTTCGTGCTGGAGTTGCCCGCGCGACCCGCCAGTTGAATCGACCGGCCATGGGCGATACTCGCCCCATGGACCGCAACGCCACCGGCCTCCATCCCCGATCGTTGGCCCCGCAGCCCGCTTGCCGCGCCACCGCCCTGCCCGCGCGCTTCTACGTGGACCCGGGGGTGGCGGCGCTGGACCGCCGCGCGATCTTCGACCGCTCTTGGCACCTGGTCGCGCACGCCTGCCAGCTGGCAGCGGTTGGCGACCATGTCGTGGCGGACCTCGCTGGCCTGCCGGTGCTCGCCGTCCGCGGCCAGGACGGCGCGATCCGCGTGCTGCACAACGTCTGCCGCCATCGCGCCGGACCGATCGCCACCTGCGACGGCAAGGGGGCCAAGGCCCTGCGCTGCCGCTACCACGGCTGGACCTATGGCCTGGACGGGGTGCTCCGCTCCGCGCCGGAGATGGCGGGTGCGGAAGACTTCGACCTCGCCTCCGTGCGCCTGCCCGCACTGCAGGTGCGCGTGTGGCAGGGGCTGGTGTTCGCCGGCAGCGAGCACGCAGGCGATTTCGATGCGCTCGTGGCCGGGATCGACGCGCGCGTGGGCGACGATCGCGACCTTGCCGGCTACGGCCACCACCAAAGGATCGGTTACGACATCGCCTGCCACTGGAAGGTCTACGTGGACAATTTCCTCGAGGGCTACCACCTGCCGCACGTGCATCCCAAGCTCAACCGCCTGCTCGACTACCGCAGCTACCGGACCGAGCTGTCCGACTGGCACTCCCTGCAGTGGAGTCCGCTGGAAAGCGGCGACTCGCTATACGGCAGTGGCGACGCGCTCTACTACTGGCTGTGGCCCAACACCATGCTCAACATCCTGCCCGGGCGCCTGCAGACCAACCGCGTCATCCCGCTGGGCGGGGACCGGTGCCGGGTGGAATTCGACTTCTACTACCGCGACGACGACGGCAGCGCCGCGCGCGCCAGGCGCGACGCCGACCGCGAGTTCAGCGACTTGGTGCAGCGCGAGGACCTGGCCATCTGCGAGGACGTGCAGCGCGGGCTGGCGTCGGGATCCTACGAGGCCGGTCGGCTGAACCCGACGCGCGAGACCGGCGTGCACCACTTCCACGAACTCGTCAGGGGCGCGTACCGCGCGGAGGTCGACCGCGGGACGCCGGTCACGCTGCCCTAGACATGCTCGGTCGGCCCGGGAAGCCCAGGCCGCAGCGGACCCTGGGGCAGGTAGCGCGTCCGTGCCTTCTCCCAGGACCAGAACGCCCAGGCCACCAGGGTGAAACAGGCACCAGCGACGGCGAGCAGCAGCCCGTCGTGGCTGAGCAGCGGCGACAGCACGCCGGCGACGACCGCATTGACCACCAGGCTGGTGAAGGCCTGCAGCGACGACGCCGCGCCGCGCTGGCGCGGGTACATGTCGAGGATGGCCAGGGTCAGGATCGGGAACACCAACGCGACACCGAAGGCGGTCAGCGTCATCGGCAGCACGGCCCAGGGCAACGAGGGTGCTTCGGCCAAGGCGTTGTAGGCGATGTTGGCCACGGCCGCCGCGCCACAGCATGCGAAGCCGATGCCGACCTGCCGGACCGCCCCCAACCGGCCCGCCGCCCGGCCCGAGGCGAACGATCCCAGCATCATCCCGCCGATCATCGGCACGAAGAACCAGCCGAACTGGCGTTCGTTGAGGCGCAGCAGGTCCAGCACGAACGCCGGTGCCGAGGCGATGTACAGGAACAACCCGGCGAAATTGAACGCACCGCACGCCGCCAGCCGCTGGAAGCGTGGATTGCGGAAGATCGCCAGGTAGTTGCGGAGCAGCAGGCGCGGCGAGAGCGACGCGCGCGCTGCGGGCGGGTAGGTTTCCGGCAGCCAGGCGAACGTCGCCGCCAGCAGCGCCAGCGAGAACGCCACCAGGAACCAGTAGATCGCCGGCCACTGCGCCCAGCCCAGGATCCAGCCGCCGATGATGGGCGCGATCGCCGGCGCAATGCCGAAGATCATCATCACCTGGCTCATCAGGCGCTGCGCGTCGTCGCCGTCGAAGAGGTCGCGGATCACCGCGCGGCCCACGATCAGCCCCACCCCGGCCGACAGGCCTTGCAAGGCCCGGAACGCCAGCATCGTCGTCATGTCCCTCGACATCGCGCAGCCCACCGACGCCAGCGCGAAGACGAACAACCCCACCAGGATCACCTTGCGCCGTCCGACCGCGTCGGACACCGGCCCGTGCACCAGGCTCATCAGCGCATACGCGATCAGGTAGACGCTGATGGTCTGCTGCATCGCCAGCTTGTCAGCCCCGAGGCTGGCGCCCATCTGCGGGAAGGCCGGGAAGATCGTGTCGATCGAGAACGGCCCGAACATCGCCAGGCCGCCCAGCAACAGCGCCAGGCGACCCACCGCCTGCGGCCGGGGCTGCGCCGCGTCACTCACCCCGTCCAGCCTCCGGATCGTATCGGCGCCTCGGCAGCACCTCGATGCGCCCGAGTTCGCCCTGCGCGATCACCTCGGTGCGTCCGTTGGCGGGCCAGTAGAGGAACGTGTAACCACTGCTCGTCCCCAGCAGCCGGGCCTGGCCCACCAGCGGCCGCGACTCGCCGGACAGCATGAGCCGGATGGGCTGCCCGCCACCGGCGAGGAGGGCATCGGCCTTGTCCCGGGCATGGGACTGGATCAGGGCTCCGCTCCCGAACACCAGCGCGATCGCCAAGGTGGTGCCGGGCGAGAGCTCGTACCACTTGCGATCGATGAAGGGACTGCCCCACTTCGGGAATACCAGGCGGCCCCACCAGTGCCGTCGAAAGCCGCGCACCGCTTCGGGACGGCGCGATTCGTACACCGTGGGCAGGTAGGACAGTCCCAGCGCGGCCAGCAACGCACCCAGGGACACGATGCTGACCGGGTCGCGCAGGCCTGCGATCAGGAAGTCGCTGAACTGGAAATACTGGACCACCGGGATCCCGAAGCTGCGGTAGAACCAGTAGCTCGACCAGATGCCGATCAACGCCGACCCGAGGTAGGCAACGCCGACCAGCAAGGCAGGATGGTGCAGCAGCAGGTCCAGCGCACGCGGAAACCATTGGTCCGCCTGCCCGGCCGCATGGCTTGCCGATTGGATTTCGCGGGGCAAAGACCCGGCGGCTGGCGCGGAAAGAGGCGCATCGATGTCAGGGGCGGGATGGTCCATGGCGTCAGGATACGGAATCCTCCGGCCGCGGCGCCGGGCTATAATCCCTTCCGAACCATGTGGTGGGAGAAGCGGACGAGCCTCCAGGGGCCCGCACCGCTGCCGAAGGCGCAACGCCCGTAATCGCTCAGGCCCGTGACCGCCGCATGTGGGGCAATGGATGCCCCGACACTCTGGAGAGACCGGCCTTGCCCCCTGGGCACGCGCCGGCGCCGAAGGGGCAAGAAGCGTTCGCAGGGGCGGTCACCTCCCCCACCGCCCGCGCGGTGCGCTTCCAAACTCTCAGGCAAAAGGACAGAGGGGCGCCCATTCCGCGGCCTGGCCGCACCTGATCGGCGCCAATCATGACTTCCAAGCCCTCCCCGCACGCCTCCAGCCTGCTCGCGCTCGAGCACCATTCGGCCTTCGTCGAGCGCCATATCGGCCCCAACGACGACGAGATCGCGCAGATGCTGCGCGTGGTCGGCTTCGACTCGCTCGAGGCGATGACCGACGCGATCGTGCCCGGCAAGATCCGCTCCAGCGGACCGCTGGACCTGCCCGAAGCGGTCACCGAGGAGGAGGCGCTCGCCAAGATCCGCGCCATCGCCGACCGCAACACCGTGCATCGCAGCTTCATCGGCCAGGGCTATTACGGCACCCATACGCCGAAGGTCATCCTGCGCAACATCCTCGAGAATCCCGCCTGGTACACCGCGTACACGCCCTACCAGGCCGAGATCTCGCAGGGCCGCATGGAGGCGCTGATCAATTTCCAGACCATGGTCTCGGACCTGACCGGGATGGAGATCGCCAACGCGTCGTTGCTGGACGAGGCCACCGCCGCGGCCGAGGCCATGACCCTGGCCAAGCGTTCGGCGAAGTCGAAGTCCAACGTGTTCTTCGTCTCGCGCAACGTCCATCCGCAGACGCTGGAAGTGCTGCGCACGCGCGCAGACGGACTGGACATCGAGCTGCTGGTCGGCAACGACGCGGAGGCCGGCGAGGCCGACAGCTTCGGCGTGCTGCTGCAGTACCCGGATACCTTCGGCCGCATCGGCGACCACAAGGCGCTCGCGGACACCGTGCATGCCCGCGGCGCCGTGGTCGCGGTGGCGACCGACCTGCTCGCGCTGACGCTGATCCGCTCGCCTGGTGCCTGGGGCGCGGACATCGTCGTCGGCAACTCGCAGCGCTTCGGCGTGCCGTTCGGCTTCGGCGGCCCACACGCCGGGTTCATGGCCTGCCGCGACGCCTACAAGCGCAGCATGCCCGGGCGACTGATCGGCGTGTCGATCGATGCCGAAGGCAAGCCCGCCTACCGCCTGACCCTGCAGACGCGCGAACAGCACATCCGTCGCGAGAAGGCTACGTCCAACATCTGCACCGCCCAGGTGCTGCTGGCGGTCTTGGCCGGCATGTACGCCGTGTACCACGGGCCTGAAGGCCTGGTCCGCATCGCCCGCCGCACCCATCGCCTCGCGGCGCTCCTGGCCGCCGCGTTGCGCCAGGCCGGGATCGCCGTCGGCGACACCTTCTTCGACACCCTGCACGTCACCGGCATCGACGCCGCGGAGCTGCACGCGCGTGCCGACGATGCGGGCATCAACCTGCGCGCCATCGACGCCGGCAGCGTCGGCATCAGCCTGGACGAGACCACGACCCGCCACGACGTGGTCCAGCTCGCGGGCCTGTTCGGCGCGGAAATCGCCGACATCGATGCGCTGGACGCCGACACGCCGGACGCATTGCCGCCGGACCTGCTGCGCCGGGGCGACTTCCTCCGCCACCCGGTGTTCAACACCCACCACAGCGAGCACGAGCTGCTGCGCTACATGCGCCAGCTCGCCGACAAGGACCTTGCCCTGGATCGCACCATGATCCCGCTGGGCTCGTGCACCATGAAGCTCAACGGCACCGCGGAGATGATCCCGGTGACCTGGCCGGAGTTCGCCAACATCCATCCGCTCGCACCCGCCGCGCAGGCACGGGGCTACAAGGAACTGATCGACGGCCTCGAGGCGATGCTGGTGGAGATCACGGGCTACGACGCGGTCAGCCTGCAGCCGAACTCCGGCGCGCAGGGCGAGTTCGCCGGGCTGCTGGCGATCCGTGCCTACCATCGCTCGCGGGGCGAGGGCCACCGCGATATCTGCCTGATCCCCGAGTCCGCCCACGGCACCAACCCCGCGTCGGCGCAGATGTGCGGCATGACCGTGGTCGTCACCAAGTGCGACAAGAACGGCAACGTCGACGTCGAGGACATCCGTGAGAAGGCGGCGAAATTCAGCGACCGCCTGGCGGCGATCATGCTCACCTACCCCTCCACGCACGGCGTGTTCGAGGAAGACGTCGTCGCCATCTGCGAGGCCGTGCACGCCCACGGCGGGCAGGTCTATACCGATGGCGCCAACCTCAATGCGCTGGTCGGCGTGGCCAAGCCGGGCAAATGGGGTTCGGACGTCTCCCACCTCAACCTGCACAAGACCTTTTGCATCCCGCACGGCGGCGGTGGTCCCGGCGTGGGGCCCTGCGCGGTCAAGTCGCACCTGGCCCCGTTCCTGCCGCGCGTGCTCGGCGGCGATGGCGAGGTCGGGATGGTGTCGGCCGCGAGCTTCGGCTCCGCCAGCATCCTCCCCATCAGCTGGATGTACATCACCCTGATGGGTCGGGAGGGCCTGCGCAAGGCGACCCAGGTCGCCCTGCTCAATGCGAACTACATCTCGCGCAGGCTCGCCGAGCACTACGACACGCTGTACACCGGCCGCAACGACCTGGTCGCCCACGAGTGCATCCTGGACTTGCGCGGCATCAAGGACGCCACCGGCATTGGCGCCGAGGACGTGGCCAAGCGCCTGATCGACTTCGGCTTCCATGCGCCGACGCTCAGCTTCCCGGTCGCGGGCACGCTGATGGTCGAACCGACCGAGTCCGAATCGCTGCACGAGCTCGACCGATTCTGCGATGCCATGATCCAGATCCGCGACGAGATCCGCGCCATCGAGGACGGCAAGCTCGACCGCGAGGACAATCCGCTCAAGCACGCCCCGCATACCGCGGCCATGGTCTCGGCCAGCGAATGGACGCATGCCTATCCGCGCGAGCTCGCCGCCTTCCCGCTCGACGTGCTGCGCCAGCAGAAGTACTGGCCGCCGGTGGCGCGGGTGGACAACGTGCACGGCGACAAGAACGTGTTCTGCAGTTGCATCCCGATCGGCGAGTTCGAGGGCGAGATCGAGGCGTTCAGCGAGCCGGACGTGGTCTGACGCCTTCGCGCCTGGCGCCCGGCCCGCCGATGCGGGCGGCCGCCTGGATTCGCGCCTGCCTCCAGCGAACCGCTCACGTCCGCTTGATGGATCGTGCCGCAAGGTCGTCTCCCCCGACCAATGGAGCGGCACTGCGATGGCACGCGACATCCTCAAGACCCTGGCCTCCGAGCACGAAGAAGTACGGACCCTGTTCGAGGAGCTGAAGAAAACCACCGACCGCGCCGAAAAGACGCGCGCCAGGCTGCTGGACCAGATCGAAGCGACACTGCTGCCCCACGCGAAGTGGGAGGAACTGGTCTTCTATCCCGCGTTCAAGGAGCGCGCCGACCGGGACGGCCTGCAGGCCCACGCCGAGGCGGTGCAGGAGCACCGCGCCGTGGAGCACACCGTGCTCCCGGACCTGCATGCCGCCGGCATCGATACGCCGCAGTTCGCCGGGCGCGCCAAGGTGTTCGCCGAATTCGTCGACCACCACGCCAGGGAAGAGGAGAAGACCATGTTCAAGATGGCGCGCAAGCTGTTCTCCGGCGACGAGCGCGCCCTGCTGGACGAGCAGTACGAAGCCTGGAAGAAGTCCCCGGCCTGCGAGTCCGCGGTGGCCGCCGAGAAGGCTCGCGCCGGGCTGAAGGCGGCCGCACGATCCCTCCGATCCTGAGCCGTTCCACCGGCACGCAGGCCTCGGCGCAGTTCCGCCGGGAGCCCAGCCCCGCGGATGGGTGGATCACTCCTCCGGCTTGGGTCGCAGCTCGAGCAGTACGTCTTCCAGGTCGGAGATCACCGATTCCACGGCGTCGTGGAACTGCCCCTGCAGCTCCATCAGCCCCTCGATCTTCTTCGTCTGCTTGAGCTTGGACAGCTCGCCGTCGAACAGCAGCCACTCCGTGGTCAGCATCTCGACGTTGTTCTTCGAGTAATGCCGCATTTCCTTGAGCTGCGACAGCGTGTCGGCGACGTGGTCGGCCGGGGTCTTGGCGGTTTCGTCTGACATCTCGCACCTCGTCTGGCGGGGGATGGCCGGGACGATGCTACCCGGCGGCCGTGGCAACGGCGTAAAGCCTTCCGCCAGAAGGGATCATCGCGGCGCGGGCCGCACGCGGAACACGACGCTCATGCGCGGCTCCGCGCAGCCTGCGGTCTTGGGAATCCCGTGTTCGTGCGTGCGCTGGGAGGCATGGCTCATCGCCAGCAGGCTGCCGTGCTCCAGTTCGATCCGGATCGCGTTCGCCCGCGCGGCGCCTGGGTCACGCGGGTCGCGCTTGGGACGCAGCAGCATGCGTCGCGACGCGCCCAGAGAGACCAGTGCGATCGGCTGGCCCGGTGCGAGGTGGTGCAGCTTGTCGTTGTGCATCGCGACGCTGTCGCGGCCGTCCCGGTAGAGGTTGAGTCCGACCGAGTTGAACGGCGCCGGGATGATGGCCTGTACCTGCGCGAGCATGCCGGCGAGCGGGAGGTCGTCGGGCAGCTGGTCGACGCGATAGGTCGCGGTCAGGCGCGGGACATCGACCACGCGGTCGTACATCTGCCGCCGGTGCGCTTCCCAGCCGGCGTTCGCGAGCAATGCGGCGAACCACTGGTCCACGTCGCGTAAGGCCGCGAACCCGGGCCAGTAACGCACCCCCCCTTCGGCATCGTCGATCACCTGCCACGGCGAGGCATCGAACAGGCCCATGGCGGCGGGGCGCGCGCTCACCGGAAATCCCGAGACGCCGGCGCCAGCCCGCCGAGCAGGCTGCTCAGGTCCTGCAGGTCGCGTGCGACCAGGTGCGCGACGCCATCGACCTGCTCCCAGCGGCCGGAGACTTCCAGCAGCCGCGATCCCAGCAACGCCTGGCGGCGCCGCGCGGCCAGGTCCGCCCAGACGATGACGTTGACCATGCCGTGCTCGTCCTCGAGCGTGACGAAGATGGTGCCCTTGGCCGTCGCCGGGCGCTGGCGCTGGGTCACCAGGCCGGCGGTGCGCACGTGGCGGCCATGCCGGACCTCGCGCAGTTCGGACGAACCCAGCAGGCGGCGCGACCGCAGTTGCGCGCGCAGCAGCGACAGCGGATGCGCCCGCAGCGTCATCCCCAGCGCGCGGTAATCGGAGGCAACCTCCTCGCCCAGCCCCGGTGCCGGCAGGTCGACCTGCGTTTCGTCCGGACTGCCCGGCAACAGGGGCCGCTGGCGTTCGGTCCCGGCCACGATCCAGCGGGCCTCGTTGCGATGGCGGGACAGGCCCTGCAAGGCACCCGCCTCGGCCAGGGCACTGCGCGCCTTCTCGTCGAGGCCGGCGCGCAGACACAGGTCGGCGATGTCCCGGAACGGCCGCCGTGCGCGCGCCGCGACGATGGCGTCGGCGGCCTCGCCCGCCAGCCCGCGCACCTCGCGCAGGCCCAGGCGGATCGCAGGCTGCCGGGGCATGCCGTCGACAGCGACGACCTCGACCAGGAGGCTGTCGCGGTCGCTGTGCACCACGTCGACCGGCAACACCTCGACGGCCGCCCGCGCGCCATGGCCGCGCCGCGCGTCCTGCACGATCTGGCTGGGGGAATAGAAGCCCATCGGCTGCGAGTTCAGCAGCGCGCAGGCGAACGCCGCCGGCTCGTGCCGCTTGAGCCAGCAGCTGGCGTAGACCAGCTTCGCGAACGAGGCGGCGTGGCTCTGCGGGAAGCCGTAGGAGCCGAAGCCCTTGATCTGCTCGAAGATCTGCTCGATGAAGTCCGGCGCGTAGCCCTTGGCGGTCATGCGCTCGCGCACCCGCAACCGGTGCGGCTCCATGTCGCCACCCGTGCGCCAGGCCGCCATCGAACGCCGCAGCTGGTCGGCCTCGCCGTCGCTGTAGTCGGCGGCGTGCATCACCAGTTCCATCACCTGTTCCTGGAACAGCGGCACGCCCAGGGTGGGTCCCAGGATCGCTTCCATCTCCGGCGACGGATAGCTCACCGCCTCGCGTCCCATCCGCCGCTGCAGGTAGGGATGCACCATCCCGCCCTGGATCGGCCCCGGGCGCACGATCGCCACTTCGACAACCAGGTCGTAGAAGCAGGCCGGCTTGAGCCGCGGAAGCATGCTCATCTGCGCCCGCGACTCGATCTGGAACACGCCCACGGTGTCGGCGGCCTGGATCATGGCGAAGGTGTCGGCGTCGCCGGAGGGGATGGTGGCGACCTCCAGGTCGCGGCCGCGGTGCCTGCGCACCAGGTCCAGCGCCTTGCGCAGGCAGGTCAGCATGCCCAGCGCCAGGCAGTCGACCTTGAGCAGCTTCATCGTCTCAAGGTCGTCCTTGTCCCACTGGATGATGGTGCGGTCGTCCATCGCCGCGTTCTCCACCGGCACCACGGTCGACAGTGGCGCATCGGAGATCACGAAACCCCCCACGTGCTGCGACAGGTGGCGCGGGTGGCCTTCCAGCATCCCCGCGAGGGCCACGACCCGGGCGATCAGGGGATTGCCGGGATCGAACCCCGCCTCCTGCAAGCGCTGCGCCATGGGCGTGCCGGCATTGCCCCAGCCCTGGCATCCGGCCAGCAGCGCGACCTGGTCCGGCGGCAGGCCGAAGGCGGTGGCCACGTCGCGCACCGCGCTCTTGCCGCGGTAACGGATCACGGTGGCGGCCAGCGCGGCGCGGTCGCGGCCGTACTTGGCATAGACGTACTGCAGCACTTCCTCGCGCCGCTCGTGTTCGAAGTCCACGTCGATGTCCGGCGGCTCGTCGCGTTCCTTCGACAGGAAACGCGCCATCAGCAGTCGGCTCTCGGCCGGGTTCACCGCGGTGATGCCCAGCGCGTAGCAGACCGCGGAGTTGGCCGAGGAGCCGCGGCCCTGGCACAGGATGCCCCGCGACTCGGCGAAGCGGACGATGTCCTCGACCGTCAGGAAGAAGGCCTCGTAGCCCAGCTCGGCGATCAGCACAAGCTCCTTCTCCACCTGCGCGGCGATCGCCGCAGGCACGCCGCCGGGCCAGCGCCGCGCCATGCCCGCCAGGGTGAGGTTGCGCAGGTGCGACGTGGGCGTCTCGCCCTCGGGCACCAGCTCGGCCGGATAGCGGTAGCCGACCTCGTCGAGCGAGAAGGTGCAGCGCCGCGCCAGTGCCACCGCGGCCTGCAGCAGCGCATGGGGATAGATGTTGCCCAGCGCGCGGCGGCTGCGCAGGTGGCGCTCGCCGTTGCGGAACAGGTGCGCGCCGCACCGGGCCAGCGGCGTGCGATGGCGGATCGCGGTGATGGTGTCCTGCAGCACGCGCTGGCGGCGCACGGCCATGTGCACGTCGCCGGCCGCGACCGCCACCATCCCCAGCCGCCGCGACAGCGACTCCAGCGCGGCCAGGCGCGCGGCATCGTCCTGCTCGCGATGCAGTTCGACCGCGAGGTGGGCGCGGACGCCGAACACGCCGGCCAGCCAGGCCCCCTCCTCCGCGGCCGGCTCGCGTCCCGGCAGCCACAGCGCGAACAGGCCGGGATCCTCGACGCCGGCGAAGGCCCGCGCCACGTCGGTCCGCGACAACCGGTACTCGCCTTTCGCCGCGGCCCGGCGCGCATCGGTGATCAGCCGGCACAGCCGCGTGTAGCCCGGCAGCGTCTCCACCAGCAGCAACAGGCGCAACCCGTCCTGCAGGCGGAACTCGCTGCCGACCACCAGCCGCACGCCGGTGGCGCGCGAGGCCTCCAGTGCGCGCACGATGCCCGACAACGAGCACTCGTCGGTGATCGCCAGCGCCTCGTAGCCGCAGCGCTGCGCGCGCACGAACAAGTCCTCGGCGCTCGCCGCGCCGCGCAGGAAGCTGAAATCCGACACGCAATGCAGCTCGGCGTAGGCGGGCAAGCCATCCGTGGCCAATCGGTCGTCGTTGGCGGCGCGCATCCGCGCGGCCGCCTCCCACGCACGCGGCGCGCGGCCGCCGGGGGTGGCGCTGTCGACGCCGGCGACGGCATCGTCCCAGCTCACGCGAACCACCCATGCAGCATCCAGGCGCCCCGTTCGCCCGGCGGCGCGAAGACCCAGGCCTGCTGGCCCTGCGCGGTCTCGACCACGTAGTAGTCGCGGCGCGTGTCGCCGCCGTCCCACCAGCCGCTCTCCAGGCGCTCGGGCCCCGACACGATGCGCGGATCCGGACCGCGCAGCGGCATGGGGCGCGGCAGCAGCCAAGCCGGACGCGGCGGACGCGGCGGCGCGGGCTGGACGCAGGCCGCATCCTCGTCCACGCCGGCCATGCGCCAGCCGTGCTCCGGGCGCGGGTCGCCGGTGGCCGCGAGGCGATGCACCGCGCCGTCGCCCAGGCGCGCGCGCAGGCGCTCGCGCAGCTGCGGCCAGGGCACGGCCTGCGCCGGACGGGGATCGAACAGGTCGCGCGACGCCGGCACGAACGGCGGCAGTTCCCGCGCCAGCAGCCGCAGCGCCACCACCGGCCGGTCGATGGCCGCCTGCTGCAGGCGTCCGCGCGCCAGTTCGAATAACATGCCGGCGTCGCGCTCGGCGGCCAGCAGGCCCACCGGCACGTCGTGGTGGCCCTGCTCGTGCTCCAGGCGCAGCAGGAAACGCTGCACGCCACCGTCGCGGATGGACAGGTAGGTCGCCAGGTCGCCCACCAGCCGGCGCAGCGGGAACAGCAAGGCCTGGTGGCTCTCCACTTCGTGGCCCAGTTCGACGCGCGCATCGAACCGGTCGGGCGGCGCATAGACCTGCAGCGGGTCGTCGACGTCGCCATGCAACCGATCGAGGTGCGCCAGCAGCTCGACCCCGAACCGCCGGCGCAGGCCGTCGCGCGGCAACGCGCGCAGCACGCCGAGGGTGCGCACGCCCATGCGGTGCAGCCGTGCGCCAGCGTCGTCGGGCAGCACCGCGCGGCGCACCGGGACCCGCGCCAGCGCCTCGTGCATCGCGGCGGCGTGCGTCACCGCGAACCCGTCGCGCAAACCCGCGAAGACCCGGGCCGCGCGCGGGGTGGGCGCGAGCGCGATGCGATGCCGGAACCCGAGTGCATCGAGTTCGCTGCGCAAGCGCGCCTCGAACACCGGCCAGGGCCCCAGCAGGCGGAAACTGGCCCGCGCCTCGAGCACGATCGCACCCGGCCACTGGGCACTGACCAGGGAACTGTGCCGGTACGCCCATGCGGCCAGGAAGCGTTGCCAGCGTTCCTCGGCGGCCGGGTCGTGCTCGACCAGCACCACGTCCGGCAGCAGCGCATGCGCCGCCGGCAGGCGCATCCCGGCCGCCAGCCCGGCGGCCGCGGCCGCGGCGTTGACCGCGCGCAGGCTACGCAGTTGCGGCGGACCCTCCACCAGGGCCAGCGGCCGCGAAGGGTCGGGGCAACGGCGGAGGACGGCGTCCAGCGCCAGCTGCGGCAGCACGATGCAGGCCCAGAGCACGGCGCGCCCTCAATGCACGGGCGCGGCCAGGCGCGCAGCCGGACACGCGAAGCCCTGCGACGGCGCACGCGCGCCGCGGCACTTGCGCACGTGCCAGGCGCCGCCGCCGTATTCCAGGCGCAAGGCCGCCGGCGACGGATTGACCGCATGCCTGGCGTCGCGGAACACGAAACCCAGGCAATCGCCGCTGTCGGCCGCCACCTGCAGGCGGCGCAGCCCCGGGCCGTCGACGTGGCGCGGCCAACCCAGCACCGCGGCGCAGGCGGCGCTGCGCAGGCATTGCTCGAGGGCCCAGGCCGCGCCACGCGCATCGGCCTCGATGACGTGCAGGTGGCGCAGGTCGACGCCGGCGGCCTGCCAGGCCGGCGCATACGGCAGGTAGGGCGGCGCGACCAGCGCGACGATGCCGCCTGCCGACGTCAGCCTCGCCAGGGTCGGCAACACGATCGCCAGTTCGCCGACGCCGTCGGCCGGCAGCAGCAATTCGGTCAGCGCGCCGCGCGGCCAGCCCGCCTGCGGCAGCAAGGCATCAAGCCCGGCATGGCCGGTAGGTTCGCCGCCCGACGCCGCCACCGGCAACCGCCCGGCACGCCAGACCGTCTGCGCCGACAGCATCGCGTCGAGGCTGACCTCGGCAGCGGGCGCCAGGGGGGTCGCGGCCGCCGTCATTGCTGCCGCACCAGCCCGCAATACAGGCCTTCGATGGCGAAGTCGCTGCCCGGCGGCACCAGGATGGGCGCGTAGTCGGGATTGCGCGGCAGCAGGCGGATGCCCGTGCGGGTCTGCTCGAAGCGCTTGATGGTGATCTCGCCTTCCAGCCGCGCCACCACCACCTGCCCGTTGCTGGCGTCGCGGCTGCGCTTCACCGCCACCAGGTCGCCATCGAAGATGCCGTCGTCGCGCATCGAGTCGCCGTGCACGCGCAGCAGGTAATCGGGGCGCAGGGAAAACAGGGTGCGGTCGAGCATCACGTGGCGCTCGACGCCGGCATCGGCGCCGATCGGCACGCCCGCCGCCACGCGCCCCAGGATCGGCAGCGACAGCCGCGTGGGCCGGGCGCCACCGCCCGATGCCCCCAGGCGGATGCCACGCGCTTCGTGCGGCCGCACCGACAGGTAGCCGGCGTCCTGCAAGCGGCGCACGTGCTTGTGCGCGGCGCAGGCCTGGCGGAAGCCGAAGGCGTCGGCGATCTGCTGCAGCGTCGGCGGCAGGCCCTCGGCTGCGGCATGGGCCTGGATGAAGTCGAGCACCGCCCGCTGGCGGGGGGTCAGGTCGTCGTGGGTATCGGGAGACATGGTAAAAATCTATTTACCTTCGCGGGCGCAGGCAAGCGCTTTCTTCATGCCATTCAAGCCCACCGCATTCTCACCAGCCAAGACTGCCGGGCGATCAATGGCTTGCCGCTGCCTTTAAAAGCTGATCCGATCCCGGCCCCTTGCGGCACCGGCGGTCAACGCCGGTCCCCGTGCGCTACCCGGTCGCACCGCCCATGCCAGGCCAGCACCTCCGGCGCCAGCAGGGGCGCCAACGGGATATCCAGCGCGCGGTAGCCGTCGAGCACGTCCCGCACGAGCACCTGCGCCGCATCGTCCGGATCGAAGTCCCGCCAGGCCCCCAGGGGCAACTGCGCCAGCGTCCAGTCGTAGAGCAGCTCGCCACGCGCCACCAGGGCCTGCCGCAACCAGGGCCGCAACGGCGCGTGGACCACGTAGCCCTCCCGGCGCAGGGCTTCGACCTCCGCCATCAGCGCCGCTTCGGCCCCCCGGTACCACTCGGTGTGCCCGGCCCCCTGTGGCCGGATGGTCAGCGGCGCCGGCGCGTTGTACACGCGCAGGGCGTGGCGCAACCGCAATTCCAGGTCGCGCGCGTCGCGCTCGGTTTCCGTGGCCACCAGCGCGCCCCGGTCGAGGTCGAAGCAGTCGTACCAGCGGTGGTGCAAGGCCTGCAGGCGCGCCAGCGGATCGCGCGAGAAGCCCAGCTTGCCGTAGTCCTCCCAGGTGAAGGGGAACACGTAAAGATGGCAACGGCCTGCCGCGCCAGGCGGCCGGTTCATGCCGCGCACCCTCGCCCTGCCCGGGTCGTTTCCTGCAACCGATGGCCGTTGGGGGCGCGGTTCGCTGCGGGTCGGGTTGCTTCCAAGTTGTCGCCTCCGGTGCGTGCCGGGTACCGGGCGTGGTGGCCGCGCCCGATGGCAAGCTTCCGCGCCCAGCGTCGCCCGCCGTCGTCGCACCCGCGGCGACGCGCTACCGTGGATACAAGGACCGGATGCACCTCCGGTCCGCCCGCGCGCAAGGCCGGTGGCACAATGCCGCACCATGCAGGAGACCGACATCCCGCTCCACCCCTTGCTCGCCGACCTGGAGCGGGCGCTGGCCAGCGCGCCGGCGTTCGAGGCGCGCATCCGCCCCCTGCTCGAACTGCTGTCGACCGTCACCAGCCTGGAGTCGGCGTATTTCACCACCGTCGACGAGGACGCCGACATCCAGCGCATCGAATTCGCGCTCAACACCGGCAGCCTGCGGATCCCGGAGGGGCTGACCGTGCCCTGGGCGGACAGCCTGTGCCGGCGTGCGCTCGCCGATGGCGTGGCCTACGCCGAGGACGTGGCCACGACCTGGCCGGACGAGGAAGCCGCGCGCGAGCTCGGCATCGCGACGTTCGCCATCGCACCGGTCCATCTCGCCGACGGCCAACTGTTCGGCACCCTGTGCGCCGCCGGCGCGACGCGCACGCCGATGCGGCCGGACACCGACCGCGTCCTTGAACTGTTCGGCCACCTCGTCAGCCAGTACGTGGAGCGCGAAACGCTGACCCGGCGGTTGCGCGAGGCCAACGCGCGGTTGGCCACGCAGACGCTGATGGATCCGCTGACCAGCCTGCCCAACCGCCGCGCGCTGGAGCTCGAGCTCTCGCGCATGCTGGCGAGGCGCCAGCGCGAAGCGCAGCGCCTGTTGGTGGCCTTCATCGACCTGGACGGCTTCAAGGCGGTCAACGACACGCACGGCCACGACACCGGCGACGCGCTGCTGGTGGCCGTCGGCAAGGGCCTGGCGGAAACGCTGCGCGCAGGGGACCTGGTGGCTCGCTACGGCGGCGACGAATTCGTAGTCGTCGCCCCGGCGCCGGCCGAAGGGGCCGAACGCCACGCCGCCGAATTCCAGGAGCTGCTGACGGCGCGCTCGCAAGTGCAGATTCCCCTGGCCGATGGCGGGGCCCTGGACTATCCCGGCGCCAGCGTCGGCATTGTCGTCACCGAACTGGGCGAACTCGACGCCGACGCCGTGCTGGCGCGCGCCGATGCCGCCATGTACCGGATCAAGCAGTCGCGCGGCAAGGTGCGCCCGACGGCCGCATAAGCGCGGGCGTGCGGCGCGTACCGCGCGAGGACGCCCGCGGCGCGTACCTGCCGGACGGGCGGTTCAGTCCTCCCCGACCAGGGGCAGGCTGACGATGAACTCCGCGCCCTCCCCAGGTTTGCCGGTGGAAAACGCACTCACCTGCCCGCCGTGGTCGCTGACCAGCCGATGGACCAGGCTCAGGCCGACGCCCAGGCCATCGTGCGTGCGCTGCGACATGTCGCCACCGGCCTGCGCGAACAGGCGGAAGATGTACTGCAAGTCCTCCGGCGGGATGCCGGGACCGTTGTCGGCCACGCCCAGCTCCGCGTTGCCGCCGGCGCGCGCCAGCCACACGCGGATGCGACCCCCGGGCGGGCTGAACTTCGTGGCGTTGTGCAGCAGGTTGCTCACGACCTGGACCAGGCGCGCCCGGTCGCCGTCGACCCGGAGCGGGTGCTCGGGCAGGTCGACCTCCAGGACATGCCGGCCGGCCTCCACGTGAGGCGCGGTCGCCTCGACGGCCTGGTCCACGACGTCCTGCAGCAGCACGGGCTCGTGCTCGATGTGGATCTTGCCGCTGGCGATGCGGCCGACGTCCAGCAGGTCGTCCACCAGCCGGCACAGCTGCCCCACCTGCCGCGCCAGGATCTCGCGCGCGCCGACGAAGGGATCGGCGGGATCTCCGGCGGCCGGTGCCATCCGCATCATCTCCACCGTGGTGACGATGGGCGCCAGCGGATTGCGCAGTTCGTGGCCGAGCACGGCGAGGAACTGGGTGAGCTGCCGGCTGTGCTCTTCCAGCGCATCGATCCGGCGCGCCTCGGTCAGGTCGCGCGTGACCTTGCAGAAGCCGCGATGGCGGCCCTTCTCGTCGAACAATGCCGTGATCACCACGTTGGCCCAGAAGCGCGTCCCGTCCTTGCGCAAGCGCCAGCCCACGTCCTCGAAGCGCCCGTCGCGCACCGCGCATTCGAGCTCGTGCTCCGGCCAGCGCGCGTCGCGCTTGTCCTTCGGGTAGAAGATCGAGAAGTGCCGCCCGATCACCTCCTCCGCCGTGTACCCCTTGGTGATCTGCGCACCCAGGTTCCAGCTGGCGATGCGGCCGTCGGGATCGAGCATGAAGATCGCGTAGTCACGCACGCCCTCCACCATCAGCCGGAAGCGCTCCTCGCTCTGGCGCAGCAGTTCCTCCTGCACGCGCCGCTCGGTCAGGTCGCGCGTGACCTTGGCAAACCCGCGGTGCCGTCCGTCCTCCCCCCGGAGCGCCGTGATGACGACGTTGGCCCAGAAATGCGTGCCGTCCTTGCGCACGCGCCAGCCTTCGTCCTCGAAGCTGCCGTCGCGCAGGGCGAACTCCAGCTCCTGCTGGGGCCAGCGCTCGGCGCGCCTGGCCTCGGGATAGAACACGGAGAAATGCCGTCCGATGATCTCATCGGCGGTGTAACCCTTCAGCCGCTCCAGGCCGCGGTTCCAGGTGCGCACGCATCCCTCGGGATCGAGCATGAAGATGCCGTAATCGGCCACCGCCTCCACGAGTAGGCGGAAGTCGGAATCCTTCACCGGTTCGGGCGTGGCCGGTGGCATGGGTACGGGTTCGGGCATCCGGCGGGCGAACGGCTCCGGGCGGGATCGTCGATTACCTTACCCGATGGCCCGGGACCCGGAAACCGCGCCCACGCGCGCACCCCGCCAGCGAATTCCGGTCCCCATGCGGGGCGGTCGACGCGGCGACGGGTGCGCTGCCCCGGTCACGCCGTGCGCGAAAAGGAGAACAGCCGCTGCAACGGGTGCTTGCGCCGCTCGATCCCGGCCCGCAGCAAGCCGGCGCCGATCATCGAGTAGGTGATCCCGTTGCCGCCATAGGCCATGGCGAAGTGCACACGCGGCCCGGTGCTGTCGTGCGGCCCGAAGTACGGCAGGCCATCCTCGGTTTCGGCGAACGTGCCGGCCCACGAGAACACGGGCTGCACGGGAAGCTCCGGGAACATCCCACGCACCTTGTCCGCCAGCCTGCCCGCCTTTTTTTCCACGCGCGCGTCGCGCTTGGCGGGGATGTCCACCGCGTCGTCCTCGCCGCCGACCATCAGCCGCGAGTCCGTGGTGGCGCGCAGGTAGAGGTAGGGACGCGCGGTTTCCCACAGCAGGGTCGTGGCCAGCGCGCCCAGCACGCTCGCGTCGATGGGGTCGGTGACGAAGGCGTAGCTGCTCCGGTTGCGCGCGACATCGGCCTCCAGCCATTGCCGGGTGGCGTAGCCTGCGGCCATCACCACGTGTTTCGCGCGGACCAGGTGGCCGGCGTCGGTGCGCAGCTCGACGCCACGCGGCGTGGTGGCGACGTGCTCCACGCGCGTGCGGTCGAACACGCCGGCACCCGCCTTCTCCAGCGCCATCAGCAGGCGATAGGCCATCCGGTAGGGGTCGAGGCTGGCGGCCTGGTCGCTGAGGATCGCCGCGGGCGCATCGAAGCCGAAGCGGTCGCGCACCGCCTCGCGCGGCAACCATTCCACCTCGAAGCCATGCTTGCGGCGCGAGGCGAACTCATCCTCCATGGCGCCAACGTGCCTGTGCTTGCTGGCGTAGTAGAGGCTCTGCATCGCTGCGCAGTCCACCGCGTACAGGTCGGCCGCGCGCGCCCGGAGCATGGGAATGGCATCGGCGCATGCCCGGTACGCCAGCACGGCATCGGCTTCGCCGTAGCGCGAGGCCAGGTCGACCATCGGCGTGTCGATCTCGTACTGCAGCAACGCCGTGCTGGCCGAGGTGCTGCCCCACGCGACGTCGCGCTGCTCGAGCACCACGACGTCATGCCCGTGCGCGGCCAGTTCGTCCGCGATCAGCGCGCCGGTGATGCCGCCGCCGACCACCGCCACGTCGCAGCGCCGATCCGAGGCCAGCGGCGGGAACGCATTCATGAGTCCATTGCGCACCGCCCAGAACGGATAGCCGCTCTTCAGGTCCATGCCGCGGCTCCACTCAGCGCCGACGCGACAGCCTGCGCGCGTTGGCCGCGACCTGCCGCGTCGCCGGCCGCAGGCCCGCCGCCACGACCGCATCGGCATCGGCCAACGCCTGCGGCCACGACGGCATCGATGCGGAAAACCAAGGCGACCAGGCAGCCTGCATCAGCGAGGACCACGCGTGCTGCTGCAGGGCGATCACCTGCATGGCCATCGCCATCCACCCTTCCTGCATCGCCGAGAGCTTCTCCGTGCCCATCCGAGCCAGCTCGCGCCGGTCGGCGGCGCTCTGGACGGGACCGGCCATCCGCATCAGTCGCTGCGTCGCCACGTAAGGGGCACGCCATGACAGGGCGGCCAGCTGGCTTGTGGTATCGGTCGTGCGTCGCGAACGGGACATCGGGCATTCCGGTCAGTCAGGGGGCGACACTATCGTCGCCACGCGCGCACGTCGCCGTGACGACGGCTCGGCATTGAAGCCGGCACGCCCGCCTGCGCATGACGTTCACCCCCGGTCGCTATCCTTTGGGGTGGTCGCCCTCCGCGCGCGCCCATCCAGCCGCTATCGAAAGGATGCTCCATGTCGGAAACCCTCTACGACGCCCTGCGAGAAAGCCATGAACTCCAGCGGAGCCTGCTGCGCAAGCTGCTGCGCAGCAAGCCCGGCACCCGCGAACGCATCGACCTGTTCACCGCGACGCGGATCGAGCTCGAAGCCCACGAGGCCGCGGAGGAACGCTACCTCTACGCGCCGATGCTGATGGACGACATGGGGCTGTCCTCGGCGCGCCACGCCCTGCACGAACACCACGAGATCGATGAGTTGGTGGAAGACCTGCAAGGCCTGGACCCGGCCGGCGACGCCTGGATCAAGACCGCGCGCAAGTTGTCCGAGGAAGTCCACCACCACCTGCGCGAGGAAGAAAAGAAGTTCTTCCAGGTCTCGGGGAAAGTGCTTTCGGAGACGCAGAAGAACCAGCTCGCGACGAAATACCGCAAGGATTACCAGCGAATGCATCGCAAGCTCGAGGCGGAATGATCGCCCGCGAATGACCGGTTTCGACGGCGCAATCCGTTGACGCCGCGCGTGTCGCACGCAATCGCCCGGGACTTCGACGCGAGTCGCCTGCAAGCTTGACTCGACCCGTGCGAGGGTGCCCAATCGGGCGATCCTTGCCGGGGAGCACGTCCATGCGCATTACGACGCACGCCACCACCCGCCTGTTGGCCGTGGCTTGCATGGCGGCCCTGTTGGGTTGGCCGCACGCAACCCCGGCACTGCCGCTCGCACAGTCGCTGGCTGCCGTCGGCGCCCAGGAAGACGAGGCGGACGACCCCGGGGAGTTCGTCGAGGAGGAGGACGACGGCATCGAACTCGACGACGACGAACGAGTCGACCTCGCCGACGATGCCGAGGTCGACGACGAGGACGCGGGGGACGAAGTCGACGACGACGAGGTCGCCGGGGACGAAGTCGACGACGACGAGGACGCACTCGAAGACTTCGAGGACGACAGCTGGGCCAGCGGCTATTCCCTCGAGGACGACGACGCCTCCGACGACGCCATCCCCATCGACGACAGCCTGTTCGACGAGGACGAGGAGATCTGGGAGGTCATCGACGAGGAGTCCGACGGGGACTCGGTCGGCATCGGCGGCATGACGACCGTGCGCACCACCCGGGCCATGCCCCGCGGTCCGGGCCCGTCATCCGGCAAGCCCAGCCCGCCACGACAGCCTGGCGACGACGACGACACCGTCTATGCCTTCGGCGGGCGCCCGGTCTCGGCGCTGTCGGTGCCATGGCAGGCGCAGATCCTGTATCCGGCCGCGCCCGCCAAGCCCAACGACACCCGCCCGGCGTGGCAGCGCCAGCACTATTGCGGCGGTGCCCTGATCGCCCCCGAGTGGGTGCTGACCGCCGCGCATTGCATCGACCAGCAGATGGTCGACCTCGGCTTCAAGGTACGCCTGGGCGTGCAGGACATTTCCCGGCCCGGCGGCAGGACCTACCGCATCGACCGCATCGTCCGGCACTCGCAGTACAACGCCGAGAGCAACGACGTCGATCGCCCGCCCAACATGTACGCCAACGACATCGCCCTGATCCGCATCGTGCCGGAGGGCCAGTCCACGGCGCCCATCGCGAACCCGATCAAGCAGATCGCGGTCAACCAGCGGCCCCTGCCGCCGGGCGTGCCGGTGTCGGCCACCGGCTGGGGCGTGACCGGCAGCGCGAATGCGGATGCGATCAATGCGGTGATGCTGCGGGTCGACCTGCAGGTCATGCCCAACCCGGTCTGCCAGCAACGCCCCGGCTACGGCCCGAAGAAGATCAAGGGCCAGGTGTTCTGCGCCTCGAATCCGGCGCAATCCACCTGCCGCGGCGACAGCGGTGGCCCGGTGGTGCTGACCAACGGCAGCCCGACCCTGGTCGGCATCGTCAGCTGGGGCAAGCGCCGTTGCGCTGGCGACGGCAGGCCCGGGGTCTACACGCGCATCGACCAGTACGCGCAATGGATCAGCCAGGCGATGGCGCTGCCGGCCGGGCGCAACAGCCTGCCTTGAGCCGGGCCGCGAGGCGCGTCCGGGGTTTCGCCCGAAGTCCCCGCGCCGCCGCGCGCGGGCCACGCCATCCCGACTCCGAGCGGCTGGCGATCGACAGATCGCCAGCCGTCAGGGCATCACGCCGGTGCGTCCTTCAGTGGCCTTCCTGGTTCCCGCCACCGGTGCCGACGCGGTCGCCGCCGGTGTGCGGGGTGTCGTCCTCTTCCTCGATGCCACCAGTGCCCGTCCCGACTCGGTCGCCGCCGGTATGCGGGCTGTCGCCATCCTCGGCGTGGGTCCCGGGGGTGCCTTCGTCGGTCCCGGCGTCCATCGGTTCGGGTGTGGCCGCGACCGGATCGGGTGCCGCTTCCGCAGGAGGCGCGGTTTGCCTGTCACAGGCAGACAACAGCCCACCGCACAGCACGACGACCAACAACGCCAGCTTCGTATGCTTCATGACAATTCCCCTCTTGAGTGATGGAACGCAATCCCCCTGCCGCACATCCGCGGGCCCGCGATTTGTGAGCCGCATCGCATTCTTGCATCGGGCCAGCCCCCCCACAACCGGCCGGGCCGAGGCGGTCCGGCCTGTTCCCGCACCGCCCCGCCGCAACGATCAGCCGTTGAAGCCAAGCTCCGCGAGCAACGCCCCCATCCGCGGATCCTTGCGCAGCGGATCCAGGAACGGGTCGTTGCGCGCGTAGACCAGGCCCGCATCCCGGGCCAGGCGCGCCTTGCGCAGCCGGTCGATCGCCGTGTCGACCTCGCCCAGTTGCGCCAGCACCTGTGCCTGCTGGTAGAGCACGATGTCGCCGATCTCGTCGACCAGTCGCTTGAGGAGGGCACGCGCGCCATCGTGGTTCCCGCTGCGATGCTCGACGATGGCCAGGCCGGTCAACCGGAAATCGGCGATCGGCTCGGCTTCGTATTCGGCGCGGGCGGGCGCCAGCTGGCCAAGGTTCACCAGGGCGTCGCCGATGGCCGCATGCGCGACCGACATCTTCGGGTTCATCTCCAGCGCCTTGCGCATCGGCGGGATCGATGGCTTGAACCGCCGCGCCGCGTAATGGATGGTGCCCGCCGCGCGATGGATCTGGGCATTGAGCCGGTCCAGCGACAACGCCCGGTCGATGGCGTCGGACGCTTCGCGTTCGCGTCCGGTCCGCGCGCAATACTGCGCCCAGCGCGCCTGCACCGTCGCCTCGCCGGGAGCGAGGGTGCTCGAGACCCGGAACGGCGCCAGCGCCGCGCGGGCATCCAGGCGACCCTGGAACAGCACGAAGCCCAGGATCGAATACGCAGAGGCATAGTTGGGCGCCAGTTCGATGGCCCGCTTCGCGGCGGCCACCGCCTGGTCGTACATGCCGTCGCGGCGCGCCACGCTGTCGTACTGGTTGCCCAGGGTGGTCAGGGTGAGCGCGCGCGCCACATGCGCCGCCGCATAGCCCGGGTCGTGCACGAGGGCGGCATCGAACAGCGCCAGCGCCTCGCGGTCGGTCGCCTCGTCGCTGCTCCGGGCGTACAGCGCGTGGCCCTGCAGGAAGGCGTCGAAGGCCTCGATGTCGGTGGTGCCGCCGGACGCCGCGCGCCGCTCCTCGGCCGTCTCGGGCGTGACCTCCACGGCCAGCGCGAGTTCCACCACCCTGGCGATCTCGCTCTGGATCGCGAACACGTCGTCGATGCGACGTTCGAAAACCTGCGTCCAGCGACTGAAGCCGGTGCGTCCGTCGACCAGGTCGGCCGCCACCCGGACCGTCTCGCCGGCCCAGCGCACGCTACCGTCGAGCAGGAACCCCACCCCCAGCTGCGAGGCGATCGCCACGGCACCCACATCGCCGTCGCGGAACTGGCTGGAGGAGGCCTCCGCCATCACCTTGAGCTTGGGGTTGCGCGCCAGCGCCGCGCGCAGCTCGTCGGACAGGCCGTCGGAGAAATACGCTTTCTTCTCGTCGCCACTGAGGTTCTTGAACGGCAGGACCGCCACGCTGCCATCCCGCGCCGGCCCGGTCCCGAACCAGTTGCGTTGCCACCCCAGCACGCCCGCGGCACCCGCGGCGGCCACCACGCCGCCGCCGAGCAGCAGGCCGCGACGCGACATGCGCCACCGGGGCGGCGTTTGGGGCGTGGGCAGGATTCGCGGCCGCGGCGACGCCTCTCGCCCGGCCAGCGGCAGCACGGCGCGCAGCACGGCCTGCAGGCAGGCCTCGTCGACGGTGTCCTTGGCGCATTCCAGGCCGATCGACTGGTACTGGCGGAATCCAAGCGGCGGCTCGGTGCCGTCGATCGACAGGGGTACGAGCTTTTTCTGGTCGCGCCCGTGCGCGGCTTCGTCCAGCACCCAGTCGGACGCGACCGAGTGGCGCGACCACAGCACGATCACCGCATCGCTGGCCGCCAGCGCGGCTTCGATCGACTTGGCGAAGGCGGCCCCGCCCTCGATCAAGGCATCCCACCAGACCTGCAGCCCGGCCTCCTCCAGCGCCTGCGCCAACATCCGCGCCCACGCCTGGTCGGCGCGCGAATAGCTCAGGAATACCGTCGGACGCGGCTGCTCCCCTTGGGCCGTCTCCTCGCTGGACATCGTCGTCGCCGCTGTCCCCTCGAAGGGTCCAGCTTACTCCAGCCGATGCGCGGCAGGCAGCAGCTGACCTGCACCCGGCCGCGTCATGTTCCATTGCCCATGCAATGCACCGGGGCGACGCTGCATGGCGCAACGCTCGGCTCCTGCCCGGGGACGGTGCACCCCCACCAACGGCATGTCAGCGCCGGACGGCGAGCCCTGCGGATCGCGGAGAACGTCATCCCGGTCCCGCCGCAAAGTCACCGCTCCCGACCCCGGTTCCATCGGGGCCACGTCGTCACGGCGTGAACGCGATCATGACCAACGGTGTGGTCACATCGCCGGTGGTGCCGGGCTCCGGCGACGCCCATGGGGCAAGACGCAAATGTCCGACCAGCACGACCGCCCAGCCGCCATCGCCCCCGAGACCATCAGCAGCGGCGTTCCGGGCCTCGATACCGTCCTCAACGGCGGTTACACCGCCAACCGCCTGTACCTGATCGAAGGCATCCCCGGGTCGGGCAAGACCACGATGGCGATGCAGTTCCTGCTCGACGGCGTGGCCAAGGGCGAGACCGTCCTGTACGTGACCCTCTCGGAAACCGAAGCGGAACTGCGCGAGGCCGCGCAGGCCCACGGCTGGACGCTGGACGGCATCCACATCCACGAACTGCTGCCCGCCGGCGACCAGCTCGACCCGCAATCCCAGTACACGATGTTCCATCCCTCCGAGGTCGAGCTGGCCCAGACCACCGGCCGCATCCTGCAGGAGGTCGAGCGGCTGCAGCCCCGGCGCGTGGTGTTCGACTCGCTGGCTGAGATCCGCCTGCTCGCCGGCAGCATGTTGCGGTTCCGCCGCCAGGTGATGGCGCTCAAGCAGTATTTCTCCGGCCGCGGCACCACCGTGCTCATGCTCGACGACCGCCAGGGCGTGGAACACGGCCTGCCGGTGCACACCATCGTCCACGGCTCGCTCGAACTCGACCAGATGCGTCCCGAGTACGGCGGCGACCGCCGCCGGCTGCGCGTGACCAAGTTCCGCGGTCGTGCGTTCCGCAGCGGCAACCACGACTACATCATCGAGACCGGCGGCGTTCGGGTCTTCCCGCGCCTGATCGCCGCGCACTTCCGCCGCGATGGCGAAAACGTCCCGATGAGCAGCGGCCTGGCGCCTCTGGACACGCTGCTCGGCGGGGGCCTGGACCGCGGCACCAGCACCCTGCTGGTCGGCGCGGCGGGCACCGGGAAATCGTCGCTTGCGGCGCACTACGTCGTGGCTGCGGCCCAACGCGGCGAGCGCTCGGCGATGTTCCTGTTCGACGAGAGTCCCCGCGCCCTGGTCACCCGCTCGCGTGGCATGGGCCTGGACATCGACGGCTGCATCGAGTCCGGCATGGTCGCCGTGCAGCCCATCGATCCCGCCGAACTCTCCCCCGGCGAATTCATCGAGGCGATCCGCAACGCGGTGGAGCGCGACAAGGCGAGCATCGTGGTGATCGACAGCCTCAGCGGCTACTTCAATGCGATGCCGGAAGAGCATTTCGTGATGATCCAGTTGCACGAGCTACTTTCCTATCTCGGCCAGCTCGGCGTGGTCACCATCCTGATCAATGCGCAGCAAGGCCTCATCGGCCAGATGTCCACCACGCTGGACATCAGCTACCTGGCCGACACCGTCATCCTGTTCCGCTACTTCGAGGCCCGCGGCGAAGTGCGCCAGGCGATCTCGGTGCTCAAGCGCCGCACCGGGGCCCACGAGCGCACCATCCGCGAGCTGCGCATCACCGATCAGGGCCTGGACATCGGCGAACCCCTGCGGCAGTTCCGTGGCGTCCTCACCGGCGTACCCCAGGAAGACGGCTGCGCCCCGGGTGCGGGGATCCATGCAGATCCCCAGGCGCCCAACCCGGCGGCGCAGTGACCTCCACCGCCCCGCCGGATCCGCGCCACCAGGTCGTCCTGTTGCTGGCCACCGCCCGCGACGCCGACCTGACCCGTGAACTGCTGGCACGCAGCGGCATCAGCGCGCGCGCCTGCCCGGCCGCCGCGCAGCTCATGGCCGAGGTCGAGCGGGGTGCCGGCGCGGTGCTGGTCTCCGAGGAATGCCTCGGCGCCCACGGCGGGCACACCGCCCTGGCCGGGGCGCTGCAGTCGCAACCCCGCTGGTCGGACCTGCCGGTGCTCCTGCTGACGCGTGGTGGATCGGACTCGCTGGAAGTCGGCGACGCACTCGCCCTGCTGCGCAACGTGACGCTCCTGGAACGGCCGCTCCACGTCGCCGCCCTGGTCAGCACGGTCGACGCCGCCCTGCGCGCCCGCCGCCGGCAGTACGAGGTCCAGGAGCAGATGCAGCAGCTGGAGGCGGCGCGCGACCAGCAGGTGCGGGCGGTGCAACAGAAGGACGAGTTCCTCGCCATGCTCGCGCACGAACTGCGCAATCCGTTGGCACCGATCCGCAACGCGCTGCACGTGCTCGACGCCGACGACAGCGACCCCGCGCGCCGGCAGCAGCTGCGGGGCGTGATGCGGCGCCAGGTGGACCACATGGTGCGCCTGGTCGACGACCTGCTCGAGGCCTCGCGCCTGTCGCGCGGCAGGATCATGCTGCACCGGGGGCCCGGCGACCTGCGCGACGCCTTGCGCTCGGCCATCGAGATCGCCATGCCCGGCATCGAGGCCGGCGGCCTCTCGCTGGACGTGGACTGGCCGGACGAGCCCTTGCCCGTCCACCTCGACGCCGTGCGCATCGCCCAGGTCTTCGGCAACCTGCTCAACAACGCGGCCAAGTTCGGCAGCGAGAACGGCCACATCGCCGTGACCATGCGTCGAGAACGCAATGAGGCGGTGGTGGAGATCCGCGACGACGGCGCCGGCATCGCCCCGGACCTCCTCCCCCGGGTGTTCGACCTGTTCGCACAGGGCCCGCGCGAGTCGGCCAATGGCTTTACCGAAGGGCTCGGGATCGGACTGGCACTGGTGCGGACCCTGGTCGAGCTGCACGGCGGCCGCGTGGAAGCCGCCAGCGACGGCGAGGACCAGGGCGCCACGTTCACCGTGCGGCTGCCATTGGCCAGCGGTGCCGAGGCAGACCCCCCGTCGGAATCCGCACAGGAGCCGATCCCCACCCCGCCAGGCACCCGGGGCTTGCGGGTGCTCGCCGTGGACGACAACGTCGATGCCGCGCAGACCCTGGGCCTGGTGCTGCAGAGCCTGGGCCTGGTGCCCCGCGTCGCCCATGGCGGCGCCGAGGCGCTGGCCGCGACCGAGGCATTCGAGCCCGACGTGATCCTGCTCGACATCGGCATGCCCGAGATGGACGGCTACACCGTCGCCCGCCGCATCCGTGGCGAAGCACGCTACGGCAACCCCGTGCTGGTCGCGGTCACCGGCTGGAGCGACACCCACGACATCGCCCGCAGCACCGAAGCCGGCTTCGACCACCACCTGGCCAAGCCGGTGGACATCGGCCAGCTGCAGGCCCTGCTGCGAGACATCGCATCCGGCCGGGAATAGACCTGGCGCCGACCGCTGGTTCCGTCTTGCCCCGAGCGTCCGTGGCACGAACGTCACGCGGGGGACGGCACCTTTGGCGTCTCCCCAGCCCCCAGGAAATCCGTCATGGCGAAGAAGCCGACCAAAGCCCAGCCATCCGCCCGTCCCGGCAAGTCCTCCTCAACGTCCAAGCCCAGCGCACGCCGCAGCAGCGGTCCGGACGGCCAGCGAGGCAACGGCGACGAAGTCCAGCAAATGGTGGAAGGCCGCCATGCCACCCTGACCACCAACCAGGGCGTGCCGCTGTCGGACAACCAGAATTCCCTGAAGGCCACGCCACGCGGGCCGACCTTGCTGGAGGACTTCATCCTCCGCGAGAAGATCACCCACTTCGACCACGAGCGCATCCCCGAGCGCATCGTCCATGCCCGCGGCTCCGCGGCGCACGGCTATTTCCAGCTGACGAAGTCGCTGAAGCAGTACACCACAGCGAAGGTCCTCACCGAGGTCGGCGAAAAGACCCCGGTGTTCACCCGCTTCTCCACCGTGGCCGGTGGCGCCGGCTCGGTTGACACCCCGCGCGACGTGCGCGGCTTCGCGGTCAAGCTCTACACCAGGGAAGGCAACTGGGACCTGGTCGGCAACAACATCCCGGTGTTCTTCATCCAGGATGCGATGAAGTTCCCGGACCTGGTGCACGCGGTGAAGATGGAGCCCGACCGCGGCTACCCGCAGGCCGGCACCGCGCACGACACCTTCTGGGACTTCATCTCGCTGACCCCGGAAGCGATGCACATGGTGATGTGGGCGATGAGCGACCGCACGCTGCCGCGCTCGCTGCGGATGATGGAGGGCTTCGGCATCCACAGCTTCCGCCTCATCAATGCCAAGGGCGAGAGCACCTTCGTCAAGTTCCATTGGCGGCCAAAACTGGGCCTGCAGTCCACCGTGTGGGACGAGGCGGTCAAGCTGCAGTGCGCCGACAACGACTTCCACCGTCGCGACCTGTTCGAGTCCATCCAGGCCGGCGCCTTCCCGGAGTGGGAGCTGGCGGTGCAGCTGTTCACGCAGGAGGAAGCCGACGCCTTCCCGTTCGACCACCTCGATGCCACCAAGCTCATCCCCGAGGAGCTGGTGCCGCTGACGGTGATCGGCACGATGGTGCTCGACCGCTGGCCGGACAACTTCTTCGCCGAGACCGAGCAGGTCGCGTTCTGCCCCTCGCACCTGGTGCCGGGCATCGATTTCAGCAACGACCCGCTGCTCGCCGGGCGCCTGTTCTCCTACCTCGATACCCAGCTGTCGCGGCTCGGCACGCCCAACTTCCACCAGCTGCCGATCAACGCGCCCAAGTGCCCGTTCGCCAACCAGCAGCGCGATGGCCAGATGCAGATGCAGGTGCCCAAGGGCCGGGTGAACTACGAGCCGAGCTCGCTGGACCCGACCTCGGCGCGCGCCACGCCCGCCGGCTTCCGCAGCTTCGCCGAGCGGGTCGCGGCGCAGGACGGCGACGACGCCGCCAAGGGCCGCATCCGCCCCGAGAGCTTCGCCGACCACTACAGCCAGGCGCGGCAGTTCTATCGCAGCCAGACCGCGCCCGAGCAGGCGCACATGGCCTCGGCGCTGGTGTTCGAGCTGTCCAAGGTCGAGACCGCGCACGTCCGCGAAGCCATCGTCGGCCACATGCGCCACATCGACGAGGACTTCGCCCGGCGCGTCGCCGACGGCCTCGGCATGACCAAACTGCCGCCCGCCCCGGCGGCTGCCGTGCCCACCGAGGATCGGCCGAAGTCGCCGGCGCTGCAGATCATCGGCAAGATGAAGGACACCTTGCACGGCCGCAGCGTCGGCATCCTGGTCCACGACGGCTCCGATGCCGCCGCCGTCAAGACGCTGCGCAAGGCCGCCGAAGCCGCCGGCGCGATGGTCAAGATCGTCGCCCCCAAGCTGGGCGGCGCGAAGCTCGACGACGGCAAGCAGCTGCCGGCCGACGGCCAGCTCGCGGGTACGCCTTCGGTGCTGTTCGATGCGGTCGCGCTCGTGCTGTCCGACGAGGCCGGCAAGATGCTGGCGAAGGAAGCCGCGGCCGTCGACTGGGTCCGCGACGCCTATGGCCATCTCAAGGCGATCGCCGCCGACGCCGGCGCCCAGGCCGTGCTCAAGGCCGCCGGCATCGGCAAGGACGCCGGCGTGGTCGGTGCCGACGATTCCAAGGGCTTCATCGCCGCGGCGAAGACGCGGCAGTGGGAGCGGGAGAAGAAGGTGCGGATGCTGGCCTGAGTCAGTCGCGGGGCCGGCAGGACGATCCAGCTGCGCGCAGCCCATGCCCGCCGTGGCTGTGCGCTTGGTGGCCGGCTGGCCACCGCGTGGGTTCACAGGGCCCGGCGACGTCCGCCGGGCTTTGGCTGCATTCCACCCGACTTGAGCCGGTGGGATCCGGTCTGCAGGGAGCCCCTGGCAGGCAGGCGGCGGCGCTGCCGCCTCAGCCGGCCAGTCCGCGCGAGATCGCCTCCGCCATACCGCCATGCCAAGCCCACGCGGCTAGCCCCAGGTTGGCCGCGACCGTGAGCCAGAACACGGCCTGGAACGACGCCTTCACCGTCTTGTGCCGCGCCAGTTGTTGGGCCACCAGCGCACCGGGCCAACCGCCCAGCAGGTCCATCAGGTGCAGGGTCGCCTCCGGGATACGCGACACGCCCCGGCGCCCGGCCGCGGCCTTGTCCAGGCCATAGGCGAAGAAGGACACGGCACTCATTCCCAGCCAGGCGAGCCCCAAGGCCGTAGGCAACACGCCGAGCAACATCGCCGAGGTGGTCGTTGCCAGCATGGCCAGCCCGATGCCGGCGCGTGGCAGCCTGGCGGCGCGCCGCCGAGCGCGATCCGGACCCCTGGCCCGCGTCGGGACGCGTTGGCCGGCGAATCGCACACGCGTGGCCGCCAACCGGCCCTTGGCATCGGCACGCGCCTCGTAGGACACCAGGTCGCCATCGGCTGGCCGCCGTCCCGGGACCTCGAACGACCGGACATGCACGAAGGCCCGGGCCCCGCCCTCGTGCGGGACCACGAACCCATAGCCCTTGTCGTCATTCCACTGCTGCAAGCGTCCGACGTAGCGCATGCGTCATCCGGCCTTCGACCGGATCGGAGCATCGCATGACGCATCCCCATGCGTCGCGGGGTGCGTTGCCGGCGGTGCCGGGCGTCAGTGGCGCATGACCACCGGCGTGCCGGGCCCCACGACCTTGGCCAGCGCCATGGCGCTCCAGTTGGTCATGCGGATGCAGCCATTGGACGCGGTCTTGCCGATCTTGGTCGGCTCGGGCGTGCCGTGGATGCCGTAGTGCTCCTTGCTCAGGTCGATCCAGACCACGCCGACGGGATTGTTCGGGCCGGGCGGGATCTCCGCCTCCTTCGCATCCGCGTCGGTGCCGGCGATCAGCTCGGGATCGAAGTGCCACACCGGGTCGGTGGCGACGCCAAGCACCTTCCATTCGCCGATGGGCAGCGGGAACTGCGCACTGCCCGTGGTGACCGGGAAGTGCGCGATCACCTTGCCCGACTCGTCCTCGAGCAGCAGCGATTTGTCGGACTCATCCACGACCACGCGCGCGGGCTTGGGCAGGTCCGTGGCGCCGTCGAGCTTCGGCACGACGATCGTCGACCCGGCCACCAGCTCGACGTCCGGGTTGCGCTCGCGCAGCCAGCCCGGCGTGACGTGGAAGCGTTCGGCGACCTTTTCCTCGACCGATTCGAACGGCAGCGCCTCGGCCTGGCTCATCGCCTCCGGACCTTCGGGCGTGTCGGCGAACGGCCCGGCCACGTCGTCGGCGGTCAGCGTGTGGCGCGTGAGCACCGCGGCGTCCGCGCCGCCCAGCGAGGACAGCGTTTCCGAATCCACCTCGCCGGTGACCGGCAGGCCTTTCGCCGACTGGTACGCCTGCAGCGCGCGGCGCGTGTTGCCGCCCATCAGGCCGTCGATCACGCCCGGCGAAAAGTGCGCGCGCTCCAGGAGGATTTGCGCGCGCAGGGTGTCGCCGACCTCGCCGAGGTCGGTGGAGGCTGAGGCGTCCTTGCTTGCGTTGCTGTTGCTGTTGCTGTTGCCATTGGCATCCGCGCCAGCATTGCGGTTCGCGTTGGCGTTCGATGCCTCGGTGCCCGACGCACTCCCGCCCGATGCGTCGCTGTCCGACGTTGCAGCATCGTCTTCGCCCTCGGCGGAGCTCGCGGATCCGGAGGCATCCTGGGCCGCGGTGCTGCCCGCGGCATCTGCCCTGGCCGCACTGCCCTCGTCTTCTTGCGCCTTGGCGCCGGACGCACCCGAGGACTGCGCGTCGGCCGGCCCGCTTGCGAACGCGAGCGCGGCGGGAAGCAGGAGACAGGCCAACGCCTGAGCGAGGGGAGCGCGTGGGATCGAAGTCATCGGCAACACCATTATGGGAAGGTGTTGCCCATGATCACAGGGGCGGCGGGCAGGCGGCGTGAACGGGACGCGCGTCTTTTTTCGCGCACTCGCCACGCGGCAAGGCAGCCGTGCAGCACACGTGCGCCGCCGTGGTTGACGCGGTCGAGACAATCCGTCGCGCAGGCGCGATCATGTTCCACACCCGCCCTGCACCCTGGTGCCCCGTGACCCACGGCCTCGCCATCCACGAATTCCGCGACGACCTCGCCGCGCATTTCCACGACATCAATGTCGAGTGGATCAACGCGATGTTCCGGCTCGAGGACACCGACCGCGACGTCCTGGAGCAACCGCGCGCGCGCATCATCGACCCGGGCGGGCGGATCCTGTTCGTCGAGGCCGAAGGGCTGGGCATCGTCGGCACCTGCGCCCTGCAGAAGACCGGCCCCACCAGCTACGAGCTGACCAAGATGGGCGTGCGCGAAACGGCCCGCGGCAGGAAAGCCGGCGAATGCCTCCTGGCCGCGGTGATCGAGCGCGCCAGGTCGCTGGGCGCCGATCCGCTGTACCTGCTGACCAATTCGAAATGCGCCGCCGCCATCCACCTCTACGAGAAGCACGGCTTCCGGCATGACGCCGGGATCATGGCGCAATACGGCGCGCGCTATGAACGCTGCGACGTGGCGATGCGGTACGTGCGGTGACTTGCAGGGATTGCTCCCCACGCTTTTCTGGCCCGCAGGCGTAGATTCCACCCGCTGGATCGCAAGCCAGGCGACGGGGGTTGAGCCGACGCGCGGACAAGGAAACCGGAGCGGGCCACCACGCGTGCACGGCAACCTGCTCGCAACCGCCAGCGATCCGCGCCTTGTCTGCCTGCGTGCCCTTGGTCAGGCATGCACCAGCCGGGGATCCTGGCTCAGGTGTTCGTACAGCAGGTCGGTCAGTGCCCGGATCCTCGCGACCCGGCGCAGGTCCCGGTGGGTCAGCACCCAGACCTGCGTGTCCATTTCCGGGAGCGGTTCGCGCAGGCAGACCAGGTCCTTGCGCGTTTCACCCAGGGGGCACAGCAACCAGCCCACGCCCAGCCCGGCTGCCACCGCGTCGGCGAGCGTCGGCAAGTGGTTCACCTTCAAGGCGATGCGCTCCGGGGGGACATGCTCGCGCACCCATTTCGCCGACGCCATGTGGGCGTAGGTTTCGTCCAGGCAGACCCACTGGTAGTCGGCCTCCGACGGCGACGGGCCCAGCGAGTCCAGGTAATCGCGGGACGCATACAGGCCCACGCGGACCTTGCCTACGCGCCGCCCGACCAGGGTCGGTGGCGGTTCGTTGGATCCGCGCACCGCGACATCGGCCTCGCGCCGCGTCAGGTTGAGCAGCGAACTGTTGACCACCAGCTCCAGTTCCAGCTGCGGATGCATGCGCCGGAACCGCGCCAGCGCCGGCAACAACATGCTCTGCATCACGACGTCGGGCGCCGTCAGGCGGATGCTGCCCTTGAGTTCCAGGTCGCCGCCGACCACGCGCCGTTGCGCCGCGTCGACCTGCTCGGGGACACCGGACATCTCCGAGGCCAGCGCGTGGCCCTGGGCGGTGAGGGTGTACCCGGCCGGCAGCCGGTCGAACAGGCGGACGCCCAACGTGGCCTCCAGGCTGCCGATGCGCCGCAGCACCGTGGAATGGTTCACGCCGAGCGCCCGCGCCGCCGCGCCGAGCGAGCCGTGCTCGCAGACCGCCAGGAAGTACTGGAGGTCGTCCCAGTGGATCGGCTTGGCCATGGTTGGCACCCCTTTGCAGATTCGCATATCGATTATGCTCGAATTCCAACTTCCGCTGCAGATCAGCCGATCCTAGAGTGCAGACCTCGCCAACGAGGACTGCACCCATGCTGACCCCCGACGTTCTTCCCCACTGGCACCTGCCCGAGCCCCGCAACGCCGCCACCCTGCTGCTGCGCCTGATGCTGGGGCTGATGTGGCTGGCGCACGGCCTGGTCCTGAAGCTGATGACCTACGGCATCGCTGGCTCAGCGGCCTGGCTGGCCTCGATCGGCCTGCCCTCCGCGCTCGCACTGCCCCTGATCCTCGCCGAAACCCTCGGCGGCACCCTGATCCTGCTCGGCCTGCACGGCCGCCGGGCGTCGCTGGCGCTGTTGCCCATCCTGCTGGGGGCGCTCTGGTTCCACGCCGGCAAGGGCTGGGTCTTCAGCAACCCCGACGGCGGCTGGGAGTACCCCCTGTTCCTCGTGTTCGCGTCCGTCCTGCACCTGATCCTCGGCGACGGCAAGTACGCCGTGCGTCCCGAGTCCCGCTGACCCTCATTCCGGAGAACCAGACGATGAAGCTTTATTTCGCCCCCGGCGCCTGCTCGCTCGCCCCCCACATCGTGGCCAGGGAGGCCGGCATCCCGCTCGACCTGGTCAAGGTCGACCTGACGACCCACCGCCTGGCGGACGGCAGCGACTATTACGACATCAATCCGCGGGGCTACGTGCCGGCCCTGGAACTCGACGACCATGCGTTGTTGACCGAGACCGCGGCGGTGGTTCCCTACCTGGCGGACCTGCGTCCGGCCTCCGGCCTGGCGCCGCCGGCTGGCACGATGCAGCGGGTCCGCTTCCACCAGTGGCTGACCTTCATCGCCACCGAGCTGCACAAGGGCTTCGTGCCGCTCTGGCACCCCGAGACCGCGCGCTCGACCGTGGTCGCGGCGACGCGCAAGTTGCGCCTGCGCTTCGACGACCTGGAGTCGCATCTCGACCGGCAGGATTACCTGCTGGGCAAGGACTTCAGCGCGGCCGATGCGTATGCCTTCGCCATCCTCAGCTGGACGGCGGTGCTCAGGATCGACATGGCGGGCTACCCCGCGATCACTGCCTACCTGCAGCGGATCGCCGCCCGACCGGCCGTGCAGGCCGCCCTGCAGGCCGAAGGGCTGTTGCGGGCCGCGGCATGAGCGCGATCGGTGCGCCCTTGCCCGCCTGGCGCGTCCGGCGGGGCGGCGGCATCGCCTCCCTCGCCCTGGGCGAGGGCTCGCCACGCCGGCTCGACGCGCATTCGGTCCGCGTGCGCGTCGAGGCCGTGGCCCTGAACCATCGCGACCTGCTGGTCGCCGACGGCAGGATGGGGACGGGCGACTTCCGCGTGCCCTGCTCCGATGCCGCCGGCGAGGTGGTCGAGGTCGGGGACGCCGTCACCCGCTTCCGGATCGGCGACCGGGTCATGCCGATGTTCTTCCCCGACTGGATCGACGGAGCGCCCCAGCCCCCCAACGTCGCGCAAGCGCTGGGCGGCAACATCGACGGCGTGCTGCAGGGCGAACTGGTCGTCCCCGCCCAAGCCCTGGTCGCCGTACCCCCGCACCTGTGCCCCGAAGAGGCCGCCACCCTGCCCTGCGCCGCGCTCACCGCCTGGCATGCGCTGTTCGAAACCGGCGGCCTGCGCGCCGGCCAGCGCGTGCTGGTGCTGGGCACCGGCGGCGTGGCCATCTGGGCACTGCAACTGGCCAAGGCCGCCGGGGCGCACGTCACCCTGGTGTCCTCGGACGACGCCAAGCTGGCACGCGCCCGGTCGCTGGGGGCCGACGCCACCGTCCACTACAGGCAGGTCCCGGCGTGGGACGACGCGGTGCGCCGCCATCACGAAGGCCGGGGCGTGGACCTGGTGGTCGAGACCGGCGGCAGCGGGACCATCGCGCGTTCGATCGCCGCCACGCGCCTGGGCGGCACCATCGCCCTGGTCGGCGGCGTGGCCGGCGGCTTCGATGTCGCCGTGGATGCCTTCGCCCTGGTCGGCAAGCGCCTCGCCGGCGTCCTGGTGGGCAGCCGGGCGATGGCCGAACGCCTCTGCGACTTCGTCGCCCTCGCCCGGCTGCGCCCGGCCATCGACCGGGTGTTCGCCTTCGAGCACGCGGCGGACGCCTTCGCCCACCTGGCCACGGGCCGGCACGTCGGCAAGGTCGTCGTCCTCGGTCCGGGCATGGCGCGAGCGCGTCGGCGCTGAACCCAGCCCGCGCGCCGTCATGCGACGTGCGCCGGCCGCCCGTGATCCGGATCAGCCCGCGGGCGCTGCGCAGGCGACCGCCAGGGTCCCCGCGATGGCATCCACCAGATGGAAGGGGTCGTCCGGCAGCCGTGCCTCGTCGCTGGCGTTGGTCTGCAACGCCAGGGTGATCCCCGAATCCGCGTAATGGCGAACGAAGGACAGGTAGCCGGGGATGTAGCCACTATGGCCGTAAGCCAGCCCGGCCCGTGTCTGGTCGACGTGGATGCCGAGGCCGTACTGCTGCGACGCGGACTTGCCGCCGGTCGGCGTCGACATCAGCGTCCACGACGCCGGTGACAATGCACGCCCGGCCTGCAGCGCATGCACCCAGCGCGCCATGTCGCCGGCCGTCGATGCATATCCGCCGCCCCCGGACTCGAACTGCGGATTGAAACGCAACGCGCCGTTGTCGAGCACGCGGTCCGCGCCGAACAAGGGGCGCGCGCCCTCGTAGCCCGGCACCAATCCGTCGATGCGCGGCTGGCCGGCCGCGACCGTGCGCGCCAACCGCAATGGCTGCAGGAACGCGCGGTCGATCACCGCCTCCGCCGGTTCGCCTGCCGCCCCCGTGATCACCTGCGCCAGCAGCACGTAGTTGATGTCGCTGTACCCGAACGCCGCACCCGGCACGCCCAGCGCGTCGGCGCGCCGTACCGGCCCGGCCCAGTCGTCGAAGGTCCGCACGCGCAAGGGCTCGGCGATCAGCGCCTGCATGAAGTCGCCGTCGTAAGGCGGATACCCGCTGCGATGCGACAACAGCATCCGCACCGTCACCGCCTCGTCGTTGGGGATCCGCCCCGGCAGGTAGCGCGCGATCGGCGCGTCCAGCGACAGCCGGCCCTGCTCGGTCAGCTTCAGGGCCGCCGCCGCATAGAAGGTCTTTCCAACGCTTCCGGCCAGCATGCGGTCCGCAGGTTGCAATGCGCGCACCGTGTCGGGATCGGCCAGGCCGATCGCGCGCTCGACCGGCTCCGCACCGAGCCCGGGCACGATGGCGGCCGCGCTGAAGCCGGGCGCGGGATTCGTGGCCTGGAACGCGGCCAGGCGGTCAGCCAGGACGCTCCCGACGGCTTCCCGCTTGCATGCAGCCGCGACTTCTACCGCAGACGTGGCGACAGGGACGACCGCGGGTGCAGTCGTGCAGGCCACCAGCAGCGTGGCGAGACCGGCGGCCCAGCACTTCATGGCGTGCCCCGTTTGGAAGACGACGGGAGTCTGGCACACGCCGCAGAACGCGAATGGCCAGCTGCGCGATGCCTCCCGCGCCCCGGCCGTCTCCACGCGTCGCGGCTGCTCAGGGGCCCGGGTCCGCCTCGAGCAGGTCCCTGCCGTCGACCGCATCGCGCGGCCGCACGCCGATCAGGCCGGCGAGGGTCGGCGCGACGTCGACCGTCGCCGCCCGCTGCGCGCTGGTGCCGGGTGCCACCGAGGCGCCATACACCACCAGGGGCACGCGGCGGTCGTACTCGTAGGGCGAGCCATGGATGGCCGTGCCCCAGTCCATCATCACCGCTTGCTTGGGCAACACGTACACGCCCAGCGCCGCCACGGCGAGGTCGCGGATGTAGAGAGGATGCTCGGGGATCCGCCCGGGCCGGTAGGACAGCGCCAGCAGGCCTTCGCGGGTGCGGGGATCGGGGACGAACGCACTGACCTCCTGCTCGGTGTAGGCGCGCTCGATGAAGGGAAACCGTTCGATCCTGCGCGCCGCCGCCGCCGCCCGCGCCACGGGATCCTCGATGCCCTCCGCCGCCGCATACGCGGCCTCGGCCAGTTCGCGCGCCGTCTCCTGGCTGACGCGCACGCCTTCGTCGGAGCCATCCAGGCGTCGCTGTTCCGGCGTGGTGTTGACGCCGTGGTCGGCGGTGAGCGCCATGACCCACTGCCCCGCGCCGACCAGTTCGTCCAGCCGCGCCATGAACCGTCCCAGCGCCACGTCCAGCTTCAACACCGCGTCGGTCTGCTCGTGGCTGAAAGGTCCGTAGGCGTGGCCGATCTCGTCGAGCGAATTGAGCGAGATCGCCAGCACGTCGGGGATGTCGTCCGCGCCGAGTTCCAGCCGCTCGGTCGCGAGCGCGGCCAGTTCGAGCGTGGCCTGGTCCGCCGCCGGCGTCCCCGTCAGCCAGGCCAGGCGCTTGGATGCATCCGCCGGCGCCAGGTAGGGGAAGGCGCGCTGGCCGTCGCCGTTCTCGAACGCCGAATCGTCGGGCCGCAGCTGCGCGGCCAGGGCGGCCGGGATCGACGAGCGCCAGTCGGTGCCGGCCAGCTCGCGCACCCGGCCGTCGTTGAACGCGACCACCCAGTCCGGCACTGCGGGCGCGTAGTTGTCGTTGGTGATGTAGGGCCGCCCGTCGCGGGCATACCAGAACACCGGGCCGCGCAGCTGACCGGCATACACGCGCGGCGCATCGTTGGAGCCGATCGCCGCGAACTTCGCCCGCGGGTCCTGCGCCACGACCCATTCGGGCAAGGTGGCCGCATCGAGTGCATACGGCGCACCGTCGCGTCGGTCGACTACCGAGAACGCCGACTTCAGTTCCACGCCCGCCGGCCCGATCTCGCGCCAGATGTTGTCGACGATGCCGTGGCGGCGCGGATAGGCACCCGTCAGGACCGTGGTGTGCCCCGGCAGGGAGTTGGTATAGGCGTGGTCGACCCACGCGTCCGGGAAGTCGCGCCCTTCCGACAACAGCCGCTGGAACCCGCCGGTGAAATAGGGGCGATAGCGCGTGAGGTAGTCGGCGCGCATCTGGTCGACGACGACCACCACCGCGAGGCGTGGCGTCGGGGCCGGGACCTGCGCGGCTTCGGCGGCGACTTCCGCGCGCGGCGCGTGCGTGCACGCGGCTTGGGCCAGGCAGGCCAGCCACAGGATGGTGGCCGGGATGGGGGCTGCGCGCATGATCGACTCCAGAAGTGGATGGGGCGGGAGGCCGCAAGTTGCGGCCAGTCAGGACGCTAGCTTCCGCGACTCACCCGCGCGAGCAAACAGGATGCACCACTGACAGGGATGCCTCGCAGCAGCGAAAGGTCGCAGGTGCGGCAGACGCTGAAATATTCCTCGTCATGCGGTCGATCTTGCAAGGTCGCAATGGAGCCACATGCGCGAAGCGAGCCAACGCCGGTTGCACCGATCGCGTCCTCGATCATCCGGAGGGTAACCGGAACGAAGAAGTGAAGGCTTCCGCATGCATCCTGGTTCCTTCCGTTGCCTGGTTCCACCTGCGGGACTTACGGCACTTTCGCGGCGCAAGGGATGCGGTTGCACTGGCCCGTGCCGTGTGCCCGCGCCATGCGGCATCGCGCCATTGCCCGGAAGGAGAACGACGATGGATCGCAAGACTGCCGCCGCCGCGCTCGCCAGCCTGCTTGCCGTCGCAACGACGCCCGCGGTGCGGGCCGCGGAGGAAGTCGCCCGGTTCCAACAGGCCGCCGACCTGGTCGCGCGTGCCCTGGCGGCGCATGGCGCCGCGCACGAGGACGTTTTCGCGCGCCAGGTCGAAGTCACGCTGACCGGCCGCTACGACCTCGCCACGCGCGTGCAGGGCCGCCGCTTCGAGGCCACGGAGTGGACGCCGATCCGCGAGCGCATCAGCATCGCCTCCGCCGACGGCCCCGTGGCCTACGACGTCGACGCCTACAACTACGCCGGCTCGCGGCAGTCGCTACGCGAGATCCACGACGCCGGCCCCTTGTTCGTCGACCTGCGCGCCGGCCACGGCAGCCACCTCCCCTTCACCCTCACCGACGATGCCAAGGACCGCTATCGCCGCTACCTGCCGCACCTGTTGCTTCGCGACGCCGCGCGGCAACGCGCCACGCTGCGCATGGCCCCCGCCCGACGCTTCCGCGACTGCGACGCGGAGTCCGTCGACTACGCCACCGCCGCCGGCCAGCGCCTGGTCGTGCACCTCGACCGCGGCACGCACCTGGTCTGCGGGGCGTCGGCCGTCATCGCGATGCCGGTGCTGGGCGACAGCCAGGTCGACTATCGCTGGGGCGACTATCGGCAGGTCGACGGGGTGCAGGTGCCCACCTCGTTCGCTGCCTGGCTCAACGGGCGCCCACTGAAGCAGGCGACGCTGCAGGTGCGCTTCGCCACCGATTCCGCCGCGCTCCTGCCGCCGGAAGGCGCCAACGTCGGCGCTGCGCCGGACACCTTGCGCCGCCTCGCCGACCTGCCTCCCGCCGGCACGCGGCCGCCGCGCATCGAGCAGGTCGTGCCTGGCGTGCACATGGTCCAGGGCCTGCGCCCGGGCTTCCGCACCCCGATCATCGAATTCGACGACTTCCTGCTGGTGGTGGACGCGCCCGCCGGCTTCCACGACATCCAGCAGATCCCGCCGTTGTGGGGCTCGCCCGGCGACAGCGTCGACGCGCTCGGCGAGAAGCTGCTGCGCGCCGCCGCACAGGCCGCGCCCGGCAAGCCGGTGCGCTACCTCGTCCTGACCCACCACCACGGCGACCACATCGGGGGCCTGCGCCCGCTGGTGCGCGAAGGCGCCACGCTGGTGGCCACCGCACCCGTCCTGCAGGCCGCGCGCCACGCCCTCGCCGCACCCCATCGCCTGGCGACACTGGCCGGATCGCCGGTCCCGACGCCCAAGGTCGAGGTCTACGGCGGTGAGAAAACCATCGCCGACGAGCGCATGGAAGTGCGCCTGATCGAACTGCCCGCCGGCAACCCCAAGGCCGAAGGCTTCACCGTCGTCTACCTGCCCCGGCAGCGCTTCCTCTACACCACGGCCTTCCTCTACGCCGTCGATGCCGGCACCCCGCCCCCGCCCGAATCGGTGCCGCTGTCGCGGTGGTTCCTGGACTGGCTGGACCAGTCAGGCCTGGAGGTCGACGTCCACTACAACCTGCACGCCGGCGGATTGATCGAGCCGCGGCACGTGGAGGCGATCAGGGCGCTGCCCGACTAGCGGACCGCAGCGACCAGCCAACGCTTGCCGGCACGCTCCTGCCCAGGAAAAGATTTGAGGTGCCGCGACTGAGAGCGGGGATCGCGCGACCGGTCAGCCCGACCCGGCCGCGTCGCCGTCGCCGCCCTCACTTTCGGTCAGGCTGCGGATGGTCTCGTGCAGGTGCGCGGGATTCACCGGCTTGACCAGGAATGCATCGAAGCCCGCGGCCTCGGCGCGCTCGCGGTCGGACGGCTGGCCGAATCCGGTCAATGCCACCAGCGGTGGCGCCTCCGGTCCCAGGTCCTCGCGCAGGCGGCGGGCCAGGGTCAGCCCGTCCATCCCGGGCATGCCGATGTCCAGCACCGCCACGTCGGGCGCGAACGCGGGGGCCTGCGCCAGCGCTTCCTCCCCGCTGAGCACGCTCAGCACGGCGCAACCGCTCATGCGCAGCAGCAGGGCCGTGGTGGTCAGCGCGTCGGCGTTGTCGTCCACCACCAGCACCCGCGCCGGGGCGTCGGCGAGCTTGGGCCGGGACTCCGCCTGGGACTTTTCGTCGTCATCGATGCGCGGGGCAAGTGGCAATTCCACGCGGAACACGCTGCCCTTCCCCGGCCCCTCGCTCTCGGCCCAGACCCGCCCGCCATGCTGGCGCAGCAGGTTGCGCACGATCGCCAATCCCAGGCCCAGGCCGGTGCCGCCGGACGGCGTGCGGTGGCCCTGCTCGAACATGTTGAACACCCGCTCCAGCTGTTCCGGTTCCAGGCCGATGCCCTGGTCGTGGATGGACACGCGCACCGCGTCCTGCAAGGCCTCGGCCTCCACGCGGATCTCGGCGCCCTCGCCGCTGTACTTGGCGGCGTTGTCGAGCAGGTTGGTGAACACCTGCACCAGGCGGGCACGGTCGCCCAGCACGGGCAGGCCGGAACCGGGCACCTTCCAGCGCAGGCGCTGCTGCTTGCGCGACCACTGCGGGCCGGCCTCGCGCGCCAGCACCAGCACGTCGCCCAGGTCGAGCAACGCGCTGTCCAGGGTGAGCTGGCCGCGCGCGATGCGCGAGACGTCCAGCAGGTCCTCCACCAGGCGCTGCATGTGGTGGACCTGGCGCTTCACCACGTCCAGTTCCGGGCGCCAGTCGCCGCGCATGCGCAGCACTTCCAGGGTCATCACGATCGGCGACAAGGGGTTGCGCAGCTCGTGGCCGAGCATGGCCAGGAATTCGTCCTTGGCGCGCCCGGCCTCTTCGGCGCGGCGCGCCTGTTCGCCCAGCTGCCGCACCGTGCCGTCGAGCTTCAGCCGGGTCTCGTCCAGGGTCTGGGCCTGGGCGGCGAACTGGCGCATCTCGCTGCGCGCGGTGCGCAATTCCCCGGCCAGCGCGCGCGCGCGCTGCTCGCCCGCCACCGCGGCCGCAACCAGTTCCCACAACGGTTCCAGCGGGGCCAACGCACCGGGGTCGGGCTGGCCGCCGACCAGCACCAGGGCCACCGCCCCGTTGGAATGGGCCAGCACCGGTTGCGTGCCGCCACCGGCCAGGTCCTCCACCTCGCAGCGCCGCGTGCCTGCGTCGCGCAGCGCCTGCAGCAGGCCGCGCCAGCCCTCGCCGCGCGGCAGCGTCTGGCGCACGCCGCGCACCGGCAACATCACCCCGGTGTCGTCATCCCGCGCCAGCAACAGCCCGCCCTCGGCACCGGCTTCCCGCGCGAACGCGTCCAACGCCTGCGCGCGCCCGGTCTCCTGCGCCAGGCGGCAGGCCCAGGCGACGGCGCTCGCATCCACGGGCGCGGTGGCCTCCATGTCAGCGGGCGATCACCAGCACCACCGCCGTGCAGTTGTGGAACCCGCTGAACTGGCCCTCGGCGCGCGCGATCTGGCCGTAGGTGTTGCAACCCACCATCTGCGCGTCGCCCAGCCGCTCGACCACCTCGTCGAGCTCGAACTCGAACTGCGCGCCCAGCCGCAGGCGCGTGGCCACGCAGTCGAAGAACATCGCCGCCCCGGGCGCATGGCCGTCGAGCGCCGCGACCGCGCTCTCGGTGGCGCGCGCCGCCGCCAGCGCGGCCGACTCGCTGGAGCTGCTCATGATGTGCACCCGCGCGTGTTCCGGGATCTCCGCCGCGCAGGTGATGCTGCCGTCCTCGTGCACCGCCAGCGGCACCCGCAGGCGATAGCCCTCGCCGGTATCGATGCCGAGGATGTTGTGCAGGAAGTACGGCAAGGGATCGGCGTGGTCGAAGGCCTGGCCTTGCTCGCGGGCGTGCGCCTCGAAGGCCTCCACCGCCGGCTGGCCGTTGAGTCCCACCAGGCGCATGCCGTCGACCTCGGTGGCGCGCAGCGGCGCGCTGGCCGGCTGCCAGCCGTGGCCCACGCCCACGCCGATGGGCTTGTCGCTGAGGATCTCCAGCGCCACCGCGGCGTCGGTGTGCGCCTGGGTGCCATGGAAGACGTGGGTGCGCAGGAAGCGCGCGTCGTCGCCGGCGCCGCCGCCGGCCAGCACGTAGCGGCCGGAGGTGCGCAGGGTCAGCTCCTCCACCAGCGCCTCGGCGTGGCCGGCCAGCGCATCGCTCATCACCAGCGCCGCGCGGTAGGGATGCTCGCCGTCCAGGCCCTGGAAGCCGGACACCAGTTCGCGCGCGGCCGCGCGCCCGTCGCGGCTGATGCCGTGGCCGACGCCGACCGAGAACTTCAGGTGCTGCGAACGGATCGCCAGCGCGCTGGCCGTGCCGGTGCCCGCCGTGCCGTGGGTGAACTCGCCGGCCGACGACGAGCCGACCAGCAACACCGGGCTGCACGCGGCCTGCAGGCCTTCGAGCAGCACCGAGAAATCGAAGGCCGAGGACGCGAACAGGATCAACGCATCCGGCGCCCCGTCGAGCTGCCGGGTGACCTGCTGCCCGAGGTCGCGCGCCGCGGCGGCGGCGTCCTGCTCGGTGGTGTGGACGGCGGCGACTTCGGTCATGGCGTCTGGAATCCCCTGGGTCAGACGCGAAAGTTTAAGGTCGCCTTCGCGCACGGCCTCACGTGGCTTTCACGTGGTCGGGCTCGGCATCTCCAAGGGCGAAATGCCACGAATGGGCCGCGCCACGTTAATTACCTCCGTCCCCTTTTTCTTCAGCGCAACCGCGAAGACGAGACCGACTGCCGCGGTCAGGACCTTGAGCGCCAGGCCCATCCGCTCGCCCGCGATCTGCGCGTCTATCAGGCGCGCGTGCCTGCGCAACACCGCCGCCGCCAGGCTGTCTTCGGGCGCGCCGGCGTTGACCTCGCGCATGGCGATCTCGACCGGGTCCGGCGTGTCGGGCTGCGGACCTTGCGCGGCCCCGTGAACGTCCCTGCTCATCGTCGCACCCCCCCGGCCCGAATCGGCGAGTCTAGGGCAGATTCAAGTCCCCGGGGAAAGCGCTGCAATGGCGCCATCGCGGCAGGGAGACGCCCTCCTCCCCCGACAATCCGGCGCCTTCGCAACGTCAGTGCCGGGTCCCGAGGTGTTGCCGGGGGTAAACCTCGTCAGCAGCGCAACCCTCGCCGTTACGGGTCACTCGGCTCAGCGCTGCACCACCGTCGCGCCGCCGCGCTCCAACAGCTCCAGCACCGCGACCGTCATCGCTTCGGAAATTGTCCCTGACACCATTCTCGCCGGTACATCATTGTGCTGGTGGAGGCTTGGGTTCAGTTAAACCTGTTACGTTCGGGAGTGGTCTACAGCTGCCTGACAGCAAAGCCGAAATAACGAAGAATCTTTGTGGTCCTTCCATTGATCACGGGCAAATCTTCCCTGTTGTGCCACCCGATTAGTTCCTGCACATTCGCCTGACCGAACGCACTAGGCTTCTCAACCGCGCCATACAACACATTCGCCATCCGCTGCACCAACTCGTCTTCTCCATGAACGAGATAGGCGAGACACTCACGCACGACTCTAGGGTCGTTACCGCCAATAAATGCCTTCCGAAGGCCCGGTATGCCCCCAGCATGAAAGCGAAGGCTATCGTGGAAGGAATGAAGCGTCAGGAGCGCGTCGAACAACGCATCGTCCGAAGCTTCCCTGATCGTCTTCGGCGCCCCGAAGACCTTCAATAGCCGCGGGTAGTTCGTCTCTACGATTCTGGTTTCGAGGTGGGGCCAAGTAGTCGCATGCCACTGATCCAAGGCCTTCCTCAACTCGTCCTGTCTGTCAGCATTCCACCCAACGGGCCTCTCGGCCCACGTTTCCCCCTTAGCGATATGGTCGCGGACGAAGCTGAAAAATGAGTCGATTTCCAACCGGAGCGGCAGTCGATCTTCTGCAACCTTCCTTCTCCCATCTGCTTCGAATTCTTCGCGGATCGCACGAAACGCCGACACTGTTTCTTGGTAGACCTTGCGGTACCCCTCGACGAAGATGTTCTCTTTGGACTTTGACACTCTCCCCCGATCAATGTTTTCAAACCTTACGTTGCCCAGCGACTCCCCTACGGCGCGATCAAACTGCGACACCTGGTCATCCAACTTTTTGTGCGCTTCATACACAGCTCGGTACTTATCGAGCGCTTCCGGATCGAGTACGGAAGCCTGACTCCAGTACTCGCCGAAAAGCGTCGAAAGATCGATGAATCTATGGTCCTCGCAATCAATCGCAACCATGATTTCCTGGTTGGATAGAACGGCCGACCCGGTTAGGTTTGCTGAACCTACGAACGCTACCCGGCTTCCGAAGACGTACAGCTTGGGGTGAAATGTCGCGTCAGTGAAAAAACGAACATCCACGTTCCGGTCGTCCATCGCTTCCTTTAGAGCTTTTGGCGAAGTTGGAAAACCTAGGCGCACTACTAAACGAACCTGCTTGCTCTTAAAGGCTATCTCGCGCAGCACCGCATGATCCGTAAAAAATGCAGAGGCAATATAAACGGGCTCGCCCGCCTCTCCCGCCGATAGCAACGCGTGTCGAATAAAGTCTCCGTGGCTATTCCTGTTGGTCAGAAGCGTCCTGATCATTTGTCCTCCGGCTCAACTGCCAGTTCATCAGCCACGCTCTGGAATGCCTCTAACGCCGCCTGAAGGTTATCGACAATCTCCGTCGCAATTACATCGGGCGGAGGAAGGCTGTCGACGTCGTCGAGGCTGTCGTCCTTGAGCCAGAAGATGTCTAGGTTCAGCTTGTCTCGCTTGAGTAGATCCGCGACGTCGAAGTGTTTGAAGCGGTCGGTTTCCTGGCGCTTGCTGCGGTTGCCAGCGGCGTAGCAGGCGATGAAGTCGTCGAGGTCGGCTGCCTTCAGAGGGCTCTTCTTCAGGGTGAAGTGTTGGTTGGTGCGCAGGTCATAGATCCACAGCGCCTTGGTGTTGGGCTTGCCATCGGCGCGGGGTGGATGCTTGTCGAAGAACAGGATGTTCGCTTTCACGCCTTGGGCGTAGAAGATGCCGGTGGGCAGGCGCAGCAGGGTGTGGAAGTCGAACTGCTCCAGCAGGCGCTTGCGGATGCCTTCGCCGGCACTGCCGGCCTCGAACAGCACATTGTCGGGCAGCACGACGCCGGCGCGGCCGGTGGACTCCATCACCGTCATGATGTGCTGGAGGAAGTTGAGCTGCTTGTTGCCCGTGGTGAACTTGAAGTCTTCGCGCTCGTAGTCCTCGCGTTCGGTGTTCACCCCTCCGTCTTCGCCGATGACCTTGTAGCTGCTCTTCTTGCCGAAGGGCGGGTTGGTCAGGATGACGTCGTAGCGCTCGCCGGGGTCGTTGGCCAGCGCGTCGCCGGAGCGGATCGGCGATTCACCGTTGCCGATGCCGTGCAGATAGAGGTTCATGCCGCACAGGCGCACGACCTCGTCGACGATATCGGTGCCGCTCAGCGAGTGCTCACGCAGCTTGCGCTGCTGGGCGCGATCCTGCGACTGCACCTTCATGTGGTCGTAGGCTGACAGCAGGAAGCCGCCGGTACCGCAGGCCGGGTCGTGCACGGTCTCGCCGATGCGTGGGTCGATGACTTTGACCATGGCGTCGATCAGCGGGCGCGGCGTGAAGTACTGGCCCGCGCCGGACTTCACCTCGGCGGCGTTCTTCTCCAGCAGACCTTCGTAGATCGAGCCCTTCACGTCTACGCCGATGCCGATCCACGTCTCCGCATCGATTAGCGAGACCACACGCTTGAGTTTGGACGGATCGGTCAGCTTGTTCTGCGCCTTGCGGAAGATGGTGCCGATCAGGCCCTTTTCCTTGGCCAACGCCTCCAACGCATGGCGGTACTGGAGTTCCAAGTCGTCGCCCGACAGCTGCGCCAGCCTATCCCAGCGCCACTTGGCCGGAATGATGGACGCCTCCCCCAGCAGGTCGCTGCGCTCCTGGTCCATCTTGAGGAACAGCAGGAAGGTGATCTGCTCGACGTAGTCGCCGTAGCTGATGCCTTGATCGCGCAGGACGTGGGCGTAGTTCCAAACCTTGGAAACGAGGGAGCTGTAGTCGTTGCTCATGCTGTGGTCTTCTTCTTGCGGCCACTCTTTGGCGCGCTGGTGTTTGCGCCGCGTTCGGCGGCAATTCGCTCCAGGAGGAGCGAGGCAGGCTCGTCGACCGGATCTTGTGACACTAGTCGTCCACGGAAGGCTTGGCTCAATGTCGATTGCCGAACGGCCGCCACCTGCGCCGCAAACCTGAGTGTCTCTGCGAGAAGTTGTTCTACTGATCCGACTTGAGTTCTGATCTGATCCACAATGGCCTGCTGCTCAGCCTCTGGGGGGACTGGGACTACAAGAGCACGAATCTCCTTGAGGTTGAGCCGAGGGCGCCCCACGCCATGGATGATGGTCTTGGTTCTCTTGCGAGATGGCGGGGAGTTCAGGAAGGCCATCACGCACTCAGAAACCACAAGAGGGCTAGTCTTAAATCTGACACAGTCGGCCTTCACGATCGCTGGCCCAAGGTCTGGAGGCACCAAGCAGACCCTTGGGAGTGATTCGCCCAGTGCCGAAATCAACAGGTCTCCAGCAAAGATATGATGCTTCTTTAGCCGGTCGAAATGAGCGCGCGAGATATGCGCATGAACATCGGAGAAGACGCCGTCCTTGATGTTCTGAAGTCGAACTACACGCGGCCCGCTATCCGTGTAGTGCTCCGTTTTCAGGTTCGAGCCAAACGGACCATCGGTAACTGCGTACTTCTCGGGGGCGGCAATCTGATCCAATGAAGCCCACGTCCAACCTTGCGCCAAATCGGGCAGGCCCGCCGTGTCTGGCGCCGCTGGTTCCTTGTACTTCTCCTTCCACTTGTCGTTGGCAGGCTTTATGCCCTTGGCCTTCATCTTCTCCAGCTCGGCCTTTTCCCAGGCTTCGCGGCGGGCGGTGAGGATGCGGGCGAGCAGGGCCACGCCGGATTCCAGCGTGTCCTTGTTCTTCTCGCGCCACGCGCGCGTGAGTTCGCCGGTGACGGCGGCCTTGAGGACGGCCTGGCGGTAGCGTTCCACCAGTATCGAAACCCGCTCCAGCGCACGCTCGCCTTCGTCGATGCGGCTGAAGAGTTCGTCGATTTTGGACGCGATGCGCTGCTGTTCTCCTGCCGGCGGAATAGGCAGCGGACGCTCCAGGATATGCCCCGCTTTCAGATTGTTGATGTTCGAGCCCTTCGACACTTCCGAAACCGCATTGCGGTACGCCTTGGTTTGGAAGTAATAGGCGAGCAGCGACGGAACGATTGCCTGGGATGGGCGGATGACCCCACAGAACGCACCGAAACCGCAACGCTGGGGCGATCTGGCGATTGCGGCCTTGCCGACAACACTCTTGCTGCCACTCGACATCGCGAGCACAACGTCGCCATCGCGCACTATCTGCTCATCGGAAACGAAACGTTCGGGGACGAAAACAAGATCGTCGAAGTTCAATCCATCACCGATGTTGGTCGCGCGCAGTATGCCCACCAAACCTGGCGCCGGGGCCTTCTTTGCGTGTTCTTTCGAATAGGTAACGCCTCGGACAAAATGAGCCACATCACCAACGGTCGCTAGCTCCCATCCGGGCGGCAGTTCATCCGTCATGCCGCCAGCGCCTCCGTCAGATCATCCAACATCCCGTTCAACTCATTCCCGAACAGCTTGCGCGCAGCCACCACACCACCCCACTCCGTGAACGGGTGATCGCGCATTAGGTCGGCGGGCCCGATCTCCACATTGGCGGCGAGATATTCCTTGATGGCACGTAGCCAGTTCATCTGATCCTCGTTGAAGTCGCGGCCCGCCTTCTTCTGGCGGCCGATCCACAGGTTGAATTTCTGCTCGACGCGGGCCGCATAGGGCTCCAGCACATCAGCCTGGCCGGTGGCGAAGCGCACCAGCGAAATGATATCGGTGAGCACCTTGTCGCTGGGGGCGCCGCGCACGAGCGACGCCTCCAGCCGCTTGTAGGCTTGCCAGACATCCGCCGTGGTGAGGTGGTGCGGTGGGTCGGCCAAGCTTGAAGCCAGCTCCTTGATGCTCTGATAGGTAAGGCGGCGCTTCGGGTAAGGCTGGCTGTAAAGGATTTGTAGCGCCAGCAGCTCGTTCTTGTTCGCCTCGATGAACTCGCGGAAGGTCGTGGTGCGCTTTTCAGCCTGCTTGAGGTCGTAGCCAGCGGTGGTGACTTCGTCCGTGGTCAGCTCATCGATAACGATGTCGGTCTTCTTCTTGATCGCCTTGATCAGGTTGCGCAGCTCGGCGCTGTCCAGTGGTTGGCAGGCGTCGTCCCGTAGTTCCGTCTCTACGGCTTTGACTTGCTCGGGGGTGGCAGCCTCGGCGCTGCCATGACGCTCGATCAGCTCGGCCTCGATGATGTCCGGGCTAATGGCCTTCAGCAGACGGCTCGCCAGCGCCTTGAGCGAGGTGCCCTGCGCCGCGTTGGCGATGCGCTGGCGATCTTCGTCGTCGATCTGCCGGTCCAGCGCCGCGAGGCGGGCGGCGAGGCTGGAGATGGCGTCCTCGTCGCGCCGACCCTGGGCGATCTGGTCGATGAGCTTGTCGAAGGCCAGCGTGCGCTTTCGTTCCAGCGGCTGACTGATGCTCTTCTTGCCCTCGGTGACGCCGACGGCATCGATCAGCACGAAGCGCGTCTTGGTCTGCGCGTCGGGCGTGACCTGCCTGAGGTCGGCGTCCTTGACGCTGCGCACGCCGCGGCCCTTCATCTGCTCGTAATACCCTTCGGACTTCACGTCGCGCATGAAGATCAGGCATTCGACCGGCTTGATGTCGGTGCCGGTAGCGATCATGTCGACGGTGACAGCGATGCGCGGGAAGGGGTCGACACGGAAGGCAGCGATCAATTCCTTGGGCTTCTCGCTGGTCTGGTAGGTGATCTTCTTCGCGAAGTCATTGCCCGCGTCGAAGACCTCGCGCACGGCGTGCACAATCTCCTCGGCGTGGTTGTCGTCCTTAGCGAAGATCAGGGTCTTGGGCACCCACTGACCGGTGCGACCGGGGAACAGCTCGGTGAAGAGATTGTCCTTGTAGCAGCGCAGCACGGCGCGGATCTGGTTCGGCACCGTGACCGAGCTATCCAGCTCCTGCCGGGTATAGGGCAGGTCTTCATCGATTTGCTTGTAGCGGATTGCACGCGTTCGTCGGTCGCGTACGGGCACGTGGAAATTGGCATCCACTACGCCACCCTCGTCGCCAACGCGGGTGCGGATACGGAAGACCTCAAAGCCTACGTTGACGCCATCCACGACCGATTGCTCGTAGGGATACTCGGCGACGAGGTTGCTGTTGAAGAATCCCAGCGTGTGCTTGCTGGGCGTGGCGGTGAGACCGATCAGGTGGGCGTCAAAGTACTGCAGGACCTGTCGCCACAGGCCATAGATCGATCGGTGACACTCGTCGGTGACGATGACATCGAAGGTCTCGATGGGAATGGCGGGGTTATAGGCAACGGGGCGCAGTTCGCCATCCTCATTGCTCCAGGTCTCGAAGGCAGAGCGCTCCTCGTTCGACTCGTCCAATTCTTCGCCACGCAGCATGGCGTAGAGGCGCTGGATGGTGGTGATCACCACCTTGGCGTCGGGGTCGATGCGATTGCCGTGCAGGTGCTGGACGATGTAGGTCTGTACGAACTTGCGACCGGAGCCAGGCGGATCGTAGTTCTGGTACTCCTTGAGGGTCTGGTCACCGAGGTTGTTGCGGTCGACCAGAAACAGGATGCGGCGGGCCCTGGCGTGCTTGAGCAGCCGCCAACTGAAGGTGCAGGCAGTGAAGGTCTTGCCCGCACCAGTGGCCATCTGGATCAGCGCGCGGGGTTTGTCCTTGGCCAGTGAGGCTTCCAGGCCGATGATGGCGTCGACCTGACAATCGCGCAGGCCAGCTGGGTCCAGCGGCGGCATCTGGCGCAAGCGCGCGCGGAACGTCGGGTTCTCTTCCAGCCAAGATCGCAGCGTGGCGGGCTGATGAAAGGCAAACACGCGCCGTGACCGGGCTGTCGGATCGGCGTTGTCACGGAAATAGGTTTCCTCCCCTGTGGATTCGTAATCAAACCGGAGACCGCCATCCCAGCACTTGACGTGGTCCGGCAACGCTGCCAGGTAGCGCGACGCCTGCTCGGCGACGCCGCTCAGCGTCTTGCCGAGCCTCTTCGCTTCAATGACGCCGCAGGCCATCCCTCGCACGAACAGGAGGTAGTCGCAGGGGCCTGCGGTGGTGTGGAACTCGCGCACGGCGACCCCTTCGGCCGCATTGCGATTGAAATCGTCCATCGACTGGACCGCCCACCCTGCGGCAGTCAGCAGCGAATCGATGCATTCCCTTGCCCGCTGTTCCGGCGTCAATTGCACGATGCGCCTCCTTGTGCCACGGGCCGCCCCCAAGGTGCCCGCGCCGTCCGGAAAGAATACGTCATGCCTCCCCTTGCAGGCGCATCCGGCGAGGTATGCGCTTGTGGGATTACATCACTGACCGGACGCTGCAACACGGCGCTGCTAAGTCGCCGCCAGCGGTTGACGGGTGGCAGCGCCCGCGAGCTCATGCATCCGATTCACCATTGCATCCAGTACCGGGGCCACCTTCACGCCGCGCGCGAGGAAGATGCGAACCAGCGACTCGTAGTAACCAAGGGTACCGTCGCGACCAGCCTTGAATCGGTCGAACACCGCCTGCCCCACGTTTGGGTCCTCGAGGTCCTGCACGATGGCCCGCGCGTTGTGCAGCTTGTCGGAGGCCGAGACCAGCAGCGTGTCGTTGGAGGCTTGGGCCAAGTGCGTTAGGTAGGCCTGCTTGCGCGCCGTCCAGTCGCGCCGCTTGGCCTCGGCATCGGCGTGGCTCGCCTTGCCCTCGGCGGTGCCGTCGGTGCAATCCATGACGATGTCGGCGACGGCGTCACCAAACTGGGCGCGGATGAGGGCTTCATGGGCCGCGCCGCAATCCTCGACGGCGTCGTGCAGCAGGCCGGCGATAGCCTGGTCCTCATTGCCGCCGAACTCCAGCACCAGGCTGGCGACGCCGAGCAGGTGGTAGAGGTACGGGATCTGGCTGCCCTTGCGCACCTGGGCGGCGTGGGCGATGCGGGCGTAGTCCACGGCCCGGGTGACGCGGTCGGTCAGTACGGTCATCGGTGTTCCCCCTGGTTGGTCATCATAGTCGGCACCCGGCGCGCCGGCCCACCGGGCGGGATGGGCTGGCGCGTGGGGGCATGGTCTTGTTTGATGTGGCGCCGGGGCGGTGCGCGACGGGTCCGCGCAGTCACGCCATGGGCGCGGGTCGCTCGTCGGGCAGGCCCGCCACGCCCGCGTCCCACCAAGGGCGCCGGGCCAGGGCCAGCAGTTCGGCGATGACGTTGGGCAACAGGGAATGCGGGCCGCCGGCTTCGATCTGCAGGCTGCAGAGCTGCTGGAACACCGCGATCTGCGCGGGCGTCATCGACCAGGCGACCGGCGAGTCCAGGCACAACGCGATCGCGGTCCGGGTGCACTGGCCGTCGCAGGTCTCGTCGACTGGGTGGAACCGGCGTTGCTCGGTGGGCATGGGAGCCTCCAAGCACACCCTACCCCCGCAGCGTCTCAGGGATGGAGACCGGCACTGGACGCGGAATGCGGGTGTCACCGGGCAGGAAATTACCCGCCGGCCACGCGCCGCCTTCGAATCGGATTTTTCCTACATCGCGACGCGCGGATTCCCGAGCCTGTTCACCTACCTGACCCGGCAAAGTACCCCCGCTCCGACCCGAGGGTCGGGCACGGCGCGGACCCCGCTGGCAGCCTGCCTGCGCTTCCCCGCCGATCCATGCATGGAGCATGACGTGAGCAAGAACATGGTGTCGATGACCCTGAGCGATGCGCAGTTGACGGCGATCGATGCGGCGCTGACGGCGCTGGAAACGCAGTTGGCGGGGCTGGTGGCATTGAATGGCGTGGAGCGCCGGCGGATGGCGCGGATGGGGCAGAAGTCCGAGGCGTTCTGCCGGCAGACGCTGGGGGTGCTGGCGCAGAACCCGCAGATCGTGCCGGCCAGCCTGAAGCTGGCCGAGGGGCAGGCCGACCTGCTGGCGATCGACCGGCTGCGCCCGCGCCTGCTGCGGCTGCAGCGGCTGACCGAGCGGGCGGTGGATTCGGAGGCGGCGCTGGGCAGCGACGTGATGAGCCTGGCGCTGGAGGGCTACGGCCTGCTCAAGGTGTCGGGCAAGAACCAGGGCCTGGAGGCGCTGCGCAAGGAGCTGGGCTCGCGCTTCGCCAAGGGGCCGCGGCTGGTGGCGCGGGTCGCGGCGTGATGGGTGCCGGCGCGGGGTGGGCTGGCGGCTGAGCCGGGGCCACCCATGCCGGCGGCGAAGCGGTGAATGCCGCTTTTTTCGCCAATCGTTAAGCAGAAAGCCGCAGCGATGCGGCTTTTTGTTTGTCCGGAGTCCGGGGCGGGGGCATGCATGGGGTCGTGGGGGACTCGCGTGGGGTGCGCGGGGGCATGCGTGGGGGTTTCCGGGAGTCGGTTGTCGCCCTGGAGGTGTCGCGTGCGGGTTGCGGGGACTTTCGTGTCGCTGGCGGAGGGTCGCGTGTCACGGTGGAGGGGTTGCGTGTTGCTGGGGAGGTGTTGCGAGTCGTGGGAAGGGGGATGCGTGGCGCTTGGAGGGTGTCGAGAGGGGGCTGGCGCGGGATGCGGGGCAGCGCGCCATCTTCCGGGTGTGCGGGCTGCCCTCACCCCTGCCCCCGCTCCGCGCCCCGGCCTGCGCCAGCGGCGCAGGCGTTCGGGCGCATGCGCGCCAGTGGCGCGCAAGCCATGCGCCCTCACCCCGCGAGCGGGAGAGGGGTTCAAGCGACAGACTCAGGCTTCAGGCCCAGGGATCCCGCAGGACGATGTTGGCGTCGCGGTCGGGGCCGGTGCTGACGATGGCCAGGGGGCAGCCGGCGAGTTCTTCGAGGGCGCGGAGGTAGGCGCGGGCGGCGGCGGGGAGTTTGTCCCACTCGGTGATGCCGTGCGTGTTCTCGTCCCAGCCGGGGAACTCCAGGTACACGGGGGTGCATTCGTCCCAGCCGGCGGCGTCCAGCGGCGCGTATTCGGTGCGCTTGCCGCGGTACTCGTAGGCGATGCAGATCTTCAGCGTGTCCATGCCGTCGAGCACGTCGAGCTTGGTGATGCACAGGCCGGAGATGCCGTTGATGGCGACGGCGCGCTTGAGCGCGACGATGTCCATCCAGCCGCAACGGCGGGGGCGGCCGGTGGTGGCGCCGTATTCCTGGCCCTTGTCGCGCAGGGCCTGGCCGATGTCGTCGTGCAGCTCGGTGGGGAACGGGCCGCCGCCGACGCGGGTGGCGTAGGCCTTGGCGATGCCGAGCACGTAGTCGATCGCGTCCGCGCCCACGCCGGCGCCGGCCAGGGCGCCGCCGATGGTGGTGTTGCTGGAGGTGACGTAGGGATAGGTGCCGTGGTCGATGTCGAGCAGGGAGCCCTGCGCGCCTTCGAACAGCACGCGTTTGCCCTGCTTGCGCAGCTCATGGAGGATGCCGGCGACGTCGGACTTCATCGGGTCGATGTATTCGCCGAAGGCCAACGCCTCGTCGAGGGTCTGCTGGTAGTCGACTGCCTCGCCGCCGAGGAACTTGGTCAGCACGAAGTTGTGGTACTCCATCACCCCGCGCAGCTTCTCGGCCAGCTCGTTGGGGTAGCACAGGTCGGCCACGCGCACGCCGCGGCGGGCGACCTTGTCCTCGTAGGCCGGGCCGATGCCGCGCCCGGTGGTGCCGATGGCCTTGCCGCCGGCGGCCTTCTCGCGCGCCTGGTCCAGGGCGACGTGGTACGGCATGATCACCGGCGTCGCCGGGCTGATCTTGAGCCGCGAACGCACCTCGACGCCGGTGGCCTCGAGCTCGCCGATTTCCTTCTGCAGGGCGCCGGGGTGCAGGACCACGCCGTTGCCGATCAGGCACAGCGCGCCTTCGCGCAGGATGCCGGACGGGATCAGGTGCAGCACGGTCTTCTTGCCGTTGATGACCAGGGTATGGCCGGCGTTGTGGCCGCCCTGGAAGCGGACGACGCCGCCGATGTCGGTCGTCAGCAGGTCGACGATCTTGCCCTTGCCCTCGTCGCCCCATTGCGCGCCAAGCACCACCACTGACTGACCCATCACCGACTCCCGCGTTGTTGTTGGGGGCCGCCCCGCACCCGCTGCCGGGCCCGTGGGCGTCCGTGGCGCGCGCCCGGGGCGCAGTCACGGAAAAAGCCGGTGGTCCCCCCGCGTGCGGGTGGGCCCATCCGGCTTTTGTGCATTATCCGGGTTTCGGGGGGTCGCGGCCAGTGGCCGCGACCGGATCGCAGGCGGGCTTCAGCTGCGCACGAAATACAGCGAGACCAGGCCCAGGCCGAGGACGATGGCGCCGATCACGCGGACCTGGCGGTCGGGCATCTCCAGCATTTGCGCCACGGCGCGCTTCCACGCGCCGGGCACCGCGAACAGGAACAGGCCCTCGAGCACGGCGACCAGGCACAGGGCGGCCCAGAGGTCGTTCACGCCCCTGCCCCCGCCATCACGCCCATCCCGCGGGACCCCCCGGCCCTGCTCAACGGTCGCTGCGCAGGTATTGCAGGAAGGGGTCGTTGCGCTCCAGCACCACCACCGCGTCGCCGTCGGCGAAGGTCTTGCGGTAGGCCTCGAGGCTGCGCTGGAAGGCGTAGAACGCGGGGTCGCGCTGGGCGGCGTCGCCGTAGATGCGCGCGGCCTCGGCGTCGCCTTCGCCGCGCAGCTTCTGCGCGTCGCGCTCGGCCTCGGCGATCAGCACCGTCTGCTCGCGGTCGGCCTCGGCGCGGATGATCCGCGCCTGCTCCTCGCCCTCGGCGCGCAGCCGGCTGGCCACCTGGTGGCGCTCGGCGCGCATGCGGTCGTAGACCTGGCTGATGACCTCGCTGTCGGTGGGCAGCTCGATCTGCTTGAAGCGGATGTCGACGATCTGCACGCCCAGGGTCGAGGCGCCTTCGTTGATGCCGGCCAGCTGCCCTTCGATCATCTCGTTGCGGTTGCCCGAGACCAGCTTGGTCAGCGTGCGCGAGTTGATCTCGTTGCGCAGGGAATCCTTGATGATCGGCGCCAGGCGGTCGGTGGCCAGGGACTCGTCGCCGCCGGTGGCGCGGTAGAACGCGGTGACGTCCTCGATGTAGCCGATGGCGACGAAGTCGACGCTGACGTCCTTGCGCTCGGAGGTCAGGTAGCGCTCCGGCGAGAAGGCGTTGGCGGTGAAGCGCTTGTCGAACACGCGCGCGCTCTCGATCAGCGGGATCTTGAAGTGCAGTCCGGGGCCGATGTTGGTGCGGGCGATGCGGCCGAGGTTGAGCACCAGGCCGGTCTGGCCCTCGCGCACGACGTAGACCGAGCCGAGCAGGATGACCAGCACCACGGCGACCAGGGGGGCGAGCAGGTTGAGTCTCATCGGCGGGCTCCGTCACGGGTCGGGCGCGGGGTGTTGCGGGCGGGGGCCGGGTCCTCGGTGGCCTGCACCGCGCCCATCACCTCGGGGGTCAACATCGGCGAGGGCATCGCGCCGCCCTGCCCGCCCTGCATGGGCACGTAGATCAGCTGTCGGCCGTCGCCACCGACGACCTTGCGGTTCTCGGCCAGCACGTCTTCGACGGTCTCCAGCCACAGGCGCTTGCGGGTGACGTCGGGCGCGTTGCGGTAGGCGTCGAGCAGCAGGTTGAAGCGGGTGGCGTCACCGGTGGCGCGGGCGACCGACGCGGCCTTGTAGCCGTCGGCGGTGGTGCGCGCGCGGGCGGCGGCGCCGCGGGCCTCGGGCACGATCTTGGCCGCGTAGGCACGGGCCTCGTTGACCAGCCGCTCGTTGGTCTGCTGGGCGCTGTTGACGTCGTCGAAGGCCGGCTTGACCTCCTCCGGCGGGCGCGCGTCCTGCAGGTTGAGCTCGGTGACCACCAGGCCGGTGCGATAGGCCTCCAGCGAGGCCTGCAGCGCGGTCTTGGCGGCGACCGACAACGGGCCGCGGGCGTTGAGCGCGGTGTCCAGGGTCGAGCGGCCGATCTGCTCGCGCACGGTGGACAGGGCGGTCTGCTGCAGCACCTCGTCGGCGTCGCGGGTGCCGAACAGGAACTGCTCGGGGTCGCCGACGCGGTACTGCACGTTGAACGAGACGATGACGATGTTCTCGTCGCGGGTCAGCACCGGCACGGTGTTGCTGAAGGTGCGCACGCTGGTGGCGTCGACCTTGATCACCCGCTCCAGCGGCCAGGGCAGCTTGAAGTGCGGGCCCGGCTGCATGGTGCGCGCGTACTGGCCGAAGCGCAGGACCACGCCGCGCTGCTGCTCGCCGATCAGCACGAAGACGTTGAACACCAGCCAGACCACCAGCAGGACCGCGATCCAGCGCAGCGGGCCGCCGCCGCCACCGCCGAAGAGGTTGCGCAGGGTGTCGGCGATGCCATCGAAGGCGCCACCGCCGCCGCCACGCCGCCCGCCGTCACGACGCGGGGGCGGCCAGGGGTTCTTCGGGGGCTGGCCGGAGCCGTTGCCGTTGGATTTCTTGCCGGGGATGTTCCAGGCCATGCCTGCTCCAGTGGGGGCGGTGGATCTGACGCGAGGGTCGCGGGCCCCGGGGGGCACGGCGGACGCACAGTTTACAAGGTGGGGGCCCGGGCGCAGGAAGCAACGCTCCGGTTGCGGTGGCGGGTCGATGTTGGCTTTGCGGGTGCGTGACGGAAAGCGCCCTCACCCCAACCCCTCTCCCGCACGCGGGAGAGGGGCTCGTGTCGCGCACGATGGAGAGAGGCTCCTGTCCCGCACGTGGGAGAGGGGCTCGGGTCAGTCGATGTCCACGGGTTCCGGCAGCAACGCGCGGATCGGGGCGCCGTCGTCCTGGGCGGCCAGGCGGGCGGCGTCGGCGAGGGCGAGGTCGATGTCCATCCGCCAGCCGTCCTCGTCTTGCGACTCCTCGCGCACCGCGTCGAGCTGGTGCAAGCGCGCGCGCAGGCGGCCGGCCGATGTCGGCAGGCGCAGTTCGGCCTGCACGCGGCGCAGGCCCAGCCGGGTGGCCAGGACATTGCGCAGCAGGTCCAGGCCGGTGCCGTCGCGGGCGGAGATCCAGACGCGTTCGCGGGCAATGGCGTCGGGGTCGTCGCCGCCGGGCTGCTCGTGGCGCGGCTGGGCGCCTTCGACGCGGTCGAGCTTGTTGTAGACCAGCAGCTGGGGGATCTCGTCGGCGCCGATGTCGGCCAGCACGGCGTCGACCTGCTCGATGCGTTCGGCGCGCTGCGGGTCGGCGGCGTCGATCACGTGCAGCAGCAGGTCGGCTTCGCGCGCCTCGCTGAGCGTGGAGCGGAAGGCGGCGACGAGTTCGTGCGGCAGGTCGCGCACGAAGCCGACCGTATCGGCCAGCACGATCGGCCCGCTCGCCAGTTCAAGCCGGCGCACGGTGGGATCGAGGGTGGCGAACAGGCGGTCGTCGGCATAGGCCTCGGCGCCGGTGAGCGTGTTGAACAGGGTCGACTTGCCGGCGTTGGTATAGCCGACCAGGGCGACGCGCGGCACCGCGCTGCGCACGCGGGCGCGGCGCTGCTGGGCGTGTTGCACCTCGACCTTGTCCAGGCGCTTGGTCAGGGCCTCGACGCGCTTCTGCAGCAGGCGTCGGTCGGTCTCGAGCTGGGTCTCGCCGGGGCCGCGCAGGCCGATGGCGCCACCACGCTGGCGCTCCAGGTGGGTCCAGCCGCGGACCAGGCGCGTGGCCATGTGCCGCAGCTGGGCGAGCTCGACCTGCAACTTGCCTTCGTGGCTGCGCGCGCGCTGCGAGAAGATGTCCAGGATCAGGCCGGTGCGGTCGACCACGCGACGCTCCAGCACCTTCTCCAGGTTGCGTTCCTGGCTGGGCGAGAGCGGATGGTTGACCAGGATCAGGTCGGCGTCCGTGGCGTCCGCCGCAGCGCGGACCTCCTCCAGCTTGCCCTTGCCGATCAGGGTGGCGGCATTGGGCTTGTCGATGCGCGCGGTGAGCACCGTGGCGATGGCCGCGCCGGCCGAGCGCGCCAGGTCGGAGAATTCCTCCAGCGCGCCCTCGTCCACCGGGCCACCGGCGTGCGGCTGGATCAACAGGGCGTTCTCGCCCTTGCGGGAACGTTCAAACACCGGCGCGGGCGCCTGGCGCGGGGAGCGGGGATCGGGTCATGGCCCCTGAAATGGCGGCGAATCCCGGCAATGCAAGCCCCGCGGCGCGGGTCTCGCCCGGGGGGTTCGCTACCGGCCCCTAGTCCTGGTCGTCGTCGTCGGCGTCGCCGCCGTCGGCATCGTTGCCGGCGCTGGCGCCCTCGGTCGGCTGGACGTAGCCGCCGCCGGGCCCCACGCGCACGTTGCGGGCGGGCACCACAGTGGAGATCGCGTGCTTGTAGACCATCTGGCTGACGGTGTTGCGCAGCAGGATGACGAACTGGTCGAAGGACTCGACCGTGCCCTGCAACTTGATGCCGTTGACCAGGTAGATCGAGACCGGCACGCGCTCGCGCCGCAGCGCGTTCAGGAAAGGATCCTGCAAGGACTGTCCCTTGGACATGGTGTTTCCCCAACTTGTTTGTTGTTGTGGTGGAGGACGGGCCCGGGCGATGCGCTGCGATCCAATTGCCCCGCGGGCGCATTGCCCTTGGTGGCGGACCTCGCACGGACCCCGTCGCGTCGCGCGCCCTTCCCCGGCGGCGACGCCCCGATCTTACACAACTGCGGCAGCCCGGGAGCGTGCGGGCCGTGGCGCTTTGCGCATCGCGTCCGCTCAGCCGGCAGGATTGCCGAGGAACAGCGCCAGGGCGCGGTCCAGCCGCGCGTCGTCGGTCGAGGGATCGAACCAGCGCGCGTCGAGCTGCCCGCGCAGCCAGGTCAGCTGGCGCTTGGCGAGCTGGCGCGTGGCGAAGATGGCGCGATCGCGGAATTCTTCTGGCGACACGGCGCCGTCCAGGTGCTCCCACGCCTGGCGGTAACCGACGGCGCGGATCGCAGGCAGTTCCGTCGGCGACGGATGTGCCTTGAGCTGCGGGAGCGCGCGCAGGCGGCGGACCTCGTCGAGGAAGCCGCCGGCGAGCATGGCGTCGAAGCGGCGTTCGATCCGCGCGTGCAGCACCGCGCGGTCGAGCGGCGCGACGACATGCTTGAGGACGCGACAGGGGAAGGCGTCCGCCGGCACGGCGTGCCGCTGCCAGTGGCTGATCGGACGACCGCTCAGGCGGTAGACCTCCAGCGCGCGCTGGATGCGCTGCGGGTCGGTGGCGTGGATGCGCGCCGCGGCGACGGGGTCCACGCGCGCGAGCTCGGCATGCAATGCCGGCCACCCGCGCGCCCCGGCCTCGGCGGTGATCGCCGCGCGGATTTCGGGATCGGCGTCGGGCATCGGTGCCAGCCCCTGCAGCAGCGCGCGGAAGTACAGCCCGGTACCGCCGGCGAGGATGGGCAAGCGGCCGCGCGCGAGGATGCCGTCGACCGCGGCGCGGGCCTCGCTGGCGAACTCCGCCGCCGAACAGGCCTGCCACGGGTCGCGGACATCGATCATGTGGTGCGGCACGCCCCCGCGTTCGTCGGCATCGGGCTTGGCCGAACCGATGTCGAGGCCCCGGTAAACCAGCGCCGAATCGACGCTGACGATCTCCCCGTCGAACCGCCTGGCCCACGCCACGGCCAGCGCGGTCTTGCCCGACGCGGTGGGACCCATCAGGGCGATGGCGGGGGGGCGGGTGTCGGCTGGCATGGGGAGCCACGCTATCGCTTGGGTGGGGTGGGCGCAAAGGGGTGATTGCTTGCGGTGGTTGCTTGCGACCAACTGCGTGCGCTGTCGCGATGCCTCTGACTAGCAAAGCGTTTCGCCTTCGGCGAGTTCATTTCTTTTGCTGGCCCAAAAGAAACGAACCAAAGAAAAGGGCCTTCCCCGACGAAGCAAACTAATGGTTTCGTTGTTGCGGGGATTTTTCGACAGGGCATCCATGCCCTGATCGAAAAACAGCGCGCATCCATGCGCGCTGCCCTCCGGGTCTCCAAATCTCGTCACAGTTCTTCATCTGTGAAGACCAAGACCAAAACCAAAACCAAGTCCCAGTCCCAGTCCCAGCCCCAGTCCAAAGCCAAGGCAACGGCAAAGAGCACGAACTAGGTCAACAACAGTTCAAGATCGGGACCGTGGCACTCGCTTTTCGCTCTGGGGTGATGGCGAACCGGACTTCTGTCTCCAGACCCAACGGGCGGCGGCCATGGATGGCCGCCGTTTTCCGACCGAGCCAGGATGGCGAGTCGGAAAATCCCCGCGACGATTCAGCTGGCAGGTTTGCTCCGTCGGGGAAACGCCTTTCTTTGGTTACTTTCTTTGGCAAGACAAAGAAAGTAACTCGCCGAAGGCGAAACGCTCTTCAAAAGCGAATCTGATTAAGCCCCAGCAAGGACCTGACTCAACTCAAATGACTGGCCCCGCGGACCTCTGCCTGCGCGAGCCGCAACCTCAACGAATCCCGCGCACCCTGCTAGTCAATCGCGGCCCGAAACCTGAAGAGCGCGTCAGCCCCTACTCCCCCAGCGCATAGATCCCGGGCAAATTCCGCCCCTGCTCGTTGTAATCCATCCCATAGCCGAAGACGTAACGATCCGGCACCTCGACGCCGACGTAATCGGCCTCGACGCCCTCGACGCAGCGGTCGTGCACCTTCTCGGCCAGCACCGCCACGCGGATCTCGCGCGCGCCCTGGTCCTCGCACCAGTTCATGACGGCCTTGAGCGTATGGCCTTCGTCGAGGATGTCGTCGACCAGCAGCACCAGGCGGCCTTCCATCGGCGTGGCCGGGCGATGCAGCCAGGCCAGGCCGGACCCGGAGGTCTGGCCGCGGTAGCGGGTGGCGTGCAGGTAGTCGAATTCCAGGTCCAGCCCGCGCTCGCCCAGCGCGAACGCCAGTTGCGTCGCGAACGGCATGCCGCCGTGCATGATGGTGACGAACAGCGGCGTGTCGCCGTCGTCGTAGTCTTCGCGGATCTCGTCGGCCATTTCCTCGATCGCGTCCTCGAGGGTGTCGCGGTCGTGGATCAACTCGGCGGTGGCCAGGGCTTCGGACAGGCTGGGCTGGCTCATGCCGGCGTCTCCGGTGCGGGCACCACCGCGGATCTTGCGGCGGCATACCTCGAGTCCTGCTGCAGGCCATCCCAGTCGGGCACCTGCGGCGCGATGAACCTCGACAGCACGTCGGTGTCCAGTGATCGTCCGGCGACCGCCGCGAGCGAGTCCTCGACCAGGTCGGGATGGCAGACCAGCACGACGTCGCAACCGGCGTCGAGGTGGGCGTCGATGCGCTGCTTCACGCCGCCGGCGGAAAACGCCGCGGCCATGCCGATGTCGTCGGAGAACACCACCCCGCCGAAGCCCATCTCCTGGCGCAGCACCTGCTCGATCCAGTAGCGCGAGTAGCCGGCCGGTTCCGGCGCGACCTGCGGGTAGACCACGTGCGCCAGCATCACGGCGTCGGCACCGGCCGCGATGCCCGCGGCGAACGGCACCAGGTCCTCGGCGTGCAACGCCGACATCGGGCGATCGTCGACCGCGTCGTCGAAGTGCGTGTCCTCCAGCACCGAGCCGTGGCCGGGGAAGTGCTTGAGCGTGGCCGCCATGCCGGCGTCGTGCATGCCCGCCACGTAGGCGCGGGTGAACGCGGCCACAACCTGCGGGTCCGGGGAAAACGCGCGGTTGCCGATGGCGAGGTTGCCGCGACCCAGGTCCACGACCGGCGCGAAGCTGAGGTCGACGCCGCTGGCGCGCACTTCGCTGGCCATCAGCCAGGCGTGCTCGCGGGCGCGTGCGAGCGCGCCCTCGGGATCGTTGGCGTAGTCCAGGCCGAAGGTCTCCAGCGGCGGCAACGCGCTATAGCCCTCCTGGAATCGCTGCACGCGGCCGCCTTCCTGGTCGACGCAGACCAGCTGCGGGTGTGCCGCGGCCTCGCGGATGGCGGCGCAGAGTTCGGCGACCTGCGCGCGCGACGCGAAGTTGCGCTTGAACAGGATCACCCCCGCGCAGGCCTCGTGCCGGAGCCAGTCGCGCTCCTGCGCATTGAGTTCGGTGTCGGCGACGCCGATCACGAGCATGTCCGCTCCTCCCGCGGCTTCGATTCGCCGCGCCGGACCCGTGGGGTGGCGGCGCGACGGCAGGCAGGCATTGTAAGGGCGCAGCCGGGGCGGCGCTTCACGCCGCAAGGCGGCCTGCAGCGGCCGTCAGCGGCGCACGAACAGCGCGATCGACTCGACGTGCGCCGTCTGCGGGAACATGTCCATGACGCCGGCGCTGTCCAACGTCCAGCCGGCCTCGTTGACCAGGTAGCCGGCGTCGCGCGCCAGCGAGGCCGGGTGGCAGCTGACGTAGACGATCCGCGTGAGGTCCTGCATCGGCAACTGGCGCAGCACGCCGTCGGCACCGGAGCGCGGCGGGTCGAGCAGCAGCTTGTCGAAGCCGGCGCGCATCCACGGCAGCCCGGACAGGTCCTGCGCGAGATCGGCGGCGTGGAACTCGACGTTGCCCAGGCCATTGCGCGCGGCGTTCTCCCGCGCGCGCGCCACCAGCCCGGCATCGCCCTCCACGCCCACGGCGGTGCGCGCGACGCGCGCCAGCGGGAGCGTGAAGTTGCCGAGGCCGCAGAACAGGTCGAGCACGCGCTCGTCGCCCTGCAGCTCCAGCAGGTCGAGCGTGCGCGCGATCATCGCGGCGTTGAGTCCGGCGTTGACCTGGATGAAGTCCAGCGGTCGGAACGCGAGGTCGAGGTCCCAAGGCTCGAGGCGAAACGAAAGCCCGGGCGCTTCGGGCCACAGCGGGTGCACCGAATCCACGCCCCCTGGCTGCAGGAACACCGCCATGCGCTGCGCCTGCGCGAAGGCCACCAGCGCCAGGCGGTCGGCTTCCGACAACGGCTGCAGGTGGCGGAACACCAGGGCCACGCCGTCGAAGTCCTCGCCCGGCTCGCCGGCGATGAACTCGATCTGGGGGATGTCGCGGCGCCCGTCCATCCCGTCGACCAGCGCGGCCAGGGCCTCGATGCGGCTGCCGACCTGCGGGATGACGGTGTGGCATTCGGACAGCTCGGCCACGAAGCGCGGGTCGCGCTCGCGGAAGCCGACGAGCGTCTTGTCCTTCTTCTCCACCCGCCGCACGGAGAACCGCCCCTTGCGGCGGTATCCCCAGGCCTGGTCGGTCAACGCCGGCAACAGCTGGCGCGGGGTGACGTGGCCGATGCGTTCGAAGTTCTCGGCCAGCACGCGCTGCTTGGCGAGGATCTGCTGCGGCGGATCGAGGTGTTGCAGCGCGCAGCCTCCGCAGGTGCCGAAATGCGGGCAGCGCGGCTCGACGCGATGGGGCGAGGCCTGGAGCACCTCGACGGTGACCGCCTCGTCGAAGTTGCGCGAGCGGCGCGTCTGCTTCGCCATGACGCGCTCTCCCGGCAGCGCGCCGGCGACGAACACGGTCTTGCCCCCCTCGCGGCGGGCGACGCCGCGGCCGTCATGGGACAGGTCGATGATCTCGGCGGGGAACGGGGTCTGGTCGATGCGCGCCAAGGGGCGTGGCCGGCGGGAAACGGCCGGCTATTGTCGCAGATGCGCGGCGCGCGCCAGGCGCGGCGTCATGCCGCGCCCGGACCTGCGCCGGACTACTTCTGCTTCCAGCTGCCGCCGCTCTGGTACCACCAGCCGCTGCGGGCGCTCTCGATCCACTGCCGGGCGAACACGTCGCGGATCTGGCCTTCCCATTCCGGGTGGCCGTTGGCGACCGCGATCTCGCGGTACACCGCCTTGCGGTCGCGGTTGTCGTCGGCCACCGCGGCGTTCACCGAGACCCGGTCCTTGAGCTCGAGCTTGGACGCGTCGCGCACGACGACGAGGCCGTCGCCGCCGAACCCCAGCGCACCGGAGTCGAAGTGCGGCCGCAGGACGCTGTTGAAGCGCCCTTCCATCCGCGCCTGGATGGCCTGGATCGCCGGGGTCTTGATGGTGATGTCCGGCTGGCCCTGGGCATGGGCCGGCGCGATGCCGAGCAGGATCCAGGGATCGAAGCCGGCGCGCGTCGCGCCCGCTCCCGGGCGCAGCAGGGCCATGCCGCCGTTGCCGTCGGGGACGGCGCGCCGGTCCGCGGGGACCTCGTCGCCGATCACCTTCTCGACGAATTCCCTCGCCGCTTCCTTGGCCTCGGCGGCCGGGAAGTAGACGTTGATCGTGACGCAGGCGCTCAGCGCCAGCGCGGCGACGACGGGCATTCCCATGAAACGACGCATGCGAAGGCTGCTCATGGACTGTTCTCCTCGGGAACTACGATGATTGGGGTGGACGCGGGGCGTGACCTGGGGTTACGGTACCCCAAGGTCGATGACTGGCGCGGCAATGCCCCACGGGCATCAGTCGAACACCGGCTTCACGTCGCCCTTGCCGACCGCCGCGACGCGCTCCACCAGCGTCGGCCAGTCGACGAGCCGGTTGTAGCCGACCACGGTCAGGCGCGGGATGCCGCTGCCCTCGACGATGGTGAAGGCATTGCCGGCCGACGCCAGCCCGCCCATCAGGCAGACCTCGTTCACCAGCTGGCAGGAAATGCCGATGCGCCGGTAGCCGAAGTCGTCGAACAGGCCGATCAGCCGGCCCTGCAGGCTGCTGACGAAGGAGGCGTCGCCCACGCTGGAGATGTTCTGCACCGCGCGCTGGCTGATCCGCTGGCGCACGCCCTTGCGCGGTTCGGTGTGCAGCTCGGCGTCGAAGGCGGTGGCGGTCCAGTCGACCAGGCGCAGGTCGTGGATGCGGCCATGCAGGCGACCGGTGATGCTGCCGAAATCGAAGACCTCGGTGAGCAGGAGCAGGTCCAGGCCGTCGAGGTCGAGGTTGGCCGACAAGGTCGGTGCGACGCCGAACGGGCGCTCCATCTCCAGCGCCGACACGTGCACCGTGCCATCGAACACCTGCATCGTCAGGCCGCCGTCGAAGACCAGGCGGTTGTCGACGTAGCGCGCGCTGGGGATGCGCCCGCTCAGCGTGCCGCCGAACTCCGGCCCGCCGAGTGCCTTGGCCAGCGCGCCGAGTTCGAGCCCGTCGAGCGCCAGGCCGCCACGCAGTTCCAGCGCCTTGCCCCCGGCGGGCGGCCGGATCTCGAGGCCGTGGATCGAGAGCGCCCCCTTGAGCAGCGGAATGGAGGCGTCGCCGACCAGGGTCAGTGCGCCATCGCCGCTGCGCAGCGGCAGCACGCCGGGCCCGAAGGCGACGTCGCCGAGCGCGCCGCTGCGCCACCGCAGCCGGCTGTCGACGGGGGCGTCGGCCGAATAGCGCACGTCGCCGTCCAGGCCGTCGAAGCGGAAGCGGTTGTCGGCGGCGCGCAGGTCCACGCCGCGCACGCGGGCGTCGAAGGCCTGCAATCCCGCTTCGGCGACGCGCAGCCTGGCATCGAAGGCGCCCCGCATCTCCAGTCCGGTCAGGCCCGCCAGCCCCAACCACCCCGACAGGTAGCGCTCGCCCAGGGGCTGCATGTCATCGCTGTGCAGGTCCACCTCGGCGTACTGCAGGTCGCCTGCGGGAGTGAAACCTGCCGACCCGGTGGCGGTGAGCACCCGGCCGTCGATCCAGGAAAAGCGGGGGACGTCCCAGCCGGCCCCGTCCTCGCTCACGGCGGAGATCGCCAGGGCCACGGGCGTGGCGGGAAGCCCGACGTAGGTATTGCCGTAAAGCAGGTCCCCGTCTTCCAGCGTGGCATCGACGGCCACCAGCGTGGTCGCACCCTGCCTCCGGTAGTCGATGTCGAACCGGCCGCCCAGGCCCTGGGCGGCGATGCGGGCATCGGGCGTTTCCAGTGCGCCCCCGTCCAGGCGCAAGGTCCCGTGCACGCGCAAGGGTCCGTCCTTCGGCGTGTGCACCCGCAATGCCCCGTCCAGCGTCCCGGCCTGCAGTCGCCCGTCCGCCCAGGCCCGCGACGCCAACGCCTGCGTCCACAGCAGCGGCACGCGGGTCAGGTCGAGCGTGGTCAGGTCGGGCGTGGCGGCGCTGCGCTGCAGGGCCACCCGGCTCGACCCGCGCGACAGGCTGGCATCCGTGCTGCCGCTGGCGAGGTCGATGGCCAGCCGCAGCGGCGCACCCCCCGCCGCGCGGACTTCGCCATCGCACCGCCAGCGGTCCGGGCCGTCGCGCTCGAGCGGACAGCGCCAGGCCACGCTGCGGAACCGGTAGCCCAGGCCATCGGCATCCACGCGCGCCGCCCGCATGCGCAGCTCGCCGCGTGGGGCGCTGGCCGGCCAGTCCAGTTCGACCCGCACGTCCTCCAGCGTCGCGACGGCCGTGGTGACCCGGGCGATCCGTGCGCTCAGGGTCCGCGCCTGCGCCGGCGGGATCGACAGCACGAGGCTGGCCAGCACGACCAACCAGACCATCGACGAGGGTAAGATCGGGCGCGGCATGGACCGCAGCATAGCGAGGACGGGGGACTCCTCTCGGTGAAGCCCAGGATCCTTCTTGTCGAGGACGACCCGACCACGCGCGCGTTCCTGGCCGCGGCGGCGGAATCGTTGCCGGCCGAGGTCGACGCCGTGGCCAGCGCCGCGCAGGCGCGCGCGTGCTGCGCCCGCCATCGCCATGCGCTGTGGCTGCTCGACGCCCACCTGCCCGACAGCGATGGCGCCAGCCTCCTCGCGGAACTGCAGGCCAGTTGCGACCGGGCGCCGGCGCTGGCGCACACCGCGTCGCGGGACCCGGCCCTGCTGGAGGCCCTGCTCGGCGCCGGCTTCATCGAGGTCCTGGTCAAGCCGGTGTCGACCGCCGACCTGCATGCCGCGATGCGGCGGGCGCTGGGCACCGGGCAGGCCCGCGTGGCCGAGTCGCGATGCCTCGCCTCGATCCCTGCCGGGGCAGGCGTCTGGGACGACGGCGCTGCCCTGGCCGCGCTCAACGGGCAGCCGACGCACGTGTCCGCCCTGCGCGGGCTGTTCCTGGCCGAACTCCCGGGCGTGCGCGACCAGGTCGCGGACGCGGCCGCACGCAACGACGCCGCAGCCTTGCGCGCCCTCCTGCACCGGCTCAAGGCAAGCTGCGGGTTCGTCGGCGCCGCCCGGATTGCCGCGGCGGTGGCGATGCTGGAACACGCCACCGACCCGGCCGAGGCGCTGCCCGGCTTCCAGGCGGCGGTTCAGGAGACGCTGTCGTCGGCCTGAGCGGGGACGGCCGACATCCGCGCCAGATCCCCCATCATCTCCCAGGACTTCAACCCTCGGCCGCCGAGGTGGACGCTGAGCACCTCGCGCAAGGCGCGTCGCAGGCCGGACAGGTCCTCGACCGGCGGCGGCTGGTCGTGGTCGGCCGCCAGCGCGAGCAGCGCCCGTCCGCTGGCATGGCGATCACGGTCGGCGTCGCGCTCGATCCTCGACCGGCGGGGACCGTGCTCGGGATCGATCCGATAGCGCGCCGCGGGGTCGATCGGATCGCCGTCGCCGTCGCGGGACAGGTCGAAGCCGACGCCCAGGGCCTCGAGCAAGTCGCGTTCGAAGCGGCGCAACGTCCATGCCAGTGAGCCATCCCCGGCCAGCCGTCCGCGCACCTGGCCGTACAGCGCATAGAGCTGGGCATGCGGATCCTCGCGGGGCGCCAGTCGCATCACCAGTTCGCTGACGTAGAAACCCGCCAGGGCGGCATCGCGCGGCAGTCGCGCCGCGACGTCGATCGCCTCGACGGCATTGAGCCAGGCCAGCTCGCCGCGCTGCACCGCGTCGAAGCGGACATGCTGCAGCGGCTGCAGCGCCGCGCGCAGCGCCTGCTTGCGCGGCCCGTGCACGCCGCGCGCCACCAGGCCGACGCGGCCGTGGTGTTCGCTGAGTACCTCGACCAGCAGGCTGGTCTCGCGCCAGGCGCGCGCATGCAGGACGTAGGCCGGTTCGGCGGCGTAGCGGATCATCGGTCGCCCGGGGGCGGCACTGCCTGCAGCCAGGTGTCGCTACTGGTCATAGCCCAGCGTGCGCAGGGCGGCCTCGTCGTCCGACCAGCCGGCGCGGACCCGGACCCAGGTTTCCAGGAACACCTTGCAGTCGAACAGGCGCTCCATCTGCAGCCGCGCCTTGCTTGCGATCTCGCGCAGCCGGCTGCCGCCCTTGCCGATGACGATGGCCTTCTGCCCGTCGCGCTCGACCCATATCACCGCGCCGATGCGCAGCAGCATGTCGGACCTGCCGGAGGTGTCCTCGGTGAAGGACTCGATCTCGACCGTGGTCGCATACGGCAGCTCGTTGCCGAGCTGGCGCATCAGTTGCTCGCGCAGCAATTCACCGGCCAGGAAGCGCTGGCTCTTGTCGGTGATCTCGTCCTCGCCGTAGGGGGCCGGCTGCTCCGGCAGCAGGGCCAGGAGCGAGGCGACCAGGTCCTCCAGGCCCTTGCGCTTGAGCGCGGAGACCGGATGCACCGCGGCGAACGCGCGGCCGGCGCTGGCCTGCTGCAGGTAGGGCAGCAGGGCGGCCTTGTCGCGGATGCGGTCGACCTGGTTGACGACCAGCACCACCGGCACGCCTGCCTCGCGCAACGCGTCGTGGGCTAGGCTGTCCTCCTCGTCCCAGCGCCCTGCCTCGACCACCAGCAAGGCGGCATCGACACCCTCGAGTGCGCCTCGGGCCGCGCGGTTCATCATCCGGTGCATGGCCGTGGAGGATTGCCGGCCCTGTTCGCGGTGGATACCGGGGGTGTCGACCAGCAGCAGCTGGCCGCCCGGCACCGTGGCGATGCCCAGCAGGCGGTGCCGAGTGGTCTGCGGACGATTGGAGACGATGCTGACCTTGGCGCCGACCAGGGCATTGACCAGGGTCGACTTGCCGACGTTGGGTCGGCCGATGACGGCCACCTGGCCGGCGCGATGGGGGGATGTCATGCGGGCATTGTAGGGCCTGGCTTGGCCCGCTTCGGTGCCCCACGGGTCCCTGCCCGGCCCGCGCCGGCGGTCAGCGTCGGCCGTTTCGACGGCCGGCGGGGCCGCTAGGACCCCGTGGCCGCGCCGATCACCGCCAGCGCGGCTTCGGCTGCCTGCTGTTCGGCGGCGCGCCGCGAACTGCCTTCGCCCACCGTCACCAACTCGGGCTCCTCCAGCCGGCAACGCATCTGGAACTGCCTGGCATGCTCGTCGCCGGACTCGGACAGCAGCTCGTACGAGGGAAGCGGCTTCTGGCGTGCCTGCAACCATTCCTGCAGGCGGGTCTTCGGGTCCTTTTCGACCTTGCCCACCGGCAACGCGGCGAGGCTGCGCTCGAACCAGGGCAGGACCACGGCGCGGCAGTGCTCGAACCCCGCGTCGAGATAGATCGCACCGACCAGGGCTTCCAGCGCATCGGACAGGATGGACTCGCGGCGGTGGCCGCCCGATTTCATCTCGCCCGGGCCCAGGGTCAGCTGCGCGCCCAGGTCCAGTTCGCGGGCGATCTGCGCCAGGGCCGATTCGCGCACCAGTTCTGCGCGCGCGCGGGTCAATGCGCCCTCGTCCGCCTTCGGCCATCGCGCGTAGAGGGCTTCGGCGACGATCAGCCCGACCAGGGCATCGCCGAGGAACTCGAGCCGTTCGTTGTGCGGCACACCCGCGCTGCGGTGCCGCAGCGCCTGGGCCAACAGTGCCGGGTCGCGGAACGCATGCCAGGCATCGGTCGCCGACCCCGGTTGTCCAGCCAAGACGCTCATCGGCGACGCACTTATTCGATGCCGTCCTTGCGCGAAAGCTGCTGCGATGCGTTGAACTTCCCGACCACGTCGAGGTTGCCGATCATCGACTTGCGCACCTCGTACTTCACCGTCATGTGCCAGCCGTTGTCGACGCGCTTGACGTCGACGTTCTCGTTGGTGATGTTGTCGTCGGAGTAGTTGATGTACAGCCGGCGGAAGAACAGGTCGCGGATCTTGGCCGGCTCGTAGGTCGCGACCCCGGGCTCGGACGCCAGCTCGCGCATGGCCTGCTTGACGCCGTAATACTCCATGTACATCGGGAAGAGCTTCATGCCGACGTAGGCGAACAGGCCCACCACGCCCAGCACGACGATGAAGCCAATCAAGGTGATCCCGCGTTGCGTGCGTTTCATGCCTCTCCCCTCCATGTCCTTGCTAATGGTTTACGGAATGTCGTTGCCGATCCGGTCGAAACCGATCCCGCCGGCCTTGCTGTCGATGTTCATCCACACTAGGAACGCCTTCCCGCGCAACTGGCTTTCCGGCAGCGTGCCCCAGAACCTGCCATCGTCGCTTCTATCACGATTATCGCCCATCACGAAATAATGGCCCTCGGGCACCGTCCATTCGCCATCGCCCGGATCCATGAACGGCGTCTGGTCGACCTCCAGCACCTGGTGCGGCCTGCCGGGCAGGTCCTCGACCATCAGGCTGGCGCCACTCATGTCCGCGCCGCGGCCGCGACCCTGGTATTCGCCGAGGCGACGATAACGCAGCGGTTCGCCGTTGACGTACACCGTGTTGTCCCGGTACGCCACGGTGTCCCCCGGCAGGCCGATCACGCGCTTGATCCAGTCCTCGTCCGGGCGATGCGGCGGGCGGAACACCACCACGTCGCCGCGCTCGGGTTCCCCGATCTCGACGAACTTCCGGTTGTTGATCGGGAGCCGGAGCCCGTAGGCGAACTTGTTGACCAGGATGAAGTCGCCGATCAGCAAGGTCGGCATCATCGAACTCGACGGGATGCGGAACGGCTCGGCGACGAAGCTGCGCAACACGAGCACCACGGCCAGCACCGGGAAGAAGGCGCGCGCGTAGTCGACGACCAGCGGCTCCTTCTCCTCGATCAGGCCGGAGCGCTCCGCGCGCTTCCGGGCGAACAGCAGCCTGTCCAGCAACCACACCAGGCCGGTGGCGAAGGTCAGGACGACCAGGGCGATTTCAAACCAGCGCATTTTTGTTCCTTCGCAAAGCCGGTCGGCTTGTCTTGACGGTCGGTCCGCCGCACCGCGCGGCGCCATGCGGCGCGGACGTCGGGTCCGACGAAACGGGGGACGCGGCCGCCGGGGCGCGGCGGTGGCAGGGCGGGTCTTCGGGCAACGGTACGGTCACGAGTCGCGGCTGGTCGACAGCACCGCGAGGAAGGCTTCCTGCGGAATCTCCACGCTGCCGACCTGCTTCATGCGCTTCTTGCCGGCCTTCTGCTTCTCCAGCAGCTTCTTCTTGCGCGAAATGTCGCCGCCGTAGCACTTGGCCAGCACGTTCTTGCGCATCGCCTTGACCGTGGAGCGGGCGATGATCTGCGATCCGATCGCGGCCTGGATGGCGACGTCGAACATCTGCCGCGGGATCAGCTCGCGCATCTTCTCCACGAGTTCGCGGCCGCGGCGGTCGGCGTACTGCCGGTGCACGATCAGCGACAGCGCATCGACCTTGTCGCCGTTGATCAGCGTGTCGACCCGGACGAACGGCCCCGGCTCGAAGCGCAGGAAGTGGTAGTCCAGCGAGGCGTAGCCGCGCGAGACCGACTTGAGCCGGTCGAAGAAGTCCAGCACCACCTCGGCCATGGGCAATTCGTAGCTCACCTGCACCTGCGATCCCAGGTACTGGATGCCGATCTGCCTGCCGCGCTTCTCTTCGCACAGGGTGATCACGTTGCCGACGTAGTCCGGCGGCGTGAGGATGTTGGCGCGGATGATCGGTTCCCGGATCTCGTCCACCAGGTTCGACTGCGGCAGGCGCGCGGGATTGTCCAGCGGCATCACGCTGCCGTCGGTCCTGAGCACCTCGTAGACGACGGTGGGCGCGGTGGTGATCAGGTTGAGGTCGTACTCGCGCTCCAGCCGCTCCTGCACGATCTCCAGGTGCAGCATGCCCAGGAACCCGCAGCGGAACCCGAAGCCCATCGCCTCGGAGGACTCGGGCTCGAAGCGCAGCGCCGCGTCGTTGAGGCGCAGCTTGTCCAGCGCCTCGCGCAGGTCCGGGTAGTCGTCAGCGTCGACCGGGAACAGGCCGGCGAACACGCGGGGCTGCATCTCCTGGAACCCCGGCAGCGGCTTGGGCGCAGGATCCGCGGCGAGCGTGAGCGTGTCGCCCACCGGGGCGCCGTGCACGTCCTTGATGGACGCGTTGATCCAGCCCACCTCGCCCGCGCGAAGCCTGTCGAGTTCCTTGCGCTTGGGCGTGAACACGCCGAGGTTGTCGACCTGGTGGTTGCGGCCGGTGGACATCACCTGCAGCTTCTCGCCGGGCCGGACCTCGCCCTGCATCACGCGCACCAGCATCACCACGCCCAGGTAGTTGTCGAACCAGGAGTCGATGATCAGCGCCTGCAGCTTGTGGGATCCGCGGGGCGTGGGCGGCGGGATGCGCTGGACGATGGCCTCCAGCACGTCGACGACGTTCAGGCCGGTCTTGGCGCTGATCGCGACGGCGTCGCTCGCATCGATGCCGATCACGGCCTCGATTTCCTCCTTGACGCGGTCGACGTCCGCGGTCGGCAGGTCGATCTTGTTGATCACCGGCACGACTTCCAGGCCCTGCTCCACCGCGGTGTAGCAGTTGGCCACGGACTGCGCCTCCACGCCCTGGGCGGCATCGACCACCAGCAGCGCGCCCTCGCAGGCCGCGAGCGAACGGCTGACCTCGTAGCTGAAGTCGACGTGGCCCGGGGTGTCGATGAAATTGAGGTGGTAGGTGCGGCCGTCGCGCGCGGTGTACGGCAGCGACACCGACTGGGCCTTGATGGTGATGCCCCGCTCGCGCTCGATGGGGTTGTTGTCGAGCACCTGCGCTTCCATCTCGCGCTCGCTCAGGCCGCCGCACAGCTGGATGATGCGGTCGGCCAGCGTCGACTTGCCATGGTCGACATGGGCGATGATGGAGAAGTTGCGGATGCTCTCCATCGGATTTCGGGCTGGTTCGGGAGACATGGGGATGGCGGCCGGGCCGGATGCACGGCCATTGCGATGTAAACGTGCAATTGTCGCACAGCCATCCGGCCCGCCCTCCGCGCACGGGCCGGCGGGCAATGCGCTCCGGCCGCCCGGGGCGTCTACTGGTCGGCGTCCACGCGCGGCGTCACCGCCCGGTACTGGGTGCCGCCATTGGCGTCCCGCACCAGCAGCATCACGGTCTGGCCGGCCCTGACCTTGCCAAGTTCGCGATCCAGCTCGGCCGGCGTGCCGACGTCGGTACGTCCCACCGACAACACCACGTCGCCCGGTTGCAGGCCCGCCTGGCGCGCCGCCAGACCCTCGACGCGCGCGATGGCGACACCCTCGCCCGGCTCCAGGCCCAGCCGGCTGCGCTCGCGGTCACTCAGCGGCTGGCCGACCAGGCCCAGCGGATTGGAGGAGCGCGCGGGGGACGGGCTGGGGCGCGTGGGTGCTGCGCTCGCCGTCGCCTCTTCCAGGCGGCTGAGGGTCAGGGCCAGGTCGCGCGTCCTGCCTTCGCGCCAGATCGTCACGGTGGTGCGGGTGCCGGGCGCCATCGCCCCGATGATCGGCGGCAGGTCGCTGGACACGTTGATCGGGTTGCCGTCCACGGCCCGGATCACGTCGCCGCGTTCGATCCCCGCCTTCTGCGCAGGGCTGCCCGGCAACACGTCCGCCACCAGCGCGCCGCGCGTGTCCGGCAGTCCGAAGCCGCGCGCCTGCTCGGTGGTGATTCCCTGCACCTGCACGCCGATCTGGCCGCGACGCACCTCGCCGGTGGTCTTGAGCTGCTCGACCACGTTCATCACCACCTCGGACGGAATCGCGAAGCTCACGCCCATGTAGCCGCCGGAGTTGCTGAAGATCTGCGAATTGATGCCGACGACCTCGCCCCGCGTGTTGAGCAACGGACCGCCCGAATTGCCGCGGTTGATCGCGACATCGGTCTGGATGAAGGGCACGTAGCGCTGCGCGGCATAGGGATTGGCGCGGCCAACGGCGCTGATGATCCCGGCCGTCACCGATTGGTCGAGGCCGAACGGCGAACCGATGGCCACCGCCCACTGGCCCGGCTTGAGCGTGCGCGAATCGCCGATGCGCAAGGCCGGCAGGCCGCGCGCATCGATCTTGAGCAACGCCACGTCCGACTGGGCATCGCTGCCCACGACCTTGGCGGGGAATTCGCGACGATCCGAGAAGGTCACCTTGACCTCGTCCGCGCCATCGACCACGTGGTGGTTGGTGAGCACGTACCCGTCGCTTGAGATCACGAAGCCGCTGCCCATCGATACGCCGTGGCGCCCTCCCGGCCCCTGGGGCATGCCGGGAACGCCCTCCCCCGGTCCGCCGGGACCGAAGAACCTGCGGAAAAACTCCGGCATGTCGTCCGGCAGGGGCGGGCCCTGCGTGCGCTGCGCGTTGCGCACGCCGATCGTCGACTCGATGTTCACCACGCCCGGGCCGACCCGCTCGACGAGATTGGTGAAGTCCGGCAGGCCGGTCACCATCTGTGGCGGCGGGGCGGCTTGCGGCGACGCGGCCGTCGTCGACTGCGCCGTCGCCTCCGGCAGCACGAGGGCCGTGGTGGCCGCGGTGGTGGCGACCAGGGCCAGGGCGATCAGGGAAGACTTCACTGGGACTCGATTCATCGGGATCGGACTCTCGATAAAGGGATTCGATTCAGGCAGGCAGGGCGATCCGGCCCGGCCAGGGCGCGCACGCACGCCAGGCAATGGTCAAGGCGCATCCTTCGGCGGGACGGTACCCGGTCCTTCGGTCGCCAGCGCGTCCGAAGGATCCTGCGGCCGTTCGGCGCGCTCCACTTGCTGCAAGCGCGGCTCGAAGCCCGCGAACGCCGTGTCGACCATCGTCGGCTGTGCACCCGGGTTCGCGCTGACCATGAAACCGCCGCCTACCGGTGCGAGCCCGGGCAGGATCGCCCTTGGCCAGGGGCGCGGAGAAGTCGCCACCGACGCGGCGAACGGATCCCCCTGATGCGTGAAGGCCGGCACCGCCTCGGCTGCGTCGGGTGACGGCGCATTGGCGCCGTTCGTTGACGGCGCCTGGCGTTGGCTTGCGACCGCCACCATCGGCGCCTGGGCATTCTGTTGCCGCTGGCGGGTTGCCGCGCGCTGACCCTGCCCCCGCGAACGCTGCACCGCGCGGCGCGGGACCTCGGCGACGGCGAACGCGCCCGCCACGGCGGCGGCACCCAGGTCCGGAGCCCCCGGTTGGCCCGTCTCCGCGACCGGGAGACCGGGTGGTGAACCGGCGGGTTCGGCGGCCAGGCCGGCCGGCATGCCATCGGTGGCCGGCGCCACGTCCGCGGGCAACTGGCGCGCGACGAAGAACGCGACCACGGCAACCGAGGCCGCCAGCGCGGCGCTGCCGCCCCATCGCGCGAGGCGCGACTCGCGACCCGCCGCCGCCGTTGGCGCCTCCGCGCCGACGCCGCCATGGGCGATGGCACGGGCGACCCGCTGCGCGAAGTCGGGCGGCAACAGCGCATGGCCGCGCCCGCGCAGCATGTCGCCGCACACCTGCCAGCGCTCCCAGCAGGCCGCGAGTTCCTCGTCGTGCTGCAGGCGGCGAAGCATGAATTTCGCGCGATCCGGGGACAGCTCGCCATCGAGCATCGCCGACAGCTGCTGGCGGTGGTGCAAGGCGAGCCGGTCCGGCGGCACCAGCTCGATATCGTCTGCCATGTCGTCGGCGGTGGTCATCGGATCGCGCGTTCCCGGGAGTGTTCGGTGTCCATCAGTGGCTTGAGTTCGTTGTCGATCGCCTCGCGGGCGCGGAAGATGCGCGAGCGCACCGTCCCGATCGGGCAGTCCATGCGTTTGGCGATCTCCTCGTAGCTCAATCCTTCGACTTCGCGCAGGGTGATCGCGTTACGCAGCTCGTCCGGCAAGGCTTCGACCGCGCGCATCACCGTTCGTTCCATCTGCTGCCGCGCCAGCTCCCGCTCGGGGGTGTCCGTGTCCCGCAGCCGGATGCCCGAATCGAACTGCTCGGCGTCCCCGACGTCGATGTCCTCGGTCGGTGGTCGGCGGTTGCTGGCGACGAGGTGGTTCTTTGCGGTGTTCACTGCGATCCGGTGCAACCATGTATAGAACTGTGCATCGCCGCGGAAATTCCCGATCGCGCGGTACGCACGGATGAAGGTATCCTGCGCGATGTCCTGGCACTCGCTCCAGTCGGCGACGTAACGCCCGATCAGGGCGGCGATGCGGTGCTGGTACTTCCGCACCAGCAGGTCGAAGGCCGCGCTGTCGCCGCGCTGCACGCGCTTGACCAGCTCCTGGTCGAGTTGCTCGGTTTCCGCTTGTTGAATCCGTTGTTCGGCCATCGGGCCGGCGCTCCTTGTCGCCCGGCCTTCCGGCTGGGCTCTGTGACCTGCCCCGGAACGGAAAGTTCCGGCGAGCGGAGGATCAGGTTGGCCTGAACTGGGGGCCGGACGCCAATGCCACAAGCCATGGCGGCGTGCCCGGCGGTGCTTCCTGCGCCGCCCCGTGGGGCATTTGACGCCGGCTGAGCGCCCTCTGGATGATAGGGTGCTCCCCTACCGTAACGGATGCTGCCGCATGATCGCTGGCCTGGACGGATTGCGCTTCAGCCACTGGCAAGCCGAGCAACGCCGCGATGGCGTCGTGGTGCTGTCCTTCGACCGCGCCGGCGAGTCGGTCAACACCTTCGCGCAGGACGTGCTGCTGGAGCTGGACGGGCTGCTGGAACGCATCGCCATCGACCCGCCCAAGGGTCTGGTGTTGCGCTCGGCGAAGGACAAGGGCTTCATCGCCGGCGCCGACATCCGTGAGTTCCGGGCCTTCGACGAACAAGGCACGATCGGTGACTCGATCCGCCGTGGCCAGCAGGTGTTCCAGCGCCTCGCGGAATTGCCCTGCCCGACCGTTGCCGCCATCCACGGTTTCTGCATGGGCGGTGGCACCGAGATTTCGCTGGCCTGCCGCTATCGGGTGGCCAGCAGCGATCCGTCGACGCGCATCGGCCTGCCGGAGGTGAAGCTGGGGATCTTCCCCGGTTGGGGCGGCAGCGCGCGGCTGCCGCAGCTGGTGGGCGCGCCGGCGGCGATGGATATGATGCTGACCGGACGCAGCCTTTCGGCCTCGGCCGCGAAGGCGATCGGCCTCGTCGACAAGGTCGTGGAGCCGGCCTTGCTGGTGGATGCCGCCGCGGACCTGGCCCTGCATGGCACGACCCGGCCGTTCAAGCAGCGCTTCCTGGGCTGGCTCACCAACACCTGGCCCGCGCGGCAGATCCTCGCGCCGATCCTGGTCAAGCAGGTCGCCCGCAAGGCGCGCAGGGACCACTACCCCGCACCGTATTCCCTGATCGAGACCTGGCGACGCAGCGGGGGCGACATTCACGCCCGGCTGGCGGCCGAGCGCCGGTCCGTGGTCAAGCTGGCGGGGACGCCCACCGCCCGCAACCTGACCCGCGTGTTCTTCCTGCAGGAGCGGTTGAAGGGCATCGGCGGCAAGGATCCGGGGATCGAGACGGTGCACGTTGTCGGCGCTGGCGTGATGGGCGGCGACATCGCTGCGTGGTCGGCCTACAAGGGCTTCCAGGTGACCCTGCAGGACCGGGAACAGCAGTACATCGACAAGGCGATGGCGCGTGCGGGGAAACTGTTCGAGAAGAAGGTCAAGGACGAAGCACGGCGCCAGGAAACCGCCTCGCGACTGAAGTCGGACCTCGCCGGCGACGGTATCCCCGGCGCCGACCTGGTGATCGAGGCGATCATCGAGAACGCCGAGGCCAAGCGCGGCCTGTATGCCGACGTCGAACCGCGACTCAAGCCCGACGCCCTGCTGACCACGAACACCTCGTCCATCCCGCTGGCCGAATTGCGCGGGCACATCAGTCGCCCCGCCCGGTTCGCCGGCCTGCACTATTTCAATCCGGTCGCGCTGATGCCGCTGGTGGAGATCGTGCGCCACGACCAGTTGTCGCCGGAAACCGAAAAACGGCTCGCGGCCTTCTGCAAGGCGCTGGACAAGCTGCCGGTGCCCGTGGCCGGCACGCCAGGCTTCCTGGTCAATCGCCTGCTGTTCCCTTACCTGCTGGAAGCGGCCCGCGCGTACTCGGAAGGCATCCCCGGCAAGGTCATCGACCAGGCGGCGGTGAGGTTCGGCATGCCGATGGGGCCGATCGAGCTGATCGACACCGTCGGACTGGACGTGGCCTACGGCGTCGGCCAGGAACTCGCGCCCTTCCTCGGCCTCGCCATCCCGCCGGCGCTGGCCACGCCCCCCGCGGACGGCAAGCGTGGCAAGAAGGATGGCCAGGGGCTGTATGCCTGGGAAGACGGCAAGGCGAAGAAACCCGACGTGCCAAAGGATTACGCGGCCCCCGAGGACCTGCAGGATCGCCTGGTGCTGCCGCTGCTCAACGAGGCCGTCGCCGCCCTGCACGAAGGCGTGGTGGCCGACGCCGACCTGCTCGACGCCGGCGTGATCTTCGGCACCGGCTTCGCGCCCTTCCGCGGCGGCCCGATCCAGTACATCCGCGAGACCGGCGTCGACGAGGTCCTGACGCGGTTGCGTTCCCTGGAGCTGAAGCACGGCGAGCGCTTCGCGCGGCGGCCGGGGTGGGATGCGGAAGTGTTGCGGGGCTGATCCAAGCGGGCGGCCCAGGGTCGTCCTGTACGGAGCCCGAGCTGCCTGGACTCTCGCTCATCGTCACGTTGGACGACGGCATTCGACTTGACCCTGCCATGGCGATTCGCGCCAGCGTGGTGGCTTGCGATGCACGCGTTTTCGCCCCGTTGCGCGAGGTACCGTCTCCTTGACGAGTGCATATGGCCAAAGCTCGACTAGCTTCGCTGTTGAAAAGCGTATCGCCTTCGGCGAGTTCATTCCTTTGGATTAGGGTCAAAAGAAGCGAACTCGCGCCTAGCGTGAAACGCTCTTCAGCCCCCAAGCGGGTCAAGGGTGTGTCTTCAAGGAATGCAATGGATCCCGGCTTGCGCCAAGTGGCAGGCTCACGACGTCCGATCCCTGCCTGCGCGATAGCGACGGGCTGCTGAGCCCTGCGCCTCACGCCGGACGCGCTACATCGTATGCGTCGGCTTGTCCCCGGTCAGCGTGCCGGCGAGCAAGGTCTCGATCTTGCCCTTGACGCTCTCGCCCTCGCTGGTCTCGGCGAACTGCACGCCGATGCCGGCGGTTCGGTTGCCTTGCGCGCCGGGAGGCGTGACCCAGACGACCTTGCCGGCGACCGGCAGGCGTTCGTTGGATTCGGGCAGGGTCAGCAGCAGGAAGACCTCGTCCCCCAGGAAGTAGCGCTTCACCGTCGGCACGAAGATGCCGCCCTGCTTGATGTACGGCATGTAGGCGTTGTAGAGGGTGGCCTTGTCCTTGACCGCCAGCGAGAGGATGCCCTGCCGCGCGCCGCCTGCTGTTGCATTCATCGCCTGCCTCCTGCGTTTGTCCGGGTTGCCGTCGTCGGTTCGTTCGCCGCCGCGTACTGGTCGCGCCAGGCCAGGAGCAGTTCCGCGACCGCGAGGTCAGCGCGCACGGTGGTGCGCAGGAGCTCGCGGGTACGGTTCGCTTCCGTGAACCACTCGGCCAGCTTCCGGGTTCGCGGCGGGTCGGTCAAGCCGCGCGCCTTGGCCAGCACCAGGTCGGCGGCATGGCGCAGGCGGAGATCCGCGTGCTCGTCGGCCGTCCAGGAGCGCGCGGTCTCGATCACGGACGCATCGCCGCGCGCGAGCTTGCCCAGGTCCGCGCCAACCTCGCGCCGCAAGACCATGCCGCCGCCCTGGAGCCAGGCGTCGGCCAGCCCCGGGTGTCCACGCGCGGCGTCGAGGGCCTCGGAGACTGCGGCTGCATCGTGTCCCTGCCCCAGCAGCCATTGCTCCGCTTCGGCACGCGGCGGCAGCCGGAACTCGAGCCGCTGGCACCGGCTGCGGATGGTGGCCGGGAGCCGCATGGGGTGGGCCGTGACCAACCACAGGTAGCGCCCGGGTTGCGGTTCTTCCAGGGTCTTGAGCAGCGCATTGCAAGCCGCCCGGTTGAGGGCGTCCGCGGGCTCGACGATGGCGACCTGGATGTCTCCGTACTGCGGCGTGAGCGACAGCTGCCCGGAGAGCTCGCGGATCTGCTCGATCACGATCTCGGTGCGCAATCGCGTGCCTTCCTTGTTCGGGACCAGGCCCACCACGTGCAAGTCGGGATGGGTGCCGGCGTCGAGCAGGTGCCGGGCGCGGGCTTCGCCGGCCGCGCCGAGCAGGTGCCGGGCAAGGCGCTCGGCGACCGTGCGCTTGCCCAGCATCGCGGGGCCGCTGAGGATCATGGCGTGGCCCATGCGGCCACCTGCCAGCGCCTCCCTGGCCTGGACGAGGATGCGCTCCTGCCACGGCGGCAGCGTGCTCAAGCCCGGCTTCTCCATGCCTGCAACCGGGCGACCGCCTCGGCCGCGACCTCCGCCGCAGGGCGCGAGGCATCGAGGACGCGGAAACGCTCCGGTTCGGCGGCCGCGCGCGCGCGGTAGGTCGCGCGAACGCGCTCGAAGAACTCGTCGCGTTCACCTTCGATGCGGTCCGGGGCGCCGCCCGCGAACTCGAGGTCGCGCCCGCGAGTCCGTTCCCGCCCCTGGCTCACGCCGATGTCCAGGAGCAGGGTCAACCCGGGCTGCAGGCCGACGACGCATCGTTCGAGCCCGGCGATCAGGCCGGGATCCAGCCCGCGCCCCCCGCCCTGGTAGGCATGGCTCGAATCGGTGAAGCGATCGCTGATCACCCACGCGCCGCGCGCGAGCGCCGGGGCGATGACTTCCCGGACGTGCTGGGCACGCGCCGCGAACATCAGCAGCAACTCGGTTTCCGGCGCGGCGGGCTCGTGCCTGGGGTCGAGCAGCAGCTCGCGGATCATTTCCGCCAGCGGGGTGCCCCCGGGCTCGCGGGTGCGCACGACTTCGAGCCCCTCGGCCTGCAGGGCGTCGCCGAGCGCATTGAGCACCGTGGTCTTGCCGGCGCCCTCGCCTCCCTCCAGCGAGACGAATCGCGGATGGGACGGCAAGTCCGTCGCTGGCGGCATCCCAAGGCCGGTCATCGCGGGGCGTGCTGCTCGCGGTAACGCCGCACGTATTCGCGAACCGCCGCGCTGTGCTCGGCGAGCGTGCGCGTGAACACGTGGCGGCCGGTGCCGTCGCCGATGGCCACGAAATAAAGCGTGTCCCCCGCTTCGGGCCTCGTCGCCGCACGCAGCGCGGCCACGCCCGGCATCGCGATCGGCGTGGGTGGCAGCCCGTCGCGGGTATAGGTGTTGTATGGCGTGTCCGTTTCCAGGTGGCGTCGCGTGATGTTGCCGTCGTAGGCGCTGCCCAATCCGTAGATCACCGTCGGATCGGTCTGCAGGCGCATGCCGCTGCGTAGCCGGCGGATGAATACCCCGGCGATCCGGCCGCGTTCCTCGGCGATGCCAGTTTCCTTTTCCACGATTGACGCCAGCACCAGCGCCTGCTCCTTGTCGTCCAGCGGCAAGTCGTCGGCACGCGACTCCCACGCCGCGTCCAGCGCCTTCTCCAGGGCCACGTTGGCGCGCCGGAGGAGGTCGAGATCGCTGTCGCCGCTGGTGTAGTGGTAGGTCTCCGGCAGGAAGCGGCCTTCCGGATGCACGCCCTCGCGGCCAAGCCTGGCCATCAAGGCGGCGTCGTCGAGCTCGGCAATGGTCTGCCGCAAGGGTTCGGCGCGGGCCAGCGCGGCGCGCAACTCCCGGATGTTCCACCCTTCGACGATGGTGAAGCGATGGCTGACGACCTTGCCGTCGCGCATCCGCTGCAGCAGGTCCCGGGGCGTGGTGCCTGGCGCGAGCGGGTATTCGCCGACCTGGATCTTGCCCGCGGCGCCCAGCCGGCGCGCGAGGACCTGCCAGTCCAGGTCGCTTCCCTGCCGGACGCCGGCCTCGCGCAGCCTGCCGAGCACCCGCCGGAACGAGTCGCCGCTTTCGACCACGACCTTGCTGTCCGGCTGCAACCCGTCCAACGGCTGGTCGGCGAAGCCGCTGAAGCGGCTGTAGCCGTAGTACGCGACGGCACCGGCGAGCAGCGCCGTGAGCACGAACAACACGCCGAGGATGCGTTTGAAACTGCTTGCGAAGCTCATGGGCGTGGATCGTCCGGATTTGCGTTGCAGGTCATGGCGACGAGGATAACCCGCCGCCCCGGCAGTGCACGGTTGCTTCCCCCAGTCGAAGGGTCATGCACCGAGGGCGCGCAGCATGCCGCGGGCCTTGGCGCAGGTTTCGTCGAGTTCGCGCGCGGGCTCGGAGTCGGCGACGATGCCGGCGCCGGTACGGAAGCGCAGCAGGTCTCCCTGTCCGGGGTCGCTCTCCAGCTCGGCGCTGCGGATCAGGATGTTGAGGTCCAGGTCGCCGTCGCGGTTCAACCAGCCCATGGCGCCGGTGTATGCGCCCCGGCCGCAAGGTTCCAGTTCGGCGATGACCTGCATGCAGCGCACCTTCGGGCAGCCGGTGATGGTGCCGCCCGGGAAGACGGCACGGATCACCTGACCCGCCGTGGCGTCCGCGCGCAGGCGGCCGCGGACGTTGCTGACGATGTGGTGGACGTGGGAGTAGCTCTCGATCGACATCAGTTCATCGACTTCGACGCTGCCTGGCACGCAGATTCGTCCCAGATCGTTGCGCTCCAGGTCTACCAGCATCACGTGTTCCGCACGCTCCTTGGGGTGTCCCGCCAGTTCGCGGATGCGCGCGGGCTCGTCGTCACCGGCGACGCGGGGCCGCGTGCCCGCGATGGGACGCGTTTCCACCAGGTCGCCGCGCACCGACACCAGCCGTTCGGGCGATGCACTGGCCACCGCCCAGCCGTCGCCGGCCAGCAGGCCGGCGAACGGCGCCGGGTTCGCTTCCCGCATGCGCATGTACAACGCCGCGGGATCCAGGCGGCCATCGAAGCGGGCCCGCCAGCCACGGGAAAGGTTGGCCTGGAACACGTCGCCGGCCGCGAGGTAGCCCAGGATGCGCTCGACGCCCTGCAGGAATGCCGCGGGCGGATCCTCCTCCAGCGACGCCGGGGGCCGCCACGGAGGCAACGGTGGCAACGACGGCATGGCGAGGAGGTCCGAACCGATCGCGCCGAGCATGGATGCGGATTCGTTTTCCGCGATCGCGATGCAGGCGCCGGTGGCGCGGTCGCGCAGGATCGCCGCCGGGCAGCGCAATGCCAGGGCGACGGGCACCGGCCCGGCGGCATCCGGCAAGCGCAGCACGGGCTCGACTTCCTCGGCCAGTTCGTACGCGAGCAGCAGGGCCCAACCACCACGGAAGGGCCAGCGCGGCTCCTCGCGCGGTTGCCTGGCGGCCTGCCAGGCGGCGTCGAGCGCGTCGAGGAACCCGCCGGCGCAGCGCCCCCCGTCCTCGATCCGCGACAATCCTGCCGGGTCCAGGCGAAGACCGGTGCCGTCGGTGCGCAGCAACATGTCCCAGCGGGCCTGCGCCGTGCCGTGCGCGACCGATTCGAGCAGCAGCGGATAGCGCGACGGCGCCACACGATGCAGGGCCAGCAGGTCGACGCCGGCCGGCAATGCCTGGGTGACGATCATGGCGCGCTGCGCGTCGGGCGCGTCAGGTGCGCTTGAACACCAGCGTGCCGTTGGTGCCGCCGAACCCGAAGGAATTGGACAGCGCCACGTCCACCTTCGCCTCCCGCGCCGTGTGCGGCACGTAGTCCAGGTCGCAGCCTTCCGACGGGTTGTCCAGGTTGATCGTCGGCGGGATCACGCCGGCATGCATCGCCATGGCGGTGAACACGGCCTCCACGCCGCCGGCCGCGCCGAGCAGGTGGCCGGTCATGGACTTGGTCGAGCTCACCATCGTCCTGCCGGCATGTCCGCCGAGCGCGGCCTTGACCGCCATGGTCTCGGCCAGGTCGCCGGCCGGCGTCGAGGTGCCGTGGGCGTTGATGTAGCCGACCGCGTCGGCGTCGATGCCGGCGTCGCGCAGCGCATTGACCATGCAGCGTGCCGCACCCTCGCCGCTGACGCTGGGCGCGGTCATGTGGTAGGCGTCGCCGCTCATGCCGAAGCCGGCGAGCTCGGCGTAGATGCGGGCGCCGCGTGCCTTGGCGCGCTCGTATTCCTCCAGCACCAGGATGCCGGCGCCGTCTCCCATGACGAAACCGTCGCGGCCCTCGTCCCACGGCCGCGACGCCTTCTCCGGCTCGTCGTTGCGCGTGGACAACGCCTTCATCGCGCAGAAGCCGCCGACTGAGGTCGGCGTGGTCGCGAACTCGGCGCCGCCGGCGACCATCACGTCGGCATCGCCATGCTGGATCATGCGCATCGCCAGGCCGATGTTGTGGGTCGAGGTCGTGCACGCGGTGACCGCGGCGATGTTGGGGCCCTTGGCGCCGGTCATGATCGAGACCTGCCCCGCGATCATGTTGATGATGGTGCTGGGGACGTAAAAGGGTGAGATCTTGCGCGCCCCGCCCTCGCTGTACTTGATCGTGGTTTCCTCGATGCCCTTCAGGCCACCGATCCCGGCGCCGATCGCAACGCCGATGCGTTCGGCGTCCGCTTCGGCGATCTCCAGGCCCGCATCGGCGATCGCCATCATCGAGGCCGCGACGCCATAGTGGACGAAGGGGTCCATCTTCTTGACGTCCTTGGGCGCGATCCACGCCGTCGGGTCGAAATCCTTGACCTCGCCCGCGATCCGCGTGGCGAACCCCGAAGCATCGAAATGGGTGATCGGCCCGATGCCGGAACGACCCGACACGATGCCGTCCCAGCTGCTGGCCAGGTCGTTGCCGAGCGGCGACAAGATGCCGAGGCCGGTGATGACGACGCGACGCTTGGACATTGCGAACTCCTTGCCGATGGACTGTGGCCAGCCAGCTGCCGGCCGATGCGGGACCCGCCGCGGCCATGCCGCGCCTGGGCGTCCAACACGACCGAGGCCGCGTGCGCGGCCCCGGGATGACGACTTGTCGGCCACGCCGGCAATCGCACGATCGTCACTGCATCCTGCGTTGCCCCGCCGCGTGCGGCGGGCCGTGGACCCGGGCGCGGATCAACCCTTGACGTGGGCCTTGATGTAATCGATGGCCTGCTGCACCGAGGTGATCTTCTCGGCCTCCTCGTCCGGGATCTCGCACTCGAACTCTTCCTCGAGCGCCATCACCAGTTCGACGGTATCCAGGGAGTCGGCACCCAGATCGTCGACGAAGGAGGCGCTGGTGCTCACTTCTTCTTCCTTGACGCCCAGTTGTTCGACCACGATTTTCTTGACGCGTTCTTCGATGCTGCTCATGGGTTGTTGGCTCCGGTGGAGGCTGTTTCAGCCGATAGTGTAAGGCAAACGCCGGCGGTGGGCGCGCGGTGGGGACAGCCCTTCCGGTTCAAGGACTTGTGGTCGGACGCTGCGGCTTCAAGGCATGTACATGCCGCCGTTGACGTGCAGGGTTTCGCCGGTGATGTAGGCGGCCGCGGGACCGGCCAGGAAGGCGACCGCGTTGGCGATGTCGGCAGGCTCGCCAAGGCGTCCGAGCGCGATCTGGCCTTCCAGCGCCCGGCGTGACGCCTCGGGGAGGTCGCGGGTCATGTCGGTGGCGATGAACCCTGGCGCGATCACGTTCACCGTGACGCCCCGCGACCCGATCTCCTTGGCCAGCGACTTGCTGAAACCGATGATCCCGGCCTTGGCCGCGGCGTAGTTGGCCTGGCCCGCGTTGCCGGTGATGCCGACGACGGAGGCGATGTTGATGATGCGGCCCTTGCGCGCCTTCATCATCCCGCGCATCACCGCCTTGCAGCTGCGGTAGACGCTGGTGAGATTGGTGTCGAGGATCGCCTGCCAGTCCTCGTCCTTCATCCGCATCAGCAGGTTGTCGCGTGTGATCCCGGCGTTGTTGACCAGGATCGACACTCCGCCGAACTCGGTGGCGATGGCGTCGACGAGCGATTCGATCCCCCCGGCCTCGGTGACGTCCAGGCGGCGTCCGTGGCCGCCCGCGGGGGCAAGCCGCTCGCCGATGGCCTTGGCCCCGGCGTCGCTGGTCGCCGTGCCGATGACGGTCGCGCCTTGCGCGGCAAGCGCGTCCGCGATGGCCGCGCCGATGCCTCGGCTTGCGCCCGTGACCAGTGCGACTTCGTCCTTCAGCGGTGTGTCGGTCATTGCCTGCCTCGCTTGTGCATCTTGCCTGCGGGGATCATGTCCAGTCCGCCAGGGCCGCGTCGAACTCCGCCGCGGTGCCGATCGCCCGCGCCTGGATCGAACCGTCGATGCGCTTGGCCAAGCCGGCCAGCACCTTCCCGGGACCGCATTCAGCCACCCTCGTGGCGCCAGCGGACACCAGGGCCTGCACGCATCCCGTCCATTGCACCGGCAGGTACAACTGGCGCACGAGCGCGTCGCGGATCGCCTGCGTGCCTTCGTGCACTTCGGCGTCTGCGTTCTGGACGACGGGACGGTCCGGCTCACGCCACTGCAGGCCGGAAATCGCTTCGGACAGGCGATTGGCCGCCTCGCGCATCAGCGGCGTGTGCGAGGGCACGCTCACCGCGAGCTTCACGGCCTTGCGGACGCCGCGCTCGGCGAGCAAGGCCAGCGCACGATCCACGGCGGCGGCATGGCCTCCGATCACCACCTGTCCCGGCGAATTGAAGTTGGCCGGCACGACGATCTCCTCGCCCGAGGCCTGCTTGCAGACCTCGGCGACCAGGGCGTCTTCCGTGCCAAGCACGGCCGCCATCGCCCCCACGCCTTCCGGCGCGGCATCCTGCATCAACTGGCCGCGCCGGCGAACCAGCCGCGCGGCGTCATGCAGCGAAAGCGCTTTGGCCGCGACCAGCGCGGCGTATTCGCCCAGGCTGTGGCCGGCGAAGCGCGCGGGCTCGGGGCCGCCACTGGCCTGCCACGCACGCCATGCAGCCACGCCTGCGGCAAGCAACGCGGGCTGCGTGAACTCGGTCTTGTTCAATGCGTCCGCCGGTCCCATCTGGGACAGCGCCCAGAGGTCGATCCCCGCGCCCTCCGAGGCTTCTGCAAACGTGTCGCGCACCTGCGGATGGCGCTCGGCGAGGTCCGCGAGCATGCCGACGGACTGCGAGCCCTGGCCCGGGAAGACGAAAGCAAGCTGCGGATCGGTCACGCGGTCACCCGGTGGCAAGACGAGCGCGCATGATAAATGCCAAGGCCGATCCGCGTCTGTACGACGGCGTATGCGCGCCGGGCGGGAGAGCCGCGCGCCGCCACGTGCCCTGGGGCGGTAGGTTCAACGCAGCGCATCGACCGCATGCGCGAGGGCGCGCATCGAGCGGCTGCCCAGGGAAGCCAGGAGCCCCAACGGATGCAGGCGGCGCCCGACGCGCCGCACCAGCGTCGCCACCTCAGCAGGTGCGCGCTGCAGCGGCTCGGCGAGGAGGGTGGCGAGGACGCCGGGGCGGGCGTCGTAGTGCTTGGCGATGCCGTAGGCGAACAGGATCCAGTCGCGTGCCTGGGCCTCGGGCAGCGTCATCGTTTCCAACGGGTCTTCTTCCAGGTCGAAGAAGCCGATCCCTCCGTCGCCGGTCGACAGGTTGCGGGGCACGGGTTGGCCGATGCATGCCCCGCGTGCGTGCGCGTCCGCGATCGCGTCGATCGCCGCCTGCGACAGCGTGTCCACCGCGGCCGGCTCCTGCGCGAGCTCGCGCAGCCGCGTGGCGAGGGTGGCCCCCAGGTCGGAGAGCGTCAGGCTGTCGTCGTCCTCGGCGAGGATCTCCGGGACGCGCACTCCGCTGGCACGCAATGCGCGTAGCCGCCCTGCTTCGACCTGCTTCCGCTTCGTGGCCGACGGATGCCTGGGGGGCGGCCGCAAGGGCGGCAGGTCGAACGCGCGGGCCAGCGCGTCCAGGGCCGCCAGCGACAGCCTGCGCGGGTCGTCGCGATAGCGCTTGCGCCATGCGCGGCGCCCGTCGACCAAGATCGCCTCGACTGCCATGCAACCCCCGTGGCGCTGGTTGGCCCCGTTCCCGGTTGCTGCCCGCGCTAGTAGCGCAGCAGCACCGATCCCCAGGTGAAACCACCGCCGAAGGCTTCCAGCAGGAGCAGTTGCCCGCGCTCGACCCGGCCAGAGCGCACCGCCACGTCCAGTGCCAGCGGCACCGAGCCCGACGAGGTGTTGCCGTGCTTGTCGACGGTCACCACCACCCGGTCCATCGGCATGTCCAGGCGCTTGGCCGTGGCCTCGATGATGCGCAGGTTGGCCTGGTGCGGGATTAGCCAGTCGATGTCGTGCCGGTCCAGGCCGTTGGCCTCCAGCGTTTCCTCGACCACGGAATCGAGCGCCTTGACCGCATGCTTGAACACGTCGCTGCCGGCCATGTTGATACGCACGCCGGCGTTGCGTTCGTTCTCCTTGAGCCCGACCGAAACGCCGACCGGGCACCACAGCAGTTCCTTCTTGCCGCCATCGGCATGCAAGTGCGTGCTGAGGATGCCGGTCTCGTTGTCGGCCTGGAGCACCACCGCGCCGGCGCCGTCGCCGAACAGCACGCAGGTGGTGCGTTCGCTCCAGTCGACCATGCGGGTCAGCGTTTCGGACCCGACCACCAGCGCTGTCTTCACGGAACCGGAGGCGATAAACTTCTCGGCCACGGCCAAGGCGTAGATGAAGCCCGAGCAGGCAGCGTTGACGTCGAAGGCCGGGCACCCGTTGGCGCCCAGCCGGTGCTGCAGCAGGCAGGCCGTGGAGGGGAAGACGAGGTCCGGCGTGGTGGTGCCGAGCACGATCAGATCGATTTCGGAGGCCTCGACCCCGGCCGCTTCCATGGCGCGCACGGCCGCGTGGTACGCCATGTCACCCGTGGTCTCGCCGTCGGCGGCCAGGTGGCGCTCGCGGATGCCGGTGCGCGCGGCGATCCATTCGTCGGTGGTATCGACGAACTTCGACAGGTCGTCGTTGGTCAGGACTTTCTCCGGCAGGTAGCTGCCGGTGCCTGCGATCCGCGCGAACACTCGCTGGGTCATGATCGGTCCCGTCTGGAGGATTGGCCCGCCTGACTCAACCGGCAACCCGGCTGCGGACGGCTGTTCCGGCGTTGAGCGGCCCGGGGGCGCGCCAACGGCGGGAAAGGGTCCTGCGCGCGCGCAGGACGATCAATCTTCGTCGACGATGACGACCTTCGGCTGGATCACCTGCTTGCCGCGATAGTAGCCATCGGCGGTGACGTGGTGGCGCAGGTGCGTCTCGCCCGAGGTCGGGTCGGTGGACAGCTGCTTGGCGGTCAGCGCGTCATGGGAACGGCGCTGGCCACGACGGGCGGGGGACACGCGGGATTTCTGCACTGCCATGGGTCTTGCTCCAACGATGGATTCGATTGAATTGCTTGTTTAACGCTGCTGCTTCTTCAGTGCCGCCAGCGCCGAGAACGGATTGGCGCGCATTTCCTCGTCCGGCTGGACCGGCCAGTCGCGCTCGACCGATTCCGAGGCCGGGTCGACCGGGACGACGGGCACGGCGAGGATGAGTTCGTCCTCCACCAGTTCCGCCGGCCGCAGTTCGCCATCCGCGGCCACCTGCAGCGCTTCGTAGCCTTCCGGCAACGCAGCCTCGTCCGCCTCCGCGTCCCCGCCTTCGCGCAGCAACCCCAGCCGCTGCGTCAGGACGACCGGGAGCAGGAAACGCTGCAGCGAGCGCTGGCACTGCAGCGGCAAGCACGCTTCGATCCGCAACTCCACGTAGGGCACCTGCAGCGCGTCGCGGTCGAACTGCAGCGAGTACTCCACCTCGCCCTCGGCATCGACCAGCGCATCGCGCAATCGGCTCAGGGACGCCAGGGGCAGCCGCCCCTCGAACCCGCGCCGGGCCGCGACCATGCGCCAAGCATCCACGACCTCGGGCACTTCTGCGGACATAAGCCGCGGAATGGTAAGCGGCGGGCCCCCGGGTGTCAAACCCTCCGGGGCTCGCCAAGTGCTTGTGCCGCCGGGTGAATTTGCCGAACGGGGCGGCGTCGCGGCAGACTGCACGCCACCCTCGCACGGCGCGACACGTGTCCCAGCCCCTCATCCTGCTCCTGGCCGCGATCGTGGCCATCGCCTTCCTGCTGGCCGCGGGCCTGCGCAAGCGCAGCGGGCGCCGGCACCTGCTCGTCTCGCAGGTCCTGGATGCCGCCGATACCCTGGAAGCGCGCCTGCGGACCGCGAGGGCGGAAATCGAGGCCATCGCCGGCAGCGACGACAACCCGATGCGCGAAGCCATGCAGGACATGCTCCGGCAGCGACTCTGGCTGCAGCAGCACGGCCAGGCGGCCACACTCGACCAGCTCCGCACCGTCCGCGACGCCTTGATCGCCGCGCGCCGCCGCATCGACCAGCAACTGCTGGAGATCGAGCGCGCCCGGGCGCCCCTGCACTGATTCCGTTGAACATGCAGCTGCGACTGGCCTCCACGTCCCCGTATCGCCGCGAGTTGCTCGCCCGCCTGGGGTTGCCCTTCGACACCACCAATCCTTGCGTCGACGAGACGCCCCTGCCCGGTGAAACGCCACGCGACCTGGTCGTGCGCCTGGCACGGGCGAAGGCTGAATCGGTCGCGCGTCAAGTTGACGACGGTGCCTGTGTGATCGGATCGGACCAGGCCGCCGACCTCGACGGCCAACCATTGGGAAAACCCGGCAGCCACGAAGCGGCAGTGGCTCAGCTCACCCTGCTGTCCGGCAGGACCATCCGGTTCCAAACCGCCGTGGCCCTGGTGCGCAGTGGCGGCGCCTGCCTGGAAGCCGTCGACACCACCATTGTGCGGATGCGCAGCCTGGAGCCGCAGGAGATCGCGCGCTACCTGGCGACCGAACCCGCTTACGACTGCGCGGGCAGCTTCAAGTCCGAGTCGCTGGGCATCGCCTTGTTCGAGGCCGTGGACACGAGTGATCCGACCGCGCTGGTGGGACTGCCCTTGGTCGCGACCGCGCGGCTGCTGCGGCAGGCCGGGTTCGCCGTGCCCTGACCGCGGCAGGCGCCACCGGCACGCCCCTCATTCCACTTCGATCGGCTGTTCGCTCCAATCCTCGAGGCTGCCATCGCGGCCGTGGAGCCGCAGGCCCAGCCAGCGCCTGCCCGACGGAACGCCCCGCGTGGACACCGTGGCATGGAACCCGACGTCCGGCTGCCCGGGATCGCTGGACCCTCCCCAGAACGCCACGACGCCCGGATCAGGCAGGCCGTACTCGGCTTCGGCGACCACTTCGCCGTCGATCAGCACTTCGACGCGATCGATACCCACGCCTTCCTTGAATGCCCATCCGGACAATTCGAAGCGTCCGGCCACGGTGGCCCCGGGCTGCGGGGCGTCGATCCACGCCATCGCCGGGGCGACGCATCCGGCGCTGGTCTCGCGCCCGGGCAGCAACGCGAACAGGAGGTAGCGCGTCCGCCCGTGGTCGATGTTGACCACGCGCGGCGGCGGCAAGGGGCCGACCCGGCGACACAACGCCTTGTAACGCTGCAGCAGGAACTTGTAGGCGACATCGGTCGCGCCCACCACCAGGAGCACCGGCTTCTCGTCCCAGTCCTCCCGTCCCGCGGTCTCCAGGCCCCACAAACGCAGTTGCGGTGCACGTCCGTGCGCGCGATTCAAGGGATGGTCGAGGACCTGGATGCGGGGATCGTCCAGTGCGAATCCCAGTTCCGCTCCGATCTTGAAATTGTCGGCGACGATTCGAGTGTCCCCTGGCATCGCCGCCCGCTCCTCGCGCACGGCGTCGGCCAGGGACTCCCAGCCCGCGAAGTTTGCGGGGTACCACTTGAGCGCCGCGGACTGGGCCCGCGCCGATGGCACCGAGACGAAGGCGTAATAGGCCAGCGCGCACAGCAGGCCGGTCGCGGCCACCGCCCAGGTCGCTGCGCGCCAGGGCCGAGGCCAACGCGCCAACGCTGCCGGCAGCAATGGCAGCAAGGCCAGGTAGCCCGGCAGCGGCCAATGGAAACTCACCCGCTGGGTGTCGGCGAAGAAGCCGAGCACGAAGAAGCCCAGGATGACCAATCCGCCGAGCCACGCCAGCAGGCGCCTGGATTCGGTGCCGTCCCGCAGTTCCCGCGCGCCCGACCACAACAACGCGACGAACAGCAGCGGCGTCACCAGCACGGCCTGCACCAGGACGAACCAGACCCCGGCCGGTTGCCAGGACCACGGGTGGCGGTCGACCAGCTGGAAGCGGAGCCCCGCCTCCGCATTCTCGAAGTTCCACGCCATCAACGGGGTCCATGCCGCCGCGCCGAAGGCGATCGCAATCCACACCCTGGGATCGCGCAGGACGACCCGGGCACGCGGAAGCAGGAGCAGGGCCACGAATCCGACGCCGATCACGGCGATGAAGCGATAGTGGCTGAGCGCGCCGATCGCCAGCCCCAGGGCGAGCTCGAGTGCCGCCCCATCGCTGACGCCGCGCAGGAGGCGAGTCGCGGCGTCGACGCAGAGCAGGGTCGCCAGCGCCAGGGTCACGTCGGGCAAGGCCAGCACGCCGAGCGTGCCGGCCAACGGCAGCAACAGCGTCGCCGTGGCGGCCAGCCAGGCATGCCGCGGATCTCCGTGCTCGCTTTCGCGCGCCGCGATGCCTGCGACCAGCCATGGCAGGCACGCGGCGATCATCAGGAACGGCAAGCGCACCGCCAGCACGCCGTCGCCGAACGCGAGCCCGCCAAGCCGGATCAGCCAGGCCGTCAAACCGGGAAGGTCTGAATAGGCCCAGGCCAGGTGCCGGCTTTCCTGCCAGTAGAAAGCTTCGTCGACGAAAAGCGGCAGGTGCGCGGCCACCGCGACCTTGGCGGCCGTCAACAGCACCCAGAGCGCGACGAACCACGCGCGCGCGTCGGGGAAGGTGGCCACCGGTTTTCGCATCCCGCTTCGTCCTCGTTACACTGCCGGCAACCCGGTGACGGCATCCGGTCCGGCAGAGCGCCCGTTGCCGGACGCGACGCCACCGCCGCCACGACGGAGCCTTGAATGTCCGCCATCCCCGCAAGCCCGCACATGCTACCCGACGCCCTGCGCGATTCCCTGCGCGCGGCTTTGGCGCAGGTGAATACCCTGGTCCTGGGCAAGGCGCACGAGGTGAGGCTGGCGTTCGTCGCCCTGTTGTCGGACGGCCACCTGCTGATCGAGGACCTGCCAGGCCTGGGCAAGACCACGCTGGCGCATGCCCTCGCCGCCACCCTGGGCCTCGGCTTCCAGCGGGTCCAGTTCACCTCGGACCTGCTGCCATCGGACATCCTCGGCGTGTCGATCTTCGACGCGCGGAGCCGCGCATTCGAATTCCATCCCGGCCCGGTGTTCGCCAACGTCCTGCTCGCCGACGAGATCAACCGCGCACCGCCACGTACGCAAAGCGCGCTTCTCGAGGCGATGGCCGAACACCAGGTCACGGTCGACGGCACCACGCACGCCCTGCCGCGCCCGTTCTTCGTGATCGCCACGCAGAACCCGGTCGACCTCGCCGGCACCTACCCGTTGCCGGATTCGCAGCTCGACCGGTTCCTGCTGCGGCTCAACCTCGGGTATCCGGGCGAGGAGGCCGAGCGCGCCCTGCTCGCCGGCAGCGATCGCCGCCAACTGATCTCGCGCTCGAGCGCCGTGCTCGGCGAAGAGGACGTGCTGCGCCTGCGCGCGGCGGTCGAAGGCGTGCATGCCAGCGAGGCGTTGGTGGCCTACATCCAGACCCTGCTGGCGCGCAGCCGCCGCCATGCCGGGGTCCGCGTGGGCTTGTCGCCCCGCGCCGGAATCGCCCTGCTGCGTGCGTCGCGCGCCTATGCCCTGCTGCTGGGCCGCAACCACGTCTTGCCCGAGGACGTGCAGGCCCTGTTCGGCGCCGTTGCTTCGCACCGGCTGGTCGCCGACGCCGACGCCGGCGACGACACCACGCTCGCCAAGGCGATCCTGCACAGCGTGCCGGTGGACTGAGCGGCCGTGGCGGACGGGCGCTGGCCGGCACTCCGCGGACGGCTGGAATCGCTGGCCAGGCCGAGGCAGCCTGAAACCCTTCCGGTCACCTTCGACCGACGCCGGATCTACATCCTGCCGACCGCGTTCGGCATGTTCCTGCTGGGGCTGTTGCTCACCATGGGCGTGGGTGCGCTCAACTACAACAACAACCCCGCCCTGCTGCTGGTCCTGCTCCTCGGTGGCGCGGCGCACAGCAGCCTCCTCGCCGCGCACCTGCAACTGAGCGGCCTGCGCATCGTGGCCATCGACGCCGAGCCGGTTCCCGCCGGCAAGCCGCTGCGGCTGCGCCTGCATGCCGCGGCGGAACCGGGCCGCGATCGCCGCGGCCTCGAAGTGCACTACGGCACCGCCCATGCCCCGCTGGGCCTGTCGGCGGGCCACGGCGAAGCCGAATTGTCGTTGCCGACGCGGATGCGCGGCTGGCTGGACCTGGAACGCGTCCGCATCTCCACCACGCGACCGCTCGGACTCGCCCGCGCGTGGGCGTACATCTGGCCGAGCGAACCGCTGCTGGTTTATCCGGCCCCGGAACCCGACGGCCCACCGCTACCGGAGGGGCGCGGCGAAACGGCAAGGGCCCGCCTGCACCCGGCCGGCGACGACGTCCACCACCTGCGCGACTACCGCCGCGGCGACGCGCGCCGCGCGATCGCGTGGAAGCCGTCGGCGAGGCGCGATTCGCTGCTGGTGCGCGAATACGAACAGCCCCAGGGCGCCGACGTGGTGCTCGAGTGGCGCGCGCTGTCGGCGCTGCCGTACGAGGGCAGGATCCGCCGCCTGGCGCGATGGGTGGACGAAGCCGAACGCGACGGGCGACGCTACCGGCTCGAACTTCCCGGGCAACCGACGCTGGGCCCGGGGCGTGGAAGCGCGCACCGGCACGCCTGCCTGCGCGCGCTTGCGTTGTTGCCCCCGTTGGTGACCGGCCATGCACGCGGTGGCTGAGTCCCTGCCGCCGCGCGTTCGCCCAATGGCGCCGCTTGCGCTCGACCGGTCGAGCCGGGCCTGGGTCCTCGTGGCGACGGCGGCCTGCCTCCTGCCCCTGCTGGTCCAGCTACCGGGCGACATGGGCGCGGCGATCTCGCTCGTCGGGGCGACAGCGATGGCGCTGAGCTGGCGCGTGAAGGTGCCCGGATGGATCCGCATCCTGCTCGCGCTGGCGGTGGTCGGCTATGTCTTGTCGAGCGCCCGCTTCGCCTTCGGCCGAGACACCGGTTGCGCGCTGCTGGCGGCGATGCTGGCGATCAAGCCGGTCGAACTCCTTGGCATGCGCGACGCCCGCAGCCTGCTGGGCTTTGCCCTGTTCGCACCCTTCGCGACCTTTCTCCTGGACCAGGGGCCCATGTCGCTGGTCCTCGGCTTGTCCGGGACCATGCTGGCTCTCATGGCGCTAGTGCGCCTGTCGGAGCAGGAATCCGGTGTCTCTTCCTCCGAGGCCGGCGCCGCGCTGCGCGCGACGACGCGACGCTTGGCGACCGTGTCGCGCATGGTCCTGATCGGCTTGCCGCTCGCGCTCGCCGCGTTCTGGCTGTTCCCGCGCATCGCCTCGCCGCTTTGGGGCGTGCCCGAACGCGCCATTGCGCGCCCCGGCCTGTCGGACCGGATGGCCCCTGGCGAATGGCTCGACATCCTGACCGACGACTCCCCCGCCCTGCGGGCGACCTTCTACGGCGACGAACCCCCGCGCGAGGAGATGTACTGGCGCGGACCCGTGTTCTGGGATTACGACGGCCGCGCGTGGACGCAATCGGGCTGGTTCCGCAACCTCCCGCCCGCCGAGGTGGTTCCCTCCGCGGCGCGCTACGACTACGAGCTGGAACTCGAGCCCACCGACCGCCGCCAGCTGGTCGCGCTCGATCTTCCGCTGGCTGCACCCGATGGCACGCGGCTCACGCTCGATTACGGCCTGTACGCGGACCGACCGTTGTCGAACCTGACGCGCTGGCGGATGCAGTCCGCACCGCCGCGGCGGTTCGAACCGCAACTGAAGGTGACCTTGCGGCGACTGGCGCTGCGACTGCCCGACGGCTTCAATCCGCGGACCGTGGAACTTGCACGGCAATGGCGGCGACGACATGGCGACGGACCCGCCGGAGACGACGCCATCGTCGCCAGCGCGCTGGCGCTGATCAACGACGAGTTCGCCTACACCTTCGAGGTCCCGCTCCCCGGCCGCCACGCGGTCGACGAGTTCCTGTTCGAACAGAAGGCCGGCTTCTGCGAACACTTCAGTTCTTCGTTCGTGGTGCTGATGCGCGCCGCCGGCATCCCCGCGCGGGTGGTCACCGGCTACGTGGGCGGCTACCGGGTTCCCTTTGGCGGCGGCTATTGGCTGCTCCGCCGTTCCGACGCCCACGCATGGGCCGAGGTCTGGCTCCCTGGCAGGGGCTGGGTACGCGTCGACCCCACCGCCGCGGTCGCGCCTGAGCGCATCTACGACACCCTGGACGACCGTGGCGCGGCCGGCGCCGCACCGGGCCTGGCGCCGGTGTACGACATGGGCGACTGGATGCGCCGCGGCTGGAACGATTTCATGCTCGGCTTCGACGCCGTCCGCCAGCAACAACTGCTCCAGCCGCTGGGCGTGGACGACCTCGAGCCGGCGAGCCTGATCGGGCTGTTCGGCCTGGCCGCGGGCCTGGCGCTGGCGTGGATGCTGTGGCTCAGCACGCGGGGTGAACGCGAACGCGATCCGGTGCTGCGCGCGTGGCACCAGTTGGGGCGGCGCTACGCACGCCTCGGCCTGGCACCCGCGACGCACGAAACCGCCGGCGACTGGGTGGCCCGCGTGGTCGCGGCCCGCCCCACTTCGTCAGGGCTTGCCGCGCTCGGCGCGCGATTTGCGCATTGGCGCTACGCTCACCCCGACGCTGGCACGCTCGATTGGCGCAGGCTGGTCCGCGACCTGCGGTCGCATCGTCCCTGAATCCGTCGTCGAATCTCACGGCAAGCAGTACGATTCCTTGCACGCCTACCGGAGCCCCGAGATGAAGTCCCGATCCCCGCTCATCCTCGTCGCCGTCGCCAGCGCCCTGCTCTCGGCGTGCGCTTCGCAGCCCAGGCCCTTGCAGGGCGAATACCTGCCCATCAGCCCGCAGGACGCGGTCGCCGGTGACCGCACCGGTGCGCTGGTGCGTTGGGGCGGGCGCATCGTGCAGGTCGACCCCCGGACCAACAGCACCTGTTTCGAGATGCTCTCTGCCCGGCTGGACCTCTACGGCCATCCGCACTACTGGTCCGGCGACGACACGGGTGGACGCTTCATCGCCTGCCGCGCCGGCTTCTACGATCCCGCGCTGTTCGAGCGGAATCGCGAGGTAACCTTCACCGGTCGCATCGACGGCTACGAAAACCGCCAGATCGGCGGCTACGACTACCGCCTCCCGCGCATCGCCGCCGACGTGGTCTACCTGTGGCCCAAGTACGACCGCATCAACGTCGTCACCCGGCCCTCGCCCTGGCCGTGGTGGGGGTATTGGTAGGCAAGTTCCGCAGGCCGCGCCTACCGCCCAGGCCAATCGTCTTGGCGCCCTGCTCGCGCGAGATCCGCGGCGAGGGACGGCGACCTGTCAGGCCGGCGTCCCGAACCGCCCGAGCTGCGCCCCGCCCAGCAGGTGCAGGTGCAACTGGAACACCGTCTGGCCGCCATGGTCGTTGCAGTTCATCACCAGCCGGTAGCCCTCGTCGGCCAGTCCCTGCTCCTTGGCATAGCGCGCCGCGGCCGTCGCCAGCCGTCCCACCACCGCAGGGTCCTCGGGCAGGTCATTGAGTGTCGCCACGTCGCGCTTGGGCACGAAGAGGACGTGGACCGGCGCCTGCGGGGCAATGTCCTTGAACGCGATGAGGTGCTCGTCCTCGTAGACGATGTCGGCGGGGATCTCGCGGCGGATGATCTTGTGGAAGATGGTGTCGGCCATGGCGCGGCTCCTGTGGACGGCGGCCATTGCAGGGCCGCCGCAGTGGTCAGTCGTACATCTCGCTGCGGCTGCCGAACGCGTGGGACAGCGTGCCGCGGTCCACGTACTCCAGTTCCCCTCCCAGCGGCACGCCATGCGCTAGCCGGCTGGGGCGCACGCCGCGCTGGCGGGCGAGTTGGGCGAGGTAGTGCGCGGTCGCCTCGCCTTCCACGGTCGGATTCGTGGCGATGATCAGTTCCCGGACCTGGTCTTCCGACAGGCGCTCGGCCAACTGCTCGAGCCCGAGCTCCCGCGGGCCGATGCCGTCCAGCGGGCTCAACCGGCCTTGCAGGACGAAGTACAGCCCGCGGTAACCGGTGGCCTGCTCGATCGCCATCCGGTCCGCCGGGGATTCGACCGCGCACAGCAGGTGGGTGTCGCGCGACGGACTCGCGCACGTGGCGCAGAGCTCGGCTTCGCTGAAATCCCGGCACCGCGCGCAATGCCCGATGCGCTCCATCGCTTCGCCCAGCACCTTCGAGAGCCGCACGCCTCCTTCGCGCTCGCGTTCGAGCACGTGGTAGGCCATGCGCTGCGCGGTCTTCTGCCCGACGCCGGGCAACACGCGGAAGGCCTCGATGAGTTGTTCGAGCAGGGACGCCGTCACGACCGGGACCCGCCCTCAGCGCACGGGGACGTGCGCGCGCACCCCGCCGGCAGCGCGATCCGTCGGCAGTCGAGGATCCTGCGCCACGACGGCGGCGCGGAGGTGGCGGCAGGTCGCCCCGTCATCCGCTCAGGAAAACCCCGGCAGCTTCATCCCGGGCGGCAGGTTCATGCCAGCGGTCGCGTCGCCCAGCTTTTCCTGCGAGGCCGCGTCGACCTTGTTCGACGCATCGTTGAACGCCGCGGCGACCAGGTCCTCCGCCATCTCCGGGTCGGCCAGCACGCTCGGGTCGATGCGCACCTTGCGGCATTCCTTGCGGCCGGTGAGGGTCACGGTGACCAGGCCGCCGCCGGCGCTTCCCGTGACCTCGATGCTGGCGAGTTCCTCCTGCGCGCGCTGCATGCTCTCCTGCATCTTCTGCGCCTGCTGCATCAGTTGGGCGATGTTTCCTCGCATGGTCTTCTCTCTCTCTCGTATTTGAATTAGGTCCGGTCAAGCGTCGTCGTGCAACCGGATCGAGCCCGGTACCACGGTCGCGCCTTGCTGCGACATCAGCCTTTGCACGTTGGGGTCGGCCAGGAAGGCGTTCTCGGCGGCGTCCTGGCGCGCATCGCGCTCACGTGCGGCCCGCTCGTGCAAGGTGTCGGCTGCCTCGGTTTCCACGGTTTCGAAGCGCAACTGCGGCGCGGCGCCGAGCGGTCCGGCCAGGGCTTCCGCCAGTTGCTGGACCAGGAACGGTGCCTTGAGGTGGTCGTCGCTGGCCGGGAGGGAGAGCCGCAGCACGCCGCCCGAATGCCCGACGAACCCGGCATGCGCCGCAAGCTCCTTGACGGGACCGCGCAGGCCGAGGCCGGCGACCAGCTCCACCCAGCGGACGGCGTCCAGCGCAAGCCGGGGAGCATCGGAGTGATCGGACGCCGCGGTGACCGGGTCGCTGGCGGTTGCCTCCCCATCCACCTGCCGGGAAACGGCCGGTTCCCGCGCGGCCGCCGGCTTCGGGGGCGGTCCAGCCTGCACGGCATCACGCGCGGTGTCGGCAGCGCTGCGCGTCGCTGGTCGCGATGGCTTGGACTCGCGGGTGGGTGCCACCTCCGTCTCGTCGCTGGGCCGGAACGCCAGCATCCGCAACACGCACATCTCGAACCCCGCGCGCGGGCTCGGCGCCAGCGGCAGGTCGCGACGCCCGTGCAGCGCCATCTGGTACCACAGCTGCACGAGTTCGGGACGGAGCCCCGCGGCCAGCGCCGCCAGGTCGATCCCGTCGCCCTCGATGCCGCAATCGGGCACGAGCTGCCTGACCTGCACCCGATGCAGCGCGTCCGCGAGCGCATCCAGCACACTCGCCCAGTCCGGCGAGAAATCCGCGAGTGCCTCGACCTCGCGCATCAATGCCGCGCCATCGCCGGCCTGCAATGCCGCGAGCAACTCGCCGACGCGGGTCCGGTCCACCGTTCCCAGCATGGTCGCCAGGGCCTCGTCCTGCAGGCTGCCGGCGCCCGCGGCCGCGCCGGTGTAGGCGATCGCCTGGTCGAGCAGGGACAGGCCGTCGCGCAAACTACCGTCGGCGGCCCTGGCCAGTTGCCGCACGGCCCCCGGCTCGACATCGATGCCTTCAGCCGCAAGGATCTTCTCGATCTGGCCCCCGATCTGCGCTTCGTCCAGGCGCTTGAGGTTGAACTGCAGGCAGCGCGAAAGCACCGTCACCGGCAATTTCTGCGGGTCGGTGGTGGCGAGCAGGAACTTCACGTGCCCGGGCGGCTCCTCGAGCGTCTTGAGCAAGGCGTTGAACGCCGACTTGGACAGCATGTGCACTTCGTCGATCAGGTAGACCTTCACCCGGCCGCGCGACGGCATGTACTGCGCGTTGTCGATCAGTTCGCGGACATCGTCGACGCCGGTGTTGCTGGCGGCGTCGATCTCCAGCAGGTCGATGAATCGCCCGGCGTCGATCGCCTCGCAGGTCGCGCACTGCCCGCAAGGTTCTGCCGAGGTGCCCTGCTCGCAGTTCAGTGACTTGGCGAAGATCCGGGCGATCGTGGTCTTGCCGACGCCCCGGGTGCCCGTGAAGAGGAAGGCGTGGTGCACGCGGCCGGAATCCAGCGCATTGGTCAGCGCCTTGACCACGTGCTCCTGGCCCACCAGCTCGGCGAAACGCTTCGGACGCCACTTGCGGGCGAGGACGAGATAGGACATGCGTCCATTCTGCCACGCCAGGCTGCGCCGGCCGAAGCACGGCGTCGGCGGGCGCAACGCCCCCCGGGGCCGCGGGCACGCCGTCCGCACAAGGCGGGTTTTGTTGTGGTAACCGCCCGCGACCGCTAGAATTTCCGGCCCTGAACGCAAGGATGCCGTGATTCAGGCCCGGAGAGGTGTCCGAGTGGTTGAAGGAGCACGCCTGGAAAGTGTGTAAGCGTCTAAACCGCGCTTCGGGGGTTCGAATCCCCCTCTCTCCGCCAGTTCAAATGCGCATCGCGATGCGATCGCAGTCCCATGGTGGCCCTGTCGGCCCCTCGCGACGCTAGGTCGAAAACCCCGCCAGGGCCGGAAGGCAGCAACGGTATCGACTGACGCGGGCGCCGAGGCCAGCCGGCAGGGTCGCCACCTTTTTGGGGCAGTCGAACTGCGATTGCTTGCCATCCGTGGCGCGGCATGTGCGGATTCGGGTCGTCCCGCCGAAACCTCCTTGGGTCGGGTGTTTGCAACAAGACGCGCCGGCGCGCGCATGCACCAAGCACCCAGGGCGTCGTCCTTTGGAGCCGCTTGCGACTCGTCTCCGCGGCTGCGGCACGCGCATTCGCATTGCTGTCGCGCAGGTGGCGCTTGAAGCCGCCCCGGGTCAATGGGCGGCGCCGCCGCCTTTCCATCCTCAAGACCGGAATGCGGCGACCCGTTTCCGCGAGCCATCGCGATCGCATTCGCGTCGCCTCATCGGCCTTTGGCGCCCGGCTCCGCGCCGGGGCACCGTTCGATCCCGAGCGCATCGGGCTCCCGCCCGGTCTGCCAGTGCCCGACCACCTTCCAGCCCTCCGTGTCGACCACGGCAATGCGATCCGCGCCGCTGATCGCCACGTACGCGCGCGGGCGGCCGGGATCGGCGATGACCCCGATCGGCAATGGGTCGCGTCCGAGCAAGGTGTCGTCGTACCGCACCCCGACCGGTGCCAGGTCCACGGTGGACACCAACTCCGCGGAAGCCGCGTCGAACACGGAGAGCGTCGCGGAACGGGCATTGGTCACCAGCGCATGGCGGCCGTCGTGGGTGAACACCACCCGGATGGGAAACCCCGTGCTGGCCAGGGTGCGTCGAACCGCCAGCGTGTCCGGATCGTGCACGGTGACGGTATCGTCGGCCCGGTTGCCCACCCAGACCGCGCCATCGGGCGCGACCGCCACGCCTTCCGCGCCCGCGCCCGCCGGGCGTTCCGCCGTCTTGGTGCCGGCATGCAGGTCGATGCGGCTGATCGTGCCGGCCGCGATCTTGGTCACGTAGGCGATCCTGCCGTCCCGCGACAACGCCACCATGTGGCCGGTGCCTCCGCCGATGTCGATGACGCGTTCAATTCGCCGGGCCTGGACATCCACGACCAGCAGGGACCCGCTGTCCTCGGTCGTCACCACGGCGCGGCGGCCATCGGGGAGATAGGCAACGCCATGCGGGCGGCGATGCTCGCCGAGGTCAATGCCTGCCGCCCGCTCGCCCTTGCCCAGGTCGAGAACCGCCAAGGTGTGTCCCGGCTGGGCGCGCCCGTAGCTGGTCACCAATGCGGCGCGCCCGTCCGGAGCGACCGCGATTTCATGCGGGCCCGGGTCGCTCGGGACCGAGCGCAGGCGGCGACCATCCCGCAGGTCCAGGCGCCAGACCGTATCCGCCGCCTTGTTGCCGACCCAGAGCGCATCGCAGGCGTGGACGGGAATGACACCCGCCAGCGGCAGGACCACCAAGGCAACCAACGCTGTTCGACGGGCCGCCGGCGTGGACGGAAGCCTCATGGAACGTCCCCGACCGGATGTTGCCAGCATGCGTCTCCCTCCACGTAACGTTCCCGTTTCCAGATCGGGACACGCGCCTTGACCTCGTCGATGATCTCGCGGCACGCGTCGAAGGCCGCGCCGCGATGCGCGGCGGACACGCCGACCCAGACCGCCAGTTCGCCGATGCCGAGGTCGCCGATGCGATGCACGCAGCAGGCGGCGATGCAGCCGTGGCGCGCGATGGCATCGGCGACGATCCGCGTGCCCTCGGATTCGGCGAGGGGCACATAGGCTTCGTAGAAGAGCCCGCTGACGCTGCGGCCGTCGTGGTGGGCCCTGACCCGGCCTTCGAACACCGTGCATGCGCCGGCGCGCGGGTTGGCCAGTCGTGCCTGCAGCGGACCGATGTCGATGGGCCCGGAAGCGATTCGGAACAGCGGCGTGCCTTCGCTCATCCGCCGGAAACCGGAGGGATGAACGCAATCTCCCCGCCCGCGGGCGGGGCGCTGCCCCAATCGGCGAACTCGCCATCGACGGCCACGCGCAGCCTTTCCGGCGGGAGCAAGAATCCATGGCGCGCACGCGCTTCCATGTACAGGTCGCGCAGGTCCGCGGCCGTGCTTTCCACCGATTCGCATGCGACACCGGCCGCATCGCGCAGGCTGGCGAAGTACAGCAACTTGACCCGTGCCATCAGCCGAGCTTCCCGAAGTCCCGCTTGCCGCCGCGCTTGCCCAGCAACTTCGCCGGTCCGAGCACGATGGCATGCGACAACGCCTTGCACATGTCGTAGACCACCAGGGCGGCGACCGTGGCGCCGGTCAGCGCCTCCATCTCCACGCCGGTGCGATGGGTTGTCCTGACCGAGCATTCGATTCCCAGCACCCGTGCGTCGCGCCAGTCGATGCCGATGCGCACGCCTTCGATGGGAAGCGGATGGCAGAACGGAATGAGTTCATGCGTGCGCTTGACCGCCATGGTGCCGGCGACGATCGCCGTTTCGACGATGCCGCCCTTGCCGCTGCGCAAGCCGCTGGCGCGGAGCTGGGACGCGACCTCCGGGGGAAATGCCACCAGGCACTCGGCCGAGGCCTCGCGCGGCGTGACCGGCTTGCCGGAGACATCGACCATGGCCGGCCGACCGTCCGCATCGAGGTGGCTGAGCGGGGACTCCGGCCCGGGCTCTCCGGGCTTGGGTTTGTCGATCTTGGGCTTCATGGCAGGCCGGCGCGCGGTCGGCACCAGATGGTAACGCCCCGCGGCAAGGGCGTGCCCTGGTGGCAGGCCAGGCGCCAGCCCGGAGAACCGACGTCGCTCATCCACCGACCAGGAACATTTCGACATGCCGACGCGAACCCGCCGCGCTCCCGCGCAGCTCGCTGTAGCGATCTTCCCGGCCGTCCCACAGGCCAGCGACGCGATCGGCCACCGCGAGTTCGCCGTGGCGCAGCAGCGGCCGGAGGTCGTGGCCATCGCCTGCGAACAGGCAGGTGTACAGGCGTCCGTCGGCGGAGACGCGGGCGCGGTGGCAGTCTCCGCAGAACGGCTCGCTGACCGAACTGACGAAACCGACTTCACCCGAGCCGTCCTCGAATGCGTAGCGTGACGCGACTTCCCCGCGGTAGCGGGCATCGAGCGCGCGCAGCGGCCAGCGCGCGTCGATCCGGTCGCGCAACTGCACGGACGGCACCACGCGGCTCCGGTCCCAACCATTGCAGGTGCCGACGTCCATGTATTCGATGAAACGCACGACGTGGGGCGTGCCGCGGAAGCGTTCGACCAGGGGCAACACCTGGTCATCGTTGACTCCGCGCTGCACGACGCAATTGAACTTGAGGCGGTCGAAGCCCGCCGCCTCGGCGGCGGCGATGCCTGCCTCGACATCCGCCAGCTCGCCGCGCCCACCGGACAACTCGCGGAACACCGCGGGCTCAAGCGCATCCAGGCTGATGGTGAGCCGGTGCAGGCCGGCGTCGCGCAGCGGCCGCGCCAGCGCGGCGAGCAGCGATCCATTGGTGGTCAGGGCCAGGTCATCGACGCCCGGCACCTTGGCCAGGCGCGCGACCAGCTCGGGCAGCCCCTTGCGCAGCAAGGGTTCGCCGCCGGTGATGCGCAGTTTGTGCATGCCCAGCCGCGCGAAGCCGCGCACCAGGACCTCGATCTCGTCGAACGACAGCCGCGACGCGGCATCCAGCCCATGGCCCTCCGGGATCCGGTCGGCGGGCATGCAGTAGCCGCAACGGTAGTTGCAGGCCTCGATCACGGACAGGCGCAGGTCGCGCAACGGGCGTCCGAGCCTGTCCAGCGGCAACGCCTGCGGGTGGGCGATCGCGCTCACGCCTGGTCGAGCTCCAGCGGCGTGGGTTCGGCAAGCACCAGCACGTCGTTCTGGCGGGCGACGCCATGGCCGCGCGCACGCATCGCATCGCCATCGGCCTCGCTGCCGTAGTGGTAGAGCACGCAGCGCTGCAGCAGTTCCGGCGGGTATTCCCGCTCCAGGTCGTCCAGGCCGCTGTGCGATGGATTGCCCTGCAGGCCGCAGTCGTGGGCGATGAGCTCACCGGCGTCCGCGTAAACCTTCAGCAATTCGCCGATCGGCCGGGTGTCGCCGGTCCACACGAGGCTGCCGCGCAATCGCAAGCCATAGGCGGTGCGCGGCCAATGGTGCCGGACCGGAAAGGTTTCCAGGCGCAGGCCGTCATGCCAGAAGGCGTCGCCCACCGGTATCACGTGAAACGCCTCCCAGAAATTGACCCCGCCCTCGGCCAGCGCGTTGGGGTAGTCGCCGACGCGCTGGTGCAGCAGCGGCAGGACCGTCACCGGCACGTACACCGGCGTGCGGCCGCGACGCGCCGGGTCGAAGTACTCGTGCACGAACAGGCGCTCGAACCCGGAGACGTGGTCGAGGTGGGTATGGGTGATGAACAACGCCGGTGGCGGCTCGCCGTAGTGCGCGAGGTAGGCGGTCAGTCCTTCCCCGCCGCAGTCGATGGCCAGCCACGGCTTGCCGTCGCGCTCGATGGTCGCCATCGACGAGCCCAGCTCGACGGCGAATGCATTGCCCACCCCGTTGAAGCGCAACGACCAGGCCATCTCAGTACCCCTTCGACCAGGCTTCGTCGTAGGCCGCGCGCAGGCGGGCGAAGTCCGCCTCCACGTCCGCGCGCGCCCTGCCGCGGCAGACCTTGAACAGGGAGCGCTTCAACCGCGACAGGTTGGCCTCGCGCCATGCCGTCTCCGGGATCCGCAGCCTGCCGCGGTCGAGGTCGATCAGCCAGCCCTTGCCGTCGGCGTCGAACAGCAGGTTGTGCGCATTGAGGTCGGCATGGTCCAGGCCCGCGCGATGGAAGCGCGCGAGCAACCGGCCGGCGGCCGACCAGGGGGCGTCGTCCGGCGACGACGAGGCCAGCTCCGCGAGCGAGCGCACGTCGACGATGCGTTGAAGCAGGATCGACGCGCGGTATCCCAGCCCGCGACGCACGTAACTGGCGGCGATCGGCGCCGGCACCGGCAGCCCCTTGCGGCCAAGGTCGCGCAAGAGTCGGAACTCGGCGAAGCTCCGCACGTGCGAGGCGCCTTGCCACAGGTGCCGGTCCTTGCTGATGCGCGCCGCCCACCCGCCCCTGCGATACTGGCGCAGCACGCAAGGCCCATGGGAGGCTTCGATGAACCATGCGCCGCCCCGTCCGCTGCCCTCCACCGGCCGTGCCCGGTCGCCCCACAACGCCGGATCGAACCAGCGTGGATCGACTTGCCGCAACTGCGAGGCGTCGAACAGAATCGCCCCCTCCCCGTCCGCATTGCGGTACGGCGTCAGGCTTTCCGTGGCGTCGAATGCGACCATCCAGCGAGTCTAACAAGCCTTGACGCCCTCCCAGACGCCCGGCCCGCCCCGCTCGATCTGCCTGTTGCGGCTGTCGGCGCTCGGCGATGCCACGCACGTCGTTCCCCTGGTCCGCACCTTGCGCCGCGCATGGCCAGGCGTCGCGCTGACCTGGGTCATCGGCAAGGCCGAGCATCGCCTGCTGGAAGGACTCGACGGCGTCGAGTTCCTCGTCTACGACAAGGCCACCGGACTGGCCGGCATGCGCGCCCTGCGGCGGCGACTCCAGGGGCGCCGCTTCGATGCCCTGCTGCAGATGCAGGTGGCGGCGCGCGCCAACCTGCTTTCCGCGTTCATCCCGGCGGGCCGCAGGATCGGCTACGACCGCTCACGGGCCAAGGACCTGCACGGCCTGTTCGTCGACGAACGCATCCCGGATCGTCCGGGCATCCACGTCCTCGACGCGATCGGCAGCTTCTGCGAGCCGCTGGGATTGCGGCAGGACCAGGTGGCCTGGGAGCTGCCCGTTCCCGACGAGGCCCGCGCGTGGGCACGGTCGCAGTGGCCCGGGGACGGCGCCCCCGTCCTGCTCGTCTCGCCGTGCTCCAGCCACGCCCTGCGCAATTGGCGCGCCGAACGTTACGCGGCCGTCGCCGACCATGCCGCGTCGGGTGGCTGGCGGGTCGTGCTGTGCGGGGGGCGCAGCGCGCTGGAGCGCGAGACGACCGATGCCATCCTGGCGGCGATGCGGTCGCCGGCACTCGACCTCGTCGGCAAGGACACCCTCAAGCAGCTGCCTGCCCTGCTGGAACGGGCCGACCTCGTGCTGACGCCGGATTCGGGTCCGATGCACATCGCCAATGCCATGGGCAGCAAGGTCCTGGGCCTGCACGCGGCCAGCAATCCGGCGCGCAGCGGCCCGTATTCGGATCCGCGCTACTGCGTGGACCGTTACGACGATGCCGCGAGGAAATACCTCGGCAAGCCCGCGGCTGCGCTGAAATGGGGGGCCAAGATCGAGCGGGAAGGCGTGATGGACCTGGTGGAAGTCGAGGACGTCGTCGCGGCGTTCGAGCGATATCGGGCGGACCGACGACCTTGATCGCCCGCTGGGCGGCGAATCGCGTTCACCGGAGACCAGTCGGAGCCGGCCGTGGCCGGGAACGCCCTAGGATCCGGCGCCGGTCCTGTAGTCCTGGTAGGACTTCTCCTCCACGTAGGTGGACCCGAGGGCCTGGTTGATTTCCTTCTTGATCCGCGCGCGCTCGTCGTTCTCGAAGTACACGCTGCGGGCCAGCTCGACGAAGTCCTGGTCGAACGCCTGCGCCCGCTCCTTGTCGCGGATGTCGTCCTCGATCGCCCACAGGCGCTCGTTCACCGCCTTGAGTTCGGCGCGGAGCCGAACGATGTCGTGGCCCGCGGCGGGATGGGCCATCCAAGTGCTTTCCAGTGCCGACAGTTCGTTGCGGACGTTGGCCAGCTTGGACGGGTCGGTCATGCGCTCGGACTTGATCTGCAGGATCGCGATCTTGTCGAGCAGCTCGCCGAAGGACACGGGGACGGAAATCTCGGACATGGCGGGCCTGTGGCTGGAACCGGCCGCCAGTGTACCGCCGCGCCTTGTCCGGCCCAGCGCCCGCCCGTATCATTATTGCGCCCCCGGCCGCGGCGCGCCCGCGGCCCGGCCGCATCGGAGAGGTGGCAGAGCGGTTGAATGTACCTGACTCGAAATCAGGCAGGCGTTTATAGCGCCTCGGGGGTTCGAATCCCCCCCTCTCCGCCAAATACGCACCGCGCCCCGAAAGGGGCGTTTTGCGTCCTGGGCCAGGCGGCATGGATGCAGACCTGCGGCGGCGGCGCGTGCGGAGCGACGCATCAACGGGAGTGGCGGCCTAGCGGCGAAGGACACACCATCGCGCTCATGGACGAGCAACCAGGAAGGCCCGGTTGGATCCCCGGGGCCGCGCCCGTCCCCGGCGCCGAGCCGCCTCTCGCCGGCAGGGAGGCCTCGCGCACCCGGAAACCTTGGGACACCGAGTCCAATCCGGCGCATCGGCAGCAAAATCGCCGGGCGAGCGCCGCAATCCCGCTGCGTCGCCCGCCTGCCGCCCCTGAATCGAATTACCCGTAACGGTGTGCGCGCCGGATCCCGAGCGGTCCCATGGCCGGAACTGGAGGCCGATTCCGTAACTGCTGGGAAGTGCCCGAACCATCGACTCTCCCTCTCGCCCGACTCTCCCTCTCGCCAACCCTCACCTGACACGCATCAAGTCACGCCATCCAGATTTCCGGTGACAGGACGTGCCGGTATGCCTCGCATCCGTGGGTACGCTCCACGCGTATCCTGCCGGCGACTGGACGGCAGGCGCCTCCCACCATCGCTCCGTTGCCCTGTAACCTCCAAGCGCACCCCATGTCCCTTGACCGGTCCGAGTCCAACGATGCGTTTGAACCCCCGAGCCCTCACGGCACGCCGCACGGCGCTTGCATGATCGAATTCGGCCACCTCACGCATGTCGGCTTGCGACGGGAACTGAACGAGGACACCTATTACGGCGACAGCGAACTGGGCCTCTGGCTGGTCGCCGACGGCATGGGCGGGCATGAATACGGCGAAGTCGCCAGTGCGCTTGCGCGCGAGGCCATCGTGCGCGAGACCCGGCAGGGGACCCCGCTGGCCCAGGCGATCCGCATCGCGGACGAGGAAATCATCCGCGCCTCCAAGCAGCGACAGGACGCGCTGCCCATGGGGACGACGGTGGTGGCGACCAGGATCACGGGCAATCGCTTCGAAGTGGCCTGGGTCGGCGACAGCCGCGTCTACCTGTGGCGCGACAACAAGCTCACCCAGCTGTCGCAGGACCACAGCTACGTCCAGGAGCTGATCAGCCAGGGTGCGATCAGCACCGACCAGGCGCGCAGCCATCCCCACCGCAACGTCGTCACCCAGGCGCTGGGCGTGACCGATCCGCAAAGCCTCAATGTCGAAACCCTGTCGGGGGAGCTGGCGCCCGGGATGCAGCTGCTGCTGTGCAGCGACGGCCTGACCGAGGAAGTCGACGACGAGGGCATCGCTCAGGTGCTGGCGCACACCGAGTGCAGCGCGCAGGAGTGCGTGGATGGCCTGGTCGCCGCGGCCCTGGACGGCGGCGGCTCCGACAATGTCACGGTGGTCCTCATCCGTCGCCACTAGGGCGGCGGCCCTGGGCCCGCATTCAATCCGGTGGCGCGGCTCAGGCCCCGGCTTCGACCAGGTCCCAGACGCAATGGCCGGCCTTCGACCGGATGGCCGCCAGCCGACCGCTGTGCAAGGCCAGGTCTTCCGCCGTGCATTGCACCCGTGGCCTCGGCGCATCGGGCCTGGCGCCGGGGAGCGCGACCGCGACGGCGCGCCGTCCCCGATCCGTGCCGGCCACCAGGCCCAGTTCGCTCTGCCCCGCGGTGAGCGCCAGGTAGGCATCGGCGAGCAGTTGGGCGTCGAGCAGGGCGCCGTGCAACTGGCGATGCGAATTGTCGACGCCGAGCCGCCTGCACAAGGCATCCAGGGAGTTGCGCTGGCCGGGAAAACGCTGGCGGGCGAGTTCGAGCGAATCGAGGATCCGCACCCGGTCCTGCAGCCTGCCCCGGTTCCCGCCCAGCAGCGAGAGCTCATGCTCCAGGAATCCGACGTCGAACGCGGCGTTGTGGATGACCAGCTCGCTGCCGTCGATGAACTCCAGGAAGGCGTCCACGACTTCCTCGAACCTCGGCTTGTCGGCGAGAAATTCCAGGGTCAGCCCGGTGACTTCCTGGGCCCCGGGCTCGAATTCCCGGCCCGGATTCAGGTATTGCTGGAACGTCCGCCCGGTGGGCCTGCGCTCGACCAGTTCGACGCAGCCGATCTCGACCACGCGATTGCCCTTCTTCCATTCCAGGCCGGTGGTTTCGGTGTCGAGGACGATCTGGCGCATCGGGTTCCCGGTTGAACGTCGGCGCGGACAGGATAACCGCTGATCCCCGGGCCCTCCGACCCGGCGCCAGGCCGGGCCGCTGGAGCGCGCGGGATTCCGGCGATCAGCGCAGGCCGCGCTTGATGGCCTCGGCCTCGGTGCGGGCCAACGCATCGACGCGTTCGTTGTCCACGTCGCCCGAATGGCCCTTGACCCAGCGCCAGTCGATGCCGTGGCGCGCAGTCGCCGCGTGCAGGCGCTCCCAGAGGTCCCGGTTCTTGACGGGGCTGCCGCCGGCCGTGCGCCAGTTGCGCCGCACCCAGTTGGGCATCCACTCGGTGATGCCCTGGCGCACGTACTGCGAATCGGTGTGCAGCACGACCGAGCAGGCCTCGGTCAGCGTTTCCAGGGCGACGATGGCCGCCATCAGCTCCATCCGGTTGTTGGTGGTCAGCGATTCGCCGCCCACCAGTTCGCGCTCCCGCTCGCCGTAGCGCAGCAGCGCCGCCCAGCCGCCCGGACCTGGATTGCCCAGGCAGGCACCATCGGTGTGGATCTCGACGCGCTTGGCGGCCCCGTCCCCTTTCATGCCGCCGGCGCGCCTTGTGCCAAACGCAGTTCCCGGCGACGGGGCATGGGCGTCAACGGGAGGGCGCGCTTCTCCGCACGGATCGCGTAGGCGGCACGGAGCCCCGGGCCGTGCTGCACACGGGTCGAGACGTCCTCGCGCCAGATGGGTCCCAGCCCGCGCGACACGGGATCGGGCTGCAGGCCGGCGGCGCGCAGCTGGCGGCGCCAGGTCACCGGCTCGGGCGCGCGCAGGCCGGTCCCGCGCCAACGCCAGCGGTACGGCGCCATGGGATTGAGCACGATCAGCCAGGCGTGGCCGCCGGGAACCAGGACGCGGTGGACCTCGTCCAGCAACCCCGTGGCATGCGATGCCGAAGCGAAGACGTGCTGGAGCACGGCGACGCCGAACGATTCGGAAGGCAGCGGCAGCGGCAAGCCGCAGGTCACCGCGCCCGACCAGCCCCGGCCATTGGCCTCGAGCGCCAAACCCCGGCCCAGGCTCCGTTTTTCCGGACCGTCAGGCGACGGCAGGGTCGGCGCCAGCCACAGCCACGGCTGGCCGGGCCGGTCAGCCAGGGCTCCATCGACCAGTTCGCGCTCGCTCCCCAGCAGTGCGAGGCCGGCTTCGGAACGGAACCACGCCAGGGCGGCTTCGGGTTGACCGGTCGGGGACGGGAGGGGCATGGTCGCCATTCTAGTCGTCCCGTCCGCCCACCCGGAGGCCTGATCGATGCACCTGCGCCCCCTGCCCGCGCTGTCGGACAACTACATCTGGACACTCGCGGACGACGACGGGAACGCCATCGTCGTCGATCCCGGCGAAGCGGCGCCGGTGCTCTCGGCAGCCGGTGCCGGCCTGCGCCCGGCCGCCATCCTGCTGACCCACCACCACCCGGACCACGTCGGCGGGGTCCCGGACCTGCTGGCGCAGTGGCCGGGGCTGCCCGTGTTCGCGCCCGACGACGAACGGATCGGCCATGCCACCCGCCGCGTGGGCGACAGCGAGCGGGTCGTGCTCGGCGGCTGGACCTTCGATGTCCACGCGGTTCCGGGCCATACCGTGAGCCACATCGCATTCCACGGCCATGGGCTCTTGTTTTGCGGGGACACCCTCTTCAGTCTGGGCTGCGGCCGCCTGTTCGAGGGTACGCCGGCGCAGATGCTCGAGTCGCTCGACCGGCTGGCCGCGCTGCCCGGCGGGACGCGGGTCTGCTGCGGCCATGAATACACCTTGTCGAATGCCGCCTTCGCGCGCGTGGTCGACCCCGACAACCCGGCGCTGCGGCGCCGCAGCGAAGAGGCCGCCAGCATGCGCGCAGCGAATCGACCCACCGTGCCCAGCACCCTTGCCGACGAGAAAGCCTGCAATCCCTTCCTGCGCGTCGATGCGCCGGCCGTCCGCGCCGCGGTCGCCGCGCACGAAGTCGCGCCTCCGGCCGCGGACGACCGCACCTCGACGTTCGCCGCATTGCGGCGCTGGAAGGACGACTTCCGCGCATGAGGTCGCCCGCGCGCGCCGCCCTCCTGGCCCTGTCGCTGTACGCCCTGGCACTGCCCGCCTTCGCCGATCCGGGCGACGCCGTGGCCCGGGCGGAAGCCGTCGCCCACCCGCCGCCGGCCGGGATCGCCGACCCGACCCTGCGCAGCGGTCGCGAGATCTTCGACCGGTTCCGCGAGGGCCTCGCCGAACCCGAATGCGAGACGGATGCCAGCACGCGCTGGAGCAAGCATTTCTCGCACGTGCCCAGGCAGCTGGCCCACGGGCGCGGCGACGTGCTGCCGCTGTTCGGCTACGTCGTCGACGCCATGCGCGACGCCGGGCTCCCCACGGAATACGCACTGATCCCCTTCGTGGAAAGCGGTTACAAGCCGGGGGCCCGGAGCGCGTCGGGCCCCGCCGGGCTCTGGCAGTTCATCCAGATCACCGCGCGCAACCACAAGATCGCGATCCGCCCGGGTTACGACGGGCGTTTGTCGCCGGTCGACGCCACCCGGGCCGCGGTGCGTTACCTCAAGACCTTGCACGGGATGTTCGCCGGCGACTGGCGGCTGGCGGTGATGGCATACAACGCCGGCGAGTACCGGGTGTTCGGCGCGCTCAAGCGCCATGGCCAGCGTGCGAGGGACGCGCGTCCCGACCAGCTCGCCAGCCTTCCCAGCATCACCCGCGCCTACGTGCGGAAACTCCATGCCCTGTCCTGCGTGCTGGCCGCGGCCGAGGACCGGGAACAGTGGGTCGAATCCCTGGATCGCAAGGTCCCGCGCCTGGTCGTCCTCGACCTCCCGCCCAATGTCGACAGCCTGCGGGCCTGGTCCGACCGGCAAGGCCTCGATGCCGCGGTCGTGGAGCGCCTCAACCCCGCCTTCCCGAAGGGACGGCTCGGCCGCGTGGCTGCTGGCTCCAGCATCCTGGTGCCGGCGGGCGCGAGCCCGAAGGCTCCCGCAATCGACCCGGTCCCCGGCAGCGTCGACGGCCCGGTCGCGATGGACGCGAGCCCCGCCGCTGCCGCAGAAGGCTCGGCGGATGCCGCCGCCGCGGCAACCTCGGCCCCCGCGGCAACCATGACAACCGCGCGACGCACGCATACGGTCGCGCGAGGTGAATCGGCCTGGCTGATCGCGCGCCGTTACGCCATGGGCGTGGCCGAACTGCTCTCCCGCAACGGACTCGACCACGACAGCACGCTGCAACCGGGCATGGTGCTCGAGCTCGATGCGGACCGCCCCGGACCGGGCGCGAACCAGGCCTCCGTGGCAAACTAGCCGCATCCACGGACACAGCGAGCAGACGATGGGTTTCCTGCAAGGCAAGCGGGCGTTGGTCACCGGCATCGCCAGCCAGCGTTCGATTGCAAACGGCATCGCCGAGGCGATGCGGCGCGAAGGCGCGGAACTGGCTTTCACCTACCAGAACGACAAGCTCAAGAGCCGCGTCGAAGCCGCCGCCACCGAATACGGTTCGGAGATCGTGCTGCCGCTGGACGTGGCCGACGACGCCCAGATCGCCGCCTGCTTCGAGCAGCTGGGCAAGCATTGGGACGGCTTCGACATCCTGGTGCACGCCATCGCCTACGCGCCGCGGGAAGCGATCGCCGGACAGTTCCTGGATGGCCTGACCCGCGAGAACTTCGCCATCGCGCACGACATCTCCGCCTACTCGCTGGCCGCGATGGCCAAGGCCGCCGGGCCGATGATGGCCGGACGCAATGGTTCGATCCTGACCCTGACCTATCTCGGCGCCGAGCGGGCGCTGGCCGGCTACAACGTGATGGGCGTGGCCAAGGCCAGCCTGGAGGCCACGGTGCGCTACCTGGCGTACAACCTCGGACCGGAGGGCACCCGCGTCAACGCGATCTCCGCCGGCCCGATCAAGACCCTGGCCGCCGCCGGCATCGCAGGCTTCCGCAAGATCCTCGGCCACGTCGAGGAAAACGCGCCGCTCAGGCGCACGGTGACCATCGAGGACGTCGGCAACGTCGCCGCCTTCCTGTGCTCGGACCTGGCGTCAGGCGTGACCGGCGAAGTGACCTACGTCGATGCCGGCTACAACATCATCGGCATGACCGGGATCAACGCCGGCGACTGACCCCGGCTCGCGTCGCGACGGTGCACCCGCGGACGCGTCCATCCGGCACCAGAAAAAAGCCCGGCATCGCCGGGCTTCTTGCTTCTCTGCGTGGGCCGCGTCGCTACAGCTGCGACTCGATCACGGTCACCTTCAACCGCTTGCGAAGGTCCTGCAGCAGGCTGCTCGCCGCCTCGGTCCCGCGCATCGCGGCGAGCTGCTCTTGCAGGGCCTGGCGCTCCTGGGCGGTGGCCTCCTTCGGGTTGCCCGGCGTCACCTTGGTCACCGCGAACACCACGATGCTGCCGTCGGCCAGCGTGACCTTCCCGACCGAAGGCTTGCCGCCCTTCGGAGCGGGCGCCGAGAAATACGCCTCGGTCGCGACCGGGTCGGGCACCGGTGCGCCACGCGGGATGTTCGACAGAGCCTGTACGGCCAGTCCACGCGCGTCCGCCAATGCATTCAGCGCCTGCCCGGCACGCAATTTCTCGACCATGTCCGCCGCGGCGGCCTCGGCGGCCTTGGCGGCGCGGTCGCGCCGGATCGCGGCGACCACCTGGTCGCGCACCTCCGACAGCGCACGAGCCCGCTCCGGGGTATGCCCGACGACGCGGATCAGCACGCTGTGGTTCGGCGCGATCTCGATCGGATCGCTGGCGGTGCCGTCCTGGATGAGCGCATCGGAGAACGCGGCCCGCTGCACGGCGGCATTCGCCGCGATCCCAGTCCCCTGCCCTCGCGCGAACGGCGCGGTCTTGCGGACCGGGAGGTTGGCCTCGCGCGCGGCCGGCGCCAGGCTGCTCGGGTTGCGGTAGACCTGGTCCACGAGGCGGCCGAGCAGCTCGTTGAAGGCACGCTCGCGGTCGGCGGCGGCCTGCTCTTCGGCCAGCTCCTCGCGCACCTGGTCGAACCCCACCTGCTGCCCGGAACGCGCCTCGCGCAGCTGGACCACGTGCCAGCCGAAACTGGTCTTCACCGGGCGCACGTCACCCGGCTGCATCGCGAACAAGGCCTCTTCGAACGGGCCGGCCATCATCCCCTTCTCGATCCAGCCCAGGTCGCCGCCGGCATCCTTGGAGCCGTCGTCGTCGGAATGCGCGCGCGCCAGCGCGGCGAAGTCCGCACCCGGCTGGCCCGCCTGCGCGGCGAGCTGGCGTGCTTCCCGCTCCGCAGCCTGCTGCGCGGCGGCATCGGCGTCGGGTTCGACCCGGACCAGGATGTGCGAGGCGAGGCGCTGTTCCAGGGCGCCGAAGCGCGCCTTTTCCTGCTCGTACCGTGCGCGCAGCGCGGCCTCGTCGGCCGGCGCTGGCGCGGGCATGGCATTCGCGTCGATCTCCACGTACTCCAGCGTCACTGTCTCAGGCGCCGTGTACTCGCGCGCATGGCTGCGGTACCAGTCCTGGATCGCCTCGGCACTGATCGGACCCGTATCCGGGCCGGGAGGCGGCAGGGTCGCGAACGACACGTCGCGGCGCTCCGCAAGCAAGGTCATCACGCGGTCGACCTCGGAGGGCGTGGCGAAGGCCGACTGCGCGATCCGGGACGGGACCACCGACTGCTGCAAGCTTTCGCGCACCAGGTCCTCGAATTGCCGCGGGGTCCGTGCCGGGACCTGGGACTGCAGGGCAAGCTGGTAGCGCTGTGGGTCGAAGTTGCCCTCGACCTGGAACGCGGGGATCGACTGGATCTCGTTGCGGACCTGGGCATCGCCGATCGCGACGCCGGCGCCATCCGCGTACAGGCGCAATGCCGCGCGGTCGATCAACCTGTCGAGCACGCGCCGCTTGTTGAGCATGTCCTCGAATCCGAGCGCGTCGAACTGCTCGCCCTGCGCCTCGCGCTCCTGCTGCCTGGCCTGCTCAAACTCGTTGCGGAAATCCGAGGGATCGATCAATTCGACCCGCCAGAACAGCTTGCGCACCGGCCACAGGTCCGGGGCGGAGCGCCACCAGGTCGGCGGGGCCTCCACCTTGGCGGCATAACTCGCCGAATTCTGGAACAGGTACTGCTCCATGCCGAAGAACGCGAACGGGATCGCCAGGATGGCCACGATGACCACCGCGATCCAGCCGGATGTCTTGTCTCTGAGGGCTTGCAGCATGTCGGGCGCGGGCAGTTGCGAAGCCGCGCAGTTTACCGCAAGCCCGCCCCGGGGCTGGCGGGAATCGACGGGTCGCCGCGCCGCCCGCCACGCGGGTCCGCAGGCGAGCCAAAAAAAAGCGCCCTGGCGGGCGCTTTTGGAAGAATTGGCGGAGTGGACGGGACTCGAACCCGCGACCTCCGGCGTGACAGGCCAGCATTCTAACCAACTGAACTACCACTCCGCGCTTGGAACTCGTGGTGCTTCCAGCCCGACCTTCGGGGACTGGTGGGTGCTGAGGGTGTCGAACCCCCGACCCTCTCCGTGTAAAGGAGACGCTCTACCGCTGAGCTAAGCACCCGATTGGCAGGCGGCGATCAGGCAGCCTGCCGGGGCCGCTCAGTTTACGGCATCCTTCAGGGCCTTGCCAGCCTTGAAGGCGGGATTCTTCGAGGCCGCGATGTTGATCTCCTCGCCCGTGCGCGGGTTGCGGCCGGTGCGGGCCGCGCGGTCGCGGACGGTGAAGGTACCGAAGCCAAGGACGCTGACGCTGTCGCCCCGCTTCAGGGCGCTGGTGACCGACGACACCACGGCATCGACTGCACGGCCGGCATCGGCCTTGGACAGGTTGGCTTCACTGGCGACGGCTTCGACGAGATCGTTCTTGTTCATGTGTTTGGAACTCCTGATGCGGACTCATGCCGCGGGATGTCATGGTCGGTCGCCGTGGAAGCGGGCCCACGCCGAAACCGGTAAGGGGGACCTGCGATCGCCTGGACTCTGGTGGCGTCGCGGTGGCGTCGTTATACCAGCGGCGGGCGCCAACGCGCAACACAAAAGGCTGGAAAAGCCGCATGTTTAACGCTTTGCGGCGTGATCCGTGCAGCAATGGCCTGCTTGCGCAAACGTGGATTCAATGCTTCACGCCAGGTTGCGCCGTTGGCTTTTCCGCTGTACGGGCAACCTCCTTCGCATCTTCGATCCCGTCCACCACCGCGGTTGGCGACAAGGGACGCTCGAGTGCCAGGTCGAGGACTTCGTCGATCCACTTGACCGGGACGATCCTGATCGCGTCGGTAACGTTTTTCGGAATGTCCGCGAGGTCCTTGCGGTTTTCCTCGGGGATGATGACGGTGGTGATACCCCCGCGCATCGCCGCGAGCAGTTTCTCCTTCAGCCCGCCGATCGCCGTGACCTTGCCGCGCAGGGTGATTTCGCCGGTCATCGCCACGTCGGCGCGCACCGGGATCTTGGTCAGGGTGGAGACCAGGGCCGTGGTCATGGCCGCGCCCGCGCTCGGGCCGTCCTTGGGGGTTGCCCCGTCGGGGACGTGGACATGCACGTCCAGCTTCTGCAGGAAGTCGAGTTCGATCCCGAGGCGCTCCGTGCGGGCACGGACCACGGAAAGGGCGGCCGAGGCCGACTCCTTCATCACGTCGCCGAGCTGGCCGGTGAGGATCAGCTGGCCCTTGCCCGGGACGAGCGTGGATTCGATCTGCAGCAGGTCGCCGCCCACTTCCGTCCAGGCCAATCCGGTCACGAGGCCGATCTCGTTGTCCTCCTCCGCGCGCCCGAAGTCGAAGCGCCGCACGCCCAGGTACTTCTCGAGGTTCTTGCCCGAGACAGCCAGCGCTCTGGGCTTCTTCGCCGACGGCTTGCGGGGTCCCGCCAGCGCGATCTCCTTCACCACCTTGCGGCAGACCTTGGCGATCTCGCGCTCCAAGTTGCGCACGCCGGATTCGCGCGTGTAGTAGCGGACGATGTCCTTGATCGCGTCTTCCTCGATCCTCAGCTCCTTGTCCTTCAGGCCATTGGCCTTGAGCTGCTTGGGGATCAGGTAGCGCGTGGCGATGTTGATCTTCTCTTCCTCGGTGTAGCCGGGGATGCGGATGACCTCCATGCGGTCCAGCAAAGGGCCGGGGATGTTGAGGGAATTGGACGTGGCGACGAACATCACTTCGGACAGGTCGAGGTCGACCTCCAGGTAATGGTCGTTGAAGGCATTGTTCTGCTCCGGGTCCAGGACCTCCAGCAGCGCCGAGGACGGATCGCCGCGGAAGTCCATCGACATCTTGTCGATCTCGTCGAGCACGAACAGCGGGTTCTTGGTGCCGGCCTTGTTGAGGTTCTGCACGATGCGGCCCGGCATCGAACCGACGTAGGTGCGCCGGTGGCCCCGGATCTCCGCCTCGTCGCGCATGCCGCCCAGGCTCATGCGCACGAACTTGCGATTGGTCGCGCGCGCGATCGAGCGCCCGAGCGAGGTCTTGCCGACGCCCGGCGGACCGACCAGGCACAGGATCGCGCCCTTCATGTTCCTGACCCGGGTCTGCACCGCGAGGTACTCCAGGATGCGTTCCTTGACCTTCTCCAGGCCGTAGTGGTCCGCGTCGAGCACGTCCTGCGCGACCTTCAGGTCCTTGCGGACGCGGCTGCGCTTCTTCCAGGGCACGCCCAGCAGCCATTCGAGGTAGTTGCGCACGACCGCGGCCTCGGCCGACATCGGCGACATCTGCTTGAGCTTGTTGAACTCGCTCTTGGCCTTTGCCTCCACCGGGGCGGGCATGCCCGCCTCGGCGATCTTGCGCGCGATCTCCTCGAGGTCGTTGGGCGCATCCTCGATGTCGCCCAGCTCCTTCTGGATCGCCTTCATCTGCTCGTTGAGGTAGTACTCGCGCTGGCTTTTCTCCATCTGCGACTTCACGCGCCCGCGGATGCGCTTCTCCATCTGCTGCACGTCGATCTCGCCATCGACGAACCCCACCAGCAGCTCCAGCCGCTCGGCGGTGTCGATCGTCTCCAGCAGCTTCTGCTTGTCGGCCAAGCGCACGCCAAGGTGCGCGGCGATGGTGTCGGCCAGGCGGCCCGGCTCCTCGATGCCCGCCAGGGTCTGAAGCAGTTCCGGGGGCAGCTTGCGGTTGGTCTTCACGTACTGCTCGAACAGCGACATCAGCGAGCGTGCGATCGCCTCGACTTCCCTCGGCTCGCGCTCTTCGGGGGCATCGACCTCGGTGCCGCGGCCGGTCAGCGTGCCTTCGCGCTCGGCGACGTCGACCACGTTCACCCGCGAGACCCCTTCCACGAGGACCTTGATCGTCCCGTCCGGCAGCTTCAGCAGCTGCAGGACCTGGGCCACGGTGCCGACTTCGTAGAGGTCGCCGGCGGCCGGGTCGTCGGTCTCGGCCGACTTCTGCGCCACCAGCAGGATGCGCTTGTCGGACTCCATTGCCAGGTCGAGGGCCCGGATCGACTTGTCGCGTCCGACGAACAGCGGGATGACCATGTGCGGGAACACCACGACATCACGCAACGGCAGCACGGGCAGGGCCTGCGACGGCTCGGTTCCGGTTTCCGGCATGGATTGTTCGGGGCGGTCGGTCATCGTGTCTCCATTACGGATCGAATGGGTGCGGATTGCATGGGGCGTTTGGCGTGCGGCCGGGACGTCGTCCGGCAACCAGTCCGGCACCAAGGTACCTCCGAGACCGCATGACCCCCGTTATGGGGCGTGCGGACGGCGGTTGCAAGCCACGGCACGGGCGAACGGGAGCGCCCTTCGGGCGGACGGCAAGGCGCGGCGCCTGGGCCCGCGCGGCGTCGTACCCGTCGCTCAGTCGCCAGAGGCGACTTTCGGCGCGGCGGCCGGCGTTTCATAGATGAGGTAGGGGTCGGACTTGTGCTCGATCACCGATTCGTCGACCACGACCTTGCTGACATTCTCAAGCGAAGGCAGGTCGTACATGGTGTCGAGCAGAACCGATTCGACGATGGTGCGCAGGCCGCGCGCACCCGTCTTGCGCTTCAGCGCCCGTCGGGCGATCGCCGCCAGTGCATCGGGGCGGAACTCGAGCTCGACCCCTTCCATCTCGAACAGTTTCCGGAACTGCTTGCTGATGGCGTTCCTCGGCTCGGTCAGGATCTGGATGAGGGCGGCCTCGTCCAGCTCCTCCAGGGTCGCGACCACGGGCAGCCGGCCGACGAACTCCGGGATCAGGCCGAACTTGATCAGGTCCTCGGGCTCGACGTCGGCCAGCACCTTGCCGATCTCGGTCTTGCGCTCCGAGCTCTTGAGCTTGGCGCCGAAGCCGATGCCGCTGGCGTCGGTGCTGCGCTGCTGGATGATCTTGTCGAGGCCGGCGAACGCGCCGCCGACGATGAACAGGATGTTTCGCGTGTCGACCTGCAGGAACTCCTGCTGCGGGTGCTTGCGTCCGCCCTGCGGCGGCACCGAGGCGATCGTGCCCTCGATCAGCTTCAGCAGCGCCTGCTGCACGCCTTCGCCGGACACGTCGCGCGTGATCGACGGGTTCTCCGACTTGCGCGAGATCTTGTCGATCTCGTCGATGTAGACGATGCCCTGCTGCGCCTTGTCGACGTCGTAGTCGCATTTCTGCAGGAGCTTCTGGATGATGTTCTCGACGTCCTCACCGACGTAGCCGGCCTCGGTCAAGGTGGTGGCATCGGCCATGGTAAACGGCACGTTCAACAGCCGCGCGAGCGTCTCCGCCAGCAGGGTCTTGCCCGAGCCGGTCGGGCCCACGAGCAGGATGTTGGACTTGGCCAGTTCGACGTCGTCGTTCTTCTGCCGGCTTTCGATCCGCTTGTAATGGTTGTAGACGGCGACCGCCAGCGTCCGCTTGGCCCGCGCCTGGCCGATGACGTACTGGTCGAGGACTTCCTGGATTTCCTTGGGCTTGGGCAGGGAGCTGCGGGCGGACTGCGCCTTCTCCTCGAGCTCCTCGCGGATGATGTCGTTGCACAGCTCCACGCACTCGTCGCAGATGAACACGCTCGGGCCGGCGATGAGCTTGCGGACCTCGTGCTGGCTCTTCCCGCAGAAGGAGCAGTACAGGATCTTGCTGCTGTCGCCGGAACGGCCCTGGCTGTCTTCGCTCATGCCTTTACGCCACCTGGATGCTGGATATGCGGTGCGCGCGGCACCGGTTCGAGAATAACATAGCGCCCGCAGCCGGAAGGAGTGCCCCGGCACGGAAATGCTGCAATGAAATCAAGCGGTTGCGACAAACCGCTCCGCCTGCTGATCAGCCGGGCTGGATCGTGTCTTCCGGACGCCGCTCGAGCACCGAATCGACGAGCCCGTACTCACGCGCGGCCTCGGCGCTCTTGAAGTTGTCCCGCTCGGTGTCGTGGGCGATGGTTTCGAAGGACTGCCCGGTGTGCTTGGCCAGGATCTCGTTGAGCCGCTGGCGCATCGACAGGATCTCGCGGGCGTGGATGTCGATATCGGTCGCCTGGCCCTGGAAGCCACCCAGCGGCTGGTGGATCATCACGCGCGAATTGGGCAGCGCATAGCGCTTGCCGGCGGCACCCGCCGCCAGCAGCAGGGCACCCATGCTGGCCGCCTGCCCCACGCAGATGGTGCTCACGTCGGGCTTGATGAACTGCATGGTGTCGTAGATCGCCATGCCGGCGGTGACGATGCCGCCCGGGGAATTGATGTAGAGGTTGATGTCCTTCTCGGGGTTCTCGGCCTCCAGAAACAGCATCTGCGCCACGATCACGTTGGCGACGTGGTCGTCGATGCCGCCGACCAGGAAGATGACGCGCTCCTTGAGCAGCCGCGAGTAGATGTCGTAGGCGCGTTCGCCACGGCTGGTCTGCTCGACCACCATCGGTACCAGGTTCAGGGCCTTCGTCGGGTTGCTGCTCATCATGGGATCCTGTTTCGTCGCGGACGGATGGGGTGCGGGTCGCCTGGGTCACGCGGCCGGCGCCGCGACGGGCGCTGCCTATTGGCCGATCGCCTCCTGGAACGACATCGGCTGGTCGCTGTGCTCGGCCCGCTCGGCGATCCAGTCGATCACCTGCTCTTCCATGACGCGGTTCTGCAACCCTGACATCAACTGGGGGTCGTTGCGGTACAAGTCAACGACCTGTTGCGGTTCCTCGTAGGTCGAGGCGATCAGGCGCAGGCTCTCGTTGAGCCGCTTCTCGTCCAGCTTGAGGCTGTTGCGGCGCGCGACCTCGCCCACCAGCAGGCCGACCAGGACACGCTTGCGCGCGGCATCCATGAACGACAGGTGCGCATCGGCCGGCGGGTCGATCTTGCGCCCTTGGCGACGCGCCTGGTCCACCGCCTGCGCCGCCATCGCCCGCGCCTCGTTCTCGACCAGCCGCTGCGGCAGCTCGACGCTGTCGTAGGCGGCGATGAGCTGTTCGCCCACCTCGCGCCGCAGGCGGTTCATGAGCGCGCCCTTAAGTTCGCGTTCCAGGTTGTTGCGGATCTCGGCGCGGAACTGGTCCATCTCGCCGCTCTTGACGCCGAAACTGCGGATGAACGCGGCATCGGCTTCAGGCAGCACCGGCTCGGACACCTGCTCCACCGCCAGGTGGACCTGCGCCGTCTTACCGGCCAGGACGGCCACCCTCCAGTCAGCCGGGAAGGCGACCTCGACCGTCTTTTCATCGCCCTTGGCCATGCCGACCAGCGCTGCCTCCAGGTCCGCATGCATACCGCCGGTAGCGATGACCGTCACGCCCTTCTCGCTGCCCTCGGCGGGCAATCGTTCGTCGCCGGCCTGGGACCACGTCTGGACGTCGACCGCGTCGCCATCCTTCGCACCCCGCGTGACCGCGGTCCAGCTGCGTCGCTGCAGGCGGAGGTTCTCGATCATGCGGTCGATGTCCTCGTCGGAGACCTCGGCGGTCGCGCGCTGGACCTTCAGCCCGGAGACGTCGATCTCGCCGAAGTCCGGCACGACCTCGAAGGTCGCGACGTAGGCCAGGGCGTCGTCGGCGCCGGAGTCGCTGGGCTCGATCCGCGGGGCACCGGCCAGTCGCAGTTCGTTGGCGCGGACCGCCTCCTCGAATTCCTCGCGGAGCAGGCCGTCGAGCACCTCGGCGCGCACCTGCTCGCCGTAACGCTGCTCGATGACCTTCGCCGGCACCTTGCCCGGCCGGAAGCCCTTGATCCGCGCCGTGCGTGCGATCTCCCGCAGGCGACCGCCGACCTGCGTCTCCAGGCGCTCGGCCGGGAGCCGGAAGGTGATGCGGCGTTCGAGGCCGCCGACGGTTTCGACCGATGCTTGCATGTTCGCTCCTGCAGCCGCGGCCGCGGCCGCGTGACTCTTGTGGGGTGCCTGGCCGTCTGCGCGCGGGCCCCTCCGGGGGAGCAACCGCGGCGAGCCGGCGGAACGGAGTAGTTTGGCCGATTTGCGGGCTGCTTTCCAGCTTGCCAGGCTCGTGCCGACGGATCCTGGTCGTTCAGCACCGTTCGCGGCGGCCCGTGAAGCGTTGGTTGTTCCTTGCGGCGGGGGATCCCGCCGGAGGACGCCAGGTCTTCGCCGTTCCCGGAAGGGGCGCCGGGATCAGGATGTCCACGGGTGTGGCGCCCGCTTACCGGGCCGCCTATCCCCGCATGAAGGCGCTCGCACCGTGTCGGAAGTCGATTTCCGATGCCCGGCCACGCCTGCGCGCCGCCCTCGGCTTGTTGGCTGCAAGGCGCGACGGACAATTCCCGGCTCGCGAACGCTCGTTCAGGCATGGCCGGCTGGCGATTGACTGCCTGGGTCGATGAAGGCGATGTCATCGGTCAGTCATTGTCGCCAGGCGTGACGACGCGCTCGCCGGCATCCTGGCCTGGATTCTGCCCAGGCGTGGTGCGAAAGGGGGGACTCGAACCCCCACGCCTTGCGGCACCGGCACCTAAAGCCGGGGCGTCTACCAATTCCGCCACTTTCGCGTCCGTCCGGGCATCTTATGTGCGGACGCGCGTCGCGGAAAGCGCCGCCGCGAGCAGTGCCCATGCAAAGCCTCGAGCGCGCCGCCGCACGCTGCAGCCCGGAATTAAGGATGGCCCCAGGACAGCGAAACGCCCGGCAAGCCGGGCGTTCCGAAGATGGTGGGCCGTCAAGGATTCGAACCGGCCCGGATCGGACCGTCCGTGCCGACGGCAACGAGGCCGCGCCCGCGGCTTGCGGCAGCGACAGGCCGGCGCCTCGATCCATGGACAAAAAAAACGCCCGGCAAGCCGGGCGTTCCGAAGATGGTGGGCCGTCAAGGATTCGAACCTTGGACCTATTGATTAAGAGTCAACTGCTCTACCAACTGAGCTAACGGCCCGAATGATCTGCCAGTGTACCAAAAACACTGCCGAAACTGGGGTGGAAGACGGGATTTGAACCCGCGACCCCCGGAATCACAATCCGGTGCTCTAACCAACTGAGCTACATCCACCATTGAACTGGAACGATGCCACAAAACGCCCTGCCGCGAGGAGCGCGCCCGGCAGGACTCGAACCTGCAACCACCGGCTTAGAAGGCCGGTGCTCTATCCGGTTGAGCTACGGGCGCCTGGGCCCATGATAGCGGTTGCCGGTGAGCCGCCAGGGTGGTCGGGGTAGAGGGATTCGAACCCCCGACATCCTGCTCCCAAAGCAGGCGCGCTACCAGACTGCGCTATACCCCGCCGGTCTCGTGCGGACCGTCCGTTTGCTTCCTGGCCCCGGTCCGCGCAAGGGCGGGTATTGTCCGGGCGCCCCCCCGTGGTGTCAACGCAGGCCGGCGGGCCGACGGTGGAGGCTCGCTCGCGCCCGTTGCGTCCATGTATCCTCGGCGGCAGACCCGACCACCCCGAGAGCACACCCATGCGCAGCGGCAACCCCGCCCTCAAGGATTCCACCTTCCTCGACCTTGGCACGGGCAGCGTGGTCACCGGCGACAGCACCGCCATGACCCTGAACGGCACGGTCAACAAGACCGCCTTCCTGCTCCTGTTGACCATGCTCACCGCTGCCTTTGCCTGGACCCAGGCGCTGACCCCGCAGGGCGAACTGGCGCCGGGCTTCGGCGTGTACGTCTGGGGCGGCGCCATCGGCGGCTTCGTCATCGCCATGGTCACGGTTTTCAAGAAGACCTGGGCTCCCGTCACCGCGCCGCTGTACGCGCTCGTCGAAGGCTTCTTCCTGGGCGCGATCTCGGCGATGTACAACCACCTGTACGAAGGCATCGTGCTGCAGGCGGTGATGCTGACCTTCGGCACGCTGTTCGCGCTGCTGATGGCCTATCGCTCGGGGCTGATCAGGGCCACCGAGAACTTCAAGCTGGGCGTGGTCGCCGCCACCGGCGGCATCATGCTGGTCTACCTGGCGACGATCGTGCTGCGGATGTTCGGGAAGGACATCCCGATGATCCACGACAACGGCATCGTCGGCATCGGCTTCAGCCTGTTCGTGATCGTCATCGCGGCGATGAACCTGGTGCTGGATTTCGACTTCATCGAGACCGGTGTCGAGCAACGCGCGCCGAAATACATGGAGTGGTACGGCGCGTTCGGCCTCATGGTGACCCTGGTGTGGCTGTACATCGAGTTCCTGCGGCTGCTCTCCAAGCTCCAGTCGCGGAACTAGCCCTGGGCCAGTCGCAATGGAAAAGGGCGCCTGCGGGCGCCCTTTTTTGTGGCGGGAACGGCGGTGTCTCCGGCGAAGGCTACACCCGGCTCGCGATGGCGTCCGCGAAACTCCGCGTCGTGCCGGTACCGCCGAGGTCCGGCGTCAGGTTGTCCCGGGCCTCCAGCGTCGCCACGATCGCCTCGCGGAGCGCGGTGGCCTTGTCCGGCATCCCGATGTGGTCGAGCATCTGCGCCGCGCCCAGCAGCAGCGCGCAGGGATTGGCGATGCCCTTCCCGGCGATGTCGGGCGCCGAGCCGTGGACCGCCTCGAAGATCGCCACGTCGGTGCCGATATTGGCGCCGGGGGTGAGCCCGAGCCCGCCGATCAGCCCCGCGCACAGGTCGGAGATGATGTCGCCGAACAGGTTGGTCGTCACGATGATGTCGAAGCTCTCGGGCTGCATCACCAGTTTCATGCAGCAGGCGTCGACGATCATCTCGTTGCAGTCGATCTCCGGATACTGCGCCGCAACCTCCCGCGCGACCTTGAGGAACAGCCCCGAGGTCGACTTCAGGATGTTCGCCTTGTGCACGATGGTGACCTGCTTTCGCCCGGTCCGGCGCGCCAGGTCGAAGGCGTAGCGCACGATGCGCTCGGAGCCATGGCGGGTGATCTTCTGGATGAGGGTCGCCGTGGCGCCGTCCTCGGTGACGTGCTGGCCCTCCCCGCTGTAGGCGCCCTCGGTGTTCTCGCGCACCGTGATCAGGTCCACGCCGCTGGGGAACCGCGACTTGGTGTTGGGGAACGACTTGGCGGGGCGCACGTTTGCGTAGAGGTCGAAACGCTTGCGCAGCTCGACGTTGATCGACGAGAAGCCGCCGCCCACCGGTGTGGTCAGCGGGCTCTTCAGGGCGACCTTGTTGCGGCTGATCGAATCCATGGTGGCCTGCGGGATCAGCTCGCCACATTTGTCCAGGGCCACGAGGCCCGCATCCGCGTCCTCGTATTCGAGCCCCAGCTTCATGGTGTCGAGCACGTGCAGGGTGGCGGCCATGATCTCGGGGCCGATGCCATCGCCGCGGATGACCGTGATGGTTTGGGACATGTGGGGTTCCGGAAAGGGACGCGCGCGATCGCGCAACGCCGGGAAAACGGGCGTGCATTATGCCGGAGCAGCCCGCCCCGCCCAAGGCAGGCGACGCAGCCGGTCGCGGATCCCGAGTGGAGCGAGGCCAGCCGCGGACGACCGCGACGCCCAGGCGCCGACTAGGGTGCCATGGCGCCCGAAGGCTCAGCCGTCGTGGTCATGGGGCTCCGGCTCGTCCGTCGCTCCCTGTTCCAGCTGGTCCAGGAAATCCACCGCGCGTCGCAGGTGCGGGATGACGATGCTGCCACCGACCACCAGCCCGACCGAGAACGCCTCGAACATCTCGTCGCGGGCGACGCCCGCCTCGCGGCACTGCGCCACGTGGTAGCTGATGCAATCGTCGCAGCGCAGGACGAGGGAAGCGACCAGGCCCAGCAGCTCCTTCGTCTTCCGGTCCAGCGCGCCCGCCTGGTAGGTCTGCGTGTCCAGGGCGAAGAACCGCCGGACGACCTGGTTGGGCTCGGCGAGGATGCGCTCGTTCATGCGCTTGCGGAAGTCCGTGAACGCGCGCAAGCGATCCGACTCGTCGCCGCTCACGCGCCGCCCCCCGACAGCAGCGCTTCGAGCTTGCCTTCGCGGTGCATGGCCATGAGGTCGCTGTACCCCCCAACGTGGATATCGCCGATGAAGATCTGCGGCACGCTGGTGCGCCTCGCCAGGGCCATCATCCGCTCACGCGCGTCAGGGTCGGTGTCGATCCTGACCTCCTGCCACTCCAATCCCTTGCTCTTCAGGAAGTTCTTGGCCGCGACGCAGTAGCCGCAGATGGCACTCGTATAGAGGGTGATGGGCGGGCATTGCGAATCGCTCAAGGGGATCTCCGGAAACTTCAGTGGGCGGCGGGGGTCAGATTGTGGGGCCGCGGGCTGGGCTTTTCACCCCTTCCGCGCATCCTCCGACCCCAGCTTCCCGCATGGCGGGTTAACGGCGGATTCACGCCCGGACCCCACGGCAGCCTCATGCTGGCTCGCCACGCCCGCCTGGTCACCACCCCTGTAGAGTCGAACGCATGCGCCCCACCCTCCACCTGTTGCTCCCCGTCGCCGCGATCACGCTCGCCCTGGCCAGCCTGCATGCGCCGGCGCAGGACAGCCGGCTCCCGGACATCGGGTCCTCGGCCGGCGGGGTGCTGGGACCGGCGCAGCAGCGCGAGTACGGGCGAATGATGCTGGCGCAGCTGCGGCATTACGGTTACGTGCTGGAAGACCCCTTGGTCGACGGCTGGCTGCGTTCGCTCGGGAGCCGGCTGGCGTCGGCCAGCGACGATCCCGAGCAATCGTTCACGTTCTTCATGCTCAACGACCGCGAAGTCAACGCCTTCGCCACGGTGGGCGGTTACATCGGCACCAATGCCGGGCTCGTGCTGACCGCGCAAAGCGAGGACGAGGTGGCCGCGGTCCTTGCCCACGAGATCGCGCACGTGACCCAGGAGCACGTGCTGCGCAGCGTGGAGCGCGCGCAGAAGGACAGCGTGCCGATCCTGCTGGCGATGCTGGGCGCGATCGCGCTGGCTTCGCAATCGGACAGCCGATCCGGAGACAACGCCGCCATGGCCGCTGTCGCCGGGGCGCAGGGGCTGATGGTCCAGCGCCAGATCGATTACACGCGCTCCAACGAATCGGAGGCCGATCGCATCGGGATCCGGACCCTCGACCGTGGCGGTTACGACCCGGATGCGATGGCGGCGATGTTCGAGCGGATGCAGGCGCTGCTTCGCACCAACCAGGGCGGTGCCCGCGAGCGCGCGCCGGACTACCTCAAGACCCACCCGGTCACCGCCACCCGCATCAGCGAAGCCAAGCAGCGCGCGGAGAAGCTCGCCGAGGGGAAGGTGCGCGTGACCACGGCCACAACCACGCCGGAGGGCGGCCGGATCGAGAATGTGCAGCGCATCGACCGCAGCCTGCTCGGCGCGCCCGGGTCGCCATGGTCCAGCGAGAACCCGCTGTTGCCCTCTTCGCTTCGCCTGCCCGGTGACGCGCTGGCCCAGGGTGGCAGCGGCCACTTCGGCTGGGCCCGCGAGCGCCTGCGCGTGCTGAGCGCCATCACGCCGGACGCCGCGATCCGGGAGTACGAGCGCACGCGCTCCGGCAGTGGTGAATTCAGCGACGCCCAGGCCTACGGACTGGCGCTGGCGCGCTTGCTCGATGGACAGGGCGCTGCCGCGGCAGCGGAACTCAAGCCGTTGCTTGCCCGTCATCCAGGCGATGTCTGGGTGAGCCTGGCCCTGGCACAGGCCGAAGCGCGTGCCGGCCAGTTGGCGGCGGCCGATGCCCGCTTCGAGGCGTTGGTCGATCGCATGCCGGGCAATCGCGCGGTGACCCTGACCTACGCGGGCGTCCTCGGGGAGCGCAACACCGCGGAAGCAGGGCGGCGCGCGCAGGCGATCCTGCGCCCGTTGGCGGCAAGCTCGGGCGACGACCCGGTCTTCCAGCGCACGTTCGCGCGCGCCAGCGAGATCGCGGGCGACACGGCCCGCGCCGGCGAGGCTTGGGCCGAAGCGGCTTACCTGAGCGGACGACCGGAGCAGGCCCTCGTACAGCTCAATACGCTGCGCAAGCGGGACGACCTGGATTACTACGCACGCGCGCGCATCGACGCCCGCATCGCGGCAATCACGCCGACGGTCCTTGAACTGAAGCGACAGGGGATCCGCGACGAGGACCTGCACCGCCGATGACGCTGTCACGCCGCTGACACTAAACTGTCGTCTACTGGCGCGAACCACCCGGCAACGACGCCGAAACGCGTACGGCACCGCCAATGCAGAAGCGCATCCTGATCGTCGACGACGAGCCGGCCATCCGCGAGATGGTCGCCTTCGCCCTGCGCAAGGGCGACTACGAACCGGCGCATGCCGGCGACGCCCGGCAGGCGCACGAGTCGATCTCGGAAAAGGTGCCGGACCTGATCCTTCTCGACTGGATGCTGCCGGGGACCAGCGGCCTGGACCTTGCGCGCCGCCTGCGCCGCGAATCCCTGACCCGCGACGTGCCGATCATCATGCTGACTGCCCGCGGCGAGGAGGACGACCGCGTCGGCGGGCTGGAAGCGGGCGTCGACGACTACGTGGTCAAGCCGTTTTCCGCGCGCGAGCTGCTCGCCCGCATCCGCGCCGTCATGCGCCGGTCGCGCGACGACGACGAGGACGGCAGCGTCAGCATCGGCGCGCTGCGGATCGACGGAGCGGCGCACCGGGTCTTCGCCGGCGACGACCCGGTGCAGATCGGTCCCACCGAATACCGGCTGCTGCATTTCTTCATGACCCATCCGGAACGGGTGTACTCGCGATCGCAGCTGCTCGACCACGTGTGGGGCGGCAACGTCTACGTCGAGGAGCGCACGGTCGACGTGCACATCCGCCGCTTGCGCAAGACGCTGGAACCGGCGGGACTGGAGGGCATGGTGCAGACCGTGCGTGGCGCGGGCTACCGCTTCTCGGCCTCGCTCTAGACTGGCGGCATGCCGCCATCCGATCACTCCCCTTGGACCCACACCCTCGGCCGCCTGGCCTTGGCGCTGTCGGTTGCGCTCCTGTTCGGCATCCTCATCGGCCAGGCGTGGCCCGCGCTGGCCGTGGCGGCACTCGGTTTGCTGGCCTGGCATCACTGGAGACTCCACGGCGTGCTGCGGCGCCTGGCCGCCGGGAAGCGGTTGCCACCGCCGCGCGGCCAGGGTGCCTGGAACCAACTTGACCGCCAGCTGCATCGCAGCCAGGACGATACCCGCACCCGACAGCGGCGACTGGTCGAAATGCTGCGTGCCTACCGCGCCGCCGCGGCGGCGTTGCCGGACGCGGTCCTGGTGGTCGAGCGCAACGGGCAGCGCATCCAATGGTTCAACGAAGCGGCGACGCCATTGCTTGGCCTGCAATATCCCGCCGACAGTGGCGCCCCGCTGGGCGACCGCCTGCGGCCCTTGCCGATCTCGCGCTGGCTCGCCAGCGGCCGCCATGCCGAACCCTTGCTCGACGTGCCCTCGCCGGTCGACCCCGACCTCCGGCTGAGCCTGCGCCTGATCCCGTATTCGGAGAACCTGTGGCTGCTGGTGGTGCGCGACATCAGCAAGCTCATGCGACTGGAGCAGATGCGCCGCGACTTCGTCGCCAACGTCTCGCATGAACTCCGCACGCCGCTGACCGTCATCCACGGCTACCTGGAGATGCTGGATCCGGAGGAGCAGCCGGCGTGGGCCCCGATGCTCGCCGAGATGCAGCTGCAATCCCAGCGGATGACGCAGCTGGTCGAGGACCTGCTGACCTTGTCGCGGCTCGAGGCGCAGGAAGCCGTCTCCGCCGAAGCGGTGTCGATGGCCCCGATGCTCGCGACCCTGAAGCGCGAGGCCGAGGCCCTGAGCCAGCGCCGGCACGCCATCTCGATCGACGACGACGCCAGCGTCGACCTGCTCGGATCCCCTCGCGAACTGCACAGCGCCTTTTCCAACCTGGTCGCCAACGCCGTGCGCTACACGCCCACGGGCGGCCGCATCACCGTGCGCTTCGACGGCGATGCCAGGGGTGCCACTTTGTCGGTGCACGACACCGGCTACGGCATTCCGGCGGCGCACCTGCCCCGCATCACCGAGCGCTTCTACCGCGTATCCACCAGCCGCTCGCGCGAGTCCGGCGGGACCGGCCTGGGCCTGGCGATCGTCAAGCACGTGCTGCAGCTGCACAACGCACGGCTGTCGATCGAAAGCGAGATCGGCCAGGGCAGCACGTTCTCGTGCTCGTTTGGCGCCGATCGCGTCATTGCGCGCGAGACGGGCCACAATGGTGGCAACAAGGGAGACCCCGTTGGCCAGTCCTGACACCCCGCCCCGCAAGAAGCGCAAGCCGGCCGCAGCCGTCGCGACCGGCGATGCGACGCACCCATGCGGCGACGGCGCGATGGATCCCCTGTGCGATCCGGCGCTGTATCTCAACCGCGAGCTGTCGCAGCTCGACTTCAACTTCAGGGTGCTCGCGCAGGCGCAGGACGAGGCGGTCCCGGTGCTCGAGCGGCTGCGCTACCTCTGCATCTCCTGCACCAACCTCGATGAATTCTTCGAGATCCGCGCCGCCACCGTGCGCCATGCGCAGGACTTCGACATGCCCCTGCCATCCGACGGGTTGTCGCCGGCCACCGTGCTCAAGCGCATCCACGAACGCACCGCCGAACTGGTCGAGGCGCAGTACCGCTGCTGGAACGAGGTCCTCAAGCCGGCGTTGTCGGAGGCCGGCGTCAAGGTGATCCCGCGCGAGCAGTGGACGGCGAAGCAGACACGCTGGCTGCGCAGCCACTTCCGCGACGAGATCCTGCCCGTGCTCTCTCCGCTGGGGCTCGACCCCGCGCACCCCTTCCCCAAGATCCTCAACAAGTCGCTCAACATCATCGTCGTGCTGAAGGGCAAGGACGCCTTCGGCCGCAGCGGGCACCTGGCGGTCGTGCGTGCGCCGCGCTCCTTGCCCCGGATCATCCAGATCCCGGAACGGGTCTCGGGCGGCGAGTACGACTTCGTCTTCCTCTCGGCGGTGCTCTCGGCCTTCGTCGACGAGCTGTTCCCGGGCATGCAGGTCAAGGGCGCCTACCAGTTCCGCGTGACCCGCAACTCCGAGTTGATCGTCGACGAAGAGGAGGTGGAGAACCTCGCCCTCGCCTTGCGCGACGAGCTGGTCGGCCGGGGCTACCTTCGCGCCATGCGGCTGGAAATCGCGGCGCAGTGCCCCAAGGCGATCGTGCGGACCCTGCTGCGCAACTTCGAGCTGCCCGAGAACGCCGTCTACCGGATCAATGGCCCGGTCAACCTCAACCGCGTCATCCAGGTCTACGACCTGGTGCAGCGGCCGGACCTGAAGTTCCCGCCGTTCCAGCCGCGGCAGCTCCGCAATGGCGACGACATGTTCGCGCGCATCGCCGACGGCGACGTCCTGCTGCACCACCCCTTCGATGCCTTCACCCCGGTGCTCGAGCTGATCAAGCAGGCGTCCGAGGACCCCAACGTGCTGGCGATCAAGCAGACGCTGTATCGCACGGGGCGCGACTCGGCCATCGTCGAGCACCTGGTGCAGGCGGCGCGCAACGGCAAGGACGTGACGGTGGTGGTCGAATTGCGCGCACGCTTCGACGAGGAAGCCAACCTCGGCCTCGCCGACCGCCTGCAGGACGCCGGCGTGCAGGTCGTCTACGGGGTGGTCGGCTTCAAGACCCACGCCAAGATGCTGCTGATCGTGCGTCGCGAGGGGCGGAAGTTGCGCCGCTACACCCACCTGGGCACCGGCAATTACCACTCCGGCACCGCCCGCGCCTACACCGACATCGGCTTGATGACCGCGGACCCGGAAATCGGCAACGACGTGCACCAGGTGTTCCAGCAACTCTCGGGCCTGGCGCCCGCCATCCGGCTCAAGCGCCTGCTCCAGTCGCCATTCACCCTGCATGCCGGCGTGCTGCAACGCATCGAGCGCGAGACCCGGCTGGCCCGGGCCGGCCGGCCAGGGCGCATCGTCGCCAAGATGAACGCGATCAACGAGCCGCAGGTCATCCGCGCGCTGTACGCGGCGTCGCAGGCGGGGGTCCAGGTCGACCTCATCGTCCGCGGCGCGTGCACCCTGCGCCCCGGGGTTCCGGGCGTGTCGGAGAACATCCGCGTGGTCTCGATCGTCGGACGCTTCCTGGAACACAGCCGCGTCTACTGGTTCGGCAACGACGGCAAGCCCGAGCTGTTCTGCACCAGTGCCGACTGGCTGGAGCGCAACCTGCTGCGGCGGGTGGAAACCTGCTTCCCGGTGCTCGATCCCGCACTCGCGGCACGCGCGCGCGACGAGGCGCTGGAAAACTACCTCGCCGACAATCTCAATGCCTGGGAACTGCAAGCGGACGGCAGCTACTGCAAGCTGGTGCCGGGCGACGGCGCCACGCCCCATTCCGCGCAGGCCGCGCTGCTCGACAGGATCTGCGGATGAACGTCGCCGTCGCCGGCAGCCAGTCGCTCTCCGCCCCGCTGCGCGACGGCGACCTCCTCGCCGCCATCGACCTGGGCTCCAACAGCTTCCACATGGTGGTCGCCCGCTACATGCTGGGCCAGCTGCGCATCGTCGACCGGCTGCGCGAAATGGTGCGGTTGGCCGAGGGCCTGGACGACAAGGGCGGGCTGGATCCCGTCGTCCGCCAGCGCGCGCTCGAATGCCTCGCCCGGTTCGGCCAGCGTATCCGTGACATCCCGCCGCACCGCGTCCGCGCCATCGCCACCAATACCGTCCGCAGGCTCGCCGCGCCGCAGGCGTTCCTGGAGCCGGCCGAAGCCGCGCTCGGGCATGGCATCGAGGTCGTGTCGGGCCGCGAGGAAGCGCGCCTGGTCTACCTGGGCGTCGCCCACGCGCAGCCGCCCAAGCCGGACCAGTTGCGCCTGGTGATCGACATCGGCGGCGGCTCGACCGAATGCATCATCGGCAGCGGGTTCGAGGCGATCGAACGCGAAAGCCTGCAGGTCGGGTGCGTCGCCAGCACCCGTCGCTTCTTCGGCAACGGCAGGCTGTCGGCGAAGAAATGGAAGGCGGCGCTGACCGAAGTCACCGCCGAGTTCCAGCAGTTCACCGGGCCCTTCCGGGCCCTGGGATGGGACGAGGCGCTGGGTGCCTCCGGGACCGCCAAGGCGATCGGTGCCATTTGCGCCGGCATGTCGCTGACCAAGGGTGCGGTCACGGCGGAGGCATTGCCGCAGGTGCGGGAGCGCCTGCTGCAGGCGACGCGCATCCGGGACATCGACTTGCCCGGCCTGTCCGAGGAGCGCAAGCCGGTCATCGCCGGCGGCCTGCTCGTGCTCGAAGCGGCCTTCGCCGCCCTCGGGCTCCAGCGCATGGCCGTGAGCAAGGCGGCCTTGCGGGAGGGGGTGCTCTACGACATGGTCGGGCGCGCCAGCGAGGACGACCCGCGCGCCTCCTCGGTCGCGGCCCTGATGCAGCGCTACGCGATCGACGGCGACCAGGCCGCGCGCGTCGAGCGCACGGCCCTGCGGCTGTTCGACCAGGTCGCGGATGCATGGAAGCTATCGCTGGACGACCGACTGATGCTGACGTGGGCGGCACGGATCCACGAGCTCGGCCTCACCATCGCGCACAGCCAATACCACGTGCATGGCGCCTACATCTTGGAGAACTCCGACATCGCCGGCTTCTCGCGGCAGGAACAACAATTCCTGGCCGCCCTGGTCCGCACCCATCGCCGCAGGATCCCGAAGTCCGCCTTCAACGCGTTGCCCGACCGCCTGGTCGACCCTGCCGTGCGGACCGCCACCCTGTTGCGCATCGCCGTGCTATTGCACCGGGCGCACGAGGCGCAGGACATCCCCGAACTCAAGGCCACGGCCTCGGACGGCAGGCTCGCCATCAAGCTGCCAAGGCCATGGCTTGAGAGCCGCCCCCTGCTCCGCGCCGACCTGGAAGGCGAGCCGCAGGACCTGCAGGCGGTCGGCATCGAACTGGACATCCGGCCGCGCTGACGCCGCCGCGCATCGTTCACGGCGGGGATCGGCCCGATGCACACCGCGCTGACGCAGCTAGCGCGGCCGCAGTCGAGCGCGGCCGCGCGGGAGCAGGCGCGGGTGGCCGTAGTATTCTCGACCCCTAACGACCTGGAGCCGGGGCATGACCCACCTGCGAGCATTGTCGATTCTCCTGGCTTGCGCCCTGCTGGCCGGTTGCGCGAGCGGCCCGCCGCGCCGCGTTTCCGAGCCGGCGGCCAGCATCCAGCAGCTCACCGTGCGCGCCGACGGCGGTTGGACCGTCGACTTGCGCCTCCAGAACTACAGCAGCCTGCCGATGCGCTTCGAGCAAGTGACGCTCGAAGTCTCGGTGGCCGGAGAGGCCGCCGGGACCCTGCAGGCGCAACCCGGGCTGACCATCGGTCCGGAATCGGCGGACGTGGTGAGCGTTCCGCTCACGCCCTCGGCGGGCGCGCGCATGCGCATGGCGGACGCGCTGGCCTCGGGGCGTGGCATCGCCTACCGGCTCGAGGGCAGCCTCGATGCGGCACCGGAAGACCGCGCCCGGTCGCGCACCTATACGATCGAGCGGAACAGCCAGCTCAGCCCCGTGCCCGGCCTTGCCGGGGTGCTGCGCTGAGCCGGGCACACCGGCAAGCGCCGATCGAACGCGCCGCCCACGCAAGTATGTTCGAACGAAAGGCCTGGGGCGCGCGCCCCGGGAATAGCGGCGGCAACCACCCGGCATTCCCAGGCGAGGATCCATGACCACGTACCACGCGCCGCTCAACGACATCCGCTTCGCGCTCTACGACGTGCTGCGCGCCGACGAAATGTTCTCCAGGCTTGGCTACGAGCACGCCACCCGCGACGTGCTCGACGCGGTGCTCGACGAGGCCGCGCGCTTTACCGAGGTTGTGCTGGCGCCGCTCAACGCCGTGGGCGACCGGCATGGTTGCCGCTACGACAAGGACAGCGGCGACGTGACCACCCCACCGGGGTTCAAGGCAGCGTTCGATCGCTTTGTCGAGGGCGGGTGGACCGGGCTGACGGCATCGCCGGACTTGGGCGGGCAGGGCTTGCCGCACACGATGGGCGTGCCGCTCAATGAAATGGTCAACGCCGCCAACCTGGCCTGGGGCAACTTCCCGCTGCTCTCGCACAGCGCGATCGATGCGCTGACCCAGCATGGCGAACCCTGGCAGCACGACGCCTTCCTCAAGCCGCTGGTCGAGGGGCGGTGGACGGGGACCATGTGCCTCACCGAACCCCATTGCGGCACCGACCTGGGCCTGTTGCGCACCCGCGCCGAGCCCGCGGACGACGGCAGCTACGCCATCACCGGTACCAAGATCTTCATCACCGCCGGCGAGCACGACCTGGTCGAGAACATCGTCCACCTGGTGCTCGCCAAGCTCCCGGATGCGCCACCCGGGCCCAAGGGCATCTCGTTGTTCGTGGTCCCGAAGTTCAAGGTCGACCGCGACGGCAACCTCGGCGGACGCAACGCGCTGCGTTGCGGCGCCATCGAGCACAAGATGGGGATCAAGGGTTCGGCGACCTGCGTGATGAATTTCGACGGCGCGCAGGGCTACCTGGTCGGCCAGCCGCACCGCGGGCTGCAGGCGATGTTCACCATGATGAACACCGCGAGGCTGGGCGTCGGACTGCAGGGGCTCGGCCTCTCGGACCGCGCCTACCAGAATGCGCTGCGCTACGCGCGAGAACGGCTGCAATCGCGCGCGCTGTCGGGAGCGAAGTTCCCCGACAAACCCGCCGACCCGCTCATCGTGCATCCGGACGTGCGGCGCATGCTGCTGACCATCAAGTCGCTCACCGAAGGCAGCCGCTTGCTCGCGCTGCACGCGGCGACGCTGGTCGACGTCGCCGAGCACGCCGCGGATCCCGGCGAGCGCGAGCGCGCCGACGTGCTCGTGAGTTTCCTGACGCCGATCGCCAAGGCCTGCCAGACCGAATGGGGCGTCGAGAACACCTACCACGCGCTGCAGTGCTTCGGTGGCCACGGCTACATCGCCGAACACGGCATGGAGCAGCTGGCGCGCGACGCCCGCATCACGACCCTGTACGAAGGCACCACCGGCATCCAGGCGCTGGACCTGATCGGGCGCAAGACCGCGGCGACGCAGGGCGCCGGACTGAAGCTCTTCCTCGCCGAGGTCGAAGCCTTCTGCGACGAGTACGAACACCGCGCCGGGATTGCGGAATTCGTCGCACCGTTGCGCGACAAGGCCACGGAATGGGCAGCCCTGACCCGCTCGATACTGACCCGTGCGACGGATGTTCCGGAGGAGCTGGGCGCCGCGAGCTACGACTACCTCTTCTATTCGGGCTACGTCGCGCTGGCGTACTGGTGGGCGCGAAGCGTCGCGGCTGCCGAGGCATCGGACCGGCCGGAGGCATTCAAGGACGCCAAGCGCGAAACGGCCCGCTTCTACTACGCCCGCATCCTGCCCCGCACCCGGATGCATGCCGCCGCAATGGAAAGCGGCGCGTCGTCGTTGATGGCGTTGCCTGCGGAAGCATTCGACGCCTGAGCCCAAGACGCGCCCGCCAGACGAGCCCGGCGACCTGGACGCGTATCAGGCAGCGGTTCGATCCGGCTGCCTGGACATGGGACATCGCCTTGGGCATGCGGCAAGCGCGACGCGCTATGCTCGCCCGACTGCACCGTGCCGGCAGCCCATGAAACAGAGCGTCCGATACATCCGCACGTCCGACGACATCAGCCTGGCCTGGGCGGAAGTCGGGCGCGGAATGCCGCTGGTCAAGGCGGCCAACTGGCTGACGCACCTGGAGTACGACTGGGAAAGCCCGGTCTGGCGGCACTGGACGCGATTCTTCGCCACCCATTACCGCTACGTCCGCCACGACGAACGCGGCTGCGGCATGACGGACTGGAACGCGGGAGACCTCTCGCTTTCGCGCTGGGTCCGGGACCTGGAACAGGTCGTCGAGGCGGCGGGCATCGATGAACCCTTCGCCCTGCTCGGCATCAGCCAGGGCGCGGCGATCGCCATCGCCTACGCCGTCCGCCACCCGGGGCGTGTCTCGCACCTGATCCTGTACGGCGGGTACGCTACCGGCATCCACAAGAGCGGCGACGCCGGGGCCATCCGCACCTTCCACGCCATCACCGAGCTGATGCGCAGCGGATGGGACAAGGACAACCCGGTGTTCCGGCAGCTGTTCACCTCCCGATTCATCCCGGGGGGCAGCGCCGAGCAGCTCGAGTGGTTCAACGACCTGTGCCGGCGCACGACGTCGGCCGAGATCGGGGCGCGGCTGATGGAGGCGCGCGGCAACGTGGATGTCGGCGACCTCCTGTCGAAGGTGCGGACGCCCACCCTCGTGATGCAAGCCAGCAACGATCAGGTCAACCACCCGGCCATGGGCCGGCGGCTTGCCCGCGAGATCCCGGACGCGCAATTCGTCCTGCTGGAGTCAGCCAACCACGTGCTGCTGGAGAACGAGTCGGCCTGGTTGCATTTCCGCGAGGCCATCCTCGAGTTCACGGGGCAGCATGCAGCCAGCGACGGTATCGCGGCGTCCGACCAGCCGAAACTGACTCCCCGCGAGAACGCGGTGCTGGCGCTGCTGTGCGAGGGCCACAGCAACGCGCAGATCGCATGGCAACTCGACATCGCCGAGAAGACGGCACGCAACCACGTCTCCCATCTCTACGAGAAGCTCGGCGTGCACAGTCGCGCCGAGGCCATCGTCTACGCCCACCGGCGGGGCCTGCACGGCTGACCGGGACATTCGTCCCGGTTCGCCGCCGTGCGATGCCCGATGCGGGACAAGCTTCCCGTATGAATGGAGCGGAGATGCGCCGAGAATCGAGCGTGTCGAACCCCTTGGGAGTCAACCGCCATGATCCGCTGGGTTGCACTGGCCTACGGCCTCCTTTGCTACGCCGTGTTCCTGCTCACCTTCCTGTACGCGATCGGCTTCGTCGGCGGATTCGTGGTACCCAAGCACATCGACAGCGGCATCCCGGGCGATGCGATGCCGGCGCTGGTGGTCGACATCGCGCTGTTGTCGCTGTTCGCGGTCCAGCACAGCCTGATGGCGCGCCCCGCATTCAAGCGCTGGTGGACGCGGTTCGTGCCCGTGCAGATCGAGCGCAGCACGTACGTCCTGTTCTCGAGCCTGGTGCTGGTCGTCCTGTTCGCGTGGTGGCGGCCCCTGCCGGCGATGGCCTGGCACGTCGATGCGGAACCCGTGCGGTGGCTGCTGCATGGCTTGCAAGCCGCCGGCTGGCTGATCGTGCTGACGAGCACCTTCCTGATCAGCCATTTCGACCTGTTCGGCCTGCGCCAGGTCTGGCTCCATGCCAGGCGCCAGCCGGAACCCGACATGCCCTTCGTGACCCGGGCCTACTACCGTTTCGTGAGGCATCCGTTGATGCTCGGATTCCTGGTCGCCTTCTGGGCGACGCCGGAAATGAGCCAGGGCCACCTGTTGTTCGCGCTGATGACCACCGGCTACATCCTCGTGGCAGTGAAGTTCCTCGAGGAGCGCGACCTGGTCGCGGCGCTTGGCGAACGCTACCGCGACTACCAACGCAGGGTCCCGATGCTGTTGCCGATCCCCGGGCGCAGGGCGGGCGCCGCTGAATAGCGTCTTCGTTGCGGTCGAAGCCCGCTCGAGCACGCCCTGCAAGCGCAAGCGCCCTCGATGCAAGGCAGCAGCGACGCATCCGCGCAGGCACCTGACTGGGTGGAAGGCGCGCCTATCCATCGCGGCGGCAAAAGCGTATAAGCTGGATTCCCGATGGAGACCGACAGAGCGAAGCTTCGCCTGATCCGGGACGGGGGCAGCGGCCATGCCGCGCAGGCTTCCCCGATCGATGACGCGTCCGCCTTCGCATCCTCGGACGCCCTGCCCGCCCGCCTGGATGCCGTGCGCCTGCTCTCGCTTGACGCCCACGGCCGCGTGCTGGACTGGATCAGCTGGCAGGACGCGACTTGCCTGTATGCCCGCGACGCAGTGGCCTGGACACTGGGCGACCCCTGCCTCACCGTGCATGGGGGCACTTCCCGCATCACCGGGCTGCGCAGCACCATGGACCTGCACCCGATCATCGCCTCGCGCGGCCATGCCCGGCCCCATGCCCTTGATCCGACTCCGGCGCTGACCAACCACGCCCTGTTCGCGCGCGACCAGCACCTGTGCCTGTACTGCGGACGCGACTGCACCCGCCAGCAGCTCACCCGTGACCATGTGAAACCGCTGTCGCAGGGCGGGCGGGACACCTGGGAGAACGTCGTCTCGGCCTGCTTCCACTGCAATTCGCGCAAGGGCGGCCGCACGCCCCACCAGGCCTCGATGCCGCTGCTCGCCGTGCCCTTCCGCCCCAGCTGGGTGGAGCACCTGATCCTGTCGAACCGGAACATCCTGGCCGACCAGATGAACTTCCTGAAGAACCACCTGCCCCGGCGGAAACGGCGCATCAACTGAACCCGGGACCTGCTTGCAGGCGCGCCGCCCTCGTCACCAGGCCACGCGCACCCGGCCAGCGGCGCGATGGCGCATCGCACAACGGACGGGCCTCGGTTGGCCGGCATGCGCGCCATGCGACGGGAAGCGTCAGGGTCTGACCGGCGCCACCCAAAGCTGTCGCCCTGCGCGCGTTGACGCGCGCGCGGGAGTCCGCAACACTCGATGCGCTGCCATCTCGCCTTCACAGGAATTGACCATGAGCCTCACCCTCGGCCTGACCGGGATGGATCCGGACACCGAAGTGGCCCTGAAGATCGCCTTCGCAGAGGCCAACGAACGGCTGGACGAGCGTTGGGAGCTGGTGCCCGAGAACGAGGCCGACCATGTCATCGTCGACATGGACAGCATGTACGGACCGATGAGCTGGTTGCGGCTGCACGCCGCGGGCAAGACCGTGGTCGGCCTGACCTCGGTGGAGCGTACGCAGACCGAATTCCGGCTGAGCCGCCCCTTCGACGGCCAGAAGGTGCACGCCCTGCTGGTGGAACTCGAGCAACCTTCAAGCGCGGCGGGCCACTCCGTCGACGCGCCATCGCCCGAGGCCACCGTTCGCACCGAACCCACCGACGCCGGCGGCGCCGCCGAGCCGGAACCCGCCGATGCGTCGGCGGGCGACGCATTCGAGGACGATCACGCCGTCCCGGAGCCGGTGGAGGCTCCGGTGGTCCCCGAACCGGCCGCGCCGGAACCCGAAATCCCCGCACGCGACCCGGTCTTCGCCGACTGGCTAAGACCCGGCGCCCTGGCCGGTCGCGTTCGGTATCGACGCGGCGATGGGCCGGCCCTGTTCATTGACCCCGCCTCCCAGGCCTGGCATGGGCCAAGCGCCCTGAAGTCCGTCGCTCCCTCGATCTCCGGCACGGTGGAAGAATCCGACTTCGAAACGCTTGACGATGCGCGCTGGACCGCGGAAGCGGCCGCCGCCGGCGACCCCCAACCCCTGCCCCGGCTGGCCTGGCTGGCCGGCCTGGTCGCCGGCCAAGGCAGCCTGTTGCCAGAACACGAGGCCGACGGGCGCTATGCGCTGGCGAAATGGCCGCAAACCGAACGCGAATACCCCAAGCACTTCCGCATCGCCACCGCGATGATGAAGGGGCCGGCGACGGTTGCCGAAATCGCGGACGCCAGCAGCGTCCCGGCTGCCGACGTCGCCGATTTCATCAACGCCAACCTGGTGACCGGTTACGCGCAGTTCGTCCCCGAGACGCCCCCGGAGCCGGAAGAGGCCCCGAAGAAGCCCGGCGGCGGCCTGCTGGGACGGCTGCGCAACCGCTGAGCGACGCCTGGGCCGCCGCCGGGCGGCGTCGGCCCGGTACCGACGCCCCGGATGCGGCGACGGACTTACAATGTCCACCATGATCGACTCCGCCCGCTATCCCCACCTGGCGCGCATCGACACGCCCGCCCAGCTGCGCGACTTCGACGAAGCGCATTTGCCCGCCATCGCCGATGAGCTGCGTGCCTACCTGATCGAATCGGTCGGCCGCAGCGGCGGCCATTTCGGGGCCGGGCTGGGCGTGATCGAGCTGACCGTCGCCCTGCACTACCTGTACGACACCCCCGACGACCGGATCGTCTGGGACGTCGGCCACCAGACCTACCCGCACAAGATCCTGACCGGCCGTCGCGACCGCATCCACACGGTCAAGCAGAAGGACGGCGTCGCGCCCTTTCCCAAGCGCGAGGAGAGCGAATTCGACACCTTCGGCGTCGGCCACTCGTCCACGTCCATTTCCGCCGCGCTGGGCATGGCCATCGCCAATGCCCGTGCCGGCAACGACCGTCGCGTGGTCGCGGTGATCGGCGACGGTGCCATGACCGCGGGCATGGCCTACGAGGCGCTCAACCACGCAGGGGGGATGGACCCGGAGCCCGATGTGCTGGTGGTGCTCAACGACAACCGCATGTCGATCTCCGAGAACGTCGGCGGCATGACGCGGATGCTCGGCAAGCTCACCGGCAGCCGCACGCTCAACGCGCTGCGCGAGGGCGGCAAGAAGCTCCTGGGCGACAAGAACAACCCGACGGCGAAATTCGTGCGCCGTTGGGAAGAGCACTGGAAGGGCATGTTCGTGCCGTCCACCCTGTTCGAGGAAATGGGCTTCCACTACACCGGGCCGATCGACGGGCACGACGTCAAGGCCCTGGTCGCGGCGCTGAAGACCTTGAAGACACTGAAGGGCCCGCAGCTGCTGCACATCATCACCACGAAGGGCAAGGGCTACGAGCGCGCCGAAGGCGACCAGATCGGCTACCACGCGGTGTCGCCCTTCGACCCGACCCAGGGCGTGACCAGCAAGCCCGGCGCGAAGAAACCGACCTATACCGACGTTTTCGGCGACTGGCTGTGCGACATGGCGGCGGCCGACGACACGCTGATGGCCATCACGCCGGCGATGCGTGAGGGGTCGGGCCTGGTGCGATTCAGCAAGGAATACCCGGAGCGCTACTTCGACGTCGCCATCGCCGAGCAGCACGCGGTGACGCTGGCGGCGGGCATGGCCTGCGAAGGCGCCAAGCCGGTTGTCGCGATCTACTCGACCTTCCTGCAACGCGGCTACGACCAGCTGGTGCACGATGTCGCGATCCAGGACCTCGACGTGCTGTTCGCCATCGATCGTGGCGGCGTGGTCGGTCCCGACGGCGCCACCCATGCCGGCAACCTGGACTTCTCGTACCTGCGCTGCGTGCCCAACATGGTGGTCATGGCGCCGGCCGACGAGAACGAGTGCCGGCAGATGCTCAGCACCGGGTTCCGCCACGCCGGCCCGGCCGCGGTGCGGTATCCGCGCGGCAGCGGCCCCGGCGTCGCCATCCGCCCCGACCTGGACGCCTTGCCCATCGGCAAGGCCGAGGTCCGCCAGCACGGCTCGCGTGTCGCCCTGCTCGCCTTCGGCGCGCTGGTGCCGGCCGCCGAAGCCGTGGGACGCGAGCTCGGCGTGACCGTGGTCAACATGCGCTTCGTCAAGCCGCTGGACCACGCGCTGCTGCTGGAACTGGCACGATCGCACGAGGGTTTCGTCACCCTCGAGGACAACGTGCGCATGGGCGGTGCCGGTTCCGCCGTGAGCGAGCTGCTGCAAGCCGAAGGCGTCGTGCTGCCGATCCTTCAACTGGGCCTGCCAGACGCCTTCCAGCACCATGCCAGCCGCGAAGATCTGCTGGCCGAAGCCGGTCTGGATGCGGAAGGAATCCGCAAGGCCGTGCTGCAGCGCTGGCCCGATCTCGCTGGTACGGTGCCGCACGCGCAGCAGTCCGCGACTGGCTGAAGGACGCCGGCTTCGGTCGTTGCCATTTTGTACGCCTACTCCCGGCTAGGCACTCCCGGGTATGCAACCCAGTGGCCGAGCTTCGGGGGGAAAGCCCAAGCGACCCCGAGCGTGCCGCCGAAACCCATTGCCATTCCCGGGTCGCTTCGTGGCGTGGCTCCGTCGGGCGGGGGATTCCAGTGAGTGGGTCGTCGCCATGGCCGACCGGGCGAGTAGCAGGATCACCGGATGCATGGACCTCCCGCGCGTCGAGACGGTCCCCGTCCCAGGTCATCAATCATGCGACGTAAAGGATGTCGGCCCGCCTCGAACGCGCACGCAGGAGCCGGAGGCCGGCCGAGGCCTCATGGAAACTCGGCGCCCACGCTGGTGTTGAACGCGAAACGCAGGATCGCCTATTCCGGCGCCTGCACCTGGTATCCCCGCGCCTGCAGGCGGGAGAGATAGCCGTCATCCGACAGCAGTTCGCGCATCGGCAATACCGCGAAGGTGACCTGGTTCGACCGCAAACCCGACTCCGCGGCTTCGAGCCAGGCGCGCCGCATCTCGGCCTTGAACCCGGCGCCCCCGCGCTCGCGCAGGGCGGCGCTTTCCATCGCGGCTTCAATGCAGGAGGCCGCGTGGTCGTCGTAGGGCAATGCGCGCAAGGCGTCCAGGTCGCCCGTGGCCCAGGCGTTTGCGCGCGAGACCATATTGTCCAGGTCCGTTTCCAGCCGGCGCATGGTCTTGTCCAGGCATGCGCGATCGTCCATGCCGGCGTCCCGGAACTGCGCAAGCGCGGCCTTGGGATCGGCGAGCCGGATCGTGTAGCGGGGCTTGGTCACGCGCACCTTGCGTCCCCTGGTGGCGCGATCGACCACCGGACTGATGACGCCGCCGGTCGCCAGGCCGGCCCGGTCCAGCGCGGCCTCGTACAAGGTCATCGCCGCGAACATTGGACGGCGCTTCTCCACCCCTCGGTCGCGGCCCAGGTAGCGCTGCTTCAACGCCTGCCAGCGCGCGTAGTCGTTGGCCGGCAACACGTCCACGAGTCGCTGGCCCCCGGGATTGTTGCGCGCAGCCATCGCCTTGGGCAGCAACGCCAAGGTCCCGAAGAAACCGGCATTGGCGCCTACCGATAGCGAGGGTGGCCAGATCACTTCCTCGGCGCGCGCCAGGAAACGTTCGACCTCGGCCGAATGCCATTCCATCCTTTTCGGCAGCGGATTCACCGACCCCAGGATCCAGAGTTCGTGGCCGGTTGCATTGCGCAGCTTCCAGACGCCGGGGCCTGGTTGCGCGCCGCTCACGACGACGGTTTCCAGGGTCCTGACGGATGGATCCGCTGGCACTTCCACCACCCGGGTCGCGTCCGGTCCACCGTCCGCGGCCCACGACGACTGGAGCCGGGCCTGTAGCGGAAACGCCACGCACGCCATGCCCAACAGCACGGCTGCGCTGGCACTGAAGCTACCTGATGACGGCATTACCTTCTCCGTATCCCCGGATGTCCGGACACCCGACTTGGTGCGCGCGACGCGACGGAGGCCGCGACCGGAATGGGACAAACACGCGGCTTGCAAGTTCCCGCCGCGGCCTGGATCCCGGGCAAGAAAATGCCCGGCTAGGCCGGGCATTCCAGGTGTACGCGTCGCGCGACGAAGCGTACATGTTTGGTCGGGGTAGCCGGATTTGAACCGACGACCACTTGTCCCCCAGACAAGTGCGCTACCAGGCTGCGCTATACCCCGATTGGGGGATGGATTATAGCCTAGCCCTCGGCGCTCAAGCGCATCGCGCCCTGCCAGCGACGGAGTCGGCCTTCGGTCCCCCGCGTGCAAGGCGTCGCCCGCGAGTCGCGCCCCTGGCCGAACCCGCCTCGGCTGCGGGTCACGCCGCCGGGGCACTGATGCTCAGAGCGGGGGCGACCAGCTGACTGGGCGCCTGGCGGCGCCACGGCTTCAAGTCACCTGCGCAACAGCTGCAGGACTTCCTCGAGCTCCATGCGGACCTGCCGGATGATCTGGCTGCTCAGGGCGGACTCCTGCCTGGCGCCGTCGCCTTCCAGCCGAAGCCGGGCGCCCCCGATGGTGTAGCCCTGCTCGTAGAGCAGGCCCCGGATCTGGCGAACCATGAGCACGTCGTGGCGCTGGTAGTAGCGCCGGTTGCCGCGGCGCTTGACCGGACTCAGGCTCGGGAATTCGGTTTCCCAATAGCGAAGCACGTGCGGTTTGACGTCGCACAACTCGCTGACCTCGCCGATGGTGAAATAACGCTTGGCCGGGATCGGGGGCAGTTCGCGGTTGCTGCCGGGGTCAAGCATGTCGCGATCCCCCGTCCCCACCGTAGGCTTCGACCCGTTCCTTGAGCTTCTGTCCGGGGCGGAAGGTGACGACGGTACGCGCCGAGATCGGAATCTCCTCGCCGGTCTTGGGGTTGCGGCCAGGCCGCTGGTTCTTGCGTCGAAGGTCGAAGTTGCCGAAACCCGACAGCTTGACCTGCCGACCCTCGTGCAGCGCTTCGCGCAAGGTGGCGAAGAAGGCGTCGACGAATTCCTTCGCCTCCCGCTTGTTCAGCCCGACCTCTTCGTAGAGGCGCTCGGCCATCTCTGCCTTGGTCAATGCCATGTCGTCCCCCTGAGCAACATCAGCCGCGCATCACCGCGCCATGGTCCCCTTGCAACGCTGCGATGACCCGGGCCACCACCTCGTCCACTTCGCGGTCGGTCAGAGTGCGGGAATCTTCCTGCAGAATCAAGCCCATGGCCAAACTCTTGCAACCGCTTTCGACCCCCTTGCCGACGTAGCGGTCGAACAGCTCCAGGCCACGCAGCACGGGGCCTGCCGCTGCTCGCACGGTGCCTGACACCGCTGCCCACGCCACGTCCTCGGGAACGACGAACGCGAGGTCCCGGCGGACGGACGGGAACTTCGACAACGGTCTTGCGCCCGGAATCCTGCGGCGCTGCAGCACCGCCAGGTCGGCCTCGAAGGCAAGCACCCGATGGTCGAGGTCGAGCGCGCGCAGGAGCCGTGGATGCAGCTCGCCGATCCAGCCGACGTGGACGTCCTCGCCATCATTGCTGGCGTAAACGTCGGCGGAGCGGCCGGGATGGCCCCACGCCGCCGAGGAGGGTCGATACCGGAGGGACGCGCCCGACAATCCGGCCAGGCTCTCGAGGTCGCCCTTGAGGTCATGGAAGTCGACGGGGCGCGATGCGGCATCCCAATGCGCGGCCCGGGCGTCGCCGATGGCAGCGGCCGCGATGCGCCGCGTCTCGACCGGCGCCAGGCCGGCGTCCCCGCTGGCGCGCGCGAACACCTTCCCCAGTTCGAACAGGCGTACGCGCGCCTGCTGGCGCGCCGCGTTGCGCGCCAGCGCGTCGACCAGCCCGGGCAGGAGGTGCGTGCGCATCGCGCCGAGTTCCGCGCTGAGCGGATTGGCGAGCGGGACGCTGGACTCGGACGCCTGCCATGTCTCGAGCAGGTTCGCGTCCACGAATGCGTAGTTCACCGCTTCGATGAAGTCCCGGGCCACCATCTGGCGGCGCAGGTCCGCCTCGGCGAGCTCACTCTCCGGCGCCACCACCAACCGGGTCGCGCCGCCGGGGAGGGTCGCCGGAATGGCGTCGTAGCCATGGATGCGGGCGACTTCCTCGATCAGGTCTTCCTCGATGGCCAGGTCGAAGCGGCGCGCGGGCGGCGTCACCTGCCATCCCTGTCCATCCGCTTCCACGGCCAGTCCGAGGGCACGCAGGATGCGCTCGACCTCCGTGTCCTCGATCCGGAGTCCCAGCACCCGTTGCAGGCGGTCGCGGCGCAAGCCGATGCGCACGGGTTTCGGCAGGTGTTCCGGCAGCACGGCCTCCACGACGGGCTCGGGCGCGCCGCCCGCGATCTCGACGATCAGCCGCGTGGCGATCTCGATGGCGGTGCGCGGCAACTCGGGGTCGACGCCGCGTTCGAAGCGATGCGAGGCGTCGGTGTGCAGCCCCAGCTTGCGGCCCCGGCCGATGATCGCCGACGGGGCGAAATGCGCAGCTTCGAGGAACACGTTGCGGGTGTCCGTGGTGACCCGGGTGTCGAGACCGCCCATCACGCCGGCCAGGGCGATCGGGCGACCGCCGCTGGTGCCGTTCCCGTCGGTGATGACCAGGAAGCCGTCGTCGAGCCGCGCGTCGCGTCCGTCGAGCAGGGTCAGCGTCTCGCCGTCGCGGGCCCGGCGCACGCCGACCGGACCCTGCAGCAGGTCGCGATCGAACGCATGCATGGGCTGGCCGGTTTCCAGCATCACGTACTGGGTGACATCCACCAGCAACGACAGCGGGCGGATGCCGCTGCGGCGCAGGCGTTCGGCCATCCACACCGGGGTCCTGGCCCCGGGATCGAGGTTGGCGATCACGCGCCCCACGTAGCGAGGCGCGTCGGCGCCAGCGTCCAGCTCGACCGCCACGCTCCCCTCCCCGAGGGCCGGCATCGGCGTGGCCACGGATTCCACCGCCATGCCTCCGCAGGCGGCGGCGACATCGAACGCGATGCCGCGCAGGCTGAAGCAGTCGGCACGATTGGGGGTCAGCTTCAGTTCGATGCTGGCGTCCGGCAGGCCGAGGTAATCGGACAGCGGCGTGCCCGCGGGCGCATCGGCGGGCAATTCGAGCAGGCCGGAGGCGTCCTCGTCCAGCCCGAGTTCCTTGGCCGAACAGAGCATGCCGTTCGACGCCACGCCACGCAGCTCGGCGGCCTTGATCCGCATCGCCCCGACGGTGGCGCCGACCAGCGCCAGCGGCGCGCACAGGCCTGCTCGTACGTTCGGCGCGCCGCACACGACCTGCAGAGGCGCCCCGGTCCCCGCGTCCACCTGGCACACCTGCAGCCGATCGGCCTGCGGATGCGGGGCGCATTCGACGATCCGCCCCACCACGATGCCGTCCAGCGATTCGCCCAGCGGTGCGACATCCTCGACCTCCAGGCCGATGGCGGTGAGCGTCTCCACGAGCCGCTCGCGAGTGTCGTCGATGCGAACGTGCTGCCGAAGCCAGTTTTCGGAGAATTTCATCGCGGCGTTCTCATGCGAACAGGCGCAGGAAGCGCACGTCGTTCTCGAAGAAGCTGCGCAGGTCGTCGACGCCGTAGCGCAGCATCGCCAGCCGCTCCACGCCCATGCCGAACGCGAAACCCGTGTAGCGCTCCGGATCGATCCCGACGTTGCGCAGCACGGCTGGGTGCACCATGCCGCAGCCGAGCACTTCCAGCCAGCGCGACGAACCATCGGCCTGCTGCCAGGCGATGTCGACCTCGGCCGATGGCTCGGTGAATGGGAAGTAGCTGGGCCGGAATCGCATCTCGAAATCGCGCTCGAAGAAGGCACGGACGAAGGCGGCGAGCGTGCCCTTGAGGTCGGCGAAGCTGGCGTGCTCGTCGACGAGCAGCCCCTCGCACTGGTGGAACATCGGCGTATGCGTCTGGTCGGAATCGGAGCGGTAGACCTTGCCCAGCGCGATCATCCGCAGAGGGGGCGCCCCGCCCGCTGCCAGGAGGTCCTGCATGTAGCGCACCTGCACCCCGGAGGTGTGCGTGCGCAGCAGCCGGCCGTCGTCGAAATAGAAGGTGTCGTGCATCGCCCGCGCCGGGTGGTGGGGCGGGAAGTTCAGGGCCTCGAAGTTGTGCCAGTCGTCCTCGATCTCGGGACCGTCCGCGGACTCGTATCCGAGCTGGCCGAAGATCTGCGCGATCCGCTCCATGGTCCGGCTGATCGGGTGCAATCCGCCCAGCCCCGAATCGCGCCCGGGCAAGGTCACATCGATGGACTCGGTCGCGAGCCGGGCGTCGAGCGCCGCATCCTCCAGCGCCGCCTTGCGCTCCGACAATGCCGCGCCGATGCTGTCCCGCACGCGATTGATCGCCTCGCCGGCCGCCTTGCGCTGGTCCCCCGGCAACGCGCCCAGGGTCTTGAGTTGCGCGGTGATGCTGCCCTGCTTGCCCAGCAGGGAGACGCGCAGGGCCTCCAGGACCTCCGGCGTTCGAGCCTCCGCGATGTCGGCTAGCGCCTGCGCCGATAACGATTCGATGTCGCTCATTTGACGGTCATTCCCAAACGAATCGCCATCCTCGCACAGCCTTGGCCCCTCTCAGGTGCGGCTGCAACGGATGGCGGCTGGATCGTTCGCCGGCCGTCCAACTCGGTGGCCGTGTCGATCAGGCAATCCCCGAAAACGAACATGGGGAAGGACTTGCGCCCTTCCCCATGCGTGTACCTCGTTGGCGAACCCCACCAGCCTGCGCCGCGGCGCAGGCCGCCCGGGGTCGACGAACTTACGCTGCGAGCGCGCCCTTGGCCTTCTCCGCCAACGCGGCAAAGCCCTTGGCGTCGTGCACGGCGATGTCCGCCAGCACCTTGCGATCCAGGGTGATGCCGGCCTTCAGGAGGCCATTGATGAAGCGGCTGTAGCTCATGCCATTGATGCGGGCCGCCGCGTTGATGCGGGTGATCCACAGCGAGCGGAAGTTGCGCTTCTTCTGCTTGCGGCCGATGTAGGCGTACTGCAGCGCCTTGGTGACCGCCTGCTTGGCGACGCGGAACACCTTGCGGCGGGCGTGGTAGTAACCCTTCGCCTGCTTGAGGACCTTCTTGTGGCGCCGGCGCGCCTGTACACCACGTTTGACTCGTGCCATTTCTTATCTCCTCACAAGTAGGGAAGCATGCGGTCCAGGCGGCCCGCGTCCTCGGCACGAACATGGTTCGTCTGCCGGAGGTTGCGCTTCCGCTTGGTCGCCTTCTTGGTGAGGATGTGGCTGCGATTGGCGTGGCCGCATTTGTACTTGCCGGAAGCCGTCTTCCGGAAGCGCTTGGCCGCGCCCCGATGTGTCTTGATCTTAGGCATTGGAGTGTCCTTGCGAAATCGATACTGGCCTGGGCGGTGGCTGTCGCCACGCTTTCCGTCCTGCCCTTGCCGGTTGTAAGTCGTTGATCCTGGGCGGATCGACGAGGGGTCCTGGTGCCCTACGGGCTGTCCCGGCGCACCGGGCCGGCCATTATGGCGGCTGTGCGGCCGGCTTGCAATGTTTCCTTGCGAATCAGCGGGTTCCGTCCCGGCAGGCGCGGTTTGGCGGGCGGCCTGCCTCGCCTGGACGGCGCTCGATCCTCCCGGGTGCGATTTCCCGGCCATGGCCCCGTCACGACATGACGATGCGCGACCGGTGGAGGACGAGCCGCCCGCCGCGGCGCCGCTCCCCTCCGCACTTCGCGAGGAGGCGCGGGAGCGCGTTCATCGGGGTGCGACGCGGATTACCCGCGCCAGCAGCGCTCCTCCACCCCATTCCCATCCCGCGCTGCGCAGGAGAAAGGGTCCGCATGCGCGTGCTGTACGGGATCAGGTCTTCTTCTTGGGGGCGATCATCATCACCATCTGGCGGCCTTCCAGCCGAGGGCGGGACTCGACGACGATGTCCTCGCCAAGATCGGCCTCGATCCGTGCGGCCATCTCGCGGCCCAGCTCCTGGTGGCTCATCTCGCGGCCGCGGAAGCGGATGTTCACCTTGATCTTGTCGCCGTCTTCCAGGAAGGCGCGCATCTTGCGCATCTTGATTTCGTAGTCGCCGACATCGGTGACCGGCCGGAACTTCACTTCCTTGATCTCGACCTGCTTCTGCTTCTTCTTGGCCGCGTTGGCCTTCTTCTGGGCCTCGAACTTGAACTTTCCGAAGTCCATGATCCGGCAGACCGGCGGATCGGCGTGCGGCTGGATCTCGACCAGGTCGAGGCCGGCGTCCTGGGCCTTCTGCAGGGCCTCCTCGCGCGTCAGTACGCCGATCATTTCTCCGTCGTCGCCGATGACGCGGACATTCGGGACGCGAATGTCCTGGTTCCTGCGATGCTGCTTATCAAGGTTGCTGATTGTGTCGATCTCCAAAGTGACTCGTGCCGGACGCGCGAAGCTTCCGGGGCTGCGGGTGCGCGCCCTCGCCGGGCGCGCCCCTGTTTCAATGCATCATGCCGCTGCGTGCCCGCTGCGCAAGCGCGCGGCGAAGTCCGTGACCGTCATCGTCCCCAGATCTTCCCCCGACCGCGTGCGCACGGCAATCGTCCCGTTTTCCTTCTCGCGGTCCCCGGCCACGAGCAGGTACGGCACGCGCTGCAACGTGTGCTCGCGGATCTTATAGCCGATCTTCTCGTTGCGCAAATCCGCGGCGACCCGGAAGCCTTGATTTGCAAGGGTTTTCCGGACCTCGCCCACCCAGTCAGCCTGGGCGTCGGTGATGTTCATCACCACCGCCTGGACCGGCGCCAGCCATGCCGGCAGGCTCCCGGCGTGGTGCTCGATCAGGATGCCGATGAAGCGCTCCATGGAGCCGACGATGGCCCTGTGGAGCATCACCGGATGGCGCTTCTGGCTGGCTTCGTCGACGTACTCGGCCCCGAGCCGCTCCGGCATCATGAAGTCGACCTGCATGGTGCCCAGCTGCCAGGTCCGGCCGATGGCGTCGCGGAGGTGGTACTCGATCTTGGGCCCGTAGAACGCGCCCTCGCCCGGCAGCTCCTCCCATTCCACCCCGGCCGACCGCAAGGCCGCTCTAAGCGCCTCCTCGGCCTTGTCCCAGGTGGCATCCTCCCCCAGCCGCGACTCCGGGCGCAGGGCGATCTTGAGCTGGACGTCCTCGAAGCCGAAGTCGCCGTAGACCTGCATGGCCTGCCGGTGGAAGGCGGTGACCTCCCCCTCGACCTGGTCTTCCGTGCAGAACACGTGGCCGTCGTCCTGGGTGAAGCCGCGCACCCGCAGGATGCCGTGCAGCGCGCCTGAGGGCTCGTCGCGGTGGCAGGCGCCGAACTCGCCGTAGCGGATCGGCAGGTCCCGGTAGCTGTGCAGGCCCTGGTTGAACACCTGGACGTGCCCCGGGCAGTTCATCGGCTTGAGCGCGTAGGTCCGCTTCTCGGACTCGGTGAAGAACATGTTGTCCTTGTAGTTGTCCCAGTGCCCGGACTTCTTCCACAAGGCGACGTCCAGGATCTGCGGGCAGCGGACCTCCGCGTAGCCGCTGTCGCGATAGACCCGGCGCATGTGCTGCTCGACGACCTGCCAGATCGCCCAACCCTTGGGATGCCAGAAGATCAGGCCGGGCGCCTCCTCCTGGAGGTGGAACAGGTCCTGCTGCCGCGCAATGCGCCGGTGGTCGCGCTTTTCGGCCTCCTCGATGCGCTGGATGTAGGCCGAGAGCTGCTTCTTGTCGGCCCAGGCCGTGCCATAGATGCGCTGCAACTGCTCGTTCTTCGCGTCGCCGCGCCAGTAGGCCCCCGAGATGCGCGTCAGCTTGAAGGCCTTCAGGAAGCGCGTGTTGGGCACGTGCGGACCCCGGCACATGTCGACGTACTCCTCATGGTGGTACAGGCCCATGTGGGTGACGTCGTCGTCCATGTCGGCGATCAGGCGCAGCTTGTAGTCCTCGCCACGCGCCGTGAAGGTGTCGATCACCTCTTGGCGGGGCGTCATCTTCTTGACGACGTCGTACTCGGTCTCGATCAGTTCGCCCATCCGCTTCTCGATCGCGGCCAGGTCCTCGGGCGTGAAGGGGCGTTCGTGCCAAATGTCGTAATAGAAGCCTTCCTCGATCACCGGGCCGATCACCATCTTGGCGTCCGGGTACAGCTGCTTCACCGCGTGCCCGACCAGGTGCGCCGCCGAATGCCGGATGATCTCGACGCCTTCCGCATCCTTCGGCGTGATGATCTGCAGCGCCGCGTCATGGTCGATGGTGTCGCAGGCATCGACCAGGCGGCCGTCGACCTTGCCGGCCACGGTGGCCTTGGCCAGGCCCGGGCCGATGTCGCGGGCCACGTCCATGACGGACACGGGATGGTCGAAGCTGCGGCGGCTGCCGTCGGGGAGCGTGATGTTGATCATGGGTGCGGCTCTTGGGTCTGCGCAGGAGAAGGTCGGACGGTGCGGCGGGGCCTGGCCCGGCCGTGGGGCAACAAAAAAGCGCCACGAGGGCGCCTGCGGGATGCGGATGCCTCGGGACGGCTCAAGCTTGGGCGGTGGTAGTGTCCATGTCGCACGCTCGGCCGGCGTTGCCGCGGGCCGCCTAGTGGATGTGTCGCTGCGGCAAACTTAGTGGCTGGGACGGGCCAAGTCAACGCAATCCCCAGGCCCGGCGGGCTTGGTTACCATCGGCTGGACACCGGGAGTAGCGCATGGCCCACGGCACGCACGATTTCGTCGACGACCCCCGCAACGCGCACGTCCGCATCTACGTCAACGGGGAGTTCAAGCCGCGCGACCAGGCCATGGTCTCGGTGTTCGACGGCGGCTTCGTGCTCGGCGACGGCGTTTGGGAGGGCCTGCGCGTGCACCAGGGCCAGCCCCTGTTCCTCGACGCCCACCTGGATCGCCTCTACGAGGGCGCCAAGGCGATCGCGCTGGACGTGGGACTCGACCGCGGCGCGCTGGCCGGCGCGATCCACGACACGCTGGCCGCAAACGCCATGGAGGATGGCGTCCACGTCCGGCTGATGGTCACCCGAGGCACGAAGCTCACCCCGTACCAGGACCCGCGATTGACCGTCGGCAAGGCGACCGTGGTCATCATCCCGGAGTACAAGACGCCGCAACCGGCCATCATCGAGCGCGGGATTCGCCTCGCCACGGTCCATGTCCGCCGTGGCTACCCGGACGTGCAGGACCCCAAGCTCAACAGCCACAGCAAGCTCAACTGCATCACCGCCTGCATCCAGGCGTATACCGCGGGAGCCGACGAGGCCTTGATGCTGGATCCACATGGCTTCGTCGCGACCTGCAATTCGACCCACTTCTTCATCGTGCGCCGGGACGAGGTCTGGACCTCGACTGGCGACTACTGCCTTGGCGGCATCACCCGCGACAACGTGCTGCGCCTGTGCCGCCAGCACGACATCCCCGCCCGGGAGAAGAACTTCAGCCTGACCGAGGCCTACGGCGCCAGCGAGGCCTTCGTCACCGGCACTTTCGCCGGCGTGGTGCCGGTGCGCGAGATCGACGGGCGGGCGATCAGCGACGGACGCGGACCGATGGTCGAGCGCCTGCAACGCCTGTATCGGGAGCTGGCGGACCGCGACGCGGCGTTCCGCGCCGGCGTCCGGCTGGCATGAGGGCGACCGCGCAACCGTTGCGCATCGCGATGTGGAGCGGTCCGCGCAACATCTCCACCGCGATGATGCGGGCCTGGGCAAACCGTCCCGACTGCGCGGTCAGCGACGAGCCCCTGTATGCCCATTACCTGTCCGCGACGGGCGCCGACCATCCCGGGCGCGACGAGGTCATCGCGGCCGGCGACTGCGACTGGCGGCGGGTGGTCGATGCGCTGGCCAACGGGCCCGCGCCCGGCGAGCGGCCGATCTGGTACCAGAAACACATGACCCACCACCTGCTGCCGGGCATGGACCTCAGCTGGATCGGCAGGTTGCACAACGTGCTGTTGATCCGCGACCCGGCCCAGGTCGTCGCCTCCTACCTGCGCACCCGCGACACCGTCAGCCCCGAGGACATCGGTAGTCCCCAGCAGGCGCTGCTGTTCGAGCGGCTCTCCGCGGACGGCATCCCACCGCCGGTGATCGACTCCGGCGAATTCCTGCGCGACCCGGAATCGCACCTGCGGGCCCTGTGCGAGGAGCTGGGCATCGATTTCCTCGCGGACATGCTGTCCTGGCCGCCAGGGCCCCGCGAAAGCGACGGCGTCTGGGCGCCCTACTGGTACGACGCCGTGCTGTCCTCGACCGGATTCGGACCGCCCGCTCGCCGATCGGTCGGGCTGACAGGGGATGCGGCAGCCGTCGCGGAGGCGTGCCGACCGGACTACGAGAAGCTGTTCGCTGCCCGGATGCTCGTCTGAGGACGGCGTCTCGGCCGGAATGTCGCAGGGAATGTCGCAGGAAGCCTGTCGGGCCGGGCGGCGAATGGGGGAGACGTTGCCGCATGCCGCCGGCTGCGCGCCCCGGAAACGCAAACGGCGCGGACGGGACGCCGCGCCGTTGCCGAAATCCACCCCCAGGGAGTGGTGGGCGGTACAGGGTTCGAACCTGTGACCCCTACCATGTCAAGGTAGTGCTCTACCGCTGAGCTAACCGCCCGCTGGCCGGCGGAAAACCACCGGCAAGGGGCGCGGAGTTTAGCCCGTCGGCCCCCAACCCGGCAAGCCGGGCGCGCCCCCCTCGGCGGCCAGGATCGGATCGGCTCAGTTCGGGATGCGCAGCACCTGTCCGGGGTAGATCTCGTCCGGGTCCTTGAGCATGGGCCGGTTCGCCTCGAAGATCTGCGGGTACTTGCCGGCGTCCCCGTACATCTCCTTGGCGATCTTGGACAAGGTGTCGCCGGACTTCACCGTATACGTCCTGGAGGACCACCCGGTCTGGCTGCCTGCCGAGCCATGCTCGACCGTCGTGCCGGCGCCCGGGGCCGAGCCTTTGGCACCGATCCACAGCCGGTCGTCCACGCGCGCCACGCCTTCCACGTTTCCGACGACGAGGACCGCCTTCTCGCGCGTCTCCTGGTCTGGGACGACGCCCGTCATCACGACGGTGCCATCCCCCTCGAACTTGAACTGGATGCCGGATGGATCGATGCCATGCTCGCGAAGATGCGTGCTAAGCGGCTTGGTCACGTCCTGCTTGTCGTCGTCCTTGCCGAAGATCTTCTTGCCGGCGTTCCTGACGAAATCGAAAAGACCCATGCGACTGCTCCTTGGTGGGGGCGCCCACTGTCCCACCAAGGGGGTGAAGCCAATGTTTCCGCGCTGGGCCACCGGGACCGCGGAGCCACGATTCAAGTGCGCAGCGCGACATCCTTGAGGCGCCGGATCTGGTCGCGCACGCGCGCGGCGTCCTCGAACTCCAGGTCGCGCGCGTGCTCGTACATCCGCTGCTCCAACGCCTTGACCTTGGCGGCCATCTGGGCGGGATCGAGCGCGGCGTAATCCTCGGACGCCTCCGCCACCCGCCGCGTGCCCCCCTTCTTCACCAGCGCGGGCTCGCTGCGCGCCCCCTCCATCACGTCCATCACCGCACGCTCGATGCTCCTCGGGGTGATGCCGTGCTCGAGGTTGTACTCGACCTGCTTCTGCCGGCGGCGGTCGGTTTCGTCGATGGCTGCCTGCATCGAAGCGGTGATGCGATCCGCGTACAGGATCGCCTTGCCGCGCAGGTTGCGCGCGGCGCGGCCGATGGTCTGGATCAGCGAGCCGGCCGACCGCAGGAATCCCTCCTTGTCGGCGTCGAGGATCGCAACCAGCGACACCTCGGGCATGTCCAGGCCCTCGCGCAGCAGGTTGATCCCGACCAGGACGTCGAACTTGCCAAGGCGCAGGTCGCGGATGATCTCGACGCGTTCGACCGTGTCCACGTCGGAATGCAGGTAACGGACGCGCACGTCGTGCTCGGCGAGGTACTCGGTGAGGTTCTCTGCCATGCGCTTGGTCAGCGTGGTGATGAGCACGCGGTCGCCCATCGCCACGCGCGCGCTGATCTCGCCGAGGACGTCGTCGACCTGCGTGGCGACGGGGCGGATCTCCACTTCCGGGTCGACCAGCCCGGTCGGCCGCACGACCAGCTCCACCACCTGCCCTTCGGATTTCTGGCGCTCGTAGTCGCGCGGGGTGGCCGAGACGAAGATCGTGCGCGGCGAACGCAGCTCCCACTCCTCGAAGCGCAGCGGCCGGTTGTCCAGCGCCGACGGCAGCCGGAAACCGAATTCCACCAGCGTCTCCTTGCGCGAGCGGTCGCCCTTGTACATCGCGCCGATCTGCGGCACGGTCACGTGCGACTCGTCGACCACCAGCAGCGCGTCGGGCGGCAGGTAGTCGAACAGGCATGGCGGGGCCTCGCCGGGCATGCGCCCGGTCAGGTGTCGCGAGTAGTTCTCGATGCCGTTGCAGTAGCCGACCTCGGCCATCATCTCCAGGTCGAACTGCGTGCGCTGTGCCAGCCGCTGCGCCTCGACCAGCTTGTTCTCCGCGTAGAAGTGCTCCAGCCGGGGCGGCAACTCCGCCTTGATCGCCTCGATCGCGTCGAGCACGGTGCGCCGGGTGGTGACGTAATGCGACTTGGGATAGATGGTGTAACGAGGAAGGGTGCGCATCGTCTCGCCGGTGAGCGGGTCGAACAACGTCAGCTTCTCGATCTCGCCATCGAACAGTTCGATGCGCAGCGCCTCGGCGTCGGACTCGGCCGGATGCACGTCGATCACCTCGCCCCGTACGCGGTAGGTGGCACGGCGCAACTCGGTGTCGTTGCGCGTGTACTGCATCTCGGTCAGGCGGCGTATCAGCTCGCGCTGGTCGATGCGCTCGCCGCGCACCATGTGCAGGACCATCTTGAAGTATTCGTTGGGGTCGCCGAGGCCGTAGATCGCTGACACCGTGCACACGATGATCGCGTCGCGGCGCTCGAGCAACGCCTTGGTCGCCGACAGCCGCATCTGCTCGATGTGCTCGTTGATCGAGCTGTCCTTGTCGATGAACGTATCCGAGGAGGGGATGTAGGCCTCGGGCTGGTAGTAGTCGTAGTAGCTGACGAAGTACTCCACCGCGTTGTGCGGAAAGAACGACTTGAATTCGCCATACAGCTGCGCCGCGAGCGTCTTGTTGGGCGCCATCACCAGGGTCGGCTTCTGCACCGCCTGGATCACGTTGGCGATGGTGTAGGTCTTGCCCGAGCCGGTGACGCCGAGCAGCGTCTGGTGGGCGAGCCCGGCCTCGAATCCGTCGATGAGCCGCTCGATTGCCTGCGGTTGGTCGCCGGCAGGAGAGTACGGCGAGACGAGGCGGAACCGATCCGGGGCTGGCGCGGCATCTTGCTTGGCGTCGTTCATGGGATACCCGTGGGAAGCATCGGCCAGTCTATCGTCACCCGTCTGCCCATGTGGGCCGCGTCCGCCGGTTCACCGACGGGGGGCATCGCTCTGGCGCCGCCGGGGCGCCCGCTCCTAGGTGGCCGTGGCAGCAGCAGAAAACATTGGCGCTTGCCTTTTCCAGACGGCGGCACCGGCCCGTGCCGCGGGCCTGCGGGAGTGTCATCCCGTCCAATCCACGGCTGACATTCACCCGGGGGATTTCCCTACCCCAGCGACATCATGGGCCCGATCCTCACCGGGCCCAATGCGATGCAACCTGTCCCAGACCCCCCGCCGCAGGAGCCCCCATGTCGAGGCGCATTGCCGGATTCACGTTGATCGAGGCCTTGGCCGCGCTGTGCGTGGTAGCGGTGTTGCTGGTCGTGGCGGTATCGGCCTGGACCGGGGCATCGGCGGCGGCCCACGGCAGCGCCGCGAGGGGGCAGCTTGCCGCCACCCTGCTCGAGGCGGTCCGATACTCCGCGCTTGCAACGGTGGAGGTCGTCGCCTGCCCCGATCAGTCGAAGCTGACCTGCAGCGGCGACCTGGACTGGAGCGGCGGCTGGATGGCGTTTGCCGACGCGAACGGGAATCGCAATCGCGATGCCGGCGAAATACTCCTCCACAAGGCTCCTGCGCTGGACGACAACGTGCGCCTGCAGTCCACCTCCGGCCGGACCCGCCTCGTCTTCCAGCCCAATGGCGGCAACGCCGGGTCCAACGTGACGTTTACCCTGTGCGACCGCCGCGGACCGGCGCACGCCACTACGCTGGTCCTGGCGAACGACGGCCGCCTGCGTGCGGGCCGCCCCAGCCAGGCCGCCGCCGATCGCTGCGTGCTGGCTTTGCCCTGACGCCGACCAGCGTGCGAACCGGGCCTGGCCGCCACGACGCCCGAGGCCGGCCCAGGAACGCAAAAACCAGCCCGAAGGCTGGCTTTTGCCGGTACTGGCCGCATCTGGCGCCCGAAGTTGGACTCGAACCAACGACCCCCTGATTAACAGTCAAGTGCTCTAACCAGCTGAGCTATTCGGGCGGGCCGCATATTCTGCGGCCCGCCCGGAGTGCCGTCAACCGCGCAGTCAGGGCAACGTCCAGGGCTTCGTCCAGACGATGTTGTTGATCTGGTTCCCGCCGCCGTTGGTGGTGCAACTGGCGATCGTCGCGTAGGTGGGACTGCCGGCCTGTTCAGTCAGGGTCGCCACGAGCAGGTCGTTAGCGCCGACGGACCCGAAGGTGATCGTGGTGGTTTCGGAGGTCTTGCCGTCGTTGGCGGCCGCGCCGATCGTTCCGAAGGCGGAACCGTTGCGGGTCACCGAAGTCACCGCGTAGTTGCGGAACGTCGGCACCGGGATGGTGTCCGTCGCGGTGCGTGGGCTCCCGTTGAACAAACAGGTGGTGGTCCGGGAGAGCGTCGTGGTTGTCTCGATCCAGTAGTTCTCCAGCCTGATCGAGCCGCCCAGCGGGAGTATCGAGTTCGTGACGCAGCGATGGTCGCTGTTCGCGGGCTTCAGGCACTCGCCGACGTCCAGGTTAAGGCTGTAGAAGACGCGTGGTGCGAGACCGCCGCCGCTGACGCGGACGTCGAAGCTATCCTTGGTGGTGACGATGCCGCCGACCAGGAAGGGCTGGACGTCGGAGGCGATGTCGCTGTCGTCGGTCGGATCGACGCCGCCGACCTGCAGGTCGATCAACTCCTGGTTACGGTCGACGCTGGCGATAATCGCGATGCCCGAGTTCGACTTGCGCGCGCTGCCGGTATTGTCCGAGGTTCCGATCTTTCGGCCGATGGTGCGGCTTCCGGAAGGTTGCGCGGGGTTCGTGGCGAGCAGGTTCCGGCTATTCACCGTCAATACGGTCGTGTCGCTTGCCAGCCACTGCGCGATCTCCGTCAGGTTGACGGTGGTGAACGGCAGGTAGGGCAGGATGCACTCCTCGATTGGCGTTGCCGTGGGCGTCTGGGGGCAACGGCCCCGTTGCCCGGTGTCGGCCAGCACGTCCTGCAGCCTCTGCCGTGCCTTCGCCTCCAGGTAGTCGACGTAGAGCCCACGGCCATGGAGGTAGCGGTAGTCCGTGGCACTGACGCTGGCGATGAGCACGGTGGAGGGATTGTTCAAGCCACGGCTCGGCGTATTGAACATCGTATCTGCCGAAATCGGGGGCCCGCTCGCAAACGTGCCGTTGTATTGCTTCAGGTAGTCCCTCACGAAACCGGTATAGGCCGTGGTGGCGGTTGCCGTCGGCAAGCCCGTGCGTGCCTGACCCAAATTCACCGTCTCCGTCTCCAGCAATCCGAACTGGCGCTGGTACGTGTCCGCCGCCGTCCGCCAGAAGCCGTCCACGCGGATCACGCGGCAGGCGTTGAGGTAGGTCTGGTTGTTGGTCGGATTCACGGTCACCAGCGCGTTGCTGTTGTCGCGGCGGTACTTGCTTACGCCATTGGTGGTCCGCTCGGGATCGAACTTGACGAGGTTCGATGCCACGTCATGGTGGTCGCGACAGCACTCCTGGCAGAGCGCGCTCTGGTCGACGCCGGGGGTCGGGCCGGCCGGGTTGGCGAGGGTCGCCCCGGGCGCGGTCGCGGCCGGATCCGGCTTGTAAACCTCGTAGGCGTCGCCGGTCCAGATCGCGGGCCATTGCGGCGCACGGAAGATCAGCGGCAGGTTCGTCCCGCCTGCCCCGTATTGGCAGGAACACTTGACGAGGGAATTCTCGATCCGGCGCTGCACGCGCACGATATTGCTGCCTTCGTTCGTGTACGTCAGGACATTGAAGTTGGTCGAGACCACTTTCTGGTTGTTGCGCTGGCCGACCAACTCCGGCTTCGGGTTGGTCGCGGCCGTGGCATCGTTGCCACCCATCGCGATCGGGATCACGCCCGCGGTCGCGGGGGTCAGCTGACGGACGATCGGCGATTGCCCGCCCTGCCCGCTGTCGTCGGGCGGCACGATGATCTCGTCCTCCAGCGCGAGGGCGCTGATGTCGGACGTCATCGCCAGTCGCCGGTTGGTCGCGCCGTTGGCATCCGTCCAGGTCGCGGCCAGCGTCACCCGGGCGAATTGCGCGGGATCAGTGGCATTCCCGGGACTGGCGAACGCGCCGCCCGCCGGGCTGGTGAACCGTGTGATCGTCCGCGTGACGGACATCCCGGCGAGCCCGTTCTGCGTGCAGAACGCCGTCGGCACGAAATCCCCGCCGGCGTTGGTCGCGCAGGTATCGGTGACGGTACCCGGCGCGGGGTACCCGGTCGTCCTGATCTGGTCGAGGTGCCCCTGCAGGAGGCTTGCCACCTGGGTGCGCACCTTGGCGTCGGCGGAAGCCTTGGTCAGGCTTCCCTGCAACGCCGCCAGCGCCAGCAGGCCCGTGGACAGGATGACGACGGCGACCAGGACCTCGATCAGGCTGAATCCCCGATGCGCGCGTGAAGAGTTCATGTGGTTTCGCATGGTCATGCCCCGTCAGTAGGATCGCCGGTCGTTCCACGCACCCGGCAGGGTCGCGGACTTCGGTGGCAGGTTCGCCATGATGTTGCCCAGGACGTCGCCGTCGTAGACGACGGCCGCCGTACCGTTGGCCTTGATCTGTCCCTGCACGACCATGGCGCCGTAGACCACGGCCCCGGCGTTCATCTGGACGGCGCAATTGTTCGGGCAGGCGGCAGCGGAACTGGCACCGGTCGCCGGGCTGAGCGTGGTCCCGGTGTCGCGGACGAAGATGAAGCCCCAGACAATGCCCCGGATATCGATGGGGCCGTCGAGGATCAGGATGACCGGATTCTGCTGCGAGCCGACCTCGACGTTCGAACCGATGTTGCAGCCGGTCTGGCACCAGATGATCCCCGAAGCTGCGGGGCCGAAAATCGCATTGGTCGCCGATTGGCCAGGCTTGAGTAGGCTCGCGGACGGCACGCCGCTATAGGTGTGCGCGGCATCGTTCGCCGGGATGATGCGTGCCGCGTTCTCGAACAGCCAGCGCTCGTCCGCGCCCATGCCGACCAGCACGCCCGTGTTCGGATTGGCGTACTGCGTCATGATCTTGGTGTCGCCGAAGCAGTCGGCGTTGGTGTCGCGCCAGGTATCGATGCCGAAGACGAACTTGAACATGTCAGGCGGGAACTCGCAGACCGGATGGGTCAGCGCATCGCTCTTGACGTTGTGGTTGGTTCCGGTCCCGAAATTGGAGGAGTTGGTACCGGTCTCGACGTCGAGGATATCAATGCCCTCGTCCTGCACGTTGCCGCTGTTGTCATAGGACAGGGTCGTCGGTGCGCCGTTGACATCGCACTGGCACGCATCGCACCGGATGCTTTGCTTGCAACCGGCCACCGGGCAGGTCGCGGGCTCCAGCGTGGGCGTGACGTTGTTCTTGGTGTAACGGAAGAACTCGTCCGCATAGCAAGTATTGGGCGTACCGGTCTTCTGCACGTCGCGGCGGGTCCAGACCGACACCGGCACGCCGGTGCCGCCCGCGTTGGGGTTGGTGACGACCTGGAGTCCGCCGGTCAGGTCGGCAGAACCCGAGGTGGTGAGCGGCGGTTTGCCGAGCAGGTCGCTGAGCAGCGGGTAGTTGCCAATGGTCTGGGTCAGCGTGGTGCGGGCGGCGTCGCCGGGAATGCTGGCGACGCTGACGAAGGTGACGATCTCCAGGTCGGTGATCAACGAGCCGGTGCCGTCGCCGCAGCGGATGGGCGTGGTGGGCGGATCGGCCGCATTCGGACGCTCCGCACGGCAGAGCAAGGGTGCGACGCCATACTCGACCGGCTCGCCGTTCCCGGCCGTTGCCATGGTGGCGGTCAGGGGCAGCATGTGGCGCGTCATCTCCGGTGCCAGGCTCCCGATCGGATTGTTGGTGGCCCTCAGACGGTAGAAGGTCGAGCGCCGCTCCGTGACTCCGTCCGGCTCGAATCGCTCCAGGGCGCCGCAGGGAAACGAAGTATCCGTCGACCCGCATTTTTCCCAACGCGTGTTGTCCTCAATCCAGTTCGCGTTCTGCCGCATCAGGAACTCGAAGCCCTGCGCGAGGCCCGCCTCGGCCACCTCGTGCGTCATCTTGGCGCGGAGGTCGTTACCGGTGGTGCGCTGCTCGAACACGCCGACATTCAAGGCCAGCAACGTCATGACCCCTGCCAGCAGGAGCAGGACGATCGCCGTGACGAGCACGGTGCCCGATTGCCGGCGGCTCACTGGCAGGGAGGGTTGGATGATCGAGGTATGCATGGGTCTAGCTCCCTTCTCCGAGCGCACGGATGAAGATCGACTGGGTGATGGTCCTGGAAATCCCGGCCAGTTGTGCGTCCGGGTTCACGAGTTGGCCGGTCATGGTGATCCGGATCTCGCGCGCGCGGGCGACCGGTGGCTCGTTGCCGCCCGCATCAAGCGGAAGCCGCTGGAACGACAGCGCCGTGATCTGCACCTGGTCCGAAGTCAGCGCGACGCCATTCGATGTGCAGGTCGCGTTGCCCGCGGCCGCGCCGCCGGCCGTGATCACCTTGTTCGTGTTCGCATCGCGGTAGACCACGCGGAACGGACCGCTGGCACCGCCGTCATAGGCATACCGGATGCAGCCCGCGGTGTTCGCGACGGGCGTGGTCAAGATGTCCCTGTACGGATTCCCCCCCACCAGTTTCACGGTGGCCAGGGGATCGGTGACGCCCCGGGCACGCCTGACATCGGACGCGATCACCGCCGCCGTCGCCCGCATTTCCTGCATCAGCCGCGTGGCCTCGATGCTCTGGCGGTTGGCTTTCATGATCGACACGATCAGCGCAAGCACCGCTGCGATCACGATCAAGCCGACGACGATGGCGACCATCATCTCGACGAGCGTCACGCCGGACTGCTTGCCCGGCCGCTTGAGACTGCGCATCAGCATGACGAAATCCCCGGGATGGCGGGCTTGCCCGCCGGTACGCACATCCGCGACTGGCCGAGCGCGGTGACATCCAGCCTCAGGTCGTACTTGCCGGTCGGCGAGGTGAACGTGACGGCCGCTGGTTGGGTGATGGCCCCCGCATTGACCGCGGTGCCGAGCCGGCTGTTGAAGATGAACGCCGTATTGAACGGGTTGACGGACACGGTGCCATGCTTGCCCTGGTCGACCGCCAACCTCCGCCCTTCCACCTGGCAGGCCGCTGCGTTCGTGCAGTCACAGGCAGCCGCGGCGGGAATCGGCGCCCCGGCCGCGGGAGCCGCCGCCATGTTCGCGCCGAGGCACCAGTTGTTCGCGGCCGAACCCCCGAAGGAAATGCTCACGTCGCGATTGGTCTTGACCGAACTCGCTCGCGCGTTCGCGATCACGCTGATGGCGTCGTCCACGGCGCCGCGCACACGATAACGGTCGAAGAAATCCGTGAAGGAAGGCGCCGCGGCGACCAGCAGGATCGCCAGGACGGCCAACGTGATCATGAGTTCGACGAGCGTGAATCCCCTGGCTCGCGCGGAATTTGTGACGGGCATCTGCCTTCCCTCCGGGCACTGATGGGCACTCTAGGGAGCCGGGGGTGCCGCGGCAAGCATCAACGGACGGGCGGCAGGATGGGGGGGACAGGCGTCGGTCGAGGGCGCCGTCGCGACTCCCTGCCAATGCTAGTATCCGCCACTAGGCCAAGGGATTCGGGGATCTCAATGCGCAGGCAAACCGGTTTCACGCTCATCGAACTGATGGTGGTGGTCGCGATCATCGCGATCATCGCGGCCGTCGCGATCCCCGCCTACAACGAACAGGCACGAAAGGCCCGGCGCGCCGATGCGTCCCGGTTCGTCGGACAGCTGCAGTTGGAGCTCGAGCGTTGGCGCGCGGAGAATCCGTCGTATGCCAATTGCACACCCGCCCCGTGCGGCTCCGGCACCTATCCAGTGGCGCCTGACGCCACCGTGTCCCCCAACTACACGATCGCGATCGCCAATGCGACGGCGGCCGGCTACAGCATCACCGCCACGCCGACGGCCGCCCAGAACGGGGATCGTTGCGGCGTCTTGACGCTCGACCCGGCCATCAAGGCCGGCAAGCCGCAATGGGCGAACACGGCCTGCAATTGAACCGCGGCCGTGCGGTTCAGGACGTGACCTGGTAGCAGGGCCGGTACTCCCCCGAAATCTTCATCCGCCGCTGCTCGACGAACGCACGCAACAGCGCGTCCATGGCCTGCATCATGTCGTTGTCGCCCCGGATCTGGAACGGTCCGTGGGCCTCGATGTGGCGCATGCCGTCTTCCTTGACGTTTCCGGCGACGATGCCCGAGAAGGCGCGTCGCAGGTCGGCCGCGAGTGCATGCGACGCCCTGCCCCGGTGCAGGGCCAGCGCGGCCATCGCCTCGTGCGTCGGCGCGAAGGGCTGCTGGAACTCCAGCGGGATCTTCAGCGCCCAGTTGAAATAGAAGGAATCCTTGTGCGCGATGCGGTACTCGCGGACCTGGCGGATGCCTGCCGTCATGCGCCTGGCGACCTTTGCCGGGTCGTCGATGATGATGTCGTAGCGTGACGTGGCCGCCTCGCCGAGCGTGAGGCGCAGGAAGCGGTCGATCTGCTCGAAGTACGGCGCGGCGGCCGTGGGGCCGGTGAACACCAGCGGGAACGGCAGGCGGGCATTCTCCTCGCGGAGCAGGATGCCCAGCAGGTACAGGATCTCCTCCGCCGTGCCGACCCCGCCCGGGAACACCACGATGCCATGGCCGATGCGCACGAAGGCCTCGAGCCGCTTCTCGATGTCCGGCATGATCACCAGGTGGTTGACGATCGGATTCGGGGATTCGGCGGCGATGATGCCGGGCTCGGTGATGCCGATGTAGCGCTTGCGGCGCTTGCGCTGCTTTGCGTGGGCGATGGTGGCGCCCTTCATCGGGCCCTTCATCGCGCCGGGTCCGCATCCGGTGCAGATGTCCAGGCCGCGCAGGCCGAGCTCGTAGCCCACGTCCTTGGTGTATTCGTACTCGTTGCGGCCGATCGAATGCCCTCCCCAGCACACCACGAGGTTCGGCTCGGCCGGCTTGAGGATGCGCGCGTTGCGCAACAGGCCGAAGACCGCATTGGTGATGCCCGAGGAACTCTCGAGTTCGTCCGCGTATTCCGGTCCGAGTTCGATGGCTGTGTAGGCCAGGTCGCGGACGACCGCGAACAGGAGTTCGGCGACGCCGCGGATGATCACGCCGTCGACGAAGGCCATCGCCGGCGCATGGACCAGGTCGATGCGCACGCCGCGATCCTGCTGCAGCACCTGGATGTCGAAATCGGGGTAAAGCTCCTGGGCAGCACGCGGATCGTCCGACGCGCTGCCGGACGTCAGCACCGCCAGCGCGCAGCGGCGCAACAGGTCGTGCATGCCTCCGCTGGATGCGTCCTTCAGGCGCGCCACTTCGTCGCGGGAGAGCACGTCGAGGCCGCCCTTCGGATAGATGCGGGCATCGACGGTGGGTCTTGCCGAGTCGGGGGAGCGGGTGATGCCGGATGCTGTGTCGTTCATGCCCGCGACTGTAACGCAGCGAGGCGCCGCTTAGGAACGGATTCGTCGTAGGCCGCCGTCCTGGCGTGACGTATTCCGACGGCTGGTGCGTCCCCGATTCCCGGGTCGGCGACGGACTCCCGGAAACGAGAACGGCCGGGTCGCCCCGGCCGCCTCGTCGATGCGCTCCACGCTAAGCGCGGGACTCAGAACTTGTAGCGGAAACCCACTTGCAGCGACCAGCGCGAGATGCCGCGGTCGTCGTAGATGCGGGTGTCGTCCGGATCGTTGAAGCGGTAGACGTACTTTCCGGCATTCCCGGCGCAGGCCGCAGGAACGGCATTGGGTCCGCCCGTACCGGCCGCACCGCAGATGCCGCCGTACTCGACGATGCCACGGCTGCCCGGGAAGCCCACTTCCTCGATCTGCCCCCAGTCCTTGTTGAGCAGGTTGCCGACGTTGAGGATGTCGAGCCAGATCTCGGACTTGTGCCCCGCCGTGAAGCCCGGCAGCTCCTGCGAGATGCGGATGTCGAACTGCTGCACCCAAGGTGCCGTGGCGCCATTGCGGTTGACGACCGTGCCGCGACGGCTGTTGAGGTAGTCGTTGCCGTAGACGTAGTTCCAGAATGCCGCTTCCTCGGCCGGCGTCCCGAACACCACTTCGCCGGGCTGGAACGGGATGAACAACAGGTCGTTCCCGAAACGTCCGTCGCCGTTGGCGTCGTTGTCGAACACGTAGCTGTACGGCCGGCCGGACCGCGCCTCGAAGAAGCCAGAGACCGTGGTGTTGTAGTTGCCGAAGAAGGCCTGCTTCCAGCTGAGCGCGGCGGTGAAGCGATGGTCGATCTCGTAGGAAGACCGCGCCGACACGTTCTCGTTCGGATGGAAGGTGTTGACGTTGCCCCACTGCGAACCCGACGTCGAGCTGGTCAGCGGGCTGGCTTCGGTGGCATTGGTGTGGGTGTACGACAGGTTCCAGTACCAGGGCGTGTCGTTGAACGGCTTCTCCAGCGAGAACGTGAGCTGCTGCGATGCGCCCTTGCTGGTCGGTCGCGCGATGAGCGCGTCGGTGAACGCAGGGTTGGCATTGGCGCGGTTGCCGACGCTCGTGCCGCTGCCGAACACGTTCCAGCGGCTCGGATCCAAACCACGGGCATTCCAGTACAGCAGGCGCCCGTCCTGGCCCGTCCGCGTGGGCGCGCCGAGGTTGAGCTGCTCGTAGTAGATCGCTTCCTTGACCTTGGTCAGGACCAGCTCGGTCGAGGCCACCATGCCCCACCACGGCAGCTCCTTGTCGAAGGCCAGGTTGGCCTTCCAGACGGCGGGCTGTCCCAGGTCGGGATCGATGAAGTCGACCGACTGCGTCCCCTCACGCGCACCCGCCGGGACCAGTGCCAGCTGTCCGCGTGGATCGGCGACGAAGCAGCGTCCGCTGGGCGTCGCGCACGGCGGCGTACGCCCGCTGCTGAACGTGTAGTCGATGTAACCGAAGCCGGTGTTGGTGAAGGGGTTGGAGAGCCAGACGTTGGCCGCGGCGCCCTGGAACAGGCCGAAACCGCCGCGCAGTTGCGTCGGCAGATCGCTGTCGAAGGTGTAGTTGAAGCCGACGCGCGGCTGCAGGAGGCTGTTGCCGTCGATCGTCGCGCTGTTGTCGAAACCGAACGCGGCCTGGGCCGCGGCGTTGAAACGCGGCTCCTCGTCGACGATCGGACGGTCGTAGCGCAAGCCGTAGGTCAGCGTCAGGTTGTCGTTGACCGCCCAGCTGTCCTGGATGAACAGGCCGATGTTCTTCAGGCCCCAGATCGCCGCGACGTTGTTGATGTCATCGCCGGCCGGACGGAAGTAGCGGAAGAAGCTCGGGCGACCGGCCTGAAAGTCGGAGATGCTGTTGAAGGTGTAGACGCCATTGCTGCGCCGGCCGAACAGGTTGTAGATGTCGTTGTCTTCGTAGTCGAAGCCGAACTTGAGCGTGTGGTCGCCCAGGAACAGGTTGCCTGCGAAGAACGCGTTCCAGGTCTCGGTGCGCAGGATGTTGGCGTGCGTGTTCTCCTCGGTGCCGAAGTTCACGGTGGCGTTGCCCACGCGCACGGCGATGGCCGGGAGGTCGACCACCGGGCTGCGGATGGCCGAGTAGTCGCGGAACGACAGCTTGGCTTCGGTGGAGAAGGTGTCGGTCCAGTCGCTGAACAGCTGCGCGGTGTAGGTGTCGAAGGTGAAGTCGCGCTGGTAGGCGTACGTGTCAAGGGCGATCTGGGTGCTGCCGAAGCCCGGGAACACGGCGACGCTCTGGTCCGAGGTGCCGTAGCGGAAGCTGGCACGCTGCGTGTCGGTGATGTTCCAGTCGATCTTGAGCCCATACTCCTCGCCCGTGGTGTCCGCCCCGCTGGTGCCGAACTGGCCCGCGTCGAAACCATACCCCTGCGCGATCGTGCGGATCTGGTCGATGTTCGCCTGGGTGACGTTGACGATATTGGACGCCCCCGAACCGACGGGACCGAAGGTCGGGCCGGGCGCGCCGAGCTCGTACTTCTCGTAGTTGAAGAAGAAGAACAGCTTGTCCTTGACGATCGGGCCGCCGAAGGTCAGGCCATACGTCGTCTCGTCCTCGAAGCCGGAGAACTTGCTGCCGTCCTCGTTGTCGCGAACCATGTCGTTGTCACGGTAGAGGCCGTACACCGAGCCGTGGAACTCGTTGGTGCCCGACTTGGTGACCGAGTTGATCACGCCGCCCACGCCACCGGTGATCGTGACGTCGTAGTTGGCGACGTCGATCGAGATCTCCTGGATGGTGTCCATCGAGAACGGCTGGCGCGGCGTCGGCAGTCCGTTGGACTCCAGGCCGAATGCGTCGTTGGTGCTGATGCCGTCCACACGGATCGCGTTGTAGCGGGGGTTCTGCCCGCCCACCGAGATCTCGTTGCGCGACTTGTCGGTCTGCACGACGCGCGGATCCAGGCGCGCATAGTCCTGCAGGTTGCGTTCGATGGACGGGAACGCCTCGATCTCGTCGCGGCTGACGTTGGTCCCTGCCCCCATCTTGGTGGCGCTGAACACTTCCGAGCCGCCGACGGCGATGGCCTGCACGGTGCCCAGGGTGGTGACGTCGTTGTTGAGCACGACGTCGACCTGCGAAACCTTGTCCAGCGCGAGGAAGATGTTCTCCTCGGAATCGGAACCGGCGCCCGCGGCGTTGACGGTGATCGTGTAGGGCCCACCGACGCGGAGGCCGCGTGCGTTGTAGCGGCCACTGGCGTCCGTGGTCGCCCGGCTGACCGTGCCCGATTCCGTATGCACGATGGTCACCTGCGCGTTCGGCACGGGCTGCCCGTCGGCACCGGTCACCTGGCCGCCGACACCGGCGGAGATGTTCTGCGAGAACGCGGGCGCTGCGGCGAGCGCGACGATCAGCCCGAGGGAGAGTTTCGAGACTCGGATGCGGTTGCGATGGGTCATGTTGTTTGGCCTTCGATCTGTGATCGGATGTGAGCTGGGTCTGCGGGCGCGGATCGACGGCCGCGCTGGCACCTGGTTGGAGCGATTGGGGGTCCCCCGCCCGTCGTGATCACATGCCGATCACGTTGGGTTAACATCAGATTAACACGGTAGCCCGCCGTAATGACAAGAAAGTTACCGTTTTTGGCTCGCCAACAAGTGGCGGAGAGGGTCGCTATGCAAGGATCGCCTGAACGATGTCGGGCAAGTCCTTGACGCATGGTGGACCCGTCAGAACGTCGGTCCGGCCTGCAGGTAACTGGTGAGCCCATCGAGCAGCATCTGCACCGAGATCGCCACCAGCAGCATCCCCATCAGCCGCTCGACGGCGGTCAACGCACGTGCCCCGAGCAGCTTGTACAGCGACGTGGCCGAGAACAGGATCGCGGCGGTCGCCGCCCACGCGATCATCAGGGCCAGGCTCCAGTCGCCGAGCCGTCCCGGGTCGTTGCTGCCCATGAGCATCACCGCGGCCATCCCCGACGGGCCGGCGACCAAGGGGATCGCCATGGGCACGATGAACGGTTCGCCTCCGGGCAGCTCGCCCATGAGTCCCTCCGGCGGCGGGAAGATCATGCGCAGCCCGATCAGGAAGAGCACGATGCCGCCGGCGATCGAGACGGACTCCTGGCGCAGGTGCATCAGTTCAAGCAGGTACTTGCCGCCGCGGCGGCAGGGTGCGCAACATGCTCAGGAACACCGGGATGTTGCCGAGCGGATCGAGGATCAGGAACAGCAGCAGGGCGGCGGAAGCGACGGTCATGCCGCTGGCCTCCAGATCGTCCCGCGCCGATCAGCGCCCTGGGCGGACAGGAGGTGGACGCAGGCGGCGGCGTACTCGGCCGGATCGCGGGCGCGTGCATCGTCCGCCTCCACGTACGCATTGGCGCGCAGCGGCGTGCGCATCGGGCCTGGCTGCAGGCCCGCCACGCGCACGGCACCTGACGCGAGTTCCGCGTGCAGCATCGTCACCATCGCCGCCTGCCCGGACTGGGCGAGTCCATACGCACCCCAGTACGCCCCTGCCGTCGCGATCGGATCGTCGACCACGAACACCACGGCGGCGTCCTCGGCTCGCCTGAGCAGGGGCAGGCACGCCTGCGTGAGCCACCAGCGCGCCGTGAGGTCGACGTGCAGGGTCCGCGCGAAGTCGGCCGGGTCGGTATGTTCCAGCGGCGTCAGGCCCTTGAATTCCGCAGCGCAGTGCAGGAGGCCGTCGAGTCGGCCCAGCTGCCCCTCGATGCGCCTCGCCAGGTCCGCGTAATCGTCGGGGCCGGCACCGGCAAGATCCACGGGCAGGTTGACCGGTTCCGGCAGCGGTCCTTCCGCATGCCTGGCGATCGCGTCATAGACGCGGTTCAACTTTGGCGTCTTGCGTCCGAGCAGGACCACGGTCGCGCCATCGCGGGCGCAGGCCAGCGACGCCGCCTTGCCCAGGCCGCCGTGCGCGCCGTTGACGAGGACGACGCGACCGTCGAGCGCGCCGCGCGCGCCTGCTGCGGCCGCGCCTGCGCTCACGCCTGCCGCGTCTCCGCGACCATGCGCGCCAGCTCGCCGGATTCGTACAGCTCCATGGTGATGTCGCAACCACCGATCAGCTCGCCATGGATGAACAGCTGGGGGAACGTCGGCCAGTTGGAGTAGCGCGGCAGGTTCGCACGCACTTCGGGCTCTTCGAGCACGTTGATGGTGTGCAAGCTCGCGGGGTCCGCGCCGGCCGCCTTGAGCGCCTGCACGGTGCGGCTGGAGAAGCCGCACATCGGGAACTGTGGCGTGCCTTTCATGAAGAGCACGATGGGGTGGCCCTCGACCTCGGCCTGGATGCGTTCAAGGATCGCCATGGGGAAAACGGACTCCTGCGATGCGCCGCCACGATCGCCCGAAGGGCGCGGCGGCGGGTGGGGATGGAAGCCGCTTATTGTAAAGGCTCGTGCCCCAAGGCGTGCCGGGCGGTCATTCCCCGCCACCCCGCCCTGCCACGACGGTGGCCAGGCGCCCGATCACCGGCCGCACCTGGGCCTGCCGGCCCAGCGCGTCACCGACCCGCTCTAGGCCGGCAGCGAGTTCGGACGCGGAGTCGGAGCGGAAGGTGGCGTGTCCGACCTTGCGCCCCTCGCGCGGCGTCTTGCCGTAATCGTGCCAGTGGCCCGCGCGCTCGCCGAGCACGGCGCCGGCCGGCGGCATCTCGCCGATCCAGTTGAGCATGCAGGCATGCCCCAGCGCCGTGGTCGCGCCCAGCGGCAGGCCGAGCACGGCGCGCAGGTGGTTCTGGAACTGCGAGGTCTGCGCGCCCTCGATGGTCCAGTGGCCCGAGTTGTGGACCCGTGGCGCCAGTTCGTTGGCCAGCAATTCGCCATCGCGGCAGAACAGCTCCAGCGCGAACACGCCCACGTACTGGAGGCGTTCGGACAGGGCGCGTGCGTGCGCGAACGCGGTCCGCTCGATGTCCACGGCGACCGGGGCCGGCGCAAGGCTCGCGGAGAGGACGCCGTCGACATGCCAGTTCTCGGTCAGTGGCCACGCCCGGAACTCGCCGTCACGCCCGCGCACCGCGACCACGCTCAGTTCGCGTTCGAAAGGCACGAAGGCTTCCAGGATCAGGCCGACGGTCGAGGCCTGGTTCCCCAGCGCCTGCCACGCGGCGTCGGCATCGCCAGCCGACTGCAGGCGGAACTGGCCCTTGCCGTCGTACCCGAGGCGGCGGGTCTTCAGGATGCAGGGCGCACCGATCCGCTCGATGGCTGAATCCAGGGCGCTTCGCGTGTCCACGTCGGCGAACCCGGGTACCGGGATGCCGAGTTCGCGGAACATCGACTTCTCCGCCAGCCGGTCCTGGGCGATCGCCAGCGCACCGGGGTTGGGGAAGACCGGGATGCGCTCGGCGAGCCACCGCGCCGATTCGGCGGGGACGTTCTCGAAGTCGAACGTGGCCACGTCGACCCTGGAGGCGAACTCCGCTAGCGCGTCGCGGTCCCGGTAGTCGCCCACCAACAGCGGCACGAACTGGCCGGCACAGGCATCGGCGACCGTGTCCATCACCAGGAAACGCAGGCCCAGCGGCGCGCCGGATAGCGCGAGCATGCGGGCCAGCTGCCCGCCACCGAGGATGCCGACCGTCGTCATGCGCGGCGGCCGCTGCGTGTCTTTGCGTGGACCGACCTCATTGCCGCGGATCGCTGTTGGCAGCGACGTCCTCGGTTTGCGCGGCGCGGAATGCAGCCAGGGCCTCGGCGATGCCGGGGTGGTCGGGAGCGAGCATCGCGGCGGCGAACAGGGCGGCGTTCGACGCGCCGGCATCGCCGATCGCGAACGTCGCCACGGGGATGCCGGCCGGCATTTGCACGATCGACAGCAGCGAGTCCAGGCCGTTGAGCGCCTTCGATTGCACCGGCACGCCGAGCACGGGCACGACCGTCTTGGCGGCGAGCATTCCCGGCAGGTGTGCCGCCCCGCCGGCGCCGGCGATGATCGCGCGCAAGCCACGCGCGTGCGCCTGCGCGGCGTATTCGAACAAGACGTCCGGGGTGCGGTGCGCGGACACTACGCGGGCTTCGTGGGGCACGCCAAGGGCTTCGAGCCTCCGTGCGGCGTGTTGCATCGTGCCCCAGTCGGAGCGCGAGCCCATCACCAGTCCGACCAGCGGACGTCCGGCGTCTGTGTCCTTGGCAGTGACCATGGCTGCTTCCGGCGGCAAAACGGTATTCTACCGGCCTTCGGCGGCGGCTTCACCGCCTGGAGCGCCTCACATGGACCGCAAGCTGCTCGACATCCTCGTCTGTCCTTCGTCCCGCCAGCCGCTGTCCTTGCTCGACAAGCAGGGCTTGGCCGCGCTCAACGAAGCGATCCGGGCGGGCGGCGTCCGGCGCATCGACGGCAGCACGCAGGCTGATGCGCTCCAGGAAGCGCTGCTCACGCGCGACCGCCGTACCGCCTATCGCATCGACGACGGGATCCCGGTGCTGCTGGTCGACGAGGGCATCGCGACGTCCCAGGTCGCGGACTTCCCGGGGGCATGAACCCCGTTTCCCCCGCTCCCGGATCGGCATCGGTGGCTGGACTCGTGCCGCCCCCGGCGGAGGTGGTCGATTCCGATGTCGCGCGCGCGTTGTCCGAGGACATCGGGAGCGGCGACGTGACCGCCGAACTCCTGCCCGACGCCGCCGACACCGCCGTGCTCCTGTGCAAGGAAGCGGCGGTGGTCTGCGGACGCCCGTGGTTCGATGCCTGCCATCGCGCACTGGATCCGGGCGTCCGGATCGACTGGCGGGTCGCGGAAGGAGATCGCGTCCCGGCGCAGACCGTGCTTGCCACCCTGGCCGGCCGGACCCGGCCGCTGGTGAGCGCGGAGCGTGCCTCGCTGAATTTCCTGCAGACCCTGAGCGGCACGGCGACCCGGGTGGCGGCCTACGTCGACGCCGTGCAAGGAACCGGGACGCGGATCCTGGATACCCGGAAAACCCTGCCCGGCCTGCGCCAGGCGCAAAAGTACGCCGTGCGTGCAGGCGGCGGCGTGAACCACCGCATGGGGCTCCACGACGCGGTGATGCTCAAGGAGAACCATGTCCGGGCAGCGGGTTCGCTGGGCGCGGCCATCCGCGCCGCCAAGGCCAGGCACCCGGGCCTGCCGCTGATCGTCGAGGTGGAAACGCTCGCCCAACTGGAGGAGGCATTGGGCGAAGGCTGCGACCGGATCCTGATCGACGACTTCACCGCCGAGGATCGCCGACAGGCCGTGAGAATCGCCCACGGTCCGCCCTTCGGCGGACGGATCCCCCTGGAGGTCTCGGGCGGCGTCGACCTCGACACCGTGCGTGGCATCGCCGAGGACGGAGTCGACTACGTATCGATCGGCGGTTTGACCAAGCATGTCCGGGCCATCGACCTGTCCCTGAAACTGGCGGCGGTCCCCGGCGGCTGAACCCGGGCGCGCGGCCCCTCAGACGGCGGCGCGCACCAGGACGGCCAGGACCATGGCCATCGCGGCCAAGGCGGCGCCCACTACCCATCGACCTTTCCGGATCCCGCCGCGGTTCCCCGCAGACGCCGGGGCGCTACGGGCCCGGACCTCGACCGTGTCGTCCACGCCCGGTTTCACCACGCGGAAGCGCAGGGCATCGATGCCGATCTCGTCGCCATGCTGCGCCCACGCCCGATCGACCCGCTTGTCGTTGAGCACGCAGCCATTGGTCGACCCCAGGTCCTCGATCAGCAATCCCTCGTCGGTCGGCGTCAACCGGCAATGGCGCCGTGACAGCCCTGGGTGCTCGAACCGGATCCCGCATTCCTGCGCACGCCCCAGGGTGGTGGGCGCAAGCAGTGGGAAGGTGCGGCCGAAACCGGCGCTGGAGATGCCGCGAAGCACGTAGCGCGGCATGGCCGGACGCACGGCGGTGGCCGCGGGCTCGTCATTGCCCGCCGCCGGCATCGGCGCCTTGCCATTGGGCTTGCCCGCCGCGGCCGGCGCCTCGAGCGGCGCCAGCCTGGCCTGGATGCTTTCGAAGTCCAGCAGGTCGCCTGCCCGCAGTGCGATCAGGCCCTCCACGTCTCGGTCGTTGACCCTGACACGGGCCCCGTGTGCGACTTGCAGCACGACGCCATGGCCATTCACGTGCAGCTCGCAATGGCTGGGGCGCACCCCGGGCTGGTCGAGCACGATGCTCGCATCCGGTGCCGAGCCGATGCGGTTGACGCCATGCCCGAGCAGGGCTTGGGGGTGTTCGCCACCAGGGAAGACGAGCTTCATGCCTACACGTTGCGATCACAAGGGTGAAGGCTGCGACAATAGCGTTCGCGTGTTCGCCGGAATCTTGCGCTACGTCCCACTTCGGCGGTCCGCAGGACGCGCCCCCGGTCCGGGATCATGCGGAATGCCCCGGCTCCCCTTTCCCGCCACGGACCGCTCCAGATGCCCAGCCTGATCCTGCTCATGATCGTCGGTGCCGCCGCCTTCGCCTGGTGGAGCGCAGCGCGCGCGGCCGCCGAGCGGGCGGTGGAGGTGGGCCGGGACGCGTGCCGGGACGCCGGGGTCCAGCTGCTCGACCAGACCGTGCATGCCACCGGGCTCCGGCTGCGCCGTCGCCACGATGGCCGCCTGGGGGTGGAACGCAGTTTCCGCTTCGAATACTCCGATGACGGGATGCAACGTTACATCGGACGCCTGGTGTTGCGCGGGGACGAGCTGGTGGCCTTCACCGGTCCGACGCGCGCACGCTAGCGGTGCAACGCGCGTCGTGCCGCCTTCGCTACTTGACCACGCGCAGGTGGGCGCCTCGCTTGGGCGAATGCGGCGGATCTTCGCCGCCCCCATCGGGCGATGGCGGGGCGTCGTCCGGTCCGGCCGGGTCCCCGGCATCTTCCGGCAACGCCATTCCCTGCCCCGTCTCGCGCGCATAGATCGCCAGGACCGCCGGGATGGGCACGACGACCGGATGGCTGGCGCCCGCGAACCGGGCCGTGAACCGGATGCTCTGGTTGTCGAGTTCCAGCTTGGCGACCGCGCGCTCGGCGATGTTGAGCACCACCCGCCCATCCTTGACCACGTGCGGGGGTACGTTGACCCCGTCGAGGGTCGCATCCACCAACACGTGCGGTGTCATTCCGTTGTCCGTGATCCACTCGTATAGCGCCCGCAGCAAGTACGGCCGGTGGCTGGTCATCGGAATCGCCTGGTCGCTCATGGCGCCAGTCTAGCCGGTCGCCCGCGCGTGGCGGGAGCGCCGGGACACCGGTCCCGACCCGTTCAACCGGGCATGTCGCGCAACAACTTCTCCTGCGGCGTGAGGCTGCGCGCGAAGCCGGGGTTGCGGAAGATCCGGTTGCCGTAGTCCTCGATCGCCTTCCCGTCCTTGGGCAGCGGGACGTCCAGCGCCTCCAGGCGCCAGATGATCGGCGCCATCGCGCAGTCGGCCAGGCTCATTTCCGAATTGAGGAAGAACTTGCTGGCCTTGAACAGCGGGACCGACGCGGTCAGCAATTCCTTGAGCCGCTTCCGTCCAGCATCGGCTTGGGTCTTGTTGCCGAACTGGATCGCCTGCACCTGGGGGACCCAGTCGTGCTCGACGCGCAGCATCGCCAGCCGCAGGCGCGCGCGCGACAGCGGATCGACCGGCATCAAGGGCGGGTGCGGGTAGCGCTCGTCGAGGTACTCGCTGACCACGCTCGCCGCGTAGAGCACCAGGTCGCGTTCGACCAGGGTCGGCACGGAGTGGTAGGGATTGAGGTCGATCAGGTCTTCCGGCGGATTCTGTGGATCCACGGCGATCTGGTCGTAGGTGACGCCCTTGGCGGCCAGCACCAGTCGGACACGATGGCAGAGCACATCGTCGACGGAGGAAAACAAGGTCAAGGCGTTTCGCATACGCGGACTCGCAGCCATCATCGGTTCAACTCCCGCGACCGGGCTCGGCCAGTCGCATCGACGCCGCCTGCCCCTCGCAGCCGGTCGCCCCGGTTCCCCAACCACCTGGCTTCCCGCCCCGGGTCCGCATTCGCCGCGGATCCCTGCATCGCGGGACGGCATCGCGCCCCGCACGAGGCGCGTGGGCAGCCGGCTATTTCACGTCCTTCCAGTACTCCATCTTGAGCAACCATGCCAGGAACGTGAAGAACGCCAGGAACAGGATGACCCAGACGCCCAGGCTCTGGCGCTTGATCGCGGCCGGTTCGCCGACGTACTCGAGGAATGCGGTGATGTCGCGCGCGGTCTGCTCGAACTGCTGCGCGTTCTCGGTCCCGGGCGTGGCGAGCTCGAGGCGCTCGACGCGGGCTTCGCCCGTGGTCTCGTCCTTCTCGCCGTGGACCGGGCGCAGGATGCCCTGCATCTGCCACAGCGGGTTCGGCATCGAGACGTTGGGGGACAGTGTGTTGTTCCAGCCCAGGGGCCGGGACTCGTCGAGGTAGAACGACTTAAGGTAGGTGTAGATCCAGTCGCTGCCGCGGACGCGCGAGATGACGCTCAGGTCGGGCGGCATCTTGCCGAACCACTGTTCCGCGCCTTCCTCGGGCATCGCCACCTGCACCTGCTCGCCGAACTTCGCGCCGGTCAGGTTGAGGTTGTCCATCACCATCTCCTCGCTCAGGCCGAGGTCCTCGGCCAAGCGCGAGTAGCGCATGTACTTGAGCGAATGGCATCCGGAGCAATAGTTCATGTACAGCTGGGCGCCGCGCTGCAGGGAGGCGCGGTCGCCCAGGTCGGTACCTGCCTGCTCGGTGGCGCCGCCTCCCGCCGCGAGGGCTGCGCAGGACAGGAGCATTCCCCCGGCGAGCACGGCGGCGCGTTGCAGCAGGGTGGGCGCGAACACGGACTTAGTCATGCGTGGTCACCCGTTCCGGCACCGGCTTGGTCTTGTCGATCCTGGTCCACAGCGGCATGGTGATGAAGAAGGCGAAGTAGAGGAAGGTCAGGACGCGGCCGATGATGGTCTCGACCGGATCGGTGCCGGGACCGGCGCCGATCTTGCCGAGCCAGACGAAGCTGACCGCGAACACGCCCAGCAGCACCTTGGAGAGGAGGCCACGGTAGCGGTAGGACCTGACCTTGGCGCGGTCGAGCCACGGCACGAGGAACAGGATCGCGATCGCGCCGAACATCACCAGCACGCCCGACAGCTTGTGCGGGACCACGCGCAACATCGCGTAGTAAGGCGTGTAGTACCACACCGGCTTGATGTGCTCGGGCGTCACCAGGCGGTTGGCCTCGACGAAATTGTCGTGCTCGAGGAACCAGCCGCCGAACGCCGGCGCGAAGAAGATGATGAAGGCGGCCAGCATGAGGAAGAACCCGACGCCGACCAGGTCCTTGACCGTGTAGTACGGGTGGAACGGGATGCCGTCGGCGGGCTTGCTGGGATCCCAGCGGTTGCCCTTGGGCCCCTTCTTGATGTCGACGCCGTCCGGGTTGTTCGATCCCACCTCGTGCAGCGCGCCCAGGTGCAGGACCACCAGCAGCAGCAGGACCAGCGGCAGGGCGATCACGTGCAGGGCGAAGAAGCGGTTGAGGGTGGCGTCGCCGGGCAGGTAGTCGCCCATGATCCATTCGGTCAGGCCGTTGCCGATGACCGGGATCGCGCCGAACAGCGAGATGATGACCTTGGCGCCCCAGAACGACATCTGCCCCCAGGGGAGCACGTAGCCCATGAAGGCCTCGGCCATCAGCACCAGGTAGATCAGCATGCCTAGGATCCACACCAGTTCCCGCGGCTTCTGGTAGCTGCCGTACATCAGCCCGCGGAACATGTGCAGGTAGACGACAACGAAGAACAGCGAAGCGCCGGTGCTGTGCATGTAGCGGATCAGCCAGCCCCACTCCACGTCGCGCATGATGTATTCGACCGACCCGAATGCCTCCGCCGCCGAGGGCTTGAAGTGCATGGTCAGGAAGATGCCGGTGACGATCTGGTTGACCAGCACCAGCAGGGCCAGCGAACCCATGTAGTACCAGAAGTTGAAGTTCTTCGGCGCGTAGTACTCGGTCATGTGCTTGCGGTACATCGGCATCATGCCGGGTGCACGCTCGTTGACCCAGTCCATCACGTTGTTGGCCGTTCGGGTGATGACGTTCGCCATGGCTTACGCGGCCCCCGACTGCGACGGATCTACGCCGATGACGATGGTGTTGTCGTCGGCATAGTGGTGCGGAGGCACGATCAGGTTGGTCGGCGCCGGCACGCCCTCGAACACCCGGCCGGCCATGTCGAACTTGGACTTGTGGCAGGGGCAGAAGTAGCCGCCCTTCCAGTCGGCGTCGAAAGGCTCGGGCCGGATTTCGGCAACCATCTCCGGCGCGCAGCCCAGATGGGTGCACAGGCCGACGAGGACCGAGACCTCGGGCTTGATCGAGCGCAGTTCCGGGTTGCTCTCCAGCACGTAGGCCGGCTGCTGGTCGGCGTTCTGCGACAAGGGGTCGCGCAGCTTGTCGTCGAGCGTCGGCAGGGCCTCGAGCACCGCCTTGGTGCGGCGGACGATCCAGATCGGCTGGCCGCGCCATTCCAGCACCATGCGCTGGCCTTCGGCGAGGGCGCTGATGTCCGCGGTGACCGGGGCGCCGGCGAGCTTGGCCCGGGCGCTGGGGTTCCAGGACTTGATGAAGGGAATCGCCGCCACGCCGACGCCGACCGCGCCGACCACGGCGGTGGTGGCGGTCAGGAAGCGGCGCCGGCCGGCATCGACCGTTCCCTCGCTGCCATCAGGCGTCTGCTCGCTCGAGCCCAAAACCGCTTCATTGCCCATCCGCCACTCCGCAAAACCTTCGTAGATCGAGTCGAAAAGCCGAAATGCCTGCCTGCGTACCCCGCCCGTCTCCAGCCGGGGGCGCAAAGACCACGAAGTGTAACGGAAGCCCGATTGGCCCGACAATGCTTCCCGCCACGCGACGCAGGCACCGCGCTGGCGCGCGCCCTCCCGGGCGAGCCGCGCTCAGTTGGCCGCGACCTGGCCCCGGTAACGGTCCGCCAGGACCGCCACCCGCTCGACGTAGCGGCGGGTTTCGGAATAGGGAGGCACGCCCTTGTACTTGTCGACCGCGCCCTCCCCGGCGTTGTAGCCCGCCGCGGCCAGGGTCAGGTTGCCGTTGAAGCGCTTGAGCAGCCAGGACAGGTACTTGGTGCCGCCCCGGATGTTCTGCTGCGGATCGAAGGCGTTGCTCACCCCGAAGCGGCGCGCGGTGGCCGGCATCAGCTGCATCAGTCCCTGCGCACCGACCCGGGACAGGGCATTGGGCTTGAAGGCGGACTCGGCGTGCATGATGGCGCGGATCACCGCCTCCTCGACCCCGAATTCGGCCGCTGCCGCCTTGACTTCGTTCTGGTAGGCGGTGGTGTTGAGCCGCAGCGTCTTGAAGTTGAGGCCGGGATTGGCGCCGCAGGCATAGCAGGTTTCCAGGAAGCGGTACTGGATGGTGCGCAGCGCCGTTGCGCCGCCGCCCTTAGGGGGCTTGCTGGTGTAGTGGCGCACGCCGTCCTTGATGTACGAGTAGACCTGCCCCTGGACCAGGCGCGTGGTGTTCGCCCCGCTGGTCGCGGGCTTCGGCACGTCGCTGGACACGATGGCCGCCGGGGGGTTGGCGTCGAGCGACGCCGGCGAACCCGCGGCATTGGCAGTGGTCGTCGCGGCGCCGGCGGCAGGCGCGACCCAGTCCGGCACCTTGGGCGCGGGTGCGCTGGTGGAGCGATAGCTGCTGACGGCCTTGCACTTGGCGCCGGGCAGGCGTTTGCTGACGTAGCTCAGGCCGCCATCGGCGCTTTCGCATCGGTAGACCGTGCCGGCCTGCGCCGTACCGGGTAGCCCGCCCGTCGCCGCCAGTGCGATGGCCAGCACGCCCGCCGATCCCCAGGTCGCTCCCCGTTTCATGGTGCCGAGTGTCCCCCCTTCAGCTTCAATTGCCAAGTCCTTGATCCGTGACGGAAACCCTGCTTCGGCGGATCCACGCGTTGACACGGCCTTCGCGCCCCTGCCCCCCGGCCCGAATCCGGCAATCCCACCATGACTTCACGCCAACCGGCGTCCGAACGGGCCGCGCACGCTACACTTTCGCCCGATTCAGGCTCCAGCACCCGCTCAAGCCGCTTTCCGGCCCGGACTCAGCGCCGCGCCCCGGAGACTCCCATGACCGAATCAGGCAGCGCCGCCACGCCGACCGGCGTCCTGGCCACACCCTCCCCGGATGGCCTCCAGGCCTCCCAAGGCCCCCGAGGCACCGGGAAGCCACCGGCGGACGCCCCTCGCGGCGGGAAGCTGTTCATCCAGACCCACGGCTGCCAGATGAACGTGTATGACTCGGCCAGGATGGCGGATGCGCTGGCCGCGTCAGATGGTCTTGAACTGACCACGATCGCCGAAGATGCCGACGTGATCCTGGTTAATACCTGCTCGATACGCGAAAAAGCGCAGGAGAAGGTGTTCAGCCAGCTGGGCCGATGGAAAAGCCTCAAGGCAGGCGACCGGCCGGTGCTGATCGGCGTCGGCGGCTGCGTGGCCTCGCAGGAGGGCGCCGCCATCCTCGAGCGCGCCCCCTATGTCGACCTGGTGTTCGGGCCGCAGACCCTGCACCGCCTGCCGGAGCTGGTCCGGGCCCGTCGAGAGTCGGGGCGGCCGCAGGTCGACATCAGCTTCCCCGAGATCGAGAAGTTCGACCGCCTGCCCGAGCCGCGCGCCGAGGGGCCGAGCGCCTTCGTGTCCATCATGGAAGGGTGCAGCAAGTACTGCAGCTTCTGCGTCGTGCCCTACACGCGGGGCGAGGAAGTCAGCCGTCCGTTCGAGGACGTGCTGGTCGAGGTCGCCCAGCTGGCGGCCCAGGGTGTGCGCGAGGTCAACCTGCTCGGCCAGAACGTCAACGCCTATCGCGGCCCCTACGGCGACGGCGAGGTCGCCGACCTCGGCCTGCTGATCCGCGCCGTGGCCACCATTGACGGCATCGACCGGATCCGCTTCACCACCTCGCACCCCCTGGAATTCAGCGATTCGCTGGTGGAGGCCTACCGCGACGTGCCCGAGCTGGCCAACTACCTGCACCTTCCGGTGCAGTCCGGCAGCGACCGCGTGCTGTCGGCGATGAAGCGTGGCTACACGGCGCTGGAGTTCAAGCAGAAGATCCGCAAGCTGCGCGCGGTGCGGCCCGGGATTTCGATCTCGTCGGATTTCATCGTCGGATTCCCCGGGGAGACCGCGGCGGATTTCGAGAAGACCATGGCGCTGATCGAGGACGTGGGCTTCGACCAGTCGTTCTCGTTCATCTATTCGCGCCGGCCCGGCACCCCGGCCGCGGACCTGGACGACGACACCAGCGACGCCGAGAAGCACGCCCGCCTGTCGCGACTGCAGGCACACATCAATGCCCACGCCGCGGGCATTTCGCGCGCCATGGTGGGGAGCGTGCAATCCGTGCTGGTCGAAGGCCCGTCGAAGAAGGATTCGAACGAACTCACCGGCAAGACCGAAAACATGCGCTCGGTGAACTTTCCCGGCCCGCCGCGGCTGATTGGGCAATTCGTCGATGTCGAAATCACCGAAGCGATGACCAATTCCCTGCGCGGGCGGGTGACGTTGGCTGCGGTCTAGCGATGGCCAACGCTGACGGTTGGCTGCGCCGGAACGCGCTTGCGTTCTGGTTCTGCGGACTCGGGCTGTTGGGCTTGCTGCGTGCATGGATGAAACTGGTGCGCGCTCCGTCCCCCGATGTGCAGCTCTGGTTGTGGTTCGCAGGTTCGGCGGTCCTGGCCTTGGTCGGCATCGCGATGCTGCGGCGGGAGCGGCGTCGGCAACGCCGCATCAACATCGAGACATCCACGAACTCGTAGGAGCGCCCCAGGGGCGCGATCTTTTCCCTCGTTGAATCCATCGCGCCCATCGGGTGCTGATACGTGCATCAGTCGAGGCGTTTGCGGAAGCGCAGGATCGCCAGCGACATCATCAAGGCGGAAAACGCCACCAGCGCCACGGCATCCGGCCACAACTCGAATAAACCCGCGCCGCGCAGCATCACCCCGCGCACCAGGCGGATGAAGTGGGTCAGCGGCAGGACCTCGGCCAGCCACTGCACCGGCTTCGGCATGCCGGCGAACGGGAACATGAAGCCCGACAGCAGGATCGAGGGCAGGAACACAAAGAACGTCATCTGCATCGCCTGGAACTGCGATCGCGCCTTGGTCGAGATCAGCAATCCCAGGGTCAGGTTGGCGAGGATCAGCAGCACCGCGGCGACGTAGACGTCGAGCACGCTGCCGCGGATCGGCACCTGGAACAGCCACATCCCCAGCGCCAGCACCACCGTGGTCTGCACCATGCCGATGGCCGCGTACGGCAGCACCTTGCCGGCCATCAGTTCGGTGCGGCTGACGGGCGTGGCGATCAGGAGTTCCATGTTGCCGCGCTCGCGCTCGCGGACGATGGCCACGCCGGTGAACAGGATCATGGTCATGGTGAGGATCACGCCGATCAGCCCGGGCACGATGTTGACCGCGGAGCGGCGCTCCGGGTTGTAGAAGCTCACCACCGCCACCTGGCCACCGCCGGTGCGCGACATCGTGGAACGTCCGCCAGGCCGGGGCGGATCCGCGCTGTCCAGCGGCACCTGCGCGAGCTGGATCGCGGCACTCTGGACCACGGTGTCGCTGCCGTCGACCAGCACCTGCACCGCTTCGCGGCCTTCTGCACGACGCCGTTCGAAATCCGGCGGCACCACGACGCCCACGCTGATCTCCCCGCGGCGCAACCCGTCCATCAGCTCTTGCGGCGCGGTCGCGCTCAGGGTCGGACGGATCACGCCGGTCGCCACCATGTCCATGACCAGCGCGCGCGACGCCGCCGTGTTCGACTGGTCGGCGATGCCCGCGTCGAGTCCGCGCAGGTTGAGGTTGATGGCGTAACCGAACAGCACCAGCTGCATCACCGGGATGCCGACGATCATCGCCAGGGTGACGCGGTCCCGGCGCAGCTGGCGCACCTCCTTCACCATCACCGCCATCAATCGCCGCCATTTCATGCCGCCGCCTCGCTGGCACGCTCTCCGCGGGTGACGGCGACGAAGACGTCCTCCAGGTTCGGTGGCACTGGCTGGATGCTGGCCGCCAGCCCGGCATTCCGCAACGCGTCCTGCAATCGCGTGGCCGGCCCGGCGCTTGCCTCGGACGCGTCCATCAGCACCCGCAACGCGTTGCCGACCTGGGCGACGCTTATGACGCCTGCGACGCCCAGCAACACGCGCTGCACCTGGCGTGGGTGTTGCGACTCGACGACGAGCGTGCGGCCGGCCAGCGCACCGGTCAGTGAACCAGGCGTGCCGTCGGCGGCCAGCGCGCCATGGTCGAGGATGGCGAGGCGGTGGCATCGCTCCGCCTCGTCCATCAGGTGCGTGGAGACGAGGATGGTGGCGCCGGCATCCGCCAGTTCGAACAGCTTCTCCCAGAAGTCGCGTCGGGACTCGGGATCGACCGCGCTGGTGGGCTCGTCGAGGAACAGCAGTTCCGGTCGCTGGATCACCGCGCAGGCCAGCGCGAGGCGCTGCTTCTGGCCGCCGCTCAGGGTGCCGGCCAGTTGCCTCCGGCGATCCGCGAAGCGGTACTCGACCAGCAGTTCCTCGACGCGCTGGCCGGTCGCCGCCTTCGACAGGCCCTGCACGGCGGCCATGAATTCCAGGTTCTCGCGCACCGTCAGGTCCTCGAAAAGCGAAAACCGCTGGGTCATGTAGCCGACACGGGTGCGCAACGACTCGGCCTGTTCTGGAATGCGCAGCCCGAGAACTTCGATGTCGCCCGCCGTCGGCGTCAACAGGCCGCACAGCATGCGGATCGTGGTCGACTTGCCGGAACCATTCGGTCCCAGGAACCCATGGACGCTTGCGCGAGGCACGGTGAGGTCGACGCCATCCACCGCGACGAGCTCGCCGAAGCGTTTGCACAAGCCCCGCGCCCGGATGGCAGGTCCGGCGGCCATCACGACACGTAGTCCCGTCGCACCGGCCCTCGAAGGTCGGCAGGGAAACCGGGCAAGCCCCTGCCGTGACGACCGCAGACGCCTCGAAGCCGGGCCGGCGGAATCGACCAGGCACGGAAACCGCGGGCGACCGGCGGGCGGGCGCGACTGTGCCGCGGCGACGAAGGGAGCGGCATTGCCGGGCCGCTAGTCGCCATCATCGCGGCGCATGAATTCGACGCGCACGGGCACGCCGGCTGGCAGGTCGGCGGCACCCTCCAGCGCGACTTCGGCCAGGTAGCTCAACCTCGCGGCGTCGTCCCCGGTCAGCGCGTAGTACGGCGTGAAGCCCGGGTCGTTGCGGATCATCCGCACGACCCCGCGATAGGCGTCTTCGCGGCCGTGGACATGGACCTTTGCCGGCGTCCCCACGTCGACTTGCAGGCGCAGCGGCTCCGGGACGTAGACGCGCGCGTGCGGCGAATCGCCGACCAGCAGCACGACCAACGGTGCACCCGGCGGCGCCTGGTCGCCCAGCTTGTAAGGCAGGCTGTCGATGCGCCCGGCGCGCGGCGCGACCACGCGCAACTTGTCCAGCAACACCGCTTGCGCCTGGGCCTGCGCTTCGGCGGCGCGCAAGGCAGCCCGGCCCTGCGCCACCTGCTCCGGGCGCGACCCGTTGCGCAGTTCGTCCAGCCTCGCCCGGGCGGCGCGGACCTCGGCGTCGGCGGTGCCGGCCGCGGCCCGGGCCCGGTCGACCTCGGCCGCCGCGACCAGCTGCCGCCGGCCCAGTGGCTCCACCCGCGCACGGTAGGCGCGCGCATCGCGCGCCCGGGCTTCGGCGGCGGCCAGGCTGGCGCTTGCGCCTGCGATGGCTTCACTGCGCGCGCCTGCCTGGAGCTCGGACAGGACTTCGCGCCGTCGATCGGCTTCCGCGGCCGCCGCGGCGGTCTGCGCTTCTGCGCCCGCGCGTTCCAGGACCATCAGCACGTCACCGGCTGCGACCCGCTGCCCCTCCCGCACCTCGACCGCGGCAATGCGTTCCGCCGCCGGGGCCGGCAGGGTGATGCGGTCGTACTCGAGCGTGCCCAGGGCATCTGGGGGATCGGCACGGCAGCCCGGAAGCAACATGGCGGCGGCGATGACGGAAAGCGCGAGCAGATCCCGCGTTTCAGGGCGCACGGTGCACCTCCATTCCGCCTTGGAGCAACGCAAGCGTATGCCTTTGCAGGACGTCCGCGTCCAGCGGCGGCAGGCCTTCGCCCGCGTCGCCTCCGGCGAAGATCCGTTGCCAGATCGGCGCGCCGGCGGCCGGGAACAGGGTCAACCCGACCAGCGACACCACCAGCAGCCTGGGGTCCAGGTCGGGATTGAGCCGTCCCGCCCGTTGCGCGGCGGCGAAGCGTCCGGCCAGCAGCACGGGGATCTGCGGCGCCACCCGCTCGACCAGCAATTCGCGAAGCGCGCCGCCCTCGGTCAGGACCTCGCGGACCCAGAGCGACGGCAGCCAGGGGTTGTTCGCGACAAGGGCCGTCATGCCACCGACGAAGGCGGCGACCAGCGCACCGGGATCATCGCCTGCCTGTTGCATCGGGGCACGCAACCGGGCGAACAGCGGCATCAGGCGCTCGTCGACGAGGGCATCGACGAGCCGGGATTTGTCGCCAAAGTAGTAGTGCAACAGCGCCGGCGTGACCCCGGCCTCGTCCGCCATTGCGCGCAAGGACGTCCCGGCGATGCCGGTGCGCGAAAAACAGGCCAGCGCCGCATCGAGCAGCTGCGCGCGCTGGTCCATGGCGCCTCCTTCCGGACGGCCGGGCGTGCGTGCCCGAGCGGCCCTGTGCGATCTCGGTCCCTTGCTCCCGGCCGCGCCCTTCGGAGGAGTCCCTGTCTTCATCGGCCGTCCGCTCGCTGTCATCTCGCCAGAAATTAATTGATTATTTAATTACATTCAAGTGAACTGGGACGTGTGACAAGGCCGAGTCCGAGCCGACATGGAAGTGGACGTGCCTCCTGCCTCCCAGCGTCTTTGGGATCAGTGACTTGGACCAACGTTTCGCGTGCAGCTAAGGAGGACTGGCTGAGCACGGCGCCGCGCAGGGCCGCCGTGCGAGGCGGCGACCTGACCTCCGCCCCGGGGCAGACCACTCGTCTCCCCATCCCAAGGCGTCGCCTCGTCCCCCTTTCCACGGCGTCTGTCCTGGCCGGGGCCCCATCCGCCATCCACCACCGCGTGCACGCGAGGCACATGCGCCGACGGCCTACACTTGCTGCCCCCCGCCATGGCGGCCGCTACACGCCGACGCCCACAGCCTGCTCCGGATTCGCATGCCACAGCCCGCCCAGACCAACTTCGCCCTGGATCCCGCCGACACCGAGCGCCTGGCCAACCTGGCCGGCCCCTTCGACGAGCACCTGCGCCAGGTCGAACTGGCGCTTGGCGTGGAAATCTCCAATCGCGGCAACCTCTTCCGCGTCACCGGCGCGGACGCCGGCACGGTGGCCCGCACCGAGCGCCTGTTGCGCGCCCTTTATGCGGAGACGGAGGAAGAAACCTTCGACTCGCATGCCATCCACCTGCGCCTGAACGCCGCTGGCCAGGACCTGGCGGACAGCACGCCGCCCGCGCCAGCGGAGGGCTACGTCCCGCAGGACGTCACGATCCGCGTCCGCCGCGGCACGATCCGCGGCCGCGGCCCCAACCAGCAGAAGTACCTGCACGCCATCGCCACCCACGACATCAACTTCGGCGTCGGGCCGGCCGGCACCGGCAAGACCTTCCTGGCCGTGGCCAGCGCGGTGGAAGCGCTCAACGAGACCCGCGTCCAGCGCCTGGTGCTGGTGCGTCCTGCGGTGGAAGCCGGCGAGAAGCTCGGATTCCTGCCCGGGGACCTGAGCCAGAAGGTCGACCCCTACCTGCGTCCGCTGTACGACGCCCTGTACGAAATGATGGGCGTGGAGAAGGTGCTCAAGCTGATCGAGAAGAACGTCATCGAGATCGCACCGCTGGCCTACATGCGCGGGCGCACGCTCAACGACGCCTACGTCATCCTAGACGAGGCCCAGAACACCACCATCGAGCAGATGAAGATGTTCCTGACCCGGCTTGGCTTCGGCAGCACCGCCGTGGTCACCGGCGACATGACCCAGGTCGACCTCCCGAAGCACGTCAAGTCCGGGCTGCGCGACGCGGTCGACGTCCTGCGCGGCGTGGACGGCGTCAGCTTCACGTTCTTCGAGGCCCGCGACGTGGTCCGCCACCCGCTGGTGTCGCGCATCGTCGATGCCTACGAGGGACGCGACGCGCGCGACGCCGACCCGGGCGCGGCGTAGACTGGCCCGATGACGCAGGGACCGGTCCGCCTGGATGTTTCCGTCGGGTATGCATTGCCCCGCGCCGGGTTACCGGCGGCGGTGAGCTTCCGGAAGTGGGTGGCCGCCGCGCTGGACGGGCGCATCCGCGAGGCCGACCTGGCGATCCGGCTGGTGGATGCGAAGGAGGGGCGTGCGCTGAACCGCCACTACCGGGGCAAGGACGCGCCCACCAACGTGCTGAGTTTCCCTGCCGACATCGCCGAGGGCGTCAAGCTGCCCAAGGGCGTGAAGATGCCCCTGCTCGGCGACCTGGTGCTGTGCGCCCCGGTCATCGCCCGCGAGGCCCGGGAACAGGGCAAGCCGCTGGCCGCGCACTACGCCCACCTCACGGTCCATGGCGTCCTGCACCTGCTCGGTTGGGACCACGGCGACGACCGCGAGGCCGAATGCATGGAGCAGCTCGAACGCGACATCCTGGCCGGTCTCGGGATCGAGGACCCTTACCGGGAGCGGTGAGGCAGGAGCCGGCGCCCGCGCCGATGATCGCCCCGTCACCGGACCGCGCTAGACTTGAGCCGTCGCCGCACCGGCGCCCCAACCCCAGCAATGCCAGAAGACGACAGTAGTCCCGTTCCGCCGCTCGACGAAGAACTCGAGGCTCCCGAAAAACGCCGGACCTGGCTCGACCGCCTGAGTTCGGCGATCTCCGGGGACCCCAGCTCCCGCGACGATCTGGTGGAACTGCTCCGCGACGCGCAGGGCGACGGCCTGATCGAGGCCGACACGCTGCGCATGATGGAGGGCGCCATCTCGGTCGCGGACCTGAGCGTCAGCGACGTCATGGTCCCGCGCGCGCAGATGGTCGCCTTGCCCGCCGACGCCGAGTTCCATGCCCTGATGCACGAGGTGGTCGAGTCCGGCCATTCCCGCTTCCCGGTCCATGGCGAGGACAAGGACGAGATCCTCGGCATCCTGCTGGCCAAGGACCTCCTGCGCGGCGCCTATGCCGGGCGCCCCCCCGAGTCGATCCACGCCCTGTTGCGTCCTGCGGTCCTGATCCCCGAATCCAAGCGTCTGAACGTGCTGCTGCGCGAGTTCCGGCAATCGCGCAACCACATGGCGATCGTGATCGACGAGTACGGCGGGGTCGCCGGCCTGGTGACGATCGAGGACGTGCTGGAGGAAATCGTCGGCGAGATCGACGACGAGCACGACGACGCGGAGGATCCGGATGCGCTGATCGCGGCCCAGGCGGACGGCCAGTTCGTGGTCGATGCGCTGACGCCGATCGCCGACTTCAACGAGCGGTTCAGCGCCGACTTCGACGACGACGAATACGACACCATCGGCGGCCTGCTCACCGCCGCCATCGGCCACCTGCCCGAAGCCGGCGAGGAAGTCACGCTGGACCGCTTCAGCTTCCGGGTGGCGCGTGCCGACGCACGCCGGCTGCATGCGCTGCACATGAGCATCCATGCCGAGGATTGACGACGCGGCGGACGGCCCGCCGTTTCGCCGCAATGCCGGGATTGCCGGCAAGCCCCTGTCCCGACTAGGGAAATCGCCGGCCCCAAGGTCTCGCCCGATCCCGGGCGGCCCGCACCGGGCGCCCGGGTGGCGCTTCGTGGCGATCCTCCTGCTCGCGCTGTGCAGCCTGCCCGCCCTGGCAGCACCGCGCATCGGGGTGGTGACGATGCAGCCCGGGGAGATCTTCTTCGAGCGCTTCGGCCACAACGCCATCGTCGTGGACGATCCCGCCGGGGCCGGGCCGATCTCCTACAACTTCGGCTACTTCGACATGGACGAGCCGGGGTTCTTCCCGCGCTTCATCCGTGGCGACATGCGCTACATGCTGGTGGCCCTGCCCCTGGCCGACGACCTGGCGTATTACGACGAGGTCGGCCGCGGCGTGGCGATCCAGTGGCTCGACCTCGATCCCGGCTCCGCGACCGCACTCGCCGCCGCGCTGGCCGTCAACGCGAGGCCGGAGAACGCGCGCTATCGCTACGACTACTTCACCGACAATTGCTCCACGCGGGTGCGCGACGCCATCGACCGCGCCCTGGGGGGTGCCCTGCAGCGCCAGCTGCGCCCGCGGTCGCAAGGCAACACGTACCGCAGCGAAGCGGTGCGCCTGGCCTCGCCTGCGTGGTGGATGTGGCTGGGCTTCGACCTCGGCCTGGGGCCCGCCGCGGACCGGCCGAACTCCCTCTGGGAAGACGCCTTCGTGCCGATGCGCCTGGCCGCCGCGCTCCGCGACGCCCGCCGCGCGGACGGCCGGCCCCTGGTCGCGGAAGAAGTGGAGATCCTCCCGCATCGCATCGCCCCCGAACCGGCCGGCTCCGCGCGGCCCTGGTGGCCTTGGCTGCTGGCCGGATCGGCGATCGCGGTGGGCCTGGCCTGGCTCGGCCGGCGTCGGCCGTCGACCGTCGCCGGGCTCGCACTTCCGTTCTGGGGCACGGCGGGCCTGGCGTCGATCCTGATGCTGTTCCTGTGGATCTTCACCGAACACTGCTTCGCGTGGGCCAACCACAACCTGCTGCTGCTCAGCCCGCTGTGCCTGGGGCTGCTGCCCGGTGCCTGGCGCATCGCTCGCGGCCGGGACGGCGGCCGGACCTTCCGCCAGCTGCTGTGGGTGGTGGCCGGCTCCGCAGCGCTCGCAGCCTTCCTGGCCTGGTTGCCGGCGTTGCCGCAGCGCAACGGCCACTGGATTGCGTTGCTGCTCCCGCTGCACGTGGCTTTCGCCTGGGCGCTAACCCCCGGCGGGCCGAACCCGGCCGATTGGCGCCGGGGGCCGTAAACCGCGGCCGTAAAGCTAGGCGTATCCGGGCACCTTGGCGGGCGAATGATGCTCGAGCCTGGGTGCCCTCGCGGGCTACCGTCGTCTACCAGACCCGGGTGTCGTCCCAGCCGCCATGCTTGCGGCGGTCCTTGCCGCTGCGCCGGTCTTCCTTCTCCGGTTCCCATCGGATTTCTTCCCGCCGCTCGTCGCCCTTGCGGCGCTCCACGCCGCTGCGCCGTTCGGGTCCCCGGTAACGATCCTTTTCGTCCCGCTGCTCAGCCATGCCATCACCTTCAGGACAGCCCCGCCATGCCGAACATGGCGCCCGGGCCCAACACCCCGAAGAGTACACGCGGCTCGCCCGACAGGCCCGTCCCAACCCGTCCATCGGCCTCGAACCGCCCCCGGGAAAAGCGACCCCCTCCCGGTAGGGCAGCCGCTGGCCCGCAAGCCCACGCCCGCCTAATGCTGACCCTTGACCGTCCGTCGGAAAATTGGCCGCAAACTGTGATAGCAGTCGTAGTTTCGGCAGACGGCTTCAGGCGATGCGGTACTGCCCGGCAGGGGCAGGAGGCGGGGGCCGGATTTCCGCATATCACTCGAGGGCAAATCATGAACAGCTACCCTGGCCCGCGCCTCGGCGCGGCGTTGCTCGTATTCCTCGCTGCAACCCTTGCCACCTCGCCGGCGTCCGCCCACGCCATCAATGGCGCGATCTACACCAGTACGTTCGACCACACCGAAGTGAACGCCAACCAGTACGCGACCAAGGACGCGGTCTACCTCAACGGCGGCCCCAGCAACAGCGGCTGCAAGGGCGGCAGCCTCGACGACGGCATCTACCACTTCCAGGTGACGAACCCGTCCGGTTCCGTCCTCCTTTCGACCGGCAGCACCATCTGGGAACGGACGATGGAGGTCTCCGGCGGCGTGATCTCGAGCAACCTCGGGAACCAGGCCAAGCATCCCAACGGGAACGTGAGCCCCTGCGGAAGCCTTGCGATCCGCCTCTTCCCGTTCGACGACACCCCCAACACGGGCGGCGTCTACAAGGTCTGGATCACCCGCGCAGACGACTTCGAGGCTGCGTGCGGCGTCGGCGTCGACTGCGGCCTCGCCGGCTTCGTGCCTGGCCACACCAAGACGGACAACTTCCGCGTCGGCGAGGAGCCGACGATCCCGCAAGTCGGCTCGCTGGAGGCCTTCAAGTTCTATGACGCGAACGCCAACGGGATCTTCGATGGCACGGACGTCGAACTCGAAGGCTGGGTAATGACGCTGACTTCCGTCAACCAAGGCGTCGACTCCACCCAGGCCACCGAGGCCGACGGAACGACCACCTGGACGCCCTTGATCCCGGACAACGACTATTACGTCACCGAAGGGACGCCGGTGGAAGGAAACTGGGTCCATTCGGCCACCATCTACGGCGCGCATGACGGCTCGCCGCAGAATCCCGCCGGTCCGCTGTCCGTTGCCGCCGGCCAGACCACCTTTGTGGCGTTCGGCAACTACTGCACCATCCCCAGCAATGGACGGACGCTGGGTTTCTGGAGCAACAAGAACGGACAGCGGTACGTCGCCGCCGACGACCTCGCGCTCCTGGCCGCGTTGAACCTGCGCAACAAGAACGGCAGCAACTTCGATCCGGGCAACTACGCCGCACTGCGCGCCTGGCTGCTCAACGGCGACGCCGTCAACATGGCCTACATGCTGTCGGTGCAGCTTGCCGCGATGGAACTCAATGTCTACAACGGGTTCGTTGACGGCGGCGGCTACTACGTGCCTGCCGGCATGACCATCAACCAGTTGATGGCCGCCGCGAATGCCTCGCTCGGGCTGTACCCGATCACTACTTCCAGCAACGACATCTTCGGCCAGCGTAGCAACCAGGAAACATTGAAGAACTGGCTCGACGAACTGAACAATGGCGCGGGCGTGCTTTCCCCGACGCCATGCGCCTACACCTTCCCGTAGCGGCGGCAGGTTCGGCCTGCTGAAGGCGGGACCCAGGAATCCGGGCAGGGATGCCCGGATTTTCTTTGCCTGGCCATCGAAGAGGCATGCGGCCACCGGGCAGCGCGAGACGGCCTCCGGCGCAAGGGGCTGCTAACGCAGCCCCGCCTCCAGGACGCGATCAGCCGGCCAGCGCCTGCAAGACCAAGCCGGTGATGTAGGCGCAGTAGGTCCCCAGCGCGTAGCCCAGCACCGCCATCAGGACGCCGACGGGCGCCAGCGACGGATGGAACGCACTGGCCACGACCGGCGCCGAGGCCGCGCCACCGATGTTGGCCTGCGAACCGACCGCCATGAAGAACAGCGGCGCGCGGATGAGCTTGGCGACGCCCAGCATCAGCGCGGCGTGGACCGAGATCCAGAGGAACCCCAGTGCGAACAGGCGCGGCCGGTCGAACAGCGCCGCCAGGTCCATGTGCATGCCGATGGTCGCCACGAGCAGGTACAGCGCGCCCGATCCGATCTTGGAGGCGCCCGCCCCTTCCAGGTGCCGCGCCCGGGTGAAGCTGAGCAGCAGGCCGATCGTCGTCGCCAGCACGACCACCCAGAAGAAGCCCGAGGTCAGGCTGTAGCGCGACAACTCCGGCGCGACCTCTCCGATCCATGCGGCCGTCGGCTGGCCCAGGCCGTGCGCAAGGCCGGTCGCACCGAGGCCGACCGCCAGGATCATCATCAGCTCCGGGAGCGAGAGGATGCGCGCGTGTTCGGCCTGGTAGGCCTCGATGCGCTGCTTCATGTCGTCGATGGCGCTGGTGTCCGCGCCGGTCCAGCGGTCGAAGGCCTGCGCGCGACCCGCTAGGAACAGCAGGATGGCCATCCACACGTTGGCCACGATCACGTCGACCGCGATGAACTGCCCGAACAGGTTGTCGTCGACGAGGAAGACCTCCTTCATTGCCGCCTGGTTGGCGCCGCCGCCGATCCAGCTGCCGGCCACCGTGGTCATCCCGCGCCAGGTATCGCCGGCGACGGTCTGGGGGGAAACGACCTCGAACGACACGAAGGCGATGACCGCGCCAAGCATGACGCCCACGGTCCCGACCAGGAACATGATCATCGCCTTCGGACCTAGCCTGGCGATGCCCTTGAAGTCGATCGACAGGGTCAGCAGCACCAGCGCGGTCGGCAACAGGTAGTCGCGCGCGACCGGATACAGGCCGCTGGCGTTGCCGTCGATGATCCCGAACGAGTTGTACAGCGCCGGCACGAAGTAGCACAGCAGCAGTGCCGGCACGTAGGTGTAGAAGCGGCTCCAGCCGCCCGAGGTGCGCGACGAGGTCCAGAAAATGGCGCCCAGCGTCACCGCCAGCAGGCCGAGCACGACGGCGTCGTTGGTGATCAGCGCGGTGTTTTCGATGACTTCCGGTTCCATGTCCATTCCTCGAGGTCGCAGGCGGGGCCGTGCCCACCCTGCATGATTGAATCCCGTTGCGGGCCGCCGCCCGCTACGGCGCGGCGGCGGGGCCGATGAAGCGCGTGAGCCAGGCGTTGACGGTGTCGTGCCACAGCACGCTGTTGTGCGGCTTCAGCACCCAGTGGTTCTCGTCCGGGAAGTACAGCAGCTTCGATTCGATGCCACGCCGCTGCAGCACGGTGAACGTGGACAAGCCCTGCGAGACAGGCACCCGGTAGTCCTTTTCGCCCTGAACGACCAGCATCGGCACCTTCCACTTGCCGACATGGTTGGCGGGATTGAACCTGTCGTAGGCCTTGGGGTTGTCCCAGGGGGTGCCGAGGTTCTCCCATTCGGTGAACCACAGCTCCTCGGTCTCGAACGCCATCGTGCGCGTGTCGAACACGCCGTCGTGGTTGACCAGGCACTTCCAGGGCGAGTTTCCCCGGCGGTCGAACCAGTTGCCAGCGATCCAGTTCACCATGTAGCCACCGTAGCTCGCGCCCAGGGCGCAGGCGCGGTCGCCGTCCAGGAACGGGAATTGCTGCTGCGCCGCGGCCCAACCCTTCTTCAGGTCCTCGAACGGCTTGCCGCCCCAGTCGCCGGTGATCGAATCGGTGAAGGCCTGGCCGTAACCGGTGGAACCGTGGAAATCGATCATGACCACCGCGTATCCCTGGCCCGCGTAGGTCTGCGGGTTCCAGCGGTAGCTCCAGCCATTGCCGAAGCTGCCCTGCGGTCCGCCGTGGATCAGGAACGCCACCGGATAGTCGCGCCCTTCGACGAAGTTCCACGGCTTCACCACGTAGCCATGGACCGTGTCGTTGTTGGCGCCCTTGAACGAGAACTGCTGGTAGTCGCCGAAGGCCACGTCCGGCAGTCGCTCGGACGCGGTCGGCGTGATCGCACGCAGGCCGCTGCCGTCGGGCTGCGCCACGTACAGGATGTCGCCGGTCTGCAACGATGCGCGGGTCAATGCGAGCGTGCCCGGGGCGACGTCGACGGACGACACCGTGCCGTCTCCGACCAGCTCGGTGACTTCGCCGGTGCCGATGTCGACGCGGAACAGCGGGTGTTCGCCGACGTCATCGGCCGTGACCAGGAGGGCCGTCCCGTCCGGCGACACCGCGATGCTGCCCGGGGAACGGTCCCACCGGGGGGCGATCTCGCGCCGCGTCCCCTTGTCCAGGTCCAATTCGATCAGCGCGAAGCGGTCGGCCTCGAAGCCGGGCCGCCGCATCGCGCGGTAGTACAACGTGCCGGGGTCCTTGCCGAACACGGGGCCCGCGTCCCACGCCGGGTTCCCCGCGGTGAGGTTGACCGGGGCGGCTTTGCCCTCGGCATCGAACCGATACAGGTCAAAATTCGTCGACCAGGGTTCCGTGCGGCCGGCGATGCGCACGCTGGCGACCAGCGACTTGCCGTCGGGCGCCCAGGTGTAGTCCTCCGCACCCCCGAAGGGTTTGGAGGGAACATCGCCGTCGAGCGTGGCTGCCAGCGACACGGCCTGGGCGACGGCCTTGGCCTTGGCGCCGGTCGGGAGCTTCGCGACATGCAGCCGGCTGCGGCGACCGTCCTTCCACGTATCCCAGTGCCTCACGAACAACTGGTCGTAGACGACGCCGCTGGCCTTGGAGGCGGCGGTGGCGTCGAGACGCTTCTTCGTGCAGACGAACACATCCGCTTCCCCCGCGCACCCGGCGAAGGTCTCGGCGGTGAAGGCGATCCGATCGCCGGCGGGCGAGAGCCGGTAGGTGCCCACGTCCAGCGGGAACGCCGTGAGCTGGCGCGGCGCGCCGCCCTCCACCGGCATCGCGTAGAGCTGCTGCGTGCCGTTCCGGGCGCTGAGGAAGTAGAGCGTCCTGCCATCGGGCGAAAACGACGACGAATTGACGTTCCACCCTTCCGGCGTCACGCGCCGGGGCGGGGCATTGTCCCGGGTGCGGAGGTTACGGGCATGGAGCGTTGTACTGGACTTGTTGGCCGCGAAATCCACTTCGCGCAGCGCGAAGACCACGACGCTCCCGTCGGGAGACAGGGTCGGCGAGGACACGCGCGGCAGGGTGGCGAGGTCGCGCGGCTGCAATCCGCGCTCGGCCAGCGCCTGCAAAGGCAGCGCGGCAAGGGCGATGACACCCGGGACGAGGAAACGAACATCCATGGCCGGCTCCGGCAGGCAACAAGGTTGCGATCTTAGGCCGGCTGGCCTCGCCGGGCAAAGCATGCCGGGTTTTGCGCGCCGCGCGATGACTCTACTCGGCGCGGCCCATCCCGACGGAGCAGCCCGTGTCCACATCCGAGCAAGCCCGCCAAGATGGGCTCGTCTTCGCGGGCCTTGCGTTCATGCCGATCATGGCCGCCGCGCAAGAGGCCGGCGCAACGGGCGTCATGGCCAGCGTGTGGGGGCTCGGGCTGGCCTATTTCGTGCTGGAACTCGCGGAAATGTGCCTTTTGCCGATCGGCCTGTCGGTGGTGACCCAGTTGTCCGTGCCGCGCGTGGTCGGGCTGATGATGGGCACGTTCTGGCTGGGCACAATCTATTCGGAAGTGCTGGCAGCGCAGTTCGGAACAATCGCGTCGCTCGAGGTGGTCGAGGGCGAGGCCATCGACATGGCGGTCGCCGCCGGGAAGCATGGCGAGCTGTTCCCCTTGATGCTCTGGTCCGGCATCGGCTCGGGCGTGATGTTCCTGCTGGTCACGCCGCTCGCGAAGCGCTGGATGCATGGGGTGAAAAAGGGGGGAGCCGCGCCGCTGCCGCCTGGAAGAAGGAAGGCGCCCGCAGGCGCCTTCCCGTCGCTAGCCATCAACGGTGGAAGATCAATCGGACGCACCGGCCGCGGCGTTGCCGCCCTGGGGCGCGGCGCCGATATGCTTCCCAAGGAACGACAGCAACTTGGAGTAGTAGGCCTTGCGGTTGGCTTCGACGTAGAAGCCGTGGCCTTCCCTGGGGAAATACAGGGTTTCGACCGGCACACCGGCGGCGACCAGGGCCTTTTCCATCATCTTGCTGTGCTCGATCGGGGCGCGCTCGTCCTCGCCGCCCGCCGCCAGCATCACCGGGACCTTGATGCGGTCCGCCATGCGGTTGGGCGAGACGGCCCCGAGGGCATCGCGCTCCCCGATCCAATCGCGCAGGTAGGTTGCGCCCGAACCGCGATTCTGGATGTCGCCGTGGGTGTGCATGGTCGGCAGGTCGTACACGCCCACGTAACCGACGGCGCACTGGTAGAGCGCCGGTTCCTTGGCCACGCCCATCAAGGCGGCATAGGCACCGTAGCTCGCTCCGTAGATGCAGATGCGCCTCGGGTTCGCGATCCCCTGCTGGATGGCCCAGCGGGTCGCGTCCGTCACGTCGTCCTGCATCGTGCCGCCCCATTGCTTCGCACCTGCCTGAGTGAAAGCGCGCCCGTGGTTCCCGGATCCACGGAAGTTCACCTGCAAGACGCCATAGCCGGCGGCGGCCAGCATCTGGTTCTCGCCATTGAATTCCCAGGTGTCGAACTCCCCGTAGGGCCCACCGTGCGCGACGACGACGACCGGAAGGTTCCGGCCGTCCGAGCCCCTGGGCACGGTCAGGTAACCCGCGAGCGGCGTCCCGTCGCGCGCGACCAGCGAGATGGGCCGCATCTCGGCCATCTGGTCCGGGTCGAACCATTCACGCCGGCTGATCACGTAATCGGCCTTCTTCGCCTGCGTGTCGAACACGTAGAAGTCGCCCGGATTGCGATCGCTGTAGGTCTGCACCAGCGTCAATTTCCCGTCCGCGGTGCTGGACGTGATGTATGGCAGGAGTCCGCCGAACGCCGCCTCCAGGCTGCGGTACAGCCGCGCCACCTCGGAACTCTCATCGAAGAAGGCGTTCCGTGGCTTGCCATCCATGAACACCGCACCGACGGGCACGCGCGTGCCGGGCTTGCGGATGACCATGAGGGGATCGGTGTTGTCGTCGCGGAGGATGGTCTTGCGGGTCCCGCTCGCGACATCGAGCGCGACGATCACGTCCGGCCCCTTGTCCTGTTCGGCGCGCAGGTAGGCGGTCTTGTTGTCCTCCGAGAACCCGAGGGGTACCTCGACGCGATCGGTCGCGTTCTCGTCGTTGACCAGGCGCCACTCGGCGCCTTCGCCATCCCGGTAGTACAGCTTGCTTGCCAGGTCGACGCCCGCGCCAAGCGCGAACCGAACGACGCCGGCATTGTCGGCAGTGAACCGCGCATTGCGCACGGGGGCCCTCGCCACCGGGATCCGGCGCCCCGAGTTGACGTCCATCTTGTCCACGCGCGTGAACGGATCGTCGTTGAACGGACTCACGGAAATGAGGACGTTCTTTTCCTCCGCGGGCAAGGTGTCGATGAGGAAGGCCGCGACATGCTCCACCTTCCGCTTCTGGATCTTGGTGCCGAGCCCTTCGCCGCGCATGCGCTGCCCGACCAGCAGCTCGACCTGACCGCCGTTCGCGTTCATGCCGTACAGCTCTCCGGTCAGGACCGGCTGCTCGAGCAGGCCGAACTTCTCGGACGTGCCGATGATCAGGCGATCCGCGTTGACCCACGTGAACTCGTGGATATGCGTGTTCTTGCCGAGGTTCAAGGTTCCGGTGACGGCATTGTCGCCGCGGCGCATGACCACCAGGACGGTGCGATCCTCCAGCGGCACGGCCGCTGCGTAGTACTCCCCGGTCGGGGAGATCTGCAGGCTCTCGAATCGGTCGTTCTTGACATAAGGCGAGACGTCGACAGCGGCCGCGGCTTCCATCAGCCCCGCGCAGAAGATCGCCGCCACGGCGATGGCGTATCCGAAGATGTGTTTCATGACTTCCCCTGGTGTGGCGCAACGCGTGATTCCGGCACGACCTTCGGTCGCCTCCCCGGCGCAGGATCCCTTTCCTGCCCGCACATCTTGTCCCAGGATCAGGAGGCTGCCAAGACCGTTTCCAACCCGGCGGTCCATTCAGGCAGGACACGGCCGAGCGCCGCCTCCACCTTGCCCACGTCCAGGCACGAGTAGGCGGGTCTTCGCGCAGGGGTGGGGAATTCCGAAGTCGCGATGGGGACGACGCGCGGGGGTTTCTCCAGCAGTCCACGCGCATGCGCCCCGGCAAGGATCGCCATTGCGAATCCGTGCCAGGTCGTCGAGCCGTGCGGCGTGAGGTGGTACAGCCCGCAAGCCATGCCAGGGCGTGAAATCGAGATGGCGGTCACGTCGGCGATCAGCGCGGCCGGCGTAGGCGTCCCGACCTGGTCAGCCACGACCCGCAACTCGTCTCGCTCCCGGGCGAGGCGCAGCATGGTGTTCATGAAATTCCGCCCGTGCGCGGCATACACCCACGCAGTCCGGAAGATCAGGTGCCTGGCACCGCTTCCCTCGATCGCCTGCTCGCCGGCCAGCTTGCTCTCGCCATACACGCCCAGTGGCGCCGTAGGATCCCGCTCCGCATACGGGCGCGTGGCGCTGCCATCGAACACGTAATCCGTCGAGTAATGCACCAGGCGTGCATCCATGCGCGCGCACGCCTCGGCGATGACCCCGGGCGCCTCGGCGTTGATCCTGAATGCCGTCCCGCGCTCTTCCTCGGCACGGTCGACGGCGGTGTAGGCCGCGGCATTGACCACGACCTCGGGCCGGATCCGCTCGACCAGCGCGCCCAGTTCGCCGGGGTGTTCAAGGTCCGCGACCTCGCAGTTCGAGCCATCGGTGAGCCTGCCGTCGCGCGTGGCACTGACCAGCTCGCCCAATGGCAGGAGGCTGCGGCCCAACTCCCGACCGACCTGGCCGTTGGCACCGAGCAGCAGGATCTTCATGCCGTGAAAGGCGGCAACCGCTCCGCAGGGATCTCGGTCAGGAACGGCGCCGCCGCATCCTTGCCCGAGAGCACCGGCTCGGACACGGGCCAGTCGATGCCGAGGTCCGCGTCGTTCCAGCGGATGCCCGCGTCGGCTTCGCGGTCGTAGGTCGCGGTGCACAGGTACGTGAACAAGGCGCGCTCGCTCAGCGTCACGAACCCATGCGCGAAGCCTTCCGGTACCCAGAGATGGCGGCGGTTCGCGGCGCTGAGCGTCACCCCCGTCCAACGGCCGAACGTGGGCGAGCCCTGGCGGATGTCGACGGCGACGTCCCACACCTCGCCCTCGAGCACGGAGACGTACTTGCCTTGGGGATTGGGCCACTGGTAGTGCAGCCCGCGGAGCACGCCGCGCGCGGACGAGGAAACATTCCCCTGCACGAATGCCGGGGCCAGGCCATGCGCTGCCAGCTTGTCGTGGTTGAAGGACTCATAGAAGAATCCACGCTCGTCGCCGAACACCTCCGGCTCGATGACCAGGCATCCTGGCAGATCGGTTTCAATGACCTTCACGGCACGAACCCGCGCTCGGCCAGGCCTAGCAGGTACTGTCCGTAGCCGTTCTTGGCCAGCGGCCTGGCCAGCGACTCCAGCTGCGCCGCATCGATCCAGCCATTGTTCCAGGCGATCTCCTCCGGGCAGCACACGCGCAACCCCTGGCGCGCCTCGATGGTCTCGATGTAGTTGCTCGCCTCCAGCAGCGACTGGTGCGTGCCGGTATCGAGCCATGCGTAACCCCGGCCGAGTTGCTCGAGATGGAGCGAGGATTCATCCAGGTAGCAGCGATTGAGGTCGGTGATTTCCAGCTCGCCGCGCGGCGACGGCTTCAGCGATGCGGCGAAGTCGCTGGCGCGCCCATCGTAGAAGTACAGCCCGGTGACCGCATAGTTGGAACGTGGCTTGGCCGGCTTTTCCTCCAGGCCGACCACGCGCCCCTGCGCGTCGAAATCCGCCACGCCGTAACGCTCCGGGTCGCGCACCCAGTAGCCGAACACGGTCGCGCCACGGTCGCGCGAATCCGCCCGCTGCAACAGGCCGGTCAGCCCGGGGCCGTGGAAGATGTTGTCGCCAAGGACCAGGCAGCTTGGTTGCCCGTCGATGAATTCGCGCCCGATCAGGTAGGCCTGCGCCAGGCCGTCGGGACTGGGCTGCACCGCGTATTCGATCCGCATGCCCCACTGCGACCCGTCGCCGAGCAAGGCCTTGAACAAGGCCTGCTCGTGCGGGGTGTTGATGACCAGCACCTCCCGGATGCCCGCCAGCATCAGCACGCTGAGCGGGTAGTAGATCATCGGCTTGTCGTACACCGGCAGCAACTGCTTGCTGATCGACTGCGTGAGGGGATAAAGCCGCGTGCCCGAGCCGCCGGCAAGGACGATGCCCTTGCGCGCCGTCATGCCGCGACCCCGCCGATGCGTTCCAGGCGGTAGCTGCCGTCGAGGACCCGGCCGACCCAGTCCTCGTTGGCCAGGTACCAGTCGACGGTATCGGCCATGCCCTGCTCGAAGCTATGCGCCGGCTGCCAGCCCAGTTCGGCCTTCAGCTTCCCGGCATCGATCGCATACCGGCGATCGTGTCCCGGGCGATCCGCGACGTAGGTCACCTGCGAGAAACGCGGCTCCCCATCGGCGCGCGGCCGGCGTTCGTCCAGCAGCCCGCACAAGGTGCGGACCACGCTGATGTTCTCGCGTTCGGCGTCGCCGCCGACGTTGTAGGTCTCGCCCACGCGGCCCCTCTCCAGCACCGCGCGGATCGCGCTGCAGTGGTCGCCGACGTAGAGCCAGTCGCGGACATTCTTGCCATCGCCGTAGATCGGGAGGGCTTCACCTGCCAACGCCTTCGCGATGATCAACGGGACGAGCTTCTCCGGAAACTGGTACGGACCGTAATTGTTGGAGCAGTTGGTGGTCAGAACCGGCAGGCCGTAGGTGTGGTGGAAGGCACGTACCAGGTGGTCGGAGGCGGCCTTGGAGGCCGAATACGGGGAATTGGGTGCGTATGGGGTTTGCTCGGTGAATTTGCCGCTGTCCCCCAGCGAGCCGTAGACCTCGTCGGTCGACACGTGCAGGAAGCGGAAGCCGTCCCGGCGCTCCCCTTCGAGCCGCCGCCAATAATCCCGCACCTGCTCCAGCAGCGACAGCGTGCCGACGACGTTGGTCTGCACGAAGGCCGCCGGGCCGTCGATCGAACGGTCGACATGGCTTTCGGCGGCGAAGTTGACCACTGCATCCGGCCGGTGCTCGGCCAGCAGCCGCCCCACGAGGCCGGCGTCGCCGATGTCTCCGTGGACGAACAGATGATCGGGATTGCCCTGCAAGCCGGCCAGGGTGTCGAGGTTGCCGGCGTACGTCAGCGCATCCAGGTTGACGATGCGAATGCCTTTCGCGACGGCATCGATCACGAAATTGCCACCGATGAAACCGGCTCCACCGGTCACTAGCCAGGTCGGCACATCTAGCTCCTGCATTGAAATGGAATGACTTCAGCCCACGGCGTCGGTCGACGCCCGCGGGATGCGCTCAAGCGCGGGAACCGACGTCAGAACGGAATGTCGTCATCCGAGAAGTCGTCGGCAGGCGCGGGCCTGGACGCCGGTGCCGAACGGGCCTGCGGCGCGGAGTCCTGGCGCTGGGGGCGCTGGCCGCCACCGCCACCGCCGCCACCACCGCCCTCGCCTCGCCCGCCGAGCATCTGCATCTCGTTGGCGACGATTTCGGTGAAGTACTTCTCCACGCCGTCCTGGCCGGTGTACTTGTCGTAGCGGATCTCGCCTTCGACGTACACCTGGGACCCCTTGCGCAGGTACTCGCCGGCGATCTCGCCGAGCTTTCCGAAGAAGGTCACCCTGTGCCACTGCGTCTCTTCCTTGGTCTCGCCGTCCTTGGTCTTGCGCACCGAAGTGGTGGCCAGGCTGATCTTGGTGATCGCCATGCCGCCCTGGGTGTACTTGGTCTCCGGGTCGTTGCCGAGGTTTCCGACCAGAATCGCTTTGTTGATGCCGCGGGCCATTGCTTTTCCTTGGATTTCGCCAGTACGGGCGACAAGTGTCGAATTATAAGCGCTCGACGGGGATCGGCAGCAGGCCCGGGAACCCGTCGGAAAACCCCGCGCCGCGCTGCCGGCGGTTCGTATAATCCGCGCTCGCCCCCGCTGGATCCCGCATGGCACACGAACCAAGCCCGACGACACGGCCCCTGCCCCCGGGCCCGGCCCTGTCGCTCCGGGACGTCCAGGCCCTGGCCGGAGAGGACATGGCCGCCGTGGACGGGCTGATCCGCCGCCGGCTGGCTTCCGACGTGGTCCTGGTCAACCAGGTCGCGGAGCACATCGTGGCCGGTGGAGGCAAGCGGCTTCGCCCCATGCTGCTGCTGCTGGCGGCCAGGTCCCTGGGGCATTCCGGTCCGGAGGCCCACCAGCTAGCCGCGGTGGTTGAGTTCATCCATACCGCCACCCTGCTCCACGACGACGTCGTCGACGAATCCGACCTGAGGCGCGGCCGCAGCACGGCCAATGCGCTGTTCGGCAACGCCGCGAGCGTGCTGGTCGGCGATTTCCTCTATTCGCGAAGCTTCCAGCTCATGGTCGAGCTGGACCGCGTCGAGGTGATGCGGATCCTCGCCGATACCACCAACGCGATCGCCGAGGGCGAGGTACTCCAGCTCCTGCACGTGCGCAACCCGGACACCGACGAGGCGGCCTACCTGCGCGTGATCGAGCGCAAGACCGCCGTGCTGTTCGCCGCCGCGACCCGGCTGGGCGCCCTGCTGGCGGGCGCGGAGGCGTCGACGCAGCAAGCCTTCCATGCGTACGGCCTGAACCTCGGCTTCGCCTTCCAGATCGCCGACGACGTGCTCGACTACAGCGCGGACGAGGCGGCGCTGGGCAAGCACCTGGGCGACGACCTGGCCGAAGGCAAGGCAACGCTGCCGCTGATCCACGCCATGGCGCAGGCCGACGGCGCGACGCGCGCGCGGCTGCGCACGATCGTCGAAGAGGGCGACATCGATGCACTGCCGGAAGTGCTGGCGGCCATCGAGTCCGCCCGCAGCCTGGACTACAGCCGTGCGCGAGCGAGCGCGTACGCGGCGGCGGCCGAGGCCGCGCTGGATGGCCTCGACGAGAACACCGCTGTCGCCGGGTTGCGGGGCCTGGCGCGCTATGCGGTCGCGCGCGGGCATTGAACTGACCCCGCGGGCCGCGGCTCAGGCGATGCCGATCCCGGGAATGTCGCTGATGGCGGCGGGGTCGAAACCGCCCAGCGCCGCGAAATGCCGGCCGCGCTGCGTGTAGTCGCGGTACTGCCCGAAGCTGGGGGCGCCCGGCGACAGCAGCATCACGCCCTCCCCGCCGAGGGCGTCGCTCGCCAGCGCGACGGCGCGTTCGAGATCTTCGGCCTCCAGCAACTGGAACGCCCCCGCCGCCGCGACCGGCGCCAGCAGGTCCCGGATCCGGGCTCCATTGCGACCCATGGTCACCACCACGGCCGGCGCCTGGCGCGCCATGGCAGCGGCGAACTCGCTCCAGTCGACACCACGATCATGGCCGCCGACCAGCAAGGCGACGCGCCGCTCCCGATACAAATCCAGGGCCGCCAGGGTCGCGTGGGGCGTGGTGCTGATCGAATCATTGACCCACGTGGTGCCTTCGCAAGTGCCGAGGACCTGCAGACGGTGCGGCAGCGGCTGGAAGCTCGCCGCGTGCGGGGCCAGCGCGGCCGCGTCCAGGCCGAAGGCATCGAGGGCGGCCAGTACCGCGCACAGGTTGCCGCGGTTGTGGCGACCGGGCAGCGGCAAGCCACGCGTATCCAGGACATGCTCGGCGCCCCGGTAGAGCGCGTCGTCGCGCAGGTGCCAGCCGTCGGCGCGGCCGAACCAGCGCAGGGTGCTGGACGGCAACTGGCCATCGAGGGCGGCCAGCCGATTGTCCGCGGCATTGAGCACGGCGATCCGTGGTGCCGCTTCCGTCACCAACGCCAGCTTGTCGGCCACGTAGCGCTCCTCGCTGCCGTGCCAGTCCAGGTGTTCGGGGAACAGGTTGGTGACGACCGCGACTCCGGGCCGCGTGCCGCTGCCGGCGACGTCGCGGGTCTGGTAGCTGGAGAGCTCGACCACCCAGGCCTCGGCTTGCCCGTCCACCAGTTCCAGCAGCGGCATGCCGATGTTGCCGGCCAGCGCCGTCCGCAGTCCCGCCGAACGCAGCAGGTGTGCGAGCAGGGCTGAGGTGGTGCTCTTGCCCTTGGTGCCGGTGACACACAAGGTGCGCGCCTCGGGATGCTCGGCGAACCAGATCGCGGTGCCGCCGATGAAGCGCGTCCCCCGCGCGGCAGCCGCCACGGCTTCGGGGCCGTACGGGCTGATTCCGGGCGACTTGACCACCACGTCGAACGCACCGAGCCGCTCGGCGCTGGCATCGGTTTCGATGGACAACGCCGGATCGGCCAGCGCGCGCGCCTCGGCGGCCTCCCCTTCGTTGCAGAACAGCGTCAACGGCAGGGTCGCGTCCGCGCCTGCCGACGCGGCACCTGCCGCCGTCGACTGCCGGCCGCGCAGCACCCCGTAAGCCGCCCGCCCTTCCCGCCCCCAACCCCAGAGGGCGATGCGGCCGCCGGACGCGACGATGGCCTCAAGCTGCGAAACGCGCATGCAGCCGGTTCCATACTTCGGGTGGGATGCCGTGGCGGTCGTCCAGCTCCAGCAGCGGCGCCAGCGCAAGCCCGGCCTCTTCGAGCTGCGGCAGGATCTCGCGGGCGAACCGACGCACCACCGCGTCCTCGCGCCACTCGGGGCGGTTCGACAGCGCCGCCATCGCGGCCCTGGATTCGCGGCCTTCGCCGACGCATTCGAACGGCTTGTGGCCCTGGTATTCCAGCAGGGCATCGAACCCCGGCACCTGCGCCGGGTCGTCGAGCAGGTTCCGGCCGAAGATGCGCATGAGCCTCGGCTTCGGCAGGAACGGCGCCAACGCCAGGAACACGAAATGGCATTTCGGGCATACACCGCACCAGCGGTTGACGGGACGTTGCCCCAGGATGTGGAAGTTGCGGTTGCAGCTGGAGAAATGCGCGTCGTACCGATCGTTCTTCGCGAACTGGCGGGCCACCGCCAACTCGCTCAGCGGGCGCAACAGTGAGTAATACGACAGGTCGGCCGCCACGCGCCCGCGGACGTGCCGTGCGAAGGCCTTCTCGAACGCCCAGCCCTTCGACCATTGGTGGTTGACCTCGCCCGTGCCCTCGATCTGGCTGCCGTAGCTCGCCGAATGCTCGTTGGAGAACACGACCTGGTCGGCATCGTGCAGCAACGCGGCCAGCACCAGGATCGCGGAATTGATCGCGGTCACGGGGATGTGGCCATTCCACGCACCCTGGCGGTTGAACTCGAACAGCTGCGGCGCGAGCTGGCGCCCGATGGCGAGCGTCGGCAACCCGGTGTGCTCGGCGCAGGTCCGGATGAGCTGGGAGCTGCCGATCCACGCCACGGTCTGCTCGATGCCTGCCGCCCGCAAGGCTTCGATCGACACCAGCGAGTCCTTGCCGCCGCCGATGGCGGTGAGGGCGTGGCGGCGGAGGCCGAGCACGGGCGCACCCTCACCCTGCTCACGCGAGGCGGAAGCGGGGCTTGAATCGTCCCTGCCCCCAACTTTGGTGGAGGCGAAGGCACCGCTCCCTTCCCCGCTTTCGAGCCGGGAAGGGAGCGCATCGGACACCGGGAACCGGATCCGCCCGTGCAGGGCCAGTCCGTTGCGATAGGCGAATTCCCCCAGGCCATTGACGTAGACCTCGCGCAACAGCGCGGCCGTGCCCGAGTCGATCGAATAGCCATCGATGCGGATGTCGGGTGGCACCGCCGCCTTGTAGTAGCTGACGCCGGCGACAAGGTGCAGCAGGCGCAGTGCCCGCTCCACCGCTTCCGCGCGCCCGGGTTCCAGTTGGAACGGTGCGCCGGGCACGCTGACGATCTCGACCAGCTCCGGGCCGTCGTCGAAGGCGTAGACGAGGTGCGCGATGCCGGTGTCGGCGTCGAACCGGCACCGCACGAAGCGGAAGCACTGCACCTTGTCGCGGTCGAAGGCGGCGTCGGTCATTCCAGGACGTCCTGTTGCGGCAGCGGCCGCAGGTTGTAGGTGTTGGCCATGGCGAACCCGTAGGCGCCGGCGTCGGCGACCAGCATGACGTCGCCGTCCACGGTCCCGGCCGGGAGCATGCGGGCGGTCCCGATGACGTCGCCCGACTCGCAGATGGGGCCGACGACATCGGCGCGCGTGTCGGCCGTCTCGTCGCTCCGGCTGAGGTTGTGCACGGCGTGCCAGGCGTCGTAGAGAGCCGGCCGCATCAGCGTGTGCATCCCGGCGTCGAGGCCCACCCGGCGCACGCCCTGCTTCTCCACGACCTGGGTGGCGCGTGCCAGCACGACCCCGCACTCGGCCACCAGGAAGCGACCCGGCTCGATCGCAAGCCGGTAGCGCGGCCACGCCGCCTTGATCCCGGCCAGCCCGCTTGCCCAAGCGTCCACGTCGAACGGTTCCGCATCCGGCTTGTACGGGACCGGCAGGCCGCCGCCGATGTCCAGCGTCTCGACGGTGCCCAGGTCGTCCGCCAACCCGGCCAGGTCGGCATGGACCTCCCGCCAGTGCGACGGCGCGAGGATGCCGCTGCCCAGGTGCGCGTGCAGGCCGGTGATGCGTACGTCGAGCGCGCGGGCGCACTGGGCGAACCGCTCGAGCTCCGGCGCCGGCAGGCCGAACTTCGACGCCACGCCCCCGGTGACCACTTTCGCGTGGTGGCCATCGCCACGGCCCAGGTCGAGGCGCAACCACAGGCTGCGGCCCCGGAAGACATCGGGCCAGCGCTGCAGCGCCTCGATGTTGTCCACGGTCACGGTGACGCCCCGCGCGAACGCGCCGGCGTACTCGTTGCGGGGCGCGAAGCTCGGGGTGAACAACACCTGCGCCGGATCGATTCGGGGCAGCACGTCGAACACGTGGTCGAGCTCGCCCCGGGACACGCATTCCAGGCCGAAGCCTTCGTCGACGATGGCGCGCAACAAGACCGGGTGCGCGTTGGCCTTGATCGCGTAGAAGCGGCGGTCGACCGCCTCCACGGCGGCCAGCGCCCGCGCCCGCGCGCGCAGCGTCGGCAAGTCGTAGACGTAGCGCGGTGTGCCTGCCTGCGCAAGCTCGAGCAACTCGCCGCGCCGCCGCATCCACCAGGGCGCCTCGCGCACCCGATGGCCGTGCACGATCTGCCTCCAGCTCGGCCCGAACACCCCGGCGTCCTGCACGGGCATCGCGCCGCTGTCGATCAGCGCCGCATGCAGTTCCGGCAGCAGGCCCTCGGCGTCGGCCTCGTCGATCACGAACGTCAGGTTGAGGTCGTTGGACGACTGCGAGATCAGGTGCACTCGCTCCTGGCCAAACGTGGCCCAGACCTCCGACAGCTTGTGCAGCAGCGAGCGCATGCCGCGTCCGACCAGGGTGATCGCCGCGCAGGGCGTGATCACCTTGACCTTGCAGACCTGCGCCAGGTCGGCCGACAGCTCGGCGAGCACGTCGGTATTGACCAGGTTCTCGCCGGGATCCAGCGACACGGTGACGTTGGTTTCCGAAGACCCGATCAGGTCAACCGACAGGCCATGCCTGCGAAAACGCTCGAAGACGTCGGCTAGGAAGCCGACCTGTTGCCACATGCCGATGCTTTCCATCGACACCAGCACCACGCCGTCGCGGCGGCTGATGGCCTTGACCCCCGGCACCGTCGCGGCCTCGCCATCGATGGACGTGCCCGGCAGGTCCGGGCGCTGGGTGTCGAGGATCGCCATTGGCACGCCGGCGTCGCGGCAGGGCTTGATCGAACGCGGGTGCAGCACGCGCGCGCCCGTGGTGGCGATTTCCTGGGCCTCCGAGTAATCGAGTCGGGTCAGCAGGCGGGCATCGGGGACCTCGCGCGGGTTGGCGGTGAACATCCCGGGGACGTCGGTCCAGATCTCCACCCGCCTGGCACTCAGCAACGCACCGAAGTACGCCGCCGATGTGTCCGACCCGCCCCGCCCGAGGATCGCGGTCCTGCCGTCCGCGTGCCGGGCGATGAACCCCTGGGTCAGCAGCATCCGTGGGGACTGCGAAGCAAAGCGCCGGCGCCACGCATCGTCGCGGGCGTCGATGCAGTTGACAGACAGCCGCGTCGCCCAGGCATTCTGGTTGGGCATGGCCAGCGCATCGAGCCAGTCGCGGGCGTCGCACCAGCCGAAATCCAGCCCTTGCGCGCCCAGGTAGGCGGCGCCGAGCGTGGAGGAGAGCAACTCGCCCTGCGCCAGCAACTCGGCCTGCCAGTCGTAGGGGCGTGCCTCGAATCGCGGGTCGACGAGCAACGCGCGCAACCGCGCGATGCGTTCGCCCAGCACCGTGTCGGGATCGAGATCCAGCTCGCGTGCGAAGTCGACATGCCGCTGCGCCAGGGCCTCGATCGCCGCGCTGGCATCGCCCTCGCCCGCCGCGACCGCCGTGAGCGCATTGGTCACGCCCGACAGCGCCGAGACGACCACCAGCACCCGCGCGGCGTGTTCGTCGGCGCGCTGTTGCGCCAGGCGCCCGATGGTGTCCCAGCGTGCGCGCTCCGACACCGAGGTGCCGCCGAACTTGAGCACGATCCACGGGGCGCTTGCGGAAGGGGAAGGCATAGAATGGGCGCTCGCCCGCGCGGGGCACGAACCGAGCATTGTACGGGCGCGTGGCGCAGCGTCGAATCCGGGAAGATCCACTCCCGTCCACGTCCCGGAGGAAAGCATGACCAAGCGTCGCTGGCTCCAGCTCGATGTCTTCGCCGACCGGCCGGGTGCCGGCAACCCCTTGGGCGTCGTCGTCGACGCGCAGGGCATGGCGCCGGCCACCATGCAGGCGATCGCGGCGTGGACCAACCTGTCGGAAACGATCTTCCTGCTGCCACCCACCGTCGATGGCGCCGACTACCGCGTCCGTATCTTCACCCCGCGGCAGGAATTGCCGTTCGCCGGGCATCCCAGCGTGGGTGCGGCCTGGGCGATCCACCAGGCCAATGAGAACGCGGCCAACGGCGGCCGCCTGATGCAGGAATGCGCCGCGGGACTGCTGCCCGTGCGCATCGACGGCGCCGGCCTCGCCCACGTCCGCGCACCGCGAGCCACCCGCTTGGAGACCGATGCCGGCAGCCTGCTTGATCGCGCCACGGCAGGCTTCGCTCCCGGCCAGCTTGCGCCTGCGCTCTGGAACAACGGGCCATGCTGGTGGCTGGTCCAGCTGGCGGATGACCAGGCGGTGCGCCGCGCCGTTCCGGACCTGCCGGCGATCGCGGCCCTGACCCGGGCCACCGGTGCGGTGGGTCTGGCCGTCTTCGGCAGCGCCACGGATCCGGGGCACGACCTGGTCGTCCGCGCCTTCTGTCCCGCCGACAACATCCCGGAGGACCCAGTGACCGGCAGCGCCAATGCCTGCATCGCGGCGGCGTTGCATGCTGCCGATCAGTGGCCTAACGCTGGCGAACGAGCCGAGGGTAGGCGCTACGTCGCCAGCCAGGGGCGCGAGGTCGGGCGGGATGGGCGTGTGCAGGTCGAGGTGGATGGGGATGCAGAGGTGTGGATCGGAGGACAAGTCCAGCGGGTTATCGAAGGTGAATTCCATTGGTGACGTCCCTGACTCACTGGCACAAGCCGCGCGCGCGGCTTCTTCGGCGCAGCGTCTCAGGGTGCGCGGCGGGCGGGATCGGCGGAGAAGTCCAGTTGGTGTTCCGGGGAGAATTCCATTGGTGACGACCGTGAGTCACTGGCACAACCCGCGCGCGCGGCGCGATCGTTGCAGCACCCCTGCATGCAAGGCGGGCGCATGACCCTCGCGCGCCGCTACGTGCAGATGGATGTGTTCGCCGACCGCCCCGGCGCGGGCAATCCGCTGGCGGTGGTGCTGGATGCGGCCGGCCTGGACGATGCCGCCATGCAGGCGATCGCCCGTTGGACCCGGTTGCCGGAGACCACGTTCGTGTTCCCCGCTGCTTCCGGCGATGCCAGCTACTCGCTGCGCATGTTCAGCCCGCGGCGCGAAGTCCCCTTCGCCGGACATCCCAGCGTGGGTACCGCGCACGCCGTGCTCGACGCGGGCCTGGCCGTGCCGCGCGACGGACTGCTGGTGCAGGAGGGACTGGCCGGGCAACTGCCCTTGCGTGTCGTCGGCGACGGCCGGCACCGCACCATCGGGGTACGCACGCCGCGGTCGCGCGTCGTCGAGGTCGCGACGCACGACGATCCGCGCTTGCGCGCAGCGCTACGGGGACTGCCGGTGGGGCCCTTGCCGCCCGCGCTGGTGGAAGGGGGCCGCCGATGGTGGCTGGCGCAAGTCGATAGCGAAAGCGCCCTGCGCGCGTCCGAGCCGGACTGGGATGCCATCGCCGCGCTCGCCGAATCCACGGACACCATGGGCCTGTGCGTCTTTGCGCGCAGCGACGATCCCGTGTTCTACCTGGCCGTACGCGCCTGGGTGGGAGGCACGCCGACGCCGTTCGAGGACGCCGCTTCCGGCGCCGCCAACGCCACGCTGGCGGCCTGGCTGGCTTCACGCGACGCCCTGCCCGGGCGGGACGGCCGCTACCGGGTCAGCCAGGGACGCGAAGTCGGCTACGACGCCATCATCGACCTGTACGTGGACGATGACGGCGAGGTCTGGTCCGGCGGTCGCGCGTGCCCGATCGTCTCAGGTCGCATCGAGTGGTGACGCAATGGATCGGTGACGCGGACCGGACCCGCTCCCGCCCGTTTCACGACCGTGCGCGTGCGGGCAATGGATGTCACGAGTTCCATCGCTGTTGCCAACACGGTGCTCGCCGCGCCCAGCCTGCCCTGGCCTGCCGAAGGGCCCGGCGACAGGATCAATCAGCCGTCGCTTCCGCCTCGTAGACCGGCTGGCCGTCGACCCAGGTCGAACGGATGGGCAGGTCGTCGAGGCGCGATGCATCCACGCCGAGCGGGTCGTCTGCCAGCACCACGAAGTCCGCGCGCAATCCCGGGGCAAGCCGGCCCACGACGTCCTCGTCGCGACCGGCGAAGGCCGCGTCGACGGTAAATCCTCGCAACGCCTCGGCGGCCGTGAGCCGCTGCCCGGGCAACCAGCCGCCCGGCGGTTGGCCGTCGCGATCCTGCCGCGTGACCGAGGCATGCAGGCCAAGCCGCGGGTCCACCGATTCGACCGGGAAATCCGAACCCAGGGCCAGTCGCGCACCGGCCTGGAGGAAACGCCGCCAGGCATACGCGCCCTCCAGCCGCTCGGCGCCAATACGGGTTTCCGCCCACGGCATGTCGGACGTCGCATGGGTCGGCTGCATCGACGCAATCACGCCCAGCCGCGCGAAGCGGGGGATGTCTTCGAGCGCGACCACCTGCGCATGCTCGATCCGCCAGCGGTGGTCGCCCCCGGCCGCATCGCCCAGCACCTTTTCGTAGGTGTCGAGCACGATGCGGTTGCCACGGTCGCCGATCGCGTGCGACGCCACCTGCACGCCGCAACCATGGGCCTTGCGCACGATCGCCTCGAAGTCTCCCGGCGCCGTCACCAGCAGGCCGCGATGCCCTGGCTCGTCGCTGTAGTCTTCGATCAGCGCGGCGCCGCGACTGCCCAGCGCGCCATCGACGTAAAGCTTGACCCCACGCATCTGCAATCGGCCGCCGGGATGGCGGTACAGGCCCATGGCGCAGAGGTCCGCCAGCGCCTCGCGGTCGCCGTCGGCATAGGCATCGATGCGCAGCGGCAGCCGGCCCGCGTCGGCAAAGCGGCGCAGCAAGGCGAGTTCGCCCTGCCGGGTGCCCATGTCGTGGACGCCGGTCAGCCCGTTACGCACGGCGGCTTCCAGTGCCCGCTCCAGTGCTTCCTCGCGCAAGGCGTCATCGGGCGCGGGCACGACCTGGTCGACGATCTCGTAGGCGTTGTCGACGAAGATGCCGGTCGGCTTGCCGTCCACGCGCAGGATGCGGCCCCCGTCCGGCTGCCAGTCGCCCGACAGGTCCCGTTCGACCGTGCGCATCGCGGCCGAATTCGCCCAGCCTGCATGCCCGTCCACGCGCTCCAGCCAGACCGGCCGATCGGGGAAGGCCGCGTCCAGATCGGCGCTGGTCGGGAACACCTGGTCCGGCCAGTCGTTCTGGTCCCAGCCGCGACCGAGCAGCCAGGCACCCTGGGGCAGGGTCTTCTCGAAGTCCTGCAGCCGCGCGAGGACTTCGGCCTTGTCGGACGCCCCGACCAGGTCGGCGCGCAACAACGCGTAACCGAGGTTCATGACGTGGCCGTGGGCATCGATCAGGCCGGGGATCACCGTCGCATCGCCGACGTCGATGCGCCTGGCGCGCGGGTAGCGGGCGGCGAGCTCGGCGGCTTCCCCGACGGCGAGGATCCGGCCGGACGCATCCCACGCCATCGCACGTGCAACCGGGCGTGCGGGATCGGAGGTGTGGATGCGCGCCGCCGTCAGCAACTGCACCTCGGAAGCAGGCGTCGTTCCAGCGAACGACACGCAAAGCAAAACGATCCAGGCGAAACGGGGCATGGGAGGGTCCGGGGTTCGATGTCGCGCCACTATGCCGACGGTCGCGGACGCCGGCAATGCTCACGCCGTTGTCCGGATGCGTACGGCGGATGCCCTCGGCGTTCCCGGCACCAGCGCGGCATTGCGCCCGCCATCGTTCCGGCCACGCGCCGAACGCAAAAAAAAAGGGGCCGGAAGGCCCCTTCAACAGACTCACCTCGGAGCACCTCCGTCCGGAATGCCGACGAAGGGACTGTTTGCGATTACTCGGGACGGACGTCCACGCGCACCCGGATCCTGTCGCCCGGGTGGTAGTTGGTGCGGGTGGTGTAACGGCGACCGGCGTATTCGTAGGTCACGTCGTAGGCACGGACGCCGCCACCGTAGCCGTCGTTGGCGGGGTAGTAGCCCCCGCCGCTGCCCACGGGTACCGGATCGCAGACCGTCACGTTGCCCTGGCGCGGATAGCGGTTGCGCTGGCTCGCCTCGTAGATCTCCCGGCCGGCCATGCCACCGACCACCGAGCCCAACGCGGAGGTGGCGTAGCGGGCCGAACCACCGCCCACCTTGCTGCCGACCACCGCTCCGACCAGGCCGCCGACCACGGTGGCGACCGTGCGCCCGGTCTGGCTCCCCGCGTCGCGCCGATAGGGATCGTTGCCGTAGTACCCGTCGCTGCGGCCGTAGGTCCCGCTGCCGTAGTAGCCATCGTCGCGGCCGTAATTCCGGTCGTTGTAGGGATCGCTACCTGCGTAATACCCATCCTGCCGGCTGTAGCAGCGTTGCCCGGCTGTGGGCGTGCCGTACCCGGACCGAGAATCGAACACCGGATCGACGCGGACCACGCGGGCATAGTCGTACTGCGCCCCGTAGGCCTGGCCGTAGCGGTCCACGGTCGGCTGGTAGTTGTGGTAACCCGATTGCGCCGACGCGGTGCCGACGGCGGCAGCGAGGCCCAGTGCGAGGATGGATGCGCTAAGACGTTTCATAGGGTTCTGGCTCCCGGCGCCCGACTGGCGCTTTGGTTCACCCTAGGCGGCAGGGGGTGACATCGCGCTGAATCCGGCTGGATTGACCGTCGATCGGCGACGCGCATTCATGTTCCCGACAGCCGGGCGGTCCGCCACGCATCCGCACCAGCGCCTGGCCAGGCGGCACCATGCAATGGTCAACGCGCATCGCAAGGCGGCGCCGTGGCGGCTTGCCCGCGACGTCACCTGGAGCGCTCAGCCCAGCAGCTCGGCCTCCAGCGTGATCGGCACGGCGGACAAGGCCTTTGAAACCGGGCAATTCTGCTTGGCATCGTCGGCGATCGCGCGGAACTGCGCGCCCTCCATCCCGGGCACCCTGGCTTTCGTGGACAACCTGATCGCGCAGATCTGCGGGCCCCCATCCATCGACAGGTCGACCTCGGCACGGGAGTCGACCGCCTCCGGCGGGTGCCCGGCCTCGGCGAGCTTGTGCGACAGCGCCATGGTGAAGCAGGCGGCATGCGCGGCGGCGATCAGCTCTTCGGGATTGGTTCCCTTCTTGTCGCCGAAGCGGGTGTTGAAACCGTATTCGGTTTCCTGCATCAAGCCGCTGGCGGGCGTGCTGATGGTGCCGCCACCGGACTTCAGGTCGCCGGACCAGTGTGCGGTGGCGTGGCGGGTATCGACCATGGGGAAACTCCTGTTGGGGAAGCAAGGGACTGCGAGGCTAGCGGCGCGCCTGTTACGCCCACGTGCGTTTTGTTGCGCTGCAACGGGACGCTCGCTTCGGCTCCGCGCTATCTTGCTCGTCCGCCATGACCGCCCGCCGAGCGCACGCTCGGTCGCTGCGCTACCCCGCGGACAGCCATGACGTCCCATTCCACCCCGCTATCCAGGGAGAACGGACGCATGTCCTACAGTACCGAGCAGATCCGCAACGTGGCCCTCGCGGGCCATCCCGGCGCCGGCAAGACCATCCTCTTCGAAGCCCTGCTGCACGCCGGCGGCGCCCTCCAGGCGGCAGGCACGATCGAACGCGGCAATACCGTCTCCGACCACGACCCGATCGAGAAGGAACGCGGCCACTCCATCGACGCCGCGATCGCCAGCACCGACCATGCGGGCATCCACGTCAACCTGATCGACACCCCGGGCTATCCCGACTTCCGCGGCCCGACCCTGTCGGCGCTGGCCGCCGTGGAAACGGTCGCCATCGTGGTCGACGCCGAGACCGGCATCGCTTACGGCACGCACCGGATGATGGAGCACGCCAAGGGGCGCAGGCTCTGCCGGGTGATCGTGGTGAACAAGATCGACCACGCCGGCGCCGACCTCGCCGGCCTGCTGGAGGAGCTGCGGGCGACCTTCGGCAACGAGGTGCTTCCCCTCAACCTGCCTGCCGAGGGCGGCAGCAAGGTCGTCGATTGCTTCGGCCGATCCGAGGGCGACAGCGACCTGGGCCCGGTCGCCGACTGGCACCAGAAGATCATCGACCAGGTGGTGGAAGTCAACGAAACGGTGATGGACCACTACCTGGACCTGGGCGAGGAAGGCCTGTCGGGTGAGGAGCTGCACGACGCCTTCGAGCAGTGCCTCCGCGAAGGCCACCTGGTCCCGGTGTGCTTCGTCTCCGCGCGCAGCGGCGTCGGCGTCAAGGAGCTGCTGGGCATCGCCGAAACGCTGTTCCCGCACCCGGGCGAGGCCAATGCGCCGCCCTTCCTGAAGGGTAGTGGCAGCGACGCGACGCCCGTCGAATGCAAGCCCGATCCGGAGGCGCACGTCATCGCCGACGTGTTCAAGGTGGTCAACGACCCCTTCGTCGGCAAGCTCGGCATCTTCAGGGTCTACCAGGGCACGGTAAAGAAGGACACCCAGCTGTTCATCGACGATGGCAAGAAGCCGTTCAAGGTCGGCCACCTGTTCAAGCTCAAGGGCAAGGACCACGTCGAGGTCGACCGCGCCATTCCCGGGGACATCGCGGCGGTGGCGAAGATCGACGACCTGCACTTCGACGCCGTGCTGCACGACTCGCACGCCGAAGACCACATCCACCTGGCGCCGCTGGACTTCCCCAAGCCGATGTTCGGGCTGGCGGTCACGGCCGCCAGCAAGGGACAGGAGCAGAAGCTCGCCAACGCATTGCACAAGATGGCCGAGGAAGACCCCTGCTTCACCATCGAGCACGAGTCCGAAACCAACGAGACCGTGATCCGCGGGCTGTCCGACCTGCACCTGCGCATTCACCTGGACAAGCTCAAGGACCGGCACGGCGTGCAGGTCGACACTCGCCCGCCCCGCATCGCTTATCGCGAAACCGTGGGCGGCAAGGCCGAGGGGCACTACCGGCACAAGAAGCAGACGGGCGGCGCGGGCCAGTTCGGCGAGGTGTTCCTGCGCATCGAACCGCTGCCCCGCGGTGGCGGGTTCGAGTTCGTCGACCAGGTCAAGGGCGGCACCATCCCCGGCCAGTTCCTGCCGGCGGTGGAGAAAGGCGTGCGCCAGGTGCTGGGCAGCGGCGCGGTCGCTGGCTATCCGATGCAGGACGTGCGCGTGATCGTCTACGACGGCAAGCATCACCCCGTGGACAGCAAGGAAGTCGCCTTCGTCGCAGCCGGGAAGAAAGCCTTCCTGGAAGCGGTCTCCAAGGCCCGTCCGCAGGTGCTCGAACCCATCGTCGACCTCGACGTACACGCCCCCGAGCAGCACATGGGCGATATCAGCGGTGGCCTCGCCAGCAAGCGCGCGCGCATCCACGGCACGGACGCGACAAAGGGCGGCGAGATCGTGGTCAAGGCCCAGGTGCCGTTGTCCGAACTTGAAGGCTACGCGGCGGAGCTGAAATCGGTGACCGCGGGGCGCGGGCGCTACGCGCTGGACTTCAGCCACTACGAGCCGGTGCCGGCGCAGGTGCAGCAGAAGCTGGTGGAGGCCTACAAGCCCCGGCACGACGAGGACTGACGCACGCGGCCATCGGCCACGGCCCGCGCCACGCGATCCAGGCGCACGTCCGGGAAACGTGCAATGGTCGCGAAGCGCCCATGCGACGCAGGGAACATGCGCCTCGCGCCCGCGGGTTCGTTTGCCGCGCATCCCCGGCCCTTCCAAGCGTTGCGTCCCGCACAGGCGACGCAATGCCCGGCCGCAAGCAGCCGGGAGGCCTGATCCCTGCCTCTCGCGCCAAAATCATTCCCCTCGCCACCCACCCGCTACGCTGCCCGCATGCCTGGACTGTCCCCCGCCATCTCGATCGCGCTCGCCGATGCCCTGTTGCTCCTGCATGTCGGCATCGTCGCGTTCGTCGTCCTGGGCACCTTGTTGATCCTGGCCGGTGGCTGGCGGGGTTGGCGTTGGGTGCGGAACCCGGGCTTTCGCCTCGCGCACCTGGTGCTGGTGCTCTTCATCGCGCTGCAGGCCTGGCTGGGCAGGCTGTGTCCCCTCACGACCTGGGAGCAAGGACTGCGAAACCGTGCAGGACAAGCCACTTACGGCGAGTCCTTCATGCAGCACTGGCTTTCCCGGCTGATCTTCTTCGAAGCACCCGGGTGGGTCTTCGTCGCTGCATACACCGGTTTCGCCGCGTTGGTCGCCGGTGCCTGGTGGTGGGTACGCCCCCGCTGGAGTCGGCGTTGAACCGGGCGCGCACTCGCGCGGTTTCCGGCATGTTCCTTGCGGGCACGGAAATTCCCGCTCTTTTTTGCGGTTTCCACTTGGCGCGGCGACGCGCATGCCCTACATTGCAGGGGCCGACGGGGTCGGCCAGACAATCCACCTACGAATACGGAACCACACACACATGGCGAAGAAAGCTAAAAAAGCGGCCAAGAAAGCCGCGCCGAGGAAAGCCGCTGCCAAGCCCGCAGCGATGAAGCCGATCAAGGAGCCCTTGAGCAAGTCGGGCCTGGTCGCACAGATCGCGGAGCACTCGGGCGTCGCCGCCAAGGACGTCCGTGCCGTGATGAATTCGCTCGAATCCGCCGCGCATGCATCGCTCAGCAAGCGTGGTGCCGGTAGCTTCACCCTGCCGGGCATGCTGAAGATCACTTCGGTCAAGGTGCCCGCCAAGCCGCGCCGCAAGGGCATCAATCCGTTCACCAAGGAAGAGCAGTGGTTCGCCGCCAAGCCGGCCACGGTGAAGGTCAAGGCACGTCCGCTGAAGAAGCTCAAGGACGCTGCGGCCTGATCGCAGTTGCCAAGCGGCGGCGCGCGGTAACGCGCGACGCCGAAACGGGCCGGTGCCCTTCCCTGTGGAAGGCCCGGCCTTTTTGATGGTGGTGCTTCGATGGCGCTTGCAGGAAGCGGCCCGGGTCCGCGTCCATTGCCTTGACGCCTCGCGTCGGCACCACGCCATAACCTCGCCGGATGGATGACGAGATCACCCGGTCGCGCCGGACACCCGTGGACTACACCCAGGTCCTGCGTTCGACGCTCGCATGGCTGGCGACGATCGCGCTCCTGTCGGCCGCGGGCTATTGGGCCTGGCACCAGCCCTTCATGGCGAGGCCGCGCGCGCTGTGGGAATTGTCCCGGCTGCCGCCCCCGGCGTCGCTGGCCATGCCCGTCGAAGGCGTTGCGCCGGCGCGCGTGGCCGATACGTTCGGTGCCGCACGCGGCAAGGATCGGTCCCATGCCGGGGTCGACATCTTCGCGCCGCGCGGCACCCCGGTGCTCAGCGCGACGCGTGGCGTGGTGGCGGCGATCCAGGAAGGCGGGCTGGGCGGGAAGCAGGTCTGGATCATTGGCCCGGCACGGGAGCGGCACTACTACGCCCACCTCGATGCCTGGACCAAGGACCTAGCGGTCGGGCAGGTCGTCATGCCCGGCGATCGACTGGGCTCGGTCGGCGACAGCGGCAATGCGCAAGGCACGCCGCCGCACCTGCATTACGGCATTTACGGAGCGAACGGGGCCTACGATCCATTGCCGCTGCTGCGCGCCCGGGGCGGTGGCGCGGACCCGCGCGCCGGCCGATGACCTTTTGCGCCCGTGGAATGGCCCGTATTGCCGCCATCGACGCGCACCCGGTCCCGCGCTAGCATGCCGCCGTCGCGTTCCAGGAATGCCGCATGCAGAACACACGCCTGGTCTCCAGCAAGCGCTTCTGGGTCTGCGCCGCGCTGGTGTCGATCGCCACGCTCATGCTCGACTTCGCCATCCATGGCTGGTGGCTGGACGCGGACTACCAGTCGCTCCCGGGCTTGTATCGCCCAAAGGCAGAAGCCGGTGCCTACTTCGGTTGGATGCTGCTCGCCCATGCGTGCATCGGCACCGCGTTGACCTGGCTGTACGCACAGGGCGACGACAGGGGCAAACCGGTCATTGGCCAGGGCCTGCGTTTCGGCCTGGCGCTGGCGCTGTTCTCCGCCATTCCGGGTTACCTGGTTTATTACGCCGTCCAACCCCTGCCGGCAGTGCTGGTCGCCAAGCAGATCCTGGCGGGCACCGTCGCGTTGCTGTTGCTGGGCGTATTCGTCGCCTGGCTGCAACCCGGCCGGCGGGTGCTGGCCGATCCCGACTGACGCCAGGTACGGCATCGTTCGTCGATGATGCCGCGTTCACCGTGATGCGCTAGGGTGCGCGCGATCGTCCCCCGAGCGGAACTGCCCATGTCGTCCTCCCTCCGAGCCATCGGCATCGCCGCCCTTGTCTCCGTCCTGGCCGCCTGCACCACACTCGGGCTGGTCTCGGCCTGGCTCAACAACCAGGTCGCGTTCACCGCGCCGCAGCTGCAACGGTCCATGGACCGGCGGTTCCCCCGCACCTTCGACAAGCTCGGCGGGCTGGTGTCGGTGACGATGGCCAACCCGGGCCTGTCGATCGTGCCCGGGGAATCCCGGCTGCGGCTGGATTTCGACGTTGGCATCGATGGCTTGGGCGGCAGTGGCAACCCGACCGGACGCTTGGCGCTCGCCAGCGGCCTGCGCTACGACCCGGCGACGCGCGGACTCCACCTCAGCGATCCGGAGTTGCTGCAATTCGACCTGCCCGACTCCGGCACGGCACTTGGCGGCGGCGCACGCGGTATCCTGAACACCCTGCTGGCCGAATACGCGCGCAGCGAACCGGTCTACCAGCTCGAACCCGACCTGCTGTCGAAAATGCCGGCCGGCAGTCGCATCGGCAAGGTCGCGATCGAGCGCGGGCTGGTTGTCGTCCACCTGGATCGCTGAGGAAGCCATGCAACGTATTCGAACCCTCTCCGCAGGCCTGCTGGTCCTCCTGGCGGCACTGCTGCTTTCCGCCTGCGGCGACGAAGGCGACCGCGCCGGCGGCCACAACGGCGGCACGGCGGCGGACGGCACCCTGCCTGCCCCGGAAGGCGGCAGTGGTTCGGTGACGGGGATGCCCGATGCCCCCGGACCGCGCCAGGTCGCGATCAGCGGCGCCCCGCCCGCCCCCGCGCCCGACGCGCTGCCCGGTGACCCCTTCGAGCTGCCCCCGCTGGAAGACAACCCCGAAACCGGACTGCTCGCCCAGGAAGACGCGACTACGGTGCCCGGCGATCCGGCCGGCCCGGGCCCCGCAGGCGTCGTGCGCGATTATTACGCGGCAATCAACGCCGGAAATTACGGCCACGCGTACTCACTGTGGTCCGATGGCGGCCGCAGCAGCGGACAGTCCCCGGACCAGTTCGCCGATGCGTTCACGAACGTCGCGGGCATCGAGGTGCAGGTCGGCGAGCTCGAACCCGCTGGAGGCACGTCGGGGTCGAGCCTGGTGCAGGTCCCGGTGGCGTTCACGAGCACGCGCCGGGACGGCACCGTGCAACGCTACCGCGGCACCTACGTGCTGCGGCGTCCGGCAGGCGATGGCGGCCCGGCCGCCTGGCGGATCGCCTCCGCGGATCTGCGCGAAGTACAGCCTTAAGTGCGCCGGCGCCCACCCGGTCCGGCGGCTAGATCTCGAACCGGTACGCCAGCTTGACCAGGAGCTGTTCGTCGTCGCGCAGGTCGAAGGCATCGCTGAACTGGTCGATCGCGCTGAACCTCCCGCCCACCGACTGCTCGAACAGCGCCCCACCCCGCACGTAGGCGATGTAGAGGTGGGATAGCGGCGCGAGCTCGTAGCGGTAGCGGATCTGGAAGCCCAGGTTGCGCAGCGCGAAGTCGGGGATCGCCTCGTCGACCGCGACCGGCGTGCCGTCCTCGGCCACGCGCCAGGCCTGTCGCGCCTCCGCGTCCAGGCCGATGGCCTCGAGCCGCACGCGCAGCTCCTGCCGATCGTCGATCAACCAGGTAGCTCCGGCATTGAGGTACAGCTGGTTCGCGCGGTAGCTACCCAGCAGGTTCCCGCCCCGCCACAGCAGCCAGTCGGGGTTGTGCCGGAACTGCATGCCGGCATTGAAGGTCAGGGAATCGTTGAAGTGGAAGGTCGGTTGGACGTACACCGCCAGCGAACCGGCGTCCGCGCCGTCGAGCCCTTCCGCGGCGTAACGCGCATTGCCGTACAGGCTCCAGTGCCCGCGCCGGGGCCGGTACCGCTCGTAGAAGGCATAGAGTTTCTCCGGCACCTCGACGATGCCGTTGCCGCGCGTAATCCGGTCGTCCTTGCCGGCGCCGAACACCGCCACGTCGAAGAAACTGTTGCCCCCGTCTCGGCGCTCGCTGCTCCGGTTGACGGAAACGGCGTTCGCAAGCAGGTCACCCCGGTCGTTGTAGCGGGTGGATCCGGCGAAGCGCCACTGGTGGCCCGAGTAGGGTGAGTCCTCCGGCAGGGAGGTGATGCGGTGGCCCAGCTCGTACCGCAGGTAGTTGAAGTCGTTGCGCTCAAGGAAGCCGAAGTCGTTGAGCTGCAGGTCGCGGCCCAGATGGAGGGCATAGAGCTGCTGGCGCCAGGCGCCGCCATCGTCCCGGTCGACGATGACCTGGGCGCCGCTGTCCCGGATGTCGGTCCCTGCCTGTTCGATGTCGCTGGCCACCACCGTCGTGCGCACGTTCCACGGCGCGCTCGCCCAGCGATGGTCGAGTTCGTAGACGTTGGCGGTGCGGTCGAGCCATGGACGCACGACGCGGGTGACCATCGCCCCGAGCCCGTGACTGCCGAATCCGCCGAGGTCAAAGTCCCGCGTTCCGCGCACCGCGTAGAAATCCCTTCCCGCCTCCTCGCCCTCGACCGCCGCGAAGATGCCGTAGTTGAAGGCGCCCAGGCTGCCGTTCAACTTGGCCGCGGCGCGCACGTCGCCCGCGCCATTGCCATCGTCCGCGGGCGCGCCCACCCGGCGCGTGTAGACCAGCCGGTTGACCTGATTGAGGGAGCCGAACGGCACGTCGAAGAACCCCTGGTTCTCGGTGAAGAACGGGCGCTTGTCGCTGAAGAAAGTTTCCGTCGCGCTGAAGTTGACGACCAGCTCGTCGCTTTCGACCTGGCCGAAGTCGGGATTGAGGGTGCCGCTGAGCTGGAAGCGGCCGTGCGGCTTCCAGAAGACGTCGGCACCCGCGTCGAAGTCGCTGCTGCCGGCGACGTTGTCGTGGACGCCGACCACGTAGGGCGTGACCGCCAGCAGCGACTGGCTGTAGGCCGGCACCTCCACGCGCTCCAGCACGCTGAGGAAACGCGCCTCGTTGAATCCGACGGCGGGCCACGAAAAGCGCTCGCCGGTTTCGCTGACGACCCGGTCCAGGCCGATGCCCAGCGTCCTGCGGCCGTCGGCCGCCCGCCGCATGGTCGCCACGTGCCAGGGAATCAGCATCTCGGCCGACCAGCCGTCCGCATCCTCGGTCACCGCGTGCGTCCAGATGCCGTCCCAGTCGTCGCTGAAGCGGTTCTCGTTGGTGATGGTGCTGTCGCTGATGCTGTCCGACAGCGACAAGGTGAAGTTGTAGCCGGTGCGACCGTCGCCATCGAAGTCGATGTAGGCGTTCACGCGGTCCACCGCGCCGGTGCGGTCGCGCTGGCCGCGCTGGCGGTTGCGGGGGACGCCCGCCGGCTGCGCATTGCGGAACGCGATGGCCAGCCCCTCCTCGGTCGCGAGGATCCATGCCTCGGTCGCCAGGGTCGCGGGCTCGCGGCTGAGCGGCTGCGTCAGGCGGAAGTCGGTGACATGGCGGGCGCCCGCCCACTCGCCTTCAGCGATGCGGCCGTCGATCTCCACGGCATCCGCAGGCATCGCCATCGATGCGAGCAGGAGCAGGGCCGGGATCGTGGCGTTCCGGGTTGGCGGCATCGGGGGGGTCCAACGTGGGATGCGCGCAGCTTGGCGGATGCCCCCCGGGGGCGCGCCTGTCGTAAGTCATGGACGCCCGTTGCAACCCCGCGGCGCGCTGCTGCATCCCGGGTCCTGCGGCATGTACGGCTGCGCTCGCCGGATGCGCCCTGCGATCAGCGCTTCGGCTGCAGCATCGTCCCGGAGCAGTTTCTGGCGCCGCAACGGCAACCCCACAGCTTCTTGAGCTTCGGCGTGTGGCGCTCGTCGAGGGTGATGCCGTAGTTGTAGGTCAACTCCTCGCCGGGCGCGATGTCGCGCAGTGCCTGGATGTAGACCTTGTCCTTGCGCCGGTTGCTGTCGTGCTCCTCGATCTCGGCCTCGCAGTTGGGATCGCAGCTGTGGTTGATCCACCGCGCGATGTTGCCCTTGACGTTGGCGTCGACGACGTAGTCGTCGTTGAGCGTGAACAGGAAGGTATGCCCGTCCTCGTCGACTTCCCCGTATTCCTCGTCGACCTCGTCGTGGCTGCGCAGCTTGCCCTTGTAACGGATGATGCGTTCGCCCTTGGCGATCCGGTCGGTCGCGAACACGCCATTGCCATGGATCGGTGACAGGCGCGCTTCGATCTTCTTCTTCTTGGGCATCGGGTCCGCAGGCAGGCTGGAAGGAGGCCTGCATTCTCGCCCGAATGCCAGCCGCAGGCCAAGGCGCTGGCCGATCCGACGCGTCGTTGACGTTTCCCCGATCGGCGTTCGCGCGGGCACGTCCAGCCATGGTGCGGCGTTCGCCCTGTGCCATCATCGTTGCCCGAGAGGCATCGCGACCCGCCCGCACGTGCCTTGCGGCGGATGCGGGCGGCCGCGTCGACGGGCCGTCGGTGGCGCCGCGACGCCCGATACGTCCCCGACCGCGAGGAAAGCATGCCCGAGCAACCCGACACCCCATCGACCACGCACCTCGTCGTCGGCGTCACCGGACACCGCAAGCTCCGCGACGCGGACATCGACCGGGTGAAGGAGCAGGTCCGCGCGTTCTTCCTCGACCTGCAGGCGCGCTATCCCGAGACGCCCCTGCTCCTGCTCTCGCCCCTGGCCGAAGGCGCGGACGGCTTGGTGGCCGATGTCGCCTTCGAACTCGGCCTGCGCGTCATCGCGCCGCTGCCGCTGCCGGTCGAGCTCTACCGGGAGGATTTCGACGAGCCCGGCGCGCGGGAACGATTCGAACAGCGCCTTGCGCGCGCCGAAGTGCTGGTGCTGCCCTTGCACGAGGATGGGCTCGGCTCGCCCGCCGTCCCCGGCGCGGCGCGCGACCGGCAGTACGCGGAGGCCGGGTTCTTCGTTTCCCGGCACTGCCACGTGCTGCTCGCGCTCTGGGACGGTCGCGACCAGGAATCGCTCGGTGGCACGTCGCACGTCGTGCGGTTCCACCTGCACGGCGACCTGCCGGGGCAGATCTCGCACCGACCGGCCGCGCTCAACCTGCTGGGCATCGACGAGAACACCCTGGTCCGCCACATCCCCGTCTCCCGGCGCGTCGCGCCGCAGCAGGACAACACGGAGCCTCGCTGGCTGACCTCGCGCGACGGGGTGCACACCGGCGATGCGGTGCCGGAGGCCTTCGATCGCATGTTCCGGAACCAGGCCGACTTCAATGCCGACATCGACAAGTACGCCGATGAGATCGACCAGGAGCGCCGGCGCTCCGGACAGGCGCCCGGCTGCCCCATCCACCGCCTGTTCATGGCCGCCGACTGGATGGCCCGCACGTACCAGCAGCGCGTGGCGCGCGTGTTGCGGGTGACCTACGTGCTGGCCGCCGCCACCGGCGCGGCCTTCATCCTGTATGCGCACGTGCATTCCCAGGACGCGATGATCTACCTCTACCTGCTGCTGTTCGGCGCGGGCGTCATCCTGGCGATGCTGGCCAGGCGCCGCGAATGGCATCGCAAGTACCTCGATTACCGCGCGCTCGCCGAAGGTTTGCGGGTGCAGTCCTATTGGCGACGCTCCGGGGTGGTCGACATCGCCAACCCCTCCCACGCCAACGAGAACTTCATGCAGGAGCAGGACGTCGAACTGGGCTGGATCCGCAACGTCATGCGCGCCGCCAACCTGGAGGGACTGCTTGCGCCCATGCGGGCGGCCGAACCCGAGGTCGACGCGGTCATCGACGAATGGATCGGCACGTCGCGCAGCGATGGCCAGCTGCGCTACTTCACGGTCACCGCCGCCAAGCGGGCGCGGCACCACAGGCAAGCGGAGTTCCTGGGTCACGCCAGCCTGGCGCTGGGCATCGGGATCAGCGTCATCCTGGCGCTGTTCGCCCACCAATGGGGCCATGACACCAAGACCGTCCTGGTCGTGGCGATGGGGCTGCTGTCGGTCGGCGCCGGCGTGCACGAGGCCTACGCCCACAAGAAGGCCGACAAGGAACTGGTCAAGCAATACCGCTTCATGGAACGGATCTACGGCGGCGCCCGGCGGCGCCTGGACACGGCCACGACGGTGGAGGAAAAGCGCGAGATCCTGCGGGTGCTTGGCGAAGCCGCCCTGGCCGAACATGCCGAGTGGACGCTGATGCACCGCGAACGCCCGCTGGAACATACCCGCCTGGGCGGATAGGCCTTCGGTCCCGGGGGCCGGGACGCCGGGCGGTTTGGCCGATCCCGGCGGCTCCCCGCGTTGTTTCCGCACGTGTCCGAGTCCATGGACGCCATTGGGGAGCGGACGTGCGCTACCGGGCCTTCATCAGCTACAGCCACGCCGACGAGGCATGGGCCACGTGGCTGTTCAAGCGCCTGGAAACCTATCGCGTGCCACCGCGCCTGGTGGGGCGGCAAACCGGCCAGGGCAAGATCGGTGCGAGGTTGGGCGCTTTCTTCCGGGACCGCGACGAGCTGACCGCCGCCAGCGACCTGAGCGCCACCATCCAGGACGCGCTGGCCGAGTCCGACGCCTTGATCGTCATCTGCTCGCCCGCCGCCGCCGCCTCGCGCTGGGTCAATGCCGAGGTCGAGGCCTTCCGTGCCAGCGGCCGGGGCGAGCGCATCTACGCATTCGTGGTCGGCGGCGAACCCGGCTGCATCGACGATGGCGGCTGCTTCCCGCCGGCCCTGACGGCGCCGGGCGAAGACGGCCAGCCGGTCGAACCCCTGGCCGCCGATGCCCGTCCGGAGGGCGATGGCCGGAAGCGCGCCTTCCTCAAGCTGGTGGCCGGCCTGCTGGGCGTCGGTTTCGACCAACTGGCGCAACGCGAGGCGCAACGCAAGCAACGCCGGCTGGTGCAGGTAGCCGTCGCTTCGCTCGCCGGCATGACCCTTGCCATCGGCCTGGCGGTCACCGCCCACGTCGCCCGCAACGACGCGCAACGCCGGCAGGCCCAGGCCGAGGACATCCTCGGCTTCATGCTGGGCGACCTGCGCGAGAAGCTGACCACGGTGGGCCGGCTCGACCTGATGCGCACGGTGGACGACAAGGCCACCGTCTACTTCGCCACGCTGGATCCGCGCGACCTCAGCGATCGCACGCTGGAGGAGCAGGCCCGATCGCTCACCGGCATCGGCCAGGTGCGCCTCGACGAGGGCAACCACGACGAGGCGACGGCCGCGTTCCGCGAAGCCCATGCACGCAGCACCGCGTTGCAGGCGCGCGACCCGGGGAACGGGCAGCGGCTGTTCGACCTGGCCCAGGCGGAGTTCTGGCTCGGCTTCGTCGCCTTCCAGCAGGGCAAGTACGGTGCAGCCGATGCCTGGCTACGGAAGTACCACGACAGCGCCATGCGGGTCGCCGCGATGGACCGCGGCAACTTCGCCTGGCAGAAAGAACAGGCCTACGCCCTCCACAACCTCGCCGTGATGGATGAGCAGCGCGGGCGATACGTCCAGGCCGAGCGCAGCATGCGCGCGGCCATCTCGCTCTACCGCGACTGGATCGGCCAGCGGCCCGGCGACCTTCCGCTGCGGTCGGAAGCCGCAGATGCGATGTCCTGGCTGGGAACCCTGGCCCTGGCCCGGGGCCAGCTGGATTCAGCCGAAGACTATTTCGCCGAGCAGGTGGACGTCCTGCAGCGGAACGCCGCCGAGGAACCGGACAACGCCGTCTGGCGCGATTACCTCGTCCGCGCGCGCCTCTTGCTCGTGGATGCTCTGGCCCAGCGAGGCAAGCTGGAGGACGCGCGTTCCCTGACCGCCACAACGCTGCCGGTCGCCGCCGCGCTCGCGGCACAGGACCCCGCCAACAACGCATGGCGGACCTGGCTCGGGGCTTGCCATTGGTGGCGTTCCCGCCTCGCGACGGACGACGCTGCGCCCCTGGCCGAGGAGGAGGCGGCCCAGGCCGAAAGGATCTTCGTCGCCGCGCTTGCGGCCGAGCCGGAGAAGGAGCGCCTGGTGGTCTGGCTCGCGCGGACGCGCCACCTGCGTGCCCAGCTGGCGCTGGGCCGGGGCGACCTGCGCGCCGCGCGCGGGCACGTCGCCGGCGCGCTCGCGCTCATCGAGCCGGCGTGGCGCGCACGCCAGAACGAAGACCTCCGCCTGTGGCTGGCGCGCACCCGCCTCCTCCAGGGCGACATCGACGCATCGAGCGGCAATCGCGCCGATGGCGTCCGCTCCTGGACGGAGGCCACGCACTTGCTGGAGCAGCCCGACCGCCGGGGTCCAGTCCCCTTCCTGCGCCTGGAGCCTCTGTTGCGCGCCCAGGTCGCCCTCGGCGCCCAGGAAAAGGCCGTCGCGACCCGACGGCGGCTCGACGCCGCCGGATACGTCCCCCTGCACCCGTTCGCCGACATCGCACCCGTTGCGGCGCGGTGACGCTTGCTCGACATCAGCGGACCCGGCTGATGGATCCGCTTCCCCGGCCAAACGGCCATCCCCAGGAGAACTGACATGCCAAACGCCACCCCCGTCATCCACCTCGACATCCGCAACAGCTCGCAAAGCGCACCCGGCTGGGTCAACGTCAATGCCAGCAACGGAGAGCCCTATGCCTATCGCTACACCGGTGGCGACGATGGCGCCGGCGGCATCCAGTTGCGGGTCGGCCAGGGGCGCGACACGGCACCGCTGCAGCTGGACGCCGACCGCCGTTACCACATCCGGGACCCCGGGGGCTGCGTCTTTACCGGCGACACGCAGGCCCAGTTGTCGTGGAACGGGAATGGGAACTATGCGGGCAGCATCGTGGATGCGAACACCCAGGTCGAGACGGCCAAGTACACCATGAACGTCGTGGATAGCGGCAACGGTGACTGCATCATCCCGTGCGACCCGATCATCAAGAACGATCCCTGATGCCCGGTCATCCCGCAGGGTGGGTCGACGATCCGCTGCGTCGTCGCCACTGATGCCAGCGGCGCCCGGTCCGTGCCGGGCCTCGACCCGCCCTGCGATCCTCAAGCCCCATCGATCCATCCCGTGTGCAGCAACGCCGTGGTGGCCGCGGCCGCCCGGGGATTCGCCGCGCATCGACGGCTTCAGGCCCTTGCATCGGCTTGCGGGGTCGCCGGGCTTGGGTCATGCTGGCCAGCGATGCTCGCCCATGCCGAACCGCCGATCGACCAAGCTCGTTGCATCGCGCGCGGTCGTGCGTCGTGACCGCTGGCAAGCACGCGCAGAAGGCAGTCCGGGCGGCCGCCAAACCGCCGCGCCCGACCATCGGGTGGCGTGAATGGGTCCACTTGCCGGGGCTGCTCGACCAGCCGATCAAGGCCAAGATCGACACCGGCGCACGCACTTCCGCGATCCATGCCTTCCACATCCGGGAGTTCATCGCCGACGGCGTGCGGCGCGTCGAGTTCCGCCTGCATCCGCTGCAACGGCGCAAGACGCCGGAAGTGCGCTGCGTCGCCGACATCCACGACGAACGCGTCATCACCAGTTCCAACGGCCAGCGCGATCGCCGCTTCGTCATCCTGGTCGATGTCGCGGTTGGCGCGACACGATGGCCGATCGAGCTCACCCTCGCCGACCGCGACCAGATGGGCTTCCGCATGCTGCTCGGCCGCGAAGCCCTGCGCCGGCGGTTCCTGGTCGATCCCGGGCGCTCCTACCGGCAGTCCGAACGACGCCCCGGGTCCGTCGCCCGCAATCCCGCGCCCGCGCGGACCACTCCGAATACCCCGAGGTTTGCATGAAGATCGCATTGCTGTGCCGCAACGCCGGCCTGTACTCCCACGAGCGCCTGCTCGAGGCCGCCCGCAATCGCGGCCACGAGATCGAGGCGATCAACCACATCCGCTGCTACCTCGACATCGCGTCGCACCGGCCCGAAGTGCACTACCAGGGCAGGACCCTGGAGGGGTTCGATGCGGTGATCCCGCGCATCGGCGCGTCGGTCACGTTCTTCGGCACCGCGGTGGTGCGGCAGTTCGAGATGATGGGCGTCTACTCGGTCAACGAGTCGGTGGGGATTTCCCGCTCGCGCGACAAGCTGCGCAGCCTGCAGCTGCTGTCGCGCAAGGGCATCGGCCTGCCGGTGACGGTGTTCGCGCACAAGACGTCGAATGCCGAGGACCTGCTCAACATCATCGGCGGCGCGCCGGTGGTGATCAAGCTGCTCGAGGGCACGCAGGGCATCGGCGTGGTGCTGGGCGAAACGCCGCGCGCGGCGGAAAGCATCATCCAGGCCTTCGGCGGCGTGAACACCAACATCCTCGTGCAGGAGTTCGTCAAGGAAGCCAAGGGCGAGGACATCCGTTGCCTGGTGATCGGCGACAAGGTCGTCGCGGCCATGATGCGCCGCGGAAAGGAAGGCGACTTCCGCTCCAACCTGCACCGCGGCGGGTCGGCGAAGCAGATCAAGATCACGCCCCAGGAGCGCGCCACCGCGGTCGGCTCGGCGCGCGCCATGGGGCTGAACGTCTGCGGCGTGGACCTGCTGCGCTCGAACCACGGCCCGGTGGTGATGGAGGTCAATTCCTCGCCCGGGCTGGAGGGCATCGAGAAGGCGACCGGCATCGACGTGGCCGACATGATCATCGAGTTCATCGAGAAGAACGCCAAGCCCGGCAAGACCAAGACCCGCGGCAAGGGATGAGTGCGTGAACGCTTCACGCAGCAGCCGCGCCCCGTTCTCGATCGGCGGGATCAGCGTCGAGGCCGGCAAGCGCGCCAGCGTCCACCTGCCACTGAGCGTGCTGTCCAACAGCACGCCGGTCGGCGTGCCGGTGCACGTGGTGCATGGCAGGCAGGACGGACCGACGATGTTCGTGAGCGCGGCGATCCACGGCGACGAGGTGGTCGGGGTGGAAATCGTGCGCCGGCTGCTGACCAGCAAGGTACTCAACGGCATCGCCGGCACGGCGCTGATGGTGCCGATCGTCAATGCCTTCGGGTTCATCAGCCACAGCCGCTACCTGCCCGACCGCCGCGACCTCAACCGCAGCTTCCCGGGCAGCGCCAACGGGTCGCTGGCCGCGCAGCTGGCGCACATGTTCATGACCGAGATCGTGGCCCGCTCGGACTACGGCATCGACCTGCACACCGCGGCGATCAACCGCTCCAACCTGCCGCAGATCCGCGTCGATACCGAGGACGAGCCAGCGCGCGCGCTGGCCGAGGCCTTCGGGTCGCCGATCATCCTCCACTCGCCGCTGCGGCCGGGCTCGCTCAGGGAGTCCGCCTCCAACGTCGGCGTCCCGGTCGTCGTCTACGAGTGCGGCGAGGCGCTGCGCTTCGACGAACTGTCGATCCGGATCGGCATCAAGGGCGTGCTGCGCGCGATGGCGTCGCTCGACATGCTGCCCCGACGCAAGCGCTCGCCCCAGGCGGCCGCGCCGGTGTTTTCGCACGGTAGCCGGTGGCTGCGCGCCCCCGAGGGCGGCATCTTCCGCGCCCGCCGCACCTTGGGCCATCGCGTGCAGGAGGACGAGCTGCTCGGCATCATCTCCGACCCGTTCGGCCAGACGCAGAGCGAAGTGCGGGCGATGATGTCCGGCCTGATCATCGGCCGGACCAACGTCCCGGCGGTCAACCAGGGCGACGCGCTGTTCCACATCGCCTCGCTCGACAACGCCTCCGCGGTGCAGCGGGAATACGGCCGCCTGGAACGGCAGATGGACGAGGAACGCTTGCTCGACGAGGACGAGATCCTCTAGCGACACCCGTCCCGAGCTCCCGGAGCCGGAATCATCCCTGCCGGCCGAGCCGCACGCCTCCCCGCCGCAACCCGGGGCATCCCGGCTGAGCGACCCGCCCTGGGGCCGGACGCCGATCCCAGGCCGCCAGTCTCCGGTCGCCCTTCGCCTGTCCACGGTTGCAGGTTTGTCCGGCGCCCCCTGAAATAGTACAATTTCAGTCCGTTTTAACGGCCAGTCCCATGCTTCGCGTCACCAAGCTCACCGATTACGCCACCGTCGTCCTGACCGCGCTCGCCGCGGACCCGGATTGCGTGCTCAGCGCGTCCGGCCTGGCCGAACAGGCCGGCTTGGAGGTCCCGACCGTGTCCAAGCTGCTCAAGCCGCTGGCGCAGGCCGGCCTGGTGGAGGGGTTCCGCGGTGCCAACGGTGGTTACCGCCTGGCGCGCGCCGCCGACGCGATCTCGCTGATCGAGATCGTCGAGGCGATGGAAGGGCCGCTGGGAATGACCGAGTGCAGCCTCCATGCCGGGGCCTGCGGCATCGAGCATTCCTGCGGGGTGCGCGCCAACTGGCGTCGCATCAACGACGTGGTCGCCGACGCCCTGCGCGGCATCACCCTGGCGCAAATGCTGGCGCCGCCCGCGGCGATCGCGCCGCACCCGGCGGCCGAAGCGTCCCCCAATGCGCGGCGCGGCATCGCGGCGCAACTGGTCACCGGCTGAAGGTTCCCCCATGTCCGTCGAAAACGCCCAGATCATCGAGCAGCTCGGCCGTCGCTACGACGCGGGCTTCATCACCGACATCGAGTCCGACAGCTTCGCGCCCGGGCTCGACGAGGACGTCGTGCGCGCCCTGTCGCTGAAGAAGGACGAGCCGGCGTGGATGACCGAATGGCGCCTGGCCGCCTACCGCCACTGGCTGACGATGCCGGTACCGCACTGGGCCAAGCTCAGGATCGCGCCGATCGACTTCCAGGCCATCAGTTACTACTCCGCGCCCAAGGCCAAGTACGCGTCGCTGGACGAAGTGCCGCAGGAACTGCTCGACACCTACGACAAGCTGGGCGTGCCCCTGCACGAGCGCGCAAGGCTCGCCGGGGTCGCGGTCGACGCCGTGTTCGACTCGGTCAGCGTCGGCACGACCTTCCGCAAGGAACTGGCGGAAAAGGGCGTGATCTTCTGCTCCATGTCCGAGGCGATCAAGGACCACCCCGGACTGGTGAAGCAATACCTGGGCAGCGTCGTGCCCACGGGCGACAACTACTTCGCCGCGCTGAACTCCGCGGTGTTCTCCGACGGCAGCTTCGTCTTCATTCCCAAGGGCGTGCGCTGCCCGATGGAGCTGTCCACCTACTTCCGCATCAACGCCGGCCACACCGGCCAGTTCGAGCGCACCCTGATCATCGCCGAGGAACGCTCGCACGTCTCCTACCTGGAAGGCTGCACCGCGCCCATGCGCGACGAGAACCAGCTGCACGCCGCGGTGGTCGAACTGGTGGCGCTCGAGGACGCCGAGATCAAGTACTCGACCGTGCAGAACTGGTACCCGGGCGACGAGAACGGCAAGGGCGGCATCTACAACTTCGTCACCAAGCGCGCCGAATGCCGCGGCGATCGGAGCAAGGTGACCTGGACCCAGGTCGAGACCGGCTCGGCGATCACCTGGAAGTATCCGTCCTGCGTGCTCATCGGCGACGACTCGGTCGGCGAGTTCCACTCCGTGGCGCTCACCCACCACCACCAGCAGGCCGACACCGGCACCAAGATGATCCACCTGGGCCGTCGCACCAAGTCCAAGATCATCAGCAAGGGCATCAGCGCGGGGCGCGGCCAGAATTCCTACCGCGGCCTGGTCAAGGTCGAGCGCAGCGCCGAGGGCGCGCGCAACTACACCCAGTGCGACAGCCTGCTGATCGGCAAGCGGTGCGGCGCGCACACCTTCCCCTACATCGAGGTCAAGCACCCCACCGCCACCGTCGAGCACGAGGCGACCACCTCCAAGATCAGCGACGACCAGCTGTTCTATTGCCGTAGCCGCGGCATCGGCCAGGAGGACGCCATCAGCCTCATCGTCGACGGCTTCTGCAAGCAGGTGTTCCGCGAGCTGCCGATGGAATTCGCGGTCGAGGCCAAGAAGCTGCTCGAGGTCAGCCTCGAGGGCTCGGTGGGCTGACCGCCACGCCCTGGCCCCGGGCCGACACCACGATCCGCGCCGTGCATTTGGCTGCGCGGCGAACAACGCACAACCGGAATTGAACATGCTGAAGATCACCGACCTCCACGCCAGCGTTGCCGGCAAGCACATCCTCAAGGGCCTGTCGCTGGACGTCAGGCCCGGCGAAGTGCACGCCATCATGGGCCCCAACGGCGCCGGCAAGTCCACGCTGGGCAACATCCTGGCCGGCCGCGAAGGCTACGAGATCACCGCTGGCGAAGTTCGCTACGAGGACGACGACCTGCTGGCGCTGGACCCGGAGGAGCGCGCCGCCGCGGGCGTGTTCCTGGCCTTCCAGTATCCGGTCGAGATCCCGGGGGTGAACAACACCTATTTCCTGCGCAGCGCCCTCAATGCCCAGCGCAAGGCGCGCGGCGAGCCGGAACTGGACTCGATGCAGTTCCTGAAGATGGTCCGCGAGAAGCTCGCCGTGCTGCACCTGGATGACAAGCTGCTCAACCGTGGCGTCAACGAAGGCTTTTCCGGCGGAGAAAAGAAGCGCAACGAGATCTTCCAGATGGCGGTACTGGAACCGAAGCTGGCGATCCTGGACGAAACCGACTCCGGCCTGGACATCGATGCGCTGAAGAACGTCGCCGAGGGCGTGAATGCGTTGCGCTCCCCGGACCGCGCCTTCCTGGTGATCACGCATTACCAGCGGCTGCTGGACTACATCAGGCCCGACCACGTCCACGTGCTCGCCGACGGCCGCATCGTCGAAAGCGGCGGCCCTGAGCTGGCCTTGGAGCTGGAAGCGCACGGCTACGCCTGGGTGAAGGATCGCATCGCGCCGGAGGCGTCCGCCGGATGAGCGCGTTGCTCGATTCCCTGGCGACGGCGTTCGACGGCGACGAACGCCGCAGGCCGGCGCTCGACGCCGCCCTCCGCGACGGCCTGCCCGGCCCGCGCAGCGAAGCGTGGAAGTACACCTCGCTGCGCGCGCTCGAGCGCCGTGCGTTCGCCGTGCCGGGCGAAGCGGTGGCAACCTTCGACGCGTCCCTCGTCGCCGGCATTCCCTCGCCGCGCATCGTGTTCGTCAATGGCCGGTTCGACGCGGCGCATTCCGACATCGGTGGCCTGCCGGATGGCGTCACCTTCGTGGCAGCTGCAGCCGAGCAGGCCGTCAACGGGGAGGGCCTGCCGCCCGCCGCCGTGTTCGCCCGGCTCAATGCTGCGCTTTCGCGGGAAGGCGTCCACCTACGGGCAGCCGCCGGGACGGATTGCGGCCTGCCGGTCCATCTGGTCTCCATCGGCGTCGGCCCCGGCGCCGACGTCGCATGGCACCTGCGCCATCGCATCGAACTCGAGGCCGGCGCGTCGATTTCCCTGGTCGAACACCAGCTTGCCGACGGCGGGCATCGCCACCTCGAGAACGTCGTCACGACCATCCGCCTCGGCGAGGACGCCCGCCTCGTGCATGCCCGGCACCAGTCGACGGCGGACGGTGCCACCAGCTTCCTGCACACCGATGCGCGGTTGGCTGCCTCCGCGCGCTATGAGCGGCTCGACCTGGAACTCGGCGGCGCCTTGTCGCGCCATGAACTGGACGTCCGGCTGGAGGGCGCCGACTCGCGGGTGGTCGCCAACGGCGTGTTGCTGGCGACCGGCAAGCGCCACGTCGATACCCGGCTGGGCATCGAACACGCCGCGACCGGGACCGCCTGCGAGCTGCTGTGGCGCGGCATCGGTACCGATCGCGGTCGTGTCGTCTTCCATGGCGGCATCACGATCCACGAGGGAGCCGACGGCAGCGACGCGAACCTGTCGAACAAGAACCTGCTGCTGGGCGACGGGGCCGAGATCGATACGCAGCCGGTGCTGGTGATCCACGCCGACGAGGTCAAGGCCGCGCACGGCGCCACCGTCGGCCAGCTCGACCCGACCGCGCTGTTCTACCTGCGGACACGCGGCTTGCCCATCGACCAGGCTCGTCGGCTGTTGACCACGGCGTTCGTGCGCGAACCGCTCGCGGTCGTGGGCGAACCCGCCGTCCGCGAGATGCTGCAGGCGCGCCTGGACGGCACCTTGCAGGCCCTGGTGGTTCGATGAACGCACCGGGTGCCACGCACGCGAAGCCGGGTCCTGCCACGCCGGAGACCGGGGGAGAAGGCGTCGCCGCCATCGACTGGGCAAGCATCCGTGCCGATTTCCCCCTGCTCGACCGCGAGGTGCACGGCAAGCCGCTGGTCTACCTGGATTCCGCCAACACCGGGCAGAAACCGGGGGTGGTGATCGAGGCGGTCGACGATTTCTATCGCCGCCACAACGCCAACGTCAGCCGTGCCGTGCACCAGCTCGGCAGCGAGGCGACCGATGCCTACGAGGCCTCGCGCCGGAAGCTGGCCGCGTTCCTCAACGTCCGCGCCGACGAGCTGGTCCTGTGCAGCGGCACGACCTTCGCGATCAACCTGGTCGCCTACTCCTGGGCCCTGCCCCGGCTCAAGGCCGGGGATACGATCCTGGTCTCGCGGATGGAGCACCACGCCAACATCGTCCCGTGGCAGCTGGTCGCCGAGCGCACCGGCGCCCGGATCAAGATCGCCGAGATCACGCCTGACGGTGCGCTCGACCTCGACGCGTTGCACGCCGCGATGACGCCCGATGTCCGGCTGCTCGCCGTCACCCACGTCAGCAACGTACTCGGCACGGTGAACCCGGTGCGCGACATCTGCCGCCAGGCGCGCAAGCGCGGCATCGTCACCGTGATCGATGGCTCGCAGGCCCTGCCCCATCGCCCGGTGGACATCGCCGCGATCGGCTGCGACTTCTATGCCTTCACCGGCCACAAGATGTGCGGCCCGACCGGCACCGGCGCGCTGTGGGCGCGGCGGGAGCACCTCGCCGCGATGCCGCCGTTCATCGGCGGCGGCGAGATGATCAGCGAGGTCAGTTTCGACGGCACCGTGTACGCCGCCCCGCCGCACAAGTTCGAGGCCGGTACGCCGAACATCGCGGGGTTCATCGGCCTGGGGGCTGCGGTCGATTACCTGTCGACCATCGGCATGGACAACATCGAAGCGCGCGAACAGGCCCTGCTCGCGCACCTGGCGGAGGAGCTGCGCCAGGTCGACGGGTTGCGCGTGTTCGGCACCGCGCCCGGCAAGGCCGCCGTGGTGTCCTTCCTCGTCGAGGGTGCGCATGCCCACGACCTGGCGACGCTGCTCGACCTGGAAGGCGTCGCCATCCGCTCCGGCCAGCATTGCGCCCACCCGCTGCTGCAGTGGCTCGGCGTCGCGGCGACCTGCCGGGCCTCGCTGGCGTTCTACAACACGCACGCGGAAGTCGAAAGGTTCGTCGCCGCCTTGTGCAAGGTGCGCAAGCTGCTGGGCTAGACTCCAGGGATTCGACGGGGACCGGCCATGATCGAAACCGAGGAAGCCAACGCACTGTTGCGCCAGATCCGCGACCAGCAGGCGACGGCGCTCGAGCTGCAGCGCGAGCACCTGGAGCTCTACCAGCGCCAGCTGGACCGCGTCGACCGCATCAACGATCGCGCCGAAGCGATCCAGGCCAAGGCCGGGAAGGCGCTCAGGCTCGTTCTCCTGGTCGCGATCCCGATGCTGCTCCTGCTGCTGGCGCTGATGCTCTGGCCCTGGTTGTCGCGCGCCCTGGCATGAGTACCGGGGACCTGCACTTCCGCGATGCCGGCGAGGACGACATCCCCGCCCTGGTCACGCTGGTCACCTCGGCCTATCGCGGCGACGCCAGCCGTGCCGGCTGGACCACCGAGGCGGACTTCTTGGACGGCAACCGCATCGACCCCGAGGTGCTGCGCGCCGACCTGCGGAAACCGCGCAGCCGCGTGCTGGTCGCCGAGCGCGACGGCCGGATGCTGGCTTGCGCCCATGTCGCCGCGGAAGGCGACGCCGGCTACTTCGGGATGTTCTCGGTCCAGCCCGGCCTGCAGGGCCAGGGCATTGGCCATGCCGTGCTCGCGGAGGCCGAGCGCGTCGCACGCGAGGACTGGGGACTGCCGGCGATGCGCATGACGGTGATCGACCTGCGCGACGAGCTGATCGCCTGGTACGCGCGACGGGGCTACCGGCGCACCGGTGAGTTCAAGCCGTTTCCCTACGGCGACGACCGCTTTGGCCTCCCCAAGCGCGACGACCTGCGCTTCGAGGTCCTCGAAAAAGCCCTGTAGCCCGGCCAGTCGATCGGCACCGGACCGTGGCCGAGCCGGCATTCGAGCGCCAAGGACGAGGCGGGCGAGCCACCGCTCCTTACAATCCATCCCAGCCCGATTGGAGTAGCCCCATGCCCGACTGGATCCGCGTCTGCGCCACCTCCGAATTGCTGCCCGGCGAATCCAAGGTCGCCTGGGACGGCGACACGCCGATCCTGGTCTGCAACTACGACGGCGACTACTACGCGCTCGAGGACAAGTGCAGCCACGAGGACTTCGAGCTCTCGGCCGGCTGCTTCGACGGCGAGGAAGCCACGATCGAGTGCGTGCTGCACGGCTCGAAGTTCGACGTCCGCGACGGTCGCGCGCTCAACCCACCGGCCTACGTGCCGGTTACCCGGTTCCCGGTCAAGGTGGAATCGGATGCGGTCTGGACGCGCGACGATCGCGCCTGACCGGAAGCCGAGTGTGGTTTCTTGTTGCGAATGAGAACGCTTCTCATTAGACTTCCCCTCCGAGGCGGCCCGAAGCCGCGCAAGCCAACCTCCCCGGGGATTCCGTGTCCAAGAAAACCTGCAAGACCACGCCGCTCGCCGGCGCCCTCAGCCTCGCCCTGACCCTGCCCGCCCTGGCGGCAACGCCCCCCGAAATCCCCGGCGATGCCGCGCCACCGGTGGTCGTTGTCGCCCAGGCCACCGACCTGGATTCGATCGAGGTCCGCGCCAGGCGCCAGCGCTACGAAGCCGAGCGCACCCGCACCGCAACCAAGACCGACACGCCATTGCGCGACGTGCCACAGGCGATCACCGTCGTCACCGAGGAGTTCATGCGCGACCAGGCCATGGCCAGCATGACCGACGTGGCGGCCTACGTCCCCGGTGTCGGGCTGTCGCAGGGCGAAGGCAACCGCGATGCACTCGTGTTCCGCGGCAACAACTCCACGGCCGACATGTTCGTGGACGGCATGCGCGACGACGTCCAGTACGTGCGCGACCTGTACAACATCCAGCGCGTCGAAGTGCTCAAGGGCCCCAACGCGATGATCTTCGGGCGCGGCGGTTCCGGCGGCCTGGTCAACCGCGTCACCAAGGTCGCGGACTGGGGCAACTACCGCGAACTCGGCCTGCAGTTCGACAGCCACGGACGGCGCCGCGGCACCGCCGATTTCGGCCAGGCGATCGGCGACGGCGCTGCCCTCCGCGTCACCGCGATGCGCGAGGATTCCGACAGCTTCCGCGACGGCGTCACGGTCGAGCGCCATGGCATCAACCCGACCCTGTCGCTGCGCCCTGGGGATGCCACGACCCTGACCCTGGGCTACGAACGCTTCCAGGACCGCCGCGTCGCCGATCGGGGCGTGCCGTCGCTCGGCGGCCGCCCCCTCGACACCGACCGCTCCACGTTCTTCGGCGACCCGGCCAACAGTCCCGTCCGCGCAGACGTCGATGCCTTCACCGCCGTCATCGAGCACGACTTTGGCGATGGCCTGAGCCTGCAGAACCGCACGCGATTCGCCCGCTACGAGAAGTTCTACCAGAACGTGTACCCGGGAGCCGCCGCCAGGGCCGATGGCTCGGGCACCCTGGTCGTCCCGCTGCGCGCCTATAACAACGCCACCGACCGCGACAACCTGTTCAACCAGACCGACCTCGTCTGGGTGCGCGATTCCGGCACGGTCCGGCACACCTTGCTCGCCGGCGCCGAGTTCGGCCGCCAGAAAACCGACAACTTCCGCCAGACGGGCAGCTTCCCGCTGAACGACTGCAACGGTGGCCCGACCACGTCCGCCTACTGCGTGCCGGTCTCCAACCCGCGCTATGCGGGGCCGGTTTCGTTCGGGCAGAGCGCCACGGACGCCGACAACCATGGCGTGGCGAAGATCGCCGCCGTGTACGTCCAGGACCAGGTCGAGTTCTCACCCAAGTGGCAGGCGATCCTCGGCCTGCGCTACGACCGTTTCGAGATCGACTTCCGCAACAACCGCACGGGCGAAACCTTCGACGTCGTGGACGACCTGGTCTCCCCGCGCGCGGGCCTGGTCTACAAGCCGATCGAACCCTTGTCGCTCTACGCCAGCTACAGCGTGTCCTTCCTGCCGCGCTCCGGCGACCAGCTGTCCTCGCTGAATGCCAGCAACGCGGCCTTCGAGCCGGAGGATTTCCGCAATTACGAAGTCGGCGCCAAGTGGGACGCCAGCCCGTCCCTCGCCTTCACCGCCGCGGCCTATCGCCTGGACCGGTCCAATGTCATCGCGCCGGATCCGACGGACCCGGCCCGCTCGATCCTCGTCGACGGCCAGCGCGTGCGCGGCGTGGAACTCGGCCTGGCCGGCCGGGTCACGGACGCCTGGCAGGTGCTGGGCGGGTTCGCTTGGCAGGACGGCAGCCTTCCGGGCAGCAGCGCCGAGCCGGCACAGCTCCCGTCCGCCACGGCATCGCTGTGGAATCGCTACGACATCAACCGCACCTGGGGCCTGGGGCTGGGGGTCATCCACCGTGCGGACATGTTCGCCTCGACCAGCAATGCGGTGCGGCTTGATGGCTTCACTCGCTACGATGCCGCCGTCTACTACGTGCCCAACGACAACCTGCAGTTGCAGCTCAACCTGGAAAACCTGCTCGACGAGGATTACTTCGTTTCCGCGCACAACGACAACAACCTCAGCCCCGGCGCGCCGCGTTCGGCGAGCCTGACCCTCCGCCTGAAGTTCTGACCCGCACCGGCCGGCGGCGACCACGCCGCCGCCCAGCGCGCATCGCCCCGAGTAACCGCATGAATCCCGAAGACGCCCTGCCTGCCAATCGCAAGCGTGCCCCGGTCGCACGTCGCTGGATCCGCCAGCTGCACCTGTGGATCGGCGCCTGGGGCGCGCTTGCCGCGGTCTTGTACGGACTCACGGGCCTGGTCATGAACCATCGCTTCGGCGACGGCGCCTGGCCCCAGGGCGAGAGCCTCGATGGCCAGGCCGTCGAGTTGCAGGTGCCGGCACAGGCGCGCACCTCGGCCGAGGCCTTGTCGCTGTGGCTCCAGCGCGAGCACGCACTGGAGGCGCAGACGATCCGGAAGGGCCCGCCCCGTGGCGCGGAAGCGGGCGCACCCGAGCAATGGCGCCTGTCTGGCGGCAATGCGCGCCATTCCTGGGCGATGGAGTACGCACCCGGTGACGAGACGGTGTCCGTCGAGCACAGCCGGCAGACCTGGCTGGCGGCGATCAACCGCCTGCACAAGGCCGTCGGCGGCGGCACGGCCTGGATCCTGCTCGCCGACAGCTTCGCCATCGGCATGATCCTGCTGGGCCTGTCCGGATTGTGGATGTGGGCGCTGGGTCGCAGCCTGCGGCAGATGGTGTTCAGCGTGTTCGCCGCCGGGCTCGTCGTATTCGCCGTGGTCATGGGTTCGGCGCTGGCCTAGGTCGGCGCGGGCTTTCAGAACGAACAGCACCACGCCGCCCCGGCGGTCGCACCTCTCGCCTGTCGAGCCGACACGGCTGGGTGCTGCGCGTGCTGCCGCCCGGCACTCGATGGGATTTCCATGACACGGGGGCTTCATGCCGCGCAAAGCGCGTCGGCAGCGGACGCCGTCACTCGAGCGGCTGTATCCGGATCACCAACGCTTCGCCCGAGCCGTCCAGGACGTGGCGCAGGCGGCCTGACTCCGACTCCAGCAGTGCCGTGTCGCCCGCGCAGAGGCCGGGCAACCCGGAGTCATCTGCGAAGCGTGCCTGGCCCGCGATCAAATGCATGATCCAGGTCACGCCCGGCTCCGCGAATACCACCATCGGCCCGACCAGCGGCCGATGCCACAGTTGCGCCTCGACGGCATCACGACGCCACATGAGGTTGAAGACATGGGCGAGCTGGTCGACCGGGGTCGCTTCGACGCCGAGCTCGCCACTGAAGCGGCAACGCCCATGCGGAGGTTCCAAAGCGCGGCCGGTGCCTTCACTGAAACGCAGATCCAGTCCGTTGCCGTGGAGCAGCACCTGCTCGCGCTCGATGCCGTCGAAGCGGGAGTACGTCGACGGCTGCTCGATCTCGGCGATCGACAGACGCCAGTCCCAGTCGCTTCCGCCGTCGGCAGCGCCGCCACGGGGGCCACGGGCATGGATCTCCCGCGTCCAGCCGGCGCCGTTGCGCCACCGGCTGCGTCGGTACTCGTTGGCGGGGATGACCAGGGACCGCATGCCGCTGACGCCTCGACGTTCGAATAACCCGTCCAGTTTAACGACACCCTACCTGCGACCCAGGCACGAAGCCGCCGCCCGCCCGCACTTCCTGTGTGCGGCGACGGGCGGCGAAACGTCCATGTCAGGCATCCTTGCCGATCCTGCGAAGCCTCCTGCTTCCCGCCTGCCGGCCGCGCATCCGGGCGCGACCGGCAGCGATCGGTACTGCGTCAGCGCTTGGTCGCGCCGTTGGTTGCGCCCTTGGCCGGGCTCGCGGCGACCGGCTTGGCCGCGGGGCGAGCGGGGCCGGCGGAGCCCACCACGATCCGGTCGCGGTTCTTCTCGACCGTCTTCAGGCCGATGCCCTTGACCATCGCCAGCTGGTCGGCGCTCTTGAAGGCGCCGTTGGCCTTGCGGTGCGCGACGATGGCCTCGGCCTTGGCCGGGCCGACGTTCACCAGGACTTCCGCGAGCGTGGCGGCGTCGGCGGTATTGATGTTGACCTTGTCCGCGGCGAACGCCGAGCCGGCGATCAGCAGGGACAACAGCAGCGAGGCGAAGATGGTCTTGAGCGATTGCATGGTGACTCTCCTTGGGGTGTTGGATTCCATTCGGGTGACTTCCCTGCCGGCGCCACGACGAGGTATTTCGCCGACAGGGACAGTCTCCGCGACCCCACTGCCCCACCGTATCGCCAGAGCCACCCACGCGAAGCCGGGAAACGGCGCGTCCCGGCGTAGGAAAAGTCCTACACGCCCCGACCGTTAGAATGGGTTCAACCCCGAACCAGAGCCCTCCCATGGATGATTCCCGGGTCGATACCCGCCACGTCGACGACTACGTTTCCGGCAAATGGGACGACGAGATCGTCCCGCAGCTGGTCGAGTACATACGCATTCCCAACAAATCGCCGATGTTCGACGCGGACTGGGTCGAGCACGGCTACATGGAGGATGCGGTCACGCTGATGGAGGGCTGGGCGCGCAAGCAGCCGATCCCCGGCATGGAACTGGAGGTCGTGCGGCTGGAGGGTCGCACGCCGTTGATCTTCATCGACATCCCGGCCGCCAACGGCGGCAACGCCGACGATTGCGTGCTGCTCTACGGCCATCTCGACAAGCAGCCCGAAATGACCGGGTGGGACGACGACCTCGGCCCCTGGAAGCCGGTCCTGCGCGACGACAAGCTCTACGGGCGCGGCGGCGCGGACGACGGCTATGCGATCTACGGCTCGCTCGCGGCGATCCTCGCCCTGCAGGCACAAAAGGTGCCGCACGCGCGTTGCGTGGTGATGATCGAGGCCTGCGAGGAATCGGGCAGCTACGACCTGCCCGCCTACGTCGACCACCTCGCCGACCGCATCGGCAAGCCGTCGCTGGTGGTCTGCCTGGATTCGGGCTGCGGCAACTACGAGCAGCTCTGGTGCACCACCTCGTTGCGCGGGCTGGCCGGCGGCAACCTCACCGTCCAGGTGCTCAAGGAAGGCGTGCATTCCGGCGACGCCTCCGGCGTGGTGCCATCGAGTTTCCGCCTGCTGCGCCAACTGCTGTCGCGGATCGAGGACGAGGGCACGGGCCGCATCCTGCTCGACGGGCTGCATGCCGACATCCCCGGGGAGCGACGCCATCAGGCGCAGAAGTGCGCCGAGGTGTTGGGCACCGCCGTGTACGACAAGTTTCCCCTGCTGCCGGGGATGACGCCAATGGCCGAGGACCTGACCGAACTGGTGCTCAATCGCACCTGGCGGCCCGCGCTCTCGGTGACCGGCGTGGACGGCATGCCGCCGCTGGCCTCGGCCGGCAACGTGCTGCGACCACATACGGCGGTGAAGCTGTCGCTGCGGCTGCCGCCGACGCTCGACGGCAAGCAGGCCGGCGAACTGCTCAAGGAGACCTTGCTGCGCGACCCGCCCAACGGGGCCCGGGTGGCGCTGGACCTGGAGAAGGCCGCCACCGGCTGGAACGCGCCCAGCACGGTGCCCTGGCTGGAACAGGCCATCGACGCCGCCAGCCGGCAGTTCTACGGCAAGCCCGCGATGTACATGGGCGAAGGCGGCTCGATCCCCTTCATGGGCATGCTCGGCGAGAAGTTCCCCGGTGCCCAGTTCATGATCACCGGCGTGCTCGGCCCGCACTCCAACGCCCACGGCCCCAACGAGTTCCTGCACATCCCGATGGGCAAGAAGGTCACCGCCTGCGTGGCCCGGGTCATCGCCGACCACCAGGCCGCGAGCGAACGCGGTGAGACCATGGGTGCGGCGGTGGCGGCGGACAGCGGTACGCGCCACGGGGACCACGGCTGCTGCTGACCGCCGGATACCGGTGCGCCGGGGCTCCGTCGAGGCGGAGCAGGTTTGAAGGATTGGCCCGGCACCAAGAGGAACGACCATGGATTTCGGCCCGGTACAGATCGTCCAGTTCGTGCGCTTGTTCGACCTGCTCGGCGATGGCTGGGTGGCGATCGTCGTGTACGGCATCTTCGCCGGCTTGCTCGCGGGGTTCGTCACCACGCGCGAGGCGAAGGTGGGGCTGTTGTCGTCGAGCCTGCTGGGGATCGCCGGCGCCGTGCTGGCGTTCTTCGCATGCCGCTGGCTCGGCATCGAGCTCGACGGCCATGGCAAGCGCTTCCTGGCCGCGTTCGCCGGCAGCCTGCTGGTCGCCATCGTGGGTGGCAGGCTCCTGCGCAGGAAACCGGAACCTGCCGATTCCTGAGGCGGCGGGCTGCTAAGCTCGGCCGCAGTCCAACAACGGAGGGGATCGCATGGAAAACCTGTTCGGCAGCAGCAACTGGCTCTACATCATCTTCATCGGCCTGGTCGTCGGCATCCTGGCGCGCCTGCTCAAGCCGGGCCGGGATCGCATGGGCATCATCCTGACGACGCTGCTCGGCATCGCCGGCGCGCTGCTGGCCGGCTGGTTCGGCCAGGTGATGGGCTGGTACCAACCCGGGCAACCGGCGGGATTCATCGGCGCCCTGCTCGGTGCGATCGTGATCCTGGTGGTGGTCAGCCTGTTCCGCGGCAAGCGCCGACGGCTGCCCTGACGTGTCGGCGCCAGCCGAAAGCCGGGCAAGTCCCGGCTGCCGGCTTTCAGGATCCGTGGCTCACTCCAGGATCCTCGCGATGACGCGCTTGGCGAGTGCCTGCGCGGATTGCGACACGGTATCGAGCGTCAGCTCCGGCGCTTCCGGCCGCTCGTAAGCCGAGTCGATGCCGGTGAAATGGGGCAGCTCACCCCTCCGGGCCTTGGCGTACAAGCCCTTCGCATCCCGCGCTTCCGCGACGTCCAGGGGCGTGTCGACGAAGACTTCGAGGAAGTCACCCGGTTCGAACAATCCGCGAGCCGCACGACGCTCCGCCCGGAACGGCGAAATGAAGCTGACCAGCACGATCAAGCCGGCATCCGTCATCAATCGCGCCACTTCGGCCACCCGGCGCGTGTTCTCGACCCGGTCCTCATCCGTGAACCCGAGGTCGCGATTCAGTCCGTGGCGGACGTTGTCGCCGTCGAGCAGGTAGGTATGGCAGCCCCGCTCCAGCAGGCCACGCTCCACCAGGTTCGCGATCGTGGACTTTCCGGCACCCGACAAGCCCGTGAACCACACGCAGCGGGGATGCTGGCCCTTGATCGCCGCACGGGCGTCACGATCGACGTCCAGTGCCTGCCAATGAAGGTTTTCCGCGCGCCGCAAGCCATGGCGCACCATGCCGCAGGCGACGGTGGCGCGGCTCAACGAGTCGATGAGGATGAAACTGCCCAGTTCCGGCTCCTGCCCGTGGGCCGCGTACGCGATCGCTTCATCCAGCGAGAGGGTGACCTCGCCAATCTCATGCTTTTCGAGCTTCTTCGCCGCCAGCCGCTGCAGGCTTCCCGGGTCCAGTCGGTGCCTGAGCACCCCAACGCGCGCACCGACGTTGCGCGTCGCCAACTTCAGCTGGTAGCGCCGACCGGGCAGCAGGGGCGCGTCGTCGAACCACAACAGGTCGGCCGCCAGCTGGTCGCTGTAATCCAAGGGCACCCCCGCATGGGTTACCACGTCACCGCGCCCCGCATCGACTTCCTCGACGAGGCGAACGGCGACGGCATCGCCTTGGCCAGCGAGCGCGGCATCCGCCCCGGCGACGCGCAGCGCCGAGACCCCGACCTCGGTGCCAGCCCGCCCCACGCGCACGACATCGCCGGTCCGCAAGGATCCCGACGCCAGCACTCCGGCAAGCCAGCGCGACCCGCCCCCATCGCGCAGCACCATCTGCACCGGTAGCCGCATCGGACCCGGCGCGCGCTCGACCTCCACGGTTTCGAGGTACTCAAGGACCGTGGGGCCGTCGTGCCAAGCCAGGTTCCGTGATCCCGCCACGACGTTGTCGCCTGTGGCGGCGGCAACGGGGATCGCGGTGACGGAATGGACGCCCGCTTCCCGCGCATGCGCCAGATATTCGCCGACGAGCCGGTCGAACACATCCTGGCGGTAGCCGACCCGGTCCATCTTGTTCACCGCCAGCAGGACGTGGCCTACCCCGAACAGGGCCGCGATCGTGGTGTGGCGGAACGTCTGCGGAAGCAGGCCGCGGGTGGCATCGACGAGGACGATGGCGATGTCGGCGGTCGATGCACCCGTGGCCATGTTCCGCGTGTACTGCGCATGCCCGGGGCAGTCCGCGATGAGGAAGCGACGTCGCGACGTCTGCAAGTGCCGCCACGCGACGTCGATGGTGATGCCCTGTTCCCGCTCGGCGTCAAGCCCGTCCAGCAGCAGGGCATAGTCGATTTCGCCGCCGCGGGTTCCATGGCTCGCGCTCGCAAGCGCCAGGGCGTCGCGCTCGTCTTCCGGGATGTTTCCGGTCTCGTGGAGCAAGCGCCCGATCAGGGTGCTCTTCCCGTCGTCGACGCTTCCGCACGCGACGACCCGCAGGAAATCAGATCGCATGTTCGACATCTTCGTTGTCTCCCCCGCGCGCTCCCCGCGAACCTGCCATGGGGCTGCCAGGCCCACTGCCATGCAGCGAAACGTCGATGCAGGACGGACTGGCGATGCGGAACCGCGCCACGATCTCCGGCGGGCAGGACTCCATCAGAAATAGCCCTCCCGCTTCTTCTTCTCCATCGAGTCGCCTTCGGCCTTGTCGATCAGCCGGCCCGAGCGCTCGGAAAGGCCATTCGCACGCATCTCGGCGATGACCGCGCCGATGGCGGTGGCATCGGACTCGATCGCGCCCGTCAACGGATAGCACCCCAACGTGCGGAACCGCACGCGGCGGTGCTGCGGGACTTCGCCCGGCGCCAGCTGGAAACGCTCGTCATCGACCATGATCCAAACCCCGTCGCGCTGCACCACCGGACGGGTGGCGGCAAAGTAGAGCGGGACGACCGGGATCTCCTCGCGCTGGATGTAGCGCCAGACGTCCAGCTCGGTCCAGTTCGAAAGCGGGAAGACCCGCACGCTCTCGCCCCGCGCCACCCGGGCGTTGTACAGACTCCAGATCTCCGGACGCTGCCGGCGCGGATCCCAGCGATGCGCCGAATCACGGAAGGAGAAAATACGCTCCTTGGCCCGGGATTTCTCCTCGTCCCTCCGGGCACCGCCGATGGCCGCGTCGTAGCCGCCCTCGGCCAGCGCCTGTTTCAGGGCCTGGGTCTTCATGATCTCCGTATGGACGCTGGCCCCGTGGGTCTGCGGCCCGATGCCGGCACGGACTCCATCCGCGTTGACGTGCACCCGCAGATCGACGCCGGTCTCGGCCGCCCGGCGATCACGGAACGCGATCATCTCGCGAAACTTCCAGGTCGTATCGACGTGCACCAGCGGGATGGTGGGCCGGGACGGCGAGAACGCCTTGAGCAGCAGGTGCAGCAGCACCGAACTGTCCTTGCCGATGGAGTACAGCAGCACGGGGTTGCGGCACTCGGCCGCGACCTCGCGCAGGATGTGGATGCTCTCGGCCTCGAGCCGGTCGAGATCGTCGTCGGATGCCGTATCGCTCGCCATGGCCCGCATTTTCGCAGAGTCCCGTGCCACGTGGGCGACCGCGCACGTCGACCCGCCTCAACTGCGCCCGTACACGTCCTCGTAACGGACGATGTCGTCCTCGCCGAGATAGTCGCCGGACTGCACTTCGATCAATTCGAGCATGTCCTCGCCGGGATTCTCCAGCCGGTGGCGCGCGCCAAGGGGAATATAGGCCGACTGGTTCGCAACCAGGTCGAACACGTCGTTGTCGCGGGTGACCCGCGCGGTGCCTCGAACCACGATCCAGTGCTCGGCGCGGTGCCGGTGCGACTGGAGCGAGAGCCGGGCACCGGGCTTGACCTTGATGCGCTTGACCTGGAAGCCGTCGCCGACATCGACCGAGTCGTAGCTGCCCCAGGGGCGGTGCACCTCGCGGTGCAGCACCGCATGGCTGCGATCCGCGGCCTTGAGTCCCGCGACCACTTCCTTGACCTGCTGCACCCGGTCCTTGTGCGCCACCAGGACCGCGTCGGCGGTTTCGACGACGACCAGGTCGTCCACGCCCACCAGCGCCACCAGGCGCCGCGACCAGACGAAGCTGTTGCGCGAGTCGACCGCGATCACGTCCCCGTGGCCTGCGTTGCCGTTGTCGTCCTGGTCGCTGACGTCCCACAGGGCCGACCACGAGCCGACATCGTTCCAGTCGATGTCGACGGGCAGCACCATCGCGCGCTCCGTTCGCTCCATCACCGCATAGTCGATCGAATCGGAGGGGCTGGCCGCGAATGCGTCCTTGTCGAGTCGCAGGAAGTCGCCGTCCCGCTCCGCGGCGTCGAACGCGCCCCGGACAGCCGCCACGATGTCCGGCCGGTAACGCCCGAGCTCGGCAAGGTAGCGCGATGCGCGGAACAGGAACATGCCGCTGTTCCAGTAGAAGCCGCCGTCGTCCAGGTAGGACTGCGCGGTCGCGGCGTCCGGCTTCTCGATGAAGCGCCGCACGCCGAAGATGCCATCACCCCCGTCTTCGTCGGTGCGCTCGGCCTCGATGTACCCGAAACCCGTTTCGGGTGCGTCGGGCCGGATGCCGAACGTGACCAGCGCGCCCTCTTGCGCTGCCGCGCAGGCCCGGGTCACCGCTTGGCGGAATGCCGCGGGGTCGCCGACCACGTGGTCCGAGGGAAGCACCAGCAGCAGGGGGTCGCCGCCTTCGGCCATCGCCTGCAGGGCCGCTGCGGCGATCGCCGGCGCCGTGTTCCGGCCGACCGGTTCGAGCAGGATCGCCGCCCGTTCCACGCCAACCATCCGTAGCTGTTCGGCCGCCAGGAAGCGATGCTCTTCGTTGGCGACCACGATCGGCGGGCCGTCGGCGATGTCCGCGACGCGCGTCCAGGTGTCCTGCAGCATGGTGGCCTCACCGGCCAGTGCCAGGAACTGCTTGGGATAGGCTTCCCGCGACAAGGGCCACAGCCGCGTACCGGATCCCCCGGACAACAGGACCGCCCGGACCTTGGTCATCTTTTTGGCCCCCTGGGGCGGATCCCTGCGCGCAGCATACGGCGGAGTTTACCCTGTAGACCCGAACCCCTTCGAACGCGACCCGCATGCCGACGCCACTCCCCCAGGACCTCCCGCGCCACGAACAGCGCCTGGCATGGGCGCGCGCCGCCGCCGGCGAGCCCGGCGCCTCGCTCGAGCGCGCATCGACCGATGCCGGTTTCCGCAGCTACTGGCGGCTTTACGGCGGCGGTTCGACCCGCATCGTGATGGACTCGCCGCCCGACCTCGAGGACGTGTGGCCCTGGCTGCGCGTCCGCGACCTGCTCGGGGACGCCGGCGTGCGCGTCCCGGCCGTGCTGGCGCGCGACGAAGTGCAGGGATTCCTGCTGCTGGAGGACCTGGGCGGCGACACCTACCTGCAGGTCCTCGGCGACGGCAACGCCGATGCCCTGTTCGATGCGGCGATCACGCAACTGCTCAAGCTGCAGGCGGTCCGCGTGGACGATGCGTTCCCCGCCTACGACGAGGCCCTGCTGCTGCGCGAACTGCGCCTGTTCGACGAGTGGTTCCTCGGCAGGCACCTCGGCATCACGCTCGACCCCGAGGCAGCGGCACGACTGGAGGACATCCATCGCCTGCTGGTGGACGCCGCCCTGGACCAGGCGCAAGTGCTGGTCCACCGCGACTTCATGCCGCGCAACCTGATGCCGGCCGCCGATGGCCCGGCGGTGCTGGATTTCCAGGACGCCGTACGCGGACCGATTGCCTACGACCCGCTGTGCCTGTTCAAGGACGCGTTCGTAAGCTGGCCGCAGTCGCGCGTGGACGGATGGCTCGCGCGCTACCACGCGCGCGCAAGGGACGCCGGGCTGCCGGTGCCGGACCTGGAGCGATTCCACCGAGACGCGGACCTGATCGGCGTCCAGCGCCACCTCAAGGTGCTGGGCATCTTCGCGCGGCTGCGGCATCGCGACGGCAAGCCCCGGTACCTGGAGGACGCGCCGCGCTTCCTCGCCTACCTCGACGCCGTGCTGCCGCGGTACCCGGCGCTGGCGCCGCTGGCCGAGTTGATCGACACCCGGGTCCGGCCCAGGTTGCGCGACGCGAACGAGAAGGGGTCGAAGTGAAGGCTTCGAATCGAAAAGCGGGCACGGTGAATTCCGCGCCTGCGTCACCAGATTCCCTTCGGAGGGTGACGCGCAACTTCGCTGTGACCCCTTTTCGCTATGCGACCCTGCCCACGCGGGCACTTCCATGAAGGCGCTGATCCTCGCGGCGGGCCTGGGCGAGCGCATGCGCCCGCTCACGAACACCACGCCCAAACCCCTGCTCCACGTCGGCGGCAAACCCTTGATCGCCTGGCACCTGGAGAAGCTGGCGGCGATGGGCGTGCGCGAGGTGGTCGTCAACACCTCCTGGCTGGCCGACCGGTTCCCGCAGGTGCTGGGCGACGGTGCCCGCTGGGGACTCCGGCTGCGCTGGTCCCATGACGGCCCGGTGCCGCTGGAGACCGGCGGCGGGATCTGGCACGCCCGCGAATGGCTCGCCGAAGGCGGCGATGCCGACGCGGCCTTCCTCGTCGTCAACGGCGACATCTGGACCGACCACGACTTCGCGCGCCTGCCGCGCGACTTCGCCGGCGACGCCCACCTCGTGCTCGTCGACAACCCGCCGCACAACCCGGCGGGGGATTTCGCATTGGCCGCGGATGGCCGCGTGGCCTCGCGTGGCAAGGATTGCCTGACCTTCGCCGGCATCGGGCTGTACCGGCTCCGGTTGTTCGACGACTGGCGTGGCATCGTCGGCGCGGCGCCCGGGGCCGAGGCGGAGCCTCCCCGCTTCAAGCTCGCGCCCTTGCTCCGCGCGGCGATGGCACGTGGTCGCGTGACCGGCGAGCGCCACGACGGCCGCTGGACCGACGTCGGCACGCCGCAACGGTTGGCGGAACTCGATGCCTCGCTGCGCTGAAGACTGCGCGGCGGAAACTCGGCGGGAGTTCACCGCCGGTGGGGCAGGATGTGCGCGTCACGGCAACCCACGGAACCACGCCATGCCGCGTACCGCCCTCCTCTTCGCCGCATCCCTCCTCCTGGCGGCAGCCGGATGCGCCGCCCTTCCGGTGGCCCCGGCGCCTGCCGCCACGTTCGTCGTGGTGCGGCATGCGGAAAAGGCCGCCGACGACCCCAGCGATCCCGTGCTTGCCGAGGCCGGCCGGCAACGCGCCGCCGCCCTCGCCGCGTCGCTGGCGGACGAACCCGTGGTGGCGGTGTATTCCACCGACTACCGCCGCACCCGCCAGACCGCGGCACCGGTCGCGGCGAGGCACGGGCTGGAGGTGCGCCCTTACGATGCCACGCAGCCTGCGGACACGTTCGCCCGGGAACTGCGCAACCGACATCCCGCCGGCACGGTGGTGGTCGTCGGGCACAGCAACACCGTGCCCGCGATCGTGTCCGCGCTGTGCGCCTGCACCGTCGCTGCCATGGACGAGTCCGAGTACGACAATCGCTATACCGTGCGGTTCGGCGAGGATGGACGCGCCCGCCTCGTCCACGCGCGCGACGGGGATCGTCCGCGATGATGCCCACGGCGTTCGAAGGCTGGGACGGGACGCCGGCGGCGGCCCGCGCCATGCAGGCCGAACTGGCATCGCAGGTGCGGTTGCGCGACGGTTTCCGCAAGCCGCTGCGCACCGTCGCCGGCTTCGACGTCGGCTTCGAGGACGCCGGCCGGACCACCCGCGCCGCCGCGGTACTGCTCGACGCAGACAGCCTGCAGGTCCTGGAATCCCGTTGCGTCCGGATCCCGACCTCGCTGCCGTACATCCCCGGCCTGCTGTCGTTCCGGGAACTCCCGGCCTTGCTGCAGGTGCTCGATGCGTTGTCGCAGACACCCGACCTGGCGCTGCTCGACGGCCAGGGCATCGCCCATCCACGCGGTCTGGGCGTGGCCGCCCATTTCGGCCTGGCCACCGGCGTGCCGAGCATCGGCGTGGCGAAGAAGATCCTGACCGGTTCCGGACCCGAGCCGCACGACACCCGCGGCGCCTATACGGCGCTGCGCCACGACGGCCGCCAGGTCGGCTGGCTGTTGCGCAGCAAGCTGCACTGTCGTCCCCTGGTGGTCTCTCCCGGGCACCACGTGGCGATGGCTTCGGCCGCGGACCTGGTCATGCGTTGGGTGACGACCTACCGCCTGCCCGAACCGACCCGCCTTGCCGATCGCCTGGCGTCGCGACGCGACGACCGGTGACACCACCTTCCCTGCATCACGGTCCACCCGCCCGAACGGAGCCAAGCATGGCCGATGCCCCTGCACAACCGCAGTTCCGCAACTTCCTGGCCCTCCTGCTGTTGGCGATGCTGGCCTGCGCGTGCAGCACCGCGCGCCCGGATCCCGAGACCCTGCGCACGATCGGCGAGGGCGACACCTTCGAACTGGCCATCGGCGAGCGCGTGTCGCTCGCCGGGCAAGGCGCGCTGAGCTACCTCGCCCTGGTCGCCGATTCGCGCTGCCCGGTCGATGTCCAATGCGTCTGGGCCGGCAGCGCGGAGATCTCGCTGCACTGGGAACCGGTCAATGCCGACGCCCAGACGTTCCGCCTGTCCAGCCACGGCGGCGACGACAGCCATCCCCTCGGTCCGCGCGTCCTGCGCCTGGTCTCGGTGGACCCCGGCGACGCGCCGGCCATCCGGCTCGCCCTGCACGCACCTGACTGAGGCGCCCGGCGACGCCGTCGCCGCCACCAACAAGCGAGGGACTTCGACACCCGGCCGCTTCGATGGCAGGCTGACGGTCCGTTGCCAATGGGAGGTGGCGCCATGGTCGAGGTGATCAGCCCGGGCATCCACGACCTGGGGGGCTTCCAGGTCCGTCGCGCGGTGCCGACAGTGCAGGCACGCAGCGTCGGTCCGTTCGTCTTCGTCGACCAGATGGGTCCGGCGGTGTTCGAACCCGGCCGCGGCGTCGACGTGCGCCCGCACCCGCACATCGGCCTGGCCACGGTGACCTACCTGTGGTCCGGCGTGATCCGGCATCGCGACAGCCTGGGCTCCGACCAGGACATCCAGCCCGGCGACGTCAACTGGATGACCGCCGGCCGCGGCATCGTCCATTCCGAGCGCACCCCCCGCCGCCTGCGCGAAGGCGAGCATCCGCTGCACGGGATGCAGACCTGGGTGGCGCTGCCACGCGCCGACGAGGAAACGGCACCCGCGTTCCACCACCACGCCGCCGCGACCTTGCCGGAGGTGGCGCATCGCGGCGCGCGCCTGCGCGTCATCGCCGGGCGCGCCTACGACCGGGAATCGCCGGTCCGCGTCTTCGGCGAGATCCTCAACGTCGCCATCGACCTGGAAGCGGATGCCGAAACCGTCATCGAAGCCGGCCACGCGGAGCGGGCCCTGTACGTGTTGGCTGGCGACGCCCAGGTCGATGGCGCCGACATCCCGGCGCAACACCTGGTCCTGCTCGACCGTGGCCACCGCGCCCGGCTGCGCGCACGCACGCCGGTGAAGGCCATGCTGCTGGGCGGAGAACCCCTCGATGGCCCACGCCACCTCTGGTGGAATTTCGTGTCCTCGTCGAAGGAGCGCATCGAGGAGGCGAAGCGCGGCTGGGAAACCGGGCGTTTCGGCACCGTGCCGGGCGACGACGAGCGCATTCCCTTGCCCGAACATTGAACCCGGTCACGGTTTGAAGGCCGTGCACGGGGGAGTATCGGTCGTAGCGTGTCCACGCCGCTACGCCATAGAAGGGGAAAACGATGACTTCATCCACGACCAGAGTGCTCGCGTGCGTCCTGGCCTGCCTGCTTCCGGCCGCCGGGGCATCCGCGCAGTCCGCGGGCCACTGCCCGACCTTGCCGGCCGACAGCGGCCTGCACTGGGACCAGCTCGATGGCCCCGACTTCACCTTCTGCAAGGCCATCCGGACCGCTGACGGGACCCAGGCCTTCGCGGTGATGCTCGGCAAGGACAGTCCGTTCAAGCCCAGCCGCGCCGACCGCGCCGAGGAATCGGTGATCGACGGCCATGCCCAGCGCTGGTACCGCAGCGAGGTCGCGTCCAATCCGGACGCGATCATCCGCGAGACCCTCGTCGAGCTGGGCCGCGACCGCGTCGCCCACATCACCTTGCAGGCCAGCAGCCAGGCGCAGAAGGACGAGGCGATGCGCCAGGTGGAAGCATTGCGCTTCCAGCCGGCGCTGTTGACCAGCAACTGACCGGCTGATGCCCGCGGGGCGTCCGTGGGCACGGGTCCCGTCCGCCCGCGCCGCTGCCTAGAACCGGCCTTCCTGGAAGTCGACGAAGGCCTGCATCAGTTCCTGCCGCGTGTTCATCACGAACGGGCCGTGGCGGGCGACGGGCTCGCGCAAGGGCCGACCCGCCACCACGATCAGCCGGGCGCCCTGCCCCGCCGCCCGCAGGCGCAACCGGCCGCCGCCGCCAAGCACGCCCAGTTCCTGTGCGCCCAGGTCGCGCGCGCCATCTCCGGCATCGGCGATCGTCACCGCGCCCTCGTAGACATAGGCAAAGGCGTTGTGGCCTTCGGGCAACGGCAACGACCAGCCCGCGCCCGCATCGAGCACGAGGTCGACGTACAGCGGGTCGGTGGCGGGCTGCACGATCGGGCCTTGCACGCCGCCCACCTCACCGGCGATCACCTTGACCGAGACCCCCGGGGCAGGACGCGCGACCGGGATGCGCTCGGCGGCGAACTCCTGGTAGCGCGGCGCGGTCATCTTGTCCCGGGCCGGCAGGTTGACCCACAGCTGGAAGCCGCGCATCCGTCCCGACTCCTGCTCGGGCATCTCCGAATGCACCAGGCCCCGGCCCGCCGTCATCCACTGGACGCTGCCCGGGACGAGCAGGCCCTCGTTGCCGTGGTTGTCGCAGTGGCGCATGCGCCCGTCGAGCATGTAGGTGACCGTCTCGAAGCCGCGGTGCGGATGGTCCGGGAACCCCGCGAGGTAATCCTCGGGGCGGTCGGTGCCGAACTCGTCGAGCAGCAGGAACGGGTCGAGGTCGGGCAGCTCGGCGCCGCCGATGACCCGCGTCAGCCTGACCCCGGCGCCATCGGAGGTGGCGCTGCCGCGGATGCGGCGCACGACAACGGCATCGGCGGGGGTGGTCGTGTTCTGCATGTCGGTGGCTCCTGCGGGTCGATGCTTGCAGTGTCGGGGCGATCGCGTCGCAGGCCAGTGCCATCGCTGCAACACTGGGTGCCACCCACCGGACGACGCTAGAGCGGCCGCAGGCGCCAGGCCTGGTGGATCCGCGGGTTGCGGGCGAAATCCGGCGGGATCGACGCCGCCCCGAGGTCCTGGCAACGCGCGAATCGCGGTACCGCCGCCTCGTCGAGGCGGAAACGGCGGTAGTTGTTGGAGAAGTACAGCACGCCATCGGGCGACAGCCGCGCCACCGCCGCCTGCAGCAGGCGCACGTGTTCGCGCTGCAGGTCGAAGTCGTCGGCGCGCGCGGAATTGGAAAAGGTCGGCGGATCGCAGAACACCAGGTCGTAGATCCCCATGTCCGCCTCCAGCCAGGCCAGGGCGTCGGCCTGCACCAGCCGGTGCTGGTATCCCCCCAGACCGTTCTCCTGCAGGTTGTCGGCCAGCCATTGCAGGTAGGTCGCGGACAGGTCGACGCTGGTGGTCGTCGCCGCGCCGCCCACGGCCGCCTGCACGGTGGCCGCGCCGGTGTAGCAGAACAGGTTGAGGAAGCGCCGGCCTTCCGCTTCCTGCGCGATGCGCTGGCGCACGGGGCGGTGGTCCAGGAACAGGCCCGTGTCGAGGTAGTCGAACAGGTTGACCTGCAGCCGCGCGGCGCCTTCGCGCACGACGATGCGCTCGTCGCGCTGCGCCTGCCCCGGGTCCTGCGCGTACTTGCTGCCGCCCTTGCCGCGCGCACGCACCTTGGTCGCCACCCGTTCGCGCGGCAGGCCGAAGACGTCGCGCGCCGCGGCAAGGATTTCGCCGAAGCGCCGGCGCACGTCGGCCTCCGGGATGTCCTTGGGCGCGGCGTATTCCTGCACGTGCAGCCAGACCGCGTCGGGATCGTCGGCCTCGGTATAGACGTCGATGGCGGCGGCGTACTCGGGCAGGTCCGCGTCGTAGACCCGGAAGCAGTCCACGCCCTCGCGCGCGCGCCACGCCTTGAGCGCGCGCAGGTTCTTGCGCAGGCGGTTGGCCAGCATGCGCGCACCCGGCGACAGTTCGCGCGGTTCGCCCGGGGCGAGGACGGCCGGCTTCACCGGGTCGCAGACCAGCAGGCTGCATTCGAGCGCGCCGTTGAACAGCTGGTAGGTCTTCTGCGCGCGCAGGCCGGTCGCCCTGGCGAGCGCCTGGCTGCCGCACAGCAGGCTGGCGCGCCAACCGGGCACGGCATGCCGCAGGGCCTCGCCCAGGGCGGCATACAGCGCGGCATCGGCCTGCAGCCGCGCGTCGTAGGGCGGATTGCAGACGACCAGGCCGCGAGGCTCGGGACGAGGCAGCAGGGCGCCGGCCTGGCGCTCGTCGAAGGCGATGGCATCCCGGAACCCCGCCGCGGTCGCGTTCTCGCGTGCGGCCCGGATCGCGTGCGGATCGAGGTCGCTGCCATGGAAGGCATGCCGCAATGCGCCGCGGCCCTTGCGCTCCCGCACCAGCGCATCGTCGTGCATCCGCCACCAGCCCGCGGTGTCGAAGCCGAGCCAACGCGTTGGCGGGACTTCACCGTGCCGCCGCAGGCCCGGGGCGACATCCGCGGCCATCTCCGCGCCTTCGATCAGCAAGGTACCGCTGCCGCACATCGGGTCCAGCAGCGTGCCGCCGTCCGCGTACACCTGCGGCCAGCCGCCGCGCAGCAGCACCGCCGCCGCCAGGGTTTCCTTGAGGGGCGCCTCGCCCTGGACCTTGCGCCAGCCGCGCCGATGCATGGGACCGCCGCCGAGGTCGACCGACAGGATCGCGCGACCCTTGCGCAGCACCAGGTTCAGGCGCAGGTCGGGGGCGTCCACGTCGACGCTGGGCCGATCACCGCACCAGGCACGCATCTTGTCGACCACCGCGTCCTTGACCCGCTGCGCCGCGAAGCGCTCGTGGGTGATGCCGTCGCCGGAGACGTGGGCATCCACCGCCAGGGTCATGCCTGCATCCAGGTGCTCCTGCCAGGGCAATGCATTGACGCTGCGATAGAGCACGTCCTCGTCGTCGCAATAGAACTCGGCCAGCGGCCATAGCACTCGGCTGGCCAGGCGCGACCACAACACCGCTCGCTGCGCGTCGGCCAGCTCGCCCTCGACGTTCACGCCGGCGATCGTGGCACTGGCGCGCTGGCAGCCCAGCGCCGTGATCTCGTCGGCGAGCAGGTACTCCAGCCCCTTGCCGCAGCTGAGGAAGAATTTCATGGGCTAGAGGGCGGACAACAAGGCGGAGAAGGCGGCGGCCGACGCCTCGACGTGGTCCGACAGACGGTGCCCGTCGTCGACCAGCACCAGCCTGGCCCGTCGCGGCCGCGCCCATTCGACGACCTGGGCGGCCGGGATCAGTTCGTCGTCCCAGCCGTGGATGATGGAGATCGGCACCGCGGCCGCATCCAGCGGTTGCGCCTGGCCCATGCGCACCGGTGGCGCCATCAGGAACAGGCCGGCGACCTGGATCTGCAATGACGCCAGCCCGGAAATGTAGGCCCCGAGGCTGGACCCGGCCAGCACCAGCGGGGCGCCGTCGGCGCGCGCGCTGCGGTCGCGCGCGGTCGACAGCAGGCGCTGCAGCCGCGCCGGGACGTCGCCGAGCTCGCTGACCTCGCATTTCGCGTCCAGGTCGGTGTAGTCGGGGCGCTCGTGGCTCCAGCCCAGTCGCGCGGCCGCCTCCGCCAGCGCGGTGACCTTGGTCGCGTCCGGACCGCTTTCGAAGCCATGCGACAGGATGCAGTGCCCGCGCATGCTCATCCGGCGTGGGCGACGACGCGATCGCCGACGCGCAGCGTCCCGCCCCCGAGCACGCGCGCGCACAGGCCGCCCATCCCGCGCATGGCGTTGTAGCCGCCGGGACCCAGCGCCTCTTCCATCCGCGAACACGGGTCGCAGGCGTCGGTGCCTTCGAGCAGCACCTCGCCCACCTGGAAGCGCAAGCCCTTGAAGGCGACCAGGGGAGCGCCGGAAACGACCAGGTTGCGGCGCAGCAGCGCGGGCGCGATCGCGTCGTGGCCGGCCAGCGCCGCGATCACCGGCAGGTGTTCGGCCTGGATCAGGGTGACGTCGCGCTTGCCGCTGCCGCCGGCGTAACGATCGCCACGCAGTCCTCCGCCGATGACGGCCTCGGCCGCGTCGACCTCCTCCATGTCCACGTCGCGCGCCGGACGCAGGCCGATCCACTCGACGCGGCCGCCCCGCGGGAAGCACGTCATCAGGCGGTACAGCTCGGAATCGGCGCGGGGCAGCTTCATGCGCGAATGCTAGCATCGGCCCGCGCCCACGACCCGCCCCGACCGCGCTGCCCGGCGCCCGATCGCCGCGACGACACCCCGCACCCATGCACATCGATCCGCTGCCCTACGAAGACCGGCTCGAACCGCGCCCACTGTCGCAGGTGGACCTGGTGGTCGTGCACTGCACGGAATTGCCCGACCTGGCCACCGCGCGCGAATACGGCGAGCGCATCGTCTACGCCGAGAGCGGGACCGGCAACAGCGGGCACTGGTACATCGACCGCGATGGCCGCACGGTGCGCTACGTGCGCGCTGATCGCATCGCCCACCACGTGCGTGGCTACAACGAGCGCGCGCTTGGCATCGAACTGGTCAACCGCGGGCGCTGGCCGCAGTGGCTGGACTCGCGCCACCAGGCAATGGACGAGGCCTACCCGGCACCGCAGGTCGACGCCCTCGTGCAACTGCTGGCGACGCTGCAGGCGACCCTGCCATCGCTGCGATGGATCGCCGGCCACGAGGACCTCGACACCGGCACCGAACCGGCCACCGACAATCCCGCGATCCGGGTCAGGCGCAAGCGCGACCCGGGTCCACTGTTCCCCTGGTCGCGCGTGCTGGCGTCGACGCCGCTGCAGCGGATGTGGGGCTGAGCGGCGCAAGGCGCGTTGGGCGATCCCGCAGCGCGCATCCCGCGCGAGCGCCGCAGTCGCGGCATCGGACCGGCCCGCGCATGCCCGCGCCTTGCCTGCCGCGTGCACCGCCCACGGCGAGGGCAGCGGACACTGCCCGGCAGGCCGCGCGCGGCCGCCCCGTATAATCCGGCGGCCCGCACCCTCGACCACGCCATGTCCTCCGCCGTCGCCGAACTGATCGAACTGCTGTCGCTGGAGCGCCTGGAGGACAACCTGTTCCGTGGCCAGAGCCGCGACATCGGCACCAAGTACGTGTTCGGCGGCCAGGTGCTGGGCCAGGCGCTGTCGGCGGCGCAGGCCACGCTCGACGACGTCGACGCCCCGCGCGCGGCCCATTCGCTCCACGGTTACTTCCTGCGCGCCGGCGACATCCGCCATCCCATCGTCTACGACGTCGACCGCACCCGCGACGGCGGCAGTTTCTCGGTGCGCCGCGTCACCGCGATCCAGCATGGCCAGCCGATCTTCGTGGTCGCGGCCTCGTTCCAGCAGGCCGAGGACGGTGCCGAGCACCAGCTCTCCATGCCGGAGGTGCCCAAGCCGGAGGACCTGGAACCCGCGGCGGCGGTGCCGACGGACGTGATGGCCACGCTGCCGACCAAGATCCAGCGCTGGCTCAGCCGGATGGGGCCGTTCGAGTTCCGCCATGTCTATCCGCGCGATGAACTCAGACCGCCGAAACGGCCCCCGTTCCAGCAGGTCTGGTTTCGCCTCGGCGAACGCGTCGGCGACGCGCCCGAGCTGCACCGCGCCCTGCTCGCCTACGCCAGCGACTTCCACCTGCTGGGCACCACCACCTTCCCGCACGCGATCAGCTACTACCAGCCCAACGTGCAGATGGCCTCGCTCGACCATGCGCTGTGGTTCCATCGCCCGTTCCGGGCCGACGACTGGCTGCTCTACGACATCGACAGCCCCAGCGCGCAGGGTGCGCGCGGGCTCGCGCGCGGCCAGATCTTCGACCGCGACGGCCGGCTGGTGGCCAGCGCCGCGCAGGAAGGCCTGATCCGCGTGGTCGCGGAGGGCAACACGGCCGGCCAGGTGCCGGCGCGCAAGTGACCGCCCGGCCGCCGGCATGAGGCAGGTTTTCAGCAGTCCGCGGCTGGAAAACGTCGAGGCCGTGGCCGACATGCTGCGTGCGCAGGACATCGAGGTGCGCATCACCAACGGCCGCGGCTACCGCAGCGCGATCCGCGGCAATTTCAGCTATCGCGACCAGGCCGGCGGCACGCCGCGCCCGGCGGTCTGGGTCGTGCGCTCCGAGCAGCAACCGCAAGCCCGGCAGCTGCTGCGCGAGGCGGGCCTGCTGCAGGCGGGTCCGTCGACGGACGACAGCTTCCTGCCCCCGGAGATTCGCCAGCGCAACGCGGACGCCACGGCAGATGCGGCGCGCAAACGCTCGCGCATGCGCTACGGCCTGCTGGCGCTGATCGCGGTCATGGCCAGCCTGGTGCTGGTCACCACCCGCCGCAACACGACCCGCACGCCGGATCCTGCGACGCCGGCCGTGGCATCGGCGGATACGCCGCGCTCGCCGCTGATCGCCGGGGCCGACACCTTCGTCATCCCCACCCCGCCCGCGCTCGCCGAAACCCTGTTCAGGCGCGTGGCGACCGGCCAGCGCACGGGCCCGTTGTGCCTGGCCATCGATGGCAACGACCCGGGCCCGGACCTGCTCGCCCGGATGGCCGCCAGCCGCCGCGCCGTGCAGGTCGCCTCGGCGTGCGCGACGGAGGCCGACGCCACCTGGGTGGACGCGCGGCAGTACCGCACCGACGGTTCCGGCAGCGGCACCGTCGAACTGCTGGTCCTGACCCGGCAGGGCGGACGCACGATCGACACCGATCGCCTCCGCCTCACGGTCGCGCGCGACGGCGTCCATTGGCACGTGCTCGACGAGCGCTAGCGAACGCGCTCCGCGCAGCGACGACGTCTACAGCCGGGATCACGAGGTCACCGAAGCCGCGGCTGCCCTCCTGCCACTGCACGGGCGTGCGCCTGGTCGGGTAGATGGGGATCCTGCCCGTGGACGCCAGGACGGAGGCCACGATGCGCAGGCAGCCTCCGCACACCTGGCGTTCCGCCATGCCTTCGGCAAGCGGGACGCCACCGACGAACTTCCCCGGTCGCGGATGCGACATCAGTGGCATCCCACGGCGTCCACTCGCAGCAGTCGTGGCAGCGCCCGCGCGCAGGGCGGTGCCATCCACTCGAATGCCGCGTCCAGATCGACCGTGTCGTTCACTGTCCCGACCGGCGCTGCGTGCCTCCGCGGGCAGGCCGCTCCATGGCCTTCTTCAGCGCATCAGCGGCGCCGATCCTTTGTCCGCAATTCCTCGCGGCTGAGGAAACCGTCGCGGTCGTCGTCCATCCAGCTGAACCGATCGGCCAGGCGCGGCATCTTCTCGCCCACTTCGATGCGGCTGAGCTTGCCGTCGCGGTTGAGGTCGGCCTCGGCGAACTTCGCATCGAAGCGCTGCGCGCGTTCCGCCTCGCGCCGCGGCCGCATGCGCTCGTGGTAGGCGCGCAGTTCGCCGCGGACCAGGTAGCCATCCTTGTTGGCGTCGATCGCCGCGAACTCCGCCGCGAGCTTCTGCCGTCCGCCGGTCGCGGCGGCTGCTTCGCTGCGGCTGATGCGGCCGTCGTTGTCGGTGTCGAGGCTGGCGAGACCACCATGCCTGCCTCCGCCGTGCCTGCCCCCGCCGTGCCTGCCCATGCGATGGCGGGGACGTTCGCCGGCATCGAGGCGACCGTCGCCGTTGCGGTCGAGTTGCTCGAAGCGCTCGGCCAGCCGCGGCATCGCGGCCGCTTCTGTGCGGTCGATCGCCCCGTCCCGGTTCGTGTCCAGTCGCATCGCGTGGCCACCGTGCGGCTTGGCCGCCGGCGCCGGGTCTTGTGCGAACGCGACGGTGCCGAGGGAAACCAACGCGAGCGCGCCGGCGAGATAGAGGGCGTGGTGTTTCATGCAGTTCTCCATGTCCGATGCAGCCAATCCGCTGCGGTCGGCACTGGGAACGCACCGATGCGCGGCGCGTTGACTGCCTGGCCGCCCAGAGGAGCCGGATGTCGCAACCCGTTCAGCTTGCGTCCTCCGGCGGGCGGGCGTGGGGTGCGATGTCGCGAATGGTGCGACGCACGGCGGTATGCTGGCCGCATGTCCCAGGGTCTCGCGCGTGCCGCCTCGATCGCCGGCCACCCCTTGCCGGTGCTGTCGCTGACGCTGCTGGCGCTGGCCCGTCACGAGGGGGCCGACCCATCCGGGCTGGTCGGCATCGGCGCCGGGCTGGCGGTGTTCGCGGCCGTGGTGCTGGGGTACTCCTGGTGGCGCGTGCGCCAAGGGCACTGGCGCCACGTCGATGCCAGCCAGGCCGCGGAACGCCAACACCTCAACCGGTTCCTGCTCGGCTTGTTGCTCGCCGCAGCGGCGGTCGCGGCATTGGCCGGGCTGCCGCTGCTGGCGTTGCGACTGGCGCTGGCAGGGCTGCTGGTGCTCGTCGCCCTGCTCCTCGCGCGCTGGTGCAAGCCGTCGCTGCACCTCGCGTTCGCGGTCTATGCCGCTGCCCTGCTCGCCATCGCCTGGCCGGCCGCGGCGATCACGATGCTGGCCTTCGCCGCCGTGCTGGCCTGGTCGCGCCTGCGCCTGGCCCGGCACGCCCCCCGGGACCTGGTCGCCGGGTTCTGGGCGGGCGCGCTGGCGGGCGTGCTGGCGCGCATGGTGCCCCTGCTTCCCGGATGGCAGGGCTGAGCCATGGGCGACGTCGACGGCCTGCGGCTGTTCCACACCGGCGAGCATCCCTGCGGCTACTGGCCCGAGCGCACCGCGCGCGACCTGGTCCTGGACCCGCGGGATCCGCGCCTGCTCGCGTTCTATCCCCAGGCGCTGCAATGGGGGTTCCGCCGCTCCGGCGACATCGTCTACCGGCCCCACTGCCGGGGTTGCCGCGCCTGCGTCGCCGTGCGCATCCCGGTCGCGGATTTCGTCCCGGGCAGGAGCCAGCGCCGCTGCCAGGCGCGCAACCGCGACGTCGAGTCGCGCGTGCTCCCGGCCGAGCGCAGCGAGGAGCATTTCGAGCTGTACCGGCGGTACCTGGGCGCACGCCACGCCGGCGGCGGCATGGACGACCACGGCGTCGCCGAGTTCGACCAGTTCCTGGTCGGCAGCTGGTCGCAGGGACGCTTCCTGGAACTGCGCGTGGGCGGCCGGCTCATCGCGGTCGCGGTGACCGACCTGGTCGAGGACGCGCTGTCGGCGGTCTATACCTTCTACGATCCCGACGAATCCGCGCGCGGCCTGGGCACGCTGGCGCTGCTGCGGCAGGTCGACTGGGCGCGACGCGACGGACGCCGCCACCTGTACCTGGGCTACTGGATATCGGGACACGACAAGATGGACTACAAGCGCAACTTCCAGCCGCTGGAATACTTCGACGGCCGCCGCTGGCAGCGGGAGGCACCGGAGGCACCATGAAGCCGCGCATCGCCATCGCCGCCGGCCTCGTGCCATGCCTGGTCCTCGCCGCCTGCGTGCGCGTGCAGGTGCACGGCGATCCGAAGGCCGCCCTCGCCATGAACAGACCTGCCGCCACGCTGCGCGTGGCCACCTACAACACCTCCCTGCACGACGACGCCCCCGGCGGACTCATCGCCCGCTTGCAGCGCGGTGAGGACGGCGCGCGGAAGATCGCCGCGGTGCTGCAGCGGGTCCGGCCGGACCTGGTCCTGCTCAACGAGTTCGACCACGATCCCGACGGCCGCGCGGCCGACCTGTTCCAGCGCGACTACCTGGCCGTTCCGCAGCCCGACGGCGGCGAGGGCCTGCGTTATCCGTATCGCTACCTCGCCCCGGTCAACACCGGCGTGCCCAGCGGACTGGACCTCGACGGCGACGGCAGCGTCGGCACCGACGGCCGCGCGCGCGGCAACGACGCCTGGGGCTACGGGCTGCATCCCGGCCAGTACGGCATGCTGGTGCTGTCGCGCCACCCCATCGACACGGCCGGCGCCCGCACCTTCCAGCACTTCCGGTGGAGCGCCCTGCCCGGCGCGCGACGGCCGCGCGATCCCGGCACCGGACGCTCCTTCCATCCCGACGCCGTGTGGCGGGCACTCCGGCTGTCGTCGAAGTCGCACTGGGACGTGCCGGTGCGCACGCCGCTGGGCACCGTCCACCTGCTCGCGTCGCACCCGACGCCCCCGGTGTTCGACGGGCCCGAGGACCGCAACGGCGCGCGCAACGCCGACGAGATCCGCTTCTGGCGCGAGTACGTCTCGGACCCCGCGGCGCCGTGGCTCTGCGACGACGCCGGACGCTGCGGCGGCCTGCCCGGCGACGCGGCATTCGTCGTGGCCGGCGACCTCAACAACGACCCGCTCGATGGCGGCGGGCTGCATGCCGCGATGCGCGAGTTGCTGGATCACCCGCGCCTGGCGCGGTCCCCCGCGCCGCGCAGCGACGGCGCGCGATGGGCGACCGGCGCCGGCCATCCCGGGCGCGTCGGCAATCCGGCGACCGCGACCGCAGATTTCGGCGCGGCGACCGGACCGCTCCGCGTCGACTACGTGCTGCCCTCGCGCGATTGGACCGTCGTCGACAGCGGCGTGTTCTGGCCGCCGCCCGGCGCGCCCGGCGCCGCGCTGGTCGAGGCATCCGACCACCGCCTTGTCTGGGTCGACCTGCGCAAGGGCGACGATCGCGCGGACTGACGTGCCGCGGCGGGCGGCGTCGCATGCCCATTGTGGTGCCGGGCTGCGGCCGGCTTCGGCCCGGTCACGCGCCAGCGTCGGAGGCCGCACTTGGCGGACGGTGGCGTCGGGTCATAGCGTGATGCCGCCGGCGACGGCAAGCGGCCGCGCGGCGGCCTGGTCCAGCCGGATCTTCCCGGTGCTATCGCGCCTTCTTCGCCCGGCGCGGTTTGCCCGCTTTCTTCGTGGCCGCTTTTGCCGCGGCGGATTTCTTCCCCGCGCGATCGCCGGGCTTCTTCGTCTTCTTTGCGGCCTTCGCCTGCTTCGCCACGGCGGGCCGCTTGCGTGCCGCGCTCGCCTTCGCCGCGGCGCGGCCGGCCGGCGACGGACGCCCACGCCGCGGCGCGGCCGGCTTGGGGGACGGTACGGCCGGGAGGGCCGGTCCCGGCGCATCGGGGACCACGGGTGTTTCGGCAGGCAACGGCGCCACGGCCGTGCGCGGGCCGAAACCGAAGCTCTGGTCGGCGCGCGCCGACACGATCATGCGCACCATGCTGGTCGGCAGCATCAGCTCCAGGTCCAGCGGCTCGCCTTCCGGGGTGCGGCCCTCCAGGGTCAGCTCGATCAAGGGGCCGCCAGTGTCGATCCCGCGGCAGAGCACGTGCGGGCCGACCGGGCTGTCCTGCAGGTAGGGCTGGATGGCCGGGCCGAGGGCTTCGAGCGCCTGCGGGAAGAAGAACACGGCGTAGCCGTTGAAGGTGCTGTTCATGGGGCAGGGTCGGGTCCGTTGGAGGGATCGTGGGCCATCATTCCAGCCGCACCGTCAACGCGGCGGCAGCATCGCGGGCGATGGCGCGGGCGGACTCCACGTCGCCGGCACGCGCCAGGGTCACGGCCACCCGGCGCTGGCCCTCGACGCGCGGCTTGCCGAACAGTCGCAGGCCAGCCTCGGGGTGCGACAACGCCGCCTCGACATCATCGAACACCGGCACCCCATGGCCTTGCGCCAGGACCGCGCAGGAAGCGGCGGGTCCCAGCAAGGGGATGGCATCGTCGGCATCGGCGTGCACCGGAAGCCCGAGGATGGCCCGCGCATGCAGCGCGAACTCGCTCGACACCTGCGAGGCCAGTGTCACCAGTCCGGTGTCGTGCGGGCGCGGCGACACCTCCGAGAACCAGACCTCGTCGCCCTTGACGAACAGCTCGACGCCAAACAGGCCCCAGCCACCCAACTCGTCGGTGACCGCGCGCGCCACGTCGCGCGACTTGCGCAGGGCGGCCTGCGACATCGGCTGCGGCTGCCAGCTTTCCCGGTAATCGCCGTCGCGCTGCAGGTGTCCGATCGGGGCGCAGAACGCGGTCCCGGACGCGGAGCGCACGGTCAGCAGGGTGATCTCGTAGTCGAAGTCGACGAACCCCTCCACGATCACCCGGCCGGCGCCGGCGCGGCCGCCGCTCTGCGCGTATTCCCAGGCCGCGTCGATGTCGTCCGCGGTGCTCACCAGGCTCTGCCCCTTCCCCGACGAGGACATCACCGGCTTGACCACGCACGGCAGGCCCAGCGCCTGCACGGCGGCGCGGTACTGCCCGAGGTCATCGACGAAGCGGTAGGGCGAGGTCGGCAAGCCGAGCGTCTCGGCGGCCAGACGGCGGATGCCTTCGCGGTCCATGGTCAACCGCGTCGCGCGAGCGGTCGGGACGATGCGGGTGTCGGTGCCGCGCTCGGCGAACTCGCGCTCCAGCGCTACCAGGGTGTCGGTATGGATGGCCTCGATCTCGGGCACCACCAGGTGCGGCCGCTCGCGGGCGACCAGGTCGCGGATCGCCGCGCCGTCGAGCATGTCCAGCACATGGCTGCGATGCGCCACCTGCATCGCCGGCGCATCGGGATAGCGGTCGGCCGCGATCACCTCGACGCCGAGGCGCTGCAGTTCGATCGCCACCTCCTTGCCCAGCTCGCCCGAGCCCAGCAGCAGCACGCGGGTGGCATGGGGGCTGAGCGGGGTACCGAGGGCGACCATGGCGAGGCTCCGGGAAGGCGGCGGACAGTGTAGCGGGCCGCCTGCAGGCCGAGTTGAGCCTTCGAGGCGGCGCTCAAGACGACAAGAATTGACAGGATGATATCAATTCGATATCAGTTACTCCGGCCTCGGATCACCCGGGGAGAACCATCGAGGGCCTTCGCCATGAAAGAGAATCCCGTCCGCTCGCTGCCCGGCATCCCGATGCTGCTGGCCCTGCTGGCCGCCCTGCTGTTCGCGGTCTACCTGATCATTTCCGGCGCCAGCAGCGGGGGCATCGCGCGCCTGGGCGCGGGCGTCCTGCTGACCATGGTGTCGGTGTTCGGCCTGGTCGGCCTGTACATGGTCGAACCCAACCAGTCCGCCGTGCTGAGCCTGTTCGGCAAGTACGTCGGTACCGTGCACGAGAACGGCCTGCGCTGGAACAACCCGTTCTTCGGCAAGCGCAAGGTCAGCCTGCGGGTACGCAACTTTGAAAGCGGCAAGCTCAAGGTCAACGAGCTGGACGGCAGCCCGATCGAGATCGCGGCGGTGATCGTCTGGCAGGTGACCGACTCCGCCGAGGCGGTCTACAACGTCGACGACTACGAGAGCTTCGTCCACATCCAGTCCGAGTCGGCGATCCGCGCGATGGCGACCACATACCCCTACGACCAGCACGAGGACGGCCAGGTCTCGCTGCGCAGCCATCCCGACGAGATCAGCGACCGGCTCAAGCACCACCTCGACGAGCGCCTGACCAAGGCCGGCGTCGATGTCATCGATGCGCGCATCAGCCACCTCGCCTACTCGCCGGAAATCGCCAACGCCATGCTGCAGCGCCAGCAGGCCAACGCCATCGTCGCGGCGCGCACGCGCATCGTGTTCGGCGCGGTGAGCATGGTCGAGATGGCGCTCGAGGAACTGAAGAAGAACGGCGTCATCGAGCTGGACGAGGAGCGCAAGGCCAACATGGTCAGCAACCTGCTGGTCGTGTTGTGTTCGGACCGCGCCACACAGCCGGTGGTCAACGCCGGGTCGCTGTACTGACGTGAACACGGGAAGCCCCGTGCGGGCGCACTCCCATGGCTGACAAGAAGTCGTACCCGCTGCGGATCAACGCCGAGGTGCTGCAGGCCATGCAGCGCTGGAGCGACGACGAGCTGCGCTCGCTCAACGCCCAGATCGAATACGTGCTGCGCGAAGCGCTGCGCAAGGCGGACAGGCTGCCCGGCGAACCCGCACCCCCCGACAAGGGGACGCCCCCATGAGCGGACGCTGGCAACACAAGATGCTCGAAGTGAAGGCCAAGCTGTTCGGCGGCAAGCCCACCGGGCACGTCCAGGCGGTACCGGGCAAGCAAGGCGCGGAGGGCTGGCAACTGGTGCCGCCCGTGCACCCGTCCTCGATGGATCCGATCCGCCTGAACTTCAAGAAGGAGTCATGACATGACCAAAGCCCTGTCGATCGTGTTCGCCGCCCTGCTGTCGGCGCTCGTCGCCACCAGCGCATGGGCCGCGGACGAAGCGGCGGCCCCCACCGAGATCGCCACCCGCCTGCTGGACCACATGGACGCCGGCAACTACGCGGCGGCCGAAGCGATGTTCACCGCAGGCATGGCCGCGGCCGTCCCCGCCGACAAGCTCCAGGCGGTGTGGGAATCGCTGCCGGCGCAGGCCGGCGAGGCCAGGGGCCGTGGCGAGCCCGAGGTGAAGTCGCGCGACGGCATGCACGTGGTCCGGGTTCCGTTGCAGCACGCCAAGGCCGACCTGGTGGCGAGCATCGCGATCGATGCCGACGGCAAGGTCGCCGGGTTCCTGGTCCAGCCCGCCGCGGCCCCGGCGGCCGCACCGCCGCCGGCCGATGCAGGCTACGAAGAGCGTGAAGTGCAGGTCGGCGACGGCGAGCGCGCCTTGTCAGGCCTGCTGGCGATGCCGCAAGGCGACGGCCCCTTCCCCGCCGTCGTCCTCGTCCATGGCTCCGGCCCGCACGACCGCGACGAATCCATCGGCCCCAACCGGCCCTTCCTCGACATCGCCCGCGGCCTCGCGGCGCAGGGGATCGCCGTGCTGCGCTTCGACAAGCGCACCAAGGTTCGCCCGCAGGATTTCGCCGACGGCACGCTCACGATCGACGGCGAGACCACCGACGACGCCGTCGCCGCCGTCGCCGCGCTGGCGGCCACGCCGGGCATCGACCCCACGCGCATCTTCGTGCTCGGCCACAGCCAGGGCGGGATGATGGCGCCACGCATCGCGGCGCGGGCCGGCGCGGCCGGCACGCCGGTCGCCGGACTGGTCCTGCTGGCGGCGCCTGCGCGCAAGCTGCTCGACATCCTGGTCGAACAGAACCGCCGCCTGGCCGTGCTCGACGACGCCACCACCAGCGTCGCCGAAGCCACCGCCATCGACAAACTGCGGATGCAGGTGAACGCGATCCGCGCCGCGTCCGGCGACGGCGACGCAGCGGTCGCGCCCGGCGACACGCCCCTGGGCCTGCCCGCCGCGTACTGGCGCAGCACCGACGCCGTCGACCCGGTCGCGGAAGCCGAAGCCCTCGCGCTTCCCATGCTGGTGCTGCAGGGCGCCCGCGACATCCAGGTGGTCGACGCCGACTGGCAACGCTGGAAGCGCGCCTTCCACGACGACCCCAAGGTCACCTTCAAGCTCTATCCCGCGCTCAACCACCTGGCGATCGCCGGCGAGGGACCGGGCTCGCTGGCCGAGTACGGCACGCCCGGCCACGTCGATGCCGGCTTGATCGAGGATGTCGCGGAGTGGATCGGCAGGCATTGATCCGAGCGACCCGTAAGCGCATGGCGCGAGAGAAGAGGAAAGCCGCATGCTCCACCTCGTCCGTCTGATCGAACGCCGCAACCCGTCCGCCAACCGGCTGGTCGTGCCCTTGCTGGTGGTGGTGCTGACAGCAGCCCTGGCCCTGGGCGTCGCCCTGCTCGTGCTGCGTTGAGCAAGGCAACGTGAACACCGCAAGCGGCGAGCCGGTCGACGATGGGCGGCTGGATCTCGTCCCCGCGCCGGCGGCGTCCCGGGCGTGGCTATTCGTGCTTGCCGGTGCACTGCCGATCGCGCTGACCGCGATGGCACTCGCCCTCGCCGGCCCGCCAGCCGCACTGCCGCAGCTCGCCGCATTCTCCGACGCGACCCATGCGACGCCTGCCGTGCTCGGCGGCGTCGCGATCCTGTCGCTAGCCGCCTGGTTCCTGCTCGATCGCCTCCTGCAGCGGCACGCGCTGCGGCTCGAGCCAGACCGCCTGGTCGTGACGTCCGGATTCAACACCTGCAAACTCGCACTCGCCGACCTGCGCCTCGACCAGGCGCGCGCCATCGATCTCGACGAGCGCACCGAATGCCGGCCGATGCTGAAGCTCAACGGCACCGGTCTTCCCGGCTTCCGCAGCGGCTGGTACCTGCTGCGCGACCGCAGCCGCGCCTTCGTCGCCCTCTCCGGTGGCCGACGCGCGCTGCACATCCCGACACAGCGCAAGCACGTGCTGCTCCTGGAAGCACGGCAGCCGCAGGTACTGCTTGACACCCTGCGCGAGATGGCAAGCACCCCCGCGCGTCGTTAAGCTGCCCGCATGCGCAACACCCCCCGGATCCTGGTCAATACGCCCGATATCGAACTGTGGCCCGCCGGCCTGCTGCGTCCAAGCAGCAACCGCGATGCGCGCGTGCTCGCGCGTTCGCGCCAGGTCCTGCGGCGCAAACGCGATGGCCGCTACCTGGCCGCCGCACTGGACACAGGCCTGGTGCCCCTGGTGCCGCGCCTGGTGCACGAGCCCGGCATCGACGAGGCCCTCGACGCACTCGATTCCGTTGGCGTGCCCGCTCGCACCGGCCTGGAGCGCGACCACACCCTGCCCCTGCAGCGCCTGCACGAACGCCTCGACGCCCTCGACATCGACGCCGACGCCTATGCCGACCGCACCGGCCTGGTGCTGGTCCCGGAACCCGAACGGCTCGCGTTCGCGGGATTCGACCGCTACCGTCGCCCACTCTGGCTGCATGCCACGGCCGCACGCGCCTGGAACCACCTGCAAGCCGCCGCGCGACGCGACGACGTCGTGCTCGAAGCCATCTCCGGCTATCGCAGCCACGACTACCAGCTCGGCATCTTCGAGCGCAAGCGCGCCCGCGGCGACACGGTCGAGGACATCCTGCGCGTCAACGCGGCACCCGGCTTCTCGGAACACCACTCGGGCCGCGCACTCGACATCGGCACGCCGGGTGAACCGCCTGCCGAGGAATCCTTCGAGGCCACGCCCGCCTTCGCCTGGCTGCGCGAGCACGCCGGCGGCTACGGGTTCGCGATGACCTACCCGCGCGACAACCCGCACGGCATCGTGTACGAGCCTTGGCACTGGTGCTGGCGCGGCTGATTGCACCGCACATGACACAGCGTATTTCCCTGGCCGAGGCGTGGCAGCGACGGCGCAACAACTTCAACCTCATCCGCCTGTTCGCCGCGTGGCTGGTGATCTGGAGCCACGCGTGGCCGATCACGGGGACGCCGGGCAGCGATCCGTTCGGACAGTTCACCGGCCGCACCGCCGGCGCCCTGGCCGTCGACGTGTTCTTCGTCATCAGCGGTTTCCTGGTGGCCGCCAGCCTGCAGCGCAACCGCGTGGTTCCGTTCCTGCTGGCCCGGGGGCTCCGGATATATCCCGCCCTGCTGGCCTGCGTCGCGTTGACCGTCCTGGTGCTGGGCCCGCTGCTGACCACGGACCCCGCCTACTGGCGGGACCCCGAGACATGGCGATACCTTTGGAGCAACGCCACCTTGTGGCGGGCCGAATACTTCCTCCCGGGTGTCTTCGACACCTTGCCGCGCACCGCCGCCAACGGTTCGCTCTGGACGCTGCCGATCGAGATCCGCCTGTATCTGGCGCTCCTGGTCGCGGGCGTCCTGGGCATGCTCGTGCCGCGACGCTACCTGCCTGCGTGGGGCCTCGCCATCGCGGGCGCCTGCGCCTTCGCATGGACGCAACGACCGTTGCCCGAGCACCTCGAGTACCTCACCTGGGTCACCGCCTTCTTCATCACCGGCACCTTGCTCTGGGTCCTGCGCGAGAAGGTCGTGCTCTCGGCATGGTGGTTGCTGCCGATGGTGGCGGTCGCCGTGCTGGCCCGGGGCACGCCGTGGTTCGTCCCGGCCTACTTCGCCACCGTGGTCCACGGCACGTTCTGCCTCGCGTTCCTCCCGCAACTCCCCGTCATCGAGCGCACCGACCTTTCCTACGGCCTTTACCTGTATGGCTGGCCCATGCAGCAGGTGGCAGTGCTCCTGGGTGCCGCGAGCGTGGTTTCGAATACCCTGGCCGCCAGCCTGCTGGCCGTCGCGTGCGCCGGGTTGTCGTGGTTCCTAGTCGAAAGACCCGCATTGCGCCTGAAGCGTCGCTGGGTTCCGAGGCGCAAGGCCACGCCGGCGATCCCGGTGGAAGAAGTCCCGACCTGACCCCGGGCAACGCGCCGGGAGATCGCCGAGGCAACCTGACAACCCGCCGTCCCCGCCCCGCGCGATCCGCCTTAACTAGCGCCGATCCAGCGGGCTCAACACGCCACCGGCGCCGCGGTTGAGCACGTGGGTGTAGATCTGCGTGGTGGCCACGTCGGCGTGGCCGAGCAATTCCTGCACCGTGCGGATGTCGTATCCGGCCTCGATCATGTGGGTCGCGAACGAATGCCGCAGTGTATGCGCGCTCACCGGCTTGACGATCCCCGCCTCGCGGCAGCCTCGCTTGAGCGCACGCGTCAGCACCGCGTCGTCGCAATGGTGCCGTCGCTCCGTGCCGCTGCGCGGATCGGCCGACCGCGACTTCGCCGGGAACACATATTGCCAGCCCGGCTCCCGCGCCGCGTTGGGATACTTGCGCGACAGCGCATGCGGCAAGTACACCGCCCCGAACCCCGCCTGCAGGTCCCGCTGGTGCAGGACCGTGACCCGTTCGAGTTCCCGCTGCAACGGCTCGACGAGGGACGCCGGCAGCACCGTCCGCCGATCCTTGCCCCCCTTGCCGTTGCGCACCGTGATCTCGTTGCGTGCGAAGTCCACGTCCTTCACCCGCAGGCGCAGGCATTCCATCAACCGCATGCCGGTGCCGTACAGCAGGCTGGCCACCAGCCACGGCCGGCCATCCATCTGCGCCAGCACCGCCTGCACCTCCCCGCGCGACAGCACCGTCGGGATCCGTTGCGGGCGCTTCGCGCGCACCACCTCCTGCATCCACGGCAGGTCGAGCCCCAAGACTTCCTTGTAGAGGAACAGCAAGGCGGACAAGGCCTGGTTCTGCGTGCTCGCCGCGACCCGGCCCTCCACCGCCAACCGGGTCAGGAAAGCCTCGACCTCCGGCGCTCCCAATTCCCGGGGGTGGCGACGCCCATTGGCCAGGATGAAGCGCCAGATCCATCCAACGTACGCCCGCTCCGTGCGCAAGCTGTAGTGGCGGAAGCGGATCTTGCGGCGAACTTCCTCCAACAGGCCGGATTTGCCTGCTCGAGCCGCCTCACCCCTGCCGCCAGATACCACCCCGCCTCCGGATGCATATCCCATACCGACCCGTCCTTGCTGGATATTGCAGTCCAGCGTGGACGGCGGTGCTGCGGATGGATAGCGGTTATCCCCCTGTTTTCAGGTAGGAATTCTCTCCTTGACTCCAGCTGCCCCCAACATGAACATCCAGTGGAACACCCCGCTTCAGGGGTCTACTAAGCGTTAGGCCTACATGTCCCTTCTGCCCATACTGATTCTCTTAGCCTTAGGCAGTCCGGCCACGGCTGCTGACCCGTGGGATTCACTTGACCCCTTCCCCCAGCAGGATTGGGATGAGCTTCAACGCATTCCGGACCAAGAATTTCGGGAAGTCCCCTACGCTCACCTTGGACGCGCTATGGAGAAACTTGGTCGTGCCAAGTTCACTCCATTGGACCATGCGGATCTAGCTGCTTTTCTTGGCAATAGCTTTCTCTGCTCCGCACATACGTCGCCTTTTTTAGTTCGCTCACGCGCGACTTCCAGCGGTGCGGGCCAATACTCTCTCTACCTACGTGAGGCGACCCTTGAAGTACTTCATTTATCGTTTGGTGAGAGCACAGAGGTTGAGTCCGCGCTAGTCGCGTGCCTTCCTCACTCTCCGTCAGGGGTAGAGGTGCATGTAGGCGGTGCGCTGTAGGCCTAACAATTCGTTCAAGCCGAACCCACAACAGGGCGGCGCCCAGGTGCGCGCCTTCGGCTATATTTGCACCCGGTCGCCGCCCTGTTGTGGGTCGGCTTAACTCAGGCGTTAGGCGCCATGACCAAAGTTCAACCCAAGACCATTCTTGCAGTCACCGTAGTTGCTGCTGCGGCTGTTGCGCTGGCTCTAGTGGCTCCGTTGGTAGTTGCGTGGAAATCTGACCGTGATTTCAAGAACAGCTTCGTACTTGCCGACCCGACGACCCAGAATCTAATTGTTCGGGCCTATTTATCTCAACTCGATCAACAAGTGACGTGGTGCCCCGAGAATGAAGGTTGCAGCGATTTCACAACATACTTCGACAGGCACGCAGCTCAGCTACTTCCAATATCCACGCCAGAGCCCATAGACGAATATACGATTCTAACAGCGAGAGACGACACTTTGATCGACCGCTCCAACCTTGACATTCCTCTGCCGTTGCAACAATTGCTGCAGAGGTCTGTTGATGACGTGACCTATAACTCAGATCCACAAGTTCCCGGCGTTATCTACATCCCTGCTCCGGAAGATCGGCCGGCACTACGGGAGCCAAAGAGTTGTAGTTCATTGCCTTACGCGCGTCTGGTTAAGATGAGCCGCGCCGCTGTCAGCTTGACCACAAATCAAGCCGTTAGTCTCGTTCAAACCTTCTATTGTGATTGGGAGCCGGGGATGCACGTGGTTCGCTTCGTCCACGGAGCGTCGGGATGGCGAGTTGAGCATGGCGGCGATGGCGCCTAACAATTCGTTCAAGCCGAACCCGCATCGGTGCGGCGCCTAAGCGCCCGCCTTCGGCTATATTGCGCTCAGTCGCCGCCCCGCTGCGGGTCGGCTTAACTCAGGCGTTAGGCGCGATAAACGCCAAAGCTTGTTGAGCTTCTTCGGTTACAGATTGGGCCGCGTGGGACCGCGTGAGAGTTCATCGCTCCGCCCGGCGGGTGGCTTCGGACACAACACCCCAACGGATCGCTGCTGGTGGTTGCCAGGGCAAGCCTGACCTGGTGCTCATTGCCCCGCCTCGGTGCGTCTCCCGGTTGTTTGACCGGTGCCCGGTTCCCGGGCTTGCCGGGCCTGCTAGTTGGTCACATGATCGCGCCTAACAATTCGTTCAACCCGAACCCGCATCGTTACCGCTCTGACCTGATGGTCTCTCGCTAGCGGGTCGGGTTAACTCAGGCGTTAGGCCTTACAAGGAGAGTTCACTGATGTTGAAAGCCTTCACAATCGTAATGCTTTCTTCCTTCTTCGCAGTCGCCTGCGCCACTGCCCCTGCAACACAGGATGTTCTTCGTATCGACGCAACTAGTACCGACTCCGCCGAAGCGTCCTACAAAGCAATGATGAGCGAACGATCTGAGGCTGATCAGCAAAGACTCGCTCTTGCGGTGCTGATGCTGAACATGGAAGGAGTGGAAAGTGCCCGTGAAGTGGTGGACAACCCGGAGCTTCAGTCTCCGTCGATAGGTAGAATCAAAGACAAGGTCGCAGGCTTGAGCGCCAATGAGATCATTGAGTTAGCGGCGCGTAATCCTTCGATTCAAATTGAAACACCCGGCCAGTAAGGCCTAACAATTCGTTCAAGCCGAACCCCCATCAGGGCGGCGCCCAGGTGCGCGCCTTCGGCTATATTTGCACCCGGTCGCCACCCTGATGTGGGTCGGCTTAACTCAGGCGTTAGGCGCAACGATGGCTACGGAGACAAGAAGCGCTTTCTTTGACTGGACCTTTTTGCTCGCTGGGGCGTTCGGTCTTGTAGCGTTCTCATTGGGGCTATTTCAGTCGTGGCAAGCCGGCTTCTTGTACTTCTCTTGGCGCAAATTCGGCATGACATTCTTCGGCTTTGAGGCCGGCTTCATATACGCCGGGCTCATCTTGCTTAGCCTTATTTTTGTTTGCGTCGGTTTGGCTGGAGTTCGGCGTGGATCGGCTGGGCGCGCCTAACAATTCATTCAAGCCGAACCCGCTTCGCGGCTTCGGCTTCTCGGATAGATTTGGCTATCATCGGCTTCGGACACGGCCCCAGGGCGGGTCGGCTTAATTCAGGCGTTAGCGCCCAATGACATTGCCTAGCGACTTCAAAGCAATCTCTCTCGGCACAATCGCCTACGTCATCGGCTACGGCGCCTGTCTGCTTCTTGGCTCACTATTTCCGCATGAGCCGTATTCCCCGCTTTGGCTTCTCTCTGTTGGCCTTGTTCTGCTCGTTCCATTCGCTTCTGGCGCCTTTGCTGCTCGCTGGGTCCAATCCAACGCCCAAGGGCATGGAGCGTTGGTTGGCTTTCTCGGCACTGCGGTCTGTCTGGCTTTCCTCATCCTCGGCGTTCGAATTTCCATTCCGCTGCTTACTGCTGCGGCATGGCTTGTGGGTGCAGCATTCTTGGCCGGGCTTGGCGCTTATTTCCTTGAGCGGCGTCAACTTGGGCGCTAACAATTCGTTCAAACCGAACCCGCATCGGTGCGGCGCCTAAGCGCCCGCCTTCGGCTATATTGCGCTCAGTCGCCGCCCCGCTGCGGGTCGGCTTAACTCAGGCGTTAGGCCTCTCAGAGCACATGGCTACCTTCCCTTCAGAGTCAGAGCTAGTCGCTGCCCTCGATCACCACGATAGGTTGCTATCGCAGTGCGCTGACGGGCACTTGGGGTTCTGGGACTTCTGCGCGGCATACGACAACTTCTATTGGGCGTATGCCTTGGACGGCCATGAGTCTGACCCTACTGGTCAAGCGGTCCTGGACAAGTTCGCGGCGCGCATCGCACCACACCAAGAATTGGCCAATACCGTCTTGGCCCATGTCTGCTCTGACACCAACGCTGCTAAGGGTAGTTACGGTAAGGCGGGTCGTTTTGGCCCCGAAGAGGCTATGGTTCGGCTAAAGCTTGTCGCCGCTGGCCTCCCGCGTGGAGAGGCCTAACAATTCGTTCAAGCCGAACCCACATCGGTGCGGCGCCTAAGCGCTGCCTTCGGCTATATTGCGCTCAGTCGCCGCCCCGCTGCGGGTCGGCTTAACTCAGGCGTTAGGCTGCTGATGAAGCGTCACCGAATTGAAATCCTTAGAGCACTTGCAGCGCTGTTGCTAGCGCTAACTTTGTGCACACTGTTCGGTGCGTTCTCTGGCTACTGGGAAGATCCGGACCTTGCTCATCGCATCGAGAGTGAGATGCCTGCCTATGTTGAGCGCAATCCGTCTGCATCTCCGGAAGAGATTGCGGCATTTCATCAAACACTAGACCCGCAGCCACGACCTATACCGCCACATACCCTGGTGGCAATCGTCAAGTCAAACTTGCACCTCGTGCTACCCATTATGCTCGCGTCTCTACTGCTGCTAAGGCCCCACGTGGGCTCGACTGTCCTAGTTGGCGTAGTCGCCTCTGCTCTTGTCGCCATCATTTTTGGCCTGACAGCATCTCTCCTTTTAATAGGGGCGCATGTACTGTATGGCCTTCTTCTCCTCTTTTTCCCACCGCTGCAGCGTCACGCAGCCTAACAATTCGTTCAAGCCGAACCCCCATCAGGGCGGCGCCCAGGTGCGCGCCTTCGGCTATATTTGCACCCGGTCGCCGCCCTGCTGTGGGTCGGCTTAACTCAGGCGTTAGGCCGCTAGTCGAGGTTACAGGTGCGCCATGGCAAAGACCCCGAGATGGAAGCAAGTTAGCTACGCGGATGGATTCATGCATATCCGCCTTAGTTCGTGGAAATACTTCCACGATTACATCCGACAGGAGTTTTTGGATTTTCCAAACTATGTTTGGCGAGGCCAGAGAGATGCCATCTGGCCGCTTGAGACAAGCTTGGATCGCGCTCTTCGCGGCACGCCGGTCTCTGGCAGGCCGGCGTTAGTGCGACGCCACTTTGGCAAGTTCAAACTGGCCAGTCGTGGGCGGCGCGGAAGCAATCCACAGAAGATCGAAAGCGAAAACGAATGGTGGGCTATTGCGCAGCACAACGGAATGGCCACCCCTCTTCTCGACTGGACAGAGTCACCTTTCGTTGCGCTGTACTTCGCATTCCACAAAGATACATCTCCGGCTTCCGGTGAACGGGCTGTTTGGGCACTTGGCGGTGGTGAGATTACCAAAATTAACCGGCGTATCAAGGCTTCTCACACCGGAGATGATCCGCCTATCCTCGAATACATACGGCCAAGCCAGGACGAGAACGCTCGCCTCGTTGCTCAAGGCGGCTTATTCACGAAAACACCTTTACAGATCACAGTTGACAAATGGGTAACCAGCAACTTCACCTCAACCTCAGGAGAAGCATGCCTGGTAAAGATTTCGATCCCGACCGCAGACAGACCACAATGCCTGCGGACCCTGAACCGCATGAACATTAATCATCTGTCACTTTTTCCTGATCTCTTCGGCGCGGGAGCTCACTGCAATGCGGCTCTGCAGATCAAAGGGTACTGATTCGCGGCCTAACAATTCGTTCAAGCCGAACCCGCATCGGTGCGGCGCCTAAGCGCCCGCCTTCGACTATATTGCGCTCAGTCGCCGCCCCGCTGCGGGTCGGCTTAACTCAGGCGTTAGGCGCCACAGGACGGTCCGATGGTTTCTGAGATCCATGCAATACAGACACACCTGTGGGTGCTGACGGGTCTTCTATTTCTGCTGCTGCTAGCCGCCGGGTACTGCAACTATTCCCGCATCAAAGAGCGTGACAAGCCCTCTCCCGAGGACGTCATGGCCTCGATGTTCGACAAGAACCAAATTCAAGAGCTCTACCAATTCGCCACTAGTCGCCTGAAAGAACTTCCGAACAACGCTGACGCTCTAGTGTTCCAAGCAGTAGCTCTACTTGAGCTCGACCGCCCAGACGAGGCATTAGCAATTGCGGAGCGGGTTACACAGATCTCACCAAGGCTTCGTGACAGCGGGAAATCGCTAATTGAGATGGCGCGTGAGCGTGGCGCCTAACAATTCGTTCAAGCCGAACCCCCATCAGGGCGGCGCCCAGGTGCGCGCCTTCGGCTATATTTGCACCCGGTCGCCGCCCTGCTGTGGGTCGGCTTAACTCAGGCGTTATGCTGCAGGCGGGAACGATCTTCCTTGCCTAGGAAAAGCCTGACAGCACAGGGCGCCGCTTACCGACTGCCGCTCTGCTCTGAAAAATGCTAGAAAAGCGGCGCGACACGTCGCCGCAAAGCCGCCTTTGCGGCGGCGGGTTCACCGCTTTTCTGGACCCTCGCAACCGCTTCTGGACCTCTGGCGGATCGCGTACCCGAGCTGATGCTTCCAAGGCCGTGAGTGGACCGGCCGCTGCACCATAACAAGTCGCTCAACCGGAACCCGCATCGCGGCTGCCCCTTCGCCTGGGGTTGCGGCTATGATCGGCTCGGAACGGGCCCACGGCGGGTCCGGTTAGCTCCGGCGTTAGAGGGCTCGGGATACATCATGGATGTTCACAAGTGCTGGCACTTGCTAGAGCGTAATGGTCAGGTTCTTGGCCACTTCATAACAGACCTAATTTTTATCAATGACGTCCCGCATCTTGTCTTCGAGTGGGAGTCAACTGACGGAGGCAATGAGACTCCCGCAGCAATCGCTGCACTCGACCCGCAACATTTGCATAAGTTCGGCGGAGCGGCGGAGTACATGTATGAGTTCCCTGTTGCTGATACTAGGAAGTTCAACTGATGGGTTCGCCCTCTAACAATTCGTTCAAGCCGAACCCACATCAGGGCGGCGCCCAAGTGCGCGCCTTCGGCTATATTTGCACTCGGTCGCCGCCCTGCTGCGGGTCGGCTTAACTCAGGCGTTAGGCCTCTCATGAGCGATCAATCGCAAGACACACAGACAGCATCAGACTTGCTCGGAGCATTGTCGCTGCGGGTTTTAGTAAAGACTGTGATTAAGGCTGTCATCTGGTTTGGGCTGGCCTGGATCGCCACGCTACTCATGCCTGGCTCTGTCTGGCCTTGGTACGTAGCTTGGGCACTTGTAGCAATCGGCCTGCTGTTCTCACTCTTGAGTCTCGCGCTGGCATTCCTCAACCGGCGCAATGAGCTTTCGGACGTCAATCGTGCAGATTGAGAGGCCTAACAATTCGTTCAAGCCGAACCCGCATCAGGGCGGCGCCTAAGCGCCCGCCTTCGGCTATATTGCGCTCAGTCGCCGCCCCGCTGCGGGTCGGCTTAACTCAGGCGTTAGGCGTCACATGAAAGTCAGCCTCAACGGAAAGTTTGGAGAAGCGATTGGGTACCTTGCGGTTCTAGTACCGCTGCTCGCATTCTTGCTCTACATCGAGGTTCTGTCTTGGCTCGGACTCGGCGCAATGGCAGCTGCCTCGTTAGCGGTTGGCGGCGGCTTCGTCGCGCTGTCGGGCCTCTTTGCTCATGGTGTAAATGTGGTTCGCCTGCGCGGCAGGCCCGCTGCTGTTTTTTGGGGCGGCTGCATTGCAACAGCGCTGGGCGTTGTCACTTTGCTCTGGCTTGACGCACATGACACTCTGGTCATCGGTGGCTTCGGGCTTGCTCTAGTGTGTGTTCTTCTGGCATTCGGGCGTAGCCGTCGTGCAGGTGACGCCTAACAATTCGTTCAAGCCGAACCCCCATCAGGGCGGCGCCCAGGTGCGCGCCTTCGGCTATATTTGCACCCGGTCGCCGCCCTGCTGTGGGTCGGCTTAACTCAGGCGTTAGGTGCCAAGGGGAGCACATCGCATGTCATGGATCTGGTTGCTCCTTCTCGTAGTCGCTGCCTTTGTCGTTTTGGGCGCGCTCAAAGGCAAATCTGGCCGCGTCGGCTCCATCGACTTCCCGTACCAGCGCGGCAAGCCGCTCTTTTCAGCCGCAGAGCGATCTTTCCTCGGCGTGCTGGATCAGGCTGTTGGGCCAGATCATCGAGTCTTTGGCAAGGTCCGGGTCGCAGATGTCGCTGCGGTCAAACCTGGCTTGAGCAACTCTGCCCGGCAAGGAGCACTCAATCGCATAGCTGCCAAGCACTTTGACTTCGTTATCTGCCGCTCCGGGGATCTTTCGGTGATCTGCGCCGTTGAGCTCAACGACAAGTCACACGGTAGCCGCAAGGCGCAGTCTCGTGACGAGCTTCTGGCCAATGTTTGCCGGGTCATTGACTTGCCGCTTCTTACGGTTCCAGCTAAGGCCGCATATTCACCCCAAGATGTACGGGCTCAGTTCTTGGCGGCAGTAGAGCCCGTGCCTGTTGGTGTCAAGATTGGCACCTAACAATTCGTTCAAGCCGAACCCACATCGGTGCGGCGCCTAAGCGCCTGCCTTCGGCTATATTGCGCTCAGTCGCCGCCCCGCTGCGGGTCGGCTTAACTCAGGCGTTAGGCCCCGTGCGTGAGGAACCCGCAACGTGAAGAACCTGCTGATCGTCCTCATCCTCGGCGCCGTCGTCTGGTCCGGCTACAACCACTTCAAGGGTCCACGCGCCCAACCGGCTGCAGCGGAATCGTTTGCGTCGGCCTCCCCGCCGGCATCACCCTCTTTGCCCGTGGGTTCTTCCCCGGCAAAGTGTGACGGTCGAACCCATTGCTCCCAAATGCGATCCTGCACAGAGGCGACGTACTTTCTGCAGCACTGCCCCAATACGGAAATGGACGGAGATGGTGACGGCGTCCCCTGTGAGCGGCAGTGGTGCCAATAGTGGCCACGTGGCCTAACAATTCATTCAAGCCGAACCCGCTTCGCGGGTCGGCTTAATTCAGGCGTTAGGCGGCAGAACAAGGGGTGCGCGACGTGGAAGATGTTTTTACGTTCATAGCCATTGGCGCGTTCGCTACGATCTTCCTATGGATCGTCGTTCGGGCAATTAAGCATGGCGGACTCAAAGCTGCGTTCTTTGGCGCCAGCGTCAAGCGCACCGTTGGCGAAATCTCTCCGGATTACTCCACTCTTGGACGCAACACCATCCGCGTCCACGCCTTAGATGGCTCCAAGGCCAGTTGCGCAGTTGCGATTGAGCTCGTCAGCAAGACCTTCACCAGTTACAGCATGACTCCCATCACTCTTTCGCGTGAGGATGCTCGTAGGCTGGCGGTGTTGCTTGAGCAGGCTGCCGCCTAACAATTCGTTCAAGCCGAACCCGCATCAGGGCGGCGCCTAAGCGCCCGCCTTCGGCTATATTGCGCTCAGTCGCCGCCCCGCTGCGGGTCGGCTTAACTCTAGCGTTAGGGCCCATGAGATGCATCTTGCTTGTTCTGTTTCTATGCCTCTCTGCTTGCGCAACTTCGCCCAGCCCCGTTGAAAGGCAATTGACGCTTCATGTGGACTCATACGACCCGGCCAGTGGCA